>JAGDZJ010000019.1:0-154020 GCA_049115955.1 Natronospirillum sp.
CACGCCGTAGAATGAACGGTTACCTGGATGCGGCGTTGAAAAGTTACAGGGTCGCATAACGGTAACGCTGCCAAAAAACGGCGTTTCGCTAAACGAAAGAAGTGCTCCAACTCACCTAAACCTACGTATGCCCTACTCCCTTCAATGAAGTAGAGCGTACCCTCATGAGCACTTGGATCGTTGGCGGCGGTGCTATCGGTAGGGCGGCAGCCACAAAGGCGCGCCAGACGGATACGAACGTCTATATGGTATCCAGCCAAACCAAGCCGCAGCTACCCAGTGGCATCACCCACCAACGCACAACCGACTGGCATTGGCACAGTGTACAGACTGCTCTCAACTCGCTCCCACTGCCCACCCGTGTTGTGGTGGCCACTGGCATGTTGTCAAACGGCGAACAGCGCCCCGAAAAGCGTGTTGAAGATGTTAAGCCGGATGCGTTGTTGGCCGCTTTTCAGGCCAATACGCTCTTGCCGATGGCCGTGTTACAGCACCTGACGTCTCGCTTATCTAGGCAGGACAAAATGCAGGCGTTAGTGGTGTCGGCCAAGGTCGGCAGCATTCAGGATAATCGACTGGGTGGCTGGTACGCTTATCGCGCCAGCAAGGCGGCGATCAATATGCTGGTAAAAACCACGGCAGTGGAATGGCAGCGGCGTTTTCCGCTGGCTGCGGTGGGGTCTTATCATCCTGGCACGACCGATAGCCCGCTGTCACAACCGTTTCAAGCCGGCTTACCGGCTGGTCAGTTGAAAACACCTTCGGAAGCTGCTGAACATTTGTGGCATGTGCTGACCAAGTTGAACACCGCCGAGGCCAGCGGGCAGTTTTGGAATTGGGATGGTACGGTATTGCCTTGGTAGGCTGTGGTCGCTAGGTGTCTAGCATGCTAGTGGCGATTCACCTTGATTAATTTTTAGCCTACTTTGATTGTAGCACTAGTTTTTGTGTGCTATTGCTTTAACACTAATAGGCACAGCTACTAAGGCTGTTTCGCAGAGGGCTCGGTACCTCTGCGTTATCAAGGAAAATGAGCATGCTTAAAGTTGAAGGCAGTAATTACGGAGTTAACGACGGGCTGAGCAATCGTTCAGCCGGAGGGTTGAACGCGGCTGATATCGGTAAAAAGCCGGAAACAGTGGAAAGCGGCACAGATAAGAATACGTCGTCACTAAGTGACCGGAGCATTAGGCTGAGCGTTATCGACAAAAAACTTTTCAGCTACCTAAAAGAGAACCCGTTGCCTCGTTACTTCAGCACCAGTACGCACAATAGCCGTGTCGTGGAGTTAGCGCAGGCATTTGGGCATGAGCTGGGGTTCGAGCTCAATGCAAGCGATATCGACCATATGGTCAATACTCACGCTAAACAGAAACCCAATCTGAACTTTGACAGTGGTAACGTCTTTGACTTCTTGAGAGAATCTGATCGCGTGGACTTGGAAAAGGCCCACCGTTACGCAGTTGAGAACAACACCAGCCTAAAAGACGTCAATACAGCCGCTTTTGAAATGGGTATCCAACGTCGGAGGCAAGCGATGGAAGCTCAAGGAACCCGATTTGTTGAACTGGATAAGAATGCCGACATCAGCACCTTGTTTACTATTGATCAGGGCGGGAATGTTCCGGATAGAGGCAGGATTAAAGAAGGGTCACCAGAACACGCCAAACTGTTGGAGCGGTTCTCCGACAATCCGTTCCTTACAGAGATTCTGTCGCGCATTGTTGCTAGCATTAACCGCTAAAAACATCCGCCAATACTAACGGGATGCGAGGAAGGTCAGAACCTATCCCGAAACTGGTAAGGCTTTGGTCGCTAGATGTCTAGCGGCCAATCTACAAAGCTCTTCTATCCAACCCCACATTATCCATAATGCGCGTCGCAATCTCCTCTATGGAGAACGTCGTGGTATTGATAAAGGTTATGCCCTCTTGCTTCAGGCGTTTCTCGACCTCTCGCACTTCATACTCACACTGACTCAACGATGAATATTGACTGTTAGCGCGGCGTTCATGGCGAATGGCGGCCAACTGAAACGGGTCAATGGTTAAGCCGTACAGCTTTTCACGATGCTTCATCAGCACATCAGGTAAGCCCGGATTGGCCAAGTCTTCCATGGTCAGCGGGTAGTTGGCGGCGTGCACGCCGAATTGCAGTGCCATGTACAGGCAGGTCGGTGTTTTACCGCAACGTGATACGCCAATAAGAATAATATCCGCTTTGTCGTACTGCTGTTGGCGACCGCCATCGTCATTGTCCAACGCATAGTTCACCGATTCGATGCGGCGGTGGTACCGACTGAACTCGTTGATGGAGTGGCACTTACCAACGGAGTATGAGGACTCTACACCCAACTGTTGTTCGAGGGGTTTAAGGAAGGTGGCGAATACATCGACCATAAAGCCTGTCGAGGTCGAAATAGTGTCCCGAATATCGGTGTTCACAATGGTGTCGAAGACAATTGCGGGCGCGCCATCGTCCAGCGTCGCTTGGTTGATGCGCGCGACCGCCGTGGCGGCTTTCTCCGGCGTATCAATGTAGGGGATGGTCATGCGCTTGAACGGAATGCCTTCAAACTGCGTCAACAAGCTGTTACCCAAGGTTTCTGCAGTGATCCCTGTGCCATCTGATACGAAAAACGCTGAACGTCTCATAAAACATCTCTGCCTGTTACGGCTCAACACCGCCCCTTCCAACAGAAGACTGATCTGCATCAGCTCTGGGCCGCAAAACCGGTATTATGATGTAAAACTGCTGAGGTCGATTTTTCATCATCGGCACACTAATATCAAGCTCGCGAGCCCCAGAACGCCTAATAATATAATAATGAGTCCTCGCGCCCTGACTAGCTACGACTATGGAGAAATCGCTGTGCCTAACTACGTAATACGCCTTGATCAAGCGCGAATGGAAGACGTCGATAAAGTGGGCGGTAAAAATGCCTCCCTCGGCGAAATGATCCATCAACTCAGTGACGCAGGTGTGCGCGTGCCGGGTGGTTTTGCCACTACTGCACAAGCCTACCGCGACTTTTTAGCTAATGACGGCCTAGCGGACCGCATCAATGACGCCCTTGATGCGTTAAACGTAGACGACACCCGTGCCCTGATGGAAACCGGCAAGCAGATCCGCGGTTGGATCATGCAAGCCAACTTTCAACCCAGGCTGAACGAAGCCATTGATGCGGCCTACGCCGAAATGGCAGGTACGGACACCAACCTGAAAGTTGCCGTGCGCTCTTCTGCTACGGCCGAAGACTTGCCGGATGCGTCCTTTGCCGGCCAGCAAGAAACCTTCCTGAACATTCAAGGCTTGGACAACATCAAGCAGGCCATCAAAGAAGTGTTCGCCTCGTTGTACAACGACCGCGCTATTTCCTACCGTGTGCACCAAGGTTTTACCCACAGCGAAGTTGCCCTGTCTGCGGGTATTCAGCGTATGGTGCGCAGTGAAACCGGCGCGTCTGGCGTAATGTTCACGCTGGACACCGAATCCGGCTTTCCACACGCAGTTTTCATCACCGCCGCTTACGGCTTGGGTGAAACCGTGGTTCAGGGTGCGGTTAACCCGGACGAATTCTACGTTTTCAAGCCAACCGTTAAACAAGGCGTACCCGCTATTTTGCGCCGCACGCTGGGCTCTAAGGCCATCAAGATGATCTGCACCGGCCAAGGCAGTGCGGGTAACGCGGTTGAAACCGTTGAGGTGGCGATGGCCGACCGTCAGCGTTTCTGCATCAGCGATGCCGACGCGGAAGAACTGGCGCGCATTGCGATCACCATTGAAAACCACTACGGCCGCCCGATGGACATTGAGTGGGCCAAAGACGGCGACGATCAGCAACTGTACATTGTGCAAGCCCGCCCTGAGACCGTGAAAAGCCAGACCGCTGGCACCACGTCCATTGAGCGTTACGTGCTGAAAGAAACCGGTACGGTACTGGCCGAAGGCCGCGCCATTGGGCATCGCATTGGCGGTGGCCCAGTGCGCGTGGTGGCGAGTTTGGAAAACATGCACGACGTTAAGCCTGGTGACGTGCTGGTGACCGACATGACCGACCCCGATTGGGAGCCGGTGATGAAACGCGCTTCGGCCATCGTGACGAATCGCGGTGGCCGTACTTGCCACGCGGCGATCATAGCGCGTGAGCTGGGTATTCCCGCCATTGTGGGTTGTGGCGACGCGACTGAGAAGCTGACCGAAGACCAAATGGTGACGGTTTCTTGTGCCGAAGGTGACACTGGCAGCGTGTACAAAGGCAAGCTAGCCTTTGAACATCAGAGTGACGACATCAAGGCACTGCCTGACCTGCCGTTCAACATCATGATGAACGTGGGTAACCCGGATCGCGCCTTTGACTTCCAATTCCTGCCCAACGCAGGTGTCGGTCTGGCGCGTTTGGAATTCATCATCAACCGTATGATTGGCGTGCACCCTAAGGCGCTGCTCAACTTCGATGATCAGAGCGAAGACCTCAAGGCCACCATCAGCAATCACATTGCGGGTTACGCCTCCCCCGTCGACTTCTATGTCGACAAGTTGACCGAAGGCATTTCGACCTTGGCGGCAGCGTTTTATCCGAAAAAAGTCATTGTGCGCATGTCTGACTTCAAGTCGAACGAATACGCGCATTTGATCGGTGGTAAGGCGTATGAGCCGGAAGAAGAAAACCCGATGTTGGGTTTCCGTGGCGCGTCGCGCTACATTTCTGACGACTTCCGCGACTGCTTTGAATTGGAATGCCGCGCGCTGAAACGCGTGCGCGATGACATGCGTTTGAGCAACGTGGAGATCATGGTGCCCTTCGTACGCACGCCAGCGGAAGCGAAGCGCGTGGTGGAATTGTTGGGTGAACATGGCCTGCGCCGCGGTGACAACGGCTTGCGTATCATCATGATGTGCGAAATTCCGTCCAACGCGCTGCTGGCTGAAGAGTTCCTGCAGTATTTCGATGGTTTTTCGATTGGCTCCAACGACATGACGCAGTTGACGCTGGGTCTAGACCGCGATTCCGGCATCATTGCTCACTTGTTTGACGAGCGTAATGATGCGGTGAAAGCGCTGTTGGCGATGGCGATTAAAGCCTGCAAAGACGCCAACAAGTACGTGGGCATCTGCGGTCAGGGCCCGTCGGATCATCCGGACTTCGCGCGTTGGTTGATGGAGCAAGGCATCGACAGTGTGTCGCTGAACCCGGATTCGGTGTTGGATACGTGGTTGTATTTGGCGAAAGACGCTTAATTTGGTCATAGGGCGGAAAAGCGCAGCGTCATCCGCCGCATGGAGGCTCACCCAGAGGGTTGGCCTCCTACAGCCCCTCTTTCTGCCAGCGCGCACCGCGCTGCTGGTCTTCCTCGCGTGCATCCACCCAGCGTTCACCCGCTGCGGTGGATTCTTTCTTCCAGAACGGCGCGGTGGTTTTGAGTGTATCCATGATGTACTCGCAGGCCGCGAAGGCATCGCTCCGGTGCTTGCTGGTCACCCCCACCCAAACGATTTGATCCGCAGGGGTCAGCGTGCCGACCCGATGAATGATACTCACTCTGCCCAACTCCCAACGCTGGCGTGCATCGGCTTCGAGTTTATTCAGCGCTTTTTCTGTCATGCCAGGATAATGTTCTAGCGTCATGGTGCGCACCGGCTCGCCTTGATTCAGGTCGCGCATACGCCCAACAAAACTCACTACGGCGCCGTCTGCGGTGTTGTCGTCCACCAACAGCTGGTATTCTTTCGCCACGTCGAAGTCGGCGGTCTGCACCCGTATCACCTGATCAGCCTCCCGTTACCGGTGGAAAGAACGCCACCTCATCACCGGGCTGTACCGGCGTGTTTAGGCGCGCCATTTCTTGATTAACCGCCACCAGCAGTTCGTCGTTCAGTGGCTGCCAAGAATCACCCTGCGCGATCAACTGCTGCTTAAGCTCTGCCACGGTGCCCGCTTGCCAAGGCCATTCAAGCTCCGCTGCGGGCAAGGCTTCGCGCAAGCGCGCAAAGAACAACACCTGCACCGTCATGACGACACTCCTTCCGCTTGCCAGTGCCCGGTTTTACCGCCCTGCTTCTCTACCACCCGAATACCGCTGATCACCATGCCAGGGTCTACCGCTTTGCACATATCGAACAGGGTCAACGCGGCCACCGAAACAGCGGTTAAGGCCTCCATCTCAACGCCGGTCTGCCCGCTCAATTTGCACAGCGACTGAATGTGTATGCCACCGGCTGCCTCGTCGGGTACGAAGTCGACCTGCACCTTGCTCAGCATCAAGGGGTGACAAAGCGGAATCAGATCCCACGTGCGTTTCGCTGCTTGAATACCGGCAATGCGCGCGACGGACAACACATCGCCCTTTTTATGCCCGCCCTCTAACACCAGTTTCAGCGTCGCCGGTTGCATGGCGATAAAACCCTCGGCACGTGCTTCGCGCGCCGTAACCGCCTTTGCGGACACGTCCACCATATTGGCTTCGCCTTGGGCGTTCAGGTGCGTCAATTCACTCATGCTGCGCCTTCCTGCCTTTCCTGTGCTGTTCCTTGTGCAGCGCCCTGCTCCAGGCCGTCTCGCGTGGCGCATTGCGCGACGTTGAGGTACAAGTGAGGTACGAAATTACAGGGTTTATGGGTGCTGTTCAGTTGCTCGGCCAAGATGCCGTCCCACGCCGTTTTGCACGCATTGGGTGAACCGGGCATACAGAACACCATGGTGCCGTTAGCCAAACCCGCCAAGGCGCGGCTCTGCACGGTGGAAGACCCAACGTCCTGCAAGGATAAATGCCGAAACAGCTCACCAAAGCCTTCCACGGTTTTGTCGAACAATACACTCAAGGCTTCTGGTGTGGAGTCCCGTCCGGTCAGACCGGTGCCGCCGGTGACCAAGATCACATTGACCTCGGCGTCGGCAATCCACTGCGACACCACGGCACGCTGTTGGTAGACGTCGTCTTTAACGATGGCACGCACGACCAGTTGATGTCCGGCTTGTTGCAAGCGCTCGACCAGTACATCGCCCGACGTGTCGTTGGCCGCTGTACGGGTATCGGATACCGTTAATACCGCGATGTTTAAGGGCACAAAATGGGTGGAAGCGTGGTTACCCATGGGTATTCTCTCCTAGACCCATCGCTTTCAGTTCGACGGGATCGTTAATGTTTTTCAGTCGATCCGGTTCGGCCGCATCGATAATTGAAATATTGGGTTGTAGAGCTTCGACTAACGCACGCACTGACCGCTGACGCGCTTCGGGCAGGGCCAGAATGCTTTGCACGGTCGCCAATACATCCGGCGTGGCGGTCAGCATCAGCGGAAACCAACCTTGTGCGTAGGTGGCATGAGGCTCTGCAACCTCTGTCACCGCACGCAAGTCAGACTCGTCAACCAGCGGCATGTCCACCGGCAGGAAAAGACAACGCCTCCCGATACAAGTTGTCAGCGCACTCTCGATACCACCCAGCGGGCCGATGAAGTCTGAGCGCAAATCCGCCAAGTCATCCGCATGGCTCACATGTACATCGTCGCAAACACTCAGCAAACGCTGGCGTGCATGCTCGGCCCAG
Organism: Natronospirillum sp.; assembly: GCA_049115955.1. Taxonomy (GTDB): domain Bacteria; phylum Pseudomonadota; class Gammaproteobacteria; order Pseudomonadales; family Natronospirillaceae; genus Salinispirillum. The sequence goes on from JAGDZJ010000019.1 coordinate 7,551, forward strand.
GTCAGACCGTTATGCCACAGCAGGGTCGATTTATCCTGACCCATACGAGACGACCGCCCACCGGCCAGAACAATACCTACGCAAGGCGCCACGTTCAGCCCCCTATCATCGACAGGTCGCGGATCAGCCCGGTGTTGTGTTCGTGCAAGCCGTGCGTTGCTGGTTTATGTCCGAGCGCTTCTTGAATCATCGCCGCAAGTTCCTCTTGCTGCGCATCCTCTTGTAACCAAGGGCGCAGGTCGTACCCCGTTTCTCCAAACAAACACAGGTGCAGTTTGCCTTGCGCTGTGACACGCAAGCGATTGCAGGTGGTACAGAAATCACGACTGTACGGCATGATCAGCCCGATACGACCAGCGTAGTCCGGGTGCCAAAACTCTTGAGCTGGCCCGGCGTCTTTACCGCGCACGATGGGCTGCCAACCTTCTAACAAGAGTTGCTGTTTCATGTTACTGAGTGGCACATGATGGTTATGGTAGAAATCCGGCTGTGCCCCGACTTCCATGACTTCAATAAAGCGCAGCGTCACCGGCGTGGTTTTCAGCCAAGCCAAGAACTGGCCCAACTGATCATTCACCCCACGCATATAAACGGCGTTGATTTTCACGGGCACACCGATCGCTAGGCTGGCATCCACGCCTTGCAGGATGGCACGCAGACGATCATGGCCGGTGATGGCTTTGAATTGGGCGGGGTCGAGGCTGTCGATGCTGACGTTCAGTTGGCTAAGGCCTTCTCGTTGCCAGTCGGCAATCGATTCAGCGAGGCGATAGCCATTAGTCGTCAGGGCGACGGTTTCGATGCCTTGGGTCTGACGCGCATCCGCGATGATGTCTGGCAAGTCGGCTCGCAACGACGGTTCGCCGCCGGTGAGTCGAATTTTACGCGTACCCTCAGCCGCGAACACCTGCATTACGCGCCGCAGTTCATCACGGCGCATAAACGCCGAAGGTTTAGGCCCGCTATAGCCATTGGGTAAACAATAGGTGCAACTGAAGTTACACACTTCTGTGACGGACAGGCGCAAATAATAGAAGCGCCGTCCAAACGAGTCGGCAAGCATTTTTAGAACCCCTTTCCAAGTGTGGGAGGCCCGGGAGTTTCCTCGCCGAACCCAGCCAGCGTGATGCCACAAGGCACCCGCTGGGGCCTGAAGTCCAGCCACATCAGCAAAGACATGGGTAAGGCGCAACAGGCTCGGAGTTGTTGTGAACTCAAGTTTTCGGGGTTTGCACAACACCAACGTCGGCGACCGGTGGTGGTTCTACGGGGTCGGCGTGAATCCATCCATGGAGCCTAGGCCGCAGCGTCCTGCTGCGGACTCCCCCTCCGAACCACCACCGGCAGCCGACTTAGTACGCAAAGAGTCCTAAAACTTGAGTTGTTCTATCTAATCATCTTAGGGATGCTGCACAAAAAAGCAACGCTTTTGGCTCCCGCTGTCGTACGGATTCGGTTTATCATACGACCACTTTCTATCGAATAGTCGCCCAAACAGGAGCCATCCGTGAGTGATTCACCTTTTATTGTAACGGTCACCGAAGATTCATTCATGTCGGCCATTGTCGAGCAGTCACAAACCACGCCGGTGTTAGTGGATTTCTGGGCCGACTGGTGCGCGCCCTGCAAGAACTTGATGCCCGTATTGGAAAGCTTAGCGGTTAAGGGTAACGGGCGCTTTATTCTGGCCAAGGTGAACGCCGACGAAGAGCCGGGCTTAACCGCACAGTTCGGGGTGCGCAGCCTACCCACAGTTGCTTTGATCAAAGACGGCGCTGTGGTAGGACATTTTCAGGGCGCTAAGAGCGAGTCTGAGGTAAAGACCTTCTTGGACGAACACTTGGGACCTGCCGCGCCAGACTTGTCGTTACAGGTCGAGGCGCTTTGGGCGACGCAATCGTATGAAGACGCCTTGGCACTGTTGCAGCAACAACTGCACAACCAGCCGGATGACGCCGACGCGGTGGCGCTGTTGCTGCACACGTTACTGAAATCAGGTGCACTTGAAGAAGCCAGTGCGGTGGCAGAACAATTGAATGACGAACAGCAAGCGCATCCGGCCATCAAATCCGCCTGCCAAGAGATCGCGTTGCAACACAAAGCCGCCGCCTACGGTGATGTAGATTTACTGGAAGCCAGCTACGCTAATGACCCAAGCCCAGCCAGTGCACATGCGCTTGCCATGGCCCTGGCCGCACACAGTGACTATGAGCGTGCGTTCGAGCTGTTATTAGGTGTATTGCGCGCCGATATTAGCTGGAACAACAATCAAGGTCGCCAAGACATTCAAGCCCTGTTCCAAGCCTGCACCGACAAAGCTTTGGTGGCGAAGTATCAACGCAAGTTGATGACGTTATTGTTCTGATCTGTCTTCGTCGTCAGCCACAGGCAGATGAATCACAAAGCGTGCTCCGCCGTGGCTGGCGGGCTCGTAACGTATGGTTCCACCGTGTTTTAGTTCTATGATTTCGCGACAGATGCTGAGCCCCAAACCGGTGCCTTTGTCGTTGGCTTTGGTGGTAAAGAAGGGCTCAAAAATACGCTCTACGGCATGGCTCGGCACTCCGGGCCCATCGTCCTCCACCACCAGTTCAGAACCGCCGTCCGTATCTTGTGTGCGCAAGACAATCCGTGAACCCTGACCGGACAGAGCTATTGCATCGCGCGCATTGAGAATCAGATTCGCCAGAACTTGTGTTAATTCGCGTTCGTTTACTAACACCGGGCGAGTGGCGTTCAGCTCTTTTTCCAGCCGACATTGATGGTGAATCTCGCCATGCGTCAGCCGTACTGCATTGCTCACGAGGACTTCCCAGGTGTTCAGCGCATGCTCGACCGAATCGACCCCACGTGTGTAGCTGCGCAAGCTACGCACTATCCCACTGATGCGATTGACGCCATCCAGGCAGTCGTCCATCAATGTGGGCAGGTCGGCCTGCACAAACAATAACTCTTGCCTATCCGGTTCGGACAGCGTCCCCGCTTCACGGGCCAAAAGCAGCCCGATGTATCGTTTCAAGGTTTTCAAATTTGAGGTGACATAGCCCGCCGGGTTGCTTATTTCGTGCGCCACGCCGCTGGCCAATTTACCTAGGGTCGCCATGTGCTCTTGGCGTACCAGGCGCTTTTTTAAATGTGCCAGTTCATCTTCTAAACCTTGGTGCTCTAAACCTCGGTGCTCTAAACCTCGGTGCTTCGCCTGCACCCTTGCCCGTTCACGAGGTACGTACCACCACCGACGCACAAGGTCATAACCCACGGCCCCCACTCCGACGGCGATTAAAAACAACCACCATCCGTCAATAAGTGCGTTGAGCATTGGGTGGAATTGCTCTGCCATCGCTTGCAGCCTTCACATATTGTCTATACTGCAGTGTAGACCACACCAAGAGGTTGCCGATGAACAATGCCGGTGTATTAGTGGTGGATGATGACGCGGCTACCGTTCGAGCCATCATGCGACTGCTGCATTCCCAGCCCTATGCGTCCTACAGTGCGAGTGAAGGAGCGGCGGCCCTGAGCCTGCTCGAACAGGAAAACATTGGCGTCATCCTGTCGGATCAGCGTATGCCCGGCCTCTCTGGTAACGACCTGCTGCGGGTAGCACGGTCCCGCCACCCCTTGGTTACTCGAATCATTCTCTCCGGATACCAAGAAGCGGAAGCGGCCATCAGCGCGGTGAACGAAGCGCACGTGTATAAAATTCTGTTCAAGCCTTGGGACGACGACGACCTTTTAGCCACCATTAGCAAAGGCTTAGAGCTGTACAATCTACAAACCCGCCACCAAGATTTGGCGCAAGAGTTGAAAGACGTCAATCAGACATTAATGGAGCGTATTGACCAGAAAAACCGTGCCCTGCACGCCAACTCACGTACTTTAATGGCCACCCAATCGATATTGGACGCGCTGCCAGTCGGTATTCTGCACATTGGGGAGGATGGCCGCATCGTAGAATCTAATGCGCTTGCGGCGCAGTGGATTTCGGATGGACACGCCATTGCCGGCATGAAAGCGAGAAAAATTCTTCCGGAGGGGTTACTCGACTTACCGTTGGGCGATGGTGTGCACTGCGTGGTGGGCAGTATGCCTTGCTTTGCGATGCGCACGCATACCGCGTCGGCCAATGACGTGCCGACGCATTTGCTGACTCTCATTCCGCAAAAGATCACAGGATAGGTTAGGCTTCTATGCAACGCGTGCTGTTCGTAGACGACAACCGGCGAGTTCTCGCTGCCCTGCACCGTCAATTGCGCCGTGCGCCCTTTGACTTCATGTTTGCCACCGGCGCGGGCGAGGCCATGGCCATTGTGCGACAGATTCGCATCGATGTGGTGGTGTCCGACTTCAATATGCCGGACATGACCGGGCCCGAACTGTTCGCTCATTTACGACCACTGAGCCCGGCGGCAGACTTTGTTATACTGAGTGCCCGCGCGGAGCCCGACGCGGAACAGTTAGCGCAATGGGACGTTGTAAAGTACTTCGCCAAGCCGTGGAATGACGAAGAGATCATTAACTACATCGCCGAGCTCGGCCACCGAGAAGCGCGGTAGTTTTTTAGGTGTTGCGCGTCATTACAGCTAAGAACATGGTGTCGGAATCCTGCGCCGGGAAACCCACGACCGATTGCCGCTCCAAGCTAAAACCCGGATTAGCCGCCAGAAAAGCCTCAACCCGTGCTTCGTTTTCATCCACCAGCCAGCTACAGGTGGCATAGACTAAGCGGCCACCCACTTTTACCGCTGGTGCTGCTTGGGTGAGTATTTTGTCTTGTAACTGAGTCAGACGTTCAATCTCTTCCGACGTTAAACGCCAGCGCGCATCCGGGTTGCGGCGCCATGTACCACACGAGCTGCATGGGGCGTCAATCAATACACGGTCGAACCCCTGTTGGCGCGCGGCTTCTTTGGGCAAGCGCAGTGGGGCTTCGGCGTCCCACACAAAGCGTCGTACGTTGAACCAACCCGCACGCTTGGCGCGTTTCTTAACTTCTTCCAGCTTGTATTCACGAATGTCCGTCGCCGTCACTGCGCCCTTGTTGTTCATTGAGCTGGCGATGGCTAATGTTTTACCGCCGCCACCGGCACAGGCGTCCCAAACTTGTTCGCCGGGCTGGGCATCCACTGCTCGGCTGATCTGTTGGCTGGCCCAGTCCTGAATCTCCAGTTTGCCTTCCTGCCACGCCGGCAGTTGGTATATGCCGCGCTCACCCACGACTTTCAAGGCATCGCCGTCCTGCTCAAGGTCATAGCCCTGACCGACGATCTGATCCACCACGCCCGCTTGGTCTTCGGCACGCTGCACGCGCAACCACAACGGTGGACGGGTATTTTGACCCTGCACAAAGCGGTGGCAGTCCTCTTGCGGCCATCCCGAGCGCTCGGCTCGGGCCTGCAACAATGGCTGCCAACTCGGACGCCAGCCTTGCAACACATCGTTCATCGATGCCTTGTTCAGCACTTGCTTCACATTACTCCAGAACTGGTTCCGCTCACTAAGGTCAGTGATTTCCCGCGGCCAGTCGCCGCCAGTATCGGTGATCTTGGCCAGCCAGAACAACACAGACTCTACCGGTAAGGCTTGCACCTCGGCCCACAGCGAAGCAGCTGTCATGGTGGCATCTTGCGTACGGTAAAACTCAGGAAAATCCTTAACGTCTTGTGCTTTGTAGCCCTGTTCAAGCAGTACAATCGTCTGCAGATAACGCATGGCAGCGAAAAGAACGTCGGCGTAATACAGTCGGTCACGACGCCCGAAGGCTTTTTCTTCGCGCAGGGTACGGCTCAACCATCGATCCAGTTGCGGCAATTCTCGCTCTTGGCACAGGGCCGACCACAGTCGGTTAAGGTGCGGGAATCGGTAGCCGCGAAATTCGGGTAACGCTTGTGACATAACAGGTGGTTCTCGATGGTTGGTGTGTGGCACTCTTAAGGAGGCTCTGAATTAATCCCACGCGACTCTGCGCTAGCCAAAACGTTCAGTCACAAGGCGTGCTTCGCCGGTAATGGCCGTAGCCCTTGCCCAGAAGTACAACACAGTGAATGGACGTTTTGGCCGCGCCCTGCGGGGCTTTCGGAGGCGCTCCGCTGCTGCGTTAGGTTCACTGGAAATGTCTCGACATTCCTGCATGAACCTGCCTTGCCGCACAGCACCTCCGAAAGCCAGAGCGCCGTGCGATTAATTCAGAGCCTCCTTAACTTTAAGATGCTTAATTTGCAAAGGACTCGTAGTTTAATGATATTTGCCGCCCAGATATACGCCTTAACGGAAAAGCACTGGCCAGCGCGATGGATATTGCTTGTAGCAGGCGCTTTGACCCCTCTCATTTTCGCGCCGTTTTATATTTGGCCCTTGGCCTATGTGCTGCCCATCCTGTTTTGGTGGCTTACCGCACAGCAAACCCGCCGGGAAGCCTTTTTGCGTGGCTGGTTCTTCGGCATTGGTTTCTTCGGTACCGGTGTGTCGTGGGTTTATTTCTCCATGCGCACGGTTGAAACCCCTATTCCGATTTCCTTAGTGCTGACCACAGCGTTCTGCGTCGCCATGGGGCTGTTGTTCGCGCTACAAGCTTGGTTGCCTGCTTATGTGCGCCAACGCTTCTTTGCTAACGCCCGCCTGCACTGGACAACATTCCCCGTGCTCTGGTTGGCGTTTGAAGGCGTGCGTACAACGTTGTTTACCGGCATGCCCTGGCTGCTGTGGGGTACTCTGGCCACCGACAATTGGTTGCGCGGTTGGCTCCCGGTCACCGGCGTATTTGGCGTCAGCTTTCTGGTGCTGTTCGGCGCAGCGCTGCTTTGGCAGTGTCGATACCCTACAAAGAGCGTTCGGCACTGGGTCGTAGCGGGCGCATTCTTGGTGTTCTCTTGGGGCATAGGGTTCACCATCACCGACCGCCACTATACTCAGCCTAGTCTGAGTCAGCCCATGCCGGTAGCCGCTGTGCAGGGCAATACGGATCAGTCGATCAAATGGGATGCACAAATACTGAATGAGATTCTGAGCATTCACTTGGCGCTGGCGGATCGCCATTCAGAGGCAGCGCTGGTGTTGTGGGCGGAAACAGCTATTCCTACCTTCCCCGATGCTGTGCCCGGTTTCGTTGGCGCGCTGGAACATCGCGCTGTAGCGCGTGAGCAAGCCATCGTCAGCGGTCTGCCACTCCGTGGTGAGGGCCGCACCTATTACAATGGCATCAAGGCCTGGGGTACCGGCCAAGGTGAATACCGCAAGCAGCATCTGGTGCCGTTTGGCGAATACTTGCCGTTGCAAAGTGTGTTGCAGGGACTGATTGCGTTCTTTGACCTACCCATGTCCGGCTTTACGCCCGGCCCTTCTGGCCAAGCACCCATGACCATGTACTATGCGGGAAACCGGCTGACGTTAGCGCCGTTGATATGCTACGAAGCGGCCTATCCTAATCTGTCGCGCCAGCAAGCGATAGGCAGTGACATCCTGATCGTGGTCAGCAATGATGCGTGGTTCGGGGGTAGCTTGGCGCCGGAGCAACACCTGCAAATTACCCGCGTGCGCACCATCGAAAATCAGCGCCCTATGGTACGCGCCACCCAGAACGGCATTTCTGTCATTCTGGATGAACATGGCCAAGTCCTGGCGCGTGCGCCGCAGTTTGTGCAAGCCACCGTGGCGGGCGAAATTCTGCCGCGCCATGGCCTAACCCCGTACCAACGACTGGGCAGTTGGCCCATTGCCATTCTAACCATTTTGCTTGGGGCATTCAGTTTGGTCCGGGCGCGCCGTAATGCGGGGCAAACAGCGCGTTGATTATCGCTGTCTAAAGCGCTGACCTATCGAAAACCATGGCGGACTCGGGTATCCTTTCCGCCTTCACGAATTTTCCATTTTGACTGATCAAGCCGGACTGCCTATTTATGGACGCCACGTACAACCCCAGTGACATTGAAGCCCAAGCCCAACAGTATTGGGAAGAGAACCAAGTGTTTCGCGCCGTCAAAGACACCAGCCGCGAGAAATACTATTGCATGTCGATGTTCCCCTACCCCAGCGGCCAACTGCACATGGGGCACGTGCGCAACTACACCATCTCTGACGTGATCGCTCGCTACCAACGCATGCTGGGCAAAAACGTACTGCATCCCATGGGGTGGGATGCCTTCGGCTTACCGGCCGAAAACGCGGCGATTCAGAACAAAACGGCTCCGGCCAAGTGGACGTACGCCAATACGGACCAGATGCGTCAGCAGTTGAAAGACCTCGGCTTTGGTTTTGACTGGTCACGCGAAGTAACAACCTGTAAGCCGGACTACTACAAATGGGAACAGTGGTTCTTTACCCGTTTGTACGAAAAAGGTTTGGTGTACAAGAAAATGGCGACGGTTAACTGGGATCCGGTCGACCAAACTGTATTGGCCAATGAGCAAGTCATCGACGGCCGTGGCTGGCGTTCTGGCGCCGTGGTTGAGCGCCGCGAGATTCCACAGTGGTTTATTAAGATCACCGACTACGCCGAAGAACTGCTGAACGACTTGGACAAGTTGCCGCATTGGCCTGAACAGGTCAAAACCATGCAGCGCAACTGGATCGGTCGTTCTGAAGGCGTGAACTTGGAATTCGATCTGAAAGGCAGTAACGAGAAGATCGGCGTGTACACCACACGCCCCGATACTCTGTTTGGTGTCAGTTACGTCGCGGTTGCCGCGCAACACCCACTGGCCTTGAAAGCAGCCGAAAACAACGCTGAGCTGCAAACATTTATTGCCCAGTGCAAAAGCATGACCACCTCGGAAGCCGATATGGCGACCATGGAAAAGCTCGGCATGCCAATAGGCCTGACCGCCATTCACCCGTTAACCGGTGCCGAAGTGCCGGTGTGGACGGCGAACTTTGTGTTGATGGACTACGGCAGTGGCGCGGTGATGGCCGTACCCGGCCACGACGAACGCGACTGGGAGTTTGCTACCAAGTACAACATCCCTATCACGCAAGTCATTCGCCCTGCGGACGACAGCGCTGACACGGTTGATCTGAGCCAAGGCGCTTACACCACCAAAGGTGTGCTGGTGAACTCGGGTGCTTATGACGGCATGACCTCAGAAGACGCTTTCCAAGCCATTGCCGCCGAACTGACCAAGTTGGGCAAAGGCGAAAAGACCACCAATTACCGTCTGCGTGATTGGGGTGTGTCGCGTCAACGCTATTGGGGTGCACCCATCCCAATGTTCAATCTGCCTGAAGGCGGTGAGATCCCCGTACCCATGCACAAGTTGCCCGTGCTTTTGCCGGAAGATGTGGTGATGGACGGCGTGCAATCGCCGATCAAAGCCGACCCGGAATGGCGCAAAGACGAACTGGATGGCCGTGCGGTAGAAAAAGAAACCGACACCTTTGACACCTTTATGGAGTCAAGCTGGTACTACGCGCGTTACACCAGCCCGAACTTTGCTGACGGCATGGTCGACCCTGACGAAGCCAACTACTGGCTGCCCGTAGACCAGTACGTCGGCGGCATCGAACACGCCATCTTGCACCTGCTCTATTCGCGCTTCTTCCACAAGTTGATGCGCGACGAAGGCTTGGTTAAATGCGATGAGCCGTTCGATCGCCTGCTGTGCCAAGGCATGGTATTGGCCGACACCTTCCACAAAACGGTAAATGGCGGTCAAGTGTGGATCGCGCCGAAAGACGTCACACTGGAACGCGATGATAAAGGTAAGGTCACGCGCGCCGTGGAAACAGCAACCGGCGACGACGTTGTGCACTCCGGCATGAGCAAGATGTCGAAGTCTAAGAACAACGGCGTTAACCCCAAAGAGACACTGGAAGCCTACGGTGCTGACACCGTGCGTTTGTTTGCCATGTTCGCCGCCCCACCGGACCAAACCTTGGAATGGGTTGAATCAGGTGTGCAGGGTGCGTACAAATTCTTGCAGCGCTTATGGCGTGCCGTGCACAGCTTGGTTGAACTGAATGATCAGACAGCGCTGGACACGTCAGCCTTAGACGCCGACATGAAAGCCCTGCGTTTAAAAACCCATGAGACCTTGCAGAAAGTCAGTGATGACTTTGACCGTCGCCAAACGTTCAATACCGCCATTGCCGCCACCATGGAATTGCTGAATGCGATCAACAAGTTTGATTTGCAGCCCGGCCAAAGCCAAGCCGTGGTGCGTGAAGCGCTTGAAACCGCCGTACTGATGCTGTCGCCGATCACGCCACACATTGCGCACAGCCTGTGGGCCACGCTTGGACACAGCAACGCGGTCGTACACGAACGCTGGCCTGCCGTGGACGAAAGCGCCCTGGTGCGCAACGAAGTGACTTACGTGGTGCAAGTGAACGGTAAGGTACGCGGTCGTGTGACGGTGGCAGCGGACACCGATAAAGCAGCCGTCGAAGCCGCCGCGCGTGCGGAGCACAATGTGCAGAAGTTCTTGGCTGATGCAGAGATCAAGCGCGTGATTGTGGTGCCCGGCAAGCTGGTCAACATCGTGGTGGCCTAAGCACACATGGACATTAAGGCAGAACAACTGGCCCAACACCTCAGCAAACAGTTCCTACCTATCTACGTGGTTATGGGACAGGAACCGCTGTTGGTGCTGGAAACCTTGGATGCCTTACGTCAGCACGCACGCAAAAGCGGCGTCGGTGAACGCCGGGTGCTGCAAGCGGATGCACAGTTCAGTTGGTCGTCGTTGATCGAAGCGAATCAGGCGATGTCGCTGTTCAGTGACCGGCTGCTGCTGGAACTTAACCTGGAACGCAAGCCGGACAAAGCAGGCCAGGACGTGCTGCAGGAATACGCTGCGTCGCCCAATCCCGACAACATATTGCTGGTCAATGGCACTGCGCTAGACCGCGCCACACTGAAAACCAAGTGGTTCAAAACCTTCACGGCACAGGCAGGCGTGATCAACGTCTGGCCGATTCAACGCCAGCAACTGCCGCAATGGCTGTCGCAACGAGCGCGCCAACTCAAACTGACGCTCACACCGGACGCCGCTCAATTACTGGCCGAACGCGTTGACGGTAACTTGCTGGCCGCCAAACAAGAGTTGGAGAAGCTGGCGCTGTTGTGTGACGGAGAAGTCACCGCTGAACTGGTACTGGATTCGGTGGTCGACAACGCTCGTTTTACAGTTTTTGACCTAACGGACGCGGCGCATACGGGCGATTTAGCGCGTGCCCAACGGATTCTGGACAGCCTGCGCAGCGAAGGGGTTGAACCCTTGATGGTGCAATGGGCGCTGACACGAGAAGCACGCCACGCCGTGCAGATTCAAGAAAAGGTACGGCGCGGCGAATCCATCGACCAAGCGTGCATGGCGTTGCGCATCATGGGGCCACGGCAAGGCCCGGTGAAGCAAGCCGTCAACCGCATCAAGCCAGCACGCTGGAGCACCCTGTTACAGTTGCTACAGCGCACGGATGCCGCGGTGAAAGGCAGTGACAACCTGGACCCGTGGTTATTGATGGGGCAGGTTGTACTGCGTTGGGCTGGCCGGTAATTTGCGCGGCGGATGACGCTTCGCTCTTCCGCCCTATAGTTCAACATTAACCGACGGGACACTCAAAAACGTCGCGAGACCATAGGGCGGAAGAGCGAAGCGTCATCCGCCGTATATATAATCATCCGCCATACGGAGACTGTCGTAAGAGCGTGGCCTCCTACTGGTGGCGCACCACGCTTACGTCTTCTGCTTGTAAACCTTTGGCGCTCTCAACCACACCAAATTTAACGCGCTGACCTTCATGCAAGGTGCGGTGGCCACGACCCCGAATCGACCGAAAATGCACAAATACATCTTCGTCGTTATCGCGGGTAATAAAACCAAACCCTTTGGCACCGTTAAACCATTTCACCACACCTTCTTCACGGAGATCTTCACGCGCTTCAAGCGGTAAAAACTCCATAATTAACAATACCAATGCCATCAACGCCCACACACTGGCGACTGATGCCCAAAAGCCATCTTGGCTGAAAGCCAAAGTAATAGGATTTCCTTGCCAAAAAACGACAACCAGCGTCGCCGCGACGGCTGCCAGAAAACTGATCACTAAACCAACAATAATACTCACTGCATTCATAACCTAGCTCTTCTCTCAATATTCACTTAGCGTCTATTAAATAAAAATGTACATAATTCAGGCCGTCGTACGCATCATCAGGCCTATTTCGGCGCACCCTGTATCCGAGGTATGCTATCCTTTCTGCACATGAACTCATTGCGCTGCGAAACAGTACACAGCAGCGCAAGTGTCAACATAATGCCAAAAACCGCTACAATTAAACAACCCGGATTGAAAAAACACAGTGGATATTGAACAACGACTTGCCGATTTAGAAGTACGCTTGGCATTTTCCGAGGACACCATCGAGCAATTGAGCACGGTAATCGGACGTCAAGATGCAGAAATTCGCCAGCTCACCCGACTGCTTGAAAGGTTCAGCGACCAGGTCTCTAATCTTTCGCACCAAGTCGCACCGGACCTCACTGACAACCCGCCACCGCATTATTGATCAGCCAGTGTGACGGGCACTTTTTTGCAATGCAGTGGTCACTGCATTTGCTACAATCATTCGATTGACCATTCGTATTGGGAACTGAACATCTATGTATGCGCTGCTGAAACGCCTACTGAGTATCTGGATTCGCTTTGATAATTCCACAACGGCAGCTTTGCCTACTCTAAACAATACACAGCCCATCATTTATGTTTTGCGTCGGCAAAGCCTGACCGATCGCATTGCGGCGGATCTCTTCATTGCTCAAATGGGCCTGCCCGCGTTAAGCGGCTCGGCCGAACAAGAACCACTGGTCTTTCTGGAACACAAACCACGTTATCAGCGCATGTTAAAACGCCAAGGCCGCGCCACGGCGTTGTCGACACTGTGCCAACGCATCTCTGATGATCCCGAGCAAGATATACAACTGGTACCGGTCAGCGTGTTCTGGGGCCGAGCGCCCACGAAAGAAAAATCGCTGTTTAAGATACTGTTCTCCGACCGCTGGTCGGTGCCTAGCCCAATACGCAAACTGTTTACCGTACTGGTCAACGGGCGCAGCACCTTTGTCGAAGTGAATCAGCCGCTATCATTGCGCGAGCTGACCAGTGAAGATCAATCGGTCGCCAGACTGTCACGCAAAGTACACCGGATTTTGCGCGTTCATTTCAACCGTGTCCGCCTTGGTGTTCTCGGGCCTGACCTGTCGCATCGTCGTACCATGATGACGCACATTGTGAACGCCGTGCAGGTACGAGAGGCGATAGCGCACCACGCTCGCACCCAAAAGACCACACCAGATAAAGCCCGCCAGGTAGCCATTGGCTATTTGGAAGAGATTATGGCCGACATATCCTATTCCACGGTGCGGGTGCTGGATCTGTTTCTGTCGAGGCTATGGAATAAAATCTATAACGGCATTCGGATCAACAACATTGCTGTGGTCAAACAAGCAGCACAAGACAGCGCCATCATCTACGTACCCTGTCACCGATCGCACATTGACTACTTACTGCTGTCGTATAGCCTGCATTCGCAAGGCGTGCCTATCCCGCACATCGCGGCAGGCAGGAACCTGAACATGCCGATCATTGGGCCTATTTTGCGTCGCGGTGGTGCTTTCTTTATGCGCCGCAGTTTCGGTGGCGACAAGCTCTACACCGCCGTATTCAATGAATACCTGCACATGATGTTTACCCGTGGCAGTCCGGTGGAATACTTCGTCGAAGGCGGTCGCTCCAGAACCGGTCGTACTTTAGAGCCCAAGGCCGGTATGTTGGCGATGACGGTGAAGAGTTACCTGCGTGATCCCAGCTTGCCAATGAAATTCATTCCGGTCTACATCGGTTATGAAAAAGTATTCGAAGCGAACAGCTATTTGAAAGAACTGCGCGGCAAAGAGAAAAAGAGCGAATCCATTTTTGACGTCATTGGCACACTGCGGCGGTTGAAAAACTACGGCGAAGTAAGCCTTAACTTCGGCACGCCCATCGAACTGCAAGATATTCTGACGCGGCAAGCGGCCAATTGGCGTGACCACGACATCACGCAGGACGCCAAGCCAGCCTGGCTGGGGCAGACCATCCAAACGCTAAGCAATGAAGTGGCGAGCCGCATCAACCAAGCTGCGGCACTGAACCCAGTCAACGTCATTGGCACCCTGCTGTTGGCCAGCCCAAACCATGCCTTAGATCGCTACAGCATCGAACAGCAAGCTGCCCTCTATGTCAGCCTGCTGAAAGAAGTGCCCTACAGTGACACCATGACCTTTCCTGAAGGCACGCCGACCGACTGGCTGGCCCACACGGTTGACATGAAAATGGTACAGCGTATTGATCACCCTATGGGTGATCTGTATCGGGTAAACGACCACAACGCCGTCTTAATGACCTACTACCGGAACAACATCATCCACTTGCTGGCGTTGCCTGCATTGCTGTGTTGTGGCCTACAGATTCACGGTACGCCCAAGACACGTGAGCAACTGATGAAGCACCTCACGCTGATTTATGGCTACGTGCGCAATGAGTTGTATATTCACTGGGATACCGAAACCGCCCAGAGTGTCGCCAATCAGTATTTGGATGCTTTGATTGCGCGTGGACTGATTACAGTCGATGGTGAATTTCTTACTCCCAGTGCTGATCCAAACCTAACCACCCAATTCATCGCCCTAAGCCGTTTGATGCAGCCTACGTTGGAGCGCTACTATCTGACCCTGTCGGTGCTGCAAGCTAACGGTCAGGGCACCTTATCGACGGCTGACCTTGAAGCACGTGCCCAGCAATTAGCGCAGCGCATGTCCATTCTTAACGGCCTGAATGCTCCGGAATTCTTCGATAAGTCACTCTTCAAGCGCTTCTTATTAACATTGCGCGAGAAAGCGGTGATCGCTACCGACGAATCACAACTTATTACCTTCGATCAACGCGTACCGGAAGCCATTGGCGCGGCTGAGTCGCTGCTGAACCCGGAATTAGTGCGCAACGTGCGTTGGCTTATGGAACACCCGCAGAGCGCGAGCTGATCCATTTATGTTACTATTGCGTCATTAACTCAACCTCGTGAAAGAGAGCATTGGATTCCATGAGCGACGGCAAAGAACGCGTCACCAGCGGCCACAAGTTCCGCACTGCACAGGGCATTGCTGCGATCAAAGATGGCGTTAAACAAAGCCATCAAGTGACCGAACAGGCACCCACTCGCAAACCCTCTTGGCTGCGTGCCAAGATGCCCGGTGGCGAGCGCTTTGAAGCGGTACGCCGCAACGTCAAAGATCACAAACTCAGCACGGTCTGCCAGGAATCGCACTGCCCTAACATCGGCGAGTGCTGGAACAACGGCACGGCAACAATCATGGTTATGGGGTCGGTTTGTACACGTGCGTGCAAATTTTGCGCGGTCGATACCGGCAACCCGAAAGGCTGGCTGGATCACGACGAGCCGGAAAACACGGCGAAGTCAGTCGAGCTAATGGGTTTGCGCTACATCGTCTTAACATCTGTTGATCGTGATGACCTACCCGATGGTGGTGCAGCGCATTACGCCGCCTGTGTCGCAGCCATTAAGGCCCGCACTCCTGAAGTCGTGGTCGAAGCGTTAACGCCTGATTTTGACGGCGTGGAAGAATACATCGAACGCGTGGTCGATTCCGGGCTGCAAGTGTTCGCACAGAACGTTGAAACAGTACGTCGCCTAACTCACCCGGTGCGCGATGTGCGTGCCGACTACGACAAAACACTGCAGGTGCTTGCGCACGCCAAACGACATCGCCCGGACATCATTACCAAGACCAGCATCATGGTGGGTTTGGGTGAAACCGATGAAGAGATTTACCAGACGTTTGACGATTTACGAGCCGTAGGCGTCGATATTGTTACTCTAGGTCAGTACTTACGCCCCACTAAAAACCACTTGCCGGTAGAACGCTGGGTAACCCCGGATGAGTTCAATCATTACCGCGAAGTGGGCTTAGCGAAAGGCTTTTTAGAAGTACCCTCAGGGCCAATGGTACGCTCCAGCTATCGGGCGGATCGAGTGTTTGAGAAAAACAATCTGGGCTTAGCCGCACCAGCTGAAGTACCGGTATTGGTTGATCCCAACCAGATTCCGCTAAAGCAGATCGGCTAGCAGGATGTGACGGCCGGTTACTACTTAGGCACTTCGGCGCCTCGGCAACAAGTAACTGGCCAGATAACGCGGTTCATAGAGGTTTGTGTTTTAAATCTGCCCTTCGTTCACTTCGTGTACCGTGTTGACGCCCAACCGTTGCACGAAGCCTGCTAACCAACGTTCAGCAACCTGCTCTACCGATACCGACTCTGACGTGAGGTCCTTCAATTGAGTCATGGCCATACCGGCATAACCGCAAGGGTTAATACGTTGAAACGGCGTCAGATCCATATCCACGTTCAGCGCCAAACCGTGATAGGCACGGCCCTTCTTGATACGCAGACCTAACGACGCGATTTTCGCCCCATCAACATAGACACCTGGGGCATCTGGCTTGGGATAAGCGAGTACACCCCACTGGGCCAAAACGTCCACCACCGAGTGTTCCAAGTGGCTTACCATATCGCGCACGCCCATCTCTGAGCGTTTGATGTCCATTAAGGTGTAGGCAACCAATTGTCCGGGGCCGTGATAGGTCACTTGCCCACCACGGTCGACGTTCACAATCGGGATATCTCCAGCGGCGAGAATGTGCTCGGCTTTACCAGCTTGCCCTTGGGTAAACACCGGGTCGTGTTCCAACAGCCAAATCTCATCAGGTGTATCCTCCTGACGATTCAGTGTGAATTCTCGCATGCGCTCTAGGGTAGGCTCGTAGTCAACACGCCCCAGATGACGAACAATAAGTGGCTGTGACGCGCGCAAATTAAATAACCATTTTCACGGCAGGCAGCTTACGCAGTTCCGTGTTTAACGTTGAAAGTTGCTCCACGCTTTCAGCGGTAATGGGTACGGTCAGTGCAATGAAACGCCCGTTTTTACTGGGCATTTCACGAATACGGGTAGTCGAGTGTTCAATACCTAACTGCGTAAATACCGCAAACACTGAGGACTTAAACGCTTCGCTGTCTTCGCCCACCACTTTAACCGGGTAGTCTTTGCACGGAAACTCGATTTTAGGTGCTTCTTGATTCGTCATCACTCAATGCCCTTAACTGAAGATACCGATGAAAAACAACTTGATGAAGTCCCACATACGCTTAAAGAAACCGCCTCGCTCGACATCTTGCAGCGCAATCAAGTCGTGCACGGCCAACACTTGCTCACCCTGCACAACGCGCAGTTCACCCAAAACCTGTCCGGTCCTTATAGGCGCTTCTAATTGGGTATCGACTTCTAAAATGGTGCGAACAGTGCCTGACGATCCCTTTGGAATGGTCACGTAGAGATCTTCGACTAAGCCCAATGCAACTTGGTCCGCTGAACCACCCCAGATTCTGGCATCGTGCAGATTGGATACTGCGTCGAACAATTTGTTGGTCTCGAAGTAACGGAAACCATAAGACAACAGTTTCTGTGTTTCTTGAATACGCGCCTGATTGCTGCTGGTACCCATAACAACGGTGATGAGTCGCATACCGCCATCAACCGCCGACGCCACGAGGCAATAACCAGCTTCGTCGGTGTGGCCTGTTTTTAATCCATCGACCAAGGGGTTCTGCCAAAGCAACGTGTTGCGGTTAGGCTGGGTAATACCGGAGAAGGTAAATTCGCGCTCGCTGTACCAGGCATAATATTGCGGATGATCCAGCACTTTGTGCGTCGACAACAGAGCCATGTCACGCGCTGTTGAATAGTGATTCGGGGCAGGCAAGCCGGTTGAATTGACGAAATTGGTGTTGGTCAGACCCAAGCGCTGAGCGTACTGATTCATTACCGCAGCGAAGTTGTCTTCTGTACCCGCCAAGTGCTCTGCCATGGCAATGGAGGCATCGTTACCCGACTGAATAACAATACCGCGCATCAGGTCTTCTACCCGTACATCTGTATCCACCAAAACGAACGTCTTGGAACCACCGGTACGCCAAGCCTTTTCACTGATACGTACTTGGTCATCAAGCTGCAAGCGACCTGCGGCTAGCTCTGTCTCGGCGATATAGGCCGTCATCATCTTGGTCAAACTTGCGGGTGGCAACCGTTGATCGGCGTTATGTTCGACCAACACCGCGCCGCTGTTGGCGTCTATCATGATGTAAGAACTGGCAGCTACCATTGGTGGGGCTGGAACAATCAGCGTGTCCGCAAATACAAATGCTGGTAACAACAGTGCGACGACAGACAATAAAGCTTTTTTTATCATGGGAGACATGCAGTTCCGTTAATTAAGAAGGACGATGAAAACTAATTTGCGCGCTATTTTAACAGCACAAGGCAATAATGCAGCTGTATTCCATGCATTAACGGCGGAATAATAATGGCTTGTCGTTTCCTTTACTTTGCCAACTGCGCTGCAGCTCCTCTGCGCGCGCCATTTGCACCGGCCCCATACGCACGCGAAACACCCCTCCCTCTTCTTCAACGGCCGCCGTCTGTCCTAACTCGGCACTGACCTGCTGACTAAACTGTCGCGCCGTGCGCTCTTCACGAAAAGCACCAAATTGCAGCCAATAATGGGCAGGTGCCGCCGTTGCGGGCGCATGCTGACTGCGCGGCAAGGCTTCTACACGCACACGCGCCGTACCCTGATCAGCGAATCCCAAACGAACCGCTGCGGCATAGGATAAATCGATCAATCTATTGTCGTGGAACGGGCCTCTATCGTTGACGCGCACAATCACCTCACGCCCATTGCCTAAGTTGGTAACCCGCACATAGGTGGGTAACGGCAAACGGGTGTGTGCAGCCGATAGCTGATACATGTCGTACGTTTCGCCATTAGAGGTGGTATGACCATGAAATTTCTCACCGTACCAGGATGCAACGCCTTCAGCGCGATACCCTTCGGCGGATGCCATGACCTGATAGCGCACACCGCCTATGGTGTAGTCTGAATTACCGCCACGTGTTGGGGGTTCATAGATAGGCACCAAATCCTGTACTTGGTCGGCGGTAATGGTACGCGAAGGGGGTCTATCCTGTGCCATCGCGTAACGTCCACCAGCAGTATCACCGCCAACCCGAGCGGGGGCGGTGTCATCCAGCGCAGAATACTGGCCTGCGCAGCCTGCCACCACAAACAGAAGTGCGGCAATACACGCCGCACTGAATGGCACTCGCATCATCTAAATTCCTGACTCAACTGGTAGACCGCCATCGCATAGCTCAGGCTTCTGTTATAACGACTGATTACGTAGAGATTATTAAAGCCGTACCAAAACTCCGCACCATGTTCCCCGTCCAGGCGAAAGGTTGAAGCCATGCGATCGTCTTCAATATCGTAAATAGGCTCCCAGCCCTTAGTCTGAGTATCCACAACCTTAGTATGCGGTTGCAATTGTGTATTGGCGACAATGCTTTCGAAGTCGCTGCCGTTGACGCGGGCGCGCATCGCTACCGGGCCGCCGCGTTCCCAGCGGTGTGCAGCTAAATAATTAGCCACGCTGCCAATCGCATCGACGGGATTATTCCAGATATCTCGCTTACCATCATTGCTGAAATCAATGGCATACGCCATGTAGCTGCTCGGCATAAACTGCGGCACACCCATGGCACCAGCGTATGAACCTTTCAACAACAGTGGGTCTATCTCTTCCTCATGAGCGATACGAAACAGGGCTCGCAGTTCACGATAGAAATAGTCGTTGCGTCGATTGTCACTAAACGCCAATGTGCCCAAGGCGTCGATGACACGGTCCCGCCCGGTTAAACGTCCGTAACGTGTTTCGATACCGATGATGGCGACTACGATCTTGGGGTCTACACCAAGCTCTGCCTCAACCCGCGCCAATGTCTCCGCATGCTCTGCCATAAACTCTTTGCCGCCGTTAATGGTCGATTCTGCGACAAAGAGGGGTCGATAATCACGATAAGTCGACGTTTGCTCGCGCGGCGCGGCAATGCTCGTCGTGGTCGATTCGAGGTAATTACCCTGACTGAGCCAATATCTGACTTTATCAGGATCCAATCCAAACTCCACCAGCTCTTCAACCAGTGTCTCGGCACGAGGATCACTGAGAAACCCGGTGCTGGCTTGCGCGTTAATGGTCAGCGGTACAATGCTGACTAGGCTCAAAATCCACTTGCGCATACTTACCTCTTATACGTTCTTATGAGTTGCGACCGACATAATGATGCCAAACCCAGTCATGAGGGTAACAATTGAGGTACCACCATAGCTGACTAGGGGTAATGGCACACCGACCACGGGCAAAATGCCAGAAACCATACCGACATTTACAAACACATAAATGAAGAACACCAAGGTTAAGCCGCCTGCGAGTAGGCGTCCGAAGGTATCTCGCCCTCCGATGGCAATCATCAAACACCGAGCAGATATCGCCAGATACAGGGCCAGAATCAGCAACATACCCATAAGGCCAAATTCTTCAGCCAACACCGCAACAATGAAATCGGTATTGCTCTCCGGCAAGAAATCGAGCTGTGACTGGGTACCTTCCATAAACCCTTTACCGCTCCAACCTCCGGAGCCTATTGCGGTTTTCGACTGAATTATGTTCCAGCCCGCACCGAGGCGATCTTGCTCCGGATCAAACATGGTGAGAATGCGCCGCTTCTGGTAATCACGTAAAACGAACAACCAGAGCAGAGGAAAAGACGCCGCTGCGCTCAACAAGCCCGCGATGATATACCACCAGCTCATACCTGCGAGAAAGATTACAAACAAGCCACTGCTGATGATCAACAACGACGTACCCAAGTCTGGCTGCTGCAAAATCAACACCGTCGGTACGATAATCAGTATCAGGGCAACGCATAGATGTTTGAATCGTGGCGGCAATTCATGGCGCGCCAAATACCACGCCACCATAATTGGCACCGCCAGCTTCATGATTTCTGAAGGCTGAAAAGTGATGACACCGGGGATGCGCAGCCACCGCTGCGCCCCATTAACGGTTACGCCATAAAAGACAACGGTGACCAACAGCAACAAACCACCCAGATAGGCGGCGCCACCCCAGCGCTGGATCGTCCGCGGGTCCAACTGAGCGATCAAAAATAAGGCGCTGTAGGCAACCAGAATACGGATGCCTTGGCGCTGCACGTATTCGGTATCGCCGCCACTGGCGCTGTATAGCACGACAAGGCCAGCAATCAACAATGCGGTAAGCATTACCAACAACGGCAGATCAAGGTGCAGGCGATAGGACAGCGCCCGCTGACTGCTCAAGTTCGCCGTCGGTAGCGTTCGAACATAACCTTTAATATTCAAACGCCAATTCCTCGTCTTTCGGCTGTGCCATATAATGATCAAATATCGTACGGGCTATTGGACCAGCAATACCACCACCACTGGCGCCATTCTCTACAATCACTGACACCGCAATTTGCGGATCGTCAAAAGGCGCATACCCCATAAACCAAGCATGGTCACGTAAGCGCTCGGCTGTTTGTTCAGAATCGAACCCTTCGAAGTCCTCGATACTGAATACTTGCGCTGTACCCGTCTTGCCGACGATTTCATAGTCGATACCAACGGCCAATCGCCGTGCTGTACCACGTGGACCATGCACCACACGGCGCATGGAGTCGGCCATTTTTGCCCAGTGTTCCGGGTCATCTAACTCGATATTGGGCTGCACCTCTGGTAACGCGGCAAGCAACGCAGGATCAGAACTGTTCTTAAGTAAACGCGGTACGAACCACTCGCCTTCACGTGCCAGCACTGCGGTGGCAATACTCATCTGTAAGGGTGTGGTGAGAAAGAAACCTTGCCCTATACCGAGGTTGACCGTATCACCGGCGAACCACGGCATACCGTGCCGTTCGCGCTTCCATTCTCGGGTCGGATTCAAACCACGCGCTGGGTTGTGCACATCCGCCGCGGTGTTACGCCCAAAGCCGAATGCATCCAAGGTTTCATGCAGCGCCTCTAACTGCGTGCGATACGCTAGATCGTAGAAGAAGGTGTTACTACTTTCCTCTATCGCCTGCACCATGCCTACCCGCGTACCATGACCGTCCCGGCGAGTACGCCAGGTCCAGTCGTAATAAAGTCGATCATCATTTGGCAAGCGGAACCAGCCGGGGTCATTGATGGTGGCCTCCCAACTGGTGGTACCGGCTTGCAATCCAGCGATCCCTAAGAACGGCTTGATGGTAGACGCAGGCGCGTACTGTCCACGCGTTGCTCTGTCCAAGAAGGGTTTGTCGTAACTGTCGCGCAACAGCGCGTAGTCGGCGTTGCTGAAACCACGGACGAAAGAGTTTGCATCAAAGCTCGGACTACTGACCATGGCGATAATTCCGCCCGTTTTTAGATCGATTGCGACTGCTGCACCCCGGCGCCCTTCAAAGGCGTCGAAAGCAACTTGCTGCAACTCAATATCTAAATAGAGCTGAATATCGGCACCCGGTGTTGGCAATGTGCGTTCGAGCACTTGTAAAACCCGGCCTCGTGCGTTGATTTCTACTGTTTGTGAACCCGGCTGCCCCAGCAACGCTGATTCATAAAAACGCTCAACACCGGCCTTACCGATGTATTCCGTACCCGAGTACTGCGACTCATTCAGTACCCGCCGCTCTTCAATGTTGATACGCCCTACGTAACCCAAAGAGTGCGCAAACACATCACCGTACGGGTAATGCCGCATCAAACTGGCTTCTACCATGGCACCATCAAGGAAATAACGATTGGCGGCGAGACGGGCAATTTCTTCTTCCGACAAACCTTCTTTCAACGGGACTGGAGAGAACGGGCGGCGTGAACGCGTTAACTGACGCCGAAAACGCTCAATATCGCCTTCTGACAACTCAACCAGTTCACCCAACTGAGCAAGCATGGCGTCTAAGTCGGTTACTCGCTCGCGCACGATGCTGAGGCGATGATTCGGCAAATTTTCCGCCAACAAACGACCATGGCTGTCGTAAATCAAGCCGCGATTGGGTGGCAAAGCCTGCAAAGCAATTCGGTTGTTGTTGGATCGAGCGACGTGAACGTCATGTTTGACCACTTGCAGATAAAACATGCGGCCTACCAAGATGCCGGACAAAACAGCAATAAAAGAAAAGGCCACCAGCATGCGCCGAAACACCAACACCTGCTCTCGTGCATGATCTTTAAAGTGATGTCTCGTCATACCTTTATGCGATGCCCTATTGTATTGCCCATGACGGGCCAAGCGTTCAGCCAATCATTTATGATACGGATGTCCCTGCTGAACAGTCCACCCACGGTACAACTGCTCGGCCAGCAGCACACGCACCAAAGGATGCGGCAGTGTTAAACGCGACAACGACCAACGTTGTTGCGCGCGCTGCCGCAGTCGGTCGTCGACCCCATCAGGGCCGCCCACCACCAAGCTGACGTCGCGCCCTTCGCGTTGCCAAGCGGTCATTGATTCGGCCAGCTCTTCGGTCGACCAGTTTTTGCCGCTGATATCCAACAGCACAACATGGTCTTCACGTACGCTGCGCAACAAACGATCCGTTTCTTGCGCCACAACATCAAGGGTTTTTACATTTCGCGCCCGTTTGGCCAGCGGCAAATCAACCCATTCCGGAGCTAACTCGCGCGGTAACCGCTTAACGTATTCATCCACGCCGGCCTGCACCCAAGCAGGCATTTTACCGGCGACAGAGTGAATGCGCAGTTTCATTCCGCAGTGTCGGCCGCCGCAGAACCGTCTTTAGGTGACGCGCCAGACCACAGCTGTTCAAGGTCATACAAGGCACGCGTTTCTGGCAGCATGACGTGCACCACTACATCACCGTAATCGATCAATACCCAATCAGACCCTGCTTCGCCTTCGCGGCCCAATGGCTCGACACCCAGCTTCGACATCTCGGTATCAACGTTGGCCACCAGCGCTTGCAGGTGACGCGTAGATGTACCAGAAGCAACCAACATAATATCGGTGACACTGGTCTTATCCCGGACGTCGAGCGCAATAAGATTCTGTACTTTAACGTCTTCCAGCGCATTCGTGATGACGGTTTGCATTTGTTCGCTGTTCATTCGGCCTCAGCTATTCTGATATAAGGAGTATTGCTGGATATATTTTACCACAGACTTCGGTACGGAGGAGTGCCTTGACGCTACTCCCGCCCTAATCTCTCGACTGGCGTCCGCCATAAGTGTACCGGATAGCAGACAAACGTGGCCGGAGGGTGAGTCTGCCAAGAGTTGATACTGCTGCATGGGCAGCCATTTATCCGCAAGAAAGTCGCTCAAAGCGTTCTCTGAGGGTAGCTCATAGCCCGGCCGTGGATACACCAGGAGATGACAGAAGGTGGTTAACTCGCGCCACCGCTGCCAACCAGACAGCCCCTGCAGGGAATCACCACCCATTAGGAACGCCAGCGGTTGTTGCGGCCCTAGTTCAGCGCGCAGTTCCGCTAGGGTATCGACCGTGTAGCGCGGCGACTGAGACTTCAACTCGCGATCATCAATGCGCGTTCGGCGAGCCAGTTCCGGCTCGGCGGCCAGCAACGCCGACAACATACCGAGGCGATGCTCTGCAGACGCTCCCGGACTTGATTTGTGCACCGGTAAATAACACGGCAACAGCAACAGCTCCGCTTCTGGCAACTGCTGCAGCGCGGCCTTCATAACACCCAAGTGCGCCAAGTGTGGCGGATCAAACGTACCGCCGTAAACGATGATTAATGACAAGGTGTTCTCACTGACGAATGTGTCCGTCACCGAACACCACATATTTTTCGCTGGTTAAGCCCAACAGCCCAACCGGGCCACGCGCATGCAGTTTGTCGGTGGAAATGCCAATCTCTGCGCCTAAGCCGTACTCAAAACCGTCGGCAAAGCGAGTTGATGCATTGATGATGACCGAACTGGAATCGACCGCCGCCAAAAAGCGCCGCGCGAGTGTGTAGTTTTCCGTCACAATGGCATCGGTATGCTGCGAGCCGTAGTGGTTGATATGGGCGATGGCGGCTTCAGCATCGGCGACGATTTTGATCGACAAAATAGGTGCCAGATATTCTGTCTCCCAATCTTCTTCGGTCGCCGGCGAACAGGTAATGATAGCCTGCGTGGCCTCACAGCCGCGCAACTCAACACCTTTCTCGGCATAGGCTTCCGCGAGCGCTGGCAATACCGTGTTTGCGACATCGGCGTGCACCAACAAGGTCTCCATGGCATTACAGACGCCGTAGCGGTGAGTTTTGGCGTTCATGGCAATGCGATGTGCTTTTTCTACATCGGCTTGCGCATCGATATAAACATGGCAGATACCGTCCAAATGCTTAATGACCGGCACCTTGGCATCTTTCGATATGCGCTCGATCAAGCCTTTACCACCGCGCGGCACCAATACATCGACGTATTCAGGCATGGTGATCAACGCGCCAACAACGGCGCGGTCTGTGGTCTCGATCACCTGCACGCCCTGCTCTGGCAGGCCTGCCGCCGCCAAACCCGCCTGCACACAACCGGCCAGCGCCTGATTGGAATGTATAGCCTCGCTACCGCCACGCAAAATAGCAGCGTTACCTGATTTGAGACACAGGGCGGCAGCTTCAATGGTCACGTTGGGACGCGACTCGTAAATGATGCCGATCACGCCCAAAGGCACCCGCATCTTACCGACTTGAATGCCGGAGGGCCGGTACTCCATACCGTTGATGGCGCCCACAGGGTCCTGCAGAGAGGCGACTTGGCGCAGCCCTTCTATCATGCCTTCAATGCGCTCAGCATTGAGAGTCAGTCGATCCAACATCGCGTCGGTCAGACCTCGGTCTCGACCGGCGACTAAGTCTTTTTGGTTCTCTGCGATGATGTGATCCTGCCCGTCACGCAGGGCCTGTGCAATACGGTCAAGCGCGGTGTTTTTTTGCTGCGCCGTAGCGGTCATCATAACCGTCGCTGCCGCTCTGGCTTGGCGGCCAACCTGCTCTACGTAGGCTTGAATATCCATGAACAATCCCATCAAAAAAGTCGTTATGCGCAGTATACACCGCCGCACGCTTGCCGAGCAGCCATCTCGTGTGAGGCAAATTCATTGCGATGAATTAAATTACCGTTACTAATATCTGCCCTAGGGAACGCTTAAAAACGTCGCGAGCGTAGCAATGGCAAGGCAAAACTCAACGAAAACGCGCAGTTTACTATGAGTAAATATTCGCTTCGCTCCCCCTCCGGGCCGACCTGTGGTCGTTCTGGCAAGCCAGTGAGCATTTTGAGTTGAGTTTTAACGCAGTCAGTGCAAGCGCAGTAGTTTTTAGGCATTCCCTAAGAGCGCATCCACTCATCTAAAACACTCCTCAACCCCGCTAACCGCTGGCGCAAATCCAAGTCTGTTAACAGCGCTTGTTTCTGCACTTCCGACATCGGCAGCCAGCAACATAGGGTATTGAGCAGTCGCACAGGATCCATGTCTTCCACGTCCTCTTCCGGCACTAGGCTGTCCAACAACGGGTGGGTCTTCAATTCAGCCATCACCGCCATCAGATCATCCAAGGGTTCGTCCAGTGCCAGCGGCTGAGTTTCAGCGCGGTGCGCTTTGCCCATCCATAAACCGTCTTCTTCCTGATGCGCCGTCTCGATCCACATTTCGGCCTGACCTTCAATGGTAATGCCCAGTAGACCACCCGGAAGCTGTTCAAAATCGACGATTTGGCAATGACAACCCAAATCATGAAAAGTGGCTTGCCGACTGCCGGAGCGAATAACCTCTTGGCCTTCTTGCAGCAGCGTAATGATAAAGCCGGTTCCGTCACGGCTCGATTCCGACACCATGCGCAAGTAACGCGGTTCAAAAATACGGAGTGGTAGTCGACAGCCGGGAAACATCGGCTGGGACAGCGGAAATATGGGCAGAAAAGTCACCGCAGCGCTCTCATTGAATGATCTGTTATGAGCATAATATGAACCTACCCATATGCGCAAAGTGCAAGCGATGATTTTACCAGCCGAGCTTTCATCTCTGAGGTCGGCGCAGAGCACTGGTAAGGTTCTAGTGGGTTCGCTACACTGTCGCAAAGCAACCATGGATGCCGCATGACCACGCCAGCAATCGCCCCCCTTTCGCCCAATATTTTGTCCTTGAAAGGCAGTATGACCGCTTATGCCTTACTGCAATTGGCGGAGGGGAGCACCCTCGAGCAAGCTAAATTGGCGTTGGACGATTTGCTGGCAGACGATAATGGCTCGATGAAATTCGCACCCTGTGTGATGGCCTTTCCGAATTGGGCTGAGCTGCCCGAATGGCTGGAAGAATGGTGTGCCGCCATACGTGACTCGGAACTCATTCCTTTTGCCGTGCAGTATCAGAGTGACACATGGAAAGAACGCATTCACGCCCTTGGTTTGGCTGACCTACCGGCACCGGATGCCTCACTGAAGCGTAACAAACGCCCGTCTGCTACGACCCGACGCAGCGTGGTGGTGCGCCAGCAAGTGCGCTCCGGACAACAAATTTATGCGCGTGATGCTGACTTAATCATCATGGCACCGGTCAGTGCTGGTGCGGAAATCATGGCTGACTACAACATTCATGTTTACGGGCCGTTGCGCGGCCGTGCCATGGCCGGTGTCAGCGGATTCGATAAAGCACAGATTTTCTGTTCATCCCTGCAGGCCGAACTCGTGGCCATCGCCGGGGTATACATGCTGCCGGAGCAGTTCCCGGAACACACCAAACACGTACAGATTCATTTTCAGGATGATCAGCTCGTTATCAGCGGCGAACCTGCCACCGACTGATCTGATCAACGGCTTATATGGAGGCAAGACCTTGGCTAAGATAATTGTGGTGACTTCAGGTAAAGGTGGTGTGGGTAAAACCACCACCAGCGCAGCACTCAGCATGGGACTAGCGAAAGCCGGTCACAAAACCGTCGTCATCGATTTTGATATCGGCCTACGCAACCTAGACATCATCATGGACTGCGAACGCCGCGTGGTGTTCGACTTCGTTAATGTCATTCAAGGTGAAGCGCGTTTGAATCAAGCGCTGATTAAAGACAAGCGCTGCGACAAGTTGTTCATTCTACCGGCTTCACAAACCAAAGATAAGAATGCGTTGACGCGTGAAGGCGTTGAGAAAGTGCTGAACGAGTTGAGTGAAGAATTCGAGTTTATCATCTGCGATTCACCCGCGGGTATTGAAGGCGGCGCCATGATGGCGATGTACTTTGCCGACGAAGCCATCGTTGTTACCAACCCGGAAGTGTCTTCAGTACGCGACTCGGACCGCATCATTGGCATGCTGCAAAGCAAGAGCCGCAGAGCGGAAAACAACGAAGAGCCAATTCGTGAGTACTTGCTGATCACCCGTTACAACCCCGAGCGTGTTGGGCGCGGCGACATGCTCAGCGTGGCCGACGTAGAAGAAATCCTGGCCAGCAAATTGATTGGCGTCATTCCTGAAAGCGACGCCGTGTTGCGCGCTTCGAACTTGGGCGTTCCGGTGATTCTGGACACAGAAAGCTCCGCCGGGCAAGCGTACGCAGACGTTGTGTCGCGCCTACTGGGCGAGGAGCGTGTCATGCGCTTCACGGAAATGGAACGCAAAGGCTTGCTGCAACGTATGTTCGGCAGCTAAAAAGGAGACGCATGATGTCATTATTTGGACGATTCAAAGACAGCCAGCGCGGCGAAACCGCCTCACTGGCCAAAGAGCGCTTAAAGGTGATCGTGGCCCACGAACGCCAGCAACGGGCGCTGCCGGACTATCTCCCGGCCATGCAAAATGAAATCTTGGCGGTGATTCGCAAGTACATTCCTATCGAGACCGATGACGTGAACATTCAGATAGAGCATGAAGGTCAGGTATCCATTCTTGAGTTGAATGTAACCCTGCCTGAATAGCCGCAGCCGCCGTAAGGCAGGTATTTATACCTGCCAATTACACTACAGGACTCTACCTGTTTGATAGCTTTGCATAGAGCATCACCAGTGGCGGCATGGCAAACGACAACGTCATGCTGGCCTTTTTCAGAACAGTGATGAAGCCCAATGCCGCCGCGACTCCGCCCACCTCATCCGGGTAATTCAGAATCAGAATTGCCACCGATGCGTTCTCAACGAAGTCCGCAGACAAAAAGACCAACGGCGGCAACCAGTAATATTTCACGTACGCACCGTAGCGTATTTTGCTACTTGCATACTTCCCCAGTAAGAACAAAAAGACGAATGCGCTCAAAGGGAATATCGTATCACTGATGATCAATACTTGAAGATAAGCTTGCCGCCCCTCTGCGCCAATTGTTTCCAGGCGCCGATAGACACCTGCGGAATTAAATTCCGGCTCTAAGTCCAGCAATTTCTGGCCGCCAGTCACCTCCTTGAAGTGTTTAACGCTTCCTGTAAAACCCCCAGCATGTGTTACGCCGAAGATAATCAAAAAGCCAAAAAAAGCTAAAATGGTCTTGCGTCCAATAATCAACTCAGTCGTTCCCCACGTCTATTCTGGAGCAAATCCAGAGTCAGTATTTGCTGTTGTTTGTGCGTTCCCTCGGAGGATACCGATCGACTTCGGCGAACTTTTCCGAGCACCGGAATGGTAATAACGAGACGATAAGCACACAACGGGGTAAAATCGGACACATTGTTCTATAAATAGAATCTAGGCTGACCTATGTTGAACTTAAATGACTTGCGCTATTTCGTTCATGTCGTGGACGCCCACGGATTTACCGCAGCCAGCAACGAACTTGGAATTCCCAAGTCACGCTTGAGTCGGCGAATCAGTGAACTGGAGAAGAGCCTTCAAGTGCGTCTTTTACAGAGAAGCTCTCGGCAGTTTTCCGTCACTGATGTCGGAGCGGTATTATACGAGCACGCCAAAGCGATGCTGGTCGAGTCGGAAGCGGCACAGCAGGCAGTACAGCAACGCCTGTCTGAACCGGCAGGAACGGTGAAACTAGCTTGTTCAATAGGTATTGCCGAGTTTGTATTAAACGATTTTATAACCGGGTTTTTGCAGCGATATCCTCAGGTAAATATCATTCAGGATGTCAGCAATCGATTTGTCGATCCGATAGGAGAAGGGTTCGATTTGGTAATACGTGCCCACGATGGACCGCTGCAAGATTCATCACTGATCCAACGACCCTTGGCTCAAGTTTCTTGGGGGTTATTTGCCTCGCCAGACTATTTGCACGATAACGGTACACCCTTAAACCTCGCCGATATCTTGCATCACCCTCGACTTGTTTTGGGATCCGACCCGGCTAAAGGCTGGGCGTTACGGTCTGATCAAGTGGTCGGCACAACCCTTTCAACGCGTGCACGGTATGTAACCAGTAGCTTGGCCAACCTAAAACGTGCAGCACTTGATGGTCTAGGAGTCGCCGCGCTGCCGACGTACGCATGCAATGACTGCATCTCAGCAGGGACACTGCAACGCTTGCTGCCGGAATGGCATGTGGGCCGCCCGCACATCAGCTTGCTGATGCCTTCGCGACGAGGGCAATTACCGGCGGTGAAAGCGCTTGGGGAAGCCTTGGTACAGCATTTTAAGGGCATTGATGAGCGATGATTCAATGCGTTTGCCGTGCCAATCCAGAACCCGTTCATCCCTATCCATTAAAAAAGGGCGGTGTGACCGCCCCCTAGGGAAGCTTTGAAGCACCGCCTAGATGTGATCAGCCTTCTAGATCATCCAGATACTTCTCAGCATCCAGCGCCGCCATACAACCGGTACCGGCTGACGTGATGGCCTGACGATAAATGTGATCACTCACATCACCTGCCGCAAACACACCCGCAATGGTCGTTTGTGTGGCATTGCCTTCGGTGCCACTGTTCACGGTTAAGTAACCACCGCGCATTTCGAGCTGGCCTTCAAACAATTGGGTGTTGGGCTTGTGACCGATGGCAATGAACACACCATCCAACGTCAGCTCCTTCACTTCACCACTTTTAATGCCTTTGATTTTTACGCCTGTGACACCCATTTCGTCGCCCTGTACTTCTTCCAGCACGTGATCCCACAGGATCTCGACGTTACCGGTGCGGGCTTTTTCCATTAGGCGGTCCGCTAGAATCTTCTCCGAGCGGAAGCTATCGCGGCGGTGAATGACCGTCACTTTGCTGGCGATGTTTGAAAGATACAGTGCTTCCTCAACCGCCGTGTTGCCACCGCCAACGACGCACACTTCTTTGCCGCGATAGAAAAATCCATCACAGGTCGCGCAAGCGGATACGCCCTTGCCCATAAAAGCTTCTTCACTCGGCAGGCCAAGATACTGCGCACTGGCACCGGTGGCGATGATCAAGGCATCACAGGTGTATTCGGCTTGGTCGCCAATCAGCTTAAATGGACGCTGAGTCAATTGAGCGGTGTGAATGTGATCGAAGATGACTTCGGTATCAAAGCGCTCGGCGTGCGCCTTCATGCGCTCCATCAGTGCAGGGCCTTGCAGGCCTTCCACATCACCCGGCCAGTTATCCACTTCGGTCGTCGTGGTCAACTGACCACCCATTTGCATGCCGGTGATCACCACCGGATTAAGGTTCGCACGCGCGGCATAAACAGCGGCCGTGTAGCCCGCAGGGCCGGATCCAAGAATAAGCAATTTGACGTGTCGTGTAGTAGCCATGAATGTCCTTCAATCAATAAATAAAAGCATGTGTGAGTATAACGCCAAATATGGGGTCAGATTCAAATCACTCAAGGGCTGGCTAAGACAGTTCTTGGAAAGAAGTGCAAATTGCATCAAATGTTTTCTGCTACCGTCTGCGATGTCGCTCTAATCGAACAGCAAACGCACCACGACCGCCACGGCCAGCCACTGCCAGCGAATCACTACAAAGGCCTGCCAAATCTGCGCAAAACTGAATTCTTCCTGCACACGGGTAATAAACTGTACGCACCAGTTTAATAACGAACGCGGCTGTCCGGCACCCACCACCAAGCTGCGCTGTAAGGCCACCTTGGATTTCTTCATCATGCCCCAGTGGAAACCTACCAACTGCGCCGTAGTGAGGTTTAACCACCGATTGATCGCCTGCCGAAAAGGAAAGCTGCCCAAACGCAGCCACAACAGCATAATCACGCCGCCAAGACCAAACAACGCCAGTAACGGCAACGGGACAAAATAACGGCGAATGCTGCGTGCCAAACGCTCCGCGTACTCGGGCGTATCACCTAGGCGCTGTCCACTCAGTGGACGACCCGCAAACAACAGCATAAGAACCAATGCGACAAGGGCTGTCTGGACATGCCCGATCGCCAACCAGAGAGCAGCCGACAGCGCGGCAACCAGCAGAAAACCGAGCCATGGACGGCGATCGCGCACCTTCGCCATCCGTTCAGTGATGGGGTACACTAGATTACCGACGGGCTGCCAACGCACGATCAGCGTGCTGATGATAAGCGCAATTCCGATCAAATTCGGTTTACCCTCTATTGGCTATATTGGAATTAACTGCATGAAACTCATAACGGTGCCTTATGCGGACCGCCTGCGCAAGCACATAGATGCCACAGTGGCCTTTGCTTTACAAGAAGACCTCGAAGATATCGGCGACGTCACCGCCGCACTAATCCCCGAAGAGCAAATGGCCAGCGCGCACATCATCATACGCGAAGATGCTATTTTTTGCGGTCGCGCCTGGCTCGACACCGTGTTCAAACAGCTTGATGAGCGCGTCACGGTACAATGGAAATGTGCTGACGGTGATACCCTGACCGCGGACAGCGTTGTTTGCGAACTGACCGGCCCCGCCCGTAGCCTGTTGACAGGCGAGCGCACCGCTCTGAATTTTGTCCAAACGCTGTCAGGCACCGCAACCCTGTCTCGACGGTACGCCGATGCCGCGCGACCGCACCATGTGACGGTATTGGATACGCGCAAAACCCTGCCAGGATTGCGTTTGGCGCAAAAGTACGCCGTGTTTGTTGGTGGATGCCAGAATCACCGCTTAGGTTTGTACGACACCTATCTAATCAAAGAGAACCACATTGCCGCGGCTGGAGGCATCACGGCGGCCATTCAGCGAGCGCAAGATTTGCGCTCAACACAATTGATTGTGGTGGAAGTAGAAACCTTCGCAGAATACCAGGAAGCCGTGGAAGCCGGTGCTGATCGCATCATGTTGGACGAACTCTCCGACAGTGACCTGCAACAGGTGTTGGCGCAAGGTGGCGATATTCCATTGGAGTCGTCAGGCAATTTTGATCTGGAGAAGGTTGAGCTGGCGAAGACGCCGTATGTGTCGGTGGGATCATTGACCAAGCATGTGCGGGCAGTGGACTATTCGATGCGGTTTATCAACGACTAAACAGCTCCGGTGCAACTGCGTTGGACGAGTACTCACCGTCCAACCAGACTCTCGGCTTATGACGCTTTGGTTCGTCGTATGCTGCCGGGTACGTTGCCAGCATTGACCAAATTAGTGCGCCGCAAACAACACTCCACAAAACCACACCCGAAGTCCTAAAAGTTCGCATTCCAGTCACTTCCTTGGCTGCATGTCGATACCACCATCGACTCAGCCGCTCGTCCGTCGCAAGAGTAACGGCGACGGCGATCACATAAAACAGTTGGCCTAAGGGCGTGATGTGAGGGCTGCTGACGAGACTCGCGATCATGAGCACTAGTAAACCCCACGCTATTGAGGCAGCCAAAGGTGTGCGACGAAAGGTTAAGATAGACCAGAACAACCCGACCATGACAACCGCAACTAATAGGGCTACAAGGACACCGTAGTCGTACCCCACAGTCAGTAAAATGTTGTGCGGTGAGGACACAAAATTACCTTCAGTAGCAAAAGCACCCGGCCCATATCCTGTCCACGGAGCAGCCAAGATTCGTTCGATGCTGTATGTCCACAGCTCGAACCGCCCACTGTCGCCTGTTCGAATACTCGCGGCAGTCGTTGACGTGCCGACTGCAACAATTGCCTGCACAGACCACCATGATAACAATGCCAAGGTGCCCATGATCACAGGCGGCACGAGAGTCCGCAGACGTGGACGCTCAACAATGCAGACCAGGATTGCCACAATAGACAGTGAAAGCATTAGGCCACGTGAATCAAGTAAAAAACCAAGCCAAAGCATGCCACCGAAGGCCATGAGTGCCAGTCGGCGCACCACCTGACGAGTAGCCACGAGCCAAACGCCTAGCAACACTGGCACCAACAAATTCTGGACATCATTTAACAATCGCTTGTTTTCGAATCCCACGTAACTGCTTTGCAGCGATCGGCAACGATACTCAAAAACACAAAAGGGTAGCCATGCAAACAAAGCCGCAACGAAAAGAGACAAGGCAAACAGCAACAGAAGAACGCTGACCGCTTGGTGAAAGATATTTTTTTGTGCGAAAGGTAAAAGCGGCGCGATAAACCACAGCAGCGTCAACGCGAGGCTAATTTCCAACACATTGGAGTCATCGGTAAACCCGAAACCCACAAGAAAGCCAACTGCCGCGAGCAACAGTGATAATGCACCCATGCTGGCACGGGCTCGTATAGGGTAGAACACCAGCGAAATATAGCCCGCTACGATTATGACAACCACCACTGCAATACGCAGTTGATCGTACATAGGTACTTCGGTAGGTAAGCGCACGAATGGCAATAGCAGTGGGGAAAGGAGTAGCAGGCCCATCAAAGCAGGCACATTCAACATCGGGTTAAAAAAAACCCCGGCAGTTGCCAGGGCTTTTTTGATTTGATCAGACATCAAATACTATGGGCTTGCTGGATCACAGTTAGACGCCAACGACTGCTCGACATCTGTACTACACGTCCACTGCCCAGTAGACGTAATGTAGGTGTAATATACTTCACCCGAACCCAAACGAGGACTCGCAGAGCCCGTGCCTGAACTAAAAGTATAAGTCACTTCGTA
Source organism: Natronospirillum sp. (assembly GCA_049115955.1). Classification (GTDB taxonomy): domain Bacteria; phylum Pseudomonadota; class Gammaproteobacteria; order Pseudomonadales; family Natronospirillaceae; genus Salinispirillum. The sequence continues at coordinate 42,432 of JAGDZJ010000019.1, forward strand.
TCCGGCATCAGCGGTACCTGCTGTACCTACGTTCTCTCCGCCTGTTAGAGCACCATAAGAACCTTGGACTTGGGCTCCCAAAGTTTGCTGCAACACTGAGGTAACTGTGGCTGCGCTATCAGCATCGTCGATAGTGCGGCCAGCGTCTAAACGCTCTTGTACAGAAACTCGCACGGCACCCAGCAACGCATGCGCTTCAGAAAACTGTGAACGAGCAATGTAGTTCTGGTACTGAGGAATGGCCACTGCGGCCAAGATGCCAATAATCGCTACTACGATCATCAATTCAATCAAGCTGAAGCCTTTTTGCATGCTTTTCATTTTTATGTTTCTCCATCGGATTGTTGTTTGCAGGCTGGTAAGTGTCACGACGAGCGACACGTACCTGCCCTTGCCGAGCAATCTACTCTAACGGCACTACAGCAGCTAGGCCACATACCAAAAACTGTGAGCTACGTAGTGTTTTTTCACAGATGACGTTCTTCTATCGCTGATCAGCCATGACATAATGCGGAGTGTACTGTAGCGTTTGCACGCAACTGATATACTCCTCCGTCCTCAGAATAAGAAAGTGGATCATGACTGTAGCCCTGTCCGGAATGAATAAGCGTCTCGCCGAACAGCACATTGTGAGTGCTGACTCCCTCATGGATGCGCAGAAGGCGGCCGTTCGAGACAAGGTGTCGATCATTACGTATCTGGTGCAGAACGGGCTCGCCAAAGCAGGCGACCTCGCCACCATCGCCTCCGATGAACTCGGCGTGCCCGTATTCGACTTACGCGCTTTTGATATCGAGCAATTGCCGCGTGACCTGGTTGATATCAAGCTGCTGCAAAAACACCGTGCTCTACCGTTAGTGAAGCGCGCCAACCGATTGTTTGTCGGCGTCTCCGACCCCACCGCGTTGAAAGCTCTGGAAGACATTCGTTTTGCCACCGGCCTCAGCACTGAACTGGTCATCGTTGAAGATGATATACTAGGAGAAATGCTGGATAAGGCCGCTGACGTAGGCGCCACTGACTTAGGTGATTTTGAGGACGGGGATTTTGAAGAGCTCGACGTAGTCGATGCCGAACAAGAAGACACTGAGCGCAACGACATCAGCAATGGTACTGATGATGCACCGGTAGTGCGGTTTGTGCAGCAAATGCTGTTGAGTGCCATTAAAAAAGGTGCCTCGGACTTGCACTTTGAACCTTACGAGCGTGCTTACCGTGTGCGCTTTAGGGTCGATGGCGTACTACAGACCATGTCGAAACCGCCGACTCAGCTAGGCCCCAAGATAGCCGCGCGTTTAAAAATTCTCTCTAATATGGACATCTCTGAGCGCCGCATTCCGCAAGACGGCCGCATCAAGCTGCGCATATCCAAAAACAAGGCCATCGACTTCCGTGTAAACACCCTACCCACGCTGTTTGGCGAAAAGATCGTACTTCGTATTCTTGATCCTTCCAGCGCGAAGTTGGGCATTGATGCACTCGGCTACGAAGAAGAGCAAAAAGCGATTTATATGAATGCGCTGAGCAAGCCTCAGGGTATGATTTTAGTAACGGGCCCGACGGGTTCGGGTAAAACGGTCTCGCTCTATACCGGCTTGAACATCGTCAACCAAGAAGGTGTGAACATTTCCACCGCTGAAGATCCGGTGGAGATCAACCTCGAAGGCATCAATCAGGTTAACGTGAATGCCAAGGTCGGACTCGACTTTGCCGTGGCGCTTCGATCCTTTCTGCGCCAAGACCCCGACATTATCATGGTCGGCGAGATCCGCGACATTGAGACGGCGTCGATTGCTATCAAGGCAGCCCAAACGGGCCATATGGTGATGTCGACCCTACACACCAACAGTGCCGCTGAAACCCTGACCCGCCTGTTAAACATGGGCGTGCCCTCGTTCAACCTCGCCACCACCATCAACGTCATTATCGCGCAACGCTTAGCACGTCGGTTATGCAGCGCCTGTAAAAAACCCGCCGACGTACCGGCTGAAGCCTTACGAGAGCAAGGCTTCAGCGACGAACTGATCAAGCAAAGCAAGCTGTTTCAGCCGGTAGGCTGCAGTGCTTGCAACAAGGGCTACAAAGGGCGTGTAGGCGTTTATGAAGTCGTACGCATTACGCCGCGCATTTCCAAGATCATCATGGAAGGTGGCAACGCCATTGAGCTCGACGCCGCCATGCGTGATGACGGCTTTCCCAGTCTGCGGCTTTCGGGTCTGATCAAAGCGGCACAGGGCGTAACCAGCCTTGAGGAGATCAATCGCGTGACCATTGATAACTAACGGCAAGAGCGCGCAGCGACAACCAATGTGAAGCACGCACAATGCATCAGTACAGACATCATTAGAAAATTTACTAGGCTTTCTTCATGGCGACCAAGACAGTAACCTTTGAATACAGCGGCTTAGACCGTAAGGGCAAACAAACCAAAGGCATTATTGCGCAGCAGAACCCTGCGCTGGCGAAAGCCGAGCTGCGTAAACAGGGTATTCAGGTCAAGAAGATCGTCAAAAAACGTGAAGCCTTCTCGCTCGGCAACAACAGCATCACCAACGAAGACATTGCACTCTTTACCCGCCAGTTGGCCATCATGATGCGCGCGGGTGTGCCCTTGATGCAGTCTTTCGACATCGTCGCCAATGGCGTGCAAAAGGCCTCCCTGCGCGGCCTGATTCTCGACATAAAAAATCGCGTGTCCAGCGGCGGTACACTCGCCGATGCTCTGCGTAGCAATCCCAAGTATTTTGACGACCTCTATTGCAACCTAACGGAAGCTGGCGAACAAGCGGGTGCGCTTGAAACCATGCTGTCGCGTATCGCGCTGTATAAAGAGAAATCCGAAGCTCTGAAAAAGAAGATCAAAAAAGCCCTGACTTACCCCATTATCGTTTTGGTGTTTGCCATCGTGGTCACGGTCATCCTCTTGTGGAAAGTGGTACCGGTGTTTGCTGACATGTTTCAAGGTTTTGGCGCGGACTTACCTTTGATGACGCAGATGGTGGTGAACATGTCTGACTGGATGGTCGCGCATATATTGAAAGTCGTTGTCGGTACGGTGGCATTTATCTTCTTATTCCAACAAGGTATGCAACGCTCTGTGAAGTTTAGGCACGCCGTCCAACGCACCATCGTTCGGCTGCCAATTATCGGCAATCTGACGCGCACCAGTGCCATTGCGCGCTATGCCCGCACGCTTTCTACCACCTTTGCCGCCGGCGTACCCTTGGTAGAAGCGTTGAATTCCGCCGCAGGCGCGTCCGGCAACATAGTGTTTTATGAAGCCATCAATAACGTGCGTAACGACGTATCATCAGGCACCGAACTCAATCAATCGATGGCACGTCAGGAAGTATTTCCACCCATGTTGGTTCAAATGGTCACCATCGGCGAGCAAGCCGGTTCGTTGGACGATATGCTCGGCCGTGCCGCCAACATTTATGAAGAAGAAGTTGATAACTTGGTTGATGGCATGACGGCCATGATCGAACCCGCCATTATGGCGTTCTTGGCGGTTGTTGTCGGTGGCCTGTTGATTTCCATGTACTTGCCGATCTTCATGATGGGCTCGGTTATCTGATGCAGTCTTTTATTCTTACTTTGCAACAGATGCCTGCCGCCTATTACGCCCTTGCCCTGCTGTTCGGCCTCTGCGTCGGCAGCTTTTTGAACGTCGTTATTCATCGCTTGCCGAAGATGCTTGAACGGGCGTGGCAGGCAGAAGCCAAAAGTGTTTTGGCAATGGAAGCACCTGACGACCAAGCACCCTACAATTTAGCTGTTCCGCGTTCGGCGTGCCCATCGTGCGGACACAACATACGCTGGTTTGAGAACCTACCCGTCATCAGCTATCTGTTTCTGCGCGGCCGTTGCAGTGCGTGCGGTACTGCTATCGGTCGACGCTACCCATTGGTTGAGCTTCTAACCGCTGCACTGACACTCTGTGTAGCTTTGACCATACCGCCTAGCCTTGCTGCAGTACTCTGGATGGTCTTTATCTGGGCGCTGGTGGCATTGACGTTCATTGATCTCGACACTCAATTGCTACCCGATCAAATAACCCTGCCTTTACTGTGGCTTGGGCTGTTATTTCACTTAACAGCCGACAGTGGCCTCCCCATTGAAGATGCAGTGATGGGTGCCACAGCAGGGTATCTGTCGTTGTGGTTGGTATTTCATGCCTTTCGCCTACTCACTGGCAAAGAAGGCATGGGCTACGGTGATTTCAAACTGTTTGCCGCGTTCGGCGCATGGTTTGGCTGGCAGGCCTTGCCATTGATCATCTTATTGTCATCATTGGTTGGCGCGGTCGCTGGTTTGTTGATGATGCTGATACTGGGCAGGGATCGGCAGATCCCTATCGCCTTCGGTCCTTATCTGTGTGGCGCGGCATTGGTGTACTTATTTTGGGGTGAAGAATTGGTGCAGGGGTACTTGGCATGGGCACTGGGATAACGTCGCCGGTATTAGGCATTACTGGCGGTATCGGCTCGGGTAAAACCGCCGTCAGCGACTTGTTGCACGACGAGTTTGGTGTAACCGTGATCGACGCCGATATCGTCGCGCGCGAAATAGTCACACCGGACCAGCCAGCGTTTAACGCCATAGTAGAACGATTTCCAGAAGCACTCGCCACAGACGGCACTCTGAATCGGCTTTGGCTACGCACGCATGTGCTGCCCGATGATGAACGCCGTAAATGGCTGGAATCGATTACTCATCCCGCCATACGCCAAAGCATTATCGCTCAACTGGTAGACGCTTCTGGCCCCTATCGAGTGCTTGTATCACCCTTGTTGTTCGAATCCGGCCAAGCCGAGCTTTGTGACGACACTTTAGTCGTCGACGCCGCCGAGCGGCAGCAAGTTGAGCGTGCCATGCAGCGCGACGGCAACGGAGCAGCCTTGATTCAACAGATCATGTCGAAGCAATGGCCGCGTGATAAACGGTTGCAGGCGGCCGACTTTATCATCGACAATACAGGCTCGTTAGAAGCGTTGCGTGAGGCGACACAGCGCTTTCATCATAGCTACGTTCAGCAGTTGAGTTCGTCGGCGCAATAAAGCAGTTAGGAAGATCGTTGTTATGGCAGTACCCGAAGTCAAATGCCCTACTTGCGGCAAAACCGTTCAATGGACTAAAGAAGCGAAGTACCGCCCGTTTTGCAGCCATCGCTGCCACATGATTGATTTGGGTGATTGGATTACCGAGGGGCATAAAATACCGGGCGATCCAACAATAGACGACATGATGTCCGGCGATTTGCACAAAGGGCAGGGTGAGGATTGAGTAGGCGGCGGATGGCACAGCGCTGATCCACGCTAGTGAGTGAGTGAGTGGAGAGTAGGCGCAGGGGTTATGCCTCAAGGCGCGATCAAATGCGACAGCAATTGAGACCGCCACTCGGCGCCCGAAGGGCGAGTAAAATGTTTAAGCATTTTACTCGGTCAACCCCGGCCTGCCGTGGAGCGCCGGAGGCATACCCCGAAAGCCTGCTCCGTGAGATACTATAAACGGCGGATACCGTTGCCTAACCCGCCACACCCAAATGGTGTTGTAGCTTGTCGATAATGGCAACGTTGGCAGCGGGAAAATCCGCTGCGTTAAGCTCTGCTACGGGTTGCCAGAACACGTCTTGGCCTTCGTTGCCCGAGGGCGTTCCGGAGTAAGACGTTACTAAAGCAATCATTAAGCGCACTTTTTTGTCGCCGTAATCGTGCTCTATAACCTGCCACGGAGCTAGGTCGCTAGGCACATGCAACTCAAGATTAACTTCTTCTAAGAACTCACGCTGCATAGCGTGCGCCAGTGACTCACCGGGCTCAATCTTACCACCAGGAAATTCCAGTTTGCCGCCTTGGTGCAGCGCTTCCGGGCGCCGCGCCAGCAACACCTGCCCGGCATCGTTCAATACCACACCCACGGCGACATCAATCTGGCGCATATCAGGACCGATAATCAGCGTTGATAGATACGTACTCGTGGCTGAGATCCGTCGTCCAAACCGTTTCGCTCGCCGTGCCACACCCCATATGAATATGAATGGTGAAGGTGTCCTTTGCGAATACAGCAGCGCCGAGTGCTTCTTCATACCCTGCGGCTTTCTCACCGTGCTTCACCAACAGCACGTCGTCGAGATAGATATCAATGCCCTGCAAGTCAAAAGACGAAATGGGTGCACGTCCAACCGCGGCCAAAATTCGACCCCAGTTGGCATCACTGGCCGACATGGCCGTCTTCACCAGCGGCGAATGAGCCACGGTATAGGCGACCTCTAAGGCTTCGGCGGTATTCTTTGCACTGTGCACCTGAATAGCAACGAACTTGGTCGCGCCCTCACCATCTCGCACAATTTGGTGTGCTAGCTCACGCATTAAGTCATGCAAGGCTTGGCTGAATGCTGGCCAATGCGGACTCGAAGGACTCAAGACCAACTCGGACGCACCGGTAGCGAACAGCACACAGGCGTCGTTAGTAGAGGTGTCACCGTCAACAGTGATTCTATTGAAGCTTTGATCAGCCGCAGAGGCCAACAGAGCCTGCAAGTCTTCTTGCGCCACAGAGGCATCGGTCGCTGCAAAACCCAACATGGTAGCCATATTGGGTTTGATCATCCCTGCGCCCTTGCTGACGCCCGTCAAGGTAATCTGCTGACCGTCGAGCTCAAGCTGAATACTATGGCCTTTGGCGCGGGTATCAGTCGTCATAATGGCGTGTGCTACGGTGTGCCAGTCAGCACTGCCTAACGCATCCGCCAGTGGTGCAATCCCTTTCAACAAGCGATCCATTGGCAGATATTCGCCAATCACACCAGTCGAAAATGGCAGCACTTGCGAATCCGCTAAACCGAGTGCATCAGCAACCGCTGAACAGGTGGCTCTTGCGTCGGTCATACCACGCTCGCCCGTGCCTGCATTGGCATTGCCGGTGTTGACGACCAACGCTCGCACAGCACCTTGTGCAAGATGTTCTTTAGCCAAGGTCACTGGTGCGGCACAAAAGCGGTTTTGCGTAAACACCCCGGCCACTGCGCTGCCTTCGCGCAGCAGCATTAGGGTCAAGTCCTGCTTACCAGGCTTTTTTATGCCCGCTGATGTAACCGCAAGCTCAACCCCTGCAACAGACAACAACTGTGTAGTGATACCAGCGCCTACAGCCATATCGTCAGAACTCCTTAAGCCAACTTACCGTGACAATGCTTGTATTTTTTACCGGAGCCGCATGGGCAAGGTTCATTGCGCCCGACCTTCGGAACCTCGGCACCACCACCGGGCAACTGAGACGCTATCTCACGTTGCTCGGCTTGACTGCGCTGCAGTTCTTCCATCGCCTTTTGTTGCTCTAGGCGACGGCGTTCCATTTCCTCAACTTCTTCGCGACTGCGTACCTGAACGTGCGACAACAAGCGGATGGCTTCGCGCTTCACCGACTCAAGCATTTCTTGGAACAACGCAAACGCTTCACGTTTGTATTCCTGCTTCGGATTCTTCTGTGCATAACCACGCAGATGAATGCCCTGACGCAGTTGATCCATAGCGTACAGGTGTTCTTTCCATAACTGATCCAATACCTGCAACATCACCTGCTTCTCGAACTGACGCAAAGCGTCGGCGCCCGCCACCTCTTCTTTGGCTTTATACGACTGCACGATCTCTTCCAAGATGCGCTTACGAATGCCTTTCTCATCAAGGTGATCGTCCGCCGCCAGCCATTCAGAAACCGGCAAGGTAACAGCGAAACTGGTCTTCAGCTCGGACTCTAAACCTTCAATATCCCATTGCTCAGACAAGCTCTGTGGTGGAATAAAGTCATCTATCACCGCACCCACGACATCAGCACGCACATTGTCGATGATTTCCGTCAGGTCCGCCTCATCCATCAACTCGTCGCGTTGCTGATAAACCACAGTACGCTGATCGTTCGCAACGTCATCGTATTCCAACAACTGCTTACGAATATCAAAGTTACGGTTTTCGACCTTACGCTGTGCCTTCTCGATAGCGTTAGACACCATCTTCGCTTCAAGGGCTTCGCCTTTTTCCAAGCCCAAGCCTTGCATGATGGATTTCATACGGTCGGACATAAAGATCCGCATGAAATTATCTTCTAACGACAAGTAAAACCGCGATGACCCTGGGTCACCCTGACGCCCTGCGCGACCACGCAACTGGTTATCAATGCGCCGTGACTCATGGCGCTCGGTACCAATAATATGCAGGCCACCGGCCGCAAGGACAGCGTCGTGCCGCTCCAACCATGCTGACTTGATCGCTTCGATTTCGGCGGTAGACGGGTTATCAAGTGCCTTAACTTCCGACTCCCAGTTACCACCCAGCACGATGTCGGTACCCCGACCTGCCATGTTGGTGGCAATGGTCACCGACCCTGCACGACCCGCATCAGCGATGATCTGCGCTTCGTTCGCGTGGTTTTTAGCGTTCAATACGCTGTGCTTAACTTTTTCTTTGTCCAGCGCCATGGAAATACGCTCGGACGCCTCAACGGAAGCAGTACCCACTAACACCGGACGCCCGGCAGTAACACAAGCCTGAATGTCTTTGATGACGGCCGTGTACTTATCGGCCTCGGACATATAAACGAGGTCATTGTGATCTTGGCGAGTGATTGGCTTGTTCGTAGGAATAACCACCACATCAAGGCCGTAGATCTGATTAAGCTCAAACGCTTCAGTATCCGCTGTACCCGTCATACCGGACAGTTTCCGATAGAGGCGAAAGTAATTCTGGAAGGTAGTAGATGCTAAGGTCTGGTTTTCACGCTGAATCGGCAAACCTTCTTTTGCTTCCACTGCTTGGTGAAGGCCTTCGCTCCAGCGTCGTCCCGGCATTGTCCGGCCAGTGTGTTCATCGACGATCACAACATCGTTCTCTTGCACGATGTAGTCAACATTACGCTGAAAGAGGTGGTGTGCCCGCAAAGCGGCATGCGCATGGTGCAGTAAAGTGAGGTTCTGCGGCGCGTACAAGGATTCGCCTTCTTGCAACAGACCCGCTTCAATCAACATGCTTTCGAGCTTTTCATGGCCCTGCTCGGTGAGCTCGACCATACGGTCTTTTTCGTCAACCTTAAAATCACCCGACTGTTCTTCCACGCCTTCATCCGCTGGGATATGCCGTACGAGACGAGGGATCAACTTGTTGAGCTGGATATACTTTTCAGAGCTGTCTTCTGCGGGGCCAGAAATGATCAACGGCGTTCGCGCCTCGTCGATCAGGATGGAGTCAACTTCATCGACGACGGCAAAGGCATGTCCACGTTGGAACTTATCTTCTTTGCGAAACGCCATGTTGTCGCGCAGGTAGTCAAAACCCATCTCGTTGTTGGTGCCGTATGTCAGGTCACACAGATAGGCTGCACGCTTCTCGTCTGCAGGCTGCTGCCCACGCACCACACCAACGGTAAGACCCAAAAACTCATACAAAGGGCGCATCCAATTGGCGTCACGCGCGGCTAAGTAGTCGTTCACCGTCACAATGTGCACGCCTTCGCCGCTGATGGCGTTCAAATAAGCAGCCAAGGTAGCGACCAGCGTTTTACCTTCACCGGTTTTCATCTCGGCTACTTTGCCGCTGTGCAGTACCATGCCGCCAATAAGCTGCACATCAAAATGGCGCATTCCCATAACGCGAGCACTGGCCTCGCGACAGACAGCAAAGGCTTCCGGCAGGAGCGCATCTAGGGTTTCACCCGCGACAAAGCGCGCTTTGAATTCTTCAGTTTTGGCTTTTAAGGCCGCATCATCCAATGCTTGAATTTCGGCTTCCATCGCATTGATTCGGGCGACTATTTTACCGAGTCGCTTGATTTCACGCTCGTTCTTACTACCAACGATCTTCCGGGCTAACTGAGTAAACATGACACTCTTCTGATAAAAAATTGAATGCCGCTACTATATCAGATTTATTGTGCATGTAGGCATGTTGAATCTGCAGAAAAAGTGCCACTGTGCAGGAATTAACCAAAATAAAAAACGCCCATTAAAGACTGAAATTAACCAATCCTCAATGGGCGTTCTTTATGACAATTTATTTCAGTTCATACGTCGGGTAATGTACGGTGCAGGATCAACGGCCCGGCCGTTAAGAAACACTTCAAAGTGGACGTGAGGTGCGGTTGAACGACCCGTAGAACCCAACAAGGCGATGGGCTGGCCTTTCTCAACGATATCACCAACACTCACCAGGTTTTCTTTATTGTGCGCATAACGCGTTACGTAACCGCCACCGTGATTGATATCAACAGTGTTACCGTAACCACCACGATCGTTACTATACACCACAACGCCGGCGGCAACGGCCAGTACATCAATACCCTGTCGGCCTGCGAAATCCAGCCCGTTATGCCATGTAATACGACCTGTAAAGGGGTCTGTGCGGTAACCAAAGCGTGAGCTCATCCAAGAACCCGAACCCACCGGACGACCGGCAACAAAGGTTTGCGCTTCGATGCTACGATTTTGTAATACAGATTCAAGAATGGACAACTGATGACTACGACTAACGATGTGACTGTCTAACTGATCCAGCGCTTCAGTAAAGGACGGCGGACGATAAGACATGCCCTCACCGGACATTTCTGGGCCACCCACACCGGGCATCATAGTGAAATCGAACTCACCATCTTCTAATCCGGCCACCTGAACCAAGCGCTCACCCAGCGCGTCTACGCGTGTTAAACGGGCTTGCAATTCGGCCAACCGGACCGTCAAGGCGTCGAGCTGTTCATGGGTCAGACGTGAAATTTTTTCTACTTCTGCTTTTTGACTATTGATCTCACTTTCCCACTGGATCATCGCATCTTTACTGAGCGCCATCTCATGAATGGGCGCGCCAACGCGATAACCAGCAAAAAAGGTCACACAAATGACCGCAACAAAAAACGGGACCACCCATTTGCCGAGCCAGCGCGGTATATGTGTAGAGCTGCCATGACGGCGACTGACAAGAATGATATCCATAGTGTTTGCTTACGTCCGATTTACGCTAGTACTGGGCGATAAGATATAGGAGCAGCATCGGCTGTGTCAAAGGTCATGTACTCCCATGTTTCAGGGTGACAGATCAATTCACGCAGCAACAGGTTGTTCAAACCATGCCCCGACTTCTCGGCAATGAAATGCCCAATCAGACTGTGGCCCAGCAAATACAGGTCACCCACGGCGTCCAATATCTTGTGTTTCACAAATTCGTCTTCGTAACGCAAACCGTCTTCGTTCAAGACGCGGTATTCATCCATGGCAATGGCGTTGTTGAAATTCGCGCCTAAGGCCAAATTGTTCGCACGCAAGTACTCAAAGTCACGCATAAAACCAAACGTACGCGCTCGACTGATTTCTTTAACAAAAGTCGAAGAAGAAAAGTCGAGGCTTGCGAACTGATTCCCGCTTGAAAATACGGGGTGATCGAAATCGATCTTAAAACTGATCTTAAAGCCGTCGTATGGCTCAAACCGAGCGACTCGGTCACCATCACGTACTTCAATCGGCCGGATAATACGAATGTACTTCTTCGCCGCATCTTGCTCGGCTATGCCCGCCGACTGCAACAAGAAAACGAAAGGACCCGCACTGCCGTCCATAATAGGTACTTCAGCCGCACTGACGTCGACATAGACGTTGTCTATGCCGAGGCCAGCCATGGCTGAAAGCAAGTGTTCCACAGTATCCACACGCACGTCACCCTTCATCAACGTGGTTGACAAGGTCGTGTCACCCACATTTTTCGCAAAGGCCTGTATCTCTACCTCTGGGCTGAGATCTGTCCGACGAAAGACAATCCCTGTGTCCACTGGAGCAGGACGAAGTGTCAGAAAGACCTTCTCTCCAGAGTGTAGCCCCACGCCTGTTGCTTTGATGGCGTTTCGGAGCGTGCGTTGCTTCACCATGTCTTGGGAGTCCTACCTGTAATCGATTGTTTCAATAGTTGCAGGATCATAGCAGATAGACTCCGTTTGCAAAAATACAAAGTGTTAATCAGCCTGACGCCGTAAGAACGCCGGAACGTCAAGCAAATCGTCCATTCCTTGCGGTTTCGCGCCAGTATTTTGACTACGCACCTCGTCATCACGACGACGCATCACCGTAGGTCGATCCAGTTTCTGGTAATTCGTTTCGACTTTTTTACGCGTGTTGTCAACGGCTATGACCGGCTTTTCTTCTTTCTCACCAATACCTGTTGCCACTACGGTGACACGGATCTCGTCAGTGAGCTCAGGATCAATTGCTGTACCAATCACAATTGTAGCATCTTCCGCCGCAAATTCCTCAATGATGTCGCCTACGGCTTCGAACTCATGCAGACCCAAATTAACACCTGCAGTGATGTTCACCAGCACGCCCCGCGCACCACGCAAATCCACATCTTCCAACAACGGAGAGCGAATTGCCGCTTCGGCTGCTTTGGTCGCACGGTTCTCACCACGCGCCACACCTGCGCCCATCATCGCCATGCCCATTTCGGCCATAACCGTACGGACGTCGGCAAAGTCGACGTTGATCTTACCCTGACGAATGATCAGGTCGGAAATACCCTGAACCGCATTCAGCAAGACGTTATCGGCTTCCGCAAACGCATCCAACAGGCTCACGTCGTCAGCCATGGCGGTCAGCAACTTCTGGTTTGGGATACAAATCAATGAATCCACATGCTGACGCAATGCTTCAATACCCGCATCTGCGAGCTTCATGCGTCGGCGACCTTCAAATTTGAACGGCTTGGTGACCACGCCAACCGTCAGGATGCCTAACTCTTTCGCCACTTCAGCAACGATCGGCGCTGCACCCGTGCCCGTGCCACCGCCCATACCGGCGGTAACAAAGATCATATCGGCACCTTGCAGTACTTCTACAATTTTATCGCGATCTTCGATCGCTGACTGCCGACCCACTTCGGGGTTCGCGCCCGCCCCCAGACCCTTGGTCAATGCGCCGCCCAATTGCAGAACGGTTGCGCCGTCCAGTACGTCCAGCGCCTGTGCGTCAGTGTTGGTGCAGATAAACTGTACCCCTGGCACTTGGTTGGTTGCCAACATGTGCTGCACGGCATTACAGCCACCGCCGCCCACGCCCACTACTTTTATGACAGCTTGATTCGGTGAAGACTCGACCAAGGTGAACATGTCACCTGATGTCATCGCCTTTTCGTATTCAGCCATTTGCCCGCTCCTCTTCTATCCATTAGAAATTTTGTTTGACCATGTCTTTAAAACGCGTCCAAAACCCTGCTTGTTGTTTCTGCGCGCGTTTCTTCTTTTTACTGCCCTGCAGTTCAAGTTGCTGCAGTCCGTGTAACAGCAACCCTACCCCGGTGGAATACACTGGGCTCTGTACTACATCAGTCAGTCCCGTCACACCTGTGGGGTAAGCGAGCCGAACGGGCATGTGAAATACCTCTTCGGCAAGTTCTACGGCACCTTCCATACGGGAGGTACCACCGGTCAGCACGATGCCGGCCGGTATCATTTCTTCGTACCCACTGCGACGCAGCTCGGCTTGAATCAATGAAAATAATTCTTCGTATCGCGGCTCAACGACTTCCGCCAACGCTTGACGTGACAATTCACGCGGTGGGCGATCGCCAACGCTGGGCACCTTGATCGACTCGTGCGCGCCAGCCAGCTGCGCCAGTGCGCAAGCGTATTTCACCTTAATCTCTTCCGCATGCTGCGTTGGAGTAGCAAAGGCCATGGCAATATCATTGGTGACCTGATCGCCCGCAATCGGGATCACCGATGTATGGCGGATCGCACCTTCGGTAAAAATCGCCATGTCGGTGGTACCGCCACCGATATCCACCATGCAAACACCCAACTCTTTCTCGTCGGCGGTCAACACGGCGTAGCTGGAAGCCAGTTGCTCCAAAATGATCTGTTCAACTTCAAGCCCACAACGACGCACACATTTTTCGATATTTTGCACGGCGTTCTCGGCGGCCGTGACCAGATGAACCTTGGCTTCAAGGCGCACACCAGACATGCCGAACGGCTCCTTGATTCCCTCTTGGTTATCAATCAAGTATTCCTGCGGCAGAATGTGCAGAATTTTCTGGTCTGCCGGAATCGCGACCGCTTGCGCAGCATCGATCACCCGTTCTACGTCCGCTTCCTGCACTTCTTTATCGCGAATAGCGACAATGCCGTGGCTGTTGTGGCTGCGAATATGGCTACCGGCAATGCCGACATGAACCGAGTGAATATCACAGCCTGACATCAATTCAGCTTCTTCAATGGCGCGCTGAATAGACTGTACGGTGGACTCGATATTGACCACGACACCCTTCTTCATGCCGTACGCCGGATGTGAGCCCAGACCGACCACTTCGAGGCCACCTTCGGCGTTGACCAGCCCGACAATCGCCACCACCTTGGACGTACCGATGTCCAGGCTGACAATCAACTCGCCCTTATGTGATGAACTCATGCTGACTCTCCCGCTCTTGTCTCTGCTTTCCATTCCACTGCTACACCAAATTGATAGCGCGCGTCCATGACGGCGATGTTTCCGGTCTGCACCCGGTCGTTTGTCTCACCCAACACGCGTGCCACTCGGCGCGCCCGCTGTAAAATATTCTTCTGTCCTAGGCGCACTTCGACGCCGTTATCGAGATGCACTGTCCAAGCCCCTCTGGGAGCCAACTCCAGCGCATCAATGCGATATCCCATGGCGCTGAACATCTGACTGAACTGCAGGTAATGCGTCATCACATCTGTTGCGCGCCCTTCTGGCCCGGACAACTTCGGCAGTTCAAACACCAAATCGCTCGGCCCAAACACCTGCCCCCGGCTGTTGATGAATGCGCTGTCGTTCCAATAAGCCAACGGCGTTTGCTCACTGATCCGAACCACCACTTGATCCGGCCACTGGCGCACCAATGACGCGTGTTCAATCCAAGGCAACGCGGCCAGCGTCTGTTCTACTTCCGGCAGCGACAAACTCCAGTAGCTGATGTCAGCGTATTGATCCATCACCGCCATCACTTCATTCTCGCTCTGAAACAACAGCTCGGAATCCATCGTCCAACGCACCTGTTCCGGCGTTAGGCCGCGCACCGAAAACCCGACCAGCGCTACCCCACCAACGACGCACAGACCCAACACCAAACGTTGCCACACCCGCGTTTCGATCTCGGGCAGTGCAATATTGATGGTCGGCCAATGCCGACGGCGTGTGGCGCCTCGTCGTGTCACTTAATCAATCTCCGTGTCGCGCTAAAATGGTTTGTATCAGCGCGGTAAAATCTAATCCTGCCGCCTTAGCCGCCATGGGCACCAAGCTGTGGCTGGTTAGCCCAGGCACTGTGTTGGCTTCCAACAGATACCAGCTACCGTCCGCATCACGCATGGCATCAACACGCCCCCAATTGCTGCACCCAAGCGCACTAAACGCCCGCAGAGCCGTATCCTGAATCGCCTTCTCGTCTGTTTCGGACAGGCCAGAAGGCAGGAAATAGTTCGTATCATCACGCTCGTACTTCGCGTCGTAGTCATAGAACTGTCCGGCGGACTGCATACGAATAACCGGCAACGCTTCAAGTCCGTGGGCGGTCGCCAGAATACTCATGGTGTATTCGGGGCCGTTAATAAATTTCTCTGCCATTACCACGCGATCAAACTGCCGGGCCAATTCGAAACCGCTTTTTACCAGCTCAGGACTGTCGGCGATGGTGATGCCAATGCTGGACCCTTCCAGAACCGGTTTTATGACCACTTTGCCGCCCAGGCGTTGCAGCACTTTGGCCCAATCACTGTGCTCATCCAACAGTTCAAAGGGCGCCGTAGGTAAACCGTGGGCATGCCAGATCTGTTTCGTAATGACCTTGTTCATCGCCAGTGCCGAAGCCGCAACACCACTCCCGGTGTAAGGCATTTCCAAAGTATCCAACAAACCTTGCAGACTACCGTCTTCGCCGCCCCGACCGTGCAAAGCGATGAATACTTGGCGAATATCACCCGCCATCAAACGGTCAATAAACGGCTCTGCGGTATCAATGGCTACAACGTCTTCGCCGCTGTCTTTTAGCGCCTTAATTACCGCCTGCCCGCTTTGCAGCGATACCGCACGCTCGGCCGACTTGCCGCCGAATAAAACGGCGATCTTGCTCGGTTGTGTGTTCAGCCCGTTCACGTTCGTCATGCTTTAAAACCCAACTGCTGATTCTGCAATTCAATGGCTAACCCGCCAATGTCACCTGCGCCCTGCGCGATCACAAGGTCACCGTCTTCTAGCAAGTTCGGCAGCAAGCCAACCACGTCATTGATGTTTTCAACAAACACTGGCTCGACCTGGCCGCGCTGACGAATGCTGCGTGCTAACGAACGACCATCAGCACCAGTAATGGGATCTTCCCCAGCGGAGTACACATCAAGCAGTACCAGCACATCCACTTTTGACAGCACGCGAACGAAATCTTCATAGAGATCGCGGGTTCGAGTGTAGCGGTGCGGCTGAAAGACCAGCACTAAGCGGCGCTCCGGCCAGCCCTGACGCGCCGCCTCAATGGTTACTTCCAGTTCACGAGGGTGATGACCGTAGTCATCCACCAGCATCATGCTGCCTTTGGCATTGGTGAATTCGCCGCGCACTTGGAAGCGTCGTCCGACGCCCGCAAACTGCTCCAACGCTTTAACGATGGACTCGTCGTCAATGCCTTCTTCTGTTGCCATGGCGACCGTCGCCGTAGCATTCAATACGTTGTGTTGACCCGGCATCCGAACGCGTACCGCCAATGGTGGTAGTCCGCCCGGACGATGCACGGTAAACGCCGTGCTGTACGCTTCTGGCTGAATATCACTGATGCGGTAGTCCGCCTCGTCGGCAACACCATAAGTCACTGTCGGACGACCGATGCGCGGAATGATTTCACGCACGTATTCGTCATCAATGCACAAAATCGCTAAGCCATAAAACGGCAGGTTGTGCAGGAACGACACAAAGGTGTCTTTCACTTTCTCGAAGTCACCGCCGTAGGTGTCCATATGGTCGGCGTCAATGTTGGTAACCACAGCAACCATGGGCTGCAAATGCAGGAACGACGCGTCGCTCTCATCGGCTTCGGCGACCAAATAGCGTGAGGTACCCAAACGGGCGTTCGTCCCGGCGCTGTTCAAGCGTCCACCGATAACAAACGTTGGATCTAAGCCACCCTCGGCCAGAACCGATGCAGCAAGACTGGTCGTTGTTGTTTTGCCGTGTGTTCCTGCGACCGCGATACCGTGACGATAGCGCATCAACTCCGCCAGCATCTCGGCGCGCGGCACCATAGGAATCCGTAGATCTATGGCGGCAACGACTTCCGGGTTATCTTTTTTCACTGCGGTAGAGGTGACAACGACGTCTGCCCGTTCAACGTTCTCCGCTTTATGACCGATGGTGATGTCCATACCCAATTGTTCTAGTCGCGCCGTCGTGGCACTGGCACGAATGTCGGAGCCTGACACTTCATACCCTTGGTTCAGCAATACTTCGGCGATGCCGCACATACCCACACCACCGATACCCACGAAGTGCACACGGCGAATACGGCGCATTTCTGGCACGTCAAATACGGTTATGTTTGCTTTCTTGAAGGTCATGCCTTCTCTCCCATCCAATTCTGTAACTCACGCACAACCTGTTCGGTAGCGTCCGGTTTTCCCGCCGCACGAGCGGCTGCAGCGCGATTCAATAACGCTTCTGGCTGCAATTGTTCACGCAGTACCTGCGCCAATTGCCCTGCTGTTAAATCCGCCTGTGGTAACACAGTCGCGGCACCCAATTCGACCAAACTGCGCGCGTTCTCTGTCTGATGATCGTCAATCGCATATGGGAAGGGTATTAGCACACTGCTCACACCCACCGCCGCTATCTCGGCGACAGTCAGGGCACCAGCGCGCGCTATCACTAAATCAGCTTGACTCAGGGCTTCTGCCATATCCGCGATAAACGGAACGATGTCTGCGCTCACATTCGCTTCGGAATAAGCCACCTGAGTTGACTCAACATTGGCTTTGCCAGCTTGGTGGCGAACGCTTGGACGCTGATCAACCGGTATCAGTTTCAACGCCGCGGGCACCAGTTGATTGATGGCCTGTGCACCCTGACTGCCTCCCAACACCAACAAGCGCAACGGTGCGTGCATGGCCAAACCGCGCGCGGCGGGCGGAGCAATAGAGCCCATACTCGCCCGTACCGGGTTGCCCACAACCTTGCATGTTACGTTAGGCGCAAAAGCCTTTGGAGAGCCGCACAATACGGCGTTGGCAAAGCGCGATAGCAATTTATTGGTCGTTCCCGCCACAGCGTTTTGCTCATGGATTACCAAGGGAATACGCATGAGGCGAGCAGCGATACCGCCAGGCCCTGACGCGTAGCCACCCAAGCCCAGCACTACGGCGGGCTTAAACGCACGCAATATGCGCATTGCTTGCCAAATGGACTGCGCGATACGAAACGGCGCCAATAGTCGAGCCACAGGACCACTTCCGCGCACGCCTGTTACCGTTAAACGGTGCAATGGGTAATCAGCCGCAGGCACTAATTCGTTTTCAATACCACGCCCCGTACCCAGCCAATTAATTTCATGACCCAACTCACGCAAGCGGTCGGCGACGGCCAGTCCAGGGAACACGTGCCCACCAGTACCGCCAGCCATGATCAAGATGCGCGGCTTACTCATTCGCATCTCCTTTCAATTCTGGGGTCGCTGCCGTTTCCGCCGATACCCTCGCCACCAAGCCCAACATGGTAAAGCTGACCAAGAGACTCGTACCGCCGTAGCTGACCAATGGCAACGTCAGGCCTTTGGTGGGCAATAAGCCCGTATTCACCCCGACGTTGATGAAGATTTGCAGCGCGAACACCATGGCAATGCCAAAACAGGTATAAGCACCAAACGAATTGCCTGCCTGATCAGCCCGCCAGCCCACCATAATCATTTGATAGACCAACCACGCCAACGCAGCCAGCAGGATCAAAATACCGAACAATCCTAGCTCTTCGCCGATGATAGCAACAATAAAGTCTGTGTGTGCTTCAGGCAGGTAAAACAGCTTCTGCAAGCTGTTACCTAAACCGACGCCGAACCATTCGCCACGCCCGAAAGCAATCAATGCTTGGGTCAACTGATAGCCCGAACCAAACACATTTTCTTCTGCCCAAGGGTTCATAAACGACATAATCCGCTGCACGCGGTACGTCTGTGTAATGGCCATTAAACCCGCCGACAGTATTGCCACCGCTATGGTTACAAAGAACTGTCCGGCTCGTACACCACCTAAAAACATCATGCCCATGATGGTCGTCATGATGACAATCACGGCGCCGAAGTCCGGTTCCGCCAACAACAACGTGGTGACAATCGCCACGACCAACAGCGGCTTCAAAAAGCCACGTAAGCTGGTGCGCACTTCTTCCTGACGCCGCACCAGGTAACCGGCCACATAGAGAATCATTGCCAATTTGGCCAGTTCGCTGGGCTGAAACTGGATAAAGCCCAAATTGATCCAGCGCCAGCTGCCGTTCACTTCGTGACCAATGCCGGGCACCAAGACCAACACCAGCATCAGCACGCCCACCAGCAAGATGGGAGCTCCCAAGCGGTACCACAACGTCATCGGCACATACACCGTGATGCCAAACGCGATAAAAGCCAAGACCAGATACACGCCGTGGCGCTGAACTAGCGCAAACGCGCCGCCTAGGTTCTGCTCCGCAAAGTCCATCGAAGCAGAAGAGATCATCAACCAGCCAAATAAGGCCAGCGAAAAACCCAGCACCAGCAGTGTGCGGTCGACCTGTGTCCAGTCCAGCCAGCGGTCTTCACGCCAAGTTTCGTACAGAGAGGCTGTTGTCATGCAGCACCTCCCAATACCGATTGGGCGAATGCCACACCGCGAGCTTCAAAGTTAGCAAACTGGTCAAAACTGGCACAGGCTGGCGACAACAACACCCAGTCGCCTGATTTCGCCGCACCGCGCGCTTCTGCTAATGCTTCATCTAAAGTCTTGGTGCGCACCGCGACCACGTGTTCGGTTTGGCAAGCATCTGCAATAGCCGCACCGTCGCGGCCGTAGGTATAAACCGCAATTTTTAACGCGCCACAGGCTTTAGCCAGAGGCTTGAAATCGGCCGACTTACCGTCACCACCTGCCAGCAGATGAAGCTGCCCTGCGCATTCCGGCGCCAAGCCTTCCAAAGCCGCCACGGTCGCGCCGACATTAGTACCCTTTGAGTCATTCACAAAGGTAACACCGTCAATTTCGGCGACCCATTCACAGCGATGCGGTAAGCCGGCAAAATTGGCGATGGCGTCTGCAACTTGCGCTAACGGCCACGACATTAATTGCGCGACCGACAACACCGCTAAAATGTTCTGTAGGTTATGACGACCTTTCAAACGCAACGTCGGCCAATGAATGACTTCATTTAAGCCATCAAAAATATGAATGCCGTCAGCTTCAACCACTGCACTCAACTGACCAATGTCTTTGCGCCGCAGCGAATACGCTTTAAATGGCCGTGCACTGGACATCAACGGCTGCGTTAAAATGTCGTCGGCGTTGACCACCAAGCTGTCGCAACCTTCAAAAATACGGTGTTTAGCCAGCCGGTAGGCCGCGATGTCTTCGTAACGATCCATATGGTCGGGGCTGATGTTCAGCACCATCGCCACACGGGCGTTTAAGTGTTCGACCATTTCCAACTGGAAGCTTGATAGTTCGAGAATGGCCAGCTCGTGGGGCTCGTGCATCAGGTCTAACACGGGCTTGCCAATGTTACCGGCCACTGTGGCATTAATGCCCAGATGACGCGCTACTTCGCCCAACAGAGTCACCACAGTACTCTTACCATTGGAGCCCGTTACGGCAATGATCGGCACTTGGGTCTGGCGTGCATACAAGGCCACGTCGCTGACGACGCTAGCGCCCTTCGCAATCGCCGCAGCCACTTCCGGCTCAGCCAGTGCGACACCAGGGCTAACGTACAATTCGTCGGCAGACTGCAACCACTCAGTGGCCCATCGTCCCAAGCACAGTTCGACCTGCGGATATTCAGCCGCAAATCGTGCTGCATAGGGCGTGTCATCTCGAGTGTCCATCACCCGAAACGGCACGCCTTGCGCAGCCAGCCAAGACGCCATGCTGTAACCGGTTTTACCCAGCCCAATGACGACTCGCTGCTTGTCTGTTCCGATCAGTTGTGCCATACCGCTCTTGCTTCTCTACTCAATATATTGCTAAAAAATTGAAGCGCGTTTACCGCAACTTCAGGGTTGATAAACCAATCAACACCAGAATGACGGTAATGATCCAAAATCGAACAATCACCCTCGGCTCTGGCCAGCCTTTTAACTCATAATGATGGTGCAACGGCGCCATACGAAACACGCGACGCCCGGTTAGCTTGTAGCTGGCGACTTGCACAATGACGGACAACGTCTCGGCAACGAACAATCCGCCCATAATGAACAGTACAATTTCTTGGCGCACGATCACGGCGATTACACCCAACGCGGCACCCAGTGCGAGAGCGCCTACATCACCCATGAAGACTTGGGCCGGGTAGGTGTTGAACCACAGAAAACCCAAACCGGCGCCGACCAAGGCACCACAGAACACCACCAACTCACCGGCCCCAGCAACAAAGGGTATGCCAAGATAGTTAGCAAACTGGAAATGCCCACTGACATAAGCAAATACACCCAGCGCGCCGCCGACTAGAATGGTTGGCACAATGGCCAGACCATCCAAACCATCCGTGAGGTTGACCGCATTGCTGGTACCCACAATGACGAAATAGGTCAGCACAATAAAGCCAAAGCCCAACGGGATCGCGATGTCTTTGAAAAAAGGTACGAGCAAAGACGTTTCCAACGGTGTCTGGGCGAATTGGTACAACGCTACCGCAGCAATTAAGCCCGCCACCGACTGCCACAAATACTTCCATCGCGCTGCAAGTCCCTTCGAATTGCGTTTCACTACTTTCTTGTAGTCATCAACCAAGCCAACAAGGCCGAAGGCGAACGTAACGCCGACAACAATCCAGACATAATGGCTGGATAAATCAGACCACAGCAGCGCGCTGAGCAGTACAGAGAACAGGATTAAGGCACCGCCCATCGTCGGTGTGCCTTCCTTACTCAAATGTGTTTGCGGGCCATCAGAGCGAATCGCCTGACCGACTTGATGGCGGCGCAGCATTCTGATCATGCTTGGACCAATCAGCAGAGACAGTCCAAGCGCGGTCAAAACGCCCAAGATGGCCCGCATCGTAATGTATTGCACCACGCCAAACGGCGTGAAGAATTCGCTGAGCCACGTCGAGAGCCACAGTAGCATTAGGGTGTTGCTCCTTGTTCCAACTGGTTGATCAACCCTCGCACAACTTCTTCCATGCCGGCTGATCGAGAACCTTTAATTAATACCGCGCCCGTTTTCTCGCGCACGACCTTGTTATGTAACGCTGCAATCAATTCTGCTTTAGAGGCGAAATGCTGTCCGCTCTTGCCGAAAGCGCTGCTACTGAAGCGCGCCATATCACCATACGTCCATACCGCCGCGATGCGCTGACGGGCGTAACGACCAATCTGCTCATGAGCTTCTTGCGTGTGATCGCCCAATTCACCCAACTCACCCAGCACGAGAATCTGCTGGCCGGGCAGCGTTGTTAACACATCAATCGCTGCCGCCACGGACTCTGGGTTTGCATTGTAGGTGTCGTCGATCAGACGCCACCCTTTGAAACTGTGTTGTACTAAACGACCAGGCGCATGACGCACGCTGGCGATGGCGGGCAACCACACGTGTACCGGCAATGCCAATGCCACCATAACGGCCGCTGCGGCGGCTAGATTCGCCACGTTGTGTGCGCCCACTAAAGGCAACACGACGCTGTGCTCGAAGTCCGGGCCACGCAAATGAACTAACGTGCGCTCGTCTTCCACTTGTTCCAAAGTGGCCAGTACATCCGCGTCAGGATTCTTAACGGAAAAACTCACCACACGCCCTGGCGCCGCTGCTGACCACTGTGCGTATCCCTTGTCATCCAAGTTCAACACCGCCACCCCGTTTTCACTCAGTCCGCTCAATATTTCGCCCTTGGCCAAACGAATCCGCTCGGTCGAGCCGAATTCCGCCAGATGAGCGCTCCCAGCGTTGATGATAACGGCCACATCCGGACGAACCAGTGCGGTCGTGTAAGCAATCTCACCTACATGGTTGGCGCCCAGTTCCAGCACTGCGTATTCATGTTCCGGGGCGATGCGCAACAGCGTCTTCGGCACGCCGATGTCGTTGTTCAGATTGCCTTCAGTCGCCAAAGTCGTGCCACACGCCCCCAGCATCATGGCTAACATTTCTTTCGTCGTCGTTTTGCCCGAGCTGCCAGTCAGCGCGACGACAGACGCGGCACTTAATACACGATTGGCCGCACCTAATTTACCCAGCGCTAACCGCGTGTCCGGTACGATCCATTGCGGTGTTGCCAAGGTATCAGGGTGATCAACCACCAACAGCGCGGCACCGCGTGCTTCCGCATCGCGGTTAAATTGATGCCCATCAAAATGCTCACCGCGCAGCGCTATGTAGGCGTCGCCCGCTTGTAAGCTGCGCGTGTCAGTACTGAAATCCAGCACTTCTACGGCGCCAGTGACGGCGGAACCTTCATACAACGACGATAGCTCGGTACTGAGCAGTGGACGCATCATGTTGCTCGCTCCTCCGCTGCTTGAATGGCTTCTAAATCCGAGTAGTGATGTTTCACGCCTTGGATGTCTTGATAGGTTTCATGGCCCTTTCCGGCGATCAGAATCACATCGCCGGGGGCTGCGTCACGCACCGCCATTAAAATGGCCTCGGCACGATCAGCGACCACTTCATAACGGGCGTCGCGCGGCATACCGGGCAGCATGTCGCTCACAATCTGCAAAAAACTCTCGGAGCGCGGATTGTCGCTGGTGACCCACAGTTGGTCTGCTCGCGCGGCCGCAGCCGCAGCCATCAGGGGCCGCTTACCACGATCCCGTTCGCCGCCGCAGCCAAACACACAATGAACACGCCCGGTTGCATGGTGACGCGCCGCCTGCAGGGCTTTTTCTAATGCATCCGGGGTATGCGCATAATCCACCAGCGCCAGCACCCCACTCTGGAGTAACACTGGCTGCATCCGCCCGGCTACTGGCGTCAATTGCGTCAACAGCTCAGCCATGCGCTCGAAACTCAGGCCCAACACACCCAGAGTACCAATGACCACCGCAAGGTTGGCGACGTTAAAGTCACCAATCAACTGCGTGTTCGTCACGCCGTCGCCCCATGGCGTCGTCCAGTGAATGCGCAACCCTTGGGGGTGTCGCTCGATCTTTGTTGGTGCGACGTTTGCTACGGCACCGACCTTACCTGAAACACGAATGGCGTCCCGGCGATAGCTCAATAACTCTTGGCCCCAGCGGTCATCCACACAGACCACCGCAGATTGACTCCGAGCAGGGTCAAACAAGCGCTTCTTAGCGGCAAAATAGTCTTCCATGGTGCCATGGAAGTCTAAGTGATCACGCGTTAGCTGGGTAAACATGGCGACGCGAAAACGCAGTCCGTCCACACGCCCTTGCATTAACGCATGGCTCGACACTTCCATCGCGGCATAAGGCACGTTCATTTCAGCCCACTGGGCCAGCAGACGATGATTGGTCAGTACGTCCGGCGTCGTGTTGTAAGTGCTCTGCTGTTGCGGCCACAAACCGGCGCCGATAGTACCAATAAGGCCACAACGCCCGGCTTCAATAGACAGACACTGCGCCAAAAAATGACTGATGGATGTCTTACCATTAGTGCCGGTAACACCCAACAGTGACAGATTCGACTCGTTAACCGCGAACAATGCTTCCGCCAACTGCCCTAAACGACGACTCAGCTCCGGCACCCAAATAACACTGTGTTCGGCACCGGATGACTGGTTTTGACGGCCGTTATCGCCTTCAGCCAATACCAGAACGGATTCTTGCCCCAATACCTGAGAAATAAAATCCCGCCCATCCACATTTTGACCTGGCAAGGCGACAAATACGTCACCGGAGTTGACGGCGCGACTGTCGAGCACGGCGGTACCGCCTGTGCGCTCTAAGTGCTGCATAACCTGCGTCAACCAATCGGTTTTCATAACCCCTCCAGAGCGGTCATTATGCTGTCAGGCGCCACTCCAAAATGAGTCAGCGTCTGCTGGGTAATTTCAGCAAACAAGGGCGCTGCGACAGCACCCCCAAAATATTCTTCACCGCGTGGATTATTAACGACTACCGCCACAACGACTTGCGGATCATGTACCGGGGCATAACCCACAAATACGCTGCGATAGGCGTTGTCATCATAACCCGCTAACCCGACAGTATGCGCAGTGCCCGTTTTGCCGGCGACTGAATAAAACGGCGTCCGCGCTCGTGTACCGGTGCCACCGTCAGCCGTTACAGCTTCCAACATATCTCGCAGTTCACTGGCGACCTGAGGCGTCATTACTCTTACCGGACTCGATATGACGACGTTACGCAGAATCTGTGGTTGTACACGCACGCCGTCATTGACGATGGCGGCATAGGCTTGTGCCAATTGCAACGTAGTAGCGGTCATACCGTAACCGTAGGACATGGTGGCTACTTGCGCCGTCGACCAGCGTGCGTGATTGGGCAGGGTGCCATTGGCTTCGCCGGGGAAACCCACGCCGACGGTCTGCCCCAGGCCAAACTGATAAAAGGTCGACCAGAGGTTGTGCCCACCCAGCTCCATTGCCATTTTGCTAACACCGATGTTCGACGACTTGGCCATTACATCCGTCACGTTCAGAACGCCGTAGTTGCGGAAGTCCCGTACGGTACTGCCACCACCGATAGACAGTCGACCAGGGTTGGTATCAATAAGCTGGCTGGGCTGAAACTGCCCGCTACTCAATGCAGCCGCTACCGTCATGGTCTTAATCACGCTACCGGGTTCAAAGGCGTCGGTAATGGCCCGATTACGCAAGTGAGCCGGCTGGATGGAAGCACGATCATTCGGGTTGTAAGAAGGTTGATTGGCCATCGCCAACACCTCGCCCGTGCGCGGATCCAACACAACGACGGAAGCCCAATCAGCCTGATGACGCTGAAATGCAGCTTTGACCGAGCGATACGTTTGATACTGCAAGTCCAAATCCAATGTCAGTTGCAAGTCGCGACCGGGTTCCGGCAACAAACGAGACTCAACATGACGCACTACTCGGCCGTTAAGATTTTGCAGTACGAGATCCCGCCCCGACTGACCGCTGAGCAATTCATCGTACGCTAACTCAATACCCTCTTGGCCGTGGTCATCAATGTCGGTAAAACCGACAATATGCGCTGCCACCTCACCAGCGGGATAGTAGCGTTTATATTCCTGGCGACCATAAAGGCCCGGAATGCGCAGAGCCAACACGGCTTCCGCGTCAGCGGGGTTCATATGGCGCTGAACGTAAAAAAAGGCACGATGGATATCGTACCGACGTTGCAGTGTTTGCAAGCTAACGCCCGTCGCTTCGGCTATACGCGGCAGATCATCGGTGCGCAAACGACGCGGGTCAGCCCACAGAGATGTAACCGGTGTACTGACCGCGAGTGGATTACCATGACGATCAGATATCATGCCCCGGTGTGCCCCAACATCCACTTCGCGTGCCGAGCGCATCTTCCCCTGTTCGATCAGAAACTCACGCTCGACAACCTGCAAATACACCACCCGACTCACGAGTGACGTTAAAAGCAAGAGCATGGCCAACACCACCAAATTCAAACGCCAGCGCGCTGTCATCGCCGCACCTCCCGCAGAATTCTAAGGTCGTCAACGGTCGGGGCGTGCATCTGCAGACCCAACGCCCGCTGTTCAACCACGACGGGCGCCGCTACAGCACCCAACTCCAAGGTCAACTGGCCCCACTCAATACGTTGTTGGGCATAAAGCTGGCTTTGGCGGTTCATTTCTGCGTGCATCTGCCGTGTTTGATGACTGACATAGGTCACAGACAACGCAGACACCCAGACCGCGCCTACCAGCAGCAGCAACCCCGGCTTGACGTTCATCACACCGCACCTTCCAGCCGTTCAGCGACGCGCAAGACGGCGCTGCGTGCACGTACGTTGTCACGCACTTCGCCTTGATCGGCCTTATCGCCTTTTACCAGCACCTTTAAATGCCGTTTTATATCTTTTTCCAGCACCGGCATGCCGCGAGGAATTTTTGGCCCTTGGCTCTTATCACGCATAAAGCGCTTCACGATACGGTCTTCCAGTGAGTGAAAGCTGATCACCACCAAACGTCCGCCCGGAACCAGCACTTCGAGAGCGGTATCCAGTACCTTCTCCAAGTCACCCAACTCATTGTTGATATGAATACGAATCGCTTGGAAGGCCCGAGTGGCTGGGTGCTTGTGCTTTTCCCAACGTGGATTTGCGACTTTAATCACTTCAGCCAAGTCGCCAGTACGTGTAAACGGCTTCTCCGCACGGCGCATTACAATGGCCCGCGCCATACGCCGACTGAATTTTTCTTCACCATACTCCCAGAGCACGCGAGCTATTTCTGTTTCATCGGTGAAATTCACCCAATCAGCTGCACTCACGCCAGCCTCTGGGTTCATACGCATGTCTAACGGGCCGTCGTGCATAAAACTGAAGCCTCGCTCGGCGTCGTCTAACTGAGGTGACGACACCCCCAAGTCGAGCAACAAGCCATGGCAGCCAGCCGCACCAATTTCGGCCAAACCTTTATGCAGTTCGACGAACGAATCCCAAACCATATGGAAGCGTGCATCTTCGTTCGTCAGTGTGCGACCTACTGCTACCGCAGCGGGGTCTTTGTCAAAACCAATCAGTCGACCATCGGCGCCTAGTCGATTCAACACCAGTCGTGTATGACCGCCACGACCAAAGGTGCCGTCGATGTACACGCCAGACGGGTCAGATACCAACCAGTCAACGGCCGATTCCAACATCACAGAGTCGTGCATGAACTCGTTCATAGCGACAACTCCATCAACGCATCAGGCACATCATCACTGTCGTCTGACAGGTAGGCATCGCGGCGGTCTTGCCAGGATTGCTCATCCCAGAGTTCAAATTTGTTGCCCTGACCGAGCAGAATGATTTTTTTGTCCAGCTTGGCGTGGTCACGCAATGGGCCCGGCACGAGAATACGACCAGCGCCGTCCATTTCAATGTCGGTGGCATGACCTATTAAGAGTCGCTGAATACGACGCACTTGTTTGTTGTAACCCGGCAAGGCTTCGAGCTTTTGCTGAATCACTTCCCATTCAGTTAAAGGATACAGTAACAGGCACAGCTCTTCCGTGTCGATAGTTAGTACCAACTCACCGCCACAGGCAGCCGTCAGCATATCCCGAAATCGAGCAGGGATAGCCATTCGGCCTTTACTGTCCATGCTGAGGGCGTGCACTCCGCGCAGCATGATTCCTGTTCCTGACTTATCCAAAACCAGCATCCGTCGTTATTTTTGTTCCCGTACGTTGGTTCAAACTGATCACCAACACACCAAAAACATCTATTTTGTGAGGGAGAAAACCACCAGATGACACAAAAACCCACTTTCCCCCACTTACAGCGCCAACTATAGGTAGGTGAATGGGTATTTGCAACCGTCCACTGAGTAAGGTTTTCAAAAAAAAGTGCTTATAAGACAGGCAGTTAGGAGCGGTTAGCAAGTACTAACCAATCTACCAGTGAGACGAAGTTGATGTAAAACGCGAGACTGGAGCGCATAGTTAAAGTTCTACTTTAACTTCAAGACTGATTTTCGCTAAAAATGGTGAACTTTATACCTTACAGAGATAATACAGAGGATGTGGGATAGCGCACAAAAAGGCGCTTAAAAGCTTAAAAAGGCAAGTCAGCCGATAAGCCGGGTTCTGTCGAGGACAATCATTCATCTAGTCGTTACGTCGCCGCAACGATCAAGCGACCTACCCGGTTCCAACGCGGGCCACGCCATAAGGAACCCTATTTGGTCTTGCTCCGAGTGGGGTTTACCATGCCACGCACTGTTACCAGGCGCGCGGTGCGCTCTTACCGCACCCTTTCACCCTTACCGGTCACTTTTACAAGTGACTTAGGCGGTCTACTCTCTGCTGCACTTTCCGTCGGCTCACGCCGCCCTGCCGTTAACAGGCACTCCGCCCTATGGAGCCCGGACTTTCCTCCCCTCATTGCTGAGCGGCGATTGTCTGGCTGACTTGCGGGGGGCACAATACGCCGAACCCCTTGGGCTTTCAAGTTATTTGCTGCGTGAGCACATCACTCAACAGACTTCTGGGCGAGCAAGCGGGCGTAGAGATCGTTCTTACTGCCACCCAACAAGCGGGCCGCTTCACCGGCTGCTTTTTTGGGTGGCATATGCTCTGCCAGCAGCGTCAACAGCGCATCGGCGTCAACACCCGAGTTCAGCACATCTTCGGTCTGTCCGTGAATCAGCAGCACCATCTCACCACGCTGTTGATCGCTATCAGCCTCTACCTGTGCCACAAGCTCCACGGCAGTACCCGACAAGAAGGTCTCAAACTGTTTCGTCAATTCGCGCGCTACGACTAAAGGGCGCTCGGGTGCCAACTCGGCCAATATCTTCAAGGTGTCCAGTAACCGGCGCGGTGATTCGTAACACAGGCTGGTGCCTCTATACGCCAGCGCAGCAGTCAATGTACGCTCGCGCGGACCCGACTTCGCCGGCAAGAACCCAATGAACTGAAAGCGGTCCGTGGGCAAGCCAGCCGCACACAAAGCGGTAATTACGGCAGAGACACCGGGAATAGGAATCACCTTTAGCCCTCTCTCCCGCAATGCACGCACCAGCACAAAACCCGGATCGGATATCAATGGGGTACCGGCATCCGTGATCAATGCCAACGACTCTCCTGCCTCCAACCACTGAACAATCTGCGTCAATCGCGCCGCTTCATTATGCTCATGCACAGACACCAATGGCCGATTGATGTCATAATGTTGCAGTAGGTGCTGTGAATGACGAGTATCTTCCGCCAGAATGCGGTCCACACTGCGCAAAACTGTCAGCGCGCGCAATGTGATGTCGTCACGATTGCCGATCGGCGTTGCGACTATGTAAAGCGCTGGTACAGATAATTGGGTCGACTGTTCCGACATATATAATGCATCCGATGTACTGGGGATAATGTAAAATTATGAAACTGACGCTGCGCGCGCAACTCGTCAAGAGCATCGCCTTAAAAAGCTTAGCCTTAAGCAGCTTGGTGTTACTGGCTGCCTGTTCTACCACGCCAAGCACGACCACCGACGATCGCCCAACCAGAGGGCCAGACGCTAGTCTAACGGATTTACCGTTGGATACCGAGCGCCCGATTGATGAGCTTGCCAGCGAATTGCCCAGTGACTACGACCGCTCAACATTGATTGAGTTGGATTTAGCGCCCATCGGCGAGCACGCCTACGCCTTAGAGTTGGCGAAAATTTTCTACCTGCGCCGAGAGCCAGAGAAGACCGCCCGTCTGTTAAGCACTATCCCGTTCAATCGCCTGCAGGCTCCGCAGCAGCGTGACTACGCCTTGCTGGCTGCCAAAACAGAGTTGGCGTTGTTCAACTCGCGCGACGCACTCAGTTGGTTAGCGGGCGATCATACGCATTTATTCGACAGTTTATCTCTGCCACAGCAAATCGAAGTCAGCATGTTACGTGCGCAGGCGTTTAGCTTAGCGAATCAGCCTGTCGCTGCTGCACGCGAACGCATCTTTATTCATCCTATGCTGAATCCAGAAGAACAGGTCAGCAATATAGAAGCGATTTGGCTCGAACTGCAATACGCAGAACCTGATGCCATTGAACGTTTGGCGCTGGTACAAACGGCACCGGACTACAGCGGTTGGCTGCAGCTCGCCAATCTGTACCACCAGCACCAAGACGACTTGGACACCTTGATGCGTCAAATTGCCCGCTGGCAAGCAATGAACCCGCAGCACCCGGCAGCCCGTCAACTGCCGGTTAGCCTGCTCAGCTTGAGCCAAAGCCTCGCAACACGACCGCAAAACATCGCCATCATTCTGCCGCAGTCGGGCAATTTGGGGGCCGCAGGTGAAGCCATCATAGACGGCTTTATGGCCGGTTACTTTGCCGCAAAAAACGAAGGCCGAGATGTACCCGAGCTGCGCTTTTACGACGAAGCCTCGTCGCCACTAAACATGTCCCGTTTGATTCGTGCGGCCATTGAGGACGGTGCCGACATGATCGTTGGGCCACTCAACCGGCCCTCTGTGGACCAAATAGAAGAGCTGCGCCGCCTGCCTATACCGGTATTGGCACTGAATCGCACGGATGGCCGGATTGAGCCAAACGAACAAGTAACGCAGTTTGCGTTAGCGCCCGAAGACGAAGCACGCCAAGTTGCTCAACATGCGTGGCAGCAAGGCTATCGTGTGGCGGCGGTCATCGTACCTGAAGGCGACTGGGGCCGACGCGTAGCGGAGGCCTTCCGCATCGAGTGGCGCGAGATGGGCGGCGAGACGGTAGCGCGGCAAGAAATTCGTCCGCGCGACGACGGCTTTCGTTACCTCGCACAAGTGAAGGAACTGCTAAACATTGACGAAAGCGAGCAACGTGCGCGTGAAATCAATGCCTTGATTCCCGGCAATGTTCAAGCTGACCCAAGGCGGCGGCGTGACGTCGATCTGATTTTCATGGCCGTACAGCCTGAACAGGCCCGCCAGCTACGTCCTCTATTGAATTATCAATACGCCGAAGACCTGCCCATCATGTCTATTTCGTCCATTGTGGCGGCAGGCGATACCAGCCGCAATTCTGACTTAAACGGCATTCGTTTTCTGGAAATTCCCTGGCAGCTCAACACCTACCCGCAGCAGGAAGTACTGCGCGAATTGTCGCCCGATCACTATGAACGCTACACACGCCTCTATGCTATGGGACTTGACGCCTTCAACTTGGTTCCACGCTTGCGCTATTTACAACAAGACCCTAACGCCAGCTATCAAGGTGTAACGGGCACCATCAGCTTGGACCCTAACGGACAACTGAGCCGTCGGCTGCGTTGGGCAGAATTCATCGGCGGCCGCGTGGTCGCTACGCCCGAGCCCGAGCCAACGTCATGAGTCTCGCCATTGGCTTGGAAGCCGAGGCTCAGTGCGCAGACTACTTGCGTTCACAGGGTTTAAAGTTGCTTGCACGCAACGTTAAGTGCCGTTTGGGCGAGCTAGACCTGATTATGCAAGAAGGGAACGTGCTCGTGTTTGTCGAAGTAAAAGCGCGACGCTCAAATCACTTTGGCGGTGGCCTCGCAGCAGTAACGGCCAGCAAACAGCAGAAGCTTCGCCGGGCGGCCCAATGGTACCTAATGCAACAACACAAGACAGACGCACCTTGTCGATTCGACGTAGTGGACGTTAACCTAAACACGCAAGAATTTAATTGGATTAGGAACGCCTTCTAATGTCTGACACTCGTATCCTGCTGACCGAGCGCATCGTCGGATCCATCGAACACCTGCAAGAAACGGCAGAACAATGCCTGGAGCGCGTCTCTAATGCTGGTGATTTGATGAGTAACACTTTCTTAAACGATGGCAAAATTCTGGTCTGCGGCAATGGCCCCAGCGCCGCATCCGCACAGTTGATGGCCAGTTACTTGCTGCACCGCTTCAGCCATGACCGCCCCGCATTGCCCGCCATTAATTTAAGTAATAATTCTGCATTGATTACCCAAATTGGTGTTGAATCCAGTATAAATGACGTGTTTGCCAAGCCCATACAGGCCTTGGCACACCCGCAGGATTTATTGGTTGTGTTTGACCATGGCACCAAAATAGGCAATTTGGTTCAGGCCGTTCAAGCCGCTCATAATCGCGGTTTGCGCGTTCTGGCTTTTACCTGCCAAGAAGGTGAAGACGTACAATCGGTGTTGACGCCAGACGACATCGAATTGCCCGTACCACAAGCCGGTGCCCGTGCGATAGAAGCCCACACGGTATTGATACACCTGCTGTGTGAATTGATTGACTTACATATTTTTGGTTCCGAGGAGTTGTCCTAATGCGCTTTACCTTGCCTCTCATTTTTCTGACTGGTGTTTTGCTGAGCGGTTGCGGTCTATTTGGCAGCAGCGGCCAAGAACAACGTGTCGATGAGCCTGGGCTAACCGTGGGCGAAATTATTGACGACAACGCATTGGAAAATCGTATCCGTGAAGGCCTTATTAACGCAGACCCGCGCTTCGCTGATGCGCGCGTCTATGTCGCATCGCATAACGCACGCGTCCTGTTGACCGGGCAGGTGGTCGACGCAGACATGGTGCGCAAAGCGACAGAAGTTGCCCGTTCCATGCGTCGTATTCGTATTCTGCACAACGAATTGACCGTCAGTGAATCGCCGAGCTTGGATATCCGAGCGAGTGACCAGTGGATCAGCGTCCGTGTAAAGAGCAAAATGCTGGCAACCAGTGACTTCCCCTCGCGCAAGGTCGTGATCACCACTGACAACGGCACGGTTTATCTGATGGGTGTGGTCACGATTGCCGAGGGACGGCGCGCTGAACTGCTGGCTGCCGACGTTAATGGTGTGCAACGCGTCGTCTCCCTGTTTGACTACGTGGAGTAACTCACCACTGCGACGAGTATGGCGGGATTGATCTGGATCAGAGCACTGCACACAAAATACGTCTATGCTATTGAAACAATAAAGGGGGATGTCTGAGTCGCCCCAACCGCTAACGGGAGAACTGCCATGAACCCGATACTCGTCTATTTTGATCCTGCAGAAGACAATCTTGCCGTCTTCAACAAAGCGGGCTATTTGGCCCAAAAGCTAGGCACTCGCCTCTTCTTATTCACCAACGGCTACAACAGCTCACTGGCCAATAACCACCCGGTCGACGCGGCCTCCGGCGAACGCTCCCGTGACGCCTTTGTCGGCCGACTGGAGAAATCTCTGCAAGAAGAAGCTGAGCAACTGCGCACGAAAGGTGTTGAGGTCATCGTCAAAGCGGTGTGGGATAAGAGCCCGTGGCATGCCATAAGCGAGCTACTGCAAGACCAGTCGTTCGAATTCATTGTCAAAGGGACACACCACCAAAATGTCATGCAACGCACTTTTTTCAGTTCAACAGACTGGGATTTAATGCGCTGCAGCCCGCTACCCGTACTGTTAGTGAAGTCCGAGCCTTGGCCGGAAAACCTGCAACTGACCGCCTGCGTCGACCCCATTGAACACGGCGACCAACCCAAAATTCTCGACAAAGCCATCGTCATGCAGGGCAAAGCTTGGCAAGAACAGCTCAACGCCAAACTCGAAGTACTGAATGTGTACGACCCCACGCCCTTCATGGTGTATATGGACCCTCCTGTACCTGATACCACTCCGATTACCGAAGCACTCGCACAACAGCATCAAGAAGCCTTGAACACACTGCTTACGGAGAGCGGACTGCCAACTACAATTGGCAAGCTGGAAGCAGGTACTCCCACCGCGACCATTCCCGACCTTTTATATGAAGGCAACACACAGATCGTCATCATGGGTGCTCAGACACGCGAAGGTATTGGTCGCTGGCTCATCGGCCATACCGCCGAAAAAGTACTGGACCGGATTACCTGTGATATTTTGGTGATTAAGACCGGCTGATGTTCCTGACACACCCCAGCTTCTGCGCTGGGGTGTATGCAACAACCATTTATCATTGCCTCCTCAGATCAGGCCGCTACAATAGCCACACTTTCTTTCTCAGCAAAAGCAGCAAGATTCATGGATCGTCTTACCCTGTCACCACTTGCCCATGTTAACGGCGAAGTCACCATCCCTGGCTCGAAAAGCCTGTCAAACCGGATTTTATTGCTGGCGGCTCTGGCGGAAGGCACTACACAGATTGCCAACCTACTCGACAGCGATGACATCGCACGCATGCTCGAAGCCTTAGAGGCACTAGGCGTCGACTACACGTTGAGTGAAGACAAAACACGCTGCAGCGTAACCGGTCTGGGTGGAGCCCTTCAGTCAGCCGACGCCTTAACGCTGTTTCTTGGCAATGCAGGCACCGCTATGCGCCCGTTAACCGCTGCATTGTGCCTTGGCCAAGGCGAATACACCCTAGAAGGCGTTGCGCGCATGTACGAGCGCCCCATTGGCGATCTGGTAGATACCCTACGTCAACTCGGTGCCGACATCACCTATTTGGGCGCCGAAGGCTTCCCACCACTGCGTATTCGCGGCACCGGTTTGCGCGGTGAACGCGTTAGCATTAAAGGCAATATTTCCAGCCAGTTCCTGACCGCACTGCTCATGAGTGCACCCATGGCCGAACAAGACCTCACTATTGATGTAGAGGGCGAACTGGTCTCCAAGCCCTACATCGATATTACGCTGGACGTAATGGCCCGTTTTGGTGTGGCCGTAGAGAACCGTAACTACCAGTCCTTCGTTATTCGTGGTCGCCAGCGCTATCGCTCGCCGGGCAACATCATGGTCGAAGGCGATGCCTCTTCCGCGTCCTATTTTCTCGCCGCTGGTGCCATCGCAGGCGGCACGGTGCGGGTGCACGGCATTGGTAATGCGTCCGTGCAAGGTGACGTGCGGTTCGCCGATGTACTGGCGCAAATGGGTGCCAAAGTCACCTACAGCGATTATTGGATCGAGGTATCACGCGGCGAACTGAATGGCGTCGACGTGGACTTGAACCACATCCCCGATGCCGCGATGACCATTGCTACCACGGCCCTCTTCGCCAAAGGCCCCACAGCCATTCGCAACGTTTATAACTGGCGCGTGAAAGAAACCGATCGCTTACACGCCATGGCCACGGAGCTGCGCAAACTCGGTGCCGAAGTGGAAGAAGGGGAAGACTACATCGTCATCCAGCCGCTCAGCACATTAAAAGCGGCCGAAATCGAAACCTACGACGATCACCGCATCGCCATGTGTTTTTCACTCGCGGCCTTCGGCAACGCACCCATCACCATATTAGACCCTAGTTGTACGGCGAAGACATTCCCCACCTATTTTGCTACCTTCCGCTCCATCACCACTGATGCAGCGGCAGCAACGATCTAATTTTCTACCCTATTTCCGACGCTATTTTTTGACTAAGATGAGAACCGTACCATGAGCTATAATTCGATCCCTGCAGGTAAAGACTTACCTAACGACTTTTATGTGGCCATCGAAATTCCGGCCAACAGCAGCCCCATCAAATACGAGATCGACAAAGACGCCGACGCCTTGATGGTAGATCGTTTCATGGCGACACCCATGTTCTACCCCGCCAACTACGGCTACATCCCACAAACGCTGGCCGACGACGGTGACGCGCTGGACGTTTTGGTGGTTACGCCTTATCCCGTGCAGCCAGGCTCAGTAATTCGCGCCCGCGCCATTGGTATTCTGGAAATGACCGACGAAGCGGGCAAAGACGCCAAGCTGATCGCGGTACCACATCAGAAACTGACGCGCCTGTACGACAACGTGAACGAAATTGAAGACCTGCCTGCGCTGCTGATTGAGCAGATCAAACACTTCTTCGAGAACTACAAAGACTTGGAAGTGGGTAAATGGGTTAAAGTCGACGGCTGGAAAGACGCTGCAGCCGCTCGAGCTGCTATTGTTGAAGCAGCCGCGGCCTATAAAGGCTAAATCGCGCGTTGAACTGAACGCGCAGCGGGATATCCCCTGCGCGTTTTTCATTGCATGATGGATTTTCGCCGACATTTATGACAGTTTTTAAGCAACCGCAGAGCACACGAGGCAATGCATGAACCGCACACCCTTGTATGACTTTCACCTTCAGAACGGCGCCAAAATAGTCGCCTTTCATGGCTGGGAAATGCCCATACACTACGGCTCACAGTTGGATGAACATCATGCCGTCCGTCAGTCATCGGGGTTATTCGATGTCAGTCACATGACCGTGGTCGACATATCAGGTGACGACGCCGAACGATTCCTGCGACGCCTGCTGGCTAATGACGTTGCCAAATTGACGACGACCGGCAAAGCGCTGTACACCGCCATGCTCAATGAGCAGGGTGGCGTGATTGACGACTTAATAGTCTACCGCCGAGATAAAGGCTATCGCTTGGTCGTTAACTCGGCCACACGCGAAAAAGACTTGGCGTGGATGACACAACAAGCCGCTGACGCCAACCTGAGCCTACAAGAGCGCCCGGACCTCGCAATGATTGCCGTACAAGGCCCGGTAGCCATTCAACAGGTGGCGCAGGTATTGCCGCAATACGACACCGAGCTGGCCGTTTTGAAGCCTTTCAATGCTCTAGAATCCGACTCGCATTTTATCGCCCGCACCGGCTACACCGGCGAAGATGGCGTTGAAATCATCTTGCCCAATGAAGACGCTGCGGCATTGGCGCAACAATTGGTAGACGCCGGAGCACGCCCTTGTGGACTGGGTGCCCGCGACACCTTACGCCTAGAAGCAGGCATGAACCTGTACGGCAGCGATATGGATGACCAAGTCAGTCCGCTGGCCTGCGGTATGGCTTGGACGATCGATTGGTCAGAGCCCCGCGACTTTATTGGGCGTGCTGCTCTGGAACGCTTGCGCGAAGCCGGCGACCAACCCCGACAGGTGGGCCTAATACTGGAAGAACGCGGCATCATGCGAGCGGGTCAGACCGTGCATTTCGCTGATGGCCAAACCGGCATTATCACCAGTGGCACTTTTTCACCTACACTAGAGAAATCCATTGCCTTTGCCCGCGTTCCGCGTGGACAATCAGGGCAGTGCAACGTTGATGTGAGGGGTAAAGCTTTACCCGCTCGCATTGTAAAATTACCTTTTGTCCGTCAGGGCCAACCTGTCGTTGAGTGAGAGCACAGACTATGAGCAATACTCCCGCTGATTTGAAATACACGAACACCCACGAATGGATTCTCATTGACGGCGACACCATCACTGTGGGCATCACAGATTTCGCTCAGGAGCAACTTGGCGACGTGGTATTTGTCGACCTCCCCGAAGTCGACGCCGAAGTGGTGGCCGGCGACGGCATTGCCGTGGTTGAATCCGTCAAAGCCGCGTCAGACATCTATGCGCCCGTTACAGGCACCGTGATCGCCATTAACGAATCATTGGAAGATGCGCCTGAACTGGTCAACAGCGATCCTTTTGAAGACGGCTGGTTTTTTAAAATGAAGGTGCACGACGTGTCTGAGCTGGAAGGCTTCATGGATGCCGATTCCTACATCGACCAATGCGCTGACGCCTGATTCTTTCAATCAAGAAAGCTCAACCACGAGGAAGCCTAACGATGACACCACTGATTCTCAGCATCATCGCCGACGACCGCCCCGGCATTGTAGAACAGGTGGCGGATGTCATTTCTGCGCATCAAGGCAACTGGCTTGAAAGCAGTATGGCTAACCTCGCGGGTAAGTTTGCCGGCATCGTGCGCATTGAAGTACCGGAAGCGCAACGTGACACGCTGTGCGATGCGCTGAATGCGTTAACGAGCAAGGGTGTGAAAATCACCATTGACGCCACCGAGGCGCGGGTATCCGGCCACAAAGCACGGGTACACATTACGGTTACCGGTAGTGACCGTCCCGGCATTGTGCGCGAAATCACCGCCCTGCTGGCCCGCCAGCACGTCAACGTGCACGAACTGCATACGCAATGCGAAAGTGCGGCCATGTCGGGTGATCAGTTGTTTGTGGCGTCTTTAAAGGTGGTATTGCCGGATGGCATGGACGAGCATGATCTTTCCGATACGTTGGAGAGCATTTCCACCGATCTGGTGGTGGACACCGAAGTACTCTAAATAGCGGTTAGATGGTACGCGCCATGATCAACGCATGCTCGCGGCCATCAGGCTCGGTGGGGTAATAATTCTCACGAATGCCGACAACGTGAAAATCCAGCTTATGATACAGCGCTTGCGCGGCTTCGTTAGATTGGCGAACTTCCAAAAACACCTCTAACGCGCCCGCTTCCTCGCAGGCTTGAAATGCACGCTCCAGCATCTGCAAAGCCACCCCTTGGCGCTGTTGATCCGCTGCCACGGCAACGTTCAATATCGACATTTCGTCGGCCACCAACAAACAGACGCAAAAGCCGACAATGCGGCCCTCGCGTTCGGCCAAGCAACTCCAGTGGTAGGGTTTAAATGCGCGCTGCAACGACTCCATCGTCCACGGATGGCTGGTCACAGCCGATTCCAACTGCAGGCAAGCCGGTACGTCAGCCGGGGTCATTGGGCGGAATTGCAGTGCCACCGACTCATTCATGCACGCTCAACCGTGTTCATCCAAGGCTGCAAAGCGCGCCAAAGATCCCTTTTCATCCCCGGTAGATGCAGTAATTCGCTGGTGCTTGGCCCTTGCAAACAACGCACACCATGCCACTCCCAAGGCGCGTCCGTCCGCACGTCCGCGGGCAGGCAGCCCATCAACGCCGCAGATTGATCACTCAGCAATAACAACCGGGTAATCGGCGTAGCCTGCTGCACGGCTTGCCATTTTTGCTGCAGATAAAACTGCGCTTCTTCAATGTCGTGCTTGATGGAACGATTAACGAACAGCGGCCAATCCACCAAGTTGCTATAAACCGGAGAAGACTGTCCGGTCACTGCGTAGGCAATGGCTGCCATCAGGCGATCCGCCGCTTGCTGCTGTGACACCGGCATTTTTTTCGGGCGTGTATCAACGATTAACCAACCGTCACGCGCCCACCACTGCTGCATAAACTCAATACCGATCTGGCGGTTCACCACGCGCCCGACATCACCTTCCGGCACGGGTTGGGGCTGGTCAGCGTTCTTCGGTATCTCGTTTTGATTATTACGACCGATTCGAGCAGTCTTATCACCTTCTTTCGCAGGGGGCGTATCAGGCAACTGGCTCGGCTGACGCGCATCAACACGGACTTCACTGGCCGGTGTGGTCGCACTGGGTCGAGCGACCGCAACCGAAGTCTCAGTACTATCAACACTGTTAGCACCATCCTCCGCCCACAGCGCCACAGCCCCGGCCGATAGAGGCGTTCGTGCATACCACTGGGTAACGCCCATCGCCGCGAGATACTCCCGACGAATGGCTTCAGCGGCGGCGGGTTCGGTCGCTTCGCGCAAGGTCATCAATGATCTGCCACTAAACCGTAATCTGCGGGTTTAACTTGCCTTCTTGAGTCAGCAAATTCAGTGCATGAATATAAGCCTTCACGGCTGACACAACGATGTCAGTGTCCGCGCCTTTGCCGTTAACAATCCGACCGCCCTTCTCTAACCGTACGGTGGACTCACCCTGCGACTCAGTGCCTTCGGTGACAGCGTTCACGGAGAAAATCTGCAAATTAGCCCCGCTCTGTACCACTTTCTCGATGGCTTTGAACGAGGCGTCGACCTGGCCATCGCCTTCCGCGTTGGTTTCCACCAACACGCCGTCTACTTTCAATTTAATGGTCGCGGTCGGCTTGCCGCCGTACACGGCCGCGGTGCTCATGTCACTCAAAGAATAGCGTTCAGGTACTGTTTTAGGGCCGCTTTCTGAAAGCAATGCGTGCAGGTCTTCATCAAAGATTTCATGCTTGCGATCCGCCAAGTCTTTGAAGCGGCCAAACAGCGCCATCAGTTGATGTTCGTCCGCAATGACGTAACCCAGTTCTTCAAAGCGCGCTTTCAAAGCGTTGCGACCCGAGTGCTTGCCCAGCACCATACGGTTGGTGTGCCAGCCGACGTCTTCGGCCTTCATGATCTCGTAAGTCTCGCGGTGCTTCAGCACGCCGTCTTGGTGAATACCGGCTTCATGGGCAAAGGCGTTAGCACCTACAATGGCTTTGTTTGGCTGCACGGGGAAGCCTGTAACCGATGACACCAAGCGCGACGTCGGTACGATCATTCGGGTGTCCAATTGCGTCGTCATGGCGAACAAATCAGGTCGCGTGCGCACGGCCATCACAATTTCTTCCAATGAGGCGTTACCGGCCCGCTCACCCAAGCCATTGATGGTGCACTCTACCTGACGCGCGCCACGGCTAACGGCGGCCAGCGAGTTCGCCACCGCCAAGCCCAAGTCGTTGTGGCAATGCACCGAAAATATAGCTTTGTCGGCATTAGGAATGCGGTTCATCAACTGCGCGATCAAGTCACCAAACTGTTCGGGTATGGCGTAGCCCACGGTATCAGGGATGTTGATCGTCGTAGCACCGGCGTTAATGGCTTGTTCTATAATGCGGCATAGAAAATCCACTTCACTGCGGCCCGCATCTTCACAAGAGAACTCCACATCATCTACGTAACCGCGTGCCTTTTTCACCGCGTGCACGGCGCGCTCGACCACCTGGTCCGGCTCCATTTGCAGTTTGTACTTCATGTGGATGGGCGAAGTCGCAATGAAGGTATGGATACGCGCACGATTCGCACCTTTTAACGCGCCCGCGGCGCGCTCCAAGTCACCGTCGGTCGCCCGCGCCAGACTACAGATCGTACTGTCTTTTACTGCTTGGGCAATGGCTTGAATGGCATCGAAGTCACCCGGACTGGCAGCGGCAAAACCCGCCTCAATCACATCCACCTTCATCTTTTCCAGACTGGTCGCAATACGGACTTTCTCTTCCAGCGTCATAGAAGCGCCGGGACTTTGTTCGCCGTCGCGCAGCGTGGTGTCGAATATCACGAGATGATCAGAAGTGCTCATGGATTTGCGTTGCCTCGTCGCTGGAATCTAAGCAGCAAAAATGCCGCTCCGTATCGTTGTTTTGAATGGCCGATTTATAGCACAAAGGCCGTGTTCAAACCAGCACAGCTGACGTAGATCATCCGCCCTGAAGACAGTGTAAAAAACATGACAATCGTCAGCGAACAGCGCGCATCATTGACGATAAACTGACCAAAATAGACATAAAACCGTGACGCTAATCTTCTGACGTACACCTGCGAACGGGACCAACTAAGAGGTATATGGATATGCAACGTTAACTGCTCTCGCTAAACGACTTCTTCGGCGCGGTACCGCGCGCTGTCCGCCCGTGGCGGTGGCTGATTCTGGCCATCACGGTCGGTGTCAGTATCGTCATGGCGGTCGGCGCCTTTCGGGTGACCGTCGATCAAACCTACGACAGTTGGTTTGACGATGATGATCCGGCCCTGATTGCCCTCGACCGATTCCGGGCGCAGTTTGGTTCCGACGACGGCGTCTTCCTGGTCTATCGCGCCAAAGACGGTAACGTGTTTTCTTACGAATCCTTGCGTCGCATTCGCGACCTGCAAGAACAACTCGACGCAGCCTCGCGCGATGACGACTCGGCACTCAGTCACATCACCCGCCTCCAAGGTCTCAGCAATGCGCGCGTGCAGATCAATGAAGGCGATACACTTCGCTCCGCGCGTTTAGTACCCGATCCACTGCGCAATGACCCCACTGAACTGGCGTTTGTTGAGTCCACAGCGCGCGCCCAAACAAGCTTTCCGTTGTTCTATTTTTCCGAGAATGGCGAATACGGCGCGTTGATGATTCAAACCGATTTTGGCGCCATTCCTATTGAGGGTTCTCAAGCAGTTCTGGGCGACGCCCTTTCATTCGATGGCTTTGACAGCGACTTTTCGAGCGATGCCTTCGGTAACGGCTCTTTCGGCAGTGCCACCTTCGACGATGACATCTTTGTGGTGGACGAAAGCGCACAGACCTTAGAGCGCCAGTTCCGCGACACCGACTTTTACGAATACCTCGACTTTATGGTTGCGTTACGCGGCGTAATC
Source organism: Natronospirillum sp. (assembly GCA_049115955.1). Taxonomy (GTDB): domain Bacteria; phylum Pseudomonadota; class Gammaproteobacteria; order Pseudomonadales; family Natronospirillaceae; genus Salinispirillum. Next base: position 85,164 of record JAGDZJ010000019.1, read on the forward strand.
ATGCAGCCGGAATTCACCGACCACTTTGAATACTACCCGGTGGGTACTGCAGCCATGATGGACCTGACTGCCGACACCATGGTGCAAATGGGCATGCTGTTCATGCTGATGATCGTCATCGTAGTCGCGCTGCTGTGGTTGCTGCTGCACAGCGCCAGTGCAGTGGTTTGGCCGGTATTGGCTATTGGTCTCTGTACGCTCTGGGTAATCGGTTTCTGCGGCTGGTTCGGCATTGCCTTGTCGCAAATGCTGGGTCTAACCGCCACACTGATTCTCGCGGTCGGCGTGGCAGACTGCGTTCACGTCATGTCGACCTATTTGTACTACCGACGTCACGACCTCGACCACGTGCAAGCGCTGGACAAAGCCTATCTGAAAACGGGCTTGCCCATCCTACTGACCACCATCACCACCATGGCCGGTATGCTGGCACTGGCCACCAATCCGCTGGTGCAATTCCGCGTATTCGGATTCGCCTCAGCGGCCGGGGTATTTCTGGCTCTGGTGTTTACCTTGGTCGTATTGCCGGTACTGATGGACCTGTGGCACCCGAAAGAAGTCCACACAGACATCCGTACCCAACCCAAGCAAGCTCGCCGCTGGACATGGTGGCTGAGCCTGCCACTGCGCATCGTCACGTGGCCCATTCGTCGTATACTGGCCATTCGCATTGTCCGCTATGTGACCCGCGCGCATTGGCTACAACCCACTTTATAGAGGCCATACCTGACGTCGTAGCACGCGCGCCCAAAACCATCGCGACCATCTTTTTAAGCGCCTTTGTGTTGTTTCTTTATGGCACCTCGCAAGTGAAATTGGACTCCAACATCGTTGAGTTGTTCAAAGAAGGCACGTCCTTCCGTGTGGCTTATGAGGTGGTGGACGAACACATGATGGGTACCGGCGGTCTGTCTATCATGATGGATTTTCAGCAGTCGGATGCCTTGCAAGACCCACAAGTGTTGCAAGCTGTTGACCGTTTGCAAGCGACCTTAGAGACCAAATACAGCGATTACGTGGTGCGCACCAGCGCGCTGACCGACGTCGTCAAAGACACCTTAGAAGTCATGACTTACACCGGTAACCGCGCCATCCCCGACAGTGATATGGCGGTCAGTCAGTTGCTGTACATGTTCAACAGCGCCAACCCCGAAGACCGCCGCGCGCTGGTCAGTGACGACTACAGTCGCTCCCATGTCAGCGTGCAAATGCTGAACGCTGGCTCCTACGAATACGGCCTGTTCTTCGATGAAATGCAAACCGACATCGACGCTGGGTTTGAACATCTGCGTGCGGTCTATCCGGACATGGATATTTCAGTCACTGGCACTACGGCACTGATGATGCGGCTTGCCGATGACCTCGCACGCACCCAGTTTCAAAGCTTGTTGCTGGCCATCTTTGTCATCAGCTTGCTGTTGATGATCTCGCTGGGCTCGTTGCAAGCCGGGTTGCTGGGCATGGTACCTAACTTGCTACCCGCCATATTCGCCTTTGGTTTCCTAGGCTTGATCGGCAGCGCACTGGATACCGATACCCTACTGATTGCTCCACTCATCATAGGCATAGCGGTGGACGACACCATCCACTTCCTGACTCACTACCGTGTTGCCTTAGCACGCACCAAGAATATGATGCGTGCCCTGCGCGATACCATCAAAGAAGTCGGCCAAGCGGTTACCTTTACCACACTGATTCTGGGGTTAGGCTTTATGACACTGGGCTTTTCCGACTACTTGGGCATAGCCAAAGTGGGCTGGCTGGACGATTACGAATTCACCCTGCTTGACGAAACGACGTATCAAGGCCGCCCGGTTTGGGTGATTCAAAGCACGCCAACTCCCGAGCGAGCGCGCACTTCACGCTACAGCAAAACCGACATGTGGATCGACCAAGAGCGCCTGGTGCAGTTGCGGGTTTCCACCTACGACCGCCGTGGTGACGAGTACAAACGCTTTCAGTTTGCCAATATTGAACGGCTAAGCAACGTTTGGATGGCGCGTTCGGTCACCGTCATGAACCTCACCAGCAGCCGTCTCAGTAACATTTCGATTGATGCCATCACCTTCGGTGTAGACATCGAAGAAGAGTTCCTGACCCAACGCGCCTTGACCGATCAGGTGTTCCGCGAACGGCATTTGAACGCGCTGCGCGCGCAGACGCAGTAGGTTGTTGGTCATGAACAAACACCGAGCATTGCCGGTCGCTATTGCCGCCGTTCTTGCTGCGCCTTTTGGCTCGGCACAGGACATGAATTTCGACGACTTCTCGTTCGACGATTTTTCCAGTGTGACCGGTGATTTCAATACCGTCACCACCCCGCCATCCGTGCGCACGGTGATCGAGCAGCGTCTTAATGGACAGCACGACGACCTGCTGACAGGCTGGTCAACGCGCGTCAGTACTGAATTGACACAGCCCCTGAACGCCCATGTGTTCTTCAATCTGGATGGTGGTTTAGACCTGCATTGGCCAACCGAATGGGACGGTGAAGATACCGATTGGGTACGCACCCAAGGCCACATCAATAAAGCCACCCTAGAAACCAGCCGCGACCAATGGCAGGCCAGTGTCGGCTTGCAAAGCTTGGTATGGGGTAAGGTTGAGGGCGCAGGTGTGGTCGACGTCGCCAGCCCACAAGCACTGTCACTCGGCAGTGATATAGGCGGCAGCAAGGTCGCGCAGTTTATGCTGATCGGCAATTGGTTTCGGGGCAATCAGCAACTTGGCTTTTTCGTTACCCCTAAGCCGGGATTTAGTATTGATTTGGGGGCGGATATTGACCTCACCGACCCGACATTGGCCACACAGGTCACGCAATTGCAGCCGGTACTGACAGCTATGGACGCCGCCCCACCTGAGTTCGGCCTCAGCGCATTGACTCAGTTAGGGCGCTTAGAACTGAGTTTATACGGGGCTCGTTTGGTGCCTGACCTTCCCGTAATCGATGGGGGCACAGGCGATATTTTGCTCGACCCCTACTGGCTTGCGGGACTCAGCAGTACGTACCCGTTCGGCAACACCCTGCTGAAAGTGGATCTGGCCTATAAAAACGAACTGGTACCTGCACAAGCCAATGGTGGCATGCTGAGTGCTCTCGGTGAGGCGCGTGATCGGGTGGATGCCGCCGTGGGGCTGGAACACAATCATCAGCGCTACGGTACGTTTCTGACCTTCGCAACTGTAGAGGCGTGGCTGAATGATGAAGGGTTAAACGACGATGAACGCCTGACGGGCAATTTTGCCGCGTCATGGCAAAAAGCCTTCTTCAATGACCAACTAACCACTGGCCTGACCGCCTTTACAACGTTACAACGTGATACCTTGGTCAGCATCGGCACCTTGGGTTACGACTACAGCGATGCGTGGAATCTTGGCTTGAGTCTGACGCATTATTGGGCCGACGATGGCAGTCCGCTAGCGGTGCAAAACGGCGACGTGCATTATCAGGCGACGGCGGCGTATAGTTTTTAACACCGTGACCACACACAGTATGAGGTCACGTTATCAGCGGTAATCAGCTCTACCGGGATAAGCATGGTGCCAATGTCCCGCACCCCGTCCTCTAATGTTTGTAAGCCAATCCGCACCGCACGCTCGCCAATTTCTTGCGGAAACTGCGCTGCGGTATTGAGCAGCAAGCCATCGCCGCGCGCTAGAGCTTCGACCACTGCGGGCGAGCCATCCACCGAGGCAATCAAAACCGGTCGCTGCTGATACGCGGCGGCGGCTTCGGCCCCTAACGATGCCGGATCATTGATACTGAACACGCCCGCCAACGAGGGGTGACGAGTCAGCAAGCGGCTCATGGCTTCCAAGCCACCGACGTAACTGGCGCCGCTGTTTTCACGGTCGATGATCTGCACTCCCGGAAACTCCGCTAACGCCGCCTGACATCCGGACAATCGTTCAACGATAGACGACACCGGTGGGCCGTCCAGAATGGCAATATCGCCTGCGCCGCCTAACGCTGCCGCCAGATGCTGGCAGGACTGATACCCCGCATCGTAGTTGTCGGTGGTGATGGTCAGATGCGCCCCTAATGCCGCGACATCCACCGCGACCACCATGCGCCCGGCGTCGCGCAGCGCTTGCACGCTGTCTCGTAACGCATCCGGTTGCGCGGCGGTCAACACCACCAAGCCTGCGTCGCTGGCCAATATCTGCTGCAATTGCTGGCGCTGGCGCGTCACATCGTAGCCGCTCGATACTACCGTTACTTGGGCGTCCGCGCCGATTATTTCACGCGCCGTATTCCGGACACTGCTGGCCAGTGTTTGAAAGTACGTATTACCTAAGTCGTTCACCACCACGGCAATATGCCTATTGTTGGGTGGTGGTGTTGCCAGAACCGGCGCAGCCCCTAACATACCCACTAAAAGCAGGATAAACGTCAAAGACAAAGGCCATCGGTTAGGCGCGCACATGCTGAAATACCTGTTGTAATTGCGCCAGGCGCACGGGTTTGGACAGTAACGGGGTTGCCGCATGTAAGCCATAGTGTTGCCGTAAATGCTCACGCGGCAAGCCAGAGGTCAACACTACTGGCAAGTCGGGTAACGCACGCGCTAAATGCTCGGCCAGTTCCACACCACTGAGTTCACCCGCTAAATTGATATCCGACAGCACAGCCGCCACTGGCACGGGTGGCGGCTCGTCCAGCCACAGCATGGCATCTTCCGCGCGGGTAAACACCTGCACCGAAAAATCGAGGCTGCGCAGCATATCGCTTACAGCGCGTTGAACCGAGAGATCATCTTCAACCACCACGATCACCTGTCCAGTCTGCACCGGAATCTGCCACTTGGATTGTCCACTGGCATGCAACTCAGTCTCAGCAGAATGGGTAACCATGGGCAGATAAAGACGAATGCGTGTGCCCTTACCCAGTTGTGACTCTAATAAGACATCGCCGCCCGACTGTTTGACAAAGCCATAGACCAGACTCAGCCCTAATCCACTGCCTTGCCCTACAGGTTTGGTAGTGAAGAACGGCTCCCAGACGCGTGCCATAACCTCCGAGGTCATACCCATACCCGTATCACGGACTTCAATTTCGACCTGACCGGAAGATCCTTTCGTTGTCAGGGTTCGGGTACACAAGGTCAAGGTGCCACCGTCCGGCATCGCGGCGCTTGCGTTGATCACCAAGTTCAATAACGCATTTTCCAACTGCGAAGGGTCGACCCACACCTGAGTGCTGTCGGTACTGAGTTCAAAGTTCACCGCCACTTGTGGCGACACACTGTATTCTAATAAGTCGGCCATGCCTTCAATCAGGCCGCTGACATCGGTCAGCTCCGGGTTAAGCTGCTGTTTGCGTGAAAACGCCAGCAAACGCTCAACCAGATGTGCACCGCGTTCGGCAACACCCAAGGCACGTTCGGCGTAATGCTTTTCTTGTTCGGGTAGACGGGTTGAGCCTTGCAGCAATTGCAGGTTACCGACTAAGGCGGCCAGCAGGTTATTGAAGTCGTGCGCAACCCCGCCAATCAACTGCCCCAAGGCTTCCATTTTTTGTGCTTGCTGCAACTGGTGTTCTACGGCACGGCGCTCGGTCAAGTCACTGTACAGGGTCACAAAGCCGCCGTTCGGCATCGGCTGGCTGCGAAATTCAATCACTTTACCGCTGTGGTAGTGGCGCTCAAAGGTTTGCGCTTGTTCACTGCGCAGGTCGTTCACCTGCTGCATATCGATGGTTTGATGGTCGAACGACAGGTTACGAAAATCTTCTTTCGCCATCAGTGTCTGAACGGCTTGCAAGGTCATACCGCGCGCCACGTCATGCGCCGACAGATCAAACAACTCCACGTATCGCGTATTCCACGCCAACAATTTCTGGTCGGCAGAAAACACGCTTAGGCCATCGTTCATGGTATCCAGCACGGTTTCCAACAAGCGTTTTTGTACGTCGAGGTCACGGCTGATCTCCACCATGCGCAAGGAATCGTCACGAAACACCTGATACGTGCGCGCTAATTCACCAATCTCGTCGTGCCGTTGAATCATCGGTTGCGAAACATCGTGCCGCCCTTCCGCCAAATGCGTCATGTCATCGGTCACGGTTTGTAGGTCGCGCGTCATGCGCACCATAAAGACCGCACTTTCGATCAAAGCCGCTAAGGCTAGCAGGGCAACCAATAAAATCCCTAAACGACCCCGTTGCACGGCTTCGGACAACTGTTCGCGCTGCGCCGACAAAGCCGTTTGCACTTGCGTGACGTAGTCCTGTACGGCGAAGGTCAATGCTTCTGACTGCGCACGAATACTGGCAAACAAGACATTTTTCTGTGCGGCTACGCGGGCACGTTGGTGCAATAAGCCTTGCGCCGCCTGCACCAACTGACGCACATCCTGTTGCGCCGCCAACGTCAGGCCCGGCTGCGCCGCGTTTTCTGCTTCCATGGCCTGCAACGCCTGCAATACGGCCGCTGCCTGTGCGGCGTTGGCGGCTTCCAGGTTCAAGGGTTGTAATAGCCAAGCGAGCGTTTGTTGGGCGGGCGTGGTAGCTGGTTGCAGGAATTGCTGTTGCCAGTCCGACAGTTCGAACTGCAGCACCCGCAAGTCTTCTAGCAGAAACAACTCTTGCTCCACCAGCTCGGTCAAGCTGCGCAGCTGGGTGTGCAGGCGATCTACCTGAACATTCAGCTCCTGCCGTATCGTGGGGTCAGACAATGCGGCAACCTGCTGCTGCAATAAGAGAAAGCGCTCTTCCAGTTCTGCGCGTTCGGTCTGCAATTGAAACGGTACGGCGGACTCCCCAACATAAGGGCCTAGGGCAGCAATCTGTGCTGCACGTTCGGCCAAACTCATGGCGGTGGAGACATCAACGAGGGTACGCGCTTGTGCGTCGGAGGCAGTGCGCTCGGTCTGCGCCAGTGCCCACCAGCCGACAATACCAAGGCTGAGTGTTAACACAGCCAGCACCAGCATGGTGAGCGGTGCGCGCTGCCGTAGACTACGCAAGGCGACGCACGTCCGAGGCAAAAAGATAGCCCACGCCGCGCTCGGTACGAATGTATTGGGGTTGGCGTGGATTGGGTTCGATTTTCCGGCGTAAGCGCAAAATCAGCACATCAATCGTGCGGTCGTACACGGTAGCGTCCAGCCCCCGCGAGTGTTCCAGCAGTTGCTCGCGGCTCCACACACGCGACGGCGCACGCACAAAAGCTTCGAGCAAATTGAATTCGGCGTAGGTTAAGTCGACCCGTTGGCCACGGGTGTCGGTCAATTCACGAGCAGTAAAATCCAGAATCCACTGCCCAAAGGCAAAGCGTTCATGCGCTTCGTTAACGGGTGTTTCCGCAGGCTGCAATTGACGTGATCGGCGCAGCAAGGCGTGCACACGCGCTAGCAGTTCACGCAAATTAAAGGGTTTCATTAGGAAGTCGTCAGCCGCCAGTTCGAGGCTCAGAATCCGGTCGGTTTCATCGCCTTTGCCGGTCAACATCATGATGGGAACGGCGCTGGTCTGGCGCAACTCACGCGCCAGAGCCAAGCCGTCTTCACGTTCCAGCTTCAGATCCAGAATCACTAAGGCAATGTCAAAGCGCGCCAAGGCGGCGCGCATATCTTGCCCGTTGGCCACGGTATGCACCGCGTACCCCTGTGCCGACAGCGCGTCATTCAGCAGCGCGCGCATGTCGGGGTCGTCATCGACCACCAGTAAATGATCTGTTTCGGGCATTATCTGGTTCTCTCTGAGACCCTTTGAGGTCCAACTATTTGTTACCTAATGTACCACATCACGCAGCGCTTACTTCCGCTTCGACGGGTTTCTTCAAGCCCACCAACGCTGCAGTGGTCACCAGCGTACCGGCAACGATAGCAACGGCATACAGCGCCAGATTGCCTACCGCGTTAGGAATTGCCAACACGAAGATACCACCATGCGGAGCCGCCAAGGTAGCACCGAAGGCCATGGTCAAGGCGCCTGCGACCGCAGAACCTAGCATCAGCGAAGGAATCACGCGGATAGGATCTTTCACCGCGAACGGTATCGCACCCTCGGTAATGAAACACAGCCCCAGCACGCCAGCGGCTTTACCGGCTTCGCGTTCTGCGGCGTTGAAGCGATTGCGCGCAATCATAATTGCCAACGCAATGCCCAGCGGCGGCGTCATACCCGCCGCCATGGCAGCAGCGATGGGTCCCGTGATGCCTTCACCCAGCAAACCGACGGACACGGTATAGGCTGCTTTGTTGATTGGCCCACCCATATCAATGGCCATCATGCCGCCGATTAATATACCCAACATAACTGCGTTGGTGCCGGTCAAACCGCGCAGGAAATCGGTCATGGCAGTGTTCAACCAAGCCACAGGCGTACCGACCACGTAGATCATCAACAAACCGACAGCCATCGAGGAAAATAGCGGGACGATCAACACTGGCATCAAGCCTTCCAAATTCTTCGGCAACTTGACGTTATCGACGATGAACTTGGTGATGTAACCGGCCAAGAAGCCCGCGATGATACCGCCAAGAAAACCCGCCGCCAAAGTCGACGCCAGCATACCGCCGATAAAACCTGGCGCTAAACCGGGTCGATCAGCAATAGAGAATGAAATATAACCCGCCAGAATGGCAACCATCAGGTGAAAGGCCGAGCCACCTCCGATTTCCATCAAGGCCCACGCCAGCGACCCTTCGTTTTCAAACGCTGTGATGCCAAATACAAACGACAAGGCAATCATCAACCCACCCGCAACCACTACGGGCAGCATATAAGACACGCCCGTCAACAGGTGCTTATATGGGCCTTTCACTGCACCTCGGCGCTCGGCTTTGATGCCATCAACCTGCGCGGCCAAATCACCACCCTGCACCACCGCGTGGCTGAACGCAGCGGTGAGTACCGCTTGGGTATTTTTAACCGCTTCGCCGGTCGAGGTTTCATACACTTTTTTACCCGCAAAGCGCGTCATATCAACGTGCGTATCGGCGGCGATAATCACCACATCCGCTGCGGCGATATCGCTGTCGGTTAGGGTGTTTTTGGCCCCGACGGAGCCCTGAGTTTCTACCTTAATATCATGACCCTGCGCCTGCGCTGTTTTTTCCAGCGCCGACGCGGCCATAAAGGTATGGGCAATGCCGGTGGGGCAAGAGGTTATAGCAACGATCTTGGCCATGGTTCTTTCCTCGTTAGTTTACCTGTATCAGGCGTTTTTGTTGTTTTGACGATTCTTCTTGCTTTAGACGACGTCGGTTTGCACCACCACGCTCTCGGCGTAGCGCTTTAAATCGGCGTCGGTTGGGCGATAAGGCCCAATGGTTTCTACCGCACTCATCGCGTAGGCGGTGGCTAAGCGGGCTTGCTCAGTCAGTGATAAATTCTGTACCTGTCCGAGCAGCAACCCGGCCACCATGGCGTCACCCGCCCCCACCGTAGTGCGCACAGTGACAGGCCCCGGCAAGGCGGATACCGCCTGCTGAGCCGTAACTAAGAGCGCGCCTTCGGCGCCACGCGACACCACCACTTGCCCGATGCCTTGCGCCACCAAGGCTTGTGCTTGGGCTAGGCAGTCTTGAACGGTGGTGGTCGCGCCGCCGGCCAGCTCAGCTAATTCATGCTCGTTCGGTTTGATCAGATCAGGGCAGGCTTCTACCGCCGCCCGCAAAGCCGCACCGCTGGCGTCCACCGCCACCTTGGCCCCACGGGCGTGCAGCAACTCAACCCAGCGCGCGTAAATATCCGTAGGCACGCCTTGCGGCAGGCTACCCGCCAACAGATACCAATCCGCCTGAGGGCCGTTACGTAGTTCGTCTTCCAAGTGCTGCAGTTGGCGCTCGGTGGGTGTGAAACCGGGTGCATTGAGATCCGTCACTTGGTGCGTAGCGGTATCCACCACTTTAATGTTGGTGCGCGTATTACCTGACAGTCGAATGCAGCGATCAATCAAGTTCACTTGATTAAAAAGCCGCACGAAGCGATGGTCATTGTCTGTGCCTAAAAAGCCGGTCACCCCAGTGGCACAACCCGCAGCGCTCAACAAAGCGGCCACATTAATGCCTTTGCCGCCCGCGTCCTGCTGCTCAGCCGTCAGGCGATTCACTGCACCGACCCGTAACTGTTCGACATTCAAGGTCCAGTCGATGGCCGGGTTCAAGGTGACGGTGATAACCCGCAAGCGCTCACTCATTGCTCGCCTCCAAGGCCCACTTCCAAGGCACGTACTTCGGGTGCTGTGGTCATCTGCAAAGCTTGTTGCGCCAGCGCTTGGCAGTCGGCGAGACTGACCTCACGCAACCGTTGTTTTATGCTTGGAATAGCCCGCGCATTCATCGACAGCTCGGTCACGCCAAGGCCTATCAGTATTTGCGCCGCCAAAGGCTCTGCCGCCACCCCACCACACACACCAACCCAACGGTTATGCGCCTTGGCAGCGATGCAGGTGTTGTTGATCATGTGCAAAACGGCCGGGTGCAAAGCATCGGCTTGCTGTGCAACGGCGGGATTCATGCGGTCCATCGCTAAGGTGTATTGCGTGAGGTCATTGGTGCCGACGGAGAAGAAGTCGGCCTCTTGCGCGAAGGCGTGCGCTAAAGCAACAGCCGAAGGCACTTCGATCATGATGCCAATATCGACCGGCTCAGCATTGAGCGACACGCGCACCTCTTCTGCCAGTGCTTTCGCTTGGCGCAACTCTTCCAGCGTACCGATCATCGGAAACATGATTTTCAATGGGCCGTGCGCACTGGCGCGATAAATCGCCCGGAGCTGGGTGCGGAACAGTTTGGGTTCTTGCAAGCACAAACGAATGCCGCGCACGCCGAGAAACGGGTTTTCTTCGTGCGGGAGATTCAGGTAAGGCACGACCTTGTCGCCGCCAATGTCCAGCGTACGGATGATCAGCGGAAAGCCATTCAGGGTTTCCACCATGGCGCTATAGGCGGCGTACTGCTCATCTTCGCTCGGGGCGGTATCGCGACCGAGGAATAAAAACTCTGAACGCAGTAAGCCGACGCCTTCGCCGCCGTGTTCCAACACCTCTGCGGTATCGTCGACGGAGCCAATGTTACCTACCACCTCAATGCGTGCGGCATCGACGGTCAGCGCGGGCGCGAAACGTTCTTCAAAAGCCACTTGTCGCGCCATGTCTCCGGCGCGCTGGCACTGTTCGGCCAAGGCAATATCGGCGTCGGTAGGTTGGGTTACCAAGGTGCCCGTATCACCGTCGGCGATCACGCGGCCTTCTTGCGCATACTGCGCCAGTTCAAGTACGGCGGCACCCATACCGACCAGCGCCGGGATTCCCAAAGCACGGGCGAGAATGGCGGTGTGCGACGTTGGACCACCCTGAGCGGTTACTATGGCCAGCACGCGTTCTTTATCTAAGGAAGCGGTTTGCGAAGGCGTAAGATCAGCCGCCACCAGAATAGCGGGGGCAGACAGCACCGGCGCATTGCTGCCAATGGCATTGGGGTCGAGCAGTGCCAACACGCGCTGCCCGAGGTCTAGCCAATCAGCCGCGCGCGCGGCTAGGCGCGTATCAGCGACCTGGCTTTGTTCTTCGGCGCGCGCCGACAATACCTGCCACCAGGCTTGTGCGGCGGATACGCCATCGCGCAGCGCCACACGCACATCCGCAATGGCTTCAGGGTCGGCCAGTAACGCACGGTGGGCTCGAAAAATGCCTTGCTGGTCGGACTGTTGTGCCTGTTCGGCCTCGGCAATCAGTTGATCCAAGTCCTGCTGAGCTTGGGCCAGTGCAGCGTCCAGTTTGCTTTGTTCTGCGCTCACACCGGCTGCGACGGCAGTAATGTGAATGCGGGCAGGTTGCCAAACATGCACGGGTGCAATGGCAATACCCGGCGCACCGGCACCGCCCTTAAAATGCGCACCAACGTAATCTCGCTGGGTAATATTCACCGGTGCTGCAGCCAGCTCTTCGCCGATCTCATCACCAAGGCCACTGGCAATACCGGCGCTCAAAGCGGCCAAGGCAGCGTCTGCATCTGAACCCTGAGCCGACAGCGTCAGTTCTGCACCACCGGAAACGCCTAAGCGCAACAGCCCAGACATGGCTTTGCCGTCACTGGTTTTGGCACCATGGCGGACGCGAATTTCAGCGTCGAATTGCTTGGCGATTTCCACAAATTCCGTAGCCGGGCGGGCGTGCAGCCCGGCCCCTTTTGGATATGTAACCGTGAGTGTGGTGGCGAAATCAGGCAGTGCAGGCTCGGCAACGGGGGTCACGTCACCGTTCAACACTTGAACGATGCGTTCCACCTGCATTGTCTGCGCCAACTCGTCGGCCAGCTCGGGGCTTGCCAACACATCGGTCAGGTTTGACAACACCTGTATGTGTTCGTCTGACCGTGCGGCGATGCCCACCACAAGGTGCGCTTTTTCGCCGTCTTTCCACTCCACGCCCGCAGGCAACTGCAAGACTGCAATGCCGGTATGGTGAATGTGGTCGCGGTCTTGCTGCAAACCATGCGGAATAGCGATGCCGTTGCCCAGTAGCGTGTTCGCTACTTCTTCACGGCCGCACATGCTGACAATGTATGCAGGGTCCATAAACCCGGCATCGACCAGCAGTTGACCTACCTGTTCAATAGCGTGGTTTTTATCCGTTGCCGATTGTCCGAGGGCAACGGTCTCTGAGGTCAGTTCAAGCACGGCACAGTCTCCGAATGAATTGAGCGTGCGCGCACTATGAGGGGAGAAAATGAACCGTAAATGTCGTTTGTGTTTCAATTATTACAATAGAAATTTCCCTAGCCAGATCTTCGCAGGTGAAGATTCTATGGCGATTCGTTCACGCACTATTAGGCGAATTTCTCCTTGCAGGCAGGATTCTAAGGAAAGCAGCTTATGCTAGGATTGTGTGCTGATTGATTCACTGACTGGTCAACTTTGAAACGGTTTCATGTACAATGGAAACGTTTTCAAGCATCTCAACACAGCACCCCAGTATTTAACCCTTATAGGAACCACAATGGATCACGTTCTGCCTTCGCAGCAGCGGGTGACGTCGCATTGGCGACCCACTATTACTTATTTTCTGATGTTTATCGGTATTGGCATGATCGGTGGCATTCTTGGCCCGGCCTTGCCTTTTTTGGCCGAGCAAAGTGGCTCCACCATGAGTCAAATTGCCATACTGTTTACCGCCAGAGCGTTGGGGAACATGACGGGCTCTGTCATTTCCGGTTTTCTACTCGACAAATTTAAAGGCCATCGAGTACTAGTTGGCATGATCACCCTCGCGGTGATTGGCATGATTTTGATGCCCGTCAGTCCGCTATTGATTGTTATGACCGTGGTCATCTTTGTACTGGGCTTTGCCGAAGTGTCTATGAACGCGGGCGGCAATGTTATGATCATGTGGTTACACCGAGAACGATCCGGCCCCTTCATCAGCACCTTGCATTTCTCATATGGGGTGGGGGCTATGGCGGTGCCACTGCTTATCGTGGTAGCGGTTAACAGTGGTATTTCTATCTTATGGTCTTTCTGGTTGGTAGCGCTGTACGTTGTTATTGTTGGCGTCTTTCTGGCGCCGCAGAACAGCCCAACCAGCCCATCTAACGACGGTAGTGATCATGTCGATAAGGTATACGATAAAGCCGTGTTTGTTGGCTTATTGGTGCTGGTCGCTCTGTATGTCGGTATGGAATTGACGTTCGTAGGCTGGATCACTACCTACGGGGTAATCAACGGCATGACCCAGGGCGACGCGGCCCTATTGGTTTCTGTGTTCTGGTTCAGCTTGTCTATGGGTCGTCTGCTGGCACTACCTATTTTGCGAGCAGGGTATTTCACCACGCTGTTGTACAGTTGCTTGAGCCTTGCCGTCGCCATGATGGTGAGTCTCTATGTGGGTGGGCTAAATCTATATCTGTTGACCTTTATTTTCGGTTTGTCTCTGTCGGCCATTTTTCCGACGTTGTTCACCCTCGGCAACCAACTAGTGTCGCTGAACGGCAAGCGGACAGGCATGATCTTCCTAGCCGCTGGCCTCGGTGCGATGGTCGCGCCTACCGTCATTGGCCCACTAATTGAAAACTTCGGCACCGACGCATTGCCTTTACTGCTCGCTGGCATGCTGAGCCTGAAGGCCATTGGTTTAGCGCTGATCCTTCTGCGCCAGCGCATGACCCGCCAGCGCGCGGCTTAGGCAAAAAAAAGCGCCATAAAGGCGCGAAAAGGCTTGCTTGAATAACTCTGTAAATAGCCTGCTGGTAACAGCAGGCTAGAAATTCTGCTTAGCCGCGACGAGCATCAACACTCAGCTTGCCTGCACCGTGTGCAACCAAGACCAAGAAACCACCAGCGATTGTCACGTTTTTCATAAAGCTGATCATTTCCATTTGGTTGCTTGGATCAAAGTGAAACAAGAAACCTGAGACCAATGAGAAACCTGCCAACAACAACGCTGAAATACGCGTCTGGAAGCCAATCAAAACAAAGATGCCGCCGACCACTTCTACCAAAATAGTTGGGTAGATCAGAAATCCGGGAACACCCATCATTTCCATATAACCTTGCGTGCCTTCAAGACCACTGATTTTACCCAGACCACTCTGAATAAAGATCAAAGCCAACAACACGCGACCTGCCAATTCAACTACGGGATACCATGCTTTCATTTTTCTGTCCTACGAGTTTGTTAATAAAAATTAATGTGTTCTACTGCGTTGGACAGAAATATAGAGCGGCACCGGGACAACGAATAGCAAAAGAATTCGACAAATAAGTTGAAATTATTTGAACATAACGCCAAATGGCCGTCTGTACGCTGGCGTACACTTTCATTTCAAGGGATCTTTGACTGCACACGCACCCTTTTCTCAGACTTATTCATCTGTTGTAATAACGCGTCAACCTACAGGATCAAAGGCACATGTCGCTCCCGACCGATCAGTTTCTGGATTTCTTCCGCAGAACCAGTCCCTATATCCATGCGCACCGTGGCAAAACATTGGTGGTTTGCCTGTCGGGAGAGGCCATTGATGAAGGCAGTTCAGCGCTCATCCACGACCTCGCTCTGTTGCGCAGCCTGGGGTTGCGATTAGTCGTTGTATTCGGTGCCCGCCCGCAGATCGGCCGCGCGCTGGCAAATGTCGGTCTAGACGACAATTTCAGTGACAGCCTACGCGTCACCACAGCAGAAACACTGCACCATGTCATAGGCGCTGCCCAGCAATTATTAGTTCGCTTGCAGGCCGAGTTTTCACGTGGCCTGATCAACAGCCCCATGCACGGCGCGGCGGTGCGCACGGTCACAGGTAACTATATTTACGCCCGCCCACGCGGCATTCTGAATGGCGTGGACCTGCAGTTCACAGGCAGCGTGCGCCGTGTAGCAGGCCAAGACATATGCCATCAGCTCGACAATGGTAACGTAGTGCTGGTGCCGCCTTACGGGTTTTCTGTGACCGGAGAGCTCTTCAATTTAAGCGCTTTAGAAGTCGCACGTGATTGTGCCCGCGCTATCCGAGCCGACAAATTAGTGATTTTGGGCCAGATGGCCAGCTCGCTGCCGGATCCCGCGGTGACCAGCCAACTGACACCCCAATCGTTACACGATACGATGGGCGACTTGCCGCCGGAAGCACCCGGCTACCAAGAAGCGCAAACGGCTTTGTTGGCATGCCAGCAAGGTGTGCCGCGCGTGCATTTGCTGCCAGCGACCGAGCCCGGCGGCCTATTGCGTGAACTTTACACACGCGACGGCTGCGGCATCATGATTACGCGAGATGAGTACGATACCTTCCGGCCGGCGCGCAGCGACGACATCGGCGGTATTCTAGAACTGCTGAAACCGCTGGAAGATCAAGGCATTCTGGTGCGACGCTCACGCGAATTGCTAGAACAGGAAGTCGATCATTTTGTGGTCAATGAGCGCGACGGAATGATCATTGGCTGTGCTGCATTGCACCCGTTCCCTACTGAACAAGGACATCAAGCCGAACTGGCCTGTGTCGCCGTACATGCGGAATACCAAGTACATGGGCGCGGCGCGCAATTACTTCGTCACATAGAGCAAAAAGCGCTGCAGTCGGGCATCAAACAGCTCTTTGCTTTGACCACCCACACCACCCATTGGTTTCTGGAAAACGGTTTCCAAGCGGGAAACATCAGCGACCTACCTGATGAACGTCAAGCACTGTACAATTATCAACGCAACTCGCGGGTGCTGATTAAAGCCCTGACGAGCAACAAATAACACCCGATAAAAAAGAGAGTGGTTTTGACCTTTTATTCCAAGCTTCAAGCACGCTGGCAGTCCGCAGACTCACTGATCTGCGTTGGCCTCGACCCGCAACCCGAGCTGTTTCCGGCCGACATCGCCGCTGAGCCGCAGGCCATTTTCGCGTTCAATAAAGCGATCATCGACGCGACGCATGACTTGGTCTGCGCGTACAAGCCGCAAATAGCGCACTACGCTGCTGTAGGCGCCGAAGACCAACTGCAAGCCACCATGGATTATTTGCGCACCGAATACCCGGACATTCCGGTAATTCTGGACAGCAAACGCGGCGACATCGGCTCCACCGCCACCATGTATGCGCGCGAAGCGTTCGACCGCTATCAAGCTGACGCCGTGACAGTAAACCCGTACATGGGCTGGGACACCATCGAGCCTTTTGCGCGCTACACCGACAAGGGCGTGATCGTGCTGTGTCGCACGTCTAACGACTCGGCTGTAGAGCTGCAAAACTTGGCTTTGGCTTCTGGCAAAACACTGTTTGCCCGAGTCGCCGAACAAGCAACCAAGAAATGGAATACGCACCAAAATCTGGGCCTCGTGGTTGGCGCGACTGCCCCGGCTGAATTGGCCGAAGTGAGAGCGTTAGTCGGCGATATGGCCATCCTCGTGCCAGGCTTGGGCGCGCAAGGTGGCGACACTGAAGCGGTGATGAAAGCTGGATTGAACAGCCAAGGTACTGGCCTGATCATTAACTCATCACGTGGTGTGCTGTACGCCAGCCAAGGGCCTGACTTCGCCGATGCCGCGCGCCAGGAAACTTTGCGCATGCGCGACCTCGCCAATCGGTTCCGCCCATGATTCACCTGATCACCGGCGGCGCACGCTCCGGCAAGAGTCGGCGCGCCGAGACGTTAGCCATGGGCAGCGCCCTGCCAGTGATCTACATCGCCACAGCACAGGCCGCCGATGCTGAAATGGCCGCGCGCATCGCCCATCACCGGCATCAGCGCCCGAGTGAATGGCACACCATCGAAGAACCCATTCAACTGGCTCAAGTACTACAAAGGTTGCCAGACGACCATTGCGTGCTGATCGATTGCATGACGCTGTGGCTCAGCAACCTGTTGCACGCCGAACCCGGTACCTTAGAGCGCGAGGCAAATGCCTTTCTTGAGCACTTGGCTACTACCTCTCAGTACCTGATTATCGTCACCAACGAAGTCGGTAGTGGCATCATCCCATTAGGTGAGCTGTCGCGGCAATTTGCGGATGAAGCGGGTCGACTGAACCAGCAACTGGGACGCTTAGCCGACCAAGCCGAGCTGATCGTCGCTGGTCTGCCTGTTTTTCTAAAATAAAGCCTTCTCAAAAACACCATAAGGACATACATCATGGCTTCTTTTCACCGCAGATTCCGCATCATAGCTCTCGTTCTGCTAGCAAGCACCTTATCCCCGTTAGTCGCCGCAGACATTCGCGTGACGGATGACGACGCCAACGTCATTACGCTCAGCCAACCGGCGCAGCGGGTTGTCAGCCTTGTGCCGCACGCGACTGAATTGATGTTTGAAGTCGGCGCGGGGCATCTGGTGGTCGGTGCCGCCGAATACAGCAACTACCCCGAAGCCGCTAAAGCCATTCCCCGCGTCGGTGATTATTTTGCTTTGAATCTTGAGGCCATACTCGCCCTGCAGCCGGATTTAATATTGGCGTGGCACAGCAGTAATGTGTCTACGCAACTGGAAACGCTGGCGCAGTTGAACATCCCTATTTTTTACACCGACCCACAAAACCTCGAAATGATTGCCTCCACGCAACGCAATTTCGGCATTCTGACCGGCCGCACCGAACAAGGGGAAGCCGTCGCTCAGGGCTTTCTCGACGCCATGACCGACCTACAAACCGAGTACGGTGAACGCGAGCGCCTGCGCGTGTTCTATCAAGTGTGGCATGACCCTATATTCACCATCAGTAATCGCAATTTCATCGGTGAGCTGATTACCCTATGTGGCGGCGAAAATCTGTTTGGTGAGGCCCCCATGCTGGCCCCGCAAGTGGGTCGTGAATCCGTGGTAGCGGGTAACCCGCATGTGATTTTAGGCGGCGGATCCGACGGTACCGGCCTTGAAATTTGGCAATCAACACAAGAAATGTCTGCCGTCGCGTCAGGACATCTTTACAACCTTAACAGTGACACCATTGCTCGCCCCACAAGCAGCCTAGTCACGGGTGCCCGTTTGCTGTGTGAGGCGATAGACCAAGCTCGACAGTGATTAAAACGTGATCAAGATCAACAGGACGAGTCTTTCTAATCAACAAGGCTTGCCCTTAAATCCAACCCCTCTATACTGATTGTGAAAACAACACTCTGCGGAGGATAGCAATATGAAGAAGTTAGGACGTGTTTTGTTAGCAGGACTGGTTGCCGGCGCCTTGGTAACGAGCGTACAGGCTGTGGAATATTGGACAGGTGGCGTGGGCGTTGAATCGCGCGCAGAAGCGCCAATGCAGAACACCACCATTGAGTTTTTCAATGTGGAAGGATCTTATTTAGCCGAGATCTGGTTCACCCTGCAGAACGAACGTGGTGAGCTGCTCGCTGAAGGCCTGACCGATGGCCCTTGGGTGGTCGCTCAATTGCCAGACGGCAACTACCGCATCAGCGGTGAGCGCTTGGAAAACGGTGAAGTACAAACTGCTTTTTTTCGCGTAGCCGGTAATCGTCACCAGATTGTTGGCTTAAAATACCAGTCTGAGTAAGACCTAAGGCGGGTGGTATTTTTATCACTCGCCTCTATCTATTCGATTTAGCCATTCAAGCTAACCTAAGGCAGGTTATCCGAACCTGCCTACCCCTCAAATCGCGCATGTCACTCCGGTACCTTTCAAGCCACAGTACCCGTTCGGGTTCTTATGTAGGTATTGTTGGTGATAGGTCTCGGCGTAATAAAAAGGCACGCTTTCTCGCACTTCCGTCGTAATAGCGCTCATACCTGCCGCTTTCAACTGTGCCCCAAAGGCGTCAAGGCTTGCAAGGGCGATCTGAGTTTGGGCTGCACTGAACGTATAGATCGCGGAGCGATACTGTGACCCCACATCGTTCCCCTGGCGCATACCTTGAGTCGGATCATGAGCCTCCCAAAATACGCGCAGAATTTCTGCCAGCGTGATCCGTTTCGGATCGAACACCACCAGCACAACCTCTGTATGGCCAGTCTGGCCTGTGCAGGTTTCTTCATACGTCGGGTTTGGCGTAAAACCACCAGCGTAACCCGCGGCGGTCGTAAACACGCCCGGCAACTGCCAGAACAACCGCTCGGCGCCCCAAAAACAACCCAAACCTAAGACAACGCGCTCCATGCCCGCAGGAAAGGGCTCCAACATTGAACTGCCGTTTACGGCGTGGGTTGGCGCTACGGTTAATGGCTCTGAGCGCCCCGGCAAGGCACGCTCCGCCGATGTTGGCATATCTGTTTTCGTAAAAAGACCCATGTAACCTCCACGCTGACCATTGAGAGTTGCTGGCGAGCAACTACCTGACTATAGTGATACACAGCCTACGTTGAGAGCAAGCCGAATGGATGACAACCGCCGTTTCACCCGCCTACCCCAAGATGCAAAGGCCTGCCTTGTGCTGCCCGAACTGACCATCGACGGAGAACTTCATGACATTAGCCTCAAAGGCGCGCTGTTTCTAGCCTTGAGTGATGACCTACCGCAACAGTGGCGTGACCATGAAGGCACGCTCAATATTGAACTGAGCGAGGGCGACGTCGTTATTTCCATGAACGTACGCCTGGCGTTCATTGACGGCCATCACGCTGGCCTCGAAGTTACCACGCTGGGATTGGACAGCGCCTCACATCTACGCCGCTTGGTTGAGCTCAATCTTGGAGCCGAAGAGCTGCTGCAACGTGAACTCGGCATGCTGTGGGACAACCGCTAGTCATTCACCAGCGTTGGCGCCTGCTGCGCATTTAACGTAAAATCGCCTGCACTATACTAATACCAGCGCTTAGCAAGAGCGCACCGCAGGAGTCGAAATGCCTAAGTACCGTTCTTACACCACCACCCAAGGTCGCAACATGGCGGGTGCACGCGCCCTCTGGCGTGCCACTGGCATGAAAGACGGCGACTTCCAAAAGCCCATTATTGCCGTGGTTAACTCCTTTACTCAATTTGTACCAGGCCATGTTCACTTAAAAGATATGGGGCAACTGGTCGCACGTGAGATTGAAGCCGCGGGCGGTGTCGCCAAAGAATTCAACACCATTGCGGTCGACGACGGAATCGCGATGGGCCACGACGGCATGCTGTACAGCCTGCCCAGCCGTGACCTTATCGCTGACTCGGTGGAGTACATGGTGAACGCGCACTGCGCCGACGCCATNNCGTCAACATCCCCGTCATTTTCGTCTCCGGCGGCCCGATGGAAGCCGGGAAAACCAAATTGATTGATCACGGTTTGGACTTGGTAGACGCCATGGTTATGGCGGCCGACGACAGCGTAGACGACGAAACCGTTGCCGAAATCGAACGTTCAGCGTGCCCTACCTGTGGGTCATGCTCTGGCATGTTCACCGCCAACTCCATGAACTGCTTGACCGAAGCCATCGGCCTCAGCTTGCCCGGCAACGGCACCGTGGTGGCTACACACGCCGACCGCGAGCGCTTGTTCAAAGAAGCCGGACACCGCATCGTCGAGATCACCAAGCGTCACTACGAGCAAGACGACTACAGCGTATTGCCGCGCAGCATCGGCAACAAGAAAGCCTTTGAAAACGCCATGATGCTCGATATCGCCATGGGCGGCTCGACCAATACCATTCTGCACTTGCTGGCCATTGCTCTGGAAGCTGAAACCGACTTCACCCTGCAGGACATGGATCGTTTATCACGCTACATTCCGCAGTTGTGCAAGGTCGCACCGAACACGCAGAAATACCACATTGAAGACGTGCACCGCGCTGGCGGCATCATGGGCATTTTGGGCGAACTGGCACGCGCTGGTTTGTTACACACCGACGTGCCCACAGTACACAGCGCTACCATGGCGGAAGCGCTGGCGCAGTACGACATCATGCAAACGCAAGACAGCGCGGTGAAAGAATTCTTCCGCGCCGGTCCGGGCGGCGTGCCGACGCAGGTTGCGTTCAGCCAAGCCGCTCGCTGGTCAACGCTGGATGGCGACCGTGCCAACGGCTGTATTCGTGACCTCGAACACGCCTATTCGAAAGAAGGTGGCTTGGCGGTATTGTTCGGTAATATTGCCGAAGACGGCTGTGTAGTGAAAACCGCCGGGGTGGACGAGTCCATTCACGTATTTGAAGGCAAAGCGAAGATATTCGAAAGCCAAGACTCCGCCGTAAAAGGCATTTTGGCTGACGAAGTGAAAGAAGGCGACATCGTCATCATCCGCTACGAAGGCCCGAAAGGCGGCCCCGGCATGCAAGAAATGCTGTACCCCACCAGCTACCTGAAATCCAAAGGCTTGGGTAAGGCTTGTGCCTTGCTGACCGACGGTCGGTTCTCGGGTGGTACGTCAGGCTTGTCGATTGGCCACGCCTCACCGGAAGCTGCAGCAGGCGGTGCCATCGCTTTGATCGAAGAAGGCGACACGGTGATCATCGACATCCCGAACCGCAGCATCAACCTGCAAATCAGTGACGTCCAAATGGCTGAACGTCGCGCCGCGATGGAAGCCAAAGGCAAAGACGCTTGGAAGCCTGCCGAACAGCGCGAACGCAAAGTATCGGCGGCCTTGAAAGCCTATGCCTTGCTGGCTACCAGCGCTGACAAAGGCGCGGTGCGCGACCTAAGCAAGCTCGACTGATAAGCACCTGATGGCCGCGGCTCAATGCATGTTGAGCCACGGCCATTCGCCATCCTGCATTGCACCTTCTGAGAAATATCCCACTTTTATGTCCGTGAAACGCTTCGTCATCGTCGCCCTCGTGGCCCTGATTCTATGGCCTGCCGCTGGCTGGGTGTTCTTGTACAGCACCGCCGACCGCGTGGCGCACAATGCCGAAGCAGCGATCAACGACCTCGTGACGCAACACAGCAACTGGCAACTGACCACAACGCAAGTGAACTACCAACTCGGCATCATACCCGCCGTGCAATTGCACAATGCCAGCTTGCACATCCCCAATCTTGACGAGCCTCTGCAAATCAGCAGCGCTACCCTAACCGGACGCTGGTACAGCCTATGGTTGTTTTCATGGCTCCCCGACCGCGTGGTTATTCACCACAGCCAATGGATTCAAAGCGCCAGCGAATACACCACCGCTGACCTAACTCATGCTTGGGCCATCACCGAAGCCCTGCCGCGCCTGCAAGCACCGTTTGTGCGCCTGCGCGCCATCGACATTCAACAGCTCGACGTCACCCTGTACGACCCGGACACCGCCACGCTGGTAGACGCCACCGTGAGCGCTGAACTCAGCCGCGTGCGTGGCCAAGAATACCAACTGCAAAGCATTGCCGACCTGCGCGGTGACGGCTGGGTTGACCACGGCTTTGCCGAACTGCAAATGGAATGGGGCCTGCGCAGAGACGACCTCCCTGTTCGTCTGATCAGCTTAGACGCCAGCCTGGAAGTGCACTCCAGCAGCCGCGAATTCGGCATCTACCGCTGGGAAGCACAAGCCGAACAACTGTATATGAACCCCGGCACACAGCACTTTGAAGCACGCGACCTCATCTTCAGCGACGCCCGCAGCCTCGGTCGCGACGAAGCCCTGCCATTGGAAACCGGCGTACGTTGGGCGCTTATCAATGCCGAAGGCACACTGGCAACCGAGCCTGTATCTAACGCACAGGAGCACTGGCGCGCCGCCACCGTGCGCCGTGCCCAAGTGGAACGACCACGCAGTGAATGGGTAGAAGACCTGCAATGGATACAGCAATACGACCAGTGGAACACCCGCGCACCCGGCACAACCGGTCGCACTGAAATCAGCTGGCAAGCGCGCCTGAACCACCCCGAACTGCGCCAAGTACTGGTTCAACTTAATCAACAGCAAAGCAGCGACAACACCCTGGACCGCTGGCGCGCCGAACCCGCCAATATCGCCATCGACATAACGGGAGTGCAAACCAACCACGTACTGCGTGGCCGCGCCGACGCACTGAGCGACCTGAACAACCGCACCCTGCACCTGAATCGACTGGAATTGAGCGAGCAATCTGGTAACGACACCTACTGGCTCTACGGACACCTGCGCTTGGATGACAACCGACTCAGCTTTGACGACCTGATTGGCGCCGAACGTGGCACAGTAGCCAACCCCTATCAACCATTACGTTTCTGGGCCGACTGTTATGATCAACATGACACGTCCGCCGTGCTCAGCTTAATGGACTGCAGCGCGAGCCTACGCCCATGAGCACCTCACCCAAGCCGCACACCCTGCACGACGCAGACGATTTTCAGCGCCGCGTACTGAACTGGTACGACCAACACGGCCGCAAGCACTTGCCATGGCAACAAGACCGCAACGCCTACCGAGTGTGGGTGTCGGAAACCATGTTGCAGCAGACGCAAGTCAGCACCGTGATCCCGTATTTTGAACGCTTTATGGCGCGCTTCCCCGACGTCACCGCGCTGGCCAATGCCCCTATTGATGACGTACTGCATCTGTGGACCGGGCTTGGCTATTACGCACGCGCCCGTAACCTGCACCGTTGCGCGCAAACCATAGTAAGCAACCACAACGGGGTATTTCCGAATACTGTCGACGCCTTGTGTGAACTGCCGGGCATTGGTCGCTCAACCGCCGGAGCCATCGTCAGCATGGCGTTTCAGCAACGTGCCGCAATACTGGACGGCAACGTGAAGCGGGTACTCGCACGCCTGCACGCCGTGGATGGCTGGCCCGGCACCACCGCTGTGCAGAAAGAACTGTGGCAGATCGCCGAACATTACACGCCGCACGAACGCGTCCAAGACTACACCCAAGTGATGATGGACCTCGGCGCCACCCTATGCACCCGCAGCAAGCCACAGTGCACCCAATGCCCCGTGCAAGACCTCTGTGCCGCGCATGCACAAGGCACCCCCACTGCATGGCCGCACAGCAAACCGAAAACCATCAAGCCCGTAAAAGCCGCGTGGTTTCTCATGCTGCAACTGCCCGACCAACGCTGTTACCTAACACCACGCCCACCCACCGGCCTATGGGGCGGCCTGTGGTGCTTTCCTGAATTCACCAGCAGCGCAGCCTTAGACGACTGGCTACGGCAACAGGGTTACAACCCGGAGCAGCGAGAAGACTGGAGTGAATTTCGCCACACCTTCAGCCACTTTCATCTGGACATCACACCCGTACATTTGCGAACCTCACACGTTATTAATGTCGAGGAACAGGGCCAATGGGTACAACCCCACTTAGATGAAGCACTGGGCCTTGCCGCTCCAACCAAGCGCCTTCTGGAGAAGCTTCGCTCATAACGTAGGAGGTCAGCCCCCTGGCCGAACAAACAATCCCGTAGGAGGCCAGCCCTCTGGCCGAAAAACTACCATAGGAAAATACCATGACCGTCTTCTGCACCAAATACCAAAAAGAACTCCCGGCCCTGCCCAAAGCGCCCTTTCCTGGCCCCAAAGGCCAAAAAATACTCGAAACCGTTTCCCAGCAAGCCTGGGCTGACTGGCAGGCGCACCAAACCCGGCTCATCAACGAGAAACACCTCGTTATGACCGACCCCAACGCGCGCAAATACCTGATGGAACAGATGGACAAATTCCTCTCGGGCGACGACTACGACCAAGCAGAGGGCTACGTTCCGGAGAATAAATAGCCAACGAACATATTTTGCCTAAAAAAATCAGTAGCTTAGGCAAAAAGTGGTTGACGGCAACGGCAAAAATCTTTTTAATACGCTCCGTCGCTAAGACATGCCCAGATAGCTCAGTCGGTAGAGCAGAGGATTGAAAATCCTCGTGTCGGTGGTTCGATTCCGCCTCTGGGCACCATCATTAAAGCCAGCCTCGTGCTGGTTTTTTTGTGCCTGAAAATCACCGCAATACCACGAATGCCCAGCTATAAAAGCCAATGCGACACAGAGGCAGAAACTGAGAGCCACCCGCCAACTTTACGACATTTACCTAGAAAGCATCTAAGCTTCGTCTGCATGATCATTCTAAAATGTCTCACCCGAGCACTCTGGGTTGTCATCAGAATTGTCGTGCTCACAAAAGTTTGTGGAGAAAGACACCAATTGTCAGCCCCTACCAAAGTCATCCATACTCCCCGCAACGGCCTCTGATACATTAACCACAGGACTCCCCCATGCCCCACAGCAACCCGACCCTTGTCCATATCACCCGTGGCGGTGCAGTAGAAAGCATGCATCGTGGGCGTGCGTTGGTGATGCGCAGCAACGGCGATGTGCTGTGGTCGGTGGGTGATGTTGAAGAACTCACCTACCCGCGCTCTGCCATTAAGGCGTTTCAGGCTTTACCGATGGTGGCGTCGGGTGCGGTGGAAGCGTTGGGTATCAGCGATGAAGAGCTGGCTCTGTGCTGCGCGTCACACAATGGCGAAGACCGCCACACGGCGGTGGCCGATGCATTTTTGCAGCGTTTGAACTTGGCGGAGCCCGCTTTTGAATGCGGTACGCACTGGCCGATGGGCCAACAAGCGACGATAGATTTAGCATGGCGTCACACCAAGCCCGATGCGCGGCATAACAACTGTTCGGGCAAGCATTTGGGGATGCTGGCACTGGCAGTGCACAAAGGTTGGAACACCCAAGGCTATGTGAAACCGGAACATCCGGTGCAGCAGGCAATTAAGGCCTGTATCGAAGACTGTTGCACTACATCGCTCGACGGTGTGCCGCTGTCACCCGACGGCTGTACGGCGCCAACTTGGGCCATGCCGCTGCATCGTTTAGCCTTGGGGTTTGCGCGCTTCGCTGACCAGTCGCAGTTGCCCGCGCAATACCAAGCCGCAGCGCGAGCGTTACATCGTGCGGCAACCCAGCACCCGTTTTTGGTGGCAGGGACAGAACGTTATTGCACCGAGGTCATGGCGGCCTTGGGTGATGAGGCATTCCTGAAAGTCGGTGCGGAAGGCGTATACATTGCGGCGCTGCCACGGCTTAAACTGGGCGTGGCCATTAAGATGGATTCTGGCTCGGCGCCTGCCGCTGAGGTGGCAATGAGTGCTATCCTTAGGCAACTGGGCTTTGATCTGCCGGAAAAGTGGCAATCTGTGGCGTTGCGCAATCGCAACGGGCTATTAACAGGCGCAATTGCGCCGGTTGAATCGGCCTACGCCGACCTGAAGTTAGCCTAAATTATATTTATTGTTTTAGTGGAGAGCGCATGACCAACCCCATGACCGCCGACGAACAGCAAGCCATTGTGCAGTTGTCCGCCGAAGAGCGTTTTGAGTATTTTCTGGAACAAGCAGTAGCCACCGGCTGCGTTTGGACGCTGCGCGGTGATGATGGCGGTGTCTTGATGTCAGCCGAAGGCAAAGAATGCATGCCGGTTTGGCCAAGTGAAGCCTTTGCCGCAATCTGGGCGATGGACGACTGGGCCGACTGCGCGCCCTTTATGATTGATTTGGACGCGTGGATGCAACGCTGGTTGCCCGGTATGCAAACCGATGGTTTGAGCGTTGTGGTGTTTCCGGACGACGCCGAAGAAGGCTTGGTGCTGCGCCCGAAAGAATTGAAGAAAGCCATGCAAGAGACGCAGCAGGGGTAATCGATCGTGTGTGAATTGCTGGGTATGAGCGCCAACGTCCCCACTGATATGTGTTTCAGCTTTACCGGTTTGACCCGCCGTGGCGGTGGTACTGGCCCGCATAAAGATGGCTGGGGTGTGGCGTTTTACGAAGGTGTGGGAGTGAAAACCTTTCACGAATCGCTCGCCAGTGCGGACTCACGCATTGCCGAGATCGTAAAGTCACATCCAATGAAGACCCAAGTCGGTATCTGCCATATACGCCAGGCAAATGTCGGTGATGTTTGCCTGGCCAACACCCACCCTTTCATTCGCGAGCTGTGGGGTAAATACTGGACCTTTGCCCATAATGGCCAGCTTAAGTCGTTCACTCCCCGGGACGGAACGTACGAGCCTGTGGGAACTACCGACAGTGAGGCTATTTTCTGCGACCTGCTAAACCAATTACGAGACAACCATCATCGGCATCTGCCCGAGGCTGAACTGGTCCGCTTTTTGGTCGAGCGCAGTACCGCCTATGCCCAGCAAGGCGTGTTCAACCTGTTGTTTAGCAATGGCGACTGGTTGTTTACCTTTTGTACCACCAAGATGGCCTGCATCACGCGCCGTGCGCCCTTTGGCCCGGCACGACTGAAAGACGACGAAATGGTGGTGGACTTCGGCACCGAAACAACACCGGACGATGTGGTGAGCGTGATTGTGACCGAACCACTGACGGCGGATGAAATATGGGATATATACCAACCCGGCGAATGGCGTTTTTGGCGTGCCGGTGAGGCTGTTCAGCAGGGCATGGTATCTGTGCCTGCTTATCCACGCCCTGCCGTCACCCAGTAAACAGAATTTGCCAATTTGTGCTTTCTTGTCACAAGTCTTTTCAACCCCCACCAACCTCCATCTGGACTCTGGCGAAAAAGTTCGTATCATGCCCCACTGCTTCATTTCGAGGGCGATTCCATGCTGATGTGGAACCAACGTTACGCCACGGAAGAATACGCATACGGTAAGGAACCCAACGATTTTTTACGGCGCACCGCCGACGACATCCCGCCTGGGCGCATTTTGTGTCTGGCTGAGGGTGAAGGGCGCAATGCAGTTTATCTGGCCCAACAAGGCTGGAAAGTAACCGCTGTCGATATCTCTGAAGTGGGTTTAGCCAAAGCACAACGCTTGGCAGCGGAACGCGGCGTGCACATTGAAACGGTTCAGGCCGACTTGGCCGATTTCACCATTGAGCCCAATAGCTGGGAAGCCGTGGTCAGCATTTTCTGTCACCTACCAGCGGACATTCGCGTGCCTCTGCATGAGCGCGTGGTCTCCGGTTTAAAACCCGGTGGCACATTGGTTTTAGAAGCCTATCACCCGCGCCAAGTAGAATTGGGTACTGGCGGCCCTAAGACACCCGAACTGCTGGCCGACCTCAATACTCTACGTGCCGAACTGCGCGGCATGAACCTGCAACTCATGCAGGAAATTGAGCGCCCCGTGCAAGAAGGCATTTATCACCAAGGCGAGAGCGCCGTGGTGCAGATATTAGGCTTTAAACCGCACTAAACAGCGTGTTTCACGTAAATTGCACCGAGAACGGGGAGACTGGCGGTGCAATTCCGGTTATCTTTACGGTACAGCATTACGATTGACTCGATTAAGGATATCGATGTACTCCGCAACCCATATTTACCGCATTAGCCTTATGTGCAGCCTAGCGTTCATTTTGGTTGCCTGCTCGGGACGTTCATCGACCCCACTCGACTTACCCACACGCACCCAAATGGCCTCGACGGTGCAAGAACAGGTCGAGCTAATGCTTTCCGCGTTTTCGCCCATTGCCGGGCAAGCACTGCCAAACGAGAATGTGTTGGCCGTGTACGAAAAGCGCAACTACAACCCCATATGGATACACCAAAAACAGCTCAGCCCTGCCCTATGGGAATTGCTGGCGCAACTCGACACCGCACACGCCCAAGGGCTCAATCCGGTGCATTACCATACCGCTATTTTGCGCGAGTATCTGAGCATCGAACGCCCAACCCAACAACAGTTGGCCGAACTGGATGTCATAGCGACGACAGCGCTGCAAAACTACGCGCACGACCTAAACGTCGGACGTTACGACCCCCGCATGATCGACACCAACTGGCAGCTCGATAGCCCCAGCGATACCTGGATGCGCATTTTTGAACTGCCTTCGGCGCAGCAGATGGTCGACTATCTACCGAACTTGGCTCCCGCGCATGCCGACTACCAAATTCTGCAACGCTGGTACGTCTACTATCGAGACCTAAACCAGCGTGAACGTGATATTCGCGTACCCGGCGGCGTATTGATGATGCAAGGCGAGCGCGGGGCGCATGTGGCCTTGTTGCGTGCCCGACTGGCGCAAACGGGTGATCTGCGCAATGGTACACGCAGCACCGCTGACGACGTATTTGACGTACGACTGAAACAAGCGGTGATGAACTTCCAGCAACGGCATTATTTGAATGCAGATGGACGCGTTGGCAGCCAAACGCTGGCCGCGTTGAACGTACCGCTCAGTCAGCGCGCCGAGCAGATTCGCTACAACTTAGAGCGCTGGCGTTGGCTACCTTCGGAACTGGAAGACGACCGAATTTGGGTCGACCTAACCGACTACCAAGTGCACATTCACTTGAATGGCGAACACCACAGCATGCGCGCGGTGATCGGCTCGCCGGAACATCGCACTGCCGTGTTCCAAGGCAACATGACCTACTTTGAAGTGAATCCAACCTGGCGCGTGCCGCATCGTATTGCCACCGAAGTGCTGTTGCCGCAGATTCAACGCGATCCGAATTACTTGGCGCGTAACGGCTACCAAGTGTTTCAGGGCTGGACGGCCGGCGCTGCACCGCTTGACCCTGCCACCATCGACTGGCGCGCTCTGAACGCCAGCACGATGCGCTATCGCTTAGAGCAGTTACCGGATGAAGGCAACGCCATGGGGCGCTATAAGTTTATGTTCCCTAATCGCAATGCCATCTACCTGCACGACACGCCGGAACAACGGCACTTCAATCTGCGTAGCCGGGCCTACAGCGCGGGCTGTATTCGCCTGGAGAACCCCGATCTGCTGGCCGATTTGCTGGTCGCCAATGGCCGCAACGTGAGGCACCTTGCCAGCGCTCGCGCCAGCGATGACACCGCAGTCATTGGACTCGACGCACCTATTCCAGTGTATCTGGTCTACTTCACGGTCGCCCCCGATGCGCAAGGTATGCCGGTTTTCCGGCCGGATGTGTATGAACGCGATATCTTAATGGCAGAAGCCATGGGCCGCGTGTAAAAACTGTGCTTGACCTTCCACCAACGGAAAGGTTTAGACTACTATTATAACCACTTCGATACCGATGCTAACGTCATGACGCTGCACCGCAAGAACCGACCATTAAATCGTTTGATGACTGCGCTGTTGGTGCTGGTCATCGCGGTTGTGGGTCCGGTGCAGGCATCCATTCATGCAGGCGCCATGGCCAGCCAAGACCTGTCCGGTATGCAGCACAGCCATCATGTCGAACATCATGATTCAATCGCAACCAACACTGATCACACGCACAGCGACAGCCCTTGTGCTGAACTCTGCTTGCAAGTGTCCCTTGTACCTAGGGTGAACATCGCGCCTAGCGTGCAAACATCAACCTCCGCGCCAACGATGACAGCAGGGGTACCCTTGAGTCTGGCTGAGCCTTCCGTACCACCGCCTCGAAACCTGTTCTAGCCATCACCCTTTACGCTCAAATGCAGCTATTTGCTGCAGCGCTGAGCAAACACGATGACTTTTAATTTAATTGCAGTTGCGACCGTTCGCCATTTGCTGGCGTCCGTGGCACCCGCCATTTGAACAGGAATACGACCATGAACTTTGCACCTAAAAAACTCACCCTTGTTACGCTCTTAGCGTTGTCTGCGACTGCCGTTGCGGGCTGTGCGCAGCCAAGCCACGATGATCATCATACGGGGGAAGCGGGTCGCTCGACCATGATGATGAATCATGAGCAGTCTGGTCAGCGCGGCATGATGAACCACGAGATGATGCATGGTGATCATCCGATGGAACAAATGCATGAGATGCACCAGAGCCATGCTGGACATGCCTTTACGCAAGACAATCAACGCATGATGCAAGACATGCACAGCATGGAAGTGACCGGCGACGTCGACTACGATTTCGTCCGCGGCATGATCCCACACCATCAAGGTGCCATTGATATGGCGCAAACGTTGCTCGCTGAAGGGACAGACGCTGAATTGCTGGCGCTGGCTGAGGAAATCATTGCCGCCCAGCAAACAGAAATCGCAGACATGGAAGCCTGGCTGGCAGCCTATGGTGATCCGCGCATTGGAAGCCAAGCAGCAGACATTCGTGCGGGCTATGAACGCACAAACAACCGGATGATGCGCGACATGAACATCGCCCCCAGCGGCGACGTTAATCGTGATTTCGTGTTGGGTATGATCCCCCACCATGAAGCGGCCATTGATATGGCGTATATTCTGCTGCGTTACAGTGACGACAGCGAACTGCGCACGCTCGCAGAGGCGGTGATTCGGGAACAAGAGCGGGAAATTCGCACCATGCGCGCATGGCTTGAGCAATAACCGAGCTGACACATTAGCCTAACGAGACCGGGCCGGAGCGACTGCATTGACCGAGGCGACTCCGGCCCACTAAGCTCACCATCTAATGACTATTTTATACGAGGCACACAGTCATGATGCTATCTAAATTCGTTAACAAGCGGGGGCTTGTTGGCTCTGCCGCTGCGGTGGTGGTTCTTACCGGCGCGACCGTTCTTTTATACCCGGCACAGCGCTCTAATGGAGCTGACACAGCAACAGAAATGAGCATTAACGCACTGTCTGAGCAACTCCCGGCGCGCCAAGTTACCATGTTCAGCGACCCAAACTGTGGTTGCTGTGGCAGTTGGGCCGAACACTTGGAGGCGCATGGTTACAAGGTGACGGTGACGCACACCGACGCCATGAACCAACTCAAAGATGAGCAGGGTATTCCACCCAACATGCGATCTTGCCATACGGCACTGATTGATGGGTTGGTCGTAGAGGGGCACGTTCCCGTAACCGCCATTGAGAAATTCCTGACCAATCCCCTGCCCTTCGGCGACAAAACCGTCGGGCTCGCCGTACCCGGAATGCCGCTAGGCTCTCCCGGTATGGAAGTGGGTCGCTATCAGGATTTCGACGCGGTAGCTTTTACCATTGACGGCGAATCCGCCGTGGTTGGCGAATACCGTTTTTAGTTACGCCGAGCGTTTCGGATAGAGCGCTGCCCTAGGTGACAAATGGCAGCGCAACGCGAAACAGTGATCCTTCGTCCACATGACTCTCCACCGTTAGCTGTCCGCCGTGTTTTTCAACAATGGCTTTGCTGACAGACAATCCCAATCCCGTCCCTTCGCCGACCTCTTTGGTGGTGTAGAAGGGATCAAATATCTTGGTGAGTTCTGAGTGCTCCATACCGCAACCATTATCAATCACATCAACCTGCGCGTTCGTGTCGACACGATGCAGTTTCACCACCACCTGACCCTGGTCGTGTTTGATCGATTGCACGGCATTCATGACCAAATTAATAAACACCTGACCCAGTTTCGGTGCGATTGCCATCACGAACACAGGTTCTTCCGGCAATTCGAATTGCAAATTAACGCGATTCTTAACGTTGCCCATCAGCAATTTTTCGATGGATAACAAAAGTTCGTTGAAGTCTGTCCGCACCAGCTTGTCTTCTTCAGGATGCGCATAAACCTTGAGGCTCTTCACGATTTCTCCGATACGATCGATGCCGTCTTCGATGTCGATCATGATCTTCGGTAAATCTTCTGAGAAACGATCCATGGAATGCTCCGCTTCGACCTCCGTCACCGACACCCGCCGATCACTCACCGGCTCGGTAGACTGAGCGATGCATTTTAGCTTGGCAACATACTCCGTGAGTTTCGGAGCATACCCCGACAACATCTGTACATTGCTGATCACGTAGCCGATGGGATTGTTGATTTCGTGGGCAATACCCGCCGCGAGACGCCCCAATGACGCCATCTTGTCGGACTGCAACATGGAGCGTTGATAGGCGGTCTGCATCTTCCACGCTTGGGTATTGCGTAAAGCGTAACGAACACGCTGGATCAATAACGGGAAATTCATGGGCTTGGGAAAGAAATCCGTGGCGCCACTTTGGAAAGCGGCTTCAATCGACTGTAGGTCGTCGTTGCCGGTCATGATGATAATAGGCGTGATCTCGTCCTTCAGCGTTTGACGAATGGCGGAGCACACGTCGTAGCCGGACCAGCCGGGCATGAACACGTCCAACAGCATCAAATCGGGCTTACTGGTCTGAAACGCCTCATAGGCAAGTTCGCCGTTGGCGAACGGCTCGACGTCGAAACCTGCTTGAGTCAGCATTCGGCACAACAATGCTCTAAGGTTAGACTCGTCATCAACAACCGCTACCGTGTAGCGTGACTCAACTGTCATCCCCGGCATCTATTCTTCCTCTATGGCGTCGGCGTAATCGTCTGACAGCGCGTCAACGCCTTCAGGCGTGTCTTCTGCCTGCACTTGAAGCACTTCGTCGTTGCCATCCTGGTAGTCGACCAGCTTTTGAATCGCATTTTTTGTCAAAATAGAACCCTTCGGCAGCAGCAATAGACCTGCGGAATTGTACAGGTCGTTCACCAAGATCATGCCCGGTTCTAGCGCATCGACGGTCTTACCGTATTGTCTGGTCTCAAAGTGCGACAGCTCGTCGAGATCCAATTGCAAGAACACTTCGACCAGCTCAGGGTCGTAGCGATTATTCATACCTTGAAGCATTTGTTGTCGTCCTTTTTTAACTGCTCCAGCAAGCGTTAGCTCGCTGGAATAAACTACTTTGCAGAAGTCCCGCGCAATGGTTAATACTCGGGACTCGATGGGGATTTCGTCACCACTTAAACCCAGCGGCCGGCCGCCGCCATTAAACCATTCATTCTGGCACCCAATAATGTGCGCCACCTCATCAAAATGCGTTGCAGGCGCCAGTATCGTTTGTGCGATTTGCGGGTGCCGGGCCAACTCATTTTTTTCCTGAACCGTCATGCGAAAGCGTGTGCGGCCTTTGTGCAGCAGCGCCGGGTCTACCCCCAACAGACCTAAATTAACCAGCAGCCCTGCCAGTCGTACCTGCTGCACTTGTGAATCTGCTAAGCCACACTTACTGGCCAAGAAAGAGGCCATGTACGATACATTTTTTAAGTAGTGCCCGTCAGCCACGGGGCTAACACTCAAAGCGTTAAATAGGACTCTGAGCGTGCCTTGATAGGCGTCTTCATTGCGATAATTGGATGCTCTTAGCGTTTTTATTGCCGCGCGCAATTGCTTGGTACGGTATTCTACTTGTTGTTCCAGAAGGTTCTTTTGTTGCCGTACCTTGCGATGTAAGCAGTCGTTTTCTGCCTTGATCCTATACGTTTCCATCCCATCCTTCACCGCCCCCAGCAACGCCTCATTCGACCACGGCTTCGATAGATAACGCTGCACATGACCATCATTAATGGCGGCGACCGTTGAGGTAAGGTCGGTATACCCCGTCATAAGAATGCGGTAGGCATCGGGTTGGAGGCGAAGAGCTTGGGACAGAAATTCGGCACCGGAGACACCGGGCATACGCATGTCGCTCAGAATCACGCTCACAGTATTGCTGCGCATGTATTCCAAAGCGTCTTTTGGATGCTCAAAGGTGACAACTTCTGCGTTAAGCGGCGCCAACAGGCGTTCCAATGCACCCAGCATCCTAGGTTCATCGTCGACACAGACGATCACGGGCTGCACGACCTCAATGCGGTGCGCAGTAGCTGTATTGTTCATCATAACGACCCTCAGCGGACTTGGTTCCTTCAAGCTGCTTTGTGACACAGAGCACAAAACCCATAGTCATTTTTGTCATTTATGTCGCTTTTGTCTTTATGGTACGTTAAACTTTTCTTAATAGGAAGTAAAGAGGACAGAAGATGATAAAAACTTTGACACCGGGCGAAATCGCTCGCTTATGCGATGTGCATCAACGCACGGTGAGCCGCTGGATTGCCAGCGGTAAGCTCAAGGGGCACCAGCTCCCCGGCAGGGGTGACTATCGTGTGCTCGAAACGGACTTCTTTGACTTTGTAGAAGACCATGGCCTACCCATACAACTGCCCGGCACTGTCACTAAAACCATACTGGTTATTGATGACGAGGCACCGGTTCGAGCGGCTCTGCGCCGACTGTTTACGCAAGATGGCTACCACGTCGTCGAGGCAGAAGACAGCTTCACCGCCGGTGCTTTATTAGAACGTGAGCACCCGGCACTGATTACTCTCGACTTGATGATGCCCGGCATTCGCGTTGAGCAGGTGTTCGAGTTCTTACAAGCGCAGTCGTATCGCGCCCGCATCCCGGTCATTGTTATTTCTGCGGCGCCTGATGCCACGCTGGAACAGGCCAAACGACTCGGCGCAGCAGACGTCATCAGTAAGCCTTTTAACAACCAAGAGCTGCTGGAGCGCATAGCCATGGTGCTGAACACGAGCGGGGTTGCGGTTTAGATACTGGCGAGTAATTCTTGCGTCCAGGCTCGAGCTTTCAAATAGTGCTGGTTCAAACTCGCAATCAACGTTCTGTTCTGTTGCGACAGTCCGGCGGCATCATAGGCTTCAACCAAACGCAGCAGCTTGCCATAGCCGCCGCCGCGCGACCGCAACGCCAACTCAATGTCGCGACTGACTTTCAGATCGATCAGCATCGTGTGCAGCGACAATCCGAGTATTAAGGGCAACACCGAGAATAACCCCACACTGAACGCTGTATCGGCGTCCAGCTCCGGATTGCGATCGGCCAGGCGTCGGCAAAATGCGGCGCGCGTCAGTACATCTGGCAACAGCAGCCGAGCGCGATGCCCCATATCAGTGATCAGCAAGCTGGCGATCAATGTCTTCAAGTCCGTCAGACCCAGTCGGACCAATGCCTCAGACAAACTTTCAATTTTCCGAACAGAGCTGCCACTGGCGGAATTCACCCGCTTTAATAGCAGGTAGGTCGCCTCGGGGAGCTGAGTCAGCCAAGACGATAAACGCTGCATGTCAGGCTGCTCTTGGTGCAGCTCCTGCATCATTCGCAGCAACACTTGGCGATTCCCGCCACCCTGCCGACTGCCCGACTTGAGCGTCATCGGCTGTGCATAAAAATACCCTTGAAAGCGATCAAATCCGGCACGATGACACAGTTCAAACATGGCTCGGTCGGCTACGCGGTGGGCGATAAATCCAATTTCCGGGTTCAGTGCCCGCAATAGCGTCAGCCGTGTCTCGCCAGCCTTCACATTGTCGGCCGCAATCTTGATGGTTTCAAAAGACGGCCAAGAATCCGAATTAGGCCAGTCTTCACAAAATAAAGAGAGTCGATATCCCGACTTGATCAACCATGGCAATGGCAGGTCGTCGGTCAAATCGCTGTGATTCACTTCCAGCACCAGCTTGGGGTCGGGTGGTGGCAGCAAGTCGGGGTCTTTCAGCCACGCCGAGGGCGCTTTAACATAAAGGTCGCGCTCACCCACCAGTTGGGCTAAGCCAATCTCATAGACCGCCAAGATCACCGCACTGGCGGTCGCATGCGTCGGACTGACAATCTCCGCGTGCTCCGCGCCAACCGAGTGCCTATACAGCAAGGCATCCGCTCGGTGGCGATATTCTCGGTCGCATAAAGGCTGTAACGCGATATGAGCACTGGCCATCGACGGCTTACCAAGCGCGGGGTCACTCGCTTTAGACATCATACGTACCCCTCAAGATGCGCCAGCAACAGCTCTCGCGTATCAGGGTAAAGCGCCTCGAAGCCATGCCAGGCTTGCGCCACTTCAAGCGCCTGCTTAGACTTCGCTGCCTGCTCCAGTGCAAACACGGCATCGCCCAGCGGTAACGCACCAAAGGTGCGTAACATGGCTTTAAGGCTGTGCGCGCGCCGCTGGAAGGTCTCCCAATCGCGCTGCTCTCTGGCACTCATTAGGTCACCCACTGTTTCGTGTAAACTCGCCAGAAAGGGCTCAAGAATCGACAGCAACACGCCCTCTTCGCCGCCCACCATCGCCAATGCTCTGTCCCAGTCTACCAGCGTCGGCTGTATTTCTTCAGACAGGCGCAAATTCAAAGATTTATCGTGCGTCATCGATGATGAGAAGTCCGGCAAATAGCGCCGAATAATGGCGTACAGCTGTTCTGGCCGATAGGGTTTTGCAAGATAGCCGTTCATGCCCACCGCTCGGTAGGTAGCAGGGTCGCGAAATTGTGCACTGGCCGTCAAAGCAATAATGGGAACTTTCGCCACACCCTTGGGATAGTCTAGGCTGCGTATGCGCCGCGTGGCTTCATAACCATCCATGTGCGGCATCATGATGTCCATAAAAACCAGATCAACCGCGTGCTTCTCCAACAGCGCCAGCGCTTCGTCACCCGAGCGAGCTTTGAGTACCGTAATGCCCAACGTATTGAGCTGTATTTCACTGAGCTGCAGGTTCAGCTCGGTGTCATCCACGACCAGTACGGTGGGTGCTACGTTCTCTTCCGGGCTCACCTCTGTTCTGTGGCGAAACATCATGGTC
Organism: Natronospirillum sp.; assembly: GCA_049115955.1. Classification (GTDB taxonomy): domain Bacteria; phylum Pseudomonadota; class Gammaproteobacteria; order Pseudomonadales; family Natronospirillaceae; genus Salinispirillum. The sequence continues at coordinate 122,683 of JAGDZJ010000019.1, forward strand.
TGGTAGAGATTAATCAGCGTTAACGGCGTCAGCAGTGAACGGTACTCTTTGCGTTCGTCATTCGGTGAGTTAATGAGCCACACGACACGCTCGGCCAGTTCGGTGGCAGAAAGGTCGGCCTGTTCCGCGATGCCTTCTAACGTGGTCTGTGCATCCAGACCCTTAAGCGAAGAATGAATAAACAACCAATCCGGCATCGAGCCACATTGACGCAATTGAAACAGCGCTTCCGGCCCACTGGTCACGCAGTAGGGTTTCACACCAAAGTACTCGAGGTAGTGGCAAACCGTGTTGGCACGATCAGCAACATCATCGATCACCATCACCCGGCCACCTTCGAAACAATTTCGATAATCGGCATGCAGCGGGTCTGACGTGTCTTCGTAGGGAATCGTCAACCTGAATGTCGCGCCCTTGTCTGGTTCGCTGACCAGATCAACCACCCCACCCATCAATTCCGTGAGCTGCTTAACGATACTCAGGCCAAGCCCCATACCGTCTTGATTAAACTGATCTTCATTGCGCGCCTGCACAAAGGGGTCGAAGAGTTGTTCCTGGCGCGATGCTTCAATACCCAAGCCCGTATCAGTCACTAATATTTCCAAGCGACGGGCAGACAGGTCGGCGCAGACGGTCAATTGAACGCGGCCATTGGTCGTGAACTTTATGGCGTTACTGATGAGGTTGTGCACAATTTGCAAAAGCCGTTCAGCATCTAACAGCATCGCCGCGGGCAGCGGTTTTACTAGATCGACCGCCAGCTCCAACTGTTTGTCGGCTGCCGGGCCACGCCAAGGCGCAATCGCCTGCCCCACCCACTCTAAAAGATTGGTGGCCGTGGGCACCAGTGTCATGCGCTTGGCTTGCAAGCGAGAGAAGTCCAGCAGTTGATTGATCAGCCCTTGCAGCCGCTCGGCCTCATTCTTCACCACCGGCAACTGCCGAATGACATTGGAACCCGGCTTATCGACCAGCTCCAAAAAGCCCAAGATACTGTTTAACGGCGCCCGCAGGTCGTGACTGACCGATGACAACAACCAGCTTTCAATGTAGGCCTGCCGCTGCGCCAGTTCCAACCGACCACGCAGTTGCCACTGGCTGGCGAGCAGCCGCCACAGCATCATGATGACAGCATCAGGCTCTGCCGCCATGCCGGAAACTACCAACCAGCCTGCCTCGTCGAGCGACCACGCCCACTGATCTTCGCCAATAGAAACCAAGACCGTCTCGGCCTCACTGATTTCAGGCGACAGCGGCGCATCGTAGCGTTCGCAGCCTGTTGCTAGGTCCTGCCAGTCCTCTGACGGACTCCACGAACATCGCTCGCTGAGCGAAACGTCTAGCCACACGGCGATGGCTTCATCACGCCACTCTGCGAAGCTGAGGCTGTTGGTAATGAGCTGGTTAATTGCTGTCCATCGGTTATCGACCATAGCGCCCCCTCTAAATAAACGACCCGTTGCAAAGACGATGTTTCCTTCATCGAAAGGCATGGGCCTAGTAGATTGCTGCGGACTTCGGATAAGGAATAATAGGACAACCAAGACAAAAGCGACATAGTTTTTTGAAGTTGCGAAGGGTCTTTACAGTGTTTGAGGGAGAAAAATGAGGTTGAGAGGGTAACTGAGAGTCAGGAAACACCTATCCTTTCCGCTCATTTTTCGACCAATTAGAAATCATCGTCTAATCTGATGAAGTAGCCATGATCGGTAAAAACCCTTTTTAGGATCCAATTATCACGGAGTGACCGGCAATATGACTGAAAAATCCATACCCGAAGAAGTTCACCCAAAGTTAACACGAGGAGTGCCTGCACGCCTTTTTCCAGTGCTGGCCGACACCAACAAAGAAAGCCGAATGGTATCTATATTCCTAGCCATTTTGCCGATTATCCCAGAACTATCAGCCCGCTTATTGAACACAGTCGGTCACCGACTGGGTAAACGCTCATCAGTTACAACCTATACGGAAATTACATTTAAAGGCGAGAAAACCGCAGAAAAGAAACACGACAATAGGCCAGATGGTTTCATCGCAGTGAAATCGAGCTCAAAAATTTGGGAGGCGTTGGTCGAAGCTAAGATCGGTAACAACAACTTAGAGCAAAACCAAGTTGAGCGCTATTTAGAGCTCGCCAAAGCCAATGATGTCAGTGCTTTAATCACTATTTCAAACCAATTCGTGACCAGTGCCGACCACTCACCGCTGCCGATTAAGAAGCAGCTTACGCGCAAGGTCGATCTTTTTCACTGGTCGTGGATGTATATTCGTACCGAATGCGAAAATTTGCGAGATCAGAATGTTTTAGACTCTGCCGAGCAACTGTATGTACTGAATCAATTCATCGAGTTACTGGATGACAAGGGCACTGGCATAGGGCGATACACCCAAATGCCACCAGACTGGGAAGATGTCGTTGCCATGGCCACTAACAAGCAAGCCATCGCTAAGAGTAGCGAAAAAGCGAACAAAGTCGTACAGGGTTGGTTTCAAGAGCTTAGAGACGCCACGCTGATGCTAAGCCGTAACGTAGGCCAAGAAGTGAGCCAGCGCGTGGAGCGCGCTCACATGGCCGATGCGAACAAACGCATCAAAGATGCTATTGCTCAACTGTGTGACCAAAGCACTCTGTCTGGCAAGTTTCGTGTACCCGATGCAGCAGCAGATATCGAACTGGAAGTCGACTTGGCTGGCAAAGCCGTTACCGTCTTGATGCAACTGAAAGCCCCAACGGATAAAGCCAGCACCAGTGCACGAGTAAACTGGCTGTTGCGCATGTTAAAGAAAGACGATGAACGTATGTTCGTCCGCGCAAACTGGCCCGGACGGCGAGTACCGTCAGAAAGGTCGGTCGCAGAGTTGCGCGATAACTCGAAAGCATTTGATGAGCCTGGCAATAGTACGGTACCTCACTCCTTTGACGTGATCTTGCGTACTAATTCGTCCAGACGCTTTGGCAACAAAGTAATCATAGAAGTGATTGAAAACCTGCTGACCGATTACTACTCGCTCATTGGGCAATACTTACGCGCGTGGCAGCCACCGCCACCGAAACCTAAGGCGAGAAAAGAAGAATCAAAAGAAGGTGATGGCTTGCAGGACTCTGAGGTGGACAGCGCTGAGGAATAGCTATTTGACTTGCTCAATTGCAATGATATTGATGTATCGGATTGCTCGGCGTGCCTTACTCGACGTAACACTCATGCCCAATCACGACTGATCAAATGGGCAGCGCGGCTATAAAACCACATATCAACAGTAGCGCTCAAAACAGTACTATGCCATGTTATAGCTTAACAGTGCCTAACTTTAGGCATTTCACTGGACAATCTCTGATTGTTTGAGGAAAATCTGGTAAAAACACCCATGAGATGGATCTGGACCTTGCTGTACAACTTAAAGCTGTATCAATCCGACACAGCAGCCGTCGGCATTGTTTGTGGCTGAAAATTCTGTTTCGCGCAGGACTTTCGGACAGAGAGGAGATGCAGAGCACGCAATCATGTTACAAAAAATTACAACAATGCACGACTATGAGCCCTAAAATATCTGATGAGCTTTATACAATTTTTAGCTCACCGATGATGTGGAGGGGAAAATGGCAACTGAGTCATTCGAAAGAAATTTTGTTGTTACTGACAAAGATAGCATTCAACGTATCGAGAACAGCTTGAGAAACCCTCGTGTCGTAAAAGTCACTAAACGTGACTATGACAAGGAAGACGCCAGAGGTATTGAATTATTCAAGCACAAATTGTTCGCCTCAGCGCACTCTTAAAAGACTTTGCTGAAGAAACAGAACTCCATAGATTCTTGAAAACTTTTCAATGCCAACTTAATGTTGGCGTTGAGGAGTTTTTGACCAGTGGAAATGCCGTAAGATTTGAGAAATCCGACATATCCAGAACATACTTATTCATTAGGTCGAGTTCGCATGGTGAATTCCCCGAAATCCTTGCATATTTTTCACTATCATTCAAAGAATTAGACTTAAAAAACACCGAGCTATCCAAGACAAAAATAAAAAAAATGGATGGCATGAAGAACGATGCAGAAAAAATTATAGCCTATCTTATAGGTCAAATAGGGAAAAACTCTGCCATAAGCCACAACCCCATCAATCTAAAGATCATACTATCTGAAATCTATTCTGTAATCGCTCAAGTAAAAGAGTTAATTGGTGGAAGAATAATCATACTTGATTGCGAAGAGCCACTCATACACCTATACAATAGCCATGGCTTTGAATCGATCAAGATTAACGAAGATAATAGCCCGAAAAAAAGCGAGAAGCTCCACACCATGTTTACCTTCATCAAACCAACGTTTTAGACATATTCCTATGAACCGGTGACTCGCTCTGCACATCAAGCAAGGCAGACACAAAGTACTGAAAATGAATTTTGAACACTACAGAGAAGATATAGAAAATCACTAAGGCAATCGCCACATCCTCCGATAAAGTCGGTGTGATTCAGAGGGCTAAGTAGTATCGATTTTAAGACAACTGAAAATTTTTCCGAATTCACATTAGTTCTCGAAGACATAAAATCTTATCGATCTACAAGAGGCCAGTCGTCAACTGACCACAGCCCACTGCGGGACTATTCGAGCTGCTATAATTTTCACAACTTGAAATCACAGTACCCAGTGTTAGTTAAGAAAACCTTGTTGGTTGTAAGGTCGGTCAGCCAAATCTTGGCTCAATATGAGTCCAAAGAACTTGAAGACCCCGTTTTAGATTACTATCAAGACCAAATCAACTACTTCAACGACTTGTTAGTTGCTGCTGACTTCCCTGTTGCCAAGCCGCAAAACGGTCCATATCATACCGAAGATGAAGGCCGACATTCAGATTCTGGCAAGTCGATTTAATTGATGCTAACGCATGGGAAACTCGAAGCGAGGCTTATTATACCTCTATCGTTTCGGCCAGCCTGAACAGATCATCCTTCTGTTATTTCGTAAGGCCCAGCAGGGCTGTACCTATCGCATTCACAATGGCGCTTCGCCGCGTGAATGTGGCTTGGGCCATGCTAGTTTTTCAAGGGATGAGGCATTTTTGCTGTTCATGAATGCCTGAACCGTATCTAAGTAACTCGAGTGCCACAATGCAGAGGCACCTGAAGCCAGACTCGCAAGTCCAATTCCGCCACATAGCATGTGCCACAAAGCGCGCAACACAAAAGCATCAGGCACAAAAAAACGGCTCTTGAAAATACTGTATTTTCTAAGGCCGTTCTCTAATATTTTCTAAGGTTAGTAGACGCTAACTCAGAACTTGGTACCAGAGGCCGGACTCGAACCGGCACGCTTTTAAAGGCAACGGATTTTGAGTCCGTCGTGTCTACCAATTCCACCACTCTGGCATTGCGGGGGTGATTCTACAATAAAACCCTTGTGTGTCAATGACTTTGGTAACTTCTTTTACCATAAAAATGACATATTTTTGCATTATGCTGTGTCTTCCTTCTTTGCTCTTCTGAGACTGGCCTTCTATGCCTGAGCACAAAATACGTTGTCACCCTACACTTTTACAGGGTAATCTTAGCCTCAGCACTGAACAGCGGTTGAAGACGCCTGCTAGGATACGCAGGTTGATTAATCACGTCGTCTTCGCGCGTTGCTTATGACTGCATTCTGCGGCATTCAGCACAATTCACAGTTCAGCGGCCCATGGATCAAGAGGCTGACAGATACGATGACACCAAAACCTTCAAAAGCAGATATTGAAGACATCATTGCTACGGGTGTTCGTTCCGTCTATCAACCCATTGTGGATGTGATTCACGGCGAAATACTGGGCTATGAGGGCTTGTCTCGCGGTCCGGCTGGGCACCCTCTTGAATCACCACTGGTCCTATTTTCTGCCGCCGAAGACTACGGCTTGCTGCCAGAGCTGGAACTGACCTGCCGTGCACTGTCTGTTTCGCAGTTCACCCATCGTGGCTTTCAGGGCAAGTTGTTCCTGAACAGTAATCCGCACGCCTTTGTCGACCCGCACTACCCTAAAGGGCGTACGATTGAGTTTCTGCGCAACAGCAGCCTGACGCCTGACCACATCGTTATCGAGCTGACAGAAAAGTACCTGACGGAAGATTATGACGTACTGAAGCAGGCGTTGGAGCACTATCGCAAGATGGGCTTTCAAACCGCCATTGACGATTTAGGCGCGGGCTACAATGGGTTGCGCTTGTGGTCGGAAATTCAGCCGGACTATGTGAAGCTCGACAAACATTTCGTGCAGGGCATTAATAGCGACCCCGTGAAGCAAGCTTTTGCGCGTTCGGTGATTCAATTGTGCGACCAGTTGCGCACGACGCTGATTGTGGAAGGCGTGGAAACGCCCGCCGAATTAGAGTTGCTGCAAGACTACGGTGTGCAGTACGTGCAGGGCTATGTTATGGCTCGGCCCGATGAAATGCCGGTATCACCGCAGCATAAGCTGTTTTCACTGGCGCAGCAGCGCAAGGTGCATGACCTGCACTTGGCGGAAGACTTAGCCAGTTGGGTGCGCCCGGTAGACCCTTACACTGAGCTGGGTGAGGTGTGGTTGCGCTTGGAACGCGAGCCCGGCACGCATGCGTTCCCGGTGGTAACGGAAGGCAGACCTACCGGCTTTATTCAGCGTTCGCGCATCTATGAATTGTTTTCTAAACCCTACGGTCGTGAACTGTTCTCACACAAACCGGTGTATAAGTTCATTGCTCCGCACTCGTTGATTGTGAACCGCAGTACGGGCTTGTCGGCGCTCAGCCAAATGGTCACCAGCGAAGACGATCTGATGGCGCGCCAGTATTTCATCGTGGTGGACGACGACCGACAATATCTGGGTGTAGGCAATACGCGCGACCTGTTGCGCAAGCTGACCGACATCAAGCTACGCTCGGCCCGGCACGCCAACCCGTTGACACACATGCCGGGTAACGTGCCGACCAATGAATACATAGAAGAGCTGATCCGCCTGCAACAGCCGTTTCAGTTGGCCTACGTCGACATTGACCATTTTAAACCCTTTAACGACACCTTCGGTTATTCGTTGGGTGATGAGTTGATTTTGAGGCTGTCGCAATTGCTCAAAGAACGTTTGCGCGGCCGCGGGCAATATCTGGGGCACATTGGCGGCGATGACTTCGTGGTGGTTTCTACTCACAACGACCCCCTGCCGCAACTTCGCCTTATGCAGCAGCTCTACCGTGAAGCGGTGCGCGACATTGTGGTGTCTGCCGGACACTCACCCAAGCCATATCGTGCGATGGATCGCCACGGTGAAGAGCGCGTGTTCAGCTTGCCGACGCTGTCGGTTGGCCTGTTAAAAGTTCAGGCTCCCATGCCAGACAAACTGGACGCCCTTGGTTCGGCCTTAGCGAAAATAAAGCATCAGGCTAAGAGGCTACACGGCGAGGGTATTGCGACGGCGAATTGGCAGGACGACTGAAGACTTGCTATCTTTGTCGCCTTCTTCTTGACCGACCGCCTGCCAAAAGGATTTTTATGCTGCCCGAACACCTGCTGTGCCAGCCCGTTTCCCACGCCTTAGATGGCGCGATCCAAAATCATATTGACCAAAAGACCAAACCATTGGGTGCCCTTGGGAAACTGGAAACCCTGGCCGCTCAGTTAGCCCGTGTGCAGCAGAGTATGAGTCCTTCGGTACCTTCAGCCGTGCATCTGGTATTCGCCGCCGACCATGGCGTTTGCGCTGAAGGTGTTAGTCCTTTTCCCAGCGCCGTCACCACGCAAATGGTACTGAACTTTCTGCACGGCGGCGCGGCCATTAATGTGTTCTGCCGGCAGAACGACGCGGCGTTTAAAGTCATCAATGCCGGTGTACTGGGCGAACTTCCTGCGCACGCCGATTTGGTAGATGCGCCAGTACGCAAGGGCACCGCGAACTTTCTCCATGACCCCGCGATGACGACCGACGAGTTGATGCAATGCCTGAATACAGGCGCTCGCATGGTGGACGAACTCGCCGCCGAAGCGCAGATCATCAGCTTGGGCGAAATGGGCATCGGCAACACCACGTCAGCCGCAGCACTGGTGGCGGCTATGCTGAGCTTACCTGCCGCTCAGGTGGTTGGGGCTGGTACGGGTGCCGATGAAGCCATGCAAGCGCACAAAGCCGAAGTGATTCGCTCGGCGCTGCAACACCATGGTTTAGATTCCAGTGACCCACTGCGTATTTTGCAAACGGTGGGCGGTTTGGAAATCGCCATGATGACGGGGGCGTATTTGCGCGCCGCCGCGCTGGGCAAGATCATCTTGGTTGATGGTTTTATCGCCACCAGCGCATGGGCGATTGCCGCTGCGTTGCAGCCAGCGTTACGCGATTACAGTGTGTTTGCGCACCAAAGTAATGAACACGGCCATGCGCTGGTTCTGCAGAAGCTGAATGTTACACCGCTTCTGCATTTAGACATGCGTCTGGGCGAAGGCACAGGCGCCATCGCTGCGCTGCCACTGGTGCGCTTGGCTGTGGCGTTTTTCAATGAAATGGCCTCTTTCGCCGACGCTGGCGTGAGCGAAAGCAACGCATGACGGCACTGCGACGTGAATGGCAGGCCTTTTGGCTCGCCGTGGGCTTTCTGACCCGCATTCCGATGCTGGCCCGTATCGACTATTCGCAACAGTTGATGAACCAGAGCAGCCTGTACTTTCCAATCGTGGGCCTGTTACTTGGTGCGCTGTACGCCGCGTTGTTTACCGGGCTGGCATTGGTTTGGCCGCCATTGATCTGCTTGGTGCTGGTACTGTGCTTCCACCTGTGGCTCACCGGGGCCTTTCATGAAGACGGCTTGGCCGACAGTGCCGACGCGCTGGGCGGTGGATACACCTTAGAAGCCCGCTTGCGCATCATGAAAGACAGCCGCATTGGCACTTACGGCACCGTGGCGCTGATCGGTGCTTTGGGGTTAAAGGTTGCACTATTGGCAAATACGAACCTTATTTGGCTGGCACTGCTTGTTACACCCTGCATTGCTCGACTCACGCCGTTATTGCTGATGTCAGCCCTGCCGTACGTGACCGACCCTGACACCAGCAAAAGCAAACCGGTGGCCGATGGCTTCGACCGGTGGCGCTTAAGTTACGCGATTGCGTTTGTGCTGGCGGTCAGTTTGGGTTTTAACCTGCTGCATTGGGCGGCGCTGGCGGTGCTCATAACTGCCGTATTGTGGGGCCGCACGCTAAAGAAAGCCTTAGGCGGTTATACCGGCGATGCATTGGGTGCCAGCGTGATTTTCACCGAACTGTTGCTGCTGCTCGGCTTCGTAGCGCAAGGGTTGTAGCTTAATGCGCTATTGGGTACGACACGGCCAACCGGCACTGCCGGGGCCAATATGCTACGGCTGGCTCGACGTGCCCTTAGCGGTGGCGCCTGATATCACCGCTCAGAACGTGCGTTCGGCTATTCCACAATCGCTACCCGTCTTCTCCAGCCCGCTGCAACGTTGTCGGCAGTTGGCTGGGCACTTGCAAAAGCAACCAACCATTCTGGACGACCTACGCGAAGTGCATTTTGGGGATTGGGAAGGCAAGCTTTGGGACGACATCCCGCGCGACCTACTCGATGCCTGGGCGCAAACCCCTTATGAATTCCAGTTCCCGAAGGGCGAAGCGGTTTCGCAGTTTTTGGCCCGTGTGGGCGCCGTCATCAATACACTGCCCGAGACCTGCATCGTGGTCACCCACGCCGGCGTCATTCGCGCTGCCCTGCACCATCGTAAGGGCCTTGCGCTGCCAGAAGCCTTTGCGAGGCAAATCCCCTACGGTAGCTATCTCGAATTCTAACCCATGCCAAACAGGCACAAATTGCGCTGCAATAACGTCCTTCTCGATCAGCGTAGAACCAACCTAATCAGCCCCACTTGCGCCGTTTTTCTCACAGGACTACAGTACTCAGACGATAACAATAAGAGTAATGAATCATGAGCCGAACCATCAGCGACTGGCTGGCCGAATACGGCACCAGCCACCAAAATAGCACCAACAAACTCATTCATTGGTTTGCCGTTCCGGGCATTTACTGGAGCATCATTGCGCTGCTCTGGACCATCCCGACACCGGCATTTATGGCGGAACTGGCTTGGCTAAACTGGTCGACACTAGCGTTGCTCATTGTTGTCGGGTTTTATGCTCGCCTGTCTATTCCACTCACCCTAGGCATGGTCGCCATCACCGTGCTGTGCTACCTGATCGCCTTTGGCATAGAAAGCGCCGCGGGTACCATGGGCCTGTTGATCACCGCTGTCGCGGTATTTGTTGTGTTGTGGGTTTTCCAGTTTGTGGGCCACCACATTGAAGGCAAGCGACCATCATTCTTTAAAGACATTCAGTTCTTGATGATTGGCCCGGCGTGGGTCATGGCATTCTTGTTTCGCAAGCTCGGCTTGAAGTATTGAGCACCTATATACGAAGAGCTGATAAACATAGCTTTAAAAAGTATTTATTTTCATAAGAACTAGATCTTATATTCTTTCTAGGAATTAGGAATAGGCCTCTTATGAATCTGCAACAACTTCGTATCGTGCGCGAAACAGCGCGTCGGCAATTCAATCTGACCGCTGTTTCGGCGTCATTATTTACCTCTCAGTCGGGGGTCAGCAAACATCTGCGCGATTTAGAAGACGAGTTGGGCGTGGTGCTCTTCGAGCGTCGCGGCAAACGACTCCTCGGCCTAACCGAACCTGGTGAAGTGGTCCTGCGCTCTGTGGAGCGCATCCTGTCTGAAATTGACACCATTCGACAATCGTCTCAGCAATTTGCGCACAGCGACAGCGGTACGCTGCGCATTGCTACTACACATACCCAAGCCCGTTATGCACTGCCTTCGGTATTGAAAGCCTTTCAGTCCAAATTTCCTAAGGTCCGCTTGGAGCTGCACCAGTGCAGCCCGGAAGAGATCGTCACTATGCTCAAAAGTGGTGATGTCGATGTAGGTATTGCCACCGAAGCGCTGCTGTCGAACAGCACAACCTTTGCTTGCTTTCCGTTTTATCGCTGGCACCACAGCGTGATCGTGCCGCAAGGGCACTCTCTGGACAGCGCAGCGCCGCTGACCTTAAAGGCCTTAGCGGAACACCCCGTCATCACTTACCACAGTGGCTATACCGGGCGTGCGAACATCGATGAGGCATTTCGCAAAGCTGGCTTACAACCTGAAATTGCCATGTCAGCGGTGGATGCCGACGTCATAAAAACCTACGTCGAACTGGGGCTTGGCGCTGGCATCATCGCCTCCGTAGCGTTTGATCCACAACGTGATGTGGGCCTGCGCCAACTGTCAGGCGATGCCCTGTTTCCGAGCAATACCACCTTGCTGGCCATTCGGCGCAGTGGCTTCTTACGCAGTTATCTTTATGACTTCTTGCAGTTGTGCAGCCCGGAGCTGACACGCGGCGCAATTGATGATTCATTGATTGGGCATGAAGAAGCCTAGAGGGGCCTATATTCAATTTTAAGATAAGAATTACATTTCTAATTCGTTCTGACGCTTAAACCAATCTCTTAGTATTCCTTTCCAGAGCAGTTGCTCGAACAAATAAAGTACTTACTAGGAGAGTCAAATCGTGTCTACTTTTACGACCGGCCTAAAGCGCCTTACCGTTCTGGGCCTCGCAACCCTGTCGTTGGGCGCTTTCACAGCCCAAGCGCAAACTGTCAACTTGCTTAACGTATCGTATGACCCCACGCGGGAGCTCTACCGTGAGTATAACGAATGGTTCGCTCAGCAATGGCATGCGGAGTCCGGACAAACGGTTAACATACGTCAGTCACATGGTGGTTCTGGCTCCCAAGCCCGATCAGTCATTGATGGCTTGGATTCGGACGTTGTGACCCTTGCGTTAGCTTACGACGTAGACGCCTTGCGTCAACGCGCCAACCTCATTCCCGCTAATTGGCAAGAACGCCTACCCGGTAACAGCTCGCCCTACACGTCTACCATAGTGTTGTTGGTGCGTGCTGGAAATCCCAAAAACATTCAAGACTGGGACGATTTAATACGTGACGATGTGCAAGTCATCACCCCTAACCCTAAAACATCGGGCGGTGCGCGCTGGAACTATCTAGCGGCTTGGGGCTATGCGCTGGAAAAATACGGGTCGGACGAAGCAGCGTTCGAGTTCGTGCAAAAGATTTATGAGAATGTACCCGTGCTCGACCCAGCAGCACGCGGCGCGACCAACACCTTTGTGCAACGTCGCATCGGTGATGTGTTCATTGCGTGGGAAAACGAAGCCTTCTTGTCGGTTGAGCAGTTGGGTCGTGGTGAGTATGAAATTGTAGTGCCTTCTACCTCTATTCTGGCTGAACCGCCCGTCACCGTGGTTGATGTAAATGTAGACCGTAAAGGCACACGGGCTGTAGCAGAAGCTTACTTGCAAGGTCTGTATACCGATCACGCGCAACGTCTTGCTGGCAAACACTATTATCGTCCCTCTAATTCTGCGATTGCAGCAGAATTCAGCGAGCAGTTTCCTACGGTGAATTCCTTTGGCATCGACGAAGTCTTCGGCGGCTGGGAAAAAGCGCAAAATGAACACTTCAATGACGGTGGCCGCTTCGATGACATATTAGAGAACATCGCGCGTAATCGTTAATTCCACGGGTATTACAAAGCGCTCCAGCCATGGCTGGAGCGCTTTGTGTTTGGAGATCATTCGTTATGACCACCTTGGCACTTCCAACTCTGCGGCGATCGTCTCGCTCAAGAAATGTGATCCCTGGGTTTAATATCACCATGGGGTTTTCTCTGCTGTACATCACCTTCCTGTTTCTGATCCCTGTGGGTGGGCTTCTGCTGTTCACCATGACGCAGTCTTGGGAGAAATTTTGGCGTGCCATCAGCCACCCGCAAGTCGTGGCATCCTACAAGCTTTCGTTTGGAGCATCATTGATAGGTGCCACCATTAATTTGGTTTTTGGGCTGTTGGTGTCATGGGTTTTGGTGCGCTATCAGTTTCCCTTCAAGCGTTTTGTCGACGCCTTGATAGACCTACCGTTTGCTCTGCCTACGGCGGTTGCCGGCATTGCGTTGGTAACACTGTATGCGTCTACCGGTTGGGTCGGCCAATACTTTGATGTCTACGGCATTCGCATTGCGTACACCCAGATCGGCGTAGTCATCGCCCTCACATACATTGGCCTTCCCTTTGTGGTGCGCACGGTTCAACCGGTATTAGAAGACCTGGAAGCCGAACTCGAAGAGGCTTCCGCCGCCTTAGGGGCGAGCCGCTTGACCACCATCCGTCGGGTGATCTTGCCAGCGCTGATGCCCGCGCTGCTTACTGGCTATGCCCTAGCCTTTGCCCGTGCGCTGGGCGAGTACGGCTCTGTTGTGTTCATTTCGGGTAACTTGCCGTATCGCACTGAAATCACGCCGCTATTGATCGTCGCCAAAGCGGAACAATACGACTACCAGGGTGCGGCGGCCATTGGCACGGTAATGCTTTTGGCGGCGTTTCTGATGCTGTTGGTCATTAACGGTCTGCAATGGTGGTCCACCCGTCGCTTTTCGCATTAGGAGAATCTTATGACTGAGTTGCATACAGCCCGCCCGGCGGCGCCAATTGCGCTGAACCGAGCGGCGGCATGGAAACGTGCGACAGAAGAGCCACAGTGGGTCCGGCGCACGCTCATTGGCACCGCATTGGTGTTTCTCGCGGCATTTTTAATTTTGCCTTTGCTGGTTGTTTTGGTGGGTGCGTTTGAACAAGGCCTTGGCGTTTGGTACGCGGCAGTGACCGAGCCAGATGCACGCGCCGCAATACGGCTCACGCTTTTGGTAGTGATAATTGTGGTGCCGATCAATGTGGTGTTTGGCGTCACGGTTGCCTGGGCGGTAGCGAAGTTTGAATTTCGTGGCAAGCCGTTGCTGATCTCGTTGATCGACATGCCGTTTGCCATCTCCCCCGTGGTGGTGGGTTTGATCTTCGTTATTTTGTTCGGCTCACAAGGCTGGCTCGGCAATTGGCTCAGTGCGCACGACTTGCGCATCATTTTTGCGGTACCCGGTATCGTGATCGTTATTGCGTTCGGCACCATGCCGTTCATCGCTCGCGAGCTGATTCCTTTAATGCAGCAACAGGGTAAGCAGGAAGAAGAGGCATCGTTAACGTTAGGAGCCAGCGGGTTAAAAACGTTTTGGTACGTAACGCTGCCCAACATCAAGTGGGGCCTGATCTACGGCATCATCCTGTGTAATGCCCGCGCCATGGGCGAGTTCGGCGCGGTGGCCATTGTGTCCGGCCGAATTCGTGGTGAAACCAATACCATGCCGCTGCACATTGAGGTGCTGTACAACGAATACATGTTCACCGCGGCCTTTGCCGTGTCTTCGATATTAACCGGATTGGCCTTAGTCACCATTGCCATCAAGAGCACGGTGGAATGGTTAGAACAACGCACAGGAGCCATTGAATAATGAGTATACGTGTCGATCGAATTAACAAACGTTTCAACGACTTCATTGCCGTGGACAACGTGTCTTTGGAGCTGCCCGAAGGTCAGTTAACCGCCCTGCTGGGGCCGTCCGGTTCCGGTAAAACCACGTTGTTGCGCATCATCGCAGGCTTAGAGCAGGCTGATTCGGGTCGCATTGAGTTTCATGGCCAAGACCAAACACACGAACACGTGAGTGACCGCGGGGTTGGCTTTGTGTTCCAGCACTATGCTTTGTTCAAACACATGACGGTGTTTGAAAACGTGGCGTATGGACTCACCGTAAAACCACGGCGCGAGCGCCCGAGCAAAGACGTTATCCGCAAAAAAGTAATGAACTTGCTGGAACTCGTGCAGTTGGATTGGACGGCGCACCGCTACCCAGCACAGTTGTCAGGTGGCCAGCGCCAGCGTATTGCTCTGGCACGTGCTTTGGCGGTAGAACCCAAGGTGCTGTTGCTGGATGAACCCTTTGGCGCACTCGACGCTAAAGTTCGCGCAGAATTGCGCCGCTGGTTGCGCCGTTTACACGATGAGATTCATGTCACCAGTGTGTTCGTAACGCACGACCAAGAAGAAGCCTTGGAAGTGTCTGACCGCGTAGTGGTGATGAACAATGGCCGCGTGGAACAAGAAGGCACGCCAGAAGAGGTGTATGACCACCCCGCTAACCCATTTGTGTACCGGTTTTTGGGTAACGTGAATTTGTTTCATGCGCGGGTACATGAAGGCACCGCGACCATTGGTGATTTGCGCGTGCTGGTGCCGGAACACCAAGACAGCCAAGAGCAAGACGCCTTGGCCTATATCCGCCCGCATGAAATTGAGATACTGGCGAGCAATGAGTCGGGCGACGCCATTCACGCCATCATTAAGACGATTCTTGTGGTGGGTCCGTCCGTGCGCTTGGAATTGCAAACGGAGCACTCTAAAGAGCTTATTCAAGCTGAACTGCCGAAGCATCAATTTCGCAGCTTAGGCTTGTTGCAGGGTGATGAAGCGTGGTTGCGGCCTATGCAGAGCAAGGTATTTCTCGAAGACGTCAGTGAGCCAACAGAGTCGTAACGCACGCTCGACGATGACCGGGCTCACTGGGTGAGACCGGTCATCACATCACAAAGGTATTTACGACAGTCTAAGAAGATAGGGCGACGGCAAGGAAATGATTAGCAACGGCGGACAAGCAACTTGAGCCAAGCCAACCCTTCCTCCCACTGATTGAAGCCTGCAGCCGGATTAATATGTCCCACGTGGCCTAAATTGTAGATCTCAGAACCCCACCAGCCAGCCATTTGGTTGGCTCGTTCGATACTGGCAGTAGGGTCGTTATCGGAAGCCAGAAGCAACGTAGAAAATGGCAGAGGCTTCCTAGGTAGTGGGCCAAAATGCCGCAACGTGCTGATCGCCGCCGACCGCTCAACGTCGGCAGGCGCAACCAACAAAGCCCCCACTACTTTATGAAGTTGATCAGAAGACGTATCGGCCCAATGGGCGATCGTCGGACAGCCCAAACTGTGCGCCACCAATAAAACGGGGCGTTCAACAGAAGCCAGTGCTCGGTCGATACTCGCCACCCAATCTTCTTTGTTCGGCGTATCCCAACTGTCGACCTGAACTCTCGAAGCTGACGGCAACCGGTTCTGCCAGAATGTTTGCCAGTGGTCAGCGCCCGAACCCTGCCATCCAGGAACAATCAGACAGTGCATGTTTGCCAATGCGTCCTCAATGCCGACGGAGCGCGCTGGTGCTTGCGCCGTTGCATAACCTGTTGTTGCGCACATCAACGTATCTCCTTAAGCCCTTAAACCCCGCGCTCGATCCACTTCAACTGATAATGAAGTATGGCTACCAAACACCAGTTTACCCGCCACGATGTTCAATTCGTTGATCAGCCTTGTGGCCACATAAACGACGATTTCGCCACGATCGGTCATCACCGACAATTGAGACACCGCAGGCCCCAACCAAATTTGCTGAACATAGCCTCGATATTGGCGACTGGCGTTCAAGAATTGCTTGAGCATAACCCCTCCTATTGTCCATTAACAACCGGCAGCCCACGCACCATAGAGCGGGTACTATTGACTGATATTGATCACGTTAGTGGAGTTTGCTACTGAGAAGAACGAAGAAAAAACACAAAGCAAATCAGCGAAGCTGGAATGCCAAAAGACGGACGGTCAACTCACCACCGGAGGCAACGGACGGCGCAGTAATACACGCCAACGGCTGATCAACAGTGCACTGAAGATCAGCCCACAACCCAACAATTGCACCGCCGATAACGTCTGACTGAACCACAGCAGCCCAAGCAAAGACGTCCACACCGGCTCCAACGTCATGATCACCGCCGCGTGGCTGACCGGAGCCAATCCTTGCGCTTTAAACTGCAACCAAAAGCGCAAACAGGTGGCAATCAACAAACTGGCCAGTAGCCAACCCAAAATGTCCAGCTCGGGCATGCTCTGCCCGGTTTCAAAAAGCCCCGACAGCAGCAAAGCAAAGAAGCCCGTCATCGCCAGTTGCACAGCGGTCAACGGCAACGCCGGAATGCGCGCCGCGTAGCGACTGGTGAGATTAAAATGCAGCGAAAAAACCAACGCCGCCAGCAAGAAGAAACCGTCGGACGCCGACAGTGTGAACCCGCCTTCGATACGCAGCAAAGCCAGCCCTACAAGCGCCACTCCGACCGCCACCCAAGTGCTGCGTGCCGTGACAGCACCAAACAACAGCTTCCCAACGATGGGGATAAAGACCACACCCAGACTGGTCAGAAACGCACCGATGCCAATGTTCTCAGCGAGGTTTAAACCCATGATCCAACAGGACATGGCAGCGCCCATCACCACGCCGGTCATCAACGCGCGTCGCCATTGCTCACCCGTCAGTCGATACAGCGCAGGCCAGCCTAACAGTGCGAGCACCACCCCGGCGCCAAGAAAGCGCGCGCCCAGAAACAACAAGGGCGTCATACCGGCTAGGGCCTCTTTCGAAAACACCCAACCAAAGGCCGCTAACAGCGTCACCAACACCAGCCAAACATCAGAGCGCAACGTGCCCGTGTGACTGCTTTTCGGTGCGTTCATTCAATGGCTCCCTTTTTCTATTCGCTAAAATACTCGCGCCCTGCATTGTGCACCGAGCATATGGATATTGCGAGTTCAGCGGCGCGTCGGGTGCTTTCCTTCAACCTCTTTATTTGCGTATGATCATCTGCTCTACAACGATGTATCGTTAGCATCCTGCTTAGGAAGGTATCCATGATCCATGTTGTCATTCCCGATGATTATCAAGCCGCCACCCGGTCGCTGGACTTCCTGCACAGCACGCCAGGATTTAAGACGCAAACCATAGGCGATTTGGCGCGAGATACGAACGCGACGACAGCCCTCGCACAGGCAGATGCACTAATCCTAATTCGTGAGCGTACCGTCATAGACGCTGCGTTTCTGCGCCGCACACCCAACTTGAAATTGATCAGCCAGACGGGAAAGATCGCCCCGCACATTGATCTCGACGCCTGCACAGCAGCGGGGATTGCGGTAGTAGAAGGCGTTGGGTCACCCGTTGCACCCGCCGAGCTGACATGGTTGTTGATCATGGCCGCCCAGCGCCAGTTCGTTCCAGCGGTTAACGCCATGGCCTCGGGCCAATGGCAGGTCAACATAGGTCGTGCGGTCGCTGGCCAAACACTGGGCATTTTGGGCTTCGGCAAAATTGGCAAGCGTATCGCGCACTACGCCCAAGCGTTTGATATGCGGGTACAGGTGTGGGGGAGTGAACGCGCACAAAAAGAAGCGTGCGAGCAGGGCTTCATGGTACCCGCCTCACGCGCGGAGTTCTTTGCCAGCTCGGATATTATTACCGTACATCAGCGCCTGGTACCCGCCACACAAGGCAACATCACCCTGAATGACTTACTGGCCATGAAACGCAGCGCAACGTTCGTGAACACCAGCCGTGCTGAGTTGGTCGAGACAGGCGCGCTGCTGCAGGCGCTGGATGCAGGCACACCGGGTTTTGCGGCACTGGACGTGTACGAACAAGAGCCCATTTATGACTGCAACCACCCGCTACTGCAACGCGCAAATGTACTCTGCACGCCCCATTTGGGGTATGTAGAACAAGCAGGATACGACCTCTATATAGGCACCGCTTTTGATAATGCCGTGCGGTATTTTTCAGGTGAACGTGGGCATGTGTTGAATAAAGAAGTAATCAACTAACCTATCGATAGAGATCAACGCCACTCAATCTCCGTCGCGATACGCTGCGCGGTCGCCTCTGGCAGAATGCCGATCAACACTACCTGCCAAGGACCGTGGACCTGGGCAACTAAGGTATTAGCACCGCGTCGCTCGCTGGTGTTCATCGGCATTGCGTCGCCCATGGGGTCAACCATGATCGACAGTTTCACCACGCCATCGCTCCAAAGCTGATACCAGCCTTCACCACGCCGTTCTTCAACGCGCAAAGAAAACCCTTCTGGCATGTAGCGCGGCGACCACACTTCGGCGGCGTCGCGGCTTTGTTGCACATCCTGTACCTGATAGCGATGCCAGAAAGCGTTCGGGAATTGCGAGGTGAAGCTGCGCGGCATCTGCACCGAACCAATCTGAATATCGGAGAATCGCGCTTCACTGAGAATATCGCCGCTCTGATCCACCACCTGATAACGCAGTAAGATTTGGCTGTCGTCGTCCAGCCACAGAAGGTGGCTATGCAAACCGGGTTCGGCACGGTGACTGAGTTCAAATAACTTAGTGGCGCGCCCCGCCACGCGCTCTTCTCGTACCAGCGCCACTTGATAATGCTCGGCCATCAGTTCCGGCTCAAGGTGCAACAATTGCGCAAATGGCGAGCTTGGTAATGCATGATCGGCAGGCACATCCGCGCCGGGGCCATGCCAGCAGGTCAGGTCTTCATTGCGGCGTATGATTTCCAGTAGAGGCCCATCCATGCGGCGCATGCGCTCCTCTTCTGCACCATCACGGTATTGATGCCACAGTTGGTAGGTGTTCATACCGGAAGCACCACTGATGCTCACCGTGCCGCTGTAATCCTGTGTGCGGGTGCTGTGAATCCAGTTCTCCGCCCACGCGGCGGGGTCTACCAACTGGGCCAGCGCAACGCCTGACCAGCTCAGGCTCAATACAACAGTGATGACCTGTACCCAAGTTCTCATAGCGCCCCTGCGTTTGACGATCCGGTTTCATTCCAGCGTGCGCCAGCCTGATAAGTAGAATACTGTGTGTGCACGGCCCAGTAGTTCTGCAATTGCGCGACGACAATGGCATCGTCCGCTGCGGGCGCTGGCAGTGTTGTCGTGGCGACCACGGAATCCTTTTGTGATCCTGAGGGTGTAGAAGGCGCAATCCAAAACACTGCGACCACTGAAACGACCAAGGAAGCGGCCAATGCCCCCCACACCATGCCACGCCGTTCATGCTGCCACAGCAAACGACGCTGCTGCTCTGAGGCCTTAGCTTCCCGCTCGGTGGCATCCAGCGCGTTGTCCAGTGCCGTGTTCACGCCCGACAAAACATCGACCACCGGCAGACCTCGGCGTGCGGCGTCACCGGCATGCAGGTCTGCCCACTGAGCCAAAATACTAGGGTCTTTCTCTGCGTCGCGCAGCATGCGCTGAACGCTGAGTTCGTCCAATTCATTGTCCATCATGCTGGATAGCAGCTCGCGCTGGTGCTCTTGTGTCATGATTGCTCTCCACCTGCTCGCCAAGCGCGGATACGTTGTTCCACCGCCTCGCGTGCTCTAAAAATACGTGATCGCACAGTGCCTACGGGCACTTGCATGGCATCAGCGATGGCTTCGTAGCTCATGCCGTCCCATTCTCTGTGCCGCAGCGCTTGCGCCATGTCGGCGGGTAACTCGGCCATGGCGACGTGCACCACAGAATGCAATTCTTGGGCTTCGTGTTCGTGTTCTGGCCCCGCAACACTGTGACGTTCATTGAGCCAGTCGTGCAGTTGATCTTCGTGGCCGAGGTCGCTTTCGGTCAGGATGCGATGCTGACCGGTCACATGACTGAGCGCGGTGTTGATCGCAATGCGATACAACCAAGAATAGAACGCACTGTCGCCACGAAATTTTCCCAACGCTTGATAGGCCCGCACAAAGGTGTCTTGCGACAGGTCAGCAATGTCCTGTGGGTTTTGCGTGTAACGGCGAATTAGAGCGGCAACACGGTGTTGATACTTCACCACGAGAAAGTCGTACGCACGCCGGTCTCCCTGACGGACGCGAGTCACCAGTATGCGATCAATGTCCTTGTCAGCCTGTTCGGTCAAGCGCTTGGCTTCCTCAATGTGCACCGTCGTCTCCCGAGAGAGAATAGACGGTTGAAAATGCATAGTAGCGGTGGTCACAATAATAGTCTCACCCAGCATGGAGTGATACTAAGACCTTTCAGGGCCCAAGAAGTTCCCTGAAGAACGGATGGCACTTTGAATGATCGTTAACCATCGTTATTGTGGAGTCGCCCGCTGAATGATGGTGGCACAATCGATACCCGAGGGCAAAGTCCCGTAGTTCAGTCCGGAGTTGCCCGACAAGCGGCTGCGGCAGAAAGCATCTGCGACGATCGGACAACTGCCGCGCAACAGCAACGATGCTTGCATGGCTAACGCCAGACGCTCGGTCAGATTGCGCCCCCGATACTGAATATCAGACAGGTCTTCAAGGTCATGCTCCAGTCGACTCATAAAGGCGTCGAACTCGGGATGGTCACCCTCGGCCTGGCCTACTTCATCCAAAAACGCTTGCAAGGTTTCGGGTTCTTTCTGCGTTGCCCGCAACACGTCCAAGCACTGCACGTTGCCGCTGCCTTCCCAAATAGAATTCACCGGTGACTCGCGCAATAAGCGCGGCATGATGCAGTCTTCCATTAATCCGCTGCCACCGATGCATTCCATGGCCTCATACGCATGGCCGGGAGTACGCTTACAGATCCAGTATTTACCGATGGCGGTGCCCAAACGCAGTAAGCCTTGCTCTTCCGGATCATCTTGATGATCCAAGGCTTGTGCCATGCGCAGTGTATAAGCCAAAGCTGCTTCGCTTTCCAGTACCAGGTCGGCCAATACGTTTTGCATCAAAGGCTGTTCACTGAGGCGCGCGCCGAACGCCGAACGATGCGCACAATGATGCAGTGCCTGCGCGACGGTCTGGCGCATCCCGGCGGACGAGCCGATCATGCAATCAAAGCGAGTTAACGACACCATTTCAATGATGGTGCGTACGCCGCGACCTTCGTCACCCACCCGCCACGCCAGTGCACCCCGCAGTTCGGTCTCGCTGGAGGCATTAGCCACATTGCCCATCTTGTTCTTTAAGCGCTGAATTTGTAGCGGGTTCTTTGTGCCATCGGGCCGCCAACGCGGGAGTAGAAAGCACGTTAGGCCACCGGGCGCCTGCGCCAAAACCAGAAAGGCGTCACTCATGGGCGCCGAGACAAAGTATTTGTGCCCGACCAATTCGTAAGCGTGCTCCGCCGCGCGATCGTACAACGGAAAGGCGCGCGTGGTATTGGCCCGCACGTCGGAACCGCCCTGCTTCTCAGTCATCGCCATGCCCAAGGTTACCGCGCGCTTCTCGGTGAAGGGAACATTCCGCCCGTCGTACTCGGGCGTCAGCACCTTCGGCAACCATTCTTTCACCACAAATTCGTTCTGCATTAAGGTCGGCAGTGCGGCGAAGGTCATGGTGACGGGGCAACCATGAGCGGCCTCGACTTGCGTGTGTAGATAGTATTTGATCGCCCGTTTGACGTGCGCACCCGGCCCTGGATTCGTCCAAGGTGAACTATGCAGGCCGTGCTCCAGCGCGGTCTTCATCAATTCATGGTAGGCGGGATGAAATTTTATCAGATCGACGCGGTGCCCGTGGCGGTCGTGCGTGTGCAATACAGGCTTGTGTTCATTGGCTTGGAAGCCTAGATCGATCATGTCGGCACGGCCCGTCAATTCACCGTAGGCGATCAAATCGTCCTCGTGCAGATGTGTACCAAAGCGCGTCGACATTTCTCGTAACGCGGTGTCGGCCAGAAACGTATTGTAGTTCTGCAACGGCGGTGGTTGGTTCTGTACTTCGTGGGTAACCGCCAGATATTCCACTGCTTTCGGATAGGTGTGCGTCTCCTCGCTCATTGCTCTGTACCGCTTTTTGTTCTTTCAGTCCATTGTAGCGCACGCTGGGTTTTACGCCGCATTTGCTCGGCCTTACACATCGTGGGAAGATCCCTTCTTACTCAATCTTTTCTGTCCTTTCATGAATCCCAACGCACAGCCACACACTACCCAGAAGCAACATACGATTGCAGAATACCGGACGGTGGTCGCCATCAGTCTGCCCTTGTTGGTGTACTACCTGTCGGAAGTCGCCATTGGCCTGACCGACCTGTTTATCGTGGGTCAGCTCGGCACGCTGGAATTGGGTGCAGTCGGCTTGGGTAAGACGCTGGTTTTCGGCTGGCTGATGGTGAGTTTGGGCATTCTGTCGATCATTTCCGTGATGTGTTCAGAAGCCTTGGCACAACGTCGCATCACTGACATGACGCTCACCCTAGTACAGGGCATATGGATTGCTGCGGCACTCGTTGGGTTAGGCATTTTGCTGTTCAGCTACACCACGCCGCTATTCAATGTATTGGGGTATGACCCTGCCGTAACCGCCGTGGCTGAAGAATACATTCTCTGGGCGAAGTGGATGCTGCTGCCTGCGTTGGCGTTTGGGTTACTGCGCAATTATCTCACGGTGGTGGCTCGCACGCGGGTATTGGTGGCCGTCTCTCTGACGGCGGTTGCCGCCAACTACGGTTTAAACCAACTGCTGGTGTTTGGTCGTTACGGTTTTCCTGAACTGGGGGTTACGGGGGCCGCCGTCGCGACCGTTGTAGTGAATGTGTTTTCTTTTGTGGTTTTGTTTTTCTACACC
Organism: Natronospirillum sp.; assembly: GCA_049115955.1. GTDB lineage: Bacteria > Pseudomonadota > Gammaproteobacteria > Pseudomonadales > Natronospirillaceae > Salinispirillum. The sequence continues at coordinate 146,077 of JAGDZJ010000019.1, forward strand.
CGCTGGTCTGAACCTCGGGCCATGCGCGCGGTGCTGGCGCGGCTTCTGCAACTGCACCCGGCACGCATTATGGAGCTGTTGCGGCTCGGTCTGCCGGCGGGCATGGTACAAAGTCTAGAGGCCGGTTTTTTCATCATTATCTCGCTACTGGTCGGCACCTTTGGCGCAGTCTGGCTCGCGGCCAACAACGTGATGCTGGCCGTTATGGATGTCACCTTCGTTATCATGCTGACACTGGGCGAAGCGTTAGCGGTGCGACTGGCCTTCCAACAAGGGCTGGGCAACCGTCTTTTGCTGCAAGCCTTAACGCGCTTTGGCTTGGTGGTCGGTGGCGTCATCATGCTGAGTGCTTCGGCTCTGTTGTGGCTGCGCCCCGACTGGGTGCTTTCGTTTTTTCTCGACAGCAATGCCGACGGCTACGCAGAAACGCTCGCGGCCACGGCACAGTTGGCTGCCATTATGGCCATTTTCTTATTGTTCGACGGCTACCAAGTTTTAACCACATGGATGTTGCGCGGCTTCAAAGACACCTTTATTCCCATGCTGCTTGGGGCATCCGGGTACTGGGCCATGGGTTTGAGCTTCGGGCTTATTCTGGCCTACCCCATTGGGCTCGGTGCGGTCGGATTATGGTGGGGGCTAGGCATCGGACTGATGTTCGCCGCCTCGTTGTTGGTGCTGCGACTGATAAATAGGGCGTGGGGACGCGGCTGAATCCAGCGCTTCGTGCGCCGTTTCACGTTTACATCTTGCAAGGCTTTACTCACCACAAAACACTCTATATAGTGCTTTTAACTCTGGTTCACCTCAATATGTAGTACCCAGCATGTAAACAGGTTACCAACAACCTGTACACAGAACGCTGTGGATAACTTCATTGACGTGCTAAGCGGGAATCCGGTGAAACTCCGGAACTGACGCGCAGCGGTGAGGGGGAACGAGGGTGACACGTGGTGTCGTAGAGTGTCCAATTATTTGGGTGCGCCACATCACAAGCACTGCTTTTACAGTGACGTAGAGGTGGGAAGCTGTCGCCCAAGGTGATGCATTGAATGCATCGAACCCCCAAGTCCGAAGACCGGCCAGAGCAAACATCACCACCTTTCGCGCTTAAAGGTCAGGGTGAATTGCCGCCGTGCGTTCAACGCTCCCGTGGCTGCTCATACCTGCCCTCGTTCGCGATACATTACGCGCAGGAGCACAGTATGAGCACACAAACCCAAGACGCCCCAACGGCTGAGCCTAATTCGGCCTATAGCCGTTACTCCATCATCAAACGCCAAAACGATCGCGTACCGTTTGATCCCGACAAAATCCGTGTTGCCGTCAGCAAAGCCTTTATTGCCACCGAAGGCGAGCACGGTATGAGCAGCAACCGCGTACGCGAGCAAATACAGCGCATCGTGGACGACGTAGTGACCGTGATCGAACGCCGCTTGCCCTCTGGCGGTGCGGTGCATATTGAAGACATTCAAGACCAAGTGGAACTCAGCCTGATGCGTTTGGGTGAACACACCGTGGCGCGGGCCTATGTGTTGTACCGTGAAAAACACGCGCAAAGTCGTGAACACACCGACGGCCGCCAAGACGCGAACGTAGGCACACCGTTACTGGTTACGCGTAACGGCCAGCAGCAACCGCTGGATTTGTCGTGGTTCCGAGGCCTTATTCGTGAAGCCTGCAGCGGCCTTGCGGATGTGGACCCCGAAGGCATCGAGCGCGAAGCCTTGAAGAACCTGTACCAAGGCGTCGACTATAAAGACATCGTACCCGCGGCCATCATGACCGCCCGCGCCTATGTCGAGAAAGAGCCCAACTACAGCCAGGTTTGTGCTCGCCTCTTGCTAGAACAGCTCCGCGCCGAAGCCTTGGGTTTTCTGGGCATTGCCGAACAAGCCAGCGCCCGCGACATGGAAACGCTGTACGCCAAAGCCCTGCCCGCCTATATCGCCAAAGGCATCGAATTAGAACTGCTGGCGCCTGATCTGGCCGAATTCGACCTAGAGAAACTGGGCGCAGCGCTCAAACCCGAGCGTGATTTCCAGTTCCAGTTCTTAGGCCTGCAAACGCTGTACGACCGCTATTTCATTCACAGCGGCAAGATTCGTTTCGAGCTGCCGCAGATCTTTTATATGCGTGTTGCCATGGGCCTCGCCATTAAAGAAGACGACCGTAACACGCGCGCCATTGAATTCTATGAAGTGCTGTCGCGCCTCGACTACATGACGTCCACACCCACCCTGTTCAACGCCGGTACGCGCCGTCCACAGTTGAGTTCCTGCTACCTGACCACCGTACCCGATGACTTGGAAGGCATATACAGCGCCATCAAAGACAACGCGCTGCTCAGCAAATGGGCGGGCGGTTTGGGCAACGACTGGACGCCAGTACGAGCGCTGGGCGCGCACATAAAAGGCACCAACGGCGAAAGCCAAGGTGTTGTACCCTTCTTGAAAGTGGTGAACGACACCGCCGTGGCCGTGAACCAAGGCGGCAAGCGCAAAGGCGCTGTCTGTGCGTACTTGGAGACGTGGCACCTCGATATCGAAGAATTCCTGGAATTGCGCAAGAACACCGGTGACGACCGCCGCCGCGCTCACGACATGAACACCGCGCATTGGATTCCCGACTTGTTTATGGAACGGGTATTCGAGGACAAAGACTGGACGCTGTTCTCACCCAGCGACGTGCCAGACTTGCACGACCTCACCGGTTTGGCGTTCAAAACCCGCTATGAAGAATACGAGCGGCAAACCGCCAGCGGCGAATTGAAGCTGTTCAAGCGTCTGCCCGCCAAGGTAATGTGGCGCAAGATGCTGAGCATGCTGTTTGAAACAGGCCACCCGTGGATCACCTTCAAAGACGCCTGCAACCTGCGTTCGCCGCAGCAGCATGTCGGCGTGGTGCACAGCTCAAACCTGTGTACAGAGATCACCCTGAACACCAGCCCGGATGAAATTGCGGTGTGTAATTTGGGTTCGGTGAATCTGGTGCAGCACATCAACACCGATGGCAGCATGGATACCGAGAAGCTTCGTCGCACTGTGCGCACGGCCGTTCGCATGCTGGATAACGTCATCGACATCAACTACTACGCCGTGCCGCAAGCGCAGCGTTCGAACAGCCGTCACCGCCCTGTTGGGCTGGGTTTGATGGGCTTTCAGGATGCGCTGTACAAAGCCGGTATTTCCTACAGTTCTGATGCGGCGTTGGACTTCGCCGACCAGACGATGGAGCAGATCAGCTATTTCGCGTTGGAAGCGTCGAGCGACTTGGCCGCCGAGCGCGGGTCTTATGAAACATACAAGGGCTCGCTATGGGATCAGGGTATCTTACCCATAGACTCCATTCAGTTGCTGGCCGCCGCACGCGGCAATGACTACCTGAAGCAAAGCACGTCGCAGACGCTGGATTGGGCACCGCTGCGCACGAAGATCAAGCAACAAGGCATGCGCAATTCCAATGTGATGGCGATTGCGCCAACGGCTACCATCGCCAACATCATCGGGGTATCGGCTTCTATAGAGCCGACGTATCAAAACCTCTATGTGAAGTCTAATCTGTCGGGCGAATTCACGGTCATCAACCCTTGGTTGGTCAACGCGTTGAAAGCGGAAGACCTGTGGGACGATGTGATGGTGAACGATTTGAAGTACTACAACGGCAGCGTGCAAAAGATCGATCGGATTCCAGCCGAACTGAAAGCACGTTTCGCGACCAGTTTTGAGATGTCACCCCGTTGGTTGGTTGAAGCGGGCAGTCGCCGCCAGAAATGGCTCGACCAAGCGCAGTCGCTGAACCTGTACATCGCTGAGGCCGACGGTAAGAAGCTGGATGTGACCTACAAGATGGCGTGGTTGCTGGGTCTGAAAACGACCTATTACCTGCGTGCGATGGGAGCAACCAGTGCGGAGAAATCCACCGTGGCGCAAGGCGAGCTGAATGCGGTGCAAACCACGCAGCAAGCACCGCAGGTCACAGCACCGGTGGCAGCGCCCGTACCGAGCGCCTGCTCTATTGACGACCCGGATTGCGAGGCTTGCCAGTAGCTCGTTAAGGTCGATTCAGTGAGTTCAGGAGTGGGGTTTCGCGGAACGCCGTAAACCCGTCCTTGGGGGCTCGTCAGGCGCATCCATGCGCCTGTACGTCCGCTACACCCCACTCCAAAACTCACTGAATCACCCGATAGCGCATCGGCAAACAACGACCTGATCCGAACACGCAAACGGATCAATACCAACATCACATGACCTTTGCCCTCGTTCCTTTGTGTTTGGTACGGGGTTAGGTTGGAAGAATGGCCTAAGCACCGGTTGACGGGCGTATGCGGCAGGACAGCCGCATTCGAGCCCCCAGGGACAAAAACGCCTGGAGCGTTTTTGCATGAACGAAGTGAACCCGACGGGGCTGGTGCATGGATGCACCAGATAATCGGTTCACGGCGTACCGGAAACCGGTGCTTAGGCATTCTTCCAACCGATGCAGAGGGAAACTTATAGAGGAAAGATACCATGCTGAACTGGGATGCATTAGAAGACGAAACTCAGGTGCAAGAGCCTGCTAAGCCGCAGAAAAAAGTTGCGGAAGCGCCTGTGTCTGAACCCGCGCCTGCCGCTGATGTAAACATGCAGGCGCAAGTGGAAGCTGAACTGGCCGCGCTTGATGTCGCTGCTGGCTTGGAAGAACTTGAAATGAATGCCGGTCGCGTTCAAGTCGACGACAAGCGCATGATCAACTGCCGCGCCGACCTCAACCAGCTGGTGCCGTTCAAATACGAATGGGCGTGGCAGAAGTATCTTGCGGGTTGCGCCAACCACTGGATGCCGCAAGAAATCAACATGAGCGCCGACATCCAACTGTGGAAAAGCGAGAACGGCCTCACCGCCGACGAGCGCACCATTGTAAAACGCAATCTCGGTTTCTTTTCCACGGCAGACAGCTTGGTGGCGAATAACCTTGTACTGGCGATTTACCGATTGATCACCAATCCGGAATGCCGCCAATACATTCTGCGCCAAGCGTTTGAAGAAGCCATTCACACCCACGCCTATCAGTATTGCATTGAGACGCTGGCGATGGACGAAGGCGAGATCTTCAACATGTACCGCGAAGTACCCAGCGTGGCCAAAAAAGCCGCATGGGGCCTGACGTACACGCAAAAGCTGGGCGACCCAACGTTCAACACCGGTACGACAGAAAACGACCGTGAATTGCTACGTAACCTGATTGCTTTTTACTGCGTACTGGAAGGCATCTTCTTCTATTGTGGTTTCACGCAGATTCTCAGCATGGGTCGCCGCAACAAGATGACTGGCGTAGCCGAGCAGTTTCAATACATTTTGCGCGACGAATCCATGCACGTGAACTTCGGCATCGACGTCATCAACCAGATCAAAGCGGAAAACCCACAGCTCTGGGACGACGCCATGCAGCAAGAAGCTACGCGCATGATCATGGAAGGCTATGAGCTGGAATACGCCTACGCTCAGGACACCATGCCACGTGGCGTACTGGGTATGAATGCGGAGCAGATGGGAGAATACCTGCGCTACATCAGTAATCGCCGTCTACAGCAACTGGGGCTGGCAGAAGCCTACCCCGGCGCGAAGAACCCCTTCCCTTGGATGGCGGAGATCATGGACTTGAAGAAAGAGAAGAACTTCTTCGAAACTCGGGTAACCGAATATCAAGTCGGTGGCGCGCTGACGTGGGAGTAATAAGAGGTGACGGCGGTACAACTAGCGTACCGCTTTCACCCACGTCCGCCAGCCCTTGCGTAGGCATTTGCAGCGTAACGGTTGGGGATACTGTGTGCCGGGGGTGCTTTCGCACCCTCGATGACATTGCGCGCTGGTCGAGTTTAAACCCCGATCAGCTCACCGAGCGCTTAGTGCGTCGGCGCGCATTGTTGGAAGAAAGCTTTACCACCTACTTTGAATTACGTGACCCCGAATTACTGCTCAAGCAATGGCATAAATACGTCAATTGCCCACCACACCCGCAGTTCCCTATCGAAGCCTGGGTTCAATTACTGCACCTCGGTGCTTCCAAAATAATCAATGTAGAAGCTTACGGCATTCGTGTTAAGCCTGAACATGGCGCAACCACATTGCGTGTACTTTGGCGAACGTGGCGGGATAGTTTGTTGGATGAAACGTTGTACAAAGCTCAATAGATTGGCTAAGTGCTTTCGGTGCCTTCTTCGCTCAGTTGCGGAACGCAGTCGTTATTCGACTGCGCTTGCTCATTAAACAACCCATACCGAGGGAAATCTCTCGGGCACCTTTTTGACTAAGCCATTCACCAAAGGCGTATCCTTCTGCCGGGCGTTTGCCAGGAAAGCACCTCCCCTGCGCGAGGGCTAGCCGCAACTGCATGTCAGTAAGAGCCCATTGTACGGCACTAACGAGGTTCACAAAGTTCCTGTGACGAATGACAGTGAGCAAAGTGCAGAGATTCCGTTGAGTCAATGCGCTGGTAGTTGCCGGCAGCGTAAACTCGTGCACCGCATTGGCTGGTGTACCCTGTGACTTCGGCATGGCCTGTCTGGTGCAGTACGATATCAAATCCCTCAGCGGAATCTATGAAATCCTCTGCTCAAAGGGTACAGGAGCCACGGCGAGAGTTGCCCCGACACGTGACCCATGCGCCACAAAATAACAATCTGCGCCTATACCAGCAGCGTCATCAGGATCGCCCTTAGCATAAAACTGCACCTGCCATTGGTTGGCGGAGTCCTTAATAGTAGTGATGAATATTTCAGAGTTAATTGGCATACCCAACGAGTAAATCCCTGCAAAGTCCAGAGTGGCAGTGTAGCCTTCCGCCAGCAAAATGCCATTAGGGTTGGGGTAATCCGGCAATTGATTCATCGGGTCGGACGCAGGCAAAGCAGCGCTGTCCTCTGCAGGTATTAGCATGAGTTCGGTAGGGGAGGCATCGCCAGCCACGTTGGTTTCAGTTGTAACGCTCATAGTTGACGAGCTGTCACCACATCCAATCAGCACTATAGTACCAGTCAACAGGCAGGCTACTAAGCCAGAGCATAAGCGCTGTGGATAAGCAGATGAATATAAGGGAGGATCTAAAAACTACCATTTAACCAGCATGCTCAGATATCCTGCTCGTTCTTAGTGGTATCGCTCCGCCTTTCGGCTGTTGGTAACTAGGCTTTCGCCCAGTTTGGTTGCGGGCTTTGGTGGTTTTTCCACCAAAATCCCGTGTTCAAGCACCGCTAAGCGGTGCGATGCATTGGGGTCACATGGCCCAGCAAGTGACTCAAGCGTTTGATGTTGTAGGCCATGTTTTTCAGGCCGACCCGTAACGTCGCTCTCGGCAGTCCGATGGATTTGATGAACTGCTTCGCCGCACCCTGTTTTATGCCCCCGCACACATGCTCAACACGGGCTCGGACTTTCGACTTTCTCAAGTTGCCTCGCTCAACGTGTTTGGGCATCGGCTTATGTCGTGGTTTTGTGCGGTTAATTTGGCTACGGAACTCTCTATCGATGAGCTTCTGTTCGTTCTCGACACTGCGATAGGCCGAATCGGCATACACATCCGCGGAGCTGTTGTTGGCATCCAGTAAGTCGTTCAGCAAGTGGCCGTCGTGCCGGTTAGCCGGTGTGACTTCCCAGCAACGGATCAGCTTGTGCTTGTTGTCCACGTTGATGTGATCTTTGTAACCAAAGTAGGACTTACCGTGCTTCTTGGTCCAGTGCGCATCTTTGTTGCGCTGACGCTTCTGAGCCGGTGTGAGCACACTGCCGCTGGGCCCGTTGTCATTGTCATCATCGTCACGTTTTTTACGAACCGGTGCTTCCACAATGGTGGCGTCGATGATCTGGCCCCCTCGGGGGAGGTAACCGGCGTTCTCGATCTGCAGCATCAGGTCTTCAAACAAGGGTTTGATCAGTTTGCTTTCGACCAGACGTTCCTCATACA
>JAGDZJ010000020.1:0-102924 GCA_049115955.1 Natronospirillum sp.
ACCTCACCTGGAGAGATACAAGGGCGGGTGTTTACACCCGCGTTTCGGTTCCTTCACACTCAAATCAATGCCACATTACCCGCATCTTATTACCTTTGTCACGGTTCAGATCACACCCTGCGTGCTAATATCCACGGCCTTTGTTTTTGATCAACGAGTACGCTTTCCATGAGCCGCACCAACCATTCTCTCACCAGCGCCGTTCTACCCACTTTCTATCGCCTTTGGATTCCCTCAATGCTCGGCCTGTTGGCGCTGTCGACGGCCAGTATCGTTGACGGTTTGTTCATAGGTAACTACGTCGGCGCCACTGCGTTGGCCGCCGTAAACCTCATCATTCCGTTTTTCGGCATTCTGTTCGGCCTCGTTTTCATGCTTGCCATGGGCGGTGCCGTGCGCGCCGGAAAATACATTGGTGAGGAAGACTATGCCGCCGCCAGCGGTATTTTCTCTAAGACCTTGATCGCGGTGGTTGCTCTGGCGGCGGCGGTAACAACCCTAGCTCTGGTGTTTGAAACGACCTTACTGCGTGGCCTGGGTGCCACCGACGAAGTGCTGCCGCTGATGCAAACCTACTTCCGCATCACCATGGGCTTTGTTTGGGCGCAACTATTAACGGTTACGCTGTACTTTTTTGTCCGCCTCGACGGCTACCCCGCCCTGGCTGCAATTGCTCTGGCTATTGGCTCCGCCATCAATATCGGTTTGGACTACCTGTTCATTGCCCACCTGAACCTAGGCATTGCTGGCGCGGCATGGGCTACCGGTATTTCGCAAACCATACCCTTCCTGGTGTTGTGTAGTTATTTCTTGTTCCGCAAAAGACACCTGCACTTCAACTGGCAACAAAAGGGCTGGCGAGAACTGTTTCAGTCCGCTTTCAACGGCTTGTCTGAATTTGTGAACGAAGTCTCGGGCTCCATCATTGCGCTGATCCTCAACTGGCTGTTCGTACTGCGCTACGGTGTCGAAGGCGTCGCGGCGTTTACCGTCCTGAACTACTTGCTGGTGATCGGCATGATGATGGTGTTTTCCATCGGCGATGCAGGCGGCGTGTTCGTAAGCCAGAACTTCGGCGCGCGCCAACTGGAGCGTATTCGACGCTTTCTGTTGGTCAGTGCCGCCAATGCCATGCTGATCGCGTTTATTTTTGTTGGCTTGCTGGTCGGTTTTACCGAGCAACTGGTTACGGTATTTTTGCAAGAAGACGAATCTAACGTTATTGCGCTGGCCGTTGAATTAGTAAGCTGGATATGGCCAGTGTTTCTGGTGAACGGCTTGACGATGATCGTCACCTCTTACCTCACCGCACTGCACCTACCGGTGGCGTCAGCGCTGATCGCCATGAGCCGCGGACTGATACTACCCGCGGCGCTATTGATCACCCTGTTCGTGCTGCTGCCAGCACAACCGTTCATTGTTGCCATCCCATTGGCGGAATGGCTGACCTTTGGTTTAGCGTTGTTTTTCTTGTGGCGTTACTTCCCAAATGCGCAGTTGTTCGAGCGCATTGGCAAACCAGAGACTACACCTTCCGCTTAACCTCAAATGAGCGCGGGTGTTTGCACCCGCTGCTCGCCCTCAAATTGCAAAATTGCGACACCAAGTCTTGCTTCTTATATATAGCTAAACTTTTTTCTTGGCAGGGGGAGCATACACCCACAAATGTGTCTATAATCCGCGCCCATTACGTCCCGTCACCGGTGTGATGGGCCTCATTTGCAACGCATTAGGGAATCTAGCTCGATGACTCTGGCGCTGATCATTCTTTTACCCTTCCTTGGGGTGGCGTTACCCGCCATCTTTATTCGTTACGGCCGCAATGCGTCGGCCTGGGCTACAGCGGTTGCTCCTGCCATTGCCTTGGTGCTGTTGTTGTCGCAAGCGCCGTCGGTGTTTGCTGGCGAAGTGCAGATCATCGCTTGGCAGTGGCTGCCCTCGCTCGGCTTGAACATCAGCTTCCGCTTGGACGGTCTGTCGTTTCTATTCGCCTTGTTGATTTTAGCCATCGGTTTATTGGTGATTCTCTACGGGCGATACTATTTGTCTGAGAAAGACCCTATGGGCCGTTTCTTCGGCATTTTATTGCTGTTCATGGGTGCCATGATGGGCGTGGTGACGGCCAACAACCTGCTCTTATTGGTACTGTTCTGGGAACTCACCAGTTTAAGTTCGTTCCTGCTGATCGGCTTTTGGGGTCACCGTTCCGACGCGCGGCGTGGTGCACGTATGGCGCTGACGGTCACGGGCGGCGGCGGTTTGGCGTTACTGGCCGGGGTTATTTTGATCGGTCATGTGGTGGGTTCTTTCGATCTGTCTGAGGTGCTGGCGGCGGGCGACCAAATTCGGGCGCATGCGTATTATCCCTACATTATTCTGCTGGTGCTGTTGGGTGTGTTCACCAAGTCAGCGCAATTCCCCTTTCATTTTTGGTTGCCACACGCGATGTCCGCCCCTACGCCGGTGTCGGCCTATTTGCATTCCGCCACTATGGTTAAGGCAGGTGTTTTCTTGCTGGCGCGCTTGTATCCGGCACTGTCGGGTACGGAAATGTGGTTCGTTATTGTGTCGCTCACGGGCCTGGCCACGCTCACGTTGGGCGCGGTGGTGGCGTTGTTCAAGCACGATTTAAAGGGCTTGTTGGCCTACTCCACCATCAGCCATTTGGGGTTAATTACTCTGCTGTTCGGCTTGGACACGCAGTTGGCCGTTATTGCCGCGCTGTTCCATTTAATGAACCACGCTACCTTTAAGGCTTCGCTGTTTATGGCGGCAGGCATTGTTGACCACGAAACCGGCACACGAGATATTCGCTTGCTGTCTGGGTTACGCCATTATATGCCCTATACGGCAGCTTTGGGGTTGATCGCGGTGGCGGCAATGGCTGGGGTGCCCTTATTGAACGGGTTCCTCAGTACCGAAATGTTCTTAGCTGAGTCGTTAGAACAAAGTGTATTAGGGACCTGGAGCTGGCTCATTCCAGTGGTTGCTGTATTTGCCAAGGTCTTTTCTGTGGCGTATTCGGTGCGCTTCGTTCACAGCGTATTCTTCGGCCCGAAAGCCGAAAACCTGCCTAAAAAGCCGCATGAAGCACCCTTCTTTATGCGTGCGCCGGTGTTGTTTTTGGTGTTTCTCTGCTTGGCGGTGGGTATTTTCCCCGTAGTGTTCATTGGTAGTATTTTGAACGCTGCAGCGGGTGCCACCACACAAGCGCCTCTGCCCTACTATTCATTGTCGTTATGGCACGGCATCAACTTACCGTTAATCATGTCCATTACCGCTATGGCATTAGGCGTTGTGGTGTACTTACTGCGCCATCGGTTGTTTGCGTTGTGGGACAAGTTGCCTCCGCTCAGCGCGCCTTTGGTGTTTGAAACCATTTTGCATCAGGGCTACATCGTTCCGGCGCGCAAAATCACCAAGCTGTTAGAAAGTGGGCGCCCGCAAAGCTATATCGCGATGTTAATCGGGTTTACCATTGTGGCGGCGGGTTCTGCGTTGTGGTCGTTAGAGCAATGGCAGGGTTCGCTGGCTATGCAACCCCTAGACTTCCCTTCCGTTGTGATTGCGCTGGCCATGATCGTCACGGCGCTCTGTACGACCATTTGGCACCATCGTCGCTTGTCTGCACTGTTGTTCATCAGTGTGGTAGGTTTGGGCGTCGCCTTGGCGTTTGCCCGTTTCTCTGCACCGGATTTGGCACTTACACAGTTGTCGGTGGAAGTGGTGAGCCTGGTATTACTGATGCTGATTCTCTTTTTACTGCCTGAGAAAAGCCCGTTTGACTCCTCGTACCGCCGCATTTGGCGTGATGGCTTTATCGCCGTACTGGGTGCGTTGGTGATTGGGGTAATAACCTTCGCCATTCTCACCCGCCCCGGTGAAAGCATTGGCGACTACTACTTGCAGCAAAGCGTGCCCGGCGGTGGCGGTGCTAACGTGGTGAACGTGATTCTGGTGGATTTCCGGGGCTTCGATACCTTCGGCGAAATTACCGTATTGGCGATTGCGGCCATCGGCATCTTCGGCTTGTTGGACGGCATGAAGCTGTTTAATCCGGCCATTGATGCGCAGCGGCATTATGCACTGGACCGTCACCCGTTGTTGCTAACGGTACTGAACATGCCGTTATTGCCACTGGCTTTGATGGTGTCTGTGTACATTTTCCTGCGCGGCCACAATTTACCCGGCGGCGGTTTCATTGCCGGGTTGATCACGGCCATTGCTTTGCTGTTGCAGTACCTCACTAACGGCTTGGCGTGGACCAACCGCCGCATGTCAGGCAACTATCACCCGGTTGTTGCCTCAGGTGTGCTGATCGCCGCAATTACCGCCATGGGGGCCTGGGTATTCGGCAAGCCGTTGCTCACTTCGTGGCATAACCATGTACACATTCCCCTCATTGGTGACATTGAACTGGCTTCGGCCATGGCGTTTGACCTCGGTGTGTACCTGGCGGTGATTGGCGCGACGCTGCTGATTCTCGCCAACTTGGGCAAGCTTACTCCTTTCACCAGTGACGATTCGGAGCTCTGACATGGAACTTCTTTATGCACTTGTCGTGGCCGTGTTAACCGGCTGTGGTATTTACTTGTTGTTACGCGCGCGGACTTTTCCTGTGGTGATGGGTTTGATGATGCTGTCTTACGCGGTCAATTTGTTTTTGATCGCCATGGGCCGTTTACGCACTGGTGCTCCGGCCATTATTGAGACTGATGCGGCCTATACAGACCCCATTCCGCAGGCCTTGGTACTGACCGCCATTGTCATCGGCTTCGCGATGACGTCGTTCGTCACCGTGTTGGCGTTACGGGCGCGAGGTGAAATGGGCAACGACCACGTAGATGGTAACGAGGAACAGGAGCCAGGACGATGATGCAACATTGGATTACGCTCCCCGTACTTTGGCCGCTATTAACCGGGGTGCTGTTGATTTTTATGGCTCGCTCCAGCCGCAATGCCAAGCGCATTGTCAGTGTAACGTCGGCCGTGCTGGCGGTACCGATGATGTGGGTGTTGTTGCAGCAAGCGGCCATGGGCCAGTATCAGGTGTATGCCGTCGGCAACTGGGTGCCGCCGTTTGGTATTGTGTTGGTGCTCGACCGCTTAGCCGCCATGATGTTGATGATGACGGCGGTGCTTGCCGCCCTGGCCTTATTCTACGGTATTCGGGGTGACGACAAGCCAGGGCGGAACTTCCACCCGCTGTTCCATTTTCAGCTTATGGGTATTCAGGGCGCGTTTTTAACCGGCGACATCTTTAACCTGTTTGTGTTTTTTGAAATCTTGTTGATTTCATCTTACGGTTTGCTGATGCATGGCGCTGGCCCGGCACGTACCCGTGCCACCTTGCATTATGTCATTTTGAACCTCACCGGTTCGGCCTTGTTCTTGATTGGGGTGGGTACGTTGTATGGCGTACTCGGCACGTTAAACATGGCCGATATGGTCTTGGCGATGCGTGATGTGCCCGCAGCAGACTTACCCTTGGCGCGTGCTGGCGGGTTGATCCTGTTGATTGTATTCGGTCTAAAAGCCGCCATGCTGCCGTTGTACTTCTGGCTGCCCAATGCGTACAGCTCGGCCAGCCCGTCTGTCGCGTCACTGTTTGCCATTATGACCAAAGTCGGCGTGTACAGTATATTGCGTGTGCATGGCTTGCTGTTTGGAACCAGCGCCGGTGAAGTGGCAGGTAGCATTAACGAGTGGTTATGGCCGATTGCCGCGCTGACTATGGTGTTTGGGGCCATCGGGGTAATTGGGGCGCGCACGCTGAAGCGTGTGGTGTCCTATTTGGTGATAGTCTCGGTAGGCACGCTGTTGATTGTGGTGGCGTCAGACCATGAACCGACGCTAGCAGGTGGGTTGTTTTACCTCATTCATTCCACATTCATTACCGCAGCGTTGTTCTTGTTGGCCGACATCATTGCGGGCCAACGCGGTGCGGTATTAGATGACCTGTCACCCGCGCCCGAAGTCACCCAACCACGTTTGCTGGGAGTGATCTTTTTCTTTTCCGCGGCCAGTGTGGCAGGCCTGCCACCGTTGTCGGGTTTTATTGGCAAGGCACTCATTCTGCAAGGCTCCGCAGGGCAGGCCTTTGCACCGCTGATGTGGTTAATTCTATTGGCAGCTGGCTTGGTGGCGTTGATTTCCCTGTCGCGTGCGGGCAGCACTATTTTTTGGCGCGTAACCGACCAACCCAACGGCGGCCGAAAAGCCGACAAAATGAAGTTGTTGGTGGCGGGCGTACTGTTATTGATCAGCCCGGCGTTATCTATTCTCGGTGAACCCGTTATTCAATTTGTTACCGCTACCGCAGCCCAAGTGATGGATACTGAAGGCTACGTTCGTGCGGTATTGGGCTCGACGCAGCGCGGAGGTTTCTAACATGCCCATTCGTGACGAAGTACAACAGCCTTTACCCCCTAGGCGCTGGCTCCCCCACCCTATGGTGAGTCTGGTGCTGGTGATTGTTTGGCAGATACTGGCCGAATCACCCAGTTTAGGCAGCCTTGTTATGGGGTTGTTTTTGGGTTGGTTTCTGCCTTGGCTCACCCAGCGTTTGTGGGCATTTCCGGTACAGATTCGTGGTTGGGTACCGCTGGTGCGTTATGCCTTTTTGGTGCTCTGGGACATTACCATGTCGAACATCGCTATGTTGCGCCATACACTGGGGCCTATCCGCAACCTACAGCCCGCTTTTTTTGAAGTTCCGCTAGATCTCACCAACCCCATAGCCATTACCGTACTGGCCAACACCATTACATTAACACCGGGTACGGTGTCGGCGGATGTATCCCCCGCGCGCGATAAGATTCTTGTGCACGGTTTGCATGTACCCGACATCGCGGCGGCCATCGCTGACATCAAGGGGCGTTACGAAGCACCGCTTAAGGAGATTCTCTAATGCTGCAATTTGCCATTGTTTTGACCTTGGTTCTGTACAGCGTTTCTGCCTTGTTGACGCTGTACCGCATGGTGATTGGGCCGGACCTACCCGACCGGATTCTGACCCTAGACACCCTCTACGTGAACGCCATTGCACTGATTATTGTGTTTGGTATGTGGCTGAATACCACGATGTTTTTTGAGGCCGCCCTATTGATTGCCATGATGGGGTTTGTCGGCACGGTTGCGGTATGTAAGTACATACTGCGCGGCAACCTAATTGAATAAGGAGACAGCTCATGCCCTTGTGGATTGAAGCCATTATTTCGTTTTTTCTGGTCGGCGGGGCTTTGTTTGCCTTAGCTGGCTCGGTGGGTCTGGTTCGCTTCCCTGATTTCTATACGCGGGTACACGCCCCGACGATGGGGTTAACCCTAGGCGTAGGTGGCACTTTGATTGGCTCGGTGATCTATTTCAGTGTCACCAAAGGTACGCTGAACATTCACGAGCTGATGATCTCGATGTTTCTGTTCATCACTGCGCCCGTCAGTGGGCACATGATGGCGAAAGCCGCGATGCACTTGCAGGTGAAGCGCAGCGCCGCCACGAAGGGTGAACCGTGGCGGAACCTCGATAAAGACAAGGGCTAAATGGGATGCGCCCACAGGTCATACTCATCTGCTTCTTCTATCACCACGCGCACAATATCGCCCACCTTCAGGTGGGTCTGATCGTCCAAGAACACTTGGCCGTCGATCTCTGGCGCATCGCCCATGGTGCGACCTACAGCGCCTTCTTCCACCACTTCGTCGATGATGACGTCCATCTCCTGACCCACTTTGAGCTGCAAACGCGCCGCACTGATGCGCTGCTGCACACTCATAAAGCGGTCGTAGCGTTCCTGCTTGATGTGCTCGGGCACGGGGTCGGGCAGGTCATTGGCGGCGGCGCCAGTTACCGGTGAGTACTGGAAGCACCCGACTCGGTCGAGCTGCGCTTCTTCTAAGAAGTCGAGCAACATCTGGAAGTCTTCTTCGGTTTCACCGGGGAAGCCGACGATGAAGGTCGAACGCAGTGTCAGTTCCGGTACCATCTCGCGCCATTTCTTGATGCGGTCGAGTACTTTTTCGCTGTGCGCTGGGCGCTTCATCAATTTCAGAATACGCGGACTGGCGTGCTGAAACGGAATATCCAAGTATGGCAAGATCAAGCCGTCGGCCATCAAAGGAATGATCTCATCCACATGCGGGTACGGGTACACGTAGTGCAACCGTACCCAAGCGCCCAGTTTACCCAGCTCCACACAGAGTTCGGTCATGCGGGCTTTCACTGGCTGGCCGTCCCAGAAACCGGTGCGGTATTTTACGTCGACACCGTAGGCTGAGGTGTCTTGTGAAATCACCAGCAATTCGCGGGTGCCGCTTTCCACCAAACGCTTGGCTTCGTTCAGCACATCGCCTACCGGGCGGCTGTCGAGGTCGCCGCGCATAGAGGGAATGATGCAGAAGGTGCAGCGGTGGTTGCAGCCTTCCGAAATTTTCAAATACGAATAATGGCGCGGTGTCAGCTTGTAACCGGCAGGCGGCACCAGGCTGGTAAAGGGATCGTGTTGTGGCGGAATCACCTCATGCACTTGCTTGACCACGGTTTCGTAGGCATGTGGGCCAGTAACGGCCATAACGTTCGGGTGTACCTGACGAATTTCGTCTTCGCGCGCGCCTAAGCAACCGGTGACCAGCACCTTGCCGTTTTCTTTCAAGGCGTCACCGATGGCGTCCAGAGACTCCTGCACGGCGCTGTCGATGAAGCCACAGGTGTTCACAATGACCACGTCCGCGTCGTGGTAGCTCGGCACCAAATCATACCCCTCGCTGCGCAGTTGCGTGATGATACGCTCTGAATCAACGGTGTTTTTGGGACATCCTAAGGAGACGAAACCGACTTTGCCTTGCTGGGTCATGCTGTTGTGCCTGTACGAAAATTAAACCGGGGCGCTGATTGTACGGAGCTGGAATAAAGGTGCAAGCAGTATGGCTTTTTTCTGCCGTTCCGCTATATTTCGCGCTTTCTCACCTGCACGGAAATAAACGGCATGGCAAAGGCGTCAGAACTTAAAGTCGGTTTTGTGGTAGCGGTCAATGGGGGTCAATATCAAGTACGCAACATTGATATCAAAGCTCCTTCGGCGCGCGGTGCCTCTACACTGTACAAAGTCACGTTCAATCACCTGATTACCGGACAAAAGTGGGACCACACCTACAAAGGCGACGACATGCTGCCTGACGTGGAAGCCATGAACAAGTCTGTGCAGTTTCTATACCGTGACGGCGATTTCTTCACCTTTATGGACATTGAAGACTACAGCCAGCATCAGATGTCGGAAGACGAGCTGGATGAAACCGCTGAGTGGCTGCACGACGGAATGGAAGGCTTGGTTGGCTTGTTCGTAGAAGAAAAGCTGGTCAACATTCAACTGCCACAGTCGGTCGAGAAAGAGATCATCGAAACCACACCGGCCATGAAGGGTGCCAGTGCGACCGCCCGCACCAAGCCAGCGAAGCTGGCCGGAGGGGTGGTGATTCAGGTGCCGGAGTATGTGGCGCAAGGGGACGTGGTAAAGGTAAATACGGGGACCCGAAAATTTATGGGTCGCGCTTAAAGCTACTGCGCTCGCGCTGGCGGCGTTAAAATTCGCCTCAAAATGCTTATTTACTCTTAGTAAACTGCGCGTTTTCGTTGAATTTTGCCTTGCCAGCGCTTCGCTCGTAACGCTTTACCATTCACTCACATTTACAACTAGTCGCCGGCAAGCTCGTCTTTTAAGAAATGCCCATGCCGCAGGAAGGATATCACCTCTTCCTGCACACGGCGGTTATTCATGATGAAGGTGTGCCCGGCTGCGACGACTTTATGGTCTTTCATACTCAATAAACGCGTGGACTCGACGCTGACTTTCCCGTCGTTCGCGGTTTCCGCAAACAACCCTTCAAACCATGGATCAGAGCTTCGGTCGCCCGCTAAAATACCCACAGGCATCGTGATAGGAGGTAACCGGTTCGGCAAACTCTCCGGCGAGGTACTTAGTTGCGCGGCCGCCGGCCCCATAATTTGCTCAAAAATTCCAGGCCACTGTTCCAGGGTATCGACGATCTCGCTGCCCTGATTCGGTGGGGCCAACATAACCACACGACCATCCAACTCATGACTGCTGTAGGCCAAATAGTAACGCGTCAGAATACCGCCTAGGCTATGAGTGACGAAGTGTACCTGCGACTTGTTTTCCATGCGCGCCTTTTGCACTGCGCTGGCGACATAGGACGACAACATCTGCACCGTTTCGTTACGTGACGGGTAATTCTGATTACACACGCTGTATCCGTCTTCTAGCAAGGCATCGGCCATAGCGTTCAACGAACGTGAGGTTCGACCTAAACCATGCAACAAAATCACCAGTTCATCGCCCGAACCTCGAATTTCGCATACGTCGTCCATTTCAGGCACCCAGAGAGCGGGGTCAATGCGCACGCCGTTCCAATCCATCCGCCAGTCCAAATGCGGCCCAGTCGAGCGCCCTGTAGAGCCAACCAGCCCAATGATGTCGCCTTGCCGCACCCATTGGCCTTCTTGCACTTTCAAGTCGGACAGGTGTAAGAACGAGGAGGTCAGGTTTTGACCGTGGTCCAGTAATACGGTTCTGCCCGACAGAAACAGATCATCCGACAGCGTGACCCGCCCATCGGCAGGCGCCAACACCGGCGTACCGGTTGGGCGTGCGATATCAATACCCCAATGCGGGGTTGACGGTTCACCGTTGTACCAGCGCTGGCTGCCATAAACCCCCGTTATG
Organism: Natronospirillum sp.; assembly: GCA_049115955.1. GTDB lineage: Bacteria > Pseudomonadota > Gammaproteobacteria > Pseudomonadales > Natronospirillaceae > Salinispirillum. Next base: position 10,739 of record JAGDZJ010000020.1, read on the forward strand.
CGACCGTACAGAGGCCACGCAAATGGCATGGTGACGCCGGTATTGTCGGGAGTAACGGACTGCCGTGCCTTAGCGAGTGCCGCCGAGTCACGTTGCATACGCTCCCACTCTTCGGGTGAAGGATCGAGCGTTCTGGGTGGCACTCCATCAACTCGCTGTTCTACATAGGTTCGCGCCGCGACCGGGAGACTCCAGACCGTTGGCTCTTCCAGAGGCAGTTGCCGAACCAGACTGATGTCACCGGATTCATTGCGACCAAAAGCCACCAAGGTTTTTGGTACGGTCACTTCAATAGGAATACCGTTGAGCGACAATGCCGACCCTTCTGGCGTTTCAACCCATAGATACCCACCAGACCTCAACTGCCCATACCACTCTGGCTCCTCAGCCAGCGCCAATGACGCCAACAAGGTAGCCGAAAGGAAAAATAAGACGGGTATGCGTTGTACAAACTTCATTGTATTTCGTCACCGGATAGTTCATCTGTTAGGTGTTACACTATTTATTCAGTATAACTTCATTTGGTTACGTGCCATCAAAACCATAGGATCAGGTTCTTATGACAGCTTCATTAATACTGGTGATCAACTGTGGCAGCTCCTCTCTCAAGTGTTCCCTGTTTGATCACGAACAGGATCACGAAATTTTGTCAGCCCTTGGCGAGCGCATTGGCAGCGCCGACGCGACACTGGCGTGGACCCATGACGGCAAAAAACACACCATAGAACTTGGACAGGCCAACCATCAACAAGCACTGAGTCGCGTGATTGAGGCCATGCAGTCCGTTGGTATTATGCCGCAACATTTAATTGCTGCAGGCCACCGTGTGGTGCACGGTGGAGAAGCGTTCAGTGCCTCTGTCGCCATCACGCCGGAGGTACTGTCGACCATCGACCAGTTGGCGAGTTTGGCCCCGCTGCATAATCCAGCGAACGCGCAAGGCATCCGAGCCTTGCAAGCCTTATTTCCAGACTTACCGCAGGTCGCCGTTTTCGACACCGCCTTTCACCAGTCGCTGCCACCCGCTGCCTACACCTATGCGCTGCCGTATCGCTTCTATTCTGAGCTGGGCGTGCGCCGCTATGGCTTTCACGGGACATCGCATCGGTACGTCAGCGCAGAGGCCGTGAAACGGCTTGATCTGGACCCGGACGATCACCGTGTTATAACAGCACACTTGGGTAATGGATGCTCGGCCTGTGCCGTAAAAAACGGGCAAAGTCTAGACACCACGATGGGTTTGACGCCGCTGGAAGGTTTGGTGATGGGCACGCGCTGCGGTGATATAGACCCCAGTCTACACGAATTTTTGTCCCGCCGGTTGGACATCTCGTTGCAAGACGTCACGGCAATATTAAACAAAGAGAGTGGATTGCTGGGCATCAGTGGACTTTCGAACGATATGCGCACGCTGGTGCAAGCGGCCGACGACGGGCATGAGCAAGCCAATCTGGCTTTGGAAGTCTTTTGCTATCGTTTGGCGAAATCCGTGGCCTCTTTAGCGGTTGCGACTGGCGGTCTTGATGCCTTGGTGTTTACCGGAGGGATTGGTGAAAACGCCGCTGGAGTCCGCGAGCGTGTGGTAACGCAGTTGCACTGGCTAGGGCTCAACCTTGATGTTACGGCGAACTTGTCGCATGGCCGCGACCAAATGGGCCTGATCAGCACCACGCATGAACCGGCTGTGATGGTCATTCCTACCCGGGAAGAATGGATGATCGCGCAAGACACGCTCAGCCTGACCCAGGCCAAGTGGGACCAGTAATAACTGAATTTGAGTACAGGAACGACCGACCATGCAAAACTCTTTTTTTCTCGCACCCACGGGCGCTGGTGCGGGCCTGACTTCGGTCAGCCTAGGCTTGATTCGCGCCATGGACCGTCTGGGCGTGCGCGTCGCCTTTTGCAAACCCATTGCGCAAATTCATGGCGGCGATGGCATTGAGCGCTCTACCCACCTGATTCAACAAACCACCGGGTTGCAAGCGGCGACGCCCCTGAGTCTATCTTACGCGCAACAGCAACTGGCGATGGGTAATCGCGACAAGCTAATGGAAGAAGTCATTCAAATCTATCAACTGTCGGCGCAGGACGCTGACCTAGTGATCGTTGAAGGGCTGGTGCCGCTGCCCAATGAAAATTACCTAACACGCCTGAACATTGAAATTGCCAAAGCTCTGGACTCATGGGTTATTTTAGTCGCGGCCAAAAACGAACTCCGCTCCACTGAACTGAATCAACGCATCAGCATGTCGGCCAGTGTATTCGGCGGCACTCAACACCCCAAAGTACTGGGCTGCATCCTAAACAAAGTAGGGGCTCCACCGTCTGCTTTGCAACATGTCCGCGCGCTTGACGGAGATGATGACGACACCGGCCGAGAGCTGTCCAATGACGAGATTCGGAGAAAGCTGCCCGTTTTCACCGACAGTTTTCAACTGCTCGGCGCTGTACGCTGGAACCCGGCGTTGGTGGCACCCCGCACCAGCGATGTCGCCGACTACTTAAAAGCCGACTACATGAATCAGGGCTTTGCCAGTGAACGCCGCGTCAGCAGCATCACACTGTGTGCTCGCACCATGCCCAACATGCTGCACACGCTCAAGCCCGGCACCTTGGTGGTGACACCGGGCGACCGTGAAGACATCTTTCTGGCTACCTGCATGGCGGCGCTGAATCATGTGCCTTTGGCGGGCATTCTGTTCACTGGCGGACTAAAGCCAGCCGATAATGTGGTTGAGCTGTGTCGAGCCGCCTTAAATACCGGCCTACCCGTCATGCTGACACAGTCGAACACCTACGGCACGGCACAGTGGCTCGACAGCATGAACAACGAAGTGCCACCGAACGACATTCCTCGGATGGAGTTGGTGATGAACGCCGTGGCGGCCTCGTTGGACGCCGACCATCTAGCGCGCATGGCTCGTGTGGAACGTGAGAAGCGCATGTCACCACCGGCCTTCCGTCACTACTTAATGAAGCGCGCGCAAGAAGCGCGTAAGCGCATCGTGCTGCCAGAAGGCGATGAACCCCGCACCGTGCAAGCGGCAGCCTACTGCCAGCAGAAAGGCATCGCTCAGTGTGTGCTCTTAGGCAACCCCGACACCATTCACCGGGTGGCGGAAAGCCAAGGCGTACAACTACCAAAAGAAATCGAGATCATTGACCCGGATCGTGTGCGGCATCGCTACATCGCCCCTATGGTTGAGCTGCGCCAGCACAAAGGGCTGACCGAGCCCATGGCGGAAGCGCAGTTGGAAGACTCCGTGGTGATGGCCACCATGATGTTGGCACTCGGTGAGGTAGACGGTTTGGTCTCGGGTGCGGTGCACACCACAGCCAACACCATTCGACCTGCGCTGCAGTTGATAAAAACCAAACCCGATGCGGCACTGGTGTCTTCGGTCTTCTTTATGCTGCTGCCCGACCAAGTGCTGGTTTACGGTGACTGCGCCGTTAACCCAGACCCGAACGCCGAAGAACTTGCCGACATTGCTATCCAGTCCGGTGATTCAGCCCTTGCCTTCGGTATTGAACCCCGCATCGCCATGATCAGCTATTCCACGGGTAAAAGCGGCTCGGGGCAGGACGTCGAAAAAGTCCGCGAAGCCACGCGCATCGCCCAAGAGAAACGCCCTGACCTCTTGATCGATGGGCCCTTGCAGTACGACGCTGCCGCCATCGCCAGCGTCGCACAGAGCAAAGCCCCAGACAGCAAGGTGGCTGGACGCGCTACCGTGTTTGTGTTCCCTGACCTTAATACGGGTAACACCACTTACAAAGCGGTGCAGCGCAGTGCCAATCTGATTTCCATCGGTCCGATGCTACAAGGTTTGCGCAAGCCGGTGAATGATCTGTCGCGCGGCGCCCTAGTGGATGACATCATCTACACCATCGCGCTGACGGCCATCCAGGCGGCCGAGTAGCCACGTCGGGAAGCTCTGAGTAATGACGTTTTGGGTAAACAATGAACAGCAGAGTGCGTTCATTGTTTACCCGGCGTCTTATTAAGTTGCGCTAATGGGTGGCTTCTACCATTATTAGATAAACACCGCTCGCTTGAGGGGGTTCGCATAAACCATGTGGGTTCACCCAACTAGGATCAGGTACTGCAGTCGATGTCTGACGTGAACGATATGATATCAAGTGTTATCAGCCTGATTGCGGCCGCCACGGTTTTTGCACTCGTGATTTGTGCGTGGCGCTACACTAAGCAGGAATACATAAAGCCTGTTGCCGTCGGGTTGCTGCTACTGGGTTTACTGGCAAATTCATACAGCCTTCATTTGCTGCGTTCAGGACAAGACGCGCTGCGCGAGCGCGAGGTTCAGTTGCGCCTCAGTGAAGTCGCCCAACGTATTGATTCCGTTGTGAGCAACCGCCAAATTGAAGCTCGCGCGCTGGTTACCTTCTTGGAAGATAACCCGGATGTAACCCAACAGGAGTATGAAAACTTTCTTCAGCGTTTGCTGCTCAATCCCGAACTCTATACCAACGTAGCGGCAGCACCCGACCTTACCATTCAGTTTATCTTTCCCGTCCAAGGGAATGAGCCCGCTTTAGGGCTTTACTACCCCAACGTGCCCTCTCAATGGCCCTACATCGAAACAATGCTCGAAACCGGTGAGCCGGTCTTGATCGGGCCAATCAATTTAGCTCAGGGTGGCCGAGGGTTCATTATTCATGATTTGGTGAAGATGTCTGCGGGCAATATCTGGGGCGTTATTGCTGCTGTGATCCCCTTAGAGCGGTTGCTGGGTTTTGCTGGCATAAGCCAGTTAGAAGAAGATTTTCGTGTGGCCATTACAGCAGAATTCAATAATGCACCAGGGGTGATGCAGCGCATTTGGGGCGAGCCCCAAGGCGATAGAGCGTGGGTAGAGCTGCATACAACCATTCCAAACGGCACCTGGACCATCCAGCTCACACCAAAAGAGAGTACCACACTCGCCTTTCCTCTTTTGCTCATCATCCACGGCATTACTCTCATTCTCGTTACACTGGCAATTTGGGTAACCGCCATTATGGCGCGTAACCGTAGGACCACTGAAAACGCCATGCAACGCTTAGAAACCACGGCCTACATGCTGGACGAAGCGCAACGTATCGGCGGTATTGGTAGCTGGATACGCCGTGAGAAGGAAGACATTTACACCCTGTCACCGCATTTGGCTCAACTTCTGGGCAGTCGCCAGCAAATCACCCTAACCGAGTGGATGCAATTCATCCCACGCGATCAGGTGCGACGGGTATCCGGTTTAATGCACGACATTTTGACCGGGCGTCAGGGCGAGTTCAGCATTGAGCACCATGTCTTAACGCCTGACGGCAAGCAACTGACCGTGCAGCACAGCGCAGAACACAAACAGGCCAGCGCAGGCAGCGTAGCGCAGGCTGTAGGCACCCTGTTCGACATCACCGCGAAGAAAGAAGCCGAACAGCGCCTTGAGCGCTTAGCCTACTACGACACCTTAACGCATACACCCAACCGCTATTTCTTCAAGTCCGAAATGGAACAGTTGTTGGAAAAACATCAGCAGCATCGTCAAAAACTGGCTCTGCTGCACATCGACTTAGATCACTTCAAAGTCATTAATGACTCTTTAGGCCACCATATCGGGGACGAAGTGCTGCGTATTACCAGCGACAGAATCCGCGCTGCGTTGCATGAACATGATGTTTTGTCGCGCACCGGGGGTGATGAATTCATGGTAGCCATACCTGACGTAGCCGACAGTGATGAAGCCTGCCAGGTCGCAAAACGTATTCTGCAAAAGTTCACAACACCGATGTCCGTACAAGACCACGAGATCTTCAGTGCGGTGTCCATCGGCATTGTTATCTATCCTGATCAAGCCGATAGCTATGAAGACATGTACCAACGCTCTGATTTAGCTCTATACCGCTCTAAGACGTCAGGCCGCAACCGCTATCACCTGTATTCCGATTACCTCAGTACGGACTTCCAACGACGCACAAGCCTGGAACGAGCCATGCGTAGCGCCCTACAGAGAGGCGAGTTCTATCTGGTTTACCAGCCGAAAGTGTCCCTGAAAACCGATGACATCGTCGGTCTTGAAGCCTTGCTGCGGTGGCAAAGCCCACAGTTTGGCAATGTCGGCCCTGATGAATTCATCCCCATCGCGGAAGAAACCGGCTTTATCGTGCAGTTAGGCAATTGGGTCATGAGCGAAGCACTGCGCGAGTTTACTGCGGCCAGAGACGAGCTTCCGGCGAACATTACCTTATCGGTCAATCTGTCACCACGGCAAATTCAGTACGCTGAGCTGGAACACGACATTCGCCATGCCATGGAGCTGCACGGTGTTGAAGGTCGAGAACTGGAACTGGAGATTACAGAAACCTTTATTATTCGTGATCGCCTGCAATGCGAAGCCTTTATGCGCTCGCTGTCTCGTATCGGCGTGGGCTTTGCACTGGATGATTTCGGCACCGGCTACTCCAACTTGGCCAGCTTGCGTAATCTGCCGCTGTCGGCATTGAAGATAGACAAGTCTTTCGTACAGGACACCGAATTCGACCAAGATGACCGAGTGATTGTGGAAACCATCATTCAATTAGGTCACAACTTGAATCTAGCCGTAGTCGCCGAGGGCGTGGAAACAGAAGGCCAGCGCGAGATATTGCGCTTGGCGGGTTGTGATGAACTGCAAGGCTATTTGTTCTCAGCTCCGGTGGCGATGTCCGAGTTGATTCGCTCCTTCAGTGTATCGAAACAGCGCTAACCGCAACTAGGGCTACGTTTTAGAGCTTTGCAGTTTATTCAGCGCATAAACATCAAACCGGTTTGCTTTGCCTGACAGTTTATACGATGGAACTTGTTCATTGAGGTAAGCGGCCAAGCGCGGCCGTTTTACCACCACCCGACTGACGCCTGCCGACAAGGCCCATGCCAACAAGGCGGAGCCATCGTCATCGGTGCCCACCAGGGCATGAAAGCTTTGCATGTCAGCCTTCACTTTAGCTGCCTTGGTGCGTGCTGGGAACATCGGGTCGATGTAGACCACCTGCGCAGCAACGGCTTTTGTACGATAGACCTCAGGCGCCGAACCGAAGATTAAGGACATGCGATCCATTATTGCCCTGAGGTCTCCGTCGCCCGCCAACGTCGCGCGATACAAACCATCTTGCAGCAATGCATACACCACAGGGTGCCTTTCCAGCATGGTCACCGTGGCGCCCAATGCGGCCAGTATAAAGGCATCACGCCCTAGCCCTGCGGTAGTATCCAAAATGCGCAGATCGCGCACCTGGTGCAGCCCACAGGCCTTGGCGACGTCTTGTTGCACCCCGCCACCGTATAATCGGCGATGTGCCAACGCGCCCGCCACGAAGTCAACTTTGAGCGGATTCACTTTGCCCATCTGCAAGGGTTGCAACGCAAGCCCTTCGGCCACGACCAATTGAAAATGATCGTCCGCATGCGGTTGGCTACGAATAGGAAGATCGGCAGGCAGTACTATGCCGTGTGAGTCTGCATAAGCCAGCGCAATAGGGTGCAGCGAAGCGGTACTGATAGGGCTTTCGGTATCGGCCGTCATGCTAACGGCCATGCGTGACCTGATCACGCAGATACACTGGCTGCAAAGCATCAGGCGGTTGCCAGAGCCCAGCGGCATCATGCTGTAGCTTGTGGGCCGCCAATGCCGCAGCGGCGGCCGCACGAGGGAGGGCCAATTCAACCAGTGACGTATGCTTAGACAACTCGGGTAATTGCCATCCGGCCCCGATACGCCCGACAGACGCATCCGCCCAAACGTCCAAATCCTCTGGTGCCAACAATTGCTCGTCCGCCAACACGGAAAGGACATTGTCTTGCCAGCCATAGGCCGCGTAATAGACTTCGCCCATCCGGGCGTCCATTACTACTTGCCAGCGCTTACTGTCAGCCGCTGCCTGCACCCCTTGCCACGCCAACACTTCCAGCGTCGACAGAGGGATAACCGGCAAATCAGCCGCGAAGGCCAGCCCTTGAGCAGCGCTGACGCCTACCCGGATACCGGTAAAACTGCCGGGACCGCGCGTGCACACAAGCCCATCGAGGTCGGTCAGTTTCAACCCTGCCACTTGCAACACCGACTCCACCATGGGCAGCAAGCGTTGCGTATGCGAACGCTCGGCCAGTTCATAACGTTCTTCGACGACAGCTCCGTTGGCCCAAAAGGCCACGGAGCACGCTTCAGTCGAGGTATCGAGGGCAAGCAGTCGGGTCATTAACTGAGACTAGCGAAGATTTTACGGGTGATGTCGCTGACGGAACCGACACCTTCGATGTAGTTGTAAGCGGGAGAGTTGTTGGGCTCTTTCTGTGCCCAGTCTTTGTAATAGTGCACCAACGGCTCAGTTTGCGAATGATAAATTTCCAAACGCTTGCGTACAGTGGCTTCCTTGTCGTCTTCGCGCTGAATTAGGGTGTCGCCTGTTTCATCGTCTTTACCCGCCACCTTAGGTGGGTTGTACTCAACGTGGTAAACACGACCAGAAGCCTCATGAATACGACGACCGCTCAAACGTTTTACGATTTCCTCATCGGCTACATCAATGTCCACCACGTGATCAATGATCACTCCGCTGTTTTTTAGCGCTTCGGCTTGAGGAATCGTGCGCGGAAAACCATCGAACAAAAAGCCATTAGCGCAATCTGCTTCTTTGATGCGCTCTTTGACCAAGGCAATGATGGTGTCGTCAGAAACCAGACCACCGGAAGACATAACTTCTTTCACTTTCAGACCTAACGGGCTACCCGCTTTTACCGCCGCACGCAGCATGTCACCGGTAGAGATCTGTGGGATATTGAATTTTTCGCAAATGGACTGCGCTTGTGTACCTTTGCCGGCGCCTGGAGCACCTAGAAGAATGACACGCATGAGACACTAACTCCTGATTTTATAATAAGAATTCTGCTTCGCGGTGGCGAAAAATGGCATAACCTTAACTGCCTTACGAAATATTGACAAGGCTAGCCCCAGTACACGGGACGAATAGTGACTATTCACTTTCGTTAGTACCTCGCTGTGCTTGGTTCGGATGCGTTTTTCGACGGGCAAAAAAAAGCCCCACTCAGCACGCAGCTGGCGGGGCGTCAATCAGCAAGAGAGTCAAAACGGGGCCCATTCTACTCACACAGAATTGAATGAAAACCCCGGCTATGAAGACTGAACCTTGCTACAACGCCCCACTGTAATTAATTCGTTACAAACCCATAATTACTGGCTTTGCTGTCCCCTGTACAACTGGTCGAACGTTGGCGGTGCGATCCGACTGTCGAACTCGGTCCCTTGAGGGCCGAAGCGTAACTCCCAAATACCCAGGTAGCGGTCCATAGCCATTTCAGTCACCCGCTCGGTAACAATGGTTGGGCGGATGATGACCAGCAAATTCACCTTATCGACCGACATTGCAGTGCTACGGAACAGAAAACCAATGATTGGTAAATCACCCAATATAGGTACCTTGCGCTCGGTCTCTGTCACTCGATCCTTAACCATACCACCCAGAACGATGGTGTCACCATTGGCGACTACGACATTGGTCTGAATTTGTCGTTTTGAGGTCAATCTTTGCAGATCCGCACCACCGGCAATGAGTTCTTCGGTGATCTGGTTGATCGCCAAACGTACCATTTCATTTTGCTGGATGTGCGGCTTAACCGTGATTTCGGTGGCCACGTTTTCACGTTGAATAGTGAACGGATTGTCAGGATCCTGCGACGTTTGAAAAGGTACTGTCTCACCAACGAGAATACGGGCTTCCGTGTTGTCCATGGTCATCAGGTAGGGCGTGGACAGCAAGTTAGTATTGGAACGTGTCTCTAACGCTTGCACGATGGCGGCGAAAGACACATTACTACCCGGAATGGCCAAGCCACCAACCAGCCCATTGGCACCCGATAGTGGCCCAATAGCACCTTCTGGTGAGCCGCCAGACCCAGCCACACCGCCAGCGACATTACCAAGGCTTACACCACCGTCGGTGAAGTTACTGCCCACCACACCCGGAGGCGTATCGTTATTACCTTGTGATACTATGCCCATCTGTACGCCAAATTGGTCGCTGACCGTACCACTGACTTCCACAATAGCCGCTTCAATCAACACCTGCGCACGTGGCACGTCTAACTGACTGATGATGCGTTTGATCTCAGCCAACTCATCCGGTTCAGCCCGCACGATCAGCGCGTTGAGTTCTTCGTCGGCCAAAATGAATAAGCCTGAACTTGGTGCCGCACTGGTGGTTGCACCACTACCACCGCTGCTGCCTGCTGTACCGCCAGTGCGAACCGCCCCAGCTGGGTTAAGACCTTTCAGCAGCTCCGCCATCTTACCGGCGTCGCCATTGTTCAGAAAGATGACTTCCGTGTTGCCGCGTCGCTGTTGCGACTCAACATCCAAGCTTTGAATCAACGACTGCACGTAATCCAAAACCAGCGGCTCGCCGCGCAGGATCAGACGATTCGAGCGCTCATCGGCAACCAAGCGTAAAGTGCCTGGCATGCCGTTGCTGGAGGCTTGTCCACCCGCCGCCAACTCGTCGGGCAGCAGCGTTTGCAGCAACGCAATGATGTTCCCAACCCATGCATGGCGCAGCTCCACCATGCGCACGTCGTTCTCGGCGGTCACATCAACAGTTTCGAGAATTTGCTCAATACGGGCAATGTTGTCGGCGTGGTCGACCAAAATGATGGCATTGGTTGAAGGCACGCCAGACATATGGCCGTATTTCGCGCCTATAGGGCGCAAAATGGGAATCAACTCCATGGCTGAAGCGTGCTGGAGGGTAATAACACGAGTAATAAAGTCGTCGTTAATGGGCACTTCGCCCTGCACCAAGGGACCGGTAATCTGTTTGGCGTCGTTCACCGGAATCACATGCACTTCATTACCGCGCTCGGCCACGGTGAAACCCTGCATTTTCAGCACAGCTAGAAATACTTCGTAGATTTCTTCCGCGTTGAGTTCATCATCAGAAATAATAGTGACTTGACCGCGCACGCGCGGGTCGAGAATAAAGGTGCGACCTGTGATGCTGGCCACCTGGTTAATGAACAGGGACAAGTCGGCCTCTTTCATGTTCACTTGCCACGTATCAGCATGGGCCTGCAGCACCATCATACTCAGCAATAAGGCTAATGCCGCCCGCCTCACCCAAGAACGCATCCTGTTCATACCCACCTCAAAAACTCGGTAAATTCTGGAATATACGGTAAGTCGCACCCGCACGCTCCAATGTTATTCTTATTTCGCCCGACGCCAGCACCGCTTCAATCAATTGCTGGTCGCGTTCAATATTACCGACCCGCTGATCATTCACTTCGGTAATGACGTCGCCGGGTCGTAAACCGTTTGCGATGAGGATGCCGGAGCGCGGCGTCACACGGTACCCATCATCGGTCAGTTCTAGACCGTATTGATTCAACAGGCCTTGTGGATTACGAAACGCTTGCGCTCGCACATCGGTAATGGCTTGGCGAATTTGTTGATCCAAACGCTCTTGCGCGTCCGCCACGCTGCGCGCCTGTGCCTGATCTCTCACCGCATTAGGCTGTGCTGCCCCACGCGTTTCTGCGGTTTCACGCACCGGTGCTACCGGACGAGGCGTCGGTGTCTGATCAGCACTGGCCAATGGTTCCAACGCCGGCCCACCGCTGCCTGTCAGTGGCGTTTCGTCAAAGCTCAGCGTTTCCAACACGCCCGCACGGCGCAGTACGACGCGATTACGGTGTACTTCCACCAAGTCCGCTTGGCCAAAAATGTTTTCACCAACCTGAAACAGCTCGGCACCACGCCCGCGCTGCGAGATCATGGCCGAACCTTGCTGTGGACTGTTAGCAGAAAAGACCCCCTGCAAGACCAGTTGCAGTCTAGTTGCCGGGGCAGTTTCGACCACAACGGGAGGGGGTTCGGGCTTTTTTTCGGCATCCTCCCGGTATTCACCAAACCATTGTCCGTCGGCAATTTCATCCACCAACTCCGCGGCGCTATCGTCGGTGCTGTTCGTCGTCGTGGCGCTGTTCCAATCCACATCAACGAAAACAATGGAAGCCGGACTAAGCACCCGCCAAACAACCGGTGCGGCATTGGCCCCGGCCCAAGCAACGATAACCAGCAAGCAGGCGCTGGCTCCGCGCATCAACCACTGGGGCGACACTTTCATAGCAAGTACTCCCGCAGGCCAACACGGCTTTCCATGATGATCTCGCGGCCACCCGGCAAGTTCACATTCAGTACCTCACGGATGTGGGTGTAAATGCGATACATCGCCATCAACTCGGCATCGAGTTCCAAATCCGCCAGTGGACGATCAGCCGATGCATCGGTTACCTTCGCTTGCACCAAGCCTGCACGGTCCGTACTCACATTGGCCTGAATCAACGGCAAACGCACATCTTGCGGCCGCCCCAACCAAACAAAGCGCGACTGCCCGTTGCGCCAGTCTAAATCGCCGTCCGCCACTAGGCGACCACTGCCCGGAGACCAGCCCAGTGACAAATCATCGATCCACAAATGACCGGACAGCGACACGCGTTGCCGCGCCAACGTTGGGTTCAGCGTCGCGAGATCCACAAAGCCATCCAGATTGAGCAACTGCCAACGTAACAAGGAACGAACCACCTGCCCTTCCAAATTAGCCTTAGAGCCGCCGACCGTCAGGTCATAGCTCAAGGCACCGCGCAGCAAATAGGCCGGGCGAAACGACCAGTCCACCAAATAGCGGTCTGGCCCATAGACCACATCGGCCTGCCCACGCCACAGATTACCCGCCAACGCGTTGACCTTAACGTCGGAGCCTGAATCATCACCGAATTGATGCCACAGCACATGCACTGGCGTCGTTAAAACCAGTGAAAACAGAAAAAATATGAGGAAAACGATGAGCAGATGGTGAACTTTAATCATTATAATGCTGAAACCCGTAACCGCATGCGCAAAACCCAGTGCCGCAGTGTACTTGAGTTTTACGGTTTCGTTCAATTAACCTTTTCGTTAGGCGGACGTTCTACCGGTGCTCGGTACTCTTACTACCGTACACCACCGAAGAAAATGCTTTTCTTACCGGCACAGAAAAGCCCGCCGAAGCGGGCTTTCTGATTTCACAGGCTTATAGAAAGCAGATGCAAATCGTTCAGTGGCGCGTCGCGAGCGCATTAGCGCCAACACGATGCAAATTGCTTTTCATAACGTCGCGAGCGACATCAAGACAAGGCGAAAATCGTTCGAGGAGCGCAGTTTACAACAAGTAAATGAGCATCCGAGAACGATTTTCAACGCCGTATTGATGAGCGCAGCAGTTATGAATGCAATTTTTACATCATGCCGCCCATACCGCCCATTCCACCCATTCCGCCCATATCCGGCGCGCCACCTTTATCATCTGACGGCAAGTCAGAGATCATGGCTTCGGTGGTGATCATCAGACCAGCAACAGAGGCTGCGGCTTGCAATGCAGTACGTGTTACTTTGGCTGGGTCGATGATGCCGAACTCGGTCATGTCGCCGTATTCGCCGTTGGCCGCGTTGTAACCAAAGTTACCTGAGCCTTTGCGTACTTCGTTCAGTACTACTGATGGCTCGCCACCGGCGTTACGAACGATCTGACGCAAAGGTGCTTCCATCGCACGCAGTGCCAAGGCAATACCTACGTCTTGATCGCTGTTGTCGCCTTTCAGGTTACCGATGTTGCTCAGGGCACGTACCAGAGCTACACCACCACCGGCCACAACGCCTTCTTCAACGGCAGCACGTGTGGCGTGCAGCGCATCGTCAACACGCGCTTTCTTTTCTTTCATTGCCACTTCGGTTGCAGCGCCAACTTTGATGACCGCAACGCCGCCAGCCAATTTAGCCACGCGCTCTTGCAGTTTTTCTTTGTCGTAATCAGAAGACGAGTTTTCGATCTCAGCGCGGATTTGCTCAACCCGTGCCTTGATGTCTGCTTCGTCACCTGAACCGCCAACAATGGTGGTGTTTTCTTTGGTAGAAACCACACGCTTCGCAGTACCCAGGTGTTCCAGTGTTGTGCTTTCGAGGTCGAGACCGACTTCTTCAGAGATCACTGTACCACCGGTCAGGATAGCCAAGTCTTGCATCATGGCTTTACGACGATCGCCGAAACCAGGTGCTTTAGCAGCGGTTACTTTAACGGTGCCGCGCATGTTGTTCACAACCAGAGTTGCCAATGCTTCGCCTTCGATGTCTTCCGCGATGATCATCAACGGGCGACCAGACTTAGCAACGGCTTCCAGTACGGGAATAAGGTCACGGATGGACGAGATTTTCTTGTCAACCAACAGGATGTAAGGCTCTTCCTGTTCAGCCGTCATAGTCTCTTGGTTGGTTACGAAGTACGGTGACAGGTAGCCACGATCGAACTGCATACCTTCTACAACGTCGAGTTCGTCTTCGAAGCTGGTGCCTTCTTCAACGGTGATCACGCCTTCTTTGCCTACGCGCTCCATAGCTTCAGCAATCAGCTTGCCGATCGTCGCATCAGTGTTGGCAGAAATCGTACCTACTTGGGCGATAGCCTTGCTGTCTTGGCAAGGAACGGCCAGCTTACGCAGCTCTTCAACAACAGCGATGGTCGCTTTGTCGATACCGCGCTTCAGGTCCATAGGGTTCATGCCCGCAGCAACTGACTTCAAGCCTTCGTTAACGAATGCTTGGGCCAATACGGTAGCAGTAGTCGTACCGTCACCGGCTTCGTCGTTGGCCTTGGAAGCAACTTCCTTAACCATCTGCGCGCCCATGTTTTCGAACTTGTCTTCCAGTTCAATTTCTTTCGCTACGGTCACACCGTCTTTGGTGATCAGTGGTGAGCCATAGGCTTTGTCGATAACCACGTTACGGCCTTTAGGGCCCAAGGTTACCTTAACGGCGTCGGCCAGCAGGTTCACACCCGCTTGCATGCGGTTACGTGCGGAAATGCCAAATTTTACGTCTTTAGCTGCCATGTTACTTAATACCTCAATCGCTTAATCAGTTAGTCAATTAACGGATAGTCAGAAAAATTAGGCTTGAACTACGCCAAATACGTCACTTTCAGACATAATCAACAGCTCTTCGCCGTCGACTTTCACTGTGCTGCCGGCGTACTGACCGAACACAACCACGTCGCCAACTTTGACATCCAGCGGGCGAACTTCACCGTTTTCCAGGATACGACCATTACCCACAGCCAGTACTTCACCTTGTGAAGGCTTTTCTTTGGCTGAACCAGGCAGCACGATGCCACCAGCGGTTTTGGTTTCTTCTTCTTTGCGTCGTACTACGATGCGATCATGCAACGGACGAATTTTCATCTGATGTATCTCCCAATTAAACAGATTGCTAATACTGAAAAGTAGTGTGCGGTGTGCGCCAACTACTTCTTACGATTCATTGGCGCAATGGGAGTATGACCAACCCATTGCGCACCTCCACAAAATGGGGTCAGCGCAAGCCTTTTCAATAGCTAAGAAAAATTATTTTTCGCGCTCGTACTCACCTTCGATAACGCGACCACCACCGACCGCACCCCGGCTACTCGCGGAGTCACTCTCCTGTCGAGGCCGTGCTCCGGGTCCAGGCTCGCTGGGGCCACCACCGGTGCCGACGAGACTCCAGAGAAAAAGCAGCACGCCCAACAGGTCGGTGCCGAACCCGGGAATGATCAACAACAACCCAGCCAGCACGCGACGCATCATAGTTTGCTGTCTGACTTGCAGCCACCAGTGCGACACCACACCACCCTGCATTTGCAGTTCTTGCATCAAGCGCCACCCGGCTCGCCGAATTAATTGCGAACCCAGCATGGCAGTCACGACGATTAAGATTAGCGTCCAAAAGACGCCAATTTCTCCGCCTACTTCGATGAACAGCGTAAGCTCCATGGCAAACGCCAGTAGCAGAATAATGAGTAAAGGCATGCACTAACCTGTCAATTTCTAAATGTACAAAAGTCAAAATGGGGGTAGTCGGTCACATTTCAAGAAAAAACCGTCCACAGCCTGCGATTTTTCGTTAGCTGGATCACAGAACGGCGCAGCGGCCTGTGCTCTATTAACAATGACAAAAAAGAGTGGCCCGATGCCAGCCACCAGAGCACACCAAAAAACATAATAAAAACAGCCACCGATTCTGGGAGTTTTAACATGGAACCAAACGTGGCCTTACTGGTCGTGGACGATGCACGCTTCAGTAATGCAGTGACCGTACGTCACCTGCAACAAGCGGGCTACCGCAATATTCGCTGCGCTAACAATGCCGAGCAAGCACTGAAATTGCACCAAGAGCATGCCGCCGAGGTCATGGTTGTCGACTGGCGCATGCCCGTCACTGACGGCCTGACGCTGATGCAGCAAATTCGTGATTCAGATGCCGAACAAGACCGCTTCACCTATGTCATCATGCTGACCGCCGAAGAAGGCCCAGAAGCCATCCAGTCGGCATTTGATCATGGCGTGGATGATTTTATCTGCAAATCGCACTTGCACAGTGAACTCATACCCCGTGTTTACGCAGCGGTACGCACAACCCAGCAGCAAAATGGTCTGATCAGCCGTCATCGTACGCTCAGTGTGCGCCACCAATCACTGCGCCAAAACACCTGGCAGGACGCTATTACTCACTTAGCGGGGCCCCAGTACACCAAACGCTTTCTGGCACGCAGCCTAGAACATATTGAAGGCCGTGGCGGTGCCATCGGGTTGGTGTTGGTGCGCATTGATAATTATCAGACGCTCAGTGAAAACTTGCCGGAGGCCGGTGTTGCAGGAGTCCTCCAGCAAGTGGGCCAACACATAGAGCAACTGTGCCGCCCAATGGATCTGGTTGCGCGCTTAGGCCGCGATACCTTTGCCGTAGTCTGCCATTCTGAAACCATGGAGCATTTTCAGCCTGGCGCGCTGAAGCGCTTTCGTCACAGCTTGCATCAGCGCAGTTTGAAAACTCGCGCCGGTTTTGTCACTATTGAAGCCAGTAGCTGCTTAGTGGCGACCAGCAGCGATACGGGCATCGCCCAGCTTGCAGAACTCTGGCATTTGGCGCAACAAGCACTGCACGAGTCTTCGCAAACACGACGCCACGTGGTGAAAAACTGGCAGAAAGTTGAGCCAAGAATTAAAGCGCCTAATGTCGCAGCCGCCCAAATTAAAGAGGCCTGATTTTCCATTGCCGCCTAACCACGTTGACATCATCGGCCCCGGCGCACTGGGGCTGCACCTTGCCCTATCGCTGCCGGACGACGTGACCGTGCGTCTGCGCCACCCTCGCTTCAACACCGGAACCACGTCGCTGTCCTATGCTGATGCGTCCCGCACTCGCACCGTCGAAACCCTAGCATTAGATGATCCCAACCCAATCCAATGTGCGTTATTCACCACCAAGGCGTTTCAGGTTGTGCCCGCACTGCGCACTATTCTAACCGCCCTGCACGCCTCTTCCGATCTGGTTCTGTTGAACAACGGACTGGGCCCGCAAGACGATGTCTGCGACCTGTTTCCGGGCAACGTATGGGCGGGCACGACAACGGAAGGCGCGCTGCGCACCGACACTTGGCAAGTACGACACACTGGGTACGGCGCTACGTTAGTCGGGCCGTGGCGGGAGGAGCCTAATACACAGCCTCTCTATACCCCTCCGCCCATTGGACACATTCTGCAAGACAGCCGCTGGAAGGCCCAGTGGGTCACGTCAACGCATATTATGCGTGAGCATCTGTGGCGTAAGGTCATCATTAATTGCGCCATCAACCCTTTGACCGCGTTGCATAACCTGCGCAATGGGGATTTGCTGGCGCCTGAGTGGCTGGCGCACTGGCAAAGCGTTGTCGTTGAAGCCGTAGCCGTAGCGAACGCGATGCATATGGCGTTCGACACAGACACCATGATCGCCGATGTGCAGCAGGTGATGCAGGCCACGGCGCAAAACTATTCGTCCATGCATCAAGACTGGCAGCACGGTCGACCCACAGAAGCCGACTTCATACTAGGCACTATAATTCGTCACGGCGCAGCCATGAGTCTGCCGACACCGCGCGTGAGCGACCTATTTAAGGCCCTAACGTCCACAGCGAAAACCCGCGGGCCAGATCCCCTCATTTAAGGCTATTCTTCGCCCGACCATTCGTTATACCCTTGAATGCAATCTGACCACATGACACCGAACGTCACATACGGAATTCCAAACCAGTGTCTACCGAACGCCCTATACACTACGCTTTGTTCGTAAAAAACGCCTTATTGATGGGCTGTGCAATGTTGATCACTGTCATCATATGCATGTTGGCGGTGGTGGCGTTCTCCTATCACAGTGTTGCGCCCGGTTGGTTGAAGTCAGTTGAGGACAGTTTCCTTGTGCAACCGGATGATACAGATCATCTAAGCCATTGGTCTGACCGGGTTACACAATGGGAACACTACCCTTCGCTGTTCGAAGGGGCAGTGCTTTATTTGGATGGCGTGCAGGTGGCTGCCTACAATCGCCAGCCACGCCATGCGTTTCCTGAGCGTGCCATTGATCTGCCCGCCAAACTCCCGTTGCCGCGCGTCCAACGCCGAACATGGCTCGACGAAAGTGGGCGCTGGCAACTTTATACGGTTGCGAACGCCAGCCTATTAACGGACTTTTACCGCGCCCTCTGGTGGTCACTGCTGGCGCTCACGACCATCGGCATCATGGTGGTCGCGCTGCTGTCTTATCGCATTCAAGTCGCCCTTTCTAAACCCATTTTACAACTGGTGGACTTAGCCCGCGTGGTCAGCCACGAGCAGAATTTCACGCTGCGCGCCCAGAAAGGCAAAGACGATGACATCGGCGAAATGGTGGATGCGTTCAACGACATGCTGCAACGCGTAGAAACACGCGATGTGCAATTAAAAAGTGAGCGAGATCGCGCCGAAAAAGCGCAAGTGCAAGCACAGACGCTCGCCAGTGAAACGCGTGCGGCCAACCAGCGGTTGGAATTTGAAGTGCAAGTCAGAGCCAAAGTAGAACGCAAACTGACGGAGTTTCAGGCCTATTTGAATGCCATGATCAATTCTATGCCGTCGGTGCTGATCGCGGTAGATGAAAACGCACGCATTACACAGTGGAACGACGAAGCCAGTCGCCTCAGTGGTCGCCCGCTGGATCTGGCACTGGGTTACAGTTTGGATGAAGCGTTTCCGTTTATGCATCAGTACATGGATCGTCTGAGTCTGGCGCTGCTGGAGCGCGAAACCCAGCACATTGAGCGCGTGCGGTACCAAGCAGAAGACGCTGAGTACAAACTGGACATGATGATCTACCCACTGCACCTCAAGGGCACCATAGGCGCGGTTATTCGAATCGATGATGTGTCCGATAAGGTACGCATGGAAGACATGATGGTGCAAAGCGAGAAAATGATGTCGGTGGGAGGCCTTGCTGCCGGAATGGCACACGAGATCAACAATCCGCTCAGCGCCATCGTCCAAAGCGTACAGACCATTCAGCGGCGTTTGAAAACGGAAACACCCGCCAACCAGCGCGTTGCTAATGAAC
Source organism: Natronospirillum sp. (assembly GCA_049115955.1). Lineage (GTDB taxonomy): Bacteria > Pseudomonadota > Gammaproteobacteria > Pseudomonadales > Natronospirillaceae > Salinispirillum. Next base: position 30,259 of record JAGDZJ010000020.1, read on the forward strand.
TGGGCATCGACCTGCCACTGTTGCAGCAGTATTTTAAGCGCCGCGACGTGCCCAAATTCCTCGACCACATTCTGACCTCAGGCAATCGAGCGGCGGCCATTGTGACCAACATGCTGCAGTTCAGCCGCCAGAGCAACACCACTTTGCAGCAAGCCAATATGGTGGACCTACTCGAGCGCGCCCTAGCCATTGCCATGAGTGACCTCGACTTGCGCCAGCACCTGCGCAAGGAAAAACTGGTGATTGAACGCGATTGGGGCGATTGCGCTGACTTACAGTTACCAGTCGCCAATACCGAAATAGAACAGGTGATATTCAACCTGTTGAAAAACGCGTATCAAGCCATCTTGCAACGTCAAGCGGACGAAGATGTGCTCGGCGTCATTCGAATACAATGCCAGCGTAGCAGTCATTACTGTATCATTCAGGTCAGCGACAACGGCAAGGGCATGGACGCCAACACGCGAAAAAGGGTATTCGAGCCCTTTTTCACCACCAAGGATGTAGGCCATGGCACCGGGCTTGGACTCAGTGTTGCCTATTTTATTGTGACCTCGCATCATCGAGGCCAACTCAGTGTGCAGTCGGAACCTAACGTCAGCACCACCTTCACCATCAAATTACCTCTGACGCAGGAAGGCGCCTAATGGCAAACCGATTAACTAAGATTTATACCCGTGGCGGAGATCAAGGCACTACCGGCCTTGGCACCAATGACCGTGTACCCAAGCATTCACCGCGCGTTAATGCACTGGGCGATGTCGATGAAATCAACAGCTGGATTGGCCACATTCGTTCAGCGCTGACACAACCGCATGACTTAGACGCTGTACTCAGCCAGATTCAACATGATCTGTTCGATATCGGTGGCGAATTGGCGATGCCCGGCTTTGAACTGGTCAGCCCGGACCTAGTGAGTGATCTCGAGCAACACATTGATCGTCTAAATGAAGACCTGCCAGCACTGGAAAACTTCATTCTGCCTGCCGGTAACGAGGCTTGCTCGCGCACGCATTTGGCCCGTGCGGTAGCGCGTCGCGCAGAACGGCAACTCTGGGCTTTACACGAGGTGGATGACAGCGTAAGCGTACGCGCTATTCAATACCTCAATCGTTTGTCCGATTTTCTGTTTGTGCTGAGCCGCACACTGGCGCGTGAGAACGGTGGTCAAGAAGTGTTGTGGCAAAGCCGACACAAGCCGTCATGAGACATTATGCGCTGCGTGGCCTGCTGTTCATGCTCGTATTGGCATTCGCCAGTGGCTGCTCACTGTTCACACGCAGCGTCGGCCTAACCGAGAACGCACAATGGGCAATGGGCAACGACGCCTTAGTTTATGTCGAAACCGAGCCCTTCCTGACGATAGCGCCTAATGGCAGTGAGCCACTGACAGGCATCATTTTCTATCCAGGCGGTAAGGTGCTGCCATCAGCCTATGCCCCTTTAGCGCGCGCGTTGGCCGCCCTGGGCTATTTGATTGTGATTCCTAGTATGCCGCTGGATCTGGCAGTTTTGAGCGCCAATCGAGCGCGCGACGTCATAGAGGAATTCCCGCAGGTTCGCCAGTGGATCATTGGAGGGCACAGCTTGGGGGGCTCTATGGCAACCGGCCACGCCCTCCGTGACAACCGCTATGAAGCCATCGTCTTGTTGGCCGCCTACCCGACGAATCGCCGCTTTGCTGAGGCAGCACCGCCGACATTGGCCATTTTTGCCAGTGAAGACGGCTTGGTAACAACGGAAGATCGAATTAAAGCGGAGCGCTTGTTGCCACCGGGGTCGCGTTCAGTGGTATTAGAGGGCGGTAATCATGCACAGTTCGGTGCCTATGGCCTGCAATCCGGCGACGGCGTAGCCACCTTGTCTGATGTCGAGCAATGGCGGCAGACGCAAGATCTTATACTGGACTTCCTTGATGGCCTAGGCCTCTGACTTTCTACCCGCTTACAAGTCTACAAGATGGACGTCCTGCACCCCCACCGCATCACCGAGAAAGATTCCGGCGACCCGAGCAAAACGTTCCGGGCCGTCGGTGACTTGAAACTCCGTATGACCTGCACGATCGGCCGAGCATTCTAGTCCGTCTTTAAGCAGTCGTTCACGCACCACTTCAGCCGTCGTCAGTGCCGAATCTACCAAAGTCACTTGTGGGCCCATGATTTCAGCAATCACCGGCTGCAAAACGGGGTAATGGGTGCAACCTAATACCAATGTATCGATGGCGGGGTCCAACGCTTGCAATGGCGCCAAGTAAGTACGCACTATTTCCGTCACCAACGGACCATCAACCCAGCCCTCTTCCACCAAGGACACGAACAAGGAACAGGCTTTGCCCGTCACCACGGCATCGCCTCTTAACGCTTGTATGGCATCGGTATAGGCACCGCGCAGCACGGTGCCCTCTGTAGCGATGACGCCGATATGACCGGTAGCGGAGGTCTCAACGGCGCGTTGAGCACCGGGATTAACCACGCCGATGATCGGCAAGTCAGGCAGTGCGGCCTGAATAGCTGGCAACGCCAAAGCAGTAGCGGTATTACAAGCCACTACCAGCATCTTAATGTCTTGCTGGCGTAACTTTTTGGCCACCTGCAGCGCATACTGAGTGACGCTGGCCTGGCTTTTTGTGCCATACGGCACGCGCGCGGTATCGCCGAGGTAGATCATGTCTTCCGCAGGCAACAAGCGGCGCAATTCTGCCAGTACCGTTAGCCCACCTAAACCGGAGTCGAATACTCCGATGGCCGCATCATTCATTCAATTGTCCACCACGCCGTTCTAAATTGGGGTCGCATTGTAGCCTTGCTGTGCCCTATTGCGAAGTGGTGTCGGCAGGATCTGCTGCAGGCAAGCGTTGTCTCTGCACGCGCAGCTCACCAATACCCGTTAACTGAACTTGAACTTGGTAGTCATCGTGCGAGCGCACGTCACGCGCCACGAACTCCAACAAGTCTATCTCGCCAGAGCGCCGAAAAGTGGGTGGCGTGAAAATGTAGCGCTCGCTTTCATGCAACTCGTCTAGCGCTCGCATGGCGATCATGCCACGGTCACATTGACACAACCATTGCACATAAATTTTATGGCGCTGAAAACTGTCCTCTTCCTCCAGCACAATCACTCGATAATTGCCGTCAAGTGAACCATAGCGCCAGTAGCCCAGCCGCTGCACGTAGACCACCGATTCCGGCAACGCATAAACACCGTGCTCCGATTGCACCGTGGAGCCAATCACCGTCGAACTTACCGCCGTCACACAAAACAAAAACAGCGCCCGAATCAGATAACGTTTCATAGTTGTGACCATTTAATTGTGTTTCTTACTCTCAAGTAACGGCCGACGCCGCCGATTCTATAGTCAGTTAGAGGAGACACTGCGATGACACCCATCACACTGGGCAAAAATTTACTGACCGATGATGAGATTCTGACCTACGCCATGAGCGAAGACAACTTTCGCTTGCTGACGCTGGAGCGTTTGCATCATCACGCCATCGCAGCCGCCTTACTGACGGCCAGCACCTTGATACGCCTGCAGCACTATTCTGCACACCTACCTTTGGAGCGCTTTCCGAGCCGCAAATCCGTGGATTCCGACCCGCACGGCCAAGGCTAATAAGGACACTGACACTGCGTGCTATTTAGTGCCATAACTATTTGAAATCTTTTATCTTTTTTAAGTTTCGCTGTTGACACCCAGCGAAATATGCGGATAATGCGCTTCGTTCTCGGGGGCTATGTAGCTCAGTTGGTTAGAGCACAGCACTCATAATGCTGGGGTCGCTAGTTCGAATCTAGCCATAGCCACCAACGAACAGATACAATGCAGAAAGTTGATGGGCTGTCGCCAAGTGGTAAGGCACCGGTTTTTGGTATCGGCATTCGGAGGTTCGAATCCTCCCAGCCCAGCCATCCTTTCTGACATTGGAGTTCGTATGATCGTCTTCTACCGAGTTTTCCTCGGCACACTGTTCACACTGATTCTGTCGTCGCCTGCTCTGGCACTCAACATCTTAATGTATCACCACATCGCCGATGACACACCGCCGTCGACGTCCACGCGCGTTTCCGTATTCCAAGATCACCTCGATTATTTAAAAGATAACCATACCGTGGTTGACCTGCTGTGGGCGATGGACGAAATTCGCGCCGGTCGTAGCCTGCCCGACAACGCTGTCGCCATTACTTTTGATGACGCCTATCGCAATAACTACACCACCGCATGGCCCATGCTGAAAGACGCTGGTTTCCCGTTTACCATCTTCACCTCTACTTTTCCGGTTGACCAAGGCTCACGAATTGCCATGACGTGGGATATGCACCGCGAGATGCACGCTGCAGGCGTCACCATACTGAACCACAGCCACGGCCACGAGTATTTGGTCCGCTCGGACAACTACGACGCAGCTTGGCTACAAGAGGCTATGGACAGCATTCGTACCGCGCAGGCTCGTTTAGAAGCGGAACTGGGTACCGAACTGCGTAAAGTATTCGCCTACCCGTACGGCGAGTATAACGACCTACTGCAATCCGCTTTGCGTGATGAAGGTTACGAGATGGCGTTTGGCCAACACTCTGGCGGCGTGGGTGAATTCTCTGACATGATGGCTCTGCCGCGCTTCGCCGCTGGCGGAATTTACGCCAACCTGAACACCTTGCGCCCAAAACTAAGAAGTCGGCCGCTGCCCGTTGAGTTTCCATTGATCGACCCGGTAACGAGCGACCGCTTTCCTATCTTGCGCACGCGCACTTTAGAGAACGCCGATGTGCGCTGGGATGCGTTGCAATGTTTCTCTGGCGGGGGCGATCCGTTGCCTACAAAAATAGAGTCTGGCTGGTTAATCACGCAAACCGAAAGCGAACTGCGTGACGGCCGTCAACGCTACAACTGTACGGCTCCGTCACGCAGCACCAATGGCGTGTTCTACTGGCTATCGCAGCAGTGGTTAATCAATCAAGGGCCTGCAGACCGTTAAAACGGATCATCGCATTGAGCTCTTCCACATACTCCTCACGCCGGGTCGAATAAGCAATAAGACCCTGCGTGAGGTCTAGGCCGCTGACCAGCTCTCCCTCGTCGCGCGCGGCGGCACGCAAGGCGCGCAGCTCATCGTAACCGTTGTGTCGATTCAAGTTCAGTATATACGCTCGCACTGACAACCCGGCGTGGTCGAAGGCCCGCACCTCATAGGTCTCACCTTCCGGCCGACCTTGAGGCACTACGCCGCAGCCTTCAGAAAAACACCACTGGCCGAACAAATTATTACCCAACAAGGCGAAGCGTGACGTACCCCAAGCCGACTCATTGGCCGCTTGCGCTAAAATAAGCGACATGGGTATCGCGTCCACCTTAACCAGTAAGGCTTCGGTTTGTTCCAATAAGGATTGATCGCGGCTCACATAATAAAGCTCGGACACGGCACGTACACGATCTGCAGTACGATCAGAAAGCGTTTCGCCAGCCAGCAACCGCGCTTGCCATCCTTCAATCTCCGCTCGCAAGCGCATCACCCGCTCATTCTCTGCCTCCGCCAACGGAATCAGATAACCGAAAAACGCCTCTTTTCGCGCCTGTACCGTGGGCTCCGAGGCAAAATCAGGCAGGGCCAAAAGCGCCAATGCGGCCGCCTCTTCAGCAGCACGAACAGCCTCCTTGGCTCGCTCTTCGTAGCTCTGACCACGCTCCCAACCCCACAACGCTGCGACACAGGTAATCAAACCCATCAGCAACCACCCTAGAGGCCGCTGATTCACACTGGGATACTGCTGCTTTAACATCACTTACTTCCTCTAATAAAGGATGGCAATCGGCTAGCTCCGACCTGCTGGTCTTGGGGGTGTAGGAAACGGCGTCACCTCGCCTTTCCCACTGTGGTCACGTACCTTAGCCACCCCTTCCTTATCCATTTCGTCAATGCGCAAAACACGGTGCATAGGTACGTAACTGCGCTTAACCCCGGAAAATTCGCTTTTCAGCTTTTCTTCACCTGGATCAACCACCACCTGCGACCGCTCCCCAAAAATGAAGCCGCCCAGCTCAATAAAACCGTGCATGTCACTTTGCGTCACTTCGCGACAAAATACTTCGTACACCTTGTCCTGATGCACAAAAATCACACGATAAACAATGCGCTTTTTCTCAGTCATACTTCAAACCTTAGACCAGAACCCAATAAAGCGGCGGATTTTATCACGACCCGTTAGGCCAACCTAGGGAAGGCCCGAAGTATTCGGCCACACCTTAGCTACTGTGCTTTCACCACCACAACAGGTATAATGCGCGCCCTTGTAAAACTGCCCATAAACAGGATTCACTGAAGCGCCTCATGACCAAAAAGCTATTCATTAAAACCCACGGTTGTCAGATGAATGAGTACGACTCTGCCCGCATGGCAGATTTGCTCAAAGACAGCGAGGGCATGGAACTCACACATTCAGCCGAAGACGCCGACGTCATTCTGCTGAACACCTGTTCCATTCGTGAAAAAGCACAGGAGAAGGTGTTTCACCAACTGGGTCGTTGGAAAAAACTGAAAAAGAAAAACCCCAATTTGAAAATAGGCGTGGGCGGCTGCGTAGCCAGCCAGGAAGGCGACAGCATCAGCCAGCGCGCGCCCTATGTGGATATGATTTTCGGGCCACAAACTCTGCACCGACTACCTGAACTGCTGAAAGGCGGCTCGGCCACAGCCAACGGCAATCGCATTGCCGCGATCGACGTGACCTTTCCAGAAATCGAAAAGTTCGATCATTTGCCCGCACCCAGCAGCAACGGCGTGACCGCTTTTGTGTCGGTGATGGAAGGCTGCTCCAAGTACTGCACATTCTGCGTTGTACCTTACACGCGCGGTGAAGAGGTCAGCCGCCCATACGACGACGTATTGGCCGAAGTGGCGCATTTGGCGGCGCAAGGTGTCCGCGAGATCAATTTCTTGGGTCAGAATGTGAATGCTTACCAAGGACCGAAACACGACGGCTCATTTGCTGACTTAGCTGAACTGATTACCGTGACCGCACAGATTGATGGCATTGATCGCATTCGCTTCACCACCTCGCATCCGGTGGAATTCAGCGACAGCCTGATCGACGTCTATGCCGACGTACCTGAACTGGTGAGCCATTTACACTTGCCGGTACAGAGCGGCAGCGACACCATTCTTAAAGCCATGAAACGCGGGCACACGGCAGCCGAATACGTCGACAAGCTGGAGCGCATCCGCGCGCTGCGCCCGGATATCAGCTTTTCATCCGATTTCATCATCGGTTTCCCCGGTGAGACAGAGCAGGACTTCATGGCGACCATGGACGTCATCCAGACCATTGGCTTCGACCATTCATTCAGCTTTGTGTACAGTGCGCGCCCCGGCACGCCTGCCGCGCAACTGACCGACGACACCCCAGAAGCGGTCAAGAAGCAGCGTTTACAGATACTGCAAGACCGTATTGGGCAGATCGCCATGGACATTTCGCGTGCGATGATCGGTACGACGCAGCTTCTGTTGGTCGAGAATGCATCTCAACGCAACCCTGGCGAGCTGGTCGGAAAAACCGAAAACAATCGCCTGACTTACTTCCCTTGCACCGACGAAAGTCTGATTGGCAAATTCGTTCAGGTGCGTATCAATGAGGCTTACCACAACTCATTACGTGGTGAGCTGATTAACGCTGACTTAGCGTATTGATCTATACTTCTCTACAGTACACAGCAACCACGAGGCGGACTTTTTGACCACCACAGATACTCCTGACATCACAGCATTACAATTTGAACTCAACCCCGACAACCCACATCGTCTGGCCAGCTTGTGCGGCCTCGCTAATGAGAATCTGCGTCTGATCGAAGAGCGTCTCGATGTGCGCATTCTCAGTCGTGGCAATCATTTTGAAGTGAAGGCAGAAGCGGATTTGGCGAAGGTTGTGAAGAAACTGATCACTGACCTGTACCAACAGACCAAAGGTGGCAAAGACCTCTCTCCCGATACCGTGCACCTGCACTTACAAGATGCCGAAATCGAAACGCGGGTGACAGCGGAAATCAGCCCCAATAACCCGTGGGCTAATCCACGTTTAAACGAGATTCGCACGCCTAAGTTGATCGTCAAGCCGAAAGGCCCTAATCAGACGGCTTACATCGAAGCGGTACAGCGCAATGACATTAACTTCGGCTTAGGCCCGGCGGGTACGGGCAAAACCTTTCTGGCCGTCGCGTGCGCCGTCAATGCCTTGATGCGCGACGACGTAAAGCGCATTTTGCTGGTACGGCCGGCCGTTGAAGCCGGTGAGAAACTGGGTTTCTTACCCGGTGATTTGGCACAAAAAGTCGATCCGTACTTGCGTCCGCTGTACGACGCCCTGTATGAAATGCTCGGCTTTGAGAAAGTGGACCGACTGATTGAGCGTAACATCATTGAAGTCGCACCACTGGCGTACATGCGCGGCCGTACCCTGAGCCACTCTTTTATCATTCTGGATGAAAGCCAGAACACCACGCGTGAACAGATGAAAATGTTTCTGACCCGTATTGGCTTCGGCTCCACTGCGGTCATTACCGGTGACCCCACGCAAGTGGATTTACCGCGGAATCAGAAATCCGGTTTGGCCCATGCCATTGAAGTATTGGATGGCGTGCCCGGCATCAGCTTCGTGCGCTTCGCCTCCAAAGACGTAGTGCGCCACCCGGTTGTCCAGCGCATTGTCGACGCCTATGAAGCCTGGGATGCGAAAGAGCCGAAGGATCAATGAGCGCGATCGACATCACCCTGCAAGACGCCTGTGACGCCGCCGGTGAACGACCCAGCACGGCGGACCTTATACTCTGGTTAGCACCAGTCGCCAAGCGCTTAGACAGCGCAACGGCGTTAACGGTGCGACTGGTTGACAGCGCCGAGTCGCAGCAGTTGAATAATACATACCGGGGCAAAGACAAGCCCACGAATGTATTGTCATTCCCCTTTGAGGCACCCGCCGATATACCCTTAGAAGAGGATTACCTCGGGGATTTGGTCATCTGTGTGCCCGTGGTGAACGAAGAAGCACTGGCGCAGCACAAGCCGGTGTTGCATCATTGGGCGCATATGGTGATACACGGGGCCTTGCATTTGCTTGGCTATGACCATATTTCCGATGTCGACGCTGAAGAAATGGAACAACTTGAGCGTGAATTACTGTTACAACTGGGCATACCAGACCCTTACATCATTAACGGGAGCGAGAACCTCACCCCATGAGCGAAGAACCGAGTAGTCAGTCCGGCAGGCGTAGCTGGCTTGAGAAGCTGGCTGATGCGTTTTCATCAGAGTTGCGTGACAAAGAACAAGTCATGGAATTACTGCAAGAAGCGCATGAAAACGAACTGCTGGACCATTCTGCACTCCACATCATGCAAGGTGCCATGAACGTCACCGATCAACATGCGCGTGACATCATGGTGCCCCGCTCGCAAATGATCTGCATCGAACACGGCGACAGCTTTGCCAGCATCATGGAAAAGATTGTCACGTCATCACACTCACGCTTTCCCGTGCTGAGCGAAGACAGTGCGACCGTTACCGGCGTGCTGCTGGCCAAAGACATACTGCAATTGGCGCAAGAGTACGCGTTTGACGTCGAAAAAATAGCCGCCAATTTGCATAAGATCATACGGCAGCCAGTGTTCGTTCCCGAAATTAAACGTTTGAACCGCTTGTTGCGCGACTTCCGTGAAACACGTAATCACATGGCGGTGGTGGTTGATGAATACGGTGGCGTTGCAGGACTGGTTACGATTGAAGATGTACTGGAAGAAATCGTGGGTGACATTGAAGACGAGCACGATCCGGCCGAAGAAGAAGATATTCAGGAAATGGGTGGTGGCTTATTTCGCGTTGCCGCACTGACTGAAATCGAAGACTTCAACGAACACTTTAATACCGCGCTCAGCGATGAAGAGTTCGACACCATCGGTGGCTTTGTGACGCATGTGTTTGGGTACTTACCCAAAAAAGGCGAATCCGTACGCATCGCCGACCTACTGTTTACGGTACACAGTGCCGACGACCGACGCATCTTGCACCTGCAAGTAATGCCCGTCGGTTCTGCTGCGGTAGCGGAGAGCGAACCGGACACCACCCCAACCCCTTAACCATTCGCCGTGCGTCTAGTGCGGCTTGCTTGCCCTTTTGGGTGCAGGCTTGCCGCGCGCACCCTTCCCTTTTGCAGGATTGCTTGGGTTATGTGGCAAACCCGTATGCTGCGTCCGCGCATTAAAGCGCGGCGCATAACGGTCTTTTTGCACACCTTCCGGTGGCACCAAGTGAGCTTTGCCCCGCCCAATCAAGTCTGCACGACCCAAGCGCTTCAGCGCTTGACGCAACATCGGCCAATTTTCCGGCCGATGGTATTGCAGAAATGCTTTATGCAACAGGCGCTGTTGTTTGCCCCGCGCCGAGAAAATCTTACCTTCGCGCTGTAATTTTAACGGCTTTAACGGGTTCTTCCCGGTGTGGAACATGGCCGTAGCTGTCGCCATAGGCGACGGGTAAAAGTTCTGTACCTGATCAACACGGAACTTGTGCGCTTTCAGCCAGATGGCCAGCGCCATCATGTCCTCATCGGTCGAGCCCGGATGCGCGGCAATGAAATACGGAATCAAATACTGTTCTTTACCGGCTTCCTTCGAGAATCGGTCGAACATTTCTTTGAATTCGTCATACGCACCCATACCCGGCTTCATCATCAGGTCCAGCGGGCCGCTTTCGGTGTGTTCGGGCGCTATTTTGAGGTAGCCACCGACATGGTGAGTCACCAACTCACGCACGTATTCGGGGTCTTTCACCGCTAGGTCGTAGCGCAAACCGGAGGCAATACGAATTTGCTTGATGCCTGGTAGCGCCCGGGCGCGTCGATACAGTTTTGTGGTGGGACTGTGATCAGTAATCAAGTTGCCACAGATCGTGGGGTACACACAGGACGGACGACGACATTTGGCTTCTATTTCGCGGTCGTTACAGGTTAAGTGGTACATGTTGGCCGTGGGGCCACCCAAATCAGAAATAGCACCGGTGAAGCCCGGCGTTTGATCTCGAATGCGTTCGATTTCTTGAATCACCGAATCTTCCGAGCGGCTTTGTATAATCCGCCCTTCGTGTTCCGTGATGGAACAAAATGTACAGCCGCCAAAGCAACCGCGCATGATGTTGACCGAGAACTTGATCATATCGTACGCCGGAATCACGGCGTCACCGTAGGCCGGGTGTGGCACGCGCTGATACGGCAGTTCGAACACCCAGTCCAACTCGTCGGTGCTGAGCGGAATCGCCGGGGGGTTCTGCCAGACCCACCGATCGCCATGGCGCTGCGCCACCGCACGGGCGTTGCCGGGGTTGGTCTCGCGGTGGAAAATCCGTGAAGCATGTGCGTATAGAATGGAGTCCTGCTTCACCGCCTGGCTGTCGGGCAGCTCGATGTAGGCTGTTTGCGCCGACACCGCACCCAATAACCGCACCGGTTCAACGGCGACAGGCTCCTCTACGGTTACCTGTGCGACGGGTCCTGAACGGCTTTGGCCGCCCTGTTCCGTCACACCGGCACGCGCCGCTTTGGCTTTACTGTCGCTGCACGACGCGGCTTCCGTTACTTGATAAGGGTTTTGTGGCAGGTAGGGCTTGCTGGGTGCGTCCAGCGTGCGCGAGTCGATCCGTGCTTGATCAGCGGGAAGCGTATCAAGCACATAGCAGGTGGCTCGAATATCGTGCATGTCGCGTGGCCGTTCGCCCTGCGCCGCTCGATGAGCGATTTCTACGATGGCTCGCTCAGCGTTACCGTACAGCAATAGGTCGGCGTGGCTGTCGATCAAAATAGACTGGCGTACCTTGTCGGACCAATAATCATAATGCGCCAAACGCCGCAAGCTCGCTTCAATGCCCCCCAACACAATGGGTGCGCTGGGCCACGCTTCGTGCACTCGCTGACTGTACACAATGGTCGCCCGATCCGGGCGACTGCCGCCCTGCCCGCCGGGCGTATAGGCGTCGTCGGAGCGTACTTTACGATCGGCGGTATAACGGTTAATCATGGAGTCCATGTTACCGGCGGCCACCCCGAAAAACAGATTCGGCTGACCCAGCGCCTTGAAATCGTCCGTCGACTGCCAATTAGGCTGCGCGATAATGCCCACGCGAAAGCCTTGCGCTTCCAATACCCGCCCGACCACGGCCATACCAAAGCTAGGGTGGTCGACATAAGCATCCCCCGTGACCAAAATAATGTCGCAACTATCCCAGCCCAACACATCCATCTCCGCCCGACTCATGGGTAAAAATGGTGCAGGACCGAAGCATTCAGCCCAGTATTTCCGGTAGTCGTAGAGTGGTTTAGCCTTGGTAATGGACATAAAGCGGGTACGCGAGGAAGAATAGACCGGCTATTGTACGGATTTCCACAGCGATGCCAATGTGGGGGCTATGATAATGGCATGACGCCGTCGGACTTGGCGGATGACGGCATACCCCGAAAGCCCGAGCCGACTTGTTTAAGACTACAAAACGGCGGATGCTTTAAGCCCTATACGTGATAGAGCAGATCAATTGGATTGCAATAGCTGGCGCAAATCAATGATCGCCGCGTTGGCGCGCGACAAATAGTTCGCCATCACCAACGAGTGATTGGCCAGTACGCCAAAACCATCGCCGTTCAACACCATCGGCGAGCGCAGCGGACGCTGCGTAGCTTCCAGCTCACGGATGATTTGGCGCAAGCTCGCAGAGGCGTTGCGCTGGTCCAGTACATCCGCGAAGTCGTGCTCCGCCGCTTTCAGCAAGTGCAGCAAGGCCCAAGCCGAACCGCGCGCTTCATAAAAGATGTCATCGATTTCCAGCCATGGGGTTTCGCTGACCGTCTCTTCATCCAAACCTACACCGTACACGCGACCACCCACGCTGTTGCTGAGTCGTTGCGACATCGAGCCCAGCCGCGTTGATACATCACCCAACCAATTGGCCAGGCTGTCAGTCCGCGGGTGAAACTGCGCGCGGTCATTTCCCGTGCTGTTCAAACGGTTCAAGTAAGAATCAAGATGACGAATACCGCGTCGGTATTCATTTTCCGCTGAAGGCAGAATCCAACTACTGGAATCAAAGTGGAACTGCGGCTCAGCAATCACTAGATCCGGGTCTTCGGTCGATTGCGACTGCGACCGACTCATGTCGCGACGTAACGCCCGCGCCATATCCCGCGACTGAATGATCACGCCCATTTCCCAGTTCGGCATATTATCTAACCAAAGGCCGGGTGGCATGACGTCGTTTTGCAGGTAGCCGCCCGGTTTATCAAGCAAAGTGCTCATTAAGTACTCTAAGGTAGCAACGGTGGTGTATCCCGGCACTAGCTCATGGCTGTGTTCAGCAGCGCGCTCCTCTGCCAACGTAATGACATTGAAAGCATCCGGCTCATTGCTCCACCAAATACCGAGACCAAGCAACACCACAAAGACAGCGCTAGCAACAATCAGCAGTGGCTTGAGATAGCTACGCCCCGACATCAGTGCCGCTCCTGATTGTCGGACTCGGCGCCAAATCGGTGCTGGGTTCAGTTTACTTAACCAACGCTTTACCATGCCTGCCTTCCTGTCATTGCCGGTTTTACATATCCACAAGATACCTATAATGAAGCCTTTAAGCTAGACTCTTGGGCGACTGCCGAAACACTTCTTTCCTCGCCAGTACGCCGTATTTCTGTGAAATTCGGCGCGTTTTTGAGTTTTTTTCATAACAAAAAATACCGCCAGACGTTGACCCGTTGTCCGTCACGCAATATTGTCTACCTGTTCACTGAATATCACTGCAACTTGCGGCTTTTTATACTTATGCCCCACATTACCGTCCTACATGGTCCAAACTTGAATTTATTGGGTACCCGTGAGCCTGAAGTGTACGGACACGAGACTCTAGACGACATTAATGCCTCATTAGTCACCTTGGGCGCCGAACTGGGTGTAGAGGTGACGTGCTTTCAGAGCAACGCCGAGCACGAACTGATTAATCATATTCATCAACTGCGCCAACGCAGCGATGCAGTGATCATCAATCCAGCGGCCTATACGCACACCAGCGTAGCCATTCGTGATGCCTTGTCCGGTGTGGCGGTGCCCTTTATCGAAGTGCACCTATCTAATGTGCATCGCCGTGAGGCGTTTCGCCATCACAGTTATTTTTCTGACCTTGCTGTGGCCGTTATTTGCGGCCTAGGCAGTGAGGGATATCGGGCGGCCTTGCGCCACCTGAGCAAACAGCTTTAAACCTACAATCATTGACAGGATTAGCCTAATGGATATTCGCAAAGTAAAGAAACTGATTGAACTGCTGGAAGAGTCCGGCATCGACGAAATTGAAATCACCGAAGGTGAAGAGTCCATTCGTATCAGCCGCACGTCGCATTCGCTGCCGCCACAACAACACTATATGTCTGCGCCGATGCAAATGCAGCACGCACCGGCCCCTGCACCGGCACCCGCAGCGCCTGCGGCACCAGCCGCCGCTGAAGCACCTGCCGCGCCCGTTGGCCACCTTGTGAAGTCACCGATGGTGGGTACTTTCTATCGCGCCGCCTCACCGACGTCTAACGTGTTTGCTGAAGTTGGCCAGAAAGTGAAGAAAGGCGACACCCTGTGCATCATCGAAGCAATGAAAATGATGAACCAGATTGAATGCGACAAAGACGGTACCGTCGGCGAAATTCTGATCGAAAACGGCCAGCCCGTTGAATTCGATCAACCACTCTTCACTATCGTTTAAACGGGTGATCTGATGTTGGATAAAGTACTCATTGCAAACCGTGGTGAAATCGCTTTGCGGATAATGCGCGCTTGCAAAGAGCTGGGCATCAAAACCGTGGCGGTTCACTCACAGTGCGATCGTGACCTCAAGCACGTAAAACTGGCCGATGAAACCGTCTGTATTGGCCCGAACCCCAGTTCCGAAAGCTACTTGAACATACCGGCGCTGATCGCTGCAGCGGAAGTAACCGGTGCAGTAGCGATTCACCCTGGTTACGGCTTTTTGGCTGAAAATGCCGACTTCTGTGAACAGGTTGAGCGCAGTGGTTTCACCTTTATTGGCCCAACCGCTGACGTTATCCGCTTGATGGGCGACAAAGTATCGGCCATTAAAGCCATGATCAAGACCGGCGTACCTACCGTACCAGGCTCTGGCGGACCATTGGGCGACGACGACGCCCGCAACCTGCAACACGGTCGTGAAGTGGGCTACCCGGTCATCATCAAGGCCGCCGCTGGTGGCGGTGGTCGTGGCATGCGCGTGGTACACAGTGAAGCCAGCCTGCTCAGTTCCATCTCCATCACCAAATCAGAAGCCGCTGCGGCCTTTGGCGACGGCACGGTGTACATGGAAAAGTTCCTGGTCAATCCGCGCCACGTCGAAGTGCAGGTATTGTCTGACGGTAAAGGCCACGCGATTCACTTGTATGACCGTGACTGTTCGTTGCAGCGCCGTCACCAAAAAGTGCTGGAAGAAGCACCTGCCCCCGGCATCGACCCAAAAGCGCGCGAAGATGTGTTGGCGGCCTGTGTGCGCGCTTGTGTTGAAATCGGTTACCGCGGCGCGGGTACCTTTGAATTTCTGTATGAAGACGGCAAGTACTACTTCATCGAGATGAACACCCGCGTACAGGTTGAGCACCCGGTATCTGAAATGGTCACCGGCGTGGACATCATCAAAGAGCAGTTGCGTATTGCCGCTGGTTTGCCGTTATCGGTGAAGCAAGAAGACGTGCGCCTGCTTGGTCACGCCTTCGAATGCCGCATCAATGCCGAAGACAGCAAGACCTTTATGCCCAGCCCCGGCACCATTACCCAGTTCCACTCTCCCGGTGGTTTTGGCGTACGTTGGGACTCGCACATCTACGATGGCTATCGTATCCCACCGTATTACGATTCAATGATTGGCAAGCTGATCACCTACGGTGATACGCGTGAAGCCGCTTTGGATAAGATGCGCGTAGCATTAGATGAGTTGGTCATAGAAGGCATAAAAACCAACGTTGACCTGCAAAAACAGCTGGTACGCGATGAAGGCTTCCGTGCGGGCGGGGTAAACATCCATTACCTTGAGAGCAAGTTGATCAAGTAAGTCGACCCCTTCGACTTTATCTTTGTTTGTTCGCACAGAAGGCTGCGCTCCTACACTCACAGGAGCGCAGCCTTCCGACTAAACTCGCGCCAACCGTAGGACGTCAGCCCGCTGACCGAACAAGATTCGTCAAGGATTGAACAGCGTCCTTATCGTATTGCCCATTTCCGTTTATACTCTCCCCCCTTTTAGTTTTGCGTCGCAAGGAACTCCATGGCCTGGCTCAAGATCCAACTCCACGACATCTCTCCACAATCCGCCGAAACCTATGAAGATGCCCTGCTATCGCTGGGTGCTCAAGTGGTTACTTTGGAAGACGGTGCCGACGAGCCCATCTTTGAACCTGAACTGGGAACCACACCGCTGTGGCAAAATTCGCGACTCACCGCTTTATTTTCTGCCGATGTCGATGCTCAGCTGGTAATTTTGGCCTTTACCGACTTGATGCAACAAGCCGATGTGACGGTGCCCGCAATGACCAGCGATCTGCAGGAAGACAAAGACTGGATTCGCGCCTGGATGGACAGCTATAACCCCATTCAATTCGGCGAGCGCCTGTGGATCTGCCCTAGCTGGCATAAGCCGCCACAACCCGACGCCGTCAATTTGATGCTAGACCCCGGTTTGGCGTTCGGCACTGGCACGCACCAGACCACAGCGCTCTGCATGCGCTGGCTGGACGGACTGGACTTACAAGGCAAACGCATCGTCGACTACGGCTGCGGCTCTGGCATTCTTGGCTTGGCGGGGATATTACTAGGCGCGCGCTATATGATGGGCGTCGACATTGATCCGCAAGCGCTTTACGCCACCCGTCAAAACGCCGAGCGAAATAGCATCACTTCCGTGCAATACGACGTGTATCTGCCGGAAGACACGCCTGCGCTGCAAGCCGACGTCTTAGTGGCCAACATTCTGGCAGGCCCATTGATTCAACTGCGCGATCAGATTCTGGCGCACCTCAAGCCAGGCGGACAACTTGCCTTGTCCGGCATCATCAGAAATCAAGTCGAAGACGTTGTCGCCGCCTACGCACCTTTGATCAGCGATATTGAGATTGCATACGACGAAGACTGGGCTAGAATCACCGGCTTCCGCTCATAATTTGCTCTGGCGCACGGAACTGCACGACATGACCACTCACATTACACAATGCCCACACTGCAGCACCGCTTTCCGGGTGACGGCGGAACAGTTGAGTGTTGCCAAGGGTGCCGTACGCTGCGGTAGTTGCCTCAAGGTTTTTCGCGCCGATGACCACTTTCGTGATCGTATGCCCGGCGCACCCATGCGAGCTACCGAACCACGCAGCAAGTCCGCAGGCGCTGCAGAGCCCGTCAAGCCTGCGAGCGCCAAACCCAGCGCGCCAGCACCTAAACCTTCGCCTCTGGCCGATGTTGCCAGTCAATTTCCGGCAGACGACGATGAGTTTATTTTTTCTGACATGGCCGATGACGAGGCTGACGAAGAAGAATTTGTCTTCATGGACGATGACGACGAAGTCGATGACGATTTTAGCAAAGAAGATGACGAACTCGATTTCAGCGACTCATTCTTATCACTAGAAGACACGCCAGACCCCGTACGCAAGCGTATGATGGTGGAACCCGAGGAACCCGATTTCAGTGACGCGTCCTCGGATGACAGTTGGGCTCTCGACATGCTGGCCGATGCCGAACAAGAACCTTCAACACGACCGGCGCGCGCGAACTTTAATCCCGAACCGCAAGGCATTCCGTTTACTGCGGACGAACCCAATCCCGCGCGCAAGAAAGCAGTCAAACTCGACACAGCGGACAAGCCTAGCCCCTCTCGTGCTGGTGCACCCACCTACGCGCACCATGACTTGGACGAACTGGCTAACCGACTCGACAGCACCAGCAGTCGACGAGGTCTGTGGACACTGGCGGCTGTCCTTCTGATGATTATATTGGCGGCGCAGACGCTATGGTGGCAACGTCAGGCTTTTTCTCAAATCAATGCATTACAGCCAATTTATAGCCTTGCCTGTGACCACCTGCCCTGTGACTTGCAGGCCACACAGCCCGACAGCACGGCAGTGCGCGCGTTGAGCTCGATATTGCGCCCGCTCGCGGATCAACGTATGCGCCTAGATGCAGTGTTCGTCAATCGCAGTGACCGCCCCGTGCCCTTTCCGAACGTGTTACTTGAACTGCAAGACTTACAAGGCCAGGTGATTGCGGACGGATTGTTTACTCCAACGGATTACGTTGCCGGTGACATGCGGCCGGACGACCTAATGCCGCCAGGCCAACCGATCAGTATCAGCATCAATGTGAACCGACCGAGCGCCGACCTCAGCAACTACCGACTGACCTTTCATTATTAAAGTTGCCTCATTTGCACAGCAAACGGCACTTTCACACAGAAGAGTTGCCGTAAACTTGCGCTTAGCGCTTTTCTAACGGGGCCGGAATCAGTATCATACGCCGCCCTTGCTGGACAGATAATGACCAACGCCTGGACGACCTTGTGAATATCGGATCTTTTCAGATAGACCAGCCTTTAGTGCTCGCACCTATGGCTGGCGTCACCGACCGACCCTTTCGGCAACTTTGCCGTGAGCTCGGCGCGGGCTTAACGGTATCCGAAATGGTCACCGCCGACAGTCGGCTGTGGCACACAAGAAAGTCTCGCCTGCGTCTGGATCACAGCGGCGAAGCAGCACCCATCAGTGTGCAAATCGCCGGCAACGATCCGGAACAGATGGCAGAGGCGGCGCGGTTAAACGCCGATCATGGCGCACAGATCATCGACATCAACATGGGCTGCCCCGCCAAAAAAGTATGCAACAAGGCCGCTGGTTCAGCCTTGTTACAGGACGAAGCCTTGGTTGCTCGAATTCTGGAGGCTGTGGTCAATGCCGTTAAATTGCCGGTTACCTTGAAGATCCGCACGGGCTGGAGCCCCGAACAACGCAATGGTGTGACCATCGCTCGTTTAGCGGAAGCTTGTGGTATTCAGGCATTGGCGGTACATGGTCGCACCCGCGCCTGCAAGTTTCAGGGAGAAGCCGAGTACGACACCATCAAACAAATAAAAGAAGCGGTATCGATCCCCGTACTCGCCAACGGTGACATCACGTCCGGCGAACAAGCCGCGCGCGTAATGGAATACACCGGAGCGGATGGCATCATGATAGGACGAGCGGCCCAGGGGAACCCTTGGATTTTCCGCGAAATCAATGAATATCTGGCCACCGGGCACGTACAAACGCAGGTCACGCGACAGGAACTGCGTGCCACTCTGATCGGACATATGCAGGCACTGTATGCCTTCTATGACGAATTCATGGGCGCACGCATCGCACGTAAACACGTTGGCTGGTACTTGCAAGCTCAACCAGACCAACAGACTCTGCGTCAGCAATTCAATCGTCTGGAAAGCTCGGACGCGCAACTTCAATTGATTCATCAATATTTCGATGAATTGTCAGAGACACAGGAAAAAACAGTAGCAGCATGAACATGAATTCTATTGAGGTACCTATGAAGCACCCCGTCACCACTGGCCAAGACAGCACCGTTGAAACACAGACGTTGCGCGATAGCGTTGAGCTGGCCATGAACAACTATTTTGAGCATCTCGACGGTCAAGACGTTAATGAAGTGTACCAAATGGTGATGTCGGAAGTAGAAGCCCCATTGCTGGAAGTAGTGATGCGCTATACGCGCGACAATCAGACCAAAGCGTCTCAAGTGCTCGGGCTTAACCGTGGCACCTTGCGTAAGAAGCTGAAACAGTACGGCCTTCTTTAAATACACGGGATACAGGACTGAACATGCAAGCTACCGTAGCCGTTAAACGTGCGCTGATCAGCGTTTCAGACAAAACCGGAATTGTTGAATTCGCCACCGCGCTGCAAGCGCGCGGTGTTGAACTGCTCTCCACCGGCGGCACCTATCGCCTCCTGAAAGACAATGGCCTAACGGTCACCGAAGTGTCAGAACACACCGGTTTCCCCGAGATGATGGACGGCCGCGTTAAAACGCTGCACCCCATCATTCACGGCGGAATCTTGGGTCGTCGCGGGCAAGACGAAGACGTCATGGCCGAACACGGCATTGCTCCTATCGATATGGTGGTGGTCAACCTGTATCCCTTTGCCGCCACCGTGGCGCGCGATGACTGCGACCTGCCGATGGCGATTGAGAACATCGATATCGGCGGCCCCACCATGGTGCGCAGCGCGGCTAAAAACCACGCATGGGTGTCCATCGTGGTCAATAACTCAGATTATCAACGCGTCATTGAAGAGTTCGATCGACTGGGCGGAGTGACCCACAAGACGCGTTTTGACCTTGCATTGAAAGCCTTTGAGCATACTGCCCAGTACGATGGCATGATCGCCAACTACCTTGGCACCATTGATCAGGCCGCTGACAAACTCAGTACCGATAATCGTGAGCACTTCCCGCGCACGTTCAATCTGCAGTTGCACAAAGCGCAGGACATGCGTTACGGCGAAAACCCGCACCAACGCGCAGCCTTCTATACCGACCCGGCCAATACTGAAGCGTCAGTCTCGACCGCTGAGCAGATACAAGGTAAGGCGTTGTCATTCAACAACATCGCTGATACCGACGCTGCACTGGAATGCGTAAAAAGCTTCGTGGAGCCGGCCTGTGTGATCGTCAAGCACGCCAACCCTTGCGGTGTGGCTACGGGTGGCGACATTCTTGAAGCCTATCAGCGGGCATTCAAGACTGACCCTACGTCGGCTTTTGGCGGTATCATCGCCTTCAACCGTCCCCTGGATACCAAAACCGCACAAGCCATCATCGACAAACAGTTTGTTGAAGTCATCATCGCCCCGGCGATCAGTGACAGTGCGCGCGAAGTGGTCAGCGTGAAGCCCAATGTCCGCCTGTTGGCTTGTGGCGAATGGGACACGGCACTGCCTGGCTGGGACTTCAAAAAAGTAACCGGCGGCTTGCTGATTCAAGACCGCGACCTTGGCAGCATGACGGCCGATGAATTGAAAGTAGTCACGCAGCGTCAACCCTCGCCTGCCGAACTGAATGATCTGTTGTTCGCTTGGAAAGTCGCCAAGTTTGTGAAATCCAATGCCATCGTGTACGCCAGTGCTGGCATGACCGTAGGCATTGGCGCAGGGCAAATGAGCCGCGTCTACAGCGCCAAAATTGCTGGTATCAAGGCGGCCGACGAACAGTTGGAAATCGCTGGTTCAGTGATGGCTTCTGATGCGTTCTTCCCCTTCCGTGACGGCTTAGATCAAGCCGCTGAAATGGGCGTCAAAGCCGTGATTCAACCGGGCGGCTCAATGCGCGATGATGAAGTCATTGCCGCCGCCAATGAGCACGGCATCGCCATGGTATTCACGGGCATGCGCCACTTCCGGCACTGATCTGCTGGCGGCCTAACGGCCGCCCCTAATTTTAAGGAAAACAACATGAATATCCTGATTATTGGCGGCGGCGGTCGCGAGCATGCCTTGGCCTGGAAAGCAGCACAGTCACCACTGGCCGACACAGTTTTCGTCGCCCCCGGCAATGCGGGTACGGCGCGTGAATCCGGCATTGTGAACGTGGCTATTGATCCAACTGACTTGCCAGCATTGAGCCGCTTCGCACGAGAGAACAACGTAGGCTTAACCATCGTAGGCCCCGAGGCGCCGCTGGTCATTGGGGTGGTTGACCACTTTCAGGCGGAAGACTTGCCCATTTTTGGGCCCACGCAAGGCGCTGCCCAGCTCGAAGGTTCGAAAGCCTTCACCAAAGACTTTCTGGCCCGCCACAACATCCCTACCGCTTTCTATGGTGTCTTTACCGAAGTAGCCCCAGCCATTGCCTACATCAAAGAAAAGGGCGCACCCATCGTGGTAAAGGCCGATGGTTTAGCCGCAGGCAAGGGTGTCATTTTGGCTGAAACCGAAGCCGATGCCATTGCCGCTGTTGAAGACATGTTGGCTGGCAACAAATTTGGTGATGCCGGAGCACGCGTCGTTATTGAACAATTTTTGCGCGGTGAAGAAGCCAGCTTTATTGTCATGGTGGACGGCGACAACATTCTGCCCATGGCCACCTCACAGGACCACAAAGCCGCGCTAAACGGCGATACAGGGCCTAATACCGGCGGTATGGGCGCCTACTCGCCTGCACCGGTGGTCACTCCAGACATCGAGGCACGCGTGATTCGCGACGTCATCCGTCCAACCGTCGACGGCATGAAGGCTGAGGGCAATCCTTACACCGGATTCCTGTACGCGGGTCTGATGATCGACAGCGACGGCACGCCCAATGTATTGGAATACAACTGCCGATTCGGTGACCCGGAAACTCAGCCCATCATGATGCGCCTGCAGTCGGATCTGGTGGCCTTGTGCAAAGCAGCCATTGCGGGCAAGCTGAATACTGTGACCGCGCAGTGGGATTCGCGCGCCGCCTTAGGCGTCGTCATGGCGGCCGCTGGCTACCCCGACGACTACCCCAAAGGCGATGTGATTACCGGGCTGCCGGAGCACGACAACCTGGAACAGAAAGTCTTCCACGCCGGGACCGCCGAGCAGGATGAAGACGTTGTCACCAACGGTGGCCGCGTGTTGTGCTGCACCGCCTTAGGCCACGGCGTTGCCGATGCGCAAGCCAAAGCCTACGAGCTGGTTAAGCAAGTGTCTTGGGAAGGTGCGTACTTTCGTACCGATATAGGCCATCGCGCGATCCGTCGCGAAGTCAGTCAGTAGCCTAGCGTCCCTTAACATAGGAAAGCTCTGAATTATTGTCAGCCTAAGGTCACCGTCATTATACTGGTGGCTTCGCGCCATAACCGAACGGGTGCATCGAATGACGTAGCGCGTATTGAGCGCCCGGCGTTATTTTAGATGTGCCCGAATGCATTGAGTGAACGGAGCCGAAGACCATGCTCAAACTGAGCCTTTCCAACGTGTTGCTGCTCAGTGTGCTTTCGGCATTTAGTCTTTTTACGTCCTCAAATTTAGCGGCAGCCGTGCCTCCCGGTGCGCGCGTGCACGACCTGCTTCCTGATGCCCGCTATATGATTGACAGTCGTGGTCGGCACGATATCAGTCAAATGGGCCATCCGGAAATTCAAAATCAGATGGTCCCTGTGCGGACCGATCGACTGCAGAGGAATCTCGGTGGTGGCGTACTCTGGTTGCAATTGACGCTGGAAAATACTGACCAAGCCGCCGCTATAGAAGGTTTGCTGCTGCTAAACAGTGAAACGTCACTCAACCTTGAAGTCTGGCACAACGGTAACAATGCCAGCGCCCTCCTCACCCCGACGCTGCGTGGTTACGCCCTACCCCTTCACCTTGCCATCAACGACCCTAGCCAATGGATTTTCCGCATTCGTTCAAATAGCCCCGTGGATATCGGCTTGGCGTACGAAACATTGGGGACTTTCACCAGTCGGGATCAATGGCTGAGCTTATACATCTACGCACTACTCGGCGCAGGCTTGTTGGCCGCTATCGTACTGTTCGCACGCCAGACGGCACGTCGCCATGAGCACAACGCCAGCGTTCACTTTTTGCTTTGGCCGAGTTATCTGTTCACGCTGGTGTTTTTTACCTTATTTCAGTATGTCGGTCTGGCACCGCTCACCGGCCAGATTTTTTATCAGATTGAGTGGCTCCCTGGCGTTGCACTGGCAGTCAGTGCCAGCTTGCTGGGTCTGATGTGGTGGGGGCCACTGCTGGCCAGCCAGGAGCGTCTGTGGACAAGTTACGTGCTGGCGGCAGCTACCGTACTGCTGGCTCTGATAACAGGAACGACATGGGTCATCATCGCCTTAATCACCTTGTGTCTGGTGCGCCTATCCGGGTTCGGTATACGCCGCGCCGAGGTTCATCAATTTCCTACCGTTGCCGCCATTCTAAGCTTATTGTTGTGGGCTTTATTAGAGTTGCTGCGCAACACAGACTTGGCAATCACCGGCAATCTGCATCGACCGATCCAGCTGACGCTATTAATGGTTCACGGGATCTATATCCAACGCTCGTTTCTGGCCCGGGTTAAGCAACGCCCAGTCTTTACCAACCTGATGTTACCGACCGACGCCACCAAAGACAGTCTTGGGCTTTTGCGTAAACTCAACCATGATCTGCGTTCACCCATTAATGGCGTACTGGGTATGGCCTCCTTGCTCAGTGAAACGCAGCTCAACAGCCAGCAACAAGACTACGTCGCCACCATCAATAACGCCGGCTTACAAATGCTGAACTTGGCCGACGAAATGCGCACGCTGACCCGCCTTTCTACAGACCAACTGCGGGTGCGCCCGAAACGGGTCGAATTGAACGTATTTCTGCATGAGGTGGTCAATCCCTTCGCCCGTCTAGCCAGTCAAAAAATGATTGAGGTGGCGACGCAAATCCTTCCTAATGTACCGCGCTATGTACGTATCGACCCGGATGCCGTCGCCCAAGTGCTACGGATACTGCTCGACAACGCCGTCAAATACACCGAAGAAGGCGACATTCTGGTTACCATAAGACTGGAAGGCGAAGAGCGCTTGCGCATTCGCGTCGACGACAGTGGCAGCGGTGTGCCGGAAGAAGAACAAACCGGATTGTTCGACTTTCAACCGCCGGTGGCCGACCCTGAAGCAGGCCGCTCATACATTAAACTCGGTTTGCCTATCGCCCGCGCTCTGGTGCATGCCATGGCGGGACAAATCGGCATGAGCCGGCCTGCAGCACAGGGGTCAACCTTTTGGCTGAGCATTCCTTTTGTGGTTGACCAGATGCCCGCCGCCAGCCCGACGCTCGACGGCATGGAATCCCTAGCGCAGAAGAAAGTACTGATCGTTGACGACCATTTTGCATGTCGGCGTGTGCTTGAGGATCAGACCCGAAGCTGGGGCATGCTGCCCGAACTGGCCAGTGACGGCAAAGAAGCCTTAGCAATTCTGCAAAGTCATATGTACTTTCACCAACCCTTTGATTGGGTTTTTATAGATTACCGCATGCCGCGCATGGACGGTCTGGAGCTATTGCGTAAAGTCCGTGCCATTGGCGGGTTACGGCGCTTGAAGGTCGTTATGATGACAGGCGTAGATCAAAACTACGTTGAACATGCGGTCAGCGAACTTGATACTGTGGCGGTACTGCCAAAGCCCATCAATACGCGTGAATTGATGCGTTTACTGGCTTCCTGAATACGAGGATGATTGAATGTCGATGCACGAAAGCCCCTCTGACAAGTTATTGGCCCACCTTGATCGGGCCCTGAAAACCTGTTTTCCCGGCAGCGTCAAAGCAGCGCAATCTAACCCAGCCGACGCAATACAAGACACAGCGCCTATGTCGGCAAGCGAGCGCCAGCACGCAGCGGGCTTAATGCGGGTTAATCACACTGGTGAGGTTTGTGCGCAAGCCCTGTATGAAGGTCAAGCCAGTACTGCGCGCCTGACGCACATACGCGCCCAAATGACCGCAGCAGCCGATGAGGAGCTGGACCATTTGGCATGGTGCGAAACCCGACTGCAAGAATTGGACAGCAAACCCAGCGTGCTGAATCCACTTTTTTACGGTTTGTCATTTGGCTTGGGTGCCCTAGCGGGCGCCGCAGGCGACAAGTATTCCTTAGGCTTTGTTGCGGCGACAGAAGACCAAGTCAGCCAACACCTGCAAGAACACTTGCAGAAACTGCCCGCGCAGGACGTACGTAGTCGTGCCATTGTGCAACAGATGCTAGAGGACGAGCAGCGCCACGCTGAGGCGGCGCGCTTGGCAGGTGGGCAAGAATTCCCAACGCCGGTAAAACAGGTGATGTCGATGGTTGCCAAGGTAATGACACAGACAACCTATCGACTCTGATGGTTTAGGGAGTGATCCCTACAAGATGTGCGGCGCTACATCACCACCAAGTTATCACGGTGTACTAATTCCGGCTCACTGATGTAGCCCAGCTCCTGCTCCATTGCGGCTGTAGACTTGCGCAGCACGCGTCGAGTTTCCTCGACGCTGTAATTGCATAAGCCTTTTGCAATGACAGTGCCCTGCTCATCCACGCAGTCAACAAGGTCGCCGCGCTTGTAGCGGCCATCCGTCGCCAACACGCCGACCGGCAGCAGGCTTTTACCTTGCTCTTGAATGGCGCGCACAGCACCCGCATCCAATCTTACCCAGCCTTGCGACTGCAACTGACCAGCCAGCCATTGTTTACGCGCTGCCAGCGGTGCTTCGTCAGCGGTCAAGAAAGAACCTACCTGCTCCCCATTACGCAAACGTGTCAACACGGCTTCCGCACGCCCACCGGCAATCACTGTCAGGGCACCGCTACGTGATGCCAACCGTGCGGCACGCACTTTAGTAACCATGCCGCCGCGCCCCAAAGCACCGCCACCAGAGGCCACGGCCAGTAATTTAGGGTCATTAGCGCGGGCCTGCGCTATCAGGCTGGCATCGGGGTTCTTACGTGGATCGCTGTCATAGATGCCGGTTTGATCGGTCAAAATAACTAAGGCATCCGCTTCGACCAAATTGGCAACCAAAGCACCCAGGGTATCGTTGTCGCCAAAGCGAATTTCATCCGTCACCACAGTATCGTTTTCATTGATCACGGGAATGACGTTTAACGATAGTAGTGTACGCAGCGTCGACCGGGCGTTCAGGTAACGCTGACGATCCGCTAAATCGGCATTGGTTAATAGAATTTGTGCGGCGCACAGACCGTGTTGCTGAAAGCAATCCTGATAAAACTGAATGAGTCGGCTTTGCCCAACGGCTGCTGCCGCCTGCAGGTACTCCAGTTCATGTGGTCGTACCGTCCAACCCAGTTCGGTCATACCGGCTGCGACGGCCCCCGAAGACACCAGCACGACTTGCACGCCCTGCGCATGCAAAGCGGCTATTTGGGCGACCCAGTCACGAATGCGGTCTTGGGCGATGCCCTGTCCGTCTTCGGTCAGTAACGCGCTGCCAATCTTAATAACCCAGCGCGTACCGGCTGTCAGCTCGGTAAAGTCTGTCGTTTGGTGATCAATAGGGTGCATAAACCACTTCTACATCATGATCATCGTCGTCATCTTCGTCGTCCGCATCACGGCGCGCGCGCCGCATGCTGGCCACTTCGGCAATGCGCTCACGGGCTTCTTCTTCTACCTGTTCGCGCTGCTCAGCGTCGATACGTGCAGCATCTTCGTTGGTTGCCAACAATTCGCGCTGCTCCAACAGGTGACGCATGATGTGCTGTGTTAAAGGCTCTGTACCGTCTTTCTTCAAGGCCGACAAGGTAAACACCGGCCCCGTCCAATTCAGGGCCTTGATTACCCGCGCCACCGTTTCTGCGCGGTCTTCTTCTGGCACCAAATCCATCTTATTCAATACCAGCCAGCGTTCACGCTCGGCCAGTGTTGGGCTGAACTTTTCCAGCTCGTTAATAATGACGGCGGCATTGTCTTCCGGCAAGGTATCGTCGAACGGCGAAAGATCAACCAGATGCAGCAACAAGCGCGTTCTGACAATGTGTTTGAGGAAGTGGATGCCCAAGCCAGCACCTTCTGAAGCGCCTTCTATCAAGCCGGGAATATCGGCAATGACGAAAGAATTCAGATGATCTACCCGCACCACACCCAAATTCGGAGCCAAGGTGGTAAAGGGGTAATCAGCCACTTTGGGCTTAGCCGCCGACACCGAGCGAATAAAGGTCGACTTTCCAGCGTTGGGCAAGCCCAACAGTCCGACATCAGCAATTACTTTCAGCTCAAGCTTCAGGTTTCGTTCTTCACCCAGCGAACCGTTGGTCGACTGCCGTGGGGCACGGTTTACACTGGACTTAAAGCGGGTATTACCCAGTCCGTGCCAGCCGCCTTGGGCGACCTTAACTTTCATGCCGTGCTCAGTTAGATCCGCAAGGGTTTCGTCGGTGTCCTGATCACGGATGGACGTGCCAACAGGCACCAGCAGTACCAAGTCCTCACCTTTTGCACCGGTCATATCGCGGCCACGACCCGGCTGACCACTCTCCGCGTTGTAGCTGCGCTTGAATTTATATTCAATCAGGGTGTTCAGGTTCTCATCGGCCTCGAGCCAAATAGAACCGCCATCGCCACCGTCGCCACCGTTGGGGCCACCCTTGGTGATAAACTTCTCCCGATGAAAGCTGACACAGCCATTTCCGCCTTTACCGGCGCGTATGTGGATAATGGCTTCATCGACGAATTTCATGATATTTCTCTGGTTTGCAAAAAAGGATACTGCGGTTACTGACAGGTTACTGGTAGGCGCTGTGCTCCGATACAGGGGTACAGCAGCACCTACGATCAATTTTCCATAAAAAAAGCTCTGTTGTAGCAACAGAGCTTTTTTCGTTACTCATGACAACTGAGTAGATTAAGCCGCTACAATGCTAACCGTTTTACGGTTTTTCGGGCCTTTAACTTCAAACTTAACTGCACCGTCTTTCAGCGCGAACAATGTGTGGTCTTTACCCAAGCCCACATTCACCCCAGGGTGAAATGCTGTGCCACGCTGACGGATGATGATGGAACCTGCAGTGACTGTTTGGCCGCCGAATGCTTTTACACCCAGACGCTTGGACTGAGAATCGCGACCGTTACGAGTACTACCACCTGCTTTCTTGTGAGCCATCTCTATAGCCTCCTAATTACGCTTTGATACCAGTGATTTTCACTTCCGTGAACCACTGACGGTGCCCCATACGCTTCATATGGTGCTTACGGCGTTTGAATTTCAAAATGTTAACTTTCTTGTGACGACCCTGAGCAATGACTTCTGCAGTCACCGTCGCGCCTTTCACCAATGGCTCGCCGATTTTAACGTCGTCGCCGTTGCCGACCAACAGAACTTCTTCAAAGTTTACTGTTGCACCAGCTTCCAATTCAATTTTTTCCAGGCGCAACAACTGGCCTTCTTTTACGCGGTACTGCTTACCGCCAGACTTGATCACAGCGTACATGTTAATTCTCACTTTTTAAAATGACTTACTCTATTCAGAGCCTTTCCTCTACTACCCACTTCTAAAGGCAACGCCTACGCTGCGGCACCCTATGGTGGGGGAGGGTTTTTAAAGGCGCGCAATTGTAACGAAACGCCCCAGCAAATACAACCTCATTACGCACTTCTGTACAACCTTGTCCGCACTGTATAAAAACAGACGAAACCTTGACACCACAGGCCCTCAAAACATAGCATCAACCGCTGCTCAAGCTGGTTGTATGGAAAAAATGCAGATCAATGACATCAACAACGTTGTAGCTGCGGAATTTGCCGCAGTCAATGATGTTATCCATAGCGAACTTAGCTCACGCGTCCCGCTCGTTGAGCAGATTGCGGAATACATCGTATCCAGTGGTGGTAAGCGGCTTCGTCCGCTCGTAACCCTGTTACTGGGCAAGACTTTAGGCTATGAATCACCGCATCTGATTCATTTAGCCACCATCATCGAATTTCTTCACACCGCCACTTTGTTGCATGATGACGTGGTTGACATGTCATCCATGCGACGCGGCAAAGCCACCGCGAATCAACGCTGGGGTAATGCACCCTCTGTGCTGGTCGGTGACTTCCTGTATTCGCGCGCTTTTCAACTGATGGTCAAAGTCGGCAACCTTGAAGTCATGAATCAATTGGCGAATGCCACCAATGTGATTGCGGAAGGCGAAGTTCTGCAGTTAATGAATGTACGCAACCCTGATTTATCCGAACGCGACTACATGAAAGTCATTGAAGGTAAAACGGCGATGCTGTTTGCGGCTGCCACCGGCAGTGCTGCGGCCCTTGCCAGCGCCAGTCCGGAACGCCACAGCGCAGCAATGACCTATGGCACCGAATTGGGCTTAGCTTTCCAGATACAGGATGATGTGCTTGATTACGCGGGCGACAGTGCTGCATTGGGCAAGAACGTCGGTGACGATCTGGCCGAAGGCAAGGTAACGCTGCCCCTGATCTATACGCTGCAACACACCGACGAAACTACACGCAAAATGATCCGCCAAGCGATTCGCAAAGGCGGTACACAGGATGTTGCACCGATACTCGCAGCCATCAATAAGTGCGGAGCACTGACATACTGTCAAGAAAAAGCACTGGCGTGCAGCGCCAACGCTCAAGCCGCTCTTGAGCACTTCCCTAATAACGATGCTCGGTCCGCACTGCATGCGCTGGCCAAGCTGGCAGTGGAGCGTAGTGTATAGCCTATGATGACTCGTGAACTTCTCCACGAGTGCAGGGACAGCACGCAAACTGCTAACAGGGACCACTTTCAATTCCTGGCGCGCTGGCTAAAGGTAGCGGCATTGCCCGATAGTTACCCGAAAGTGATCGCCACTTTACTGGGTGAGTTAGTGGACTACTTCGGTGCCAAGCACGCTTGCGTTTGGCAACTGAATAAAGACCTCCCTACCAGTGCCGCTCTATACAGTTACGGCAGCTCCAAGGTCTCATTCAGCACGCTCTTATCCGTACTAGACGCACCCGCCACACCTCCCCTTAATATACCTCGCCTCTTGGCTGACATCAGCGCCCCCAAACACAACACGCTGGCCAACAACCAAGAAGCCGAATTGAAACTCATACAACTCGGTGTCCGCAGCCTCTGGTGGGTTCCCAGCGCTCATGGCCACCTCGCCCTCAGCCTGCTGTTTGATCGCCCAGAAACGTTCAGAGCCGACGACCAGACGCTACTCTGCTCGCTCATACAATCGCTGGAAACCCGCTTATCGTCCCTGACACCACAACCAGCAACTCTGCACACGGAGCACAACGAAACAGCACTGTTGCAAATGCTCAAACACAGCTCGGATGGATTTTGCCGCGTCAGCGTGAACCCCCCTGTTCGCTTAGATGCAGACCAAGGTTCTTTACTGGAACAATTACGTCAGGGCCGCATAAACACCACGAATGAAGCATTAGCGTCCGGGCTGGGCAAACCGGTCGGTACCGTGCTGACGGGCCTGTCCCTGTGCGAGCTGTTTACCGACACCGAACTGACGCCCTTGCTACAAGCTGCCATCGAGTCACAGTTCGGCCGGGTACGCACACTCACAACGCAATTCGTTGACGAGCATGTCCAACGCATCGAAACCTCCTGCCAAGGCGACATCATTGATGGCAAGCTGACGCAACTGTGGCTGACACGTCGCGACTTAACGCACGAACAACGCCTAACCAACCTGTTAACCCACCAAAGTAATCACGATCCGCTGACGCAATTGCGCAACCGTACCGCACTGATCAGTGATCTGGATACTGCCATTGCTATTCGTGGGCCGCAGAAACGAGCCGTGGGCTTGATGCTGCTCGACCTAGACCGCTTCAAAGATTACAACGACACCTTTGGCCACCCGTTTGGTGATGAGATCATCACCCAATTGGCGCATCGCTTGGGTGCCCTGGCACAGCGTTATGACGCTACCGTATACCGAGTCGGCGGCGATGAGTTTGCTCTGTTGTTTGATGCTCTGCATGACCTGTCCAAACTGCACATGTTATCGATGCAACTGTTGGCAGAAGTTCAAGAACCGCTGCACATCAATGATATGGCGCTGTCGCTGGATGCTAGCATTGGCATTGCAGGCTACCCTATGCACGGTAACAACGCGGCGAGCATTCTGCGTTGCGCAGACGTCGCCCTAAACCAAGCCAAGCATGCGCCGTTCAGTGCCATGCAATACGAGCCTGCGCACGATCATTTTACCAAACGCCGACTGAGCATCTTAACGGGCTTACGCCCCGCCCTGAAGAACGACGGCTTGCACTTGGTCTTTCAACCCAAAATGCTGTTGAGTGGGCGCGCCGTCAGTGGCTTTGAAGCCCTGTTGCGCTGGCACCCGGAAGATGGGCCACCGGTCAGCCCCAACGAATTCATCCCGCTGGCTGAGGTCAGCAATCAAATGCACGACCTCACCCGTTGGGTCGTCGACGCGGTGATTCAGCAACAAAAAGCGTGGCAGAAACAAGGTGTGACCTTACCCTTGGCGTTCAATATTTCGCCCGCCAACCTCGCCGACGCGCGCTTTATGCACTACCTGTCCGAGCAATGTGGGCGGCATGAAATATCACCCAGTCAGTTGCACATCGAAATTACCGAAAGTGCGCTGATGAACAACCTCAAAGACTCTCGCCGCATATTGAACAATCTGCGTAGCCAAGGCTTTACAGTCTGCATCGATGACTTTGGGACTGGCTATTCATCACTCAGCTATCTGCGCGACCTGCCGGCGGACATCATTAAAATTGACATGTCCTTCATTCGCAACCTGATCGAAAATCCGCGCACTCAGATCATCGTTAATAGCCTGATTCAGATGTCGCATTCGTTGGGTTTGATTGTGGTGGCTGAAGGGGTTGAAGATGAGGCAACATTGAACATGTTAGACGACATGGGCTGCGACCAGATACAAGGCTTTCTACTCGCCCCAGGACTGAGCGCCAGCGAAGCTCGAGACTTTCTAGCACAAGCATCTTAGGCGCGAGAGCTTAATCAAATATCAGAACGGCGCCGCGCATGACGCGCAACGATCTTCTAACTGCCGCTCAATCGCTGCCATGCTTGACCTGGCTATCGTTTGTGTTATGGCTGCTCTGTCGATTAGCGGCGTAGTTCACTGCTCGCTTGACACCTTGGCGCCAGCCACGCTGGCGAATGCCGAACGTAAAGAACAACTTGTCAGTCACCAACACAGAGTGACGAGCGGTTTGCGCCCGATCCTTAAACTCGGCGCTGTCGACCGGCACAACCTCCACTTCCGGCAAATCACTTTTCTGCGTCGCAGTCGTAGCGACAGTACGAGCAAAGTCATACCGTGTAGTAGGGCCACGATCGCAATAATGATAGGTTCCCCACAGCGGCGGCTCAGGCTGGCAATCTAATTGTTGAATAATAGCCACGCAAACAATAGCCAGATGCTCGGTGTAGGTAGGACAACTGATTTGATCGTTGGCCGCCCGCACCGCTTCGCCTTTATAGACGCGTTCCAAGGTACGGGAAAAGAAGTTATTGCCATCCGGACCAAAAACCCAGCTCGAACGCAAAATGATGTGACGCGCGCACAACTCCCGCAGCGCCTCTTCGCCTTCGAGCTTACTGTTCCCGTAAACATTCTGTGGATTCGGTTTGTGCTCTTCGGTATAGGGCAGACCCAACTGACCGTCGAACACATAATCGGTCGACAAATGCAGTAGCGCCGCTCCCTGAGCCTCACAGGCGCGGGCCAAATTCGCGACCCCGTCTCGGTTAATCGCGTAGCATTCACCCGCTTCGGTCTGGGCCAAGGTGACGTCCGACACCGCAGCCGCGTTGATCACATAGTCGGGCTTCTCGCGCTGTAAAACGACGGCAATATTTTCGGGTTGGGTAATATCCAGCTGCTCATGACTGAGACCGATATGGGTAATATGGCGGTCTGCACACGCACGCATCAACGCCTGCCCGATTTGACCTGCCGCACCGACGATCAGTAGCTTCATGATCCGGTACTCCTGCTATCTCGACTCACAGCTGCACTGCCATCCTAAGTATTCATATAAGCTAACTGTAACTCAGGAGAAGGATTGAGCATAGGCTGCAATAGGGGCTATTGGACAAAACACCAATAAGAACTCACAATGGCATGGTATCGATAGCGAGACTTTTCTCTATGCGCGTCCGCAAACCCAAACGAACTTCAGCGTTCACACGTATTGGCCAAATGTTTGTGATTCTTGGCGTGATCGCTTTGCCGCTGGATACAGCGGGATTCCTGCCCAAGCCATCCGTCATGCTATTGCCGTTGGGTGTGGTGCTGTACAGCATTGGCTGGTACCGGGACCGCAAAATCTACAAACGACCAAAACTGCCCGAACAGAAAGACTAAGCAGGCCTGAGGTTGACGCGCGCAACCAAACCCCAAGCGGTCAAAGCGACGGCAATGCCGCTGCCCCAGATGCCAAACGCCGTCGGCAAAACCGTGCCATCCATATTGCGCCCCAGCCATTGCCCGATACCAAAGGCAATTAATACCATAACAAAACTGCTCAGCGCAGTAGCAGCACCCGCCGAACGCGGGAACGGCCCCATCGCACCACTCTGTGCGCAAGGCTGATTAATGCCATGCCCCACCATGTAGATATACAGGGGCGCCATAATGAACCACACCCCTTGGTAACCGAGCAACGCCAACACCCCCATTAAACTGCCGCCCACCAAGGCAAACACGCCCCCAATAACGACGGTGCGCTGCACCGATAAGCGCAGCAACAGGCGACGACACAGCAGCGTCCCACTGATATACGACGCCGACATGGTGAACATCAACACCCCATATTGAAACGATGACAACGACAGAATGTCGATAAACACAAAAGACGAAGTAGCAAGGAAGATGAATAGCCCGGCGTATGTCGCTGACTGCAACAAAGCAAACGACCAAAACGTATGGCTGGTCAGAATGGTACTCCATGTACTCAAAAGCACACGAGGCCGCAGCGCATCCAACTTGGGTTGGCGCAAAGTTTCCTCTACCCGTAACAGAATCAAACCCAAGGTCACACTGCCCACCACAGCAAGAAACAACAAAGCAATGCGCCAGCCAAACAGGTCAGTTAATAAGCCGCCAATGGGCGTACTGACACAGGCAATAACGCCTAAGCCAGACAACCCCTGACTCATTACTTTAGCCGCCAGTATAGGCTCATCAAACAAGTCACGTACTAAAGCTCGAGCGGCCATGATGGCAGCGCCCATCGCAATACCTTGCAACACCCGCCAAAGAATCAGACTTTCCATGGAAAAAGAAAAACTGCTGCCCACGGCCGACAGGGTATACAAACCCAAGCCAATGATGAGAATGGGGCGGCGACCGACACGGTCGGAAATCGGCCCCCAAAACAACTGCGAAGCGCCGAACGCCAACAACAACGCAGACAGTGTCAGCTGCGCCTGCGTCATGCTGCCACCAAAGGTAGCGGTCAATGCGGGGAGTGCGGGAAGGTATAGATCAGTACTCAGCGGCTGTAGGCCCAGCAACAGCGTCAGTACCAGCACGAGCAAAGCAGGCGAAGCGTGCACAACGATTCCTTTTTAAGGTGATTGGGAGCAAGCAGGCTCAGGCACTTGACGCCCGCTAACCTGCTTACTCCCATAGCTTAATCGGCTGAAGGATACTCAGAAAGGGATATCGTCGTCGAAATCATCGAATGATCCCGTGTTTTGAGGTGCCGCTTGCTGAGGTGCCTGCTGTTGCGGGGCTTGCTGGCGCGGCGCGGGTTGGTTCGGCTGATTGAACGGATTGTTGTTAGGCTGTTGGTAGTTATTTCCACCCGGCTGTGCTTGTCCGCCACCGTATTGTTGACCCTGACCACCTTGACCGCCCTGGCCACCACCGCCCATCAACTGCATTTCATTGCAGATGACTTCCGTAGACCAGCGATCATTACCGCTTTGGTCCTGCCATTTGCGCGTTTGCAAACGCCCTTCCAAATACACCAAAGAGCCTTTTGACAAATACTGTGCGGCTATCTCTGCTTGACGACCAAACAGCGTGCAGCGATGCCATTCCGTCTGATCCGGGCCACGCTGACCGGTGCTTTGGTCTTTCATACCCAATTCATTAGTGGCCACGTTCAGGTTGACCACCTGCGTACCACTGGCTGTGGCTTTAACGTCTGGGTCTTGTCCTAACCGACCAAGAATAATTACTTTGTTTACCGTACCTTTCGCCATGGTCTTATTCCGTCTTCCTGTTGTCTTGCACTGCCGGCAAGGCAGATTCGTCAAAATCGTGGCGGGATACACGCAGCATCACCGACCCTTCAGCTTCATTTAAATGCACATCGAGCACCCCGTCCAACGCCGCCAAATGCTCCTGCCAGACGTGCGCAGGGCGGTCACCCAACTCGTTCAATTGTAACACCAACTGACGCGACAAAGGGGGTGCAGATTGAAAAAGGGTGAGCATGAACCATATCAAGAGCAATATCAATGCGACCGTCAGCACCAAAGGCATCCCGGACACATCCAGCAAGCGGCCACCCACAGCCCCACCCATCGCGGCACCTAGGAATTGCGCCGTGGAAAAGAACCCCATGGCGGTGCCTCGCCGCCCGGTCGGTGCCATGCGACTCAGCCACGATGGCAAGCTGGCTTCCAAGAAATTGAAACCAATGAAGAACAACATCACCGCCAGCAGTGTCCCACCAAGATGACCGGTGCTGTTGCCCAAGGTGAGTAACCCAAGCGCCAGAATACCCTGCGCAATTAACAACATCAGGCGCGGCTTACCCCGCCGCTCACTGATGGCCATCATAGGCCCTAGCGCCACAAACGCTAGCACGCCGACCACCAAATACATCAGGCCTTGCTGCCCCAAACTGAGATCCGCCGCCAACAGTTGCTGTGGCAGAAACAAGAACGCGGCGGCCAGAATGGCGTGCAGAAAGAATACCCCCAAATTAAGCGACCACAAGCGCCTATCCACCAAGACCGGAAGCACAGCACTGGCCTGCCAACGCTGATAGCCGTCTTGGGCATTACGCACTGGAATGGGCAAGGTCAACACCAACGCCATGCTGGCCAGCGCCAAGGTCGCAGTCAGTACAAACACACCGGACAACCCCCACCACTGTGCTGCCAAGGGGCCAACAACCATGGCCAGAGTGAAAGACGCACCAATGCTAATCCCCACAATCGCCAACGCACGCGTACGGTATTTCGGTGGCGTCAGGTCAGCCAGCAACGCCAGCAGCGTACTGGAAATAGCACCTGCGCCCTGCAATGCCCGGCCGACAATCAACCAGACGACATCGTCCGCCAGCGCCGCGACCAGACTGCCGACCAAGAAAATCAGCAATCCAGCCAGCAATACAGGCCGTCGCCCAACGATGTCCGACAACAAGCCGAGCGGGATTTGCAGACTGGCCTGGGTCAGGCCGTAAATACCCAACGCAATACCTAAAGTTGTTGCGGTCGCACCCGGATAATCCTGCCCCAGTAAAAAAAGTACGGGCAGTACCATAAATAAACCGAGCATTCGGGTCATGTAGATCAAACTGATGGAGACAACGGTGCGTAAGGGCACTAGAACTTAACTTCCTATAGAACGATTAACGTTTTCCGTGGGACAGGGTGGGCAAGGGCTACGGCCATTACCGGCGAAGTACGCCTTGTGCCTGAACATTTTGGCCCGCGCAGAGGCGCGTGGGATCAATTCAGAGCTTCCCTAGTGGAAGGCTGTATATTATTCCAGTAATATGCTCGCTTCAATGGAGATCAGCCAGACTTATGAAGAATATTGAAGTACAGGGCGCGCGCACCCACAATCTCAAGAACATCAACGTCAGCATTCCCCGCGACAAACTGGTGGTCATTACCGGCCTCAGCGGCTCCGGCAAGTCCTCGTTGGCGTTCGATACGCTATACGCGGAAGGGCAGCGACGTTACGTCGAGTCTTTGTCTACCTATGCGCGCCAGTTCCTGTCGATGATGGAAAAGCCTGATGTCGACCACATCGAAGGTCTGTCGCCAGCGATCTCCATTGAACAAAAGACCACCACGCACAACCCGCGCTCTACCGTGGGTACAACCACAGAGATCTACGATTACTTACGCTTGCTGTTTGCCCGCGCCGGCGAGCCGCGCTGCCCGGAACATGGCGAGCCGTTGGCTGCGCAAACCGTCAGCCAGATGGTCGATCAGGTCATGGCTTTACCGGAAGGTGCCAAGCTGATGTTGCTGGCCCCTATCGTCAAAGAGCGCAAAGGCGAGCACCTGCATGTGTTTGAACAACTGCGGGCACAGGGCTTCGTGCGTGTGCGCGTCAATGGCCTAGTGTGTGATCTTGATGATGTCCCTGATCTGGACAAAAAGAAGAAGCACAGCATCGAAGCCGTGGTCGACCGCTTTAAAGTGCGCGACGATTTGCGTTTGCGCCTGGCAGAATCGTTTGAAACCTGCCTAACGCTTGCCGACGACGTGGCCATTGTCATGTCGATGGACGACGATGGCCCGGAACCGATGATTTTCTCGGCCAAGTTTGCCTGCCCGGTGTGCGGTTATTCCATTCCAGAACTCGAACCACGTGTGTTCTCGTTTAACAACCCGGCGGGTGCCTGCCCGGCCTGTGATGGTTTGGGCGTGAAACAGTATTTTGATGAACACAAGGTGGTTCAAGGCCCGCATCTGCGCCTGGCGGAAGGCGCCATTTCAGGCTGGGATCGCCGCAGCATCTATTATTTTTCAATGCTCGAAGCCCTGGCCGAGCACGACGGCGTTGACCTCGGCAAAGACTGGGAACAACTGCCTGAACGTTTCAAAGACCGCGTACTACGCGGCACCGGCAATGAAAAAATCAACTTCCGCTACGTCAACAGCCGTGGCGACTCGGTAGAGCGCTCGCATCCGTTCGAGGGCGTATTGCCCAATATGGAACGACGCTACCGGGAAACCGAATCGGCGTCGGTGCGCGAGGACCTCAGCAAGTACCTGACCGAGCAGCCTTGCCCGTCGTGCCATGGTTCGCGCTTAAAAGAATCATCGCGTCATGTCTTTGTTGATAACCGAAACCTGCCCGAACTGACGCATATGCCAATCGGCGATGCGTTCACGTACTTTGAACAATTGAACTTGCCGGGCAAGCAGGGTGAGATCGCCGATAAAATTCTTAAAGAGATTCGCCAACGTCTGTCGTTCTTGGTGAACGTCGGGTTGGACTATTTAAGCATTGATCGTTCGGCCAATACCCTTTCGGGTGGTGAAACACAGCGTATTCGTCTGGCCAGCCAGATCGGTGCTGGCCTGGTGGGCGTGATGTACATTCTTGATGAACCGTCCATTGGCCTGCACCAACGTGACAACACGCGATTGCTGGATGCCCTGCGGC
This sequence comes from Natronospirillum sp., assembly GCA_049115955.1. Classification (GTDB taxonomy): domain Bacteria; phylum Pseudomonadota; class Gammaproteobacteria; order Pseudomonadales; family Natronospirillaceae; genus Salinispirillum. Next base: position 69,201 of record JAGDZJ010000020.1, read on the forward strand.
ATCTGCGCGATCTGGGCAATACCGTATTGGTCGTGGAGCACGACGAGGACGCCATTCGTCTCGCCGACTATGTGCTCGACATTGGGCCGGGTGCCGGTATACACGGTGGCGAAGTCGTCGCCTGCGGCACGCCCGAAGAGGTCATGAATAATCCTGCTTCGCTCACCGGGCAATACATGTCGGGCAAGCAACGCATTGAAATTCCGGAGCAACGGAATAAACCCAACAAAGACTTAATGCTGCGCTTAGAAGGCGCTAACGGCAACAACCTGCAAGACGTCACCCTGGAAATTCCCGTAGGCCTGTTCACCTGTATTACCGGCGTGTCCGGTTCTGGCAAGTCGACGCTGATCAACAGCACCCTGTATCCACTCGCTGCCACAGCCTTGAACAACGCCACGACGTTACGCGCTCAAGCGCACAAGCGTATTCTGGGCTTGGAGCACTTCGACAAGGTGGTGGACATCGACCAAAGCCCCATTGGCCGAACCCCGCGTTCGAATCCTGCGACGTACACCGGCATCTTCACTGCGGTGCGCGAACTGTTTGCCGGTACACAAGAAGCCCGCTCGCGTGGATATACGCCCGGCCGCTTCAGTTTTAACGTGCGCGGCGGGCGCTGTGAGGCGTGCCAAGGCGACGGTGTGATCAAGGTTGAAATGCACTTTTTGGCCGACATCTATGTACCCTGCGACGTCTGCATGGGTAAGCGCTACAACCGTGAAACGTTGGAAGTGCTGTACAAAGGCAAGAGCATTCACCAAGTGCTGGATATGACCATAGAAGAAGCGAATGAATTCTTCGCCAACATTCCCGCCTTGCAACGCAAGCTGCAAACCTTGATGGATGTCGGCCTGTCGTATGTGAAGCTGGGGCAGTCGGCCACCACACTGTCCGGCGGTGAAGCACAACGCGTGAAGCTGGCGAAAGAGTTGTCGAAGCGTGATACGGGCAAAACCCTGTACATTCTGGATGAACCCACCACCGGCCTGCACTTCCACGACATCAAACAATTGCTGCATGTGTTGCATCAGTTGCGTGATCGCGGCAATACCATTGTGGTGATCGAGCACAACCTGGATGTGGTTAAAACGGCAGACTGGGTGGTCGACCTAGGCCCTGAAGGCGGCATACGTGGCGGCCAGATCATTGGCACCGGCACGCCCGAGCAAATAGCAGCTATGCCGCATTCATTAACGGGCGAGTTTCTAGCGCCGCTACTGGAAAAGCAACTGGAAACCGCTACTGCTTAGTATTTCAGGTTCCTGACGGACGGATGGCGGTATGGGTAACTAAAACGCTTAGGGGCGATAAGCTGGCTAGGCAAAAATGGACGAGAAAGCGCAGTTTACTTTTAGTAAATATGCGCTTCGCTTACCCTGCGGGCCGACCTATAGTCGTTCTGGCAAGCCAGTGAGCATTTTGAGTCCATTTTTAACAACGCCAGATTGAGCCCATGAGTGTTTTAGACACGGCGCCGCTGCCACCACTGCCCCAATAAAATCAACCCCAATCCAATAGGACTGGTGGCAAGAATCGGTTCGTGCAGAATCAGGTACACCCAAATCAAGCTCAAAAAAGGCGCGATAAAGATCAAGTTCGCTACCTTCGCGGTGTTCTTAACGCGCTGCAATGCCGTCATCCAGAACAAGAAAGCCAGGCCCATTTCGAACAACCCAATGTACAAACTAGGCAACCAACCCGCCGCTACGGTTAAGAAGTCCAAGCCTTGCCACAGCAAAATTGCCGTAAGCACTGGCCAAGCCACCAAAAAATGATGAAACATCGCGACCAAAGGTGGGCGTCGGTCGCGCATACCCACCACCCAATAGAGCGCCCAAAAGAAGGTACTCAATATGGCCAACAGCACGCCCGGCAAGGTGACTTCAAGCCGCCCCTGTGCACCCAGAACCAGCACCATCACACCCAGATAACCTAACGCCATACCCTGCCAGTCACGCCAGCGTACCGGTGCTTTAAGCCATATGGCTGCCATCAACGACAAGACGAACGCCCACGTATAGTTAATGGGTTGCGCTATCTGTGCCGACAGTTGGTCATAGGCTGCGAACAGCGTGAAATAGTAGACTACCGGATTCAGCAGACCCATTAACAGCGCACGCCGCCAATAACGGCGCAGCCAAAGCACTGACTTCCACAGCAAGCGGAGTCGCCACAACACCAATGAGAAAAGCATCAGGCTGACCGTACTGGACAGCCAGAGCACGCCGATCAACGGCCAAGCATTAAGAGCCAGCTTGAACGCAGTGGCCACCGTAGACCACAGCAGAACCGCCAACAACCCCAAAAACATGCCTTGGCGCTCTCGATCCAGAGCACGATAAAACTGCATCAGGGCGCAGCCACTATCTCGTAGTCGTGAGTAATTTCCACGCCACCTTTTTCCAACATGATCGACGCTGAACAGTATTTTTCAGCCGAAAGCTGTACAGCACGTTTCACATGACTGTCTTTTAAATCGTGTCCTGTCACGGTGAAATGCACATGAATGCGGGTAAAAACGGCCGGTACGGTATCTGCACGCTCAGCGGTAAGTTCGGCCACACAATCGGTCACCTGTTGACGCGACTTTTGCAGCATCAACATAACGTCAAATGACGTACAGCCACCCAGACCCAGCAGCAGCAATTCCATTGGGCGCGCTCCGGCGTTCTTACCACCATGTTCCGGTGATCCGTCCATAACGACTTCATGCCCACTACCGGATGTCGCCACAAAACGCACATCCCCATCCCAACGAACTTTCGCCTGCATGGCATACTCCTAACCGGTTACAAAATGCAGGCTATCGTAGCATAAAAGTCGATTATGGCAGCATTCACCAAACAGATGTTAAACAATGTGACAGGTTCGTTATTTCATGTTTCATCTGTGTTGCATACTGTCCCCTGACACGGTGCGGACTTGTACGCCGTGTTAATTTAGGGCACTCTTTAACGCTGGATGTATACCGCGAACCTAGGAAGTAATGTCAATTTCACTGATCGATCACCAGCACTTAGACTATTTCTTGTCCCAGTGCCAACGTCGGCGACACCCGCCGAAGACCACCCTTATTTATGCGGGAGACCACAGTGATTCACTGTTTTACCTGATCAAGGGGACGGTTGCTGTCAGTATTGAAGATGAAGACGGCCGTGAAATGATCATGGCCTACCTCAACAATGGCGACTTTTTCGGCGAAATGGGACTGTTTGACCGCGTAGAAAAACGCTCCGCTTGGGTGAAAACCCGTACCGAATGCGAAGTTGCCGAGATATCGTATTCGCGCTTTCGAGAAATCGCTAAAGACGACCCCCGCATTTTGTATTTCATTGGCGAGCAGATGGCCAGCCGCCTACGCAACACCACACGTAAAGTTGGCGATCTCGCCTTTCTTGACGTGACAGGGCGCGTGGCACGTACCCTACTTGATCTGTGCAAGCAGCCCGACGCCATGACACACCCGGACGGCATGCAGATTAAGATCACCCGCCAGGAGATTGGTCAGATTGTCGGCTGTTCGCGTGAAATGGTTGGGCGCGTACTGAAGATTCTTGAAGAGCAGCAACTGATATCGGTGAAAGGCAAGACCATGGTGGTGTTTGGCACCCGTGGCACCCAAGCCCCACCGCTGGAAAATTACGGACATTAATATCCAAACTGTCTCCGGGGACGCAGTACCAGACAGGCACTGAATGAGCACCTTAAGAGGTGCTCACGGCAGTGAAGACTAGCCGAAGCCCCGGAACAACATCACGATACCCGCCGTTGCCATAGCCCCCATGGCTACATACATCAGCACCTTACCTTGCTGTTCAGTCAACTGAACAGGGTATTTCTTGGTCACGGTCACCAGCACAAACAGCGCCAGAAACAACAGAATCAAAATTTGAAGTAACGCTGGCATTATAAAGTCCCCGCAAAAAGTTCCGCTAATTTCTCACCCGGTTCGGGTGCGCGCATAAAGGCCTCACCAACAAGAAAACCACTGACATTGCGTTCGCGCATCGCTGCCACATCGGCTTGTGTGAGTATACCGCTTTCGGTAATCACAAAACGGTTCGCACAGGCATCCAGCAACTCATAGGTGGTATCCAGTGTGACGTCAAAGGTGTGCAGATTACGATTATTAATGCCCAACAGACGATTGCCCAAGGGCAAAGTACGCTCCAGTTCTTCCCGGTTGTGCACTTCAATCAACACATCCATGCCCAACTCTTGCGCCAGCGTATTCAATTCAACCATGCGCTCATCGGTCAAAGCAGCAGCGATCAATAGAATACAATCTGCACCTAAGGCCCGTGCTTCAATCACTTGATAGGGATCCACCAAAAAATCTTTGCGGATGACGGGTATTGCCGTGGCTTCTCGGGCGGCTTGCAAATAGTGATCTGCGCCTTGAAAGAAGTCGACGTCGGTCAGCACCGACAAACAGGCCGCACCATGAGCGGCATAAGAACGCGCAATATCGGCAGGATGGAAATCGGGGCGAATGACCCCCTTGCTCGGCGACGCCTTCTTAATTTCGGCAATGACTGCCGATTGCCCGGCAGCTCGGCGAGCCTCCATGGCAGCAACAAAGCCACGCGGTGGCTCTACATCATCAAAGCGCGCACGCAAGTCCGCTTCGCTGTGCTGCGGCCGACGCGCAGCCACTTCTTCATGCTTTCGCGCGATGATTTTTTCCAATACGGTAGGTAAACTCATGCGTTGGCTTCCTCTGCGCCGTTATCCTGGGCACAAACACGCGAAAATGCCGCGTACTCACGCATTTTTTCCAGCGCCAAGCCGCTACCCATGGCGTCTTGTGCCATGCTGACGCCTTCTTTCAAGGTCTGAGCGATACCGGAAACATAGATGGCCGCACCGGCGTTTAAAGCTAAAATGTCCAACGCTTTCTGACCGTTCTTATCCTTACCACCCGCCAACGCAGATTGGATCAGCGCCAGACTTTCTTCCGCCGTGTCGACCACCAAGCCGCTCAAAGTTTGCGTCTCAATGCCCAGCTCTTCCGGCGTAATCTGATAAACCGTGACCTGTCCGTCTTTCAATTCGGCCACCGTAGTGGGCGCGGCCAGGCTAATTTCGTCCAAACCGTCTTTGGCGTGCACCACCAGGACGTGCTCACTGCCTAACCGCTTCAGCACATTGGCCAAGGGCTCACACAAGCCCGCCGAAAAGACCCCCAGCACCTGACGTTTGACACCCGCAGGGTTCGTAATGGGGCCCAACATGTTGAATATGGTGCGCATGCCCATTTCCTTACGCGGGCCAACGGCGTGCTTCATGGCACTGTGGTGCGCCGGTGCAAACAGGAAGCCGACGCCTATGCTGTCCACCGCGCGCTCTACTTGCGCAGGCGTTAAGCCGAGGTTGATACCAGCGGTCTCTAGTACGTCAGCACTGCCCGATTTCGATGACACCCCGCGGTTACCGTGCTTGGCTACGCGGCCACCGGCAGCGGCCACGACGAACGCCGCACCCGTGGAGACGTTAAACAGATTCTGCCCATCGCCACCCGTGCCGCAGGTATCTACCAAGCCGTCGACATTCACATCAATCTTGGTCGACAGCTCGCGCATCACCAAGGCGGCGCCCGTGATCTCTTCTAGGCTCTCGCCATTGAGGCGTAAACCCATCAAGAACGCGCCGATTTGCGCCGGTGTGCATTCACCGGTCATGATTTGGCGCATTACCGCCTGCATTTCGTCTTGATCCAAGTGGCCATGATCGGCAATTCGGCCAAGTGCTTGTTGTATGTTCATTGTTTCGCATCTCCTGCAGATGGCGCAGCCATATCAACGGTTCTTGCTGAGAAAGTTCTGTAGTAGGTCGTGCCCATGCTCGGTCAGTATGGACTCAGGGTGAAACTGTACCCCTTCAATGTCTAGGGTTTTGTGTCGCACACCCATAATCTCGTCCACACTGCCGTCGTCATTCTGGGTCCATGCCGTGACTTCCAGACAATCCGGCAAGCTGTCTTGCGCGATCACCAGCGAGTGATACCGCGTGGCGGTGTAGCCCTGTTTCAAGCCCGTAAACACGCCGCTGTTGGTGTGATAAATAGGGCTCGTCTTACCGTGCATCACGGCTTTAGCACGCACGATATCACCGCCAAACGCCTGCCCAATGCTCTGGTGCCCTAAACAAATACCCAAGATAGGAATTTGCCCGGCGAAATGCTCGATGGCGGCGACTGAGACACCGGCCTCATTGGGCGTGCATGGACCCGGCGACACCACCAATTGCGATGGTCTAAGCTCAATGATTTGCGCCAAGGTCAGTTCGTCGTTGCGCACCACTTTTACCTCAGCGCCCAATTCGCCGAGGTACTGCACGATGTTGTAGGTGAAGGAGTCGTAATTATCGATCATTAATAACATGCTGTACTCCTACTCGACACTGAGGCCGCGACTGACCAGTTCAGCGGCACGAAAGATCGCCCGCGCCTTGTTCATGGTCTCTTTCCATTCGAGACGCGGCACAGAATCCGCAACCACTCCCGCACCAGCCTGCACATAGAGCACACCGTTTTTAATCACCGCCGTGCGAATGGCAATGGCCATGTCCATGTTGTCGTTCCAGCCTAGATAACCCACCGCGCCGCCGTAGATACCGCGTTTCACCGGCTCCAGCTCGTCAATGATCTCCATGGCACGGATCTTGGGTGCGCCGCTTAACGTGCCAGCGGGATGAGTGGCCCGCAAAACATCAATGGCACTGACGTCTTTGCGGCGCAACGCATTCACGTTCGACACAATATGCATCACATGCGAATAGCGCTCTACCACCATTTGGTCAGTCACGCGCACACTGCCAGTACGCGCTACGCGGCCCGCGTCATTGCGGCCCAAATCGATCAGCATCAGGTGTTCGGCAATTTCTTTCGGGTCGGCAAGCAACTCCTTTTCCATCGCCTTGTCCTGTTCCGGTGTCTTACCCCGGTGGCGAGTACCGGCAATAGGCCGCACAGTAATTTCATCGCCTTCAACACGGGCAAGAATTTCCGGCGAGCTGCCCACGACCTGATGATCGCCCAAGTCCAAAAAGAACATATAGGGCGAAGGATTCAGGCTCCGCAGGGCGCGATAAAGGTTCAGCGGCTCATATGGAAATTCGGCGCTGAGACGCTGTGATGGCACCGCTTGCATGATGTCACCGGCCAAGGTGTACTCTTTAATACGTTCCACAGCGGCGTGAAACTCAGCCTCACCGAAATGACTGGTGAAGTCGCTTTCTTGCAGCAACTTACCCTTTGGGGTTGGCAGGTCAGGCATAGGGGCGTCGTGTAAGGCTTTGGCCAGTTCGTCCAAGCGGCGCTGTGCCGTCTCGAAACTGCCCGATTCGGCAGGGTTGCCATGTACCACAAACTGAATTTTGCCCGCGAGATTGTCAAAAATGACCACTTCGTCAGACACCATCAGCAGGATATCCGGATTGCCGATGTCATCCGGCGGGGTCGATTTTGCCAGCCTTGGTTCGATGTAGCGCACCGTGTCATAACCAAAATAGCCGACCAAACCACCGTTAAAACGCGCTAAGCCGGGGATTTCGGCGACCCTGAAAGGTGCTTTGAAGTCTTCTATAAACGCTAAAGGATCGGAATGCTGTTCATGCTCTTCAATAACCTGTTCGTCACGAAAAACCCGCACATGATGACCGCGCACTTCGATGTATTCACGACACGGCAAGCCAATAAAGGAGTAACGGCCCCATTTCTCTCCGCCCTGCACCGATTCAAACAGATAACTGAGCCGGCCACGGGCGAGCTTCAAATAAGTAGAAAGAGGGGTGTCTAGATCAGCGAGGATTTCCCGAGTCAGTGGTGCTCGGTTGTAGCCCTGCGCTGCCAAGGCATAGTATTCCTGTTCTTGCATCTCAATTTATTCCGTCAGAGGATGGCGTCCACGAGCCATGGCTCGCGCTATTCAACTACGATATGTGCCGTTCAGCGACGCCATCGACGAGCGTCTGAAATCCAATGCGGGTGAATTGAGGGAAGCAGGTTCATAACAACCATTCGTACAAGCAGTAAGTTAGGCTGAAACTTTACTGAACTGTTTAGCATTGCGCAACACCCAATCGCCGCATTCAGCCAAGGTATCGCCATGGAAGTCTGCACCGGTAATTTCCTCACCGTGATTGTAGCCACCCGTCAAGGCTGCCACGGGCATACCGGCGGCACGCGCCGCGCCCACGTCATGCCGACTGTCGCCTACCATCACTGCATCAGTAGCGTCCACGCCTAAACGCCGACAGGCTTCGAACAAGGGCAACGGGTGTGGCTTGCGCTCGGCAAGGTCATCGCCACAAATCACTACGGGCAAGTACCGATCCCAATCCAACGCAACCAGCAAGGGCTCAGTAAATACCCGTGGTTTGTTGGTGACCAAAGCGCAGGAAACACCCAACGCGGTCAGTTGTTGCAACAAAGCCGTAGCACCAGAAATTTCCGGTGTACCGGGAATATGAGGCAAGTAGCTGATAAGAAACTGAGCAAACAAGGCTTCAGAGCGCTCAGACGCGCCGACGGAGGTGGCGGCCTTACGCGCCAGAACCGGCGTACCTTCACCAATCCAATGCCCCACTTGCTCCTCGGTTACGGTAGGCAACGCCAGCTCAGCCAGCGCGTCCTGCATGCCCAAAGCAATGGTCGGAAGGCTGTCCACTAAGGTGCCATCGAGATCAAACAACACGGCCTTGGGCATCATATTAGCTTACCGCCTTGGCCAGTTCGGCCCGCATTTCTGCAATACGCTGCGTATAGTCGGGCGCGTTGAAAATGGCAGAGCCTGCTACAAACATATCGGCACCGGCTTCAGCAATGGCGCGAATGTTGTCCACTTTTACTCCGCCGTCTATCTCCAAGCGGATATCCCGACCCGACGCGTCGATGCGCTGACGCGCTAACCGTAATTTATCAAGAGCGGTTGGGATAAAGCTCTGTCCGCCAAACCCAGGGTTGACCGACATAATCAAGATTTGATCGATTCGATCCATCACGTAGTCCAAGTAATGCAGTGGCGTTGCCGGGTTAAACACCAAGCCAGCTTTACACCCGCCGTCTTTGATCAACTGTAAACTGCGATCAATGTGCCCGCTGGCCTCTGGGTGAAACGTAATGATGTCTGCACCTGCCTCAATAAAATCGCCAATCAGCCGATCAACTGGTTGTACCATCAAGTGCACATCGATGGGCGCTTTGATGCCATAATCGCGTAACGCTTTACAGAACATCGGCCCCATGGTCAGATTGGGCACATAATGATTGTCCATAACGTCGAAGTGCACAACATCAGCACCGGCTTGCAACACGGCATCAACGTCTTCACCGAGCCGAGCAAAGTCGGCCGACAGAATGGATGGAGCTATTAGGTAGTCTGACATAATATGACCTTTTATTTCGATAGAACGCGGATGCAGCGACTGACAGCAACAGCAATTGAATTTGCGCGGGGGCATTGTAAACAATGAGCCGCAGCAACGCATGGTTTTTAGTCATCGGTTTATGTTGGGTTTTGCTCTTCCACGCCGCTACGGCTCAAGAGGCACTAAACGGTGAACTAGGGGCGGAAGATGAAGAGGCCGCAGAAGTTGAAGAGCCAGTAGCGCCACCACCTGCGCCACAAGACTTAGAGCGCGTGATGCCGTCACCGGAGCAAAACAGCTTCGATCTGGAAATGCGTTATCTCAATCAACTTCCAGCAGAACAGTTCGTGCGCCTGCAAGCCAACGGTGTAGAGTTCGCGACCTTGTGGCGCAACCAAGAAACGGGCACGCCACAAGGTGCCATACTGATTGTGCACGACAACGCCCGTCACCAAGACTGGCCCCACATCGTGCATGACTTGCGACAGTACTTGCCGGTCGTCGGCTGGTCAACGCTGTCCATCGCCCTGCCTCCCTTGCCTGCTCCCAGAGTACCCCCGCGCGTCCTTGATGATGAAGAAATAGTGCCGGGGTCAGCGGCGGGGTTTGAGCCGGATGAAGACTATCTGCCTATGGTGGACGCGCGTATCGAAGAAAGTGTGAATGAACTGATTCGGCGCGGCTTCCTGAACATTGCGCTCGTGGGCGTCGGCAGCGGGGCTTATCAAGTCACACGCTATTTGACTACAAACGCACCCGAAGGCGAGGGTTTCGGTTTTGGCCTCATCATGCTGGATGCGCGTCCGCAAGATACTGCCGCCATCATGCCTCTGCTTAATCAGCTAGAGACACCAGTGCTCGACTTGTACTTGAATCGCAGTACTCAGTCGACTCAGGCCGCGCAACAGAGACGTGCTGCACTGAACCGCGCTGGCCAAGGCAATAATCTCGTACAGGTGCGAGAGCAAAGTTCCAGTACCAATTATCGTGCGTCACCGAATGTAGTAACACGGCGGGTTTGGGGTTGGTTACGCAGCAACATGGCGGGCAGAGAGGCAGATATTATTAACAACGGCGCAGCAAACTAGTTGTTTTTGCGTGCTGTTTTGATCACGCCGTATGCCGCTTGAATGCCTTGCACCTTTTCATTGGCGAGCTTCTGCATGCTTTCCGGCAAGCCCTGAGACATTAATTTATCGGGGTGGTGCTGGCTCATAAGCCGACGATAAGCCGTCTTGACGGTTTTCTCGTCGTCACTCGCTTTAACCCCTAGCACGTCATAAGCTTCTTGCACGCTCATGTCGTTGGGTCGCCTTGGTGCTGTGGTGCTTTGCTGATGAGTTTGCCACGCGCGTTGCGCCAACACACGCCGATGGACGTACTCGAACTGAATCCGATTGACCGACAAAGCATCACACACGCTTTGTAACAAAACCTTTTCTGCCGGGTCTATGCGCCCGTTAGCGTAGGCGGCTTGCACCAGAGTCTCCAAAAACAACAGCAATAGCGATGGGTGCGGGGCCAACCAAGTCGTCAGTTGGCGCAACTGCTCACTACGATCAAAGTCCGGTGATTTACCCTGGTTGAACAGCTCAACGGCACGCTCCCGTTGCGCCGTATTTAAACCGATGCGCGCCATAACACTGCGCGCAAAGGCGATATCAGCGTCGTCTACCCGCCCCTTGGCTTTGGCTAAGTGACCCATAAACTGAAACGTGGCTTCAAAGAATTGTGAATGCACTTGGGGCGTCGCGGGCCCAGACGAGCGGCGCAAAATACGGCCAAGCAGTTGATCAATGCCATGGCCCACCACCATACCCAGCAGCATGCCAAATGGCCCGCCACGGTAAAGGCCGATCATCGCGCCCAACAATTTTCCCCACCACATATTCACCACCTTGTACTGCGGCATCCCGATAAACACAGTGAGGCGTAAATTATCCCCCACAACCTTCCAAATAACTCTGCGCTAGCGCCTACTCTGCCCTTTCTATATGATGTCGCGCAATGTTACCACCCATTTTCCGAGGCGACATTGAGCCAAATTACGTCAACAGGAGCCCAACCGCTCGTCTTGAACGCTACGCAAGCTAATGGACCACCGGGTGCCGTGCAAATGGAATATCGTCAACGAACACTGTCGGATATAGCGTCCACTGCTCATGCTTTTAGGCTTCTCTTGCTCAGCGGCGCCTTGTCGTTGACGCCGCTAGCCAGTGCTTCGGGCCCCGTTGGTGGCCACCTCGACTGGGTGTTTTACGATGCTTTACCCACCGAACAACGTGCGCTCATTTCGACCCAATGCCCGGGTGGTTTTATCGACCCATGGACAGAGACTGATATAGCACCCAACACACTCACCGTTGAATCGGGCCAACAATCTGGCAGCACCACAGGCACCCTGACATTCACCGACAACGTGGTCATCACCCAAGCCGTTATGCGCCTGTATGGCGAGCGGCTGGACTACGACACCCAAGCCGACGAAGCGCTTTTGGTCAACGGTGGTTTGATTCGACAGCCCGACTTGGCAATCACCACCTCAGGCGCCACAGCCTCGACCGTGAACCCGCAGTTTCAGTTGTATGACGCCCAGTACGTATTGCATCTAGCGCAACTGCACGGCGAAGCCCGCACAGTAAACCGCGACGATAATATTTATCGTTTGGAGCGCACGTGGATGACCCGCTGTGCTCCTGGTCGTTTCGGTTGGTCATTGCATGCCCGTACCATGACCGTAAACATGGACACCGACATCGCCAGTGGCTACCACGCGTGGCTAAATGTGGGGCCAGTTCCAGTCGCCTACACGCCGTATTTTCGTCTGAACTTGAATCAGCAACGCACCACCGGCTTTTTAACGCCAGGATATCGTTACCAAGCAGCGTATCAACAACATCGTATCAGCACGCCGTTTTATTGGAACATTGCGCCCAACATCGACAACACGACCACCGCCGATTGGCTGATTGGCGGTGATGCCGAGGACGGGGCACCACAAACAGTGCACCTCAACCAACAGTGGCGTTATCTGAATCGCTATCTCTATGCAGAATTGGAAGGTGGCATCTACCCCGGCTTTCAAGATCCGAACGACGATGCATTGAGCTGGGGTTATCAGCTCAACATCAGCAATTACGACAGCGCCTTGGAATGGACCCTGGACTATCAGGCAGCCAGTTCTGATCAGTACTACCCTGAATTTCAGTACGCCGACTACACGCCGACCTTCACCAACCGGCTTACCCTGGGTTTTGAGTCCGATCGCGGTACCCTTTATCGCGTCAACGTAGAACAACAGACGGTTCTGTCTGACGCCGCAGAAGAAGACGACCTAACATACGTTGAACAACCCGGCATCCATATTGTGCAGCCCTTGCCCGCTTTCGGCGACTGGCGTCTGCGCGGACTCTATGACTGGGAGCGGCGTTTTAAGGTAGAGCCAGATTATCTGGGAATCACGCCAAGCGACTTTGACCCTTACGAAGGCATACGCCTGCGCAACCGCTTAGAACTGAGCCGCACCGATCGCTGGAACCAATGGACGTTGCGGCAAACCTATACCGGTGATCACACTCATTATTACTTACCTACGATGTCGGATCATCCGGCACAAAACGAGAATCGCTGGCTGTATGACACCAGAACTCGGTTGTCATACCAGTGGGACATCGGCGCGCACCAACGCGTAACGCCGTTCGCACAACATGAATTCCGTCCGCTGGTTGATCAGACCCAATTACCACAAATGACGGGTGTGGACTTATTGACTGATCGCCATTGGCTAACACCCGGTAGCGAATACCGCTTTCAACAAAATGCGTGGACGCACAGCGCATTGTTGCAGCAGCAAATTAATCTCACGGCGACCCGCTTAGAAAAAACGGATACTGAAGTGATCATCAACCCAAGTGACAACGCCGGACCTCAACCTGGCCCAGTCACTCTCCGCCTAGGCACCAACTTTGATGGCATCCACGACTTCTCAACCACTGCGGTTTGGACCCCAGCAGAAACCACTAGCGCGGGATTCTACGATCGTGACTATCCTCTCAGTCTATTAAGCACCACTTACCGCTTCCGCAGTGGCCGCAGCGGTGCAGATCTATCAACCACATGGCGCCCTGAAGAACGTGAAGACGACGAAGACTATTTCACTGTCGCCGCCTCAGCGACCTTGCCGCTGACCACCTATTTTGGTGTCATTGGTTACGCAAACTGGCACCAGCCTGAAGCGTCTGACAACTTGTCACTGCAAGAAACCATTCTGGGATTGGAATACGACGGCTGTTGCTGGCATATCCAACTAGCAGGTCAACGAACCGTCAAAGATGACGCAGACCAGTCGCAACGCCCGGCTTTGTTCGATACCATACAACTTAACCTAACACTTAAAGGCTTGGGTGGCGTCGATTCACGTGCGTTACAGAACCGCATACGTGACAACATACCCAGCTACCAGAATCAGTTGTTTAACACTAAGTAAGGCTTATGAAACGAATTCTTACCGCGCTCTGTCTTGTGCTCCTGCCCGTTGCGGTGCAGGCCGAAAAAGTCTTACTCGACCGCATAGTGGCGGTGGTAAACAACGATGTTGTTTTGCAGAGCGAATTGGATGCCCGCGTACTGGACATCCAACAACGCTATCGTGACAACCCGGCGGTTCTACCACCACGCACCGAGTTGGCCAACCAGATACTGGATGCGCTGATTCTTGAACAGGTGCAAGTTCAGAAAGCCGCAGAAGTGGGCATCACGATCACCGACGCCGCGTTAAACAGCGCCTTAACAGACATCGCAGCGCGCCAAGGCATGGACTTGCTTGCCTTTCGCAACGCGTTGGCCCGTGAAGGCTTAAGTTATGACAACGTACGTCGGCAAGTACGACGCGACATGCTGATTCGCCAGGCCCAACAACGTTTTGTCGCGCGGCAAGTACAGGTATCCGATGCAGAAGTTAATCAGTACCTACAAACACAAGTCAGTGCGGCCCTGCAAGATGTAGAATATCGCTTGCAGCATTTGCTAATTGCACACGCTGATTCGGCCGCCGAAACGACCGCGCGCAGTATTGCAGATACCGTCAACACCAGCTCGCAGACCTTGCAAGCGGCGGCCGTCGGACGGACAGTACAAGACCTTGGCTGGCGGCGTGCGGAGTCGCTACCGAGCTTATTGCGTGAACCTGTGCGAGGTCTGTCCACCGGCTCAGCACGTGTATTCGAGAGCCCTAACGGCTGGCATGTGGTCTTTATGGCAGAGCAACGCGGCAGTGCTACGCAAGCGGTGACCGAATACCTGACCCGCCATATTCTGATCAATGAAACGCGTGGCCTGACAGCCACAGCAGCGGCCGAATTTGCCCAAGACCTGTACCAGCAACTGACGGAAGAAGGCGCAGACTTTGCGGATCTGGCAGAACGCTATTCGGTCGACAACAGTGCGCAAGACGGTGGCAATCTGGGCTGGAACCCCGCCGAAGTCTTTGTACCCGAATTTGCTGAGGCCGTGCGCAATACACCTAAAGACCAAATCAGTGCGCCTTTCCGCACCACGTTTGGCTGGCATATTCTGCAAGTGCAAGAGCGCCGGGAAACAGACCAAAGCCTAACCGCCTTGCGCGATAAAGCGCGCGAATTGTTGTTTGAGCAGAAATACTCGGAAGCCTTACCACGCTGGCAACAAGAGATTAAGAACGGCGCTTACATATCTTTGCGGAATGAGCCATGAAACCACTGGCGCTGACGTCAGGTGAACCGGCCGGTATTGGCCCGGACATCTGTCTCCAACTGGCTGCCGGTGCTCAACGCTTTCCGACGGTAGTGCTCGGTGACGCCATGATGTTGGCCGAGCGCGCCGACACCTTAAATCTACCCATCAATATTCGTGATTGGCAGCCCGGTGAACCGGCTGTGTTAGGCGATCACGAACTGACCTTGCTGCCAATAAAAGCGCCGGAGATTGTGGTGCCCGGTGAACTGGATCCCAACAATGCCCACTACGTCTTGGCCTTATTGGACCGAGCACTGGACGGGATAGACCGTGGTGAATTCAGCGGCTTAGTAACAGGCCCGGTACAAAAGAGCGTTATCAACGACGCTGGCATTGCGTTCACAGGTCATACCGAATATCTGCAAGCCAGAGCGGGCGTCGATGATGTCGTGATGCTGCTCGCCACCGAACAGCTCAAAGTTGCCCTAGTCACCACACATCTGCCGCTCAGTGCCGTACCGGCGGCTATCACGCCCGAAAAGCTGCAACGCATTTGTCGCATCATGCACTCGGACTTACAGCGCAGTTTCGGCCTTTCAAAACCGCGTATACTGGTGTGTGGCCTGAACCCTCATGCCGGGGAAAACGGCCACCTTGGCCGCGAGGAAATTGAAGTCATTATACCGACGCTGAACACGCTACGCGCAGAGGGGCTCAATGTAATTGGCCCTCTGCCCGCCGACACCTTGTTTACGTCACGTGTGCTCGCCCAAGGCGATGCCGTGTTAGCGATGTATCACGATCAGGGCTTGCCCGTCCTGAAACACCAAGGTTTCGGCCATGCCGTGAATATCACGTTGGGGCTGCCCTTTGTGCGCACCTCCGTTGATCATGGCACGGCATTAGATTTATCCGGCACGGGTCAAGCCGACACTGGCAGTCTGCGCACCGCGCTCGACTACGCTCAAAAAATGGTGGAGGCACGCAGTGCACAGAGCGCGTAAACGATTTGGACAGAACTTTCTGCACGACCAACATGTTATTCAGCGTATTGGCAATTCGACAGGCGTAACCGCAGCGGATCACGTAGTAGAAATCGGCCCCGGCCGTGGCGCGCTGACCGACGTCTTGCTCGCCACCGGCGCTAAAGTCACGGCCATTGAGCTGGATAGAGACTTACTGCCGATTCTGCGCGCCCAGTTTTTCAATGCTGATAATTTCACCGTAATCGAAGGCGATGCCTTGCGCTTTGATTTCAGTACATTGGCGACGGCCGAGCACCCGATCAAATTGGTCGGCAACCTGCCGTATAACATCTCCACACCGCTGATTTTTCATCTGCTGGAACACCGTAACCACATCATCGACATGCATTTCATGCTGCAGAAAGAAGTGGTTGATCGCTTGTGTGCCGAGCCGGGAACCGGTGCCTACAGCAAGCTGACCGTGATGGCGCAGTATTACTGCCGTCCGTCGTGGTTGTTCAATGTACCGCCTGGGGCATTCACACCTCAGCCTAAAGTGGATTCAGCCATCGTGCGCTTGGTTCCGCGTCCTGCCGAAGAGTTAACGGCCACCGATGCGCGACTGCTGTCACGCTTGGTGCGCACCGCCTTTTCGCAGCGCCGTAAAACCATTCGGAACAATCTAAAAAATGATTTCGACATCGCTCTGCTGGAGCAAGCAGGCATTGACGAAGGTGCACGACCGGAGGTCATTCCTGTTAGCGACTATGTGCGACTGAGCAATCTCATAGCGGAGACCATCGTATGACCGCTGTTGCCGTACGCGCCAAACCGCAATATTTGATTGAGCAATCCGACCCGGACCAACAACGCTTCGTGTTTGCGTACACCATTCTGATCAGTAACGAAGGGACAGACAGCGTTCAGTTACTGCATCGCTTTTGGTTGATTACCGACGGTAACGGGCAAACGCAGGAAGTGTATGGAGAAGGTGTGGTCGGTGAGCAACCCGTAATAGAGCCCGGTGGTACCTATGTGTACACCAGTGGTGCGGTATCGAAAACGGAGGTGGCTACTATGCAGGGTTATTACGAAATGGTCACTGCGGACGGCGAAGCCTTTCGTGCCGACATCCCGGTATTTACCTTGGCCGTACCGAACAGGCTGAACTGACCATGGCCCGCTACGCCGTTGGCGATTTGCAAGGCCACCTTGACCCGCTGCAACAGTTACTTGCGCAGGTGAAGTTTGATCCGGCAACTGACGAGCTTTGGCTGGTTGGCGACCTCGTTAACCGAGGGCAACAGAACGCCGACATCTTGCGTTTTCTGTCGCAACTGCCCCAGTGCCATGTCACGTTGGGCAATCACGACCTCCATTTGTTGGCTATAGCCCACGGCGTCCGACCACCGCGCGACAAGGATACGTTCGCCGATATCTTTGCCGCACCAGACCGCGACCTGTTGTTGCATTGGTTACAGACACGCCCTCTTTTACACCGCTGTGATCGCACACAGAAAGTCATGACGCACGCCGGCATTCCACCTTGCTGGGACATCGCAAAGGCCAGCGCATTGGCACAAGAGGTTGAGCAGGTACTCGCGGACGACATACGCGCGCCTGCGTTTTTTGCGGCCATGTATGGCAATCAGCCTGATCAATGGGATGACTCGCTGAGTGGCGAGGCGCGCTGGCGCTGCATCACCAACTACTTCACGCGTATGCGTTTTATAACAGGCGACAGCCGCCTCGATTTCGGTCACAAGGAATCACCCGACGCCCCACCCGATGGATGGATGCCATGGTATCAATTACGACAGCCTGATGGCTGGCAGGTGATTTTTGGCCACTGGGCTGCACTGATGGGGAATACCGGTCGCGATGATATGATCGCACTGGATACAGGGTATGGCTGGGGGAACTGGCTGACGTTACGCGACATAGACAGCGGGCAAGAGTGGCGCTGCGACGCGGTTTAGAAAACACCAACCAACGCAAACACCTGCTCTTCCCTCATCGAACTCGAACCGAAGGTTCAACCTACCACGCGATGACCAAGTCATCCGGCTGCAGATTCAGGCGTTCAACCTGCACTGGCAACTCGGCAATGGCGAAATGCGGTTGCACCTGGGTCACACGAGCCACCAGCTTGGTGTCTGTCAACTGAGTGTAGTCTTGTTGCTCACGATCAAAGAAGGTACTGGTGCGATACACGCCCAAGTTATCACCGGGACGTAAGCCTGACTCCGCACCCATCTTGATAAAAATAGTCTGACCATCCACTTGCGCAATATTGGCCATAAAGGGCTGACACTCTACGGTTGCATGGATATCTTCAACGACTTGGGCAAACAGACGCTGCACTTCTCGTCCGAAGTCGGAACCGAAGAACTTCGGCGTCGCGAAACCCACTTTTTCGTTAGAGCGGAAGTCCCACTGGCCAGAAGCACTGTAGCGGCTCTGAAAGACCAGTGCACCGCTGTAGCCGTCGTGGATATAGACATCCAACACCATATGGCGTTGCATGACTCGGCCACGCTGAGTCAAGGCAGCCAACAAACCGTCGGACTCCTCGCGCGGACGTTCCATTTCCTGCATACCCAGATCGCGCACCACACCCGAAACCACGAACTGTACACCGAGATCACGTGCGGTATCGACGGCACGTGTCAGCGTGTTTCGGGCTGATACGCGTGTTGGTGCGGTAGGAATGGAAGGATACATCATCAGATAGTTGGCATTGAGTGCACGTACGCCACCCGCGCCATTCAGCTCGTTGACTAAATGCGATGGCAGCGAACGATCGACCGCACCCAAATGGCCTATGGTCGTCTGCGTTGGTGTTTCCAAAGCAAAGCCGGTAACGGCGAGACTCTTTGAAAAGTCATTAACGACGTGGTTAGCGCACATCTGACTCTCCGAAACGCGCGCTTCAATGGCTACCCGATACAGGTTGCCGACCGCACCTTCGCTGACCACTTCAACGGCGGTGACTTGCGCCGCCGAGTTAATACGAAGATAGTCCATGCTCAAGCGACCATCTTCAACCACTTGCGATGAACGCACCTGCGAACTGGCCTGCATCGACGCATTCTGAATGGCTGCTCGCATTGCTCGAACTCGAGCACTGTGAGTATCACCGTAGATGATATCAGCCTGCCCTTCTGCTTGAACGAAGCGTCCAACTGTCACGTTCGCCATGTCTTGCGCATAGGCCCAAGAACTCAGCAACAATACCATCATTAAGGTAACAGTTTTCATAGCCACTCTTCCTACGTTCGTCGATTCAGACCATGGTTGTATCATTGAATGAAATACAGCCCAGTTTCACCGGGGCGAACACCCTGACGCGACATGTTGTTGCGGTTGAACGAATCCAAGTCGTGAACCACTTGCGTGGCGCATTGACCGTTCTTACGCACCTGGTTTTCGCTTACCAAACAGTTCCGGAAGCCTTCATCGATAACCATTTCAAGCACGGTTTCAAAACTGCCGTCAGGCATCACATCCTGCGAGACAACTCGAGCACCGAAAATATAGGTATCAACATAGGTTCTGAAGCGGTCATTCTGTACAACGAGGTTTTCCACTGTGGTGTTACCACTGATGGCCGTACCGTACACCCGCTCAGCTAAGGTACGATAAGCGTCCAGTTTCGATGCTCGCATCGCCATCAGTCGCTTTTGTACTTGGGTCACGCCCGTTGCCGTTTCATTGATGGCGCCAAAACCGCTAACCCGCAGAACCATAGGGTCCATAGGTGGCAGTCTTTCGTTGATGAAGCGGACTTCTTCAACGATGGCATCAATTTTTTGCTCACGCTCTTGCTCTGCCGCTCGGTTGCCCAACAGGCCGCAGCCCGTCGTCGCCAACAGGGCCAAACTCATAATTGCTGTGTTTTTCATCATCTGATTCATAATCCGGGGCTCCATATGCGCTGTTCTGCCCAATGCTATCCCCGTTGTTGTCGGCGCTGGTGCGAAAATCCTTAGCAAAATCTGCATGACATTTTGCTGATAAAGAAAATGCGGCCGACAGCGGCGGCACCATCCGGCATAATAGCAGATCAGGCGGAGGGCAAAACAATGGAATATTACTTGGTAGGCGGCGCGGTGCGTGATCGATTGCTGCAATTGCCAGTAAAAGATCGTGATTGGGTCGTCGTGGGTGCCACACCCGATGAAATGGCGCGCTCAGGGTATCGTCAGGTCGGCACGGACTTCCCCGTTTTTCTGCATCCGGAGTCCCACGAAGAGTACGCCTTAGCTCGAACCGAACGAAAAAGCGGGCGTGGCTATCAAGGGTTTGTGTGTGACTTTTCACCGCACATCACCCTGGAAGAAGACTTACTGCGGCGCGACCTCACCATCAATGCGATCGCCGAGACGCCCGATGGCACTCTTATTGACCCCTATGGTGGCACCAACGACCTAAACGACAAAGTTCTCCGGCATGTATCTCCAGCGTTTTCTGAGGATCCGTTGCGTGTGCTGCGCGTGGCGCGTTTTGCCGCACGCTTTTCTGCGTTAGGTTTCGAGATAGCGCCTGAAACCCTGGCGCTGATGAAAGCCATCACCGACTCCGGGGAGCTGGCCAATTTGACCCCTGAACGAGCATGGCAGGAAACGGAAAAAGCATTACTGACGGACCACCCTTCCGTGTATTTCATGGCCCTGCGTCAAGTCGGCGCGTTGCACATCATCATGCCGGAACTGGACGCGCTGTTTGGCGTGCCACAGACCATGCGGTTTCATCCCGAAGTCGACACAGGGATGCATACCATGATGGCGTTGGACGCCGCCGCGACCTTGACCGATCGCTTGGATGTGCGGTTTGCCGTACTGTGCCATGACTTTGGCAAGGGGCGCACCGAGAGCCAGGACCTGCCGAGCCACCACGGCCATGAGCACGGCGGTGTGAAACTGGTAGACGCGGCGTGTAAGCGCTTGAAAGTCAGCAAGCGCCTACATCAGTTGGCTCGTCTCACGGCTGAGTGGCACACCCATTGTCATCGCGTCGCTGATTTAAAGCCGATGACGGTTCTCAAGGTACTGGAGGCCTTTCGGGCCCTGCAGGACGGCACGCAGCTGGAAGGCTTTGTCCTCGCCTGCAAAGCGGATGCACGCGGGCGCAGCGGCTACGAGCAATTAGCTTATGAACAGGCGGACTGGCTGCTGCACGCGCGTGAAGCTGCGGTGACGGTGAGCACGGCGCCCTTGGTGGAAAAAGGACTGCATGGACCCGCATTAGGAGAAGCGCTGCGCAAAGAACGCGCGTCAGCCATCAGTAAGACGCTCGCCCCATTGCGGCAATAAGGTCTGCGGCAGACCCAAACTGTTCAGCACACGCGCCACAATGAAGTCGATCATGTCGTCCACCGATTGCGGCTTGTGGTAGAACCCCGGACTGGCTGGCAGCACCACCGCTCCCGCGTCGGTTACCGCCAACATGTTCTGCAAATGCACCCGCGAATAAGGGCTTTCACGCAACACCAGAATGACCGGGCGTCGTTCTTTCAGCGCCACATCCGCGCAGCGCTCAATAAGGTTATTGCTGGCGCCTGTCGCAATGGCTGACAGCGTTCCCGTGCTGCACGGACACACCACCAAACCACGCCACAATGCCGAACCGCTGGCCACGGGCGCGGTCCAATCTTCCCGCCCGAATACCTGCAACAATGAAGGATCAAACTGCCAACTCTGGTGCAAAAATTCGTGTATCGCCGCCGGTTTCGCCGGCATTTCAACGTCGGTCTCCAGCGCCATCACCATCAAGGCCGCCTTCGACACCATCAGATAAACCGGCTGACCGGCTTTCAACAAGATTTCGGTCAGGCGCAAACCGTATTGCGCCCCCGAAGCGCCGGTAATACCAATGGCAATCGGTGCAGAAGAAGTGGTCGACATCAATCCATATCCCGCAAGCGCATCAAGCCTTCTTGCGCGGTAGACGCCACCAGCACCCCATCACGATTAAAAATCTGCCCACGCACAAACCCTCGGCCATGGTCGGCCACCGGGCTGTCGGCCACATAGAGCAACCAGTCGTCTAAACGGAAGTTACGATGGAACCAAATGGTGTGATCAAGGCTGGCGATCTGCAAATTACGCTGCATGATGGACACACCGTGTGGCATCAATGCAGTTTCGAGAAAGCCGTAATCAGAGGTGTAGGCCAGCATGGAGCGGTGTACGCTCAAATCGTCCGGCAACGGCGCGGTCGAACGAATCCACATATGGCGCTTCGCCACACCGACGCGCGGCCGGAAAGGATTCTGATTCTCTACAACGCGGAACTCAACCGGCCGCTCGGCGGTAAACTGCTGACGCACGCGCTCCGGAATTTCATCCGCATGGCTGCGATACAGGTTAAGCTCGCTTTCCAGCTTTTCCGGCCCCGGCACACTCGGCATGGTCGCGCTGTGCACCAAACCGGGTTCTTCCGCTTGAAACGACGCCGTCATCACCAAGATAGGACGGTCGTGCTGAGAAGCGACCACGCGACGCACACTGAAACTGCCACCATCGCGCACGGCTTCCACATCGTATTGAATGGGCGCGTCGACATCGCCAGCGCGCACAAAATAGGCGTGCAAAGAATGTGGTATGCGGCCTTCAACGGTATAAGAAGCCGCTGACAATCCCTGACCGATGACTTGCCCACCATATACCTTGGGATAACCGAGGTCTTTACTGCGCCCCAGCCATGTCGTATCAGAAATTTTTTCCAGACTGAGTAAGCTGATGAGGTCAGCAACCACTGTGTCCATGCTTAAACGTACCTATTGTAAATGTCGATTTACGAAAAAAGTTGAACCAGTTCTCACCCTAATTGGCTCTTGTTCACATTTCCAGAAAAAGCCGCCTATTAATCGCCCCATGCGTAACTATAGTTGAAAGCAAGCAGCAATCATGCGGGAGGCTACAAAATGTCGCACATTGCTTTACAAAAACAAAGCAATGCTGACCTAGAGTGGAACCTGGACCTTACGGGGTCGCGTCAAGGTGCCATAGAGTTCGTCATGCATTTTGAAAGCAGGCTTTGCGTCTACAGTGCTTCAGTCGAGCAATTGTATACCAACTACACCATCAATTTCGCCAGCCGAGCAGACTCTCCAATGGTGATACTGCCGAATCCGTATGCCTTTCACGATACCTATAGCCATGTATCCGCCACCGCCATACGTGACACCGGCTTATTCATCATCCCCGGAGAAACCGTGGGCAAACAAGGCTTACATCTGATATCTCGCCACAAGCAAAAGAATGTCTCGGCAGCGCCCATCCCCTTTCGTCATGCGTTGAAGAAAATACTCTCGACGCAGGACGGACAAGATCCTTTCTTACCTATTTTGGTCAAAGGCGATCTGCGTGAATTCGACGCTCGCACGCCCTGCCTGCACCTGCATCGGCTTAAACTGTCAGAGTTAACCGCTTTGTCGGGCTTTGAGTGCCAGTCGATAAAACGCGCCATCAACCAGAAACTGTACGTGCTATACAAATACGCTGACCGCATCAACCTGAGCCGCCGGTAACAACAGGGATCACTTGCCGATAAGTAAGGTTAATGCGGCCCTCGGTGACACGTGCCGACTTCGGGATAGAATGCTCCCAATCGCGCTGGGTCTGCCCCCGCATCACTAACACATCACCGTGCTGCAATAAATACTCTACCTTCTCTTTTGGCTGGTCTTTACGACGCAACAAAAAGCGCCGTGGCTCCCCTAGCGACACCGAAAAAATAACAGGTTCGGTACCCAACTCAGGCTCGTTATCAGAATGCCAGCCCATACTGTGCTGACCGTGTTGATACCAGTTGCAGAGCACCGTATTCACCGGCACGCCTGCGCTCTGCCCTAATGCCTCCGCCAGACTCAGCAAGCGCGCGTCCCACGGCGTCGGGTCATAAGTACGCCCAGAGTATCGATACGGTTGCTCACCCATCCACACCTGCAGGCGTGGCTGCAGAATCGTCCGGCCAAACATATGAATCGGCTCCTGCCGCCAGGGCAAAGCCGTCACGCAGTGCTGATATAGCTGATCTGCGTCGGTAGCTGTGACATAATTTGGCCAGTAATCAACGTCGGGAAGCAGAGCAGACAATGTCGACCTCAGCAGAAAGCGCCACCTTGTGGCTCAAAGAAAAGAAACCGTCTACGGACACCATAGAGCAGATGATCACCAAATTAAACGAGCGCATTGAACATTCCGGCTGGGCAGAAGAAGAACTGCAAGGCTCTATCGAAGCGCTTGATGTGCTCGAAGCGGCGCTGCAGTCACAGGCCACAAACCCAGCCAGCACAGCAGCCGAGCCGTCGGTCAATAACACCGTAGAACTGGACACATCGCCATTAGTGAGCCACGATCATATAGCATCTGAGCGTCCGCCTGAAGAAAAGCGTGCGCTGTTCGAACAACTGAAACAGCAACTGAAGAGCTAAACCACACGAGGAATAAGTAATGGACAAGCAATCGCAATCCGGCATGCTTCCTTTGCACATTGCGCTGGACCGTCTGCGCGAAGCATTGCTGCCCATTACTGAATCCGACCTCACACCGCTGGAATACATTCTTGGCCGCACGCTCGCAGAACCCGTGGTTGCGCCGATCAGCGTGCCGCCGTCAGACAACTCCGCAATGGACGGCTACGCGGGCCACGTCGACATCGCCACGGCACCGGGCACACAGTGGCGCATCGTGGGTAAGGCACTCGCCGGAGCACCATGGGAAGGCACCCTCAATCCGGGAGAATGCGTACGCATAACCACTGGGGCCATGCTGCCCAATAACGCCAACACCGTAGCCATTCAGGAAGACGTCACCGTTGCTGACGACGTTGTCACACTGCAAGAGACGCTGGTGCAAGGTGAACACGTAAGACCCGCAGGCGATGATGTGGTGAAAGGCGATATTGTTCTGGCATCGGGAAAAACATTAGGTGTCGCCGACATTGGCTTGTTGGCCGCCATGGGAATCGCCGAAGTCGAGGTCATCAGACCCTTACGCATCGCGCTCTTTGCCACCGGTGACGAACTCAAAGAGCCGGGAGCGACTTTGAAACCCGGTCAAATTTACGAGTCCAACCGGATTGCCCTCACGCATCTTCTAAAAAGCCTGCCCGTTGAGATCACCAACCTCGGCATCCTGCCGGACGACCCGGAACTGCTGCGCGAAACCTTTCTCGCCGCAGCGGACTCCCACGACATTGTGATATCTACCGGTGGCGTCTCCGTTGGTGACGCCGACTACACACGTGAAATATTACAAGAAATAGGCGAGATCGCCTTTTGGAAGCTGGCCATCAAACCCGGCAAACCGGTGGCCTTTGGACGACTCAACAACGCATGGTTTTTTGGCTTACCCGGCAACCCGGTATCCGCATTGGTAACCGCGCACCAGATTCTCCTACCCGCGTTGCGCTACATGGCAGGCCAAGAATGGCAAGAGCCTTTTCGTCTCAAGGCAGTCGCCACCAAAACATTCCGTAAGAAACCCGGACGCATGGATTTTCAGCGTGCGATCTTGACTCGAAATCATGCCGGAGACTGGGAGGCCGAACCAACGTCCGGCCAAGGATCACATATGCTGCTGTGTTTTACGCAAGCCAATGGCTATGCCGTGATCCCGGCGGAAGATGGTGATATACCGATTGGCGGCGAGGTTACCGTAGTGCCCTTTGGTGCCGACCTGCTCGGCTAATTAGGGTGACTCGTCAGATTACCCACGTCCAACACCGGCGAGGCATCCAGTTCGTGCGCATCCATTAACAGCGCCACACGCTGCAACGATGAAACAATCATCTGCTGCTCCCAGGTTTCCAAGCGGTCAAACCGCTCGACAAAATGTTGCTGCAACAAGCGCGGTGCATTGTTCAACACCTCACGCCCCTTGTCACTCAGCCACAGATTAACCTTGCGCTTATCGCGCTCATCTCGCTGCCGCATGATCAAACCGCGATGTTCCAGGCGCTCAACGATATTGGTCACCGTCGCCTGACTCAACGACACTTCATCGGCAATTTTTGACGTGTTGTGAAAACGCTCGGAACCGATGGCGTGCATAATCAATATTTGCGCCGATGTAAGTCCGGACTCTTTGACCAAGCGGCGTGAATGCACATCCGTCGCACGGATAATCCGGCGGATGGATTCGATGACCTCAAAATGTTTCTCTTCGTTCATAGGCCTAACCTTATTCCTCGCCCGAGGGCAACAACCGCTCTAAATCCAGCGCTACATAAAGCCATGGATCGAGAAAAATAGTACCCAGTACGGCACTGCCGTCACCGGTTTTTTCCAATTCATCAATATTGAACTGCACAATAGAACCTGTCTCGTCGACGGTCATCGCCTGCGTGCTATCGGCGCGTTCAACAATCACAATGGACGCTTCATCCGGCGTTACGGCATTCTTGTTTGCGCTGGCTGAAGCACCACCCGCCTTCTCCAACAAAGCCGCGCCATCGTGGACAGCAATGACCTCGCCACGCACCTCTGCTATGCCATTCACGGTTTCTGCTGCACCGGGCACGGGGGCACAACTTACATTCGGGAGCACTTCACGCACGGCTGAGAGCGACGCACAGTACCACGTATCACCGATACGCAAGCTTAACCAATCCTCCCGTACGCTGCTATTCAAACGACCACCATCTACTTCACTGCTACCCACATCGCCACCTTAAACTCTCGTTCTTTATTCAATCACCGCATGCTTTTCGCTTACCGACCCGACTGCGTTGTGTGCCAAACCGGTAACACCGACACCGCAAGACCACGGGCCTTACTCTAGCGGAACAAACTGCTTAGATCACTAAATAACACACTTATTACTAATGCCTGTAATGATATTTTTATACTCATCTGCGCAAATATTAACCACTATGAGCGGTTTTTTCCAGCAATATCAGCCACTAGGTGCCAACAAACTAATTTGACATCTAAGTATCAGTCCATATAATTACTTTCAACACTATGAATCAAAAACAGGAAACATGAGCAACGACATTCGGTTCACCCCGCCCCAGGCAGAAGATGGCGCCAAGGTCTTTGACCTGATAGCCAACTGTCCGCCGCTGGACACCAATTCGCGTTACTGCAACCTTTTACAGTGCAGTCACTTTGCTGATACCTGCATCGCCGCTTGGCACGGCGATGAGATCATCGGTTTCATTTCCGGCTACATACCGCCACGCCAGCAGGACACCTATTTCCTGTGGCAAATCGCGGTCGCCGAGAGCGCACGCGGGCAGAACCTCGCCCAGCGCATGCTCGACGCCGTACTGCAACAGCCGGCGTGTGCCAAGGTCACGCAATTACAGACCACCATTACTGCCGACAACATTGCGTCGCAGCGGGTGTTCGAAAAATTGGCTGATCGTCATGAAGCCAGCATTCATAACGAACCTTTTTTCACGCGTGATGTGCACTTTGATGGCCATCACGACACCGAATTTCTCTACACGATCGGACCTGTTAATCAGGCCAGGAGCTAACATCATGGGTATTTTTAAAGACGTAGAATCAAACGTACGTTCATACTGTCGCGGTATTCCGGCTATCTTTAAGTCGGCCAAAGGCAGTGAAATGGTCGACGAGCATGGCAACGTCTATCTCGACTTTCTGGCCGGTGCAGGCACGCTGAACTACGGACACAACAACCCCGTACTGAAGAAGGCCTTGCTGGAATACATCGAAGCAGACGGCGTGACGCACGGTTTGGACTTCCACACCGAAGCCAAAGCGGCCTTTTTGCACGCCTTCAGTGACATCATCCTGAAGCCACGCGGCCTGAACCACGCCGTTATGTTTCCTGGGCCGACCGGTACCAACGCCGTTGAAGCGGCGCTGAAGATCGCTCGTAAAGTGACGGGTCGTCACACCATTGTGTCCTTCACCAACGGCTTCCACGGCATGTCATTAGGCGCATTGGCTGCTACAGGTAATCAGCACCACCGTGGTGGCGCTGGCGTTCCTCTGCAGGGTGTATTCCGCTTGCCGTATGAAGGCTATATGGACGGACTCGACAGTCTGACCTATTTTGAAACGCTGATGGAAGACCCAAGCTCTGGCCTTGACCACCCCGCCGCAGTTATCGTAGAGATCGTACAGGGCGAAGGTGGCTTGAACGCCGCGACCGATGAATGGTTAGTGCGTTTAGAGTCGATCTGCCGCAAGCACGACATCCTGTTGATCGCCGATGACATTCAAGCGGGCTGTGGTCGTACCGGTACCTTCTTTAGCTTTGAGCCAAGCGGTATTGAGCCAGACATCATTACCTTGTCGAAGTCGCTGAGCGGTTACGGTTTACCGTTCGCCTTGACGCTGATTCGTCGCGAGCTAGACCAGTTTGAACCGGGTGAGCACAACGGAACATTCCGTGGTAACAACTTAGCATTCATCACGGCACGTGTGGCCCTTGAGCACTATTGGGCAGACATGGACTTCACACATGAAATCCAAGCCAAGGCGAAGCACTTGCGCCAGCGTTTGTCTGACATGGCAGAAGGCACACCGTTGTTCTTGAAGGGCCGTGGTTTGATGTCCGGCTTGTCGTGCCCGAACGGCGACATTGCCAGTGCCATCACCTCAGACTGCCTTGAGAATGGCATGATCATCGAAACCAGTGGTCCGAACGACGAGGTTGTGAAATGCCTTGCGCCACTCACCACGACTATGGATGAATTGAATAAGGGCTTAGACCTGTTAGAGGCGGCTATCGAGCGCCAAAATCTCAAAACCGCAGAGTCAGCTTAATTCAATTAACGGGAGATAAAACATGATCGTACGGACACTGGATGAAGCCATCAAAACCGGCCGCCAAATCAAGAGTGAAACATGGGACAGCGTGCGCCTGTCGTTGAAAGACGACAACATGGGCTTCTCGTTCCACATCACGACCATTTACACCGGCACCGAGACACCGATTCACTATCAGAATCACCTCGAAACCGTGTATTGCATCAGTGGTGAAGGCGAAGTTGAAACCGTTGCTGACGGCAAGGTTTACCCGATCAAGCCGGGCACCGTGTACATCCTTGATAAGCACGACAAGCACCTGCTGCGGGCTACCAAGGAAATGCAACTGGCGTGCGTGTTTAACCCGCCATTGCACGGCAAAGAAATACACGACGAAAACGGCGTTTATCCACTAGAAGCCGACCCGATTGATTAGTGATACAGACGCCCTTCGGGGCGTTTTTCACGTTAAAAAACGAATACACCAACCCCAAGGGGGAGGAAAGTAGCCCAATGAGTGATACTAAAAACCCATTGCCCATCAGCGTGGAAAAGATCGGCGGCACCTCGATGAGTGACTATGCCGCCATCCGCGACAATGTAGTGATGTATGACCCGGACCATATCTATGGTCGCATTTTCGTTGTTTCAGCCTACGGCGGCATGACCGACCAACTGCTGGAACACAAGAAATCAGGCAAGCCCGGCGTATACGCCCTGTTCGCCAACGACGACTCCGACTGGGGTTGGGGCGACGCCCTGACCGGCGTGGCACAGGCTATGTGCGACATCAACGCCAGCTTGTTCAGCGACACCCACCTGCTCCAGCAAGCCGACCAGTTCGTGCGCGAGCGCGTTGAAGGCGTGCGCAGTTGTCTGCTCGACCTACAAAGGCTGTGCAGCTACGGCCACTTCCGCTTGGACGAACACCTGCTGACCGTACGTGAATTACTGTCGTCACTGGGTGAAGCACACAGCGCCTATAACATGACGCAACTGTTGCGCACCGAAGGCTTGAACGCCCGCTTCGTCGATTTAACCGGCTGGCGTGATGACCGCGAACTGAGCCTGAACGAGCGCATTAAAGACGCCTTCAGCAGCATCGACCTCAGCAAAGAGTTGCCCATCGTCACCGGTTACACCTATTGCACCGAAGGCTTGATGCGCACCTTTGACCGGGGATACAGCGAAATCACCTTCTCTGCCGTTGCCTGTCAGTTGAACGTCGATGAAGCCGTTATTCACAAAGAGTACCACCTGAGCAGCGCCGACCCGAAAGTCGTCGGTGCCGACAAAGTGGTACCCATCGGCCGTACCAACTACGACGTGGCCGACCAGCTCAGCAACCTGGGGATGGAAGCCATTCACCCAAGGGCCGCCAAGGGCATGCGCCAAATGGACATTCCATTGCGCGTAAAAAATACCTTTGAGCCAGAGCACACCGGCACGCTGATTACGCGTGACTATATTAGTGAAAAGCCGTGCGTCGAGATCATTGCCGGTAAGCCACACTTATTGGCCATCGAGATTTTCGACCAAGACATGGTCGGTGAGCGCGCACGCTACGAAGAGCGTCTGCAAGAGCTGATCAAGCGCTTCAAATTGCGCATTCTGGGTCGCGACTCCAATGCCAACACGCTGACTATTTATGCCGATTGCAGCTTGAAACAAGCCAAACGCCTCGCGGACGCCTTTGAAGAGCGCATTCCTTCGGCGCAGATCACCTCGAAAAAGGTATCGGTTGTTTCGGCCGTCGGCAGCGATATGGAAGTAGCAGGCCTGCTGGCTCGCACCGTGCAGTCACTGGCGGACAAAAATATTAACGTACTCGCGATTCACCAAGGCATGCGTCAGGTGGACATTCAGATTATTGTGGTTGAAGATGACTATGTGAGTGCTGTGCAAGCATTGCATGGTGCATTAATTGAACCACATAATCATGAGTACGCCATATGCGCAGCATAACCATGAGTGTGCTGGTAGCCCTAGCGGCTGCCAGCACGGCTTATGCCGATGACACCTCCATTCTTCACCTCCCCGTAGATGACACCGCCGCCCAAGCTCGCATTGGCGGCCTGGAAGAACCCCTGTACAACCCCTTTGTTGAGCGCTATCTGCTCGATGAAGTGAAAAATCTGCGCATGGAACTGGCCCAGACCCAGGTACGCATCACGGAGTCTCTGACCGATCGTCAGTTGGACACCATGGACCGCGCCATGTCCTACACCACCAACACCGTCACCTACTTCTTCTACTTGATCGCCGCCGTATCATCGGTGCTGATCTTCGCCGGCTGGAACTCACTGCGCGACATTCGTTCTTCGGTGCGCAAACAAGCGCAAGCCGAAATGAGCAAAGTGATTGCGGTGTATGAAAAGCGCCTGGAAGACTTGGAGAAAGACCTCAAACACACCGGCGAAATGATCGAACACAACGCCGATGAAATTGAGCTGACCAACGAAATTCACGCCCTGTGGTTGCGTGCCAGCCAAGAGAAGAACGTCACCAACCGCATTGGCATCTACGACCAAATACTGCAACTGCGGGCATGGGATGCGGAAGCGCTGACCTACAAAGCCGACGCCGTGTTAGAACTTGATGAACCGCAGTGGGCCATCAACCTCTGTCATCTGGCACTCAGCCAAGACAAAGAATACGCCCATGCGCATTACCAACTCGCCTGCGCGTACGCCATGATGAACCGTGAAGAAGAAGCGATTCAGGCCTTGCATAAGGCTATCTCGCTGAACGAATCTTACGCCGAAGAAGCGAAGAGCGAAGCGGTATTGATTCCGATACTGCCACGCCTTAACGAGCCGACGTCGGCGGTATAAGCCTCCAGGATGGTGCAACTAAAAACGTATCGAGTGAAGCACTGACAAGGCAAAATGGGCTTCAGGAGCGCAGCCTACTTAATGTAGGTGAGCATTCTGAAGCACATTTTAACGCCGTCAGAGCAAGCGCAGTAGTTTTTAGTGCGCCATCAAGGCTGTAGGCGCTCTACTTCCCACTGATGCGCCCCTTTGCGGCTGTACATAAACCGATCATGCAGCCGATTGCGCCGCCCTTGCCAAAACTCAATATGATTCGGCACTACCCGGAACCCACCCCAGAACGACGGCAGAGGAATATCGCCACTCTTGAACTTGTTCTTCATCTGTTCGAACGCCTGCTCCAGCAACTGGCGCGACTTCACCTTCTGGCTTTGGTGTGACGCCCACGCTGCAATCTGTGAGTCTTTCGGGCGCGACATAAAGTACCGCGTCGCTTCAGCCGCCGACAACTGTGTCGCCTCACCGTACACAATCACCTGACGCTCCAATGGGTGCCAAGGCAGATGCAAACACACCTTGGGATTGTCCTTTAACTCACGCGCCTTACGGCTTTCCAAATTGGTGTAAAACACAAAACCGCGCTCGTCAAAATGCTTCAGCAGCACCATCCGCTGGCTGGGCTGACCATCATGACTGACCGTCGCCACCGTCATCGCCGACGGGTCATTACTGAACTTGGCATCCAGCGCTTGTTTAAACCACTGCTCAAACTGGTCAAAGGGGCTATCGGCCAAATCTTCCCGATCCAGCCCCGTTAAACTGTACTCGCGGCGTAATGCTTCCAGATCCATAACTGCTTCCTGTCTTGCGCTCAAATTTCACTGCTTGAAATATTGTACGCCGAAAAACCCCGACGTGATCACTTCCATGCATCATTTTCTGCTCCCCGCGCACAACAGCCCTCCTCTAACGCTGAACAACAATTTGCATACTCGGGCAGCCGTTACATCAGATACATTAAGTCTTTTACTGAGCCGGTGCTGAGCGATTTTCAGGTTAAACAAGCAGTATCTCAAATTGATTCCGGCCGCCTAGAACCTAGTTGGAAGACCCATCGCCAACACGTCAAGCAACTCAAAGCTCGAGCTGATTCTTCTGCTGATCGAAAGTGTCCAAGGTGTGGCAGCGGCATGGTCTTGCGTAAAGCCAGTCGAGGTGCCAATGCAGGCAAAAAGTTCTGGGGTTGCTCAGGCTACCCAAAATGCAGGATGGTGCAAAATGTCATCTAACAGCTCGTCCGCTAGCGCGTCCTTTGAAATTGAGTGCCAATAAAAAATATGAAGTACTTCGTAATAGTGATATTGAGCATGGCCGCTCTATTGTGGTATGCGACCTCGAACGCGGGGAACAAATATGAGTTTTGTCTAAATTCTGTCGGTAAGAACAAGGATGCGATTGAGAGCGAGCTAGGCGCTGAACTTCGTATCGAAAGTGGCGAATATGTGTACGAGCCGACTTTACTCTATGTGTTGTTCTACAGCGATGGAGTGCGTATTCAGTATGACGATCAGTTTCGCGTGAAAAATGCAGATTGTGCTGAGTAGCAAACCATTAACAGAAGACAGCGATCACGGTATCTGTCAACCTAGTTGTCACCTGATAGGGTGATTTCGTTCTTTAACAATGCTCTGTAACTTTTCGTTCCCGGTTTAAGTGCACTTCGTCTGACAGCGCGAGTGTCCGAATACCGTTTTTCCATCGCTCAGGATGCTTGTTACGCGCCGCTTCAATGACCTGCTGACGCTGGGCCAGTATGCCCTCTGCTTCACCGTTGTGTCGTTGTTCAGGTGTCACATAGTTCAAGGCACTATGCCGGTGTACAGTGTTGTACCAGCCGACGAACTGATGTACCCAGCGTTGCGCGTCGCCTCGCATTGCGAAGCCTTTCGCGGGAAAGCTAGGACGGTATTTTAATGTCCGGAACAACGCTTCTGAGTAGGCATTATCATTACTCACACGAGGCCGACTGCGTGAGGGTGTAATGCCCAAGTCATACAGTTTTTCGAGGAAGGTTGAGGCCTTCATCGGGCTCCCGTTGTCGGAGTGCAGAACCAGTGGTTGCTGCTTGCGTACGAGCTTTTCACGCCAAAACGTTTTCTCGATCA
>JAGDZJ010000021.1:0-107680 GCA_049115955.1 Natronospirillum sp.
TCGGCAACTTGAGTGTGTCGGGTACATCCAACTTGGCAGCCAACGTCACGACCACCGGAACGCAAACCTATTCGGGTGCGGTAACACTGGAAGACGACATCAGTCTGGTCGCCGATGATGACATTACCTTCGCGTCCACCATTGATGGAACACAGGCATTAACCATCAATGCCGGTACGGGCGATGTAGTGTTTAACAACGAAGTGGGTAAAACGGCGGCGCTCACTAACGTACAGGTGACAGGTAACGGCATTACATTGCACGACAACGTGACTGCCGATCATATCCTCCTTAATTCCGCAGAGTTGGTCTTCTCTGATGGCGTCACATTGGATGCATCCAGACTGAATAATGGAACTGTTCAGTTGTTCACAGATGATTTTACTGCGCAAGGTGAACTGGATATTCTGGCGGGTAGTGGCACTGGTGGAACTATCACATTCGGTGCCCAAGACGAATCAGAACAGTTGTATGTCTGTATGGATGTGGCTGCTGGCTGTGCGTCGGCACCTGGGGCTGCCGCCGTTCTTCGGCTGACACCCGATATCAGTATGTCAGCCAACGAGATACACATCGGAAGCCAGACGAATGGTCTTGAGCACGAAGGGGATATTACTCTCTTTGACTTAAACAACACGTTTGGCGATTTATCGGTCACCACCGCTGGAGTCGGAAATATACAGATTCTGGATGGCTATACCGGAGTGGGCGACCTCACATTGAACACCGAGGCAACTGGTGAGATTCAGATCAACAATGGGAATATTACCGTTGTTGATCAGTTGACGTTCAATGGTGCCGTTGTTCTGCAGTCCGACACGGTATTGACCAGCGAGCAAGGCAGTATTGAGTTTAACGGCACTGTGGACGGGAACCAATCGCTGACATTGAGCGCTGAGTTCGGCGATATCGACATGAACGCCGCTCTGGGCAGTAATGTGCAGTTGGCGAACCTAATTATTGAAGATGCTATTGATAGCTCCTTTGAAGAGATTTCCGTCACTAACGATTTTACACAGGTGAGCGGGAGTGGCACTACAATCCTGAACGACGCTATTGAGGCTACCAACATCTCGTTCACTGTAAACAGCCTTACTCTAATGGATGAGGTTGAGCTGAATACGAGCGAGAACAACGGAAACATAACGTTATACGTTGACAATTTGCTCCTCATTGATGGGAGCTCAACCATAGATGCAGGCGGGGGTGAAGTTTCTTTAGCCCCTTTTACCGATACTCACACGGTACATATATGCAGCGGTACATCCTGTGACAATCCGCCCGATGACATCCATACAACTTATGATCTAGGTGATCTATCCATAAGCGCTGGTAGGATTAGTTTTGGAAATAATGACCATCAAGGAGAGATCACCCTAGAAGGCATCACCTTTGACTACGAACTCCGAGTGCTCAATGACAACGACATAATAGTAACGGGGGATCTGGATGGCACCAATGGTGGTGCACTAGTGTTGAATCCAGGATCTGGCATTGCCATATTGGAAGGCGGAAGTATTAGGACTGAGTTGGATCAAACCTATAGATCCAACGTGCAGCTAAGTGATGATTTCGAGTTGGAAACACTTGTAGGAGACATCTATTTCAATGGATCATTGAGTAGCATTGGTCAAGACGTAGACCTGACAATTATCCAAGCGAATGACGTATTTTTGGGTGGCACTGTGGATCTTACGGGGAACTTCGAGCTGGAAAACGCCTCGGGAACCCTCACCATGATTCAAGGCTTGGAGCTGACGGCTGCCAATATTGGCCTGAACGCGCAAACAATAGAATTTGAAAACGGTGCCCCCATCACACTGAATACCATAGACAACGGCAACATCGACCTCATTACTGATGATTTAACCATCGGAGGAGGTCTGGAGATGAACGCCGGTACCGGCACCATCACTCTCGCTCCGCAGAATACTACCGCTCATCTCCAGTTGTGCAGCGGGGCATCGTGTGCCGCCGCCGATGTCCCGGGAGTGGGAATAGCATTATACGATATAGGCGTAGGCTTTAGCTTCAACCCCGAAGCAAACTTCCAAGTCGGTCAAGCCAATCACACCGGAGACATCACACTGTACGGCTTTGCCGCAAATTTTGACTTAACGCTCGCCAACACAGGCGGCGGTAAAATAATGGTCGAGGGGGCATACAGCAGCGACTATGACCTATCCCTCAGCTCTGGTAGCGGCGGTATTTTCGTTAACGATGCGATCACTCTGAATGGCGGCAATATCGCAATGACGGCCGAGGCTGGCGGAAATATTAACTTGTCCGCGAATATCAGCACTGGCAATGGTGAGCAGGTCTATCACAGTGCCGTGGAACTGCAGGGTGACGTCGAGCTAACCACTGGAAATGCCGACATTCAGTTCAATGATACCGTCGATGGTGCTCACAGTCTGGACGTAAACACTAATAATGGAACGGTCGTATTCACAGACGTTGTGGGGGGTACGACAGAGCTGGCGGGATTAGACGTTGCTGCAACAACGATCGATTTCACGGACATGTTTATTGACGGAAACCTGTCCCTTAGTGCGGCCAATAATCTGGTTTATCTAGCTGGCACAGAACTGGATGCCAGCGGCGATCTTACGCTTGCGGTTAACCAAGCGGGTAATACGGCTGGTGTTACCTTTGACCTAAATGGCTTGACACTCAGCAGTGATAACATCCTGTTACAGGGCAGTGGGTTTGACCGCTTGCAGGGTTATCATGACGTCAGTAACCTGTGGCAGCTTACAGGATCTACTCAGGGCAACATCGATAGTAACCACCTTACATCAAGTGCAGCGTTCCAGGGCTTCAATCAGGTATTGGGTGGTGATACGGGTGACCAATTCGATATCAGTGGCAGTTATGGTGGCAGCCTTCTTGGTGGCGATGGTAATGACGTTATTCGGCAAATCGGAAACGGTCAGATTGCAGGGCTGATAAACGGTGGTAATGGCTCAAACACCTATGACGTAACAGCTACTAACAACCCGGTTGTGATCGTATGGGGGAGTGATTTCACCAATATTCAAACGCTGATTGGTGATGGTGATACATTGCAAGGCAATGCATCAGGTAGCACGCAGTGGGACTTGAACGGCGCTGACAGTGGCACTCTCAATCCTGCCAGTCAGAACATCAGTTTCACCGGGATTGATCGGTTGGTCAGCGGGTCGGGTGGCAGTAATACGTTTGTCTCTAACGGCCAGTACGGTGGCGTCATCGACTTGCGCGGCAACGACAATAACTGGCATTTCACTGCTGGCCAACGCCTGACTCAAGGTCAGGTTGTAGGCAATGGTACGCTGTTTATCGCACATCGTGACGATTTAAGCGCAGGGAACATGCGGATCAGCAATGACGACCTGCACTTACCTGTACTGACGGCCTTTACCGGTAATCTGTATATTGGTGGCAAGATCACCCCAGGCAACCTACCCTTAAATGGCGGTTTCAATTCAATTGACATCAATGCTGACCGATTGACGGTCACTAATGCAGTACAAACGGGTGGGAATTTGGTGTTCCTAGCGTCCGACATCGAGCTCACCGGGTCCAATATCACCAGTGGTGGTAGCGTTAGCTTTGTATCGGTGGGATCGTTCTGCGATGTATGTACAGGTTTAACCGGCTCAGGCGATCTTATTGTTAATCAAGAAACCTTGGTTCAGGCGGAGAGTGGTCAAGTCATCGCCGCCGGAGGTGTTGTACAATCGGACAATCTGGTGCTGGATTTCGATG
Organism: Natronospirillum sp.; assembly: GCA_049115955.1. Taxonomy (GTDB): domain Bacteria; phylum Pseudomonadota; class Gammaproteobacteria; order Pseudomonadales; family Natronospirillaceae; genus Salinispirillum. The sequence goes on from JAGDZJ010000021.1 coordinate 3,751, forward strand.
GTGGAAATTTTGAGCTGGCGGTGAGTCAAGAACAGCAAGAGACATCGCAGCCCAGTGAACTTTCGAACGCTCGAGGAGTCAGCCTGAGTGCCAATACCAGTGCTTTTATCGAGCGTTTGGGGTTGGACGTGGTCAGCGTAGCGGTGAATTTCAGCAACCCCGCTGCTGCGGTACTGGGTGTACGGGCGATTGAAGTCATTGATCTCGCGCTGTTTGAAGAAGACTTGACTCTGTTTGGTCGCCTGGGTGAAGGTGTCGCGCTCGCATTCGCACAATGTGAAGAAATCGAAGGCTGTACGCCCGACGTCACTACTGAAGAGTTGACCGCATCGATTGATGAACTGCAAGAGCGCATAGAGCAGTTGGAGCGCGAGCTGGACGTCACCAATGATCCTATTCGGCGTGAGCAGATAGAGACGTTATTGGCGGGATTTCGTTCGCAACAGGCTGAATTTTTGGCTTACCGCAATGACCTGCAAGACTTTACCGGCTTTGAGGAGCTGTTCGACGAAGAGTTTGGTGCCGAGAACGAGATTGACATGGCGGCACTGGAACGTGAGTTGGCGGTCATCGAAACAATCTACACGCGCGTACGTTTTCTAGAAAACTTGCAGTTTAACGCCGAGCGTCGAGCGCAATTTGCGGAAAGCACAGGGTTGGATCTGAGCGAACAGCGTCTCAATGAGATCATTGAAAGCACTTTGCAAGCGGCTGCACGCGCTGAAGCGCGTGTCGAGCGGCTACTGGATGGTGAGTGATATGACTCGATGTGTGCACTGTCTACCGTTGCTTGGTACTCTTATGTTGGCGGCTTCATCGTTGGTACTTACGCCTGTGTGGGTAGTTGCGCAGGAAATGAATGAGATGTCAGTGGAAGTGATTGAGCCATCAGCGGAAGATCTGGCAGCAGAACTGCAATTGTTGCAAGACGTGCAGGCGGGCATGGCGCTCGCGCTTGCCGCATGTATGGATGAACCGCATTGCGTGACCGCATTGCACGAGCAAGAAATGCAGACAATGCAAGAAGAACTGAATGACTTGATGGCACGGCTGGATGCGGCCGAGAATGCTCCCTTGTTGGAGCAGCATAGAGCACTCACCGACAGCCAGCAAAATCTGCAACAAACCTTTGTGCAGGTAACAGCGAATATTGACCGAGATGCCTTGGAGGGCGTCTGGGCGGATCAATTTGTTTTTGACGAATTCGTCATCGGACCACTGGTACCCTTTCCTAATGAGGACATATCACTGAGCCGTTTCGAAGACCTTAACCAGCCTCTACCGATTCAGTAGAGCCAGAAAACCGAGGAAATGTATTCCATGTTTACCAAGTCTAGGAAGCTTGCCATTTTGTTTGCCGACATAGTCGGCAGCACTAGGCTGTACGACTCTCTGGGTGACGAACGCGCTCGGGAGATCGTCTCCATTACACTAAAACTGCTTGCTGAGGTCGTCGCTCGCTACAAGGGCACCGTCATCAAGGTCATCGGTGATGAAATCATGTGCACCTTTGACGACGCCGAAACTGCTACTAAGGCCGCTTGCGACATGCAAGAAACCATGGAAGAGGCGATTCAAGATGGTGCTACCGAAGTGCCCGTGACCATTCGGGTCGGTTATCACTACGGCCCCTGCATTATGGAGGACGGTGATGTTCATGGGGACGCGGTAAACGTGTCTGCGCGCATGGCGGCGCAAGCCAAATCGCGCCAGATCATCACCACCGCGGAGACCTTAAAGCAGCTCTCCTCTGTCTTACAAGAAAACTCTCGCGTGGTCGATTACGCCGCCATCAAAGGCAAGGGCGAAATGGAAATCGTGGAGATTATCTGGCAAGAAGAAGACGTCACACGCATGCAGGTAGACCTTGCCTCCGTCACGGGCACCGGCAGTCAAGTGTCTCAGTTGCAGTTGGAATATCGCGACACCCGTGTGTTGCTGGGTGCCGACCGTGAATCAGCAGTGCTCGGCCGCAGCGCTACGTGCGATATACCCGTGGCTGAAACACTGGCCTCGCGCCAGCACATTAGAATTGAAATGCGTCGTGATAAGTTCGTATTGGTAGATCAAAGCACCAACGGCACCTATGTGCAGCACAGTGATGGTACTCAAGCATTTGTGCGTCGTGAGGAAATGGTGTTAACCGGTGAAGGCGTTATCAGTCTAGGACGGGCGCTGAATGATGACCCACAAGAACTGATCCGGTTCACACTTGAAGTCTGACGCGAGTTGCTATTAGAGGGTACCGAATGATGCTTGATGAAAACAACGTGACACAATCTGGTGTAGCCAGCTCCAGCGGTCAGACAGATCGAGGCTTGGTTCGCCGTGTAAACGAAGACGCCTATTTAGATGCGCCGGAAAAAGGCCTGTGGGTCGTTGCGGACGGCATGGGTGGGCATGACGCCGGTGACGTTGCCAGCCGAATGATCGTTGAATCATTGCGGAGCACGCCGTTAGATGGCTCACTGGCAGCGCGGATGGATCAGATAGAAGATGCCGTGGAGCAGGTTAATCAGCACTTGCTCAGTCGCGGCTACCACGACGATGGCCGCAAGCACATCATTGGCAGCACCATCGCCGTTCTGGTGGCTGAGAGTCGTCAAATAGGCGCTGTGCTCTGGGCCGGTGACAGCCGAGTCTACCGTCTGCGGGGCGATACGTTGGTGCAGTTGTCTACCGACCACTCGCAGGTGGAGACCTACATCCGCCAAGGCATCATTACGCGTGAACAGGCGCGTTCGCATCCAGAGCGGAATATAATTACGCGCGCCGTAGGCAGCCAGGATGAGCTGTATCTGGAAGCAGATGTGTGTGAATTCAGCCCGGGCGACCGCTACTTGCTGTGCAGCGATGGCCTTACCCGGCACATTGAGGATGATGAGATCAGCCGCATGTTGGCCGACGGTACGCCGCAAGTGGTGTGCAGAAATCTGATCAATCTGACGCTGGAACGTGGCGCCAAAGACAACGTCACCGTCGTCGTGGTTGAGATAAATTAGAGCGAGCATCGCCATGGTAGATCCAAAGCGCTTACTGAGAGAACTGGCCGCGAATGAAATCGCGCTGCCCGAACTTTTGGTCATGTTACCCAGTCTGTTGCAGCGCGGCGATTTCAGTGCTCAGCAATTAGCGTCGGCACTCGATGAGGCCGTCGAGCAGACTTGGTTGGAGCGCGACCTCGCCGAGCGGATCAGCGAGCGGATTCCCCGTTGGGTGCGTGTGATTGAGGCCGAAGGAAATGGACCAGCGCCCGACGAACTGGATGAAGACGACGCGGTTACCCTCATTGCTTATCCCGACGATGCTGTGTCGATAGAGCCAGAAGATGATGATCAAATGACTGTCATCGCTTACCCGGAGGCACCCCCCAATGCTGATCTGCCGGACGATGACCAACTGACGGTAATGGCTTATCCGGAAGCGCCGCCCAACGCCGATTTGCCCGACGATGATGAGCTGACGATTCTGGCCCACCCGCAAGATGCCGTTGATTCAGATGATGACGACGAGGACGAGGCGCCGACTATCATCGCGCGTCCTCCCAGTGACGACGAAGATGAAGACAGCGATGCTACGGTGATCAACACCGAAAGCCCAAGCACCAGCGCTTTCAGCCAAACCCATCGGCCGCCGCAGACGTCTTCGACCAGCAGAACCGGCACCCTTACCAACTCCACCACAGAACATACATCTCAGCGCTCATGGGACTTGCCAGGGGCTACCAACCCGCAATTACAGAAACTCGGCCCGGGTTCCATCATCAAAGAACGCTTTATTCTGGATAAGGTGCTTGGTGCGGGCGGCATGGGTAAGGTATTCCAAGCCCGCGATTTGCTGAAAGTTGAAGCGAACGACAGCAACCCGTACGTTGCCATGAAAGTCTTAACGGAAGACTTCAAGGCACATCCGCAGGCATTCATTGCCCTGCAACGAGAGGCCAGCCGCCAGCAAAAACTCGCTCACCCTAACATTGCCACGGTATATGACTTCGACCGTATTGGTATGACGGGTACGCAAGTTTTCATCACCATGGAATTGCTGGTGGGCAAGCCACTGGACACCTTTATTCGCAAAGTTGTGCGCCCACGCGGTGGCTTACCGTTTGACGAAGCCTTTCCCATCATCCAACAGTTGGGTGCCTCGTTGTCGTACGCCCATCAGCGCAACATCGTGCATTCCGACTTTAAGCCCGGTAACGCCTTCTTATGTGATGACGGGACCGTAAAAACCCTCGACTTCGGTATCGCGCGCGCCGTTAATGCCGGTGGCACCAGTGATGATAAAAAAGCCGAGAGCGACACGGATGATTTCGACGCCGGCTCTCTGGGCGCACTGACGCCAGCTTACGCCTCACTGGAAATGCTCCAAGGTAAAGACCCTGCCACGCAAGACGACCTCTACGCCTTAGCCTGCGTGGCCTACGAGCTGTTGACCGGATATCACCCCTTTAACAAAAAGTCTGCTGCCAAAGCGCTGGAAGCGAACCTGTTGCCCGGGCCGGTTAAAGGCCTGAAGAAGCGCCAGATGCGCGGTCTTTTGCGCGGCTTAGCGTTTGAAAAAGACAAGCGCACCGCCACCGTCGAAGAGTTCTTGGAGGAACTGGAAGGCAAGGCCAACTGGCACAAGAATCCCTGGGTGTTGGGCTCCGCATTCAGTGTGGTACTGGCGATAGCGGCATACAACCCAGTGGTGAATTACCTGGATGAACGCCGCATTCAAATGCTCATTGAAGACGTGCTGACGGCCGAACCGGTGGTGCTGGAAAACACCATCAGCTTACTGCCACAGCTTGATCTCACCGCGCAGAACCGCATAACGGATAACGGGCGCGAAGTGTTTCAACGCTATTTTCAAAACTTGGTGGATCAAGCCGTTAACCTTGAGGCTGAACGCTACAACTTCGATCAAGCCGTGCGTGAATTAGCGCGTATGGAACGGCTGTATCCGGACTCGGTGGCCTTGAATACTCAACGCAACCAGTTGGAGCTACAGCGTAACCGTTATTTGCACTTACTGAGTCAGCAGCTCAATCTTGCATTGGCCAATGAATGGCTGCTGCCCTCGGCAGAGGAAAACAACGGCGCAGGGCAGAGCATCAGTGGTGTGCTAGAGCGCGTTGCAGCCGTGTCGCCACAACACAGTTTGTTGGAGGATGCACGAGTCCCCGACTTATACGCGACCGTTGCGCAAGAGGCGATCAATCTAGGTGATCTGGATCTGGCCCAACAGTACTTGGAAGTAGGCATGACTCACATGCCCAACGACATCGACTTGATCAATACCCGGGATCGCTTGACGTTGGCGCGTGACCGTCAGCAACGGGAAATCCGAATTGCCGAGTTGCGTCAGCACTTCGGTGAGCAAACAGCAGGCCCCGCCAACTGGCAAAGCTTTCTTGAACAGCGCGACGCTATCGTTGAACTTTCGCAACTGGCACCGGGTGATAGTGCATTGCAAGCGTTAGCGAATATGGCGAGACCCGTGATCGCAGCCGAATTCAGTTCAACGACTGAGCTCAGCCCCGATGAGCACGACCTGCTTCTCGCGTTGAGGTTGGATAGCCAAGACCTCGCCAGCAATAACGATGTCGTGGCGTTGGAGCAGCGGCTGCAAGCACTGTTAGCAGCCCCCGAATTGAATCACCGTTGGGAAACAGAAGTGCATGGTACGTTGCAGCGCATACAGGTGCAGCAGAATGCGACGTATCCGCCCGTCCTGCAGGCCAAGAACCAATTGGCAGATATCTATTTAGAGTACATCAATGACTTGGAGCAGGCGCGTCGGTTCAGTTTGGCCGAAGCTGTATTAGACCGTATTGATCTGTTTGCGCTCAATGAACCGGCCTTGGATACTGCACGAACTAGGATTCAGCAGGAATACAATCAGTTCCTGCTTGAGCGTGAAGCGGCTGCCCTACAGGCTCGCATACTCGGTATGCAGAGTGATTTGTTGGTCGAAGCACAGGCGCGAGAAATCGATGCAGCCGAGAGCACTCTCAGTCAATTACGTCAGCACCTCGACAACAACGACCCTTTTTTAACCATCACAGCGGCCGACGCAATGGCTGAAGCCTATCTGGAATTGAGTGAAGACTTGGGCCGTGACGGCGAATATCGCGCAGCGGTGCGCATGGCTGAGCGAGGTTTGGACATTTCGCCGAATGACTTATTGCTGCAGAACACCCGCGAACAGTTCTTGGTCGAAGCGAATATTGGTGAGTTGAACGGCTTGTTTCAGAGCTCGGATCACTTCGATACGCCAGCGACACAGGTCATGATTGATGAAGTCCGCACCTTTGCCCCAGCGCGTTATCCCGACTTAGAGCGTCAATACACTCTTATGTTGGTCGAACGCGTGATGGCGCTGGCGGAGTCTGACCGTAAGCAAGGTGAAAGCCTTGCTACTAGGGCCAGCATCCTGTTTCCGGGCAGTGCGCAATTAGCGCAGTTGCGCGCTGAACTGGCGCCACCGCCATGGGTCGAAGGGCGTACGGCACGCGTAGCGCTCTCTACGGGTCGACTGTCGGAGGCGCGCAATATGCTGGAAGCGTCTAAAGCGCGCTTGCCAGATCATCCTGAAGTATTGGACTTCGAAAAAGATCTGGTTGCCCGCATTGCTGAAGCAGAAAGCCAGTTTGCGCTGTTTCAGGCCAGCCTTGATGAACAAGCGTTCGAGCAGGCGCGGGCTCAACTCGCCGAAGCAAGGCAGATGTGGACGGACAATCTCGACTATCGCGGCGCCATTTCAACGCTCAGTGAACAGATGGCGCAACAGCGTTGGCAGGGCAGAATACTGCAGCGCGATGTAGACATCCGCACATTGATGGCCAACTCGGAAATGACGGGCGCGGAGATATCGGCGCAAACTTGGACGCCCGTTGAAAGCACTCGACCTTGTAGCGAAGACCTCGCAGGGTATGGCCGGCGGGCTCGTGCCATTTGTTTTGATCTTTTGCATGATCAAGTACGGGGTCCGCTTATGGTGGTCATTCCAGGAGGAGAACAAAACGGCTTCGCCATCAGCAAATATGAAATCTCCAACGAAGACTACAATAAATATTGTTTCCTGAGTGGTCAGTGCCGCGTGAACGATGCGTTGGATAAGGATCTTCCGCGCACCGGGCTGACGATCGCGCAGATTACTGAATATACTGAATGGCTTTCTGAGCGTACCGGGCAAACTTATCGTCTACCAATGTTAGAAGAATGGTATTATGCTGCTAACGCAGAAGGCCAACAACCACCTCGAGATTACAATTGCCGAGTACGTTTGGGTGGTCAAGTGCTGAAAGGTGACCAGATCAACCGCGTCTCGACGGGTCATCAGAATGGGTGGGGTTTGCAGAACTTCATTGGTAACGCTCAGGAGTTGGTGTATCAGAACGGTAGCCTGCGTGCCATCGGTGGTTCCTATCAGGATCCTCATGCCGAATGTGGAATGGAATTCACGCGCGCCCATTCTGGCACCGCAGACAGCGTGACAGGCTTTCGATTATTGCTAGAAGACGTTCAGGCACCCGCATTGCAAACGGTCAGTAACTTTTAAAAACTTTTTCAGCGTGGAGAATAATAACAATGCAAACCAACCTGAAAACTTTATCTCGCCAATACGCCAACGGCACACTCAGCAAAGAGGAGTATCGCCGGGCGAGAATGGATTTGTTAGAAACGGTACAGGAAAACGACCAGACGCAACCACAGGTCACCATGCCATTTCAGCCCGCAGCGGAACTGGAAGTGCAGGGTGGGGCGAGCAATGATGAACTGCCCAAAAAGGATGCAGGCCCCACACAGACGGAGTCTACCAAAACGGGTATCAGCCCAAGCAAATTAGTGATTGTGCTGGCTCTATGTATTGTTGTCGCAGTGATCCTCGCCACGTTCCTCCTTTAGGAGGCCAGCCCTCTGGCCGAACTCCTATGGAATAACCACAAACGTATGGTGCCCAATCAGCTGATTACCTTCGGTAAGAATGTTGATGTCCCACCGACCGGATGCATTAGCGGGAAAATTATTCTTGCGAGACCAAGAACGATACCCATCTTCCCGCCCACCTGTAATCTCTAACGGAATGCGATCAAGTAACACGCCATTATGATGCCACTCGTGATAGATGCGTTCACGCAGACCCAGAGGTGCTCGTATCGCGGTATAGACATACACGCCTTGCTGATCAACGGCCTGCTCAGCAAGTGTATAGTGCTGGCCTTGCGGAGTTCGTGCATCGGTATCTACGGTATGGGTAACGGCTGACGACTTAACCCAGAGCGTCGCTGGCGGTACCCATGGCTGCAACAGCCAACCACCGAAGCCCATAGTCAGCAGCAGAGCCAGTTGGGCGGGTCGTATCCACCATTGTGTGCCCGCTAATACACGCGTTACCATCGGCACAGATACAATACCAGCAATGACCAACGATATTATGTAACTCTCATTGGTGGTCATTTTCACCACAATGGGCAAGGTTGTAAGTAACAACGCAAACAAGGTGAATCCATGGTACAGCGGATACAGCCAGCGATTGGCCACTATCCGTTTGTAGTAAAGCGGATCAACCACAGAAACGGCTGCGGCTCCGATGAGCAGCAGCGTAAATAAGCTTTGGGGTGTTAACCAGTTGGTAGTGATGACAAAAAAAGGCAGAGCAAAAAACAAGCTTTCTTGGTGCACTAACTGTGTGGCGAACTTCAGGGCTACCGGCGCGAGTTTAAAGCCAAAATAGCGTCGCAAGGCGTTTCGAATAGGATGTTCCAACACCAGCCATAGCCAAGTCGTGAGCATCAATAGAGCAATAATTCGAGAGGTTTCTTCTTGGCGTTTAACGAGCATAAAACTCAGCGTGCCCGCGATGAAGCCAATCATAGCCATGATGTTTGGGTGGCGGCGAATCAGTTGAATAAGGGCGGCAAGCGGAGATCGCCAAAATCGAAGTAATTGCATTGCGTAAACTCTGAGAGTGTTTCCTTTGGTACCTGATGAGGCAATAAAAAACCCCGTATCTTTCGATACGAGGTTTTCTTGTTGGTGGAGACGGCGGGAGTCGAACCCGCGTCCGCGAACCCTCTACTTTCGGTCCTACATGCTTAGCCTCTTTATTTGTTTAACCGCACAACCGCCAAAGGGCAAGCTGATGTGCTGGCTGTCCTGGAATTAGTTTTAACAGCGCTGGCCCAGAAAACCTTTGCTGCGATCCTAGCTAATTTGACCGAGTTGCTAACCGTTTAGGCCCAGCTAGCGTTCGGCGGCTGCTATTTAATTAAGCGGCCAGGCGCATTTCGGCGCCAAAGTTATCGTCGTTTGCGATTATCTTTTTGCAACTTTCGATTTACGTGATTCGTTGCCATCACGACATGCACCTTAAGCTTCGTAATCCCCGTCGAATCCGTTTCGTCCCCGAAATCGGCTCAAACAGTCCACGGCTGCTTAATGTAAGGTAAGTCTAGCACGGCCACCAAGACAGCCGCCAGCGGCATAGTGTAATAAAGGTGTTTATTACGCTGGGCTGACTATTGTGTGCTGTGCTTCATGATGCGTTCTTTCTGTCGATTCCAGTCGCGGTCTTTCATTGTCGCGCGCTTGTCGTGGCTTTGCTTACCTTTCACTAAGGCCAACTGCACCTTGGCGTACTGGTTTTTCCAGTACATCGACAGAGCAATGACGGTATAGCCATCCTGTTCAGCAGCACGCGCCAATTTGTCGATTTCACGGCGCTTGAGCAAAAGTTTGCGCTTAGCCGTTGTATCCGGAATCACATGCGTTGAAGCACTGATCAAGGGTGAAATCAGCGCGCCTAGCAGCCACGCTTCATCGCCTTTAAAAATGACATACGAATCACGCAGTTGCAGCTTACCGGCGCGGAGAGATTTAACTTCCCAGCCCGACAGTACGATGCCTGCTTCAATGGATTCTATAATGTGATAATCGTGCAGCGCTTTCTTGTTCTGCGCGATCTGTGTAGAAGGAGTCTTGTTTTTCGCCATAGCGCGCCATTATAGTGGATGCGCTTGATAAAGCTATGGATTTTCCTATGACGGCACGGGTACAACACAATTTCTGGCGGCATCCCTGGTTGTTCAGGCTGGCGATCAGTGGGGCAGTGATCAGTCTGTCTAACGTCTTCAGCTTTCCGGTGGCGGTCGGGCAGTTTGGCGGCGCGTTCATTGCAGCCTATCTGCTAGCGCATCTGTTCATTGCCATGCCCATACTGATGAGCGAGTTGCTCATTGGTCGTCGTGGTCGCCAAAGTGCACCGCTCAGTATTGCCCAATTGTCTGCGGAGGCTTTTGTGCCTCGTGTATGGCGTTACTTGGGAGTAGTTGTGGTGGTTACCGGGATGGCGATTGCGTCTTACTATTTAGCCTTTTCCAGCTGGGCGCTGGACTATGGCTGGCTGGCCATCAGTGGTCAATTGGCCGACACCGAGCTGGCACTGCGCTTTACGCTAGCGGAATTATTGGTTGACCCCGTTAAATTGATTTTTTTGCATACCTTGGTGTGTGTGGCGGTTTTGCTTCTGCTGGCCCTGCCATCGCCGTTGGGAATGCAGGTCCCGGTAGCCCTGATGGCCATGGGTCTTATTGTCGGGGTGTTTGTGCTTACATTGTGGACGCTTGACAGTGGCGCTTGGTATCTAGGCCTGGCCTCGGTGTTTAACGCATCGACAGACTCCATGACCATAAATGTGTGGGCTTCTGCCGTGTCTCTGTCGTTCTACAGCTTGGGTGTGGGGCTGGGTGTAACCCTATTGATGGGCGTGCACATGGAGGATCGATTGTCGGTGGGAGGCACGGCGTTGTGGATCATTGGTGTCGATGTGTGCTGGTCAATCCTCTTTGCGGCTGCGGTGTTGGCGTTTGTAACACCGGGTGCGACTACCGACGCAATCAGTTTGCTGTTTGTCACCTTGCCTGACGCGTTGAACAATTCCGGCATTGCGAACCCTTCCGCATGGCTGTCGTTGTTTTACCTGTTGCTGTTGCTGAGCGGCTTGTCGACGGGGCTATTTTTGGTGAAAGGGCTGGTGATGTGGTTGCACGAGCGCTTCCAGTTTCATCGCCTGCTGGCTTCTACGGTGGCTTCGGGGGTGCTTTGGCTCGCTGGTGCCAGCGTGTTGTTGTCGTTTAACGTATGGCGCGAAGTGAGGTTTTATGGCGCCACCGTCTTTGAATGGCTGTCGGTATTGCCCGGCACCATAGTGCTGCCCTTAATTGCCTTTTTGCTGTCGGTATTCGTTGGCTGGATACTTCCGCAACACATTACCGTCGACGAACTAAAGCCAGTGTACGAACATCGTTACGCATGGTGGCGATTTGCGGTAAAATTTGTTACAACCTCCGCCCTTCTGGTGCTATTGATGTTTCAAATTTGGACAGAATGGGCCATTGCATGGCAGCTACAAGCCACATTAGTGCTCAGTCTATTTGTGCTGGTGGTAGCGTGGCGGCGTCACAGATTCACGGGTTGGGAGCGGTTATGAAAATTGCGCGGCGGGCCATGGTGCCGTATTCGCCGGAACAAATGTTTGCTCTCGTGCATGACATTGAATCCTATCCGGATTTCTTGCCAGAGATCACCCGAGTGCAGGTGCTGGAGCGACACGCTGACGTAGTGGCCGCCGAGCTTGAAATCAGTAAAGGGCCTGTGCGCGAGCGCTTTGCGACACGCAATCGCCTTCGGCGGCCCGAGTGGATGAGCATGGAACTGGTGCGGGGACCTTTTAAACATCTGCATGGAGAGTGGCACTTTACGCAAGCTGGCGAGATGTCAGAAATACGCTTCGAGCTTGAGTTTGAAGTGCGTGGTTTTGCATTGAAAATGATCCTGGAGCCTGTTGTGGGTCGTATGGCAGACAAGCTGGTTGATCGCTTTTGTCAGCGGGCGCGGAGCGTATATGGATAGTATTCAGATAGAAGTAGCTTATGCAACGCCGGAAAAACAGCGTATTCTGTCTTTGCATGTACCGGAAGGCACGACCTGTCGTGCTGCGGTCAATATGAGTAAGATCGCTGAGGAGTTTCCGGACGCCGACATGATGTCGGCACCCTTGGGCATTTTTGGTAAAAAGATTGCCGCACCAGACACCACTTCGGTGGAAGACGGTCAACGTATTGAAATTTATCGCCCCCTATTGATCGACCCTAAGCAGGCGCGATTGAATCGCGCCGCACGCGCTACGGCAAAGGATTAACATTTGTCGTGGTACTGGGCAATGAACGGAGGAGAAACAGGTGAGTAACGTAGAGCTTAAGAAGGCAGGACTGAAGGTTACATTGCCGCGCCTCAAGATATTGCAGATGCTAGAAGGCGCTGAGCCTCGGCATATGAGTGCGGAAGACGTCTACCGGCAACTGATTGAAGCGGGCGAAGAGATTGGTTTGGCGACTGTGTATCGAGTGTTGACTCAGTTTGAGGCTGCGGGTTTGGTCGCACGCCATAACTTCGATGGCGGCCATGCCTTATTTGAGCTGGATGACGGCGATCACCACGATCATATGGTGAACACCGAAAACGGGAAGGTCGTAGAGTTCATTGACGAAGTGATTGAAAAGCGCCAAAAGCAGATTGCTGATGAACACGGCTTTGAATTGGTTGACCACAAATTGGTGCTGTACGTTAAACCGAAGAAAAAATCGTAGGAGCGCAGCCCTATGCGCGAAAGGTTCGGCCAACGGGCTGGCCTCCTACGGTGCTATCAATGCATCAACGGCGCGGACAACAAATCCCGCGCATGCGACAACGTAGCGTCTGTCACACGAGCGCCGGATATCAAACGCGCGACTTCCTGAGTTCTCGACTCCGCATCCAAAGCCTTCACTTGCGACAGCGTTTGCCCATTCACTACTTCTTTCTCGATTAACCAGTGCTGATGGCCAAATGACGCCACTTGTGGCAAGTGAGTAATGCACAGTATCTGGCTGTGTTGACTCAACTGACGAATCAACCGGCCCACTTCCTCTGCCGTCGCACCCGAAATACCTACGTCCACTTCATCAAAGAACAAGGTTGGCGCTTGCTGCGTTTGTTGCGCCACGACCTGAATTGCCAAGGCAATGCGCGACAATTCACCACCAGAGGCGGCTTTGTTCAGCGGCTGTACTGGTTGCCCCGGGTTGGCCGACAAACACAGCTCAACGTCGTCAAAACCCGCGACAGAAGGATGGTCAGGTGTTGGTGTTACGCGACACACGATATTAGCGTGCGGCATGTTCAAGCGGTGCAGTTGCTGTGCCAGTGCTTCTGCTAATGTATGGCTGGCTTCTTGGCGTAATGCAGAAAGCGTGGTGGCTGCGGCACGGTATTGTTCTTCCAACGTGGTTAACTGCGTTTCCAGTTCGGCCAGCTCTTCCGTGTTCGCGGCGAAATCTGCGGTTTTGCCTTCCAGTTCGCGCTTCAGCTCTGGCAGCGCCTCTGGGCGACACTGGTGTTTGCGTGCTACGTCATAAATAGCGCTTAAACGCTTATCGAGGTCGGCAAAGCGCTCAGGGTCCCATTCGAAGTCGTTGGCAAACCGATGCAGGTCACTGCTGGCTTCGTTCAGCGTAATCTGTGCTTCTGCCAACAGGCTCAGTGCGCTCTGTAAGGTGGGGTGCAGAGCGGCTTGTGGCTCTAAGTCATGGATGGCGCCGCGCAATTGACCCAGTACATCAGCATCGCCGTTTTCAGAATTGAGCAACTCGGCAACCTGGCTGGCGGTTTGCAACATGCTCTCAGCATGACTAAGAGCTTGGTGTTCTTGCTCTAACGATTCCAGTTCGCCGTCGTCCAAATTAAGAGCTGAGAGCTCTTCCAATTGATACATCATCAACTGCTGCTCTGCGTTGTCGCGTTCCGAGCCTTGTTGCAGTTCGCGGAAACGTCGTTCGGCTACCTTCCAGTCGCGAAAGCTTTTACGCACTTGGTGCAGCTCGCTGCCAACCTGAGCGTAACTGTCGAGAATACCAAGGTGTTCTTCGGTGCGCATCAAGCGCTGATGCTCGTGTTGCGCATGAATTTGCAACACCAACTCACCAAATTCTTTGAGTCGAGCAACCGGTACAGCTGCCGCGTTAATGAAGGCGCGCGATCGTCCATCTGCGGTAATCACTCGGCGTACAATGCATTCACCGTCTTGCCATAAGTCTTGCTCATGCAGCCACTTGCCGGCAGGCGAGTCAGCTTTGATTAAGAAGGTCGCACTCAAATCGGCCTTTTCCTCACCGTGCCGTACTTGGCTCGAATCAGCGCGACCACCCGCCAATAGAAACAGCGCATCCAGAATGATGGATTTACCTGCACCGGTTTCACCCGACAGCACGGTAAGACCTTGCTGAACGTCCAACTCGATGTCGCCAGCGATGATGAAATTGCGAATGTGTAGGTAGCAGAGCATGGTCGGTCACCTGTGAGGCTGTGGTTAAATATACTGTTAAAATATACAGTATTTTGGTTCTTGTAAAGTGGCTATGCGTTTTCGTTTTATAGGGCGGAAAAGCGCAGCGTCATCCGCCATCGTGTTAGCATTATGCATATCGGCACGGGTTCTCGGGGTATGCCGCCAGCGCTCAACGGCAGGCCGGGAATGCGCGCTTTGCGGCATACACCCTTCGCCCCTGCCTCAGCCCTTTCTCATCATCGCGCATAGGGCGGAAGAGCGCAGCGCCATCCGCCACCCATGGTTCACCAATCATTACAAAATCCAACAAAATCAATAAATGCCTACTATGGCTACAATATGTACACTAAAAATTACGATTTACAGGTCTGTACACAATCCTGATGATCCTCAAATAACGACCTAACGACTACACTTCTCTAAAGTACATATCCGATCCAATCACAGATACGCATTTGAGGTGGAGAAAGGTATGAGTACAAAAACAAGTAAATACCTCTCCAGAACGTCCGGCCCTGATGGCCGAATAGACTGGAGTGCCGAAGACAACGCGAACTGGCAAGCGCTGATGGCGCGTCAGTTGGCCAGCGTGGAAGGCAAAGCCTGCGATGAATACATCGCCGGGCTAAAGCGGCTCAACCTGCCGCACGACCGCGTGCCACAATTGGCAGAGGTCAGTGCGGTCATGCAAGCCACCACCGGTTGGCGTTGCGCCGAAGTGCCAGCATTAATCAACTTCGACAAGTTCTTCGCCTTGCTGGCCGACAAGCAATTTCCGGTTGCGACCTTTATTCGCACCCGCGAAGACTTCGACTACCTGCAAGAGCCCGACATCTTCCACGAAATATTTGGCCACTGCGCCATGCTGACGCACCCGGCCTTTGCCGAGTTCACGCACATCTACGGGAAGCTTGGACTGGCTGCCAGCAAAGAAGACCGTGTATTTTTGGCGCGTCTCTACTGGTTCACCGTAGAGTTCGGCTTGATGCAAACGAACGACGGGCTGCGCATTTATGGCGGTGGCATCTTATCCTCGCCTGGCGAAACCCAGTACGCCTTCAGCGACACCCCGGAGCGCCGTCCATTCAACATTTTGGACGTTCTGCGCACACCGTACCGTATCGATATTATGCAGCCGATATACTATCTGATTAACAGCATCGACGATCTGTTTGAGGTCGCTCAGTCCGACATCATGGCGCAGGTTGCTGAAGCTAAACGGCTGGGCCTATTTGCCCCCGCGTTTTCACCCAAAGAACAATCGAAAGCGAGCTAACAGGAGAACCACATGACAACCGCTGACACACTGAGTACGCAGGCCTGTGAAGCTTGCCGCGCCGATGCACCGCAAGTCAGCGAAGCCGAACTGGCCGAATTGATTAAGCAAATTCCCGATTGGGTGCCTGTGGTGCGCGACGGCGTGATGCAACTGGAGCGCGAATACACCTTTCGCAACTTCCGCTTGGCGCTGGAGTTCACCAATAAAGTCGGTGCCTTAGCCGAAGCCGAAGGTCATCACCCCGGTATTCTGACCGAGTGGGGCAAGGTCACCGTCACTTGGTGGACGCACGCCATCAATGGTTTGCATCGGAATGATTTTATTTGCGCAGCGAAGACCGACGCATTGACCTAACGGTAACAACGACAAGCCTCTTTTTCTCAATCTGGCGTTGTTAAAAATGGCCTCAAAGTGCTCATTTACGTCCAGTAAACTGCGCCTTTTCGGCCATTTTTGCCTAGCCAGCTTTTCGCCTCTGAGGCTTTTGTCAGCTCCTATAGCATCGAACTAGGGCATCCAGCGCCTGATGTATCAGAGTCAAAAAGAGATCCATAGGATTTTCTAGCCCCTTGAAAGAAAAAAAACCTCCCTCATATAGTGAGCCAACGCAAACATTTGGCTCAAGGGAGACTTCACGCATGTCGGCAGACGAGCAAAAAACACAAACCGAAACTGAATTGCACGACACCGATTCCGTTGTCGACACAGAGGCGTCCTCGCAAGACGCAGCCGCAGAAGCCACCAATGAAACGTCCAGCGCCGACGTCAGTGTAGAAGAGTTGGTAAACCAACTGGCGGCCAACCAAGAAGAAATCACCAAGCTGAAAGACGCCGTTATCCGTTCTGAAGCCGAAATGCAGAACGTGCGTCGTCGTGCAGAAAAAGACGTCGAAGCGGCCCACAAGTTCAGCCAAGAAAAGCTGATCAAAGAGTTGCTGCCGGTCATCGACAACCTAGAGCGCGCACTGGAAGCCTCTACGGGTGAAGAAGTGGGTGCTGCCAAAGCCGTGTTGGAAGGTGTTGAACTCACGCACAAATCCTTCTCGGACACCTTGGTGAAAGCCTCGGTCGTGGCCATCAACCCGGTCGGCGAAACCTTCGACCCGCAGTTGCATCAAGCCATGTCGATGGTGCCCAACCCCGATATACCCGCAAACACCGTTATGGCCGTTGTGCAGAAAGGCTACAGCTTGCACGGCCGCCTGATTCGTCCGGCTATGGTGATGGTATCGAGCGGTGGGCCAGCGGTCAGTGGCAATAACATTGACGAAACCGCTTAAGACTTGAATTTACGCTACTTGAAAAAATTGCACCGGCACCCATATACCGGCTATAGCAGCAAAAACCGAATTATTGAGGAGTACTAAACATGGGTAGAATCATCGGAATCGACCTGGGGACCACCAATTCCTGTGTGGCTATCCTCGACGGCGACAAAACACGTGTTATCGAGAACGCTGAAGGCGATCGTACAACACCGTCCATCGTGGCTTATGCCGACGATGACGAAGTGCTGGTCGGTCAGCCCGCCAAGCGCCAAGCGGTTACCAACCCGCACAACACTCTGTACGCGGTTAAGCGTCTGATCGGCCGTCGTTTTGAAGACGACGTCGTACAGAAAGACATCAAAATGGTGCCGTACAAAATCGTTAAAGCCGACAACGGCGATGCCTGGGTAGAAGTGAAGGGCGACAAAAAAGCGCCGCCACAGATTTCTGCCGAAGTGTTGAAGAAAATGAAGAAAACGGCTGAAGACTTCTTGGGTGAAAAAGTCACCGAAGCGGTCATCACCGTACCTGCATACTTCAACGACAGTCAGCGTCAGGCAACCAAAGACGCCGGTCGTATTGCCGGTCTGGATGTAAAACGCATCATCAACGAGCCAACCGCAGCGGCACTGGCGTACGGTTTGGACAAGAAGGCTGGCGACCGCACCATCGCAGTTTATGACTTGGGTGGCGGTACCTTCGATATCTCCATCATCGAAATTGCCGACGTCGACGGTGAAACGCAGTTTGAAGTGTTGTCCACCAACGGTGACACCTTCCTCGGCGGTGAAGACTTCGACATGCACCTGATCAACTACTTGGCTGATCAGTTCAAGAAAGACAGCGGTATCGACCTGAAAGGCGATTCCTTGGCCATGCAGCGCTTGAAAGAAGCCGCAGAAAAAGCCAAGGTTGAGCTGTCATCTGCCCAGCAGACCGACGTTAACTTGCCATACATCACCGCCGACGCCTCTGGTCCTAAGCACCTGAACGTCAAAGTGACGCGTGCTAAGTTGGAGGCCTTGGTAGAAGACTTGGTTGAGCGTTCAATCGCGCCTTGTCGTATGGCGCTGAAAGACGCCGACGTCGACGTGAACGACATCGACGAAGTGATTTTGGTCGGTGGCCAGTCGCGTATGCCTCTGGTTCAGCAGAAGGTCAAAGACTTCTTCGGCAAAGAGCCACGTAAAGACGTGAACCCTGACGAAGCCGTTGCCATGGGTGCTGCCCTGCAAGGCGCTGTATTGTCAGGCGACGTGAAAGACGTTCTGCTGTTGGATGTAACCCCGTTAACCTTGGGTATCGAAACCATGGGTGGCGTGATGACCGCGTTGATCGAGAAGAACACCACCATTCCGACCAAGAAAACACAGGTGTTCTCAACCGCGGACAACAACCAAACCGCCGTGACTATTCACGTCGTGCAAGGTGAGCGTAAACAAGCGGCGCAGAACAAATCACTGGGTCGTTTCGACTTGGCCGATATTCCGCCAGCACCGCGCGGCGTACCGCAAATCGAAGTCGCGTTCGACATCGATGCTAACGGTATTCTGAACGTGTCAGCGAAAGACAAAGGCACTGGCAAAGAGCAGTCTATCGTCATCAAAGCCTCTTCTGGTTTGAGCGATGAAGAAATCGAAGCCATGGTGAAGGACGCCGAAGCGAATGCGGACGAAGATCGTAAGTTTGAGGAGTTGGTACAAGCGCGTAATACCGCCGATGCCATGATCCACGCCACACGTAAAACGATCGAAGACGCGGGCGACAAGGCCACCGAAGAAGAGAAGACCGCTATTGAAAGCGCCATCTCTGAGCTCGAAGACGCCATGAAAGGCAACGACAAAGACTTGATCGAAGAGAAAACCAAGGCCTTGACGGACGCATCTGGTAACCTCGCGCAGAAGATGTACGCCGAAGCCGCCGCGGAAGGCCAGGCAGAGGGCGAAAGCGCCGAAGCCAGCGAAGGCGGTTCCGACGACGCCGTAGACGCCGAGTTCGAAGAAGTAAAAGACGACAAGTAAGGCGTAGGGCGGGTATTTATACCCGCGTACCGCTGTCGGACGATCAATTGGCGGAAAAGCGCGGTACCGTAGGGCGGGTATTTATACCCGCGTACTGCCGCCATACGTCTTATGACCTATGAGTCTAATAAATAGATGAGCCCAAGGGCGTTGCTAACCAACACCCGAGTGCTCATTTTTGGTTTATCGGAAACAAGTGACCAAAGATGTCAAAAAGAGACTATTACGAAGTACTGGGTGTAGACCGCCAAGCGGATGCCAAAGAAATTAAAAAGGCATACCGCCGTCTGGCCATGAAATACCACCCGGACCGCAACTCCGACGATCCCGATTCCGACGCCAAATTCAAAGAAGCCAGCGAAGCCTACGAAGTACTGTCGGATGAAGACAAACGCCATATCTACGACCAGCGTGGACACGCCGGGTTGGATGGTATGGGCGCGGGTGGTGGCTTTAATGCCGACGCGCACGGCAGTTTCAGTGATATCTTCGGCGACGTCTTTGGTGACATCTTTGGCGGCGGCCGTGGTGGGCGTTCCAGTTCACGCCGTGGTTCCGACCTGCGTTACAACATGGAGTTGTCGCTGGAAGAAGCTGTACGTGGCGTCGAAAAGAAAATCCGTGTACCCACGCTGGTGTCCTGCAACACCTGTGATGGCAGCGGTGCTAAAAAAGGCACCAAGCCGTCAACCTGTGGTGTCTGTCACGGTACCGGCACCGTGCGTATGCAACAGGGCTTCTTCGCCGTTCAACAAACCTGTCATGCCTGTGGCGGGCGTGGAACCGTCATCAAAGACCCGTGCAACGACTGTCATGGTCGCGGTGTAAAAGAAGAAACCCGCACCCTGAACGTGAAGATCCCGCCCGGTGTTGACACCGGTGACCGTATTCGTCTGAGCGGCGAGGGTGAAGCCGGCATGCAAGGTGGCCCTGCGGGTGACCTGTTCGTGCAGGTCATGGTGCGCGAACACGCCATTTTCCAGCGTGACGGTAGCAACCTGTATTGTGAAGTGCCTATATCCTTTGCTGACGCAGCGCTGGGCGGCGAACTGGAAGTGCCGACACTGGAAGGCAAGGTGAAGCTCAAAGTGCCGGAAGAAACACAAACCGGCAAATTGTTCCGCTTACGCAGCAAGGGCGTTACTCCCGTGCGTGGCGGCCCGCGTGGTGACTTACTGTGCCGTGTCGTGGTAGAAACGCCCGTGAAGCTCACCAGCAAACAGAAAGAGTTGCTGCGTGAATTCCAAGAGACCTTGGAAGGTAAGAAGAATAACCACTCACCCCGAAAAACCAACTGGTTCGACGGCGTGAAGAAATTCTTCGAAGACATGTAGGGCGGGTGTTCACACCCGCCATTTTTACGTGGCCGTTATACATTTAACTTGGGACGCAAACATGAACATCGCAATCACCGGCGCCCCCGGACGCATGGGGCGCACTCTGGTCAGCCTCGTCCATCAAGACCCAACACTCACGTTGGTCGGCGTTACGGACCGCCCCGACAGTAGCCTGCTGGGCACCGACATCGGCGCGCTCTGTGGCTTGGGTGATCTGAATGTGCATCTGGTGGACGACCTCGACGCCTGTGCAACGCGCCCGAACGTCGTGATCGACTTTACCACTCCGGTCGCCACCCTGGCGCATCTGGCGTACTGCCGTCAATTCGACATCGGCCTCATCATCGGCACCACGGGTTTTAGCGCTGAAGAAAAAGACCAAATTGCCGAAGCCGCGAAAGAAATTCCTATAGTCTTCGCTGCCAACTATTCTGTGGGCGTCACCGTATTGCTGGATTTGGTCAAACAGACCGCAGCGCTGCTGGGTGATGACTACGACGTAGAAATCGTTGAAATGCATCATAGACACAAAGTCGATGCACCATCAGGCACGGCCTTGCGACTGGGTGAAGCCGCCGCCGAAGGACTGAACCGCAAGTTAGAAGACTGCGCGATCTATGGCCGTGAAGGCGCCGAAGGCCCGCGTGACAGCAATACGATTGGATTTGCCACGCTACGGGGCGGCGACGTTGTCGGCGACCACACTGTCGTGTACGCCACCGAAGGCGAGCGTGTCGAACTCACGCACAAAGCCAGTAACCGCAACACCTTCGCCAAAGGCGCACTGCGCGCCGCACGCTGGCTGAAAGACCAACCCTCAGGCTTGTACGACATGCGGAACGTACTCGGTTTGTAGCACGCGCCAGTGGGGCAGGTGTTTACACCTGCCGAGCGCAACCCATTTGCCGATTGATACCGCCGGCCGAATATGCGCGCAGAAGGGAGAGCTTCTATAAATCTATCACTGATAAAATAAAAGATTCTTCCTAACCTTACGGAAACATTACACATCGTTAACCTTTCCTGCGCGTTTTCTGAAAACACCTGTAATTGCCTGAAAAATCAACAACCTGAGCCACCTGTTCCGTACGCTCAATAATAATCGGGTGATTTACCCCTTAGATCGGCTGCAAAAGTGAGAATTCGCCCTAAAAAACCCAATTCAGGCCGAAAAAACCGTTGACCACTTCAATTTTCTCTGGTGTGATAACACCACGTTCGGGCCTTGGCTGGGGCGTTTGCACCGCAGAGCGCATTTGAAGTGATGAAGATTTCATCATTTTCAGTGTGCACTACGGAAGTTTAAGCCAAGGGTTTCATTTTTGTAATAGCTGTGTAATATGGCTGCTGCAAACTGAATAACGATAAGAAATCGGTGAGCGCACAACCCTGTTGGGTGTTCACCAACTTATGGAGTCCGGTTCAAATAGGAATCGGGGTCATGATAATAAAAGGGGAATCTTGAATGAAAGCTTTTAAACTTGCTTCTGGTTTTGCAGTTTCTGCACTGACTCTGGCTATCGCTGGTACTGCAGCTGCACAAGCGACAACTGAAATTTCTACTACAGGTGCGATCCAGGTTCAGTCAATAAACAATCTGGAAAGTGAAGCCCGTTACAATAATTTTCCTGGATATTTTAAGGCTGATGAAGATTGGTATAACCTGTCCATCACTACTACTGTTACCCACGGCCCATTCAGCGGTAAGGTACGTGTAGGTATCTTCGAAGATGAAGGTGACGGTAACGGTACTACTAATGGTAATGGTGCAGACAGCAACGCTCAGGTGAAAGTATTTGATCTGCGTGTTGATGAAGGCCCGATTTCTTTCGGTCAGATCGGTCGCGTCACTCATACTGCGGCATTGTATGAAGACCTGACGGATGAAAACGAACTGCTCGGTAAAGACGAAAGCACACGTCTTGGCGTGACCGCTGCACTGCGTTACACGCTGGATCTGGGCGATACAGAGGTGCGGGTACAGTCTGAAGGTGCTCCACAAGGGAATGCTCCTACTTTTGGCCTTGCCGCTTCTGCAAAGCATGATCTGGGTGTGGCAGAAGTACTGGCTGACGTACAGTTTCGTCAGGTGACTAATGTTGTAGGTGCTGATACTGATGGCAATCCTATTTTCGATGGCATGGAAGATGACGCGCTGACTACCTTCGGTGTTGGTGTTACAGCTACTCCGATTGATCAAGTGTCTCTGAGCGCTGTTTTCCGTAACGACAGCCGTAAAGACGGTGGCAATGGTGATTCAGTCTACGCTGTGAAGGCAGAGCTCAGTGTGTCTGACGACATCAGCGTATTCGGTCTGGTTACTGACCGTGAAGTGGGTAGCGACAACGACTCCACACTGGTACGTGTAGGCGCGACAGCTGGTTTCGCTCCTATCACTGTAGAAGGTGCGTATGAAACATTGGCTGCCGAATTTGGCGATGGCTTGGTTTGGGGTAAAGTATCCTACGCTGAAAACGCTATCGGTGCTTACGCTGAAGTATTCTACGGTCTGCCTGATGGTGCCGGTCTGCAGTTTGAAGTAGGTGCAGATTACACCACTGAGTCTGGTGTTGTATTCGGCGGTAAGTATGAAAACGGCGACTACAGTGATGAAGACTCTGAAGCAAGCGTAGCGACTCTGTTCGCCAAGTACAGCTTCTAATCTAACCTTTACAGGTTAATTTAGACTGTTAAAAAAAGCCGGCGTAAGCCGGCTTTTTTGTGGTCGCTCCTTTTTCTCATGTATAGGAGAGGGCTGGCCCCCTGCGAGAAAAGTCGTATGTATCGCGCGCTCAGCCGCACAGCCTGATTTACCCATCACCGTAAGGCAGGTATTTATACCTGCCTTTCAAGCGACCCTTAAAAACCTCTGTAATCAAACCGTCAACGACCTGTCAGAACTTCATGATACCGGGGCTGCAATGATGAAAGCGGTGGTGGAACAGGCTCTAGTGGCGTGAGTCGTTTGACTGATATCGTTGGCGTGTGGGATGCTTCTGAAACTGATGAGGACGGCGATTACGATGAGATATATTGGGTTGTCGATGCGGACGGCTTTGTATCTACATATGACTACGATGATGACGATTGGGGTGACGGCAAAAACTGTTACGATATCTATAAGGATCAAGCTCAGCTTCAGCACATATCCGGAAACCTATTTAAAATGACTAGTGATGATGAGGATGATGTCGATGTCAGATTTTCATTCGTTTCCGACAACCTGACTGTATCGGGTGTCGACGACGACGGAGATGACTTTACTGAAACCATTGGGCCGAGAGCAGGTGCTTCATACACGGTAGAGAATTTTGAGGCTATTGAGTGCGCAGACGACTAATCCAATCAAAATCGCATATTGTGGCTGAGGTAGGCGATGGGGCGGATATTGGCTCGTCTCTCTTACTATTGACTATTGGTTGATCTGGTTTAGCACTTTAAAAGTCGACGTAAGTCGGCTTTTTTGTATAGAGTATTATGGAGTTGTTAGGAGGTCGTGGAAATATAAACTACAAGATCGATAATTGCTCCACACACATAGACGATAACAATAGCGGAAGTATACTAACTTTTCTGTAGAGGTTGGTTTCTCGTTTTTTTTTTGATGTCTCAACCTAGGCTTAGGAAGCTTTGCGTTAGCGCTTTGGTCAGAAAATTTAGCGTTCTTGAATTCCGAAGGAAAAATAAAAAGGCCCGCACTTGCAGGCCATTTTTTGTTGAGGGGAATCCTCAAATGTGCGTAGTATTAGTTACCACACTTCAGGTCAACTGACCAAGGGTCCCAAGCGTCGACCAAGATCACGAAATTATCAACTGAACCAGCCAAGCCTTTAACGAGGTCTTTTTCAACAGTAACTGAACTCCAGTTGTTGCTGCAGTTGTCTAAGTTAACTGGCGCAGACAACTCATACAAAGACAGCGCCACGTTGTGGTGCCAGTAGTTGAATTCTTCGTTGGTAGGTGTTGCGCTACTGTTCTGGAACTCAATGGTTGAGCAGCCTGTCAGGCCAATCACGGCTGCTACTGCAGCGGCTTGAATCATCCGTTTCATAGTCATTACTCCTCACACCATACGCGTGCAGTACGCGGTGCATAGATACCAAAGGTAAGTGCACCCAGCAGGCCATTCATAAATGTGTCCTGAGTTTGCAACTGACGTACGTCAGTACCGTCGCAGACTTCAACAACGTCTACTGTTTGCTTTTCAGGCATAAGGCCCCAGAAGAAGAAGTCTTGAGTTTCTTCATAGGTGGGAGTGGAAGTGGTTTGTGGTGCACCATCTGGCGTCATAGTAACGGTCGCGCAGCCTGACAGCAGCGCTACCGCTGCCAACGCAGCAATAGATTTCTTCATGTTATTTCCTTTTCATAATCCAATTACGAATGTCTGATCCTGTGTGTATGGATCGGACGTTGCGGAGCATACCAATAGTTGACGTTCGTTTACAGCAGAATTACAAGTAAGATTTCGAAATTTTAGTCTCGTCATATTCGGGGACAGGTTCAGTCAGAAACTGACGTCATTGCGGTTATAAATACCCACCCTACGACGCAATCAGTTGATCAATCCATCGTGCCACCAGATCCGGCTTTTCGGCGTGCAGCCAATGTCCTGTGCCGCCGACCACACGGCCTTTGGCTTGCGGGAACAGTTGCGAAATCACCGCTTGGTCTTCTTTGCCAACGTAGTCTGACAATTCACCGACTAAAAACTGCGTTGGCCCGGTGTACTGGCCTTCCGTAATTGGGAAGTCGGCCAAGTCCTGATAATGGTCGTACAGCGCTTGCCAGTTGATACGCCAAGCAAATCCGTCGTTGGTGCGCTCCAAGTTCTTCAGTATAAATGTCCGTACGTCGGTGGTTTGAATGTGCTCTTTCAGTAGTGCTTCGGCGTCTTGGCGGCTTTGAGGGTGTGCATCGGCTACGGCTTTTATTCCGGCAAATACGTCTCGGTGGCGGATGGGGTAGGCTTTGGGCGCTATGTCGACCACGGTTAGGCTCTGCACGCGCTCGGGGTGTCGCAGGGCGAGTGTCATGGCAATCTTGCCGCCCATGGAATGCCCGACAATGTGCGCGCTGGGTACGTCCAGTTCGTCCATCAGTTCGACTATGTCTTGCGCCATGGTGGGGTAGGCGATGTCATCAGCATGCGGTGAGCGGCCGTGATTGCGCATGTCGGGCAATATCAGTCGGTAGCTGTCTTTCAAAATACGGCTGACGCCGCCCCAGTTCAGTCCGTCGCCAAACAAGCCGTGAATGATGATGACGGGAGCGCCGTCGCCCTGGATTCGGTGATGCAATATCATAGGTGTGCAATTCACTTCTTTTAAGTGGGTGTTATAGGCCTATTACCGCTAACTTGAAAGTCGTAGTCCGGTTCGGCGTGCGTGTTCGTGTATGGGAAGTAGGGGCTCCGATGTCATGTGATGGACAACATCAATTTTTTGCTCACCCATTTGGTCATACAGAGCAAGCTTTAGTTCTATTCGTCGTTGCACCGGGTCTGCAATGGGTGGGGTTTCTATATACAGGTCAATATCGCCACCGAGAGCAGTGTCGTTTGCTCGTGAGCCAAAGAGCCACAATTCAGACTCGTTGCCCATTATGCGATGCACCGTGTGCACCAAAATCTGACGTTGCTCGTCGGACAGTCTCATGCTGTTTTGCTCAGGTCAGTTAGGCCATAGCGTTGCAGATAGTCAGCAATGGCTTGTTTGGTTTGATGCAGCCGTTGATGGTCTATCCAAGCAAGATTCAAAGCCGCTGCGCGTTGCTCTGGAGTTTCAGGATAGTCGTGCGAAAAGGCGTTCCTGATTTCGCGCAGTCTTCGCCAGTCATTCACTGATGTGATAATGCGGCGTTTTTCCATGCTGTTGAGCAAGTCAATCATGGTTAGCGCCGTTTCATCTTCCAGCGCCAATACGCCTCGGAACAGTTTGTTGCCGATACAATCTTGCAGGTCGGCAAAACGTACGCGAAAGGCGTCTAAACGCTCCAAGAGTTCTTCATTGCCGCTGCTTACATCGCTCGCATCCAATGGAAAATGGGCGTGCAAACGTGAGCAAGAATAGCGTAATCTTTGTTCAGTCCTTTCTGCTTCTGACCAGTTTTGCATAAACAAGGGCAGTGCTTTGCTGTTCAGATTGTTGTTCGACATAACGGCGGTACCCTTGTTGTTTTGCGTGTCTCTATTGATCAATGATTTTTTGGTCAATGCCAATAATTCCAATCGATAATCCCGATATAGTACCGTGATTCAACCGCATGGCGAAAGGATGGTGGATTAGGTGGCTTTCTGTCGTGAGTATTGCGCATAATATCGGGTACGCAGGGCAAAAAGAACTGTCGATATTCGGCGGGTGTAAACCCCCACCCTACGATAACCCCCGCTCTACGAAGAGATACATAAACCCATGAAAATGACCTGCCGTGAAGGCTGCGGTGCCTGTTGTATCGCGCCATCCATCTCCAGCCCCATTCCGGGCATGCCACAGGGTAAACCGGCTGGTGTAACCTGCGTGCAATTACTGCCGGATCTTCGCTGCGCTATCTTTGGCCAACCTCAACGTCCTAGTGTGTGCAGTCAGTTCGATGCCGACCTGGAGGTGTGTGGCAATGATCGCATTGAGGCTTTGGACTTGCTGGCGATGTGGGAGCGCGAGACCGGCAGCCTATCAATGATTGACGCGGGTCAAGCTTCTGTCCGATAAGCCCCGAGTACAGTTGTCAGTTGGCGGCTAGCGTGCCACAGTGAATCATGATGATGCTGTACGCTTCACCTTGAACTCACGAAAGGACGGACTCATGACGACCTGGCTGAAAGCCCGCTTCAAACCCGGCGATATACTATTGCTGGTGTTCCTGCTGCTGCCCTTGCTTGTGGCCTTGCCACGTTTGTTGGGTGCTTTTAACGACAGTGTAGTGGGCTGGTTAACGCTCACTGGCCGGCTGACCGGCATACTGGGGCTGG
Source organism: Natronospirillum sp. (assembly GCA_049115955.1). GTDB lineage: Bacteria > Pseudomonadota > Gammaproteobacteria > Pseudomonadales > Natronospirillaceae > Salinispirillum. Next base: position 30,998 of record JAGDZJ010000021.1, read on the forward strand.
CGATGATGCTGCTGGCAGCAATGATGAGTGTGCGCTTACCGCATTATGACCGTTGGTTCGGTGGTTTGGCGCGCTTGTGGGTGGTGCACCGTTTCTTCGGCTTTGCCGGTTTTGTGCTGGTGCTGTTGCACGTTGTATTGCTGGCCTATGCGGCGTTGCCGTTCTCGATTGACGCGGCTATTTTACGGATTTTCCCGCCGCTGGCAGAGTGGCCCATTTGGTCAGGCTGGCTAGCACTGGTGTGCATGGTGATCTTCCTAGGGCCGACCTTCGGCTTCGTGGGGCGCATCCACTATCAGCGTTGGAAGAAACTCCATTTATTCTCGGCACCTGCCGTCATCTTGGCGCTTCTGCATGCCATTCCCATTGCTGCGGAAACACTGGTGTGGTGGTTGATGGCGGCGTTCGCCATTGGTGCCATTGTGTGGCGCAAAGTCTTGTCGCCGAGTCTTGGCCGTTACCGCTATGAAGTCGCTAAGGTCGATACTTTGGTTAGGGGCGTGGTAGAAATCAGTCTCAAGCCTGTCGATAAAACCATGGCGTATGAAGCGGGTCAGTTTATCTATTTGACCCCGCTCGATAGCGCCTTGAACGCGGGGCGCAACGAGGAGCATCCTTATACTATTTCTTCAGCGCCGAGCGACGAGTATCTGAAGGTCGGCATTAAGGCCTTGGGTGACGCCAGTTCAGCCATTCAGACCGTTGCGGTAGGCAGCCAGGTTTACGTAGAAGGCCCTTATGGCGACTTCTACGAGCGCGTGGAACCGCAGCGTAAACAGCTTTGGTTAGCGGGCGGTATCGGTATTACGCCGTTTGTCAGTGGGGCGCGGGATGTGCAAAATCGTCAGGGTGAAGTGAGCGCTCACCTGTTTTATCTGGCGAACGATGACCAGCGGGCTTACTACTTGGATGAGCTGTTGGCGTTGGGTCAGCAAGTCGATGGTTTAGATGTAACGCCACATTATTTCCGCAAAGAAGGACCGATTTCGGAAGCGTTCTTACGCGCCAGTTGCCCGGATTTTGCCGAGCGGGAGATCTACATGTGTGGGCCTCCAGCGATGATTCATCACCTGCGGCAAGTGTTTAAAGCGGCAGGCGTTCCTTCTTCACGTATACACAGCGAGGCGTTTGATTTCCTATGAACAAAATAGCCTATACCTTATTCATTGCCTTTGTGGCGACAGTGGCCACCTTATTATTGGTGAATACACTCAATCCTGATGCGGGTGTGTCAGCCAGCGGTCAGCGTGTTATTTCGGCTGGAGAATTGGCGCAGAACGACAGCGCCGACAGTTGCTGGAAAGAGATCAATGGCCGTGTCTACGACATTACCGCTTATATCCCGAACCACCCAACGCCGGAGCAGGTGATTGCGGCTTGGTGCGGTAAAGAGTCTACCGAAGCATGGGAAGCCGTTGGTGGTGGGCGCGGCCACAGTGCTGGCGCTGCGGCTATGTTAGCGAATTACCAAATCGGTGTCTTGGAAGGAGCGATTGTTGTTGACGAACCCGTAGCCGCAACCCCAGCGCGTCCACAAGTGGCTCGGCCGGTAGCGGTGGGAGCGCCTGAACAAGCGATATTGCAAGACGGTTCTTACTACGCGGAATTAGCACCAGATGGCCGTGGTTGGACGCCGGTCATTGAAATCACGGTGTACAGCGGTCGTATTCAAGCGGTGCACTACGATGAAGTGCAGCGCAACGAAGAAGGCGCTGTGACAGGCAGCAAATTGGCCGACTACGGATACGCAGGTCGGTGGCGTAATGCCGTACCGGGCGGTACATCGCAGTTGTCTGCCTACCCCGGTTATGCGCGGCAGTTGATTGAGCGGAGTTACCCCGATCAGTTGGACGTGATCAGCGGTGCAACTTCTAGCTACGACAGTTTCACCGAGGTGGCCGCGTTGGCGTTGGAAGGTGCTTGGCTTGAAACGCCTACGCAAGCTGCGGGCTATAACGCGAAGTCAGGCTATCGTGACGGTTCCTACTACGCCGAAAGCGCACCGGACGGCCGTGGCTGGATTGCTGTGTTAGAAGTCACTGTGCACGAAGGCCGTGTATTGGCGGCACATTACGATGAAGTGCAGCGTAATGAAGAAGGCGCAGTCACCAACAGCAAATTACGGGACTACGGCTACGCAACGCGCTGGCGCAACGCCATGCCCAATGGCGTATCACAGTTGTCGAGTTATCCCGGGTATGTGCAGCAGTTGATTGCCACGGGTGATGCTGATGCCTTAGATGCGTTCAGTGGTGCGACCAGTTCGTACGACAGTTTCCGTGCCTTGGCCGCGCAGATATTGGAAGAAGCTCAGTAGGACTTCTTTCCTCAATGGTCGGGGTGCTTTTAAAAACGTAACGAGCGAAGGGCTGGCAAGGCAAAATTGGGTTCGAATGCGCAGCTTACTGACGGTAAGTGAGCATCTCGAACCCAATTTTAACGCCGCCAGAGCGAGCGCAGTCGTTTTTAATGCGCCCCCTACCCGACACAGGCCTCATCCGCCGCATGCTTCAAATGCATCCGCTTTTCGTGCTGCGCCAAGCCCCATTTCGCCGCAAAGGTACCTACCACATAAGCCGCTACAATGGTCAAAATAGCACCATCCGCGAAGCTCAAAGAGGTCAGCATCGGGCCTGGGCAGTAACCGGCAATACCCCAGCCAGCACCAAACAACAAACCACCGATCACGATGCGCTTATCCACATCGGCTTTTGTTGGTACTCGGAATATTTCCGCGAACACCGGTTTTGCGCGGCGCATGATCAACGGCGTTGCTATGGCGTTCACTAACAGTCCGCCACCCATTACGAAGGCGAGTGATGGGTCCCAAGTGCCGAACACATCTAAAAAGTTAACGACCTTTGCCGGGTCAATCATCTGCGCGACGGACAGACCAAAGCCAAATAAGATACCGGCGAAGAGTGCAACGCCTAAACGTGCTGAATTCTGCATGTTACAAACCTCCAATCAGGTGACGAATAACGTAAACGATGGCAAAGCCAGCGGTCATAAAGCTGAGCGTGGCAACCAGGGAGCGTGGGCTGCGACGCGCCAAACCACAGATACCATGGCCACTCGTACAACCGGTGCCGATGGTGGTGCCCACACCGACCAACAAACCCGCAACAATCAACCAAGGTGTGCTGACTACAGGTACAATGTGGTCAACGCCGACACCCAGCCCCAACCATTGGTAAATAAAGCCACCGATGACCAGGCCAATGACGAATACGATACGCCAGTCCATATCACCCTTTTCAGGGTAAATGACACCGCCGACTATGCCGGAAATACCCGCGATGCGGCCTTTGGTGTACAGAAGCAATGCAGCAGAGAGGCCGATCAGGCCGCCACCGATGAATGCTGAGATAGGTGTAAAATTCACTATTTCCATAGCAACCTCTTAATTAGTAAAATCTAAAGTAGTTAGGAGAACTATACCCTTGCTGAGGTAAAAATCAACCCGATTTGTGTTTCATTGTTGTTTCAATGTATGGCGGGGTGGACGGCGGATGACGCTGGTTCGGGCGTAGGAGCGCAGCCCTCTGCGCGAATGGTTCGGCCAGAGGGCTGGCCTCCCTACGTCGTCATCCACCCTGTGAAGCACTCACCGCCTCATGCGTGGTTAAGAAGAAGTTCTCTTGACCCAACTTCTCGGCAAAACCGCTGCGCTGCATCACATCCATCACTGGCCCTTTGACGTTGGCAAACAGTAATTGAATGCCTCGGTTGCGGTAATCTTGCAGCAGTTCATGCAGCGCGGTATCCGCTGAAGAATCCAGTTGATTCACCGCACTGGCGTCTAACACCACCGCACGCAACGGCGTCGTCATATTGGCTTCGGCTTTCTTCAAGGTCTCTTTCAAAAAGGACACGTTGCCGTAATAGAACTGCGCATCAAAACGTACGGCTAGAACACCGGGTGTTGTCTCTGCATCCGCACGGCGCTCGACATTGCGATACACCGTGCTACCAGGCAAACGACCTAGAATGGCGTAGTGTGGCCGAGTGGTTTTGATCACAAACCACAGCATAGACAGGCCGACCGCCAAGAAGATGCCGGTCTTCACGCCCAACACCAATGTGGCACCGAAGGTAACAGCCAGCATGGCGAGATCATCGCGCTTCACTTTCCAAAGGTGTTTCACTTCGTGCACATCGATTAGGCCAAACACCGCTACCATGATCACAGAGCCCAGAATGGCGTTCGGAATGTAATAAAACAGTGAGGTGAACAGCAGCAACGAAATGCCAATCAATACAGCAGTGATCATCGACGCCAAACCCGTGTTCGCACCGGCGTTCTTGTTCACCGCGGTACGGCTGAACCCACCGGTCACCGGCATGGCTTTGGAAAATGCACCGACGATGTTGGCTAAACCCAGCCCGATCAGTTCTTTATTGGGCTCTACTTCATAGCCTTTCTCTTGCGCAATCTTCTTCGCCACTGCGATGCTTTCAATAAAGCCGACAAAGGCGATCGTTAAAGCGATGGGCAGTAAGTCGCGCAAGTCGCCCAACGACACATTTGGTGCGGACAGCTCTGGAAATCCAGCGGGCACTGCACCGACCACCGAAAGTCCTGCCGTCACGTTCAAGTCAAAGAACCAGACGATCAACGTCGACAACACCACGGCGATCATGGCGCCCGGCAGCATAGGATTCAGGCGGCGCAACACCAGCAGGAGCATAATGCCACCCACGCCAATGCTCAAAGCAACGGGGTTGATCGCCGTCCATTGTGTCGCGGTGTGCCAGAAGGTCAGCGCAATGTTCTCGGTGTTGGGCAGTTTCAAACCAACAATGTGTTTCAACTGGCTGAAACCAATGATCAACGCGGCCGCACTGGTGAAGCCTGAAATCACCGGGTGCGACATGAAGTTGGTCAAAAAGCCTAGGCGAAATACGCCCATACCAAACTGCATAATACCAACCAGCAGCGAAAGGCCTATGGCTAACGCGATGTAACGCTCCGAGCCCAGTTCAGCCATGCCCGAAACGCCGCTGGCAACCAGCAGAGCCACCATGGCGACAGGGCCAACTGCTAGTTGGCGAGACGTACCAAAAAGTGCATACACCAGCAGCGGTAATACCGCTGCATATAAGCCAATATACGGCGGCAAGCCGGCCAACAAAGCGTACGACATGGCCTGCGGAATCAGCATCATAGCGACGGTAATACCGGCGATCAAATCACCGCGCAGGTCCGTCTTTTGGTAGTTGGGTAGCCACTCGAGGGCCGGAACCCAGCGCTTGGCGGTGTCAGAGAAGCGGCTAATCGTCATGGTCACTTCCTCCTCAATTAAATATGAATATGGTCAACCGGCAGGTGAGGTGCCAGGTGATGTAATGTCTTTTCTGCTGCCATGTCGTGCTCCTCGGCCAGACCGTCCCAATGTTCTGGGGTCAGGGTGGGCAACGAGGTTGCATTCAATGCCGTTTGAAAACGAGCCATTAGGGCGCGCTTCAGTGGGCGGTGGCAGAAAAACTGGTTTTCGTCCTGCGGTGCTTCGAGGTACAGAGCCGATTGACGTTCAATCGCCATGCTGCCTTGTTCGTCGAGCAATAGAACTCGTTCTTCACTGTGCCGACCAGCCAATACATCAAACAGCACGCGCTCGTGGCGGGCGAAGAATAACTGGAAGAACACCGTCAGTGTTGCTTGAATCAGGCGCAAAGGCACTTGGTAGTCTTCGTGCGTCATCATCAACTTGACGTGACCACAGCCTTGAAAGTCGGTTTGCGTGGCAAACGCTATGAAGCTGCGTTGCTGTGCTTCCGTCAGGTCGCGCAGGCGTGTGTCGGGCGCTACACCCATGCGGGCATAGATGAGGTCGAGTGCGTGTTGGTCGGTGTGCAGATACAGCGGTGCAACGTCATCAATGAATAAGTTGACGTATGAATTGACTTGTTCATCAGTGAGATGCAATTGCTGGGCGTGCTCAATGTGCGCCATAGTGTGCAGCAATAACCCCAGGCTGCCTCCGGCAACGCTGTAACGCAGGCCTGGTGTACGGCCGTCAATGCAGGTGCAGGGGATCTTTTTGATGATCTCCTCGGTTGGCATCCAGACCATGGAATGTGGCATATCAGTACCCTCGTAAAAAGCGTGCGTAAAATGCGAGCAATGTGATTCGTTGCAAGTGCTATTACAGGATATGTGCCAGTTTTATAAGTTACTGAAATATATAGATTTTACGAAAATTTTCTGGCGGGCAGTTGTTCCTTTGTTTCAAATTTTTGAAACGATGAAACAATTTTTCAACGCAGTGCTGACAACGCAGCTAGCTTTGCTACTCTAAACCGAATTGTTTGATCCGACGCCATAACGTCGCGCGCGATATTCCCAGCGCATCGGCCACGACTTGCTTTCGCCCTTGGTGCTGTTGCAGTAGGGCGCGCAATGCCGAGCGCTCATCATCAGCTTGTGGGGCTGAGTGCTCGTCCGGGGGGCCTTCACCACGCAACTCCGGTGGTAAGTCTGGCAGGTCAATCACCGCGCCTTCACCGATGGCGTGGCTGTAGGCAATTACATTGTTTAGTTCACGGATGTTGCCCGGCCAATGGTAGCTCAATAGGCTGTCGTAAGCGGCTCGCGTAATGCCTGTTACCGTGCGCTCATTTTCTGCATTCAGAGTATGAATGAACGCCCACGCGAGCATTTCAATATCGCCGATGCGCTCGCGCAACGGTGGAAGATAAAGAGGAACAACCCGAATGCGATACATCAGGTCTTCGCGAAAATCGCCCTGTGCGACCTTGGTTCGCAACGAGGAATGCGTGGCGCTGACAAGCCGAATATTGGTGTGGATGACTTCGCTGGAACCCAATGGCGTGAAACAGCGGTCTTGTAACACGCGTAGCAGACCGGCTTGGATATCGAGCGGCATTTCGGCTATTTCATCCAGAAACAATGTGCCGCCATCGGTGAGTTGCAACAGGCCGGTGCGGTCGTGCGTTGCGCCCGTAAACGCCCCGCGCTTATGTCCAAACAGCTCAGACGCCATCAGTTCGCGTGACAGTGCGGCACAGTTAATGGCACTGAAGGTTTGCCCTGCTCGGTGCGAATGGTCGTGAATATAACGTGCTACCAGTTCCTTACCCGAGCCACTGGGGCCGCGCACCAGAATAGACGCATTGGTGCGCGCCACACGCGCGGCCTGTTCCATAAAGGTCAACATGCAGGGCGCAACGGTCAATAGACCACCAAAATTGTGCGGCGTTAGGTTGGGCGCGGTCAGAATCTTCGGCACGGTTATCGTCGTCCTTTGCATAGCACCCTTGTGGGCATTAAAAACCTCAGTCTTTCATATTACACGCGAGTACCGGGTCTGACCATGGCTCGCCAAGTAGGCATCAAACACCATGCAGATAGGGCGCAACAACAATCGCCCTAAGTCTGTCACCGTCAGGTCATCTTCCGTCAGCACCACCAAACCGTCGTTGGCTAAAGTCTGCAATGCTTCCAGTTCAGGCGCAAAATAGGCTGAAAAGTCGAACGCAAACTCGTCGCACATGTAAGCAAAGTTCACATAGCCTTGGCAGGCCAGATCCATGATCACCCGGCGGCGAATACGGTCGTCGTCGTGCATGCGGTAGCCGCGATGCGTGGGCAATTGAGTGGCGCAGGCATTCTGGTAGCTGTCGAGGTCCGCGTAGTTCTGTAAATACGTGTCTTTGATCGAGCTGATGGCCGACATACCCAGCCCCAGCAAGTCGGTGTTGCCGTGCGTGGAATAACCCTGAAAATTACGCTGCAACGTCGCGTTCTCATGGGCTTTTACCAAACCATCGCTCGGTAGCGCGAAATGATCCATACCGATGTAGCGATACCCGGCTTCTTGCAGTTGCTGCACGATGGTGTGTAGCAGTTCTACCTTGCCACTGGGTGATGGCAAATCGGTTGCGAGGATGCGTCTCTGTGGCGCGAAGCGATCAGGTAAATGCGCGTAACTGTAGCAGGCAATGCGCTCCGGTGCTAACGCGATGACTTGCTGCAAGGTGCGCTGCATGCTGGTAAGCGTCTGGTGCGGTAAACCATAGATGAGGTCAAAACTGATGCCGTGAAACTCCAGAGATCGCGCTTGCCCGACCAGTTCCGTCACCATCGCAGGCGACTGTATACGGTGCACGGCTTCCTGCGTCGGCTGATGGAAATCCTGAATACCCATGGACAGCCGATTAAAGCCCCAGTCACGGAGTTGCTGCAAGTCTTCAGCGGTGGTGACACGCGGGTCTATCTCAATGGAGAATTCGCGCTTCTGGTCGTTCGGCTCCAGTTGAAAATGCTGGCTCAGTATCTGGCACAGCCGAGTGATCTGCTTTGTGTTCAGGAAGGTCGGCGTACCGCCACCCCAATGCAGTTGCCGTATCGGGCGCTGGCGCACCATGGGTGCAACGCGCTGTACTTCTAGCTCGAGTGCGTCCAAGTAGCGATCGGCCTTGCTTTGGTCGCGGGTGACCACCTTGGTACAGGCGCAGTAGTAACACAGGTGATGGCAAAACGGGATGTGTACATACAACGACAGCGGCTCGTGGTGCGCCCCTTGGGCCAGTGCGTCGGGTAACTCTGTGGTAGGGACTGGTGCAAACTGGAGGGCCGTGGGGTACGAGGTGTAACGTGGCCCGCTGATGTTATAGCGGTTGATGACATCTGGCTGCCAGAGAATGTCGGCGAGAGGCATGGTTTGGCGTCCTGCACAAGGGTGAATGAATGCGATAGAGAGTACGCAATTTCGGCTGGGGGTTTATTGATCCCCATCAATCGGAGCGCAGTTTGGTAGGAGCGCAGCCCTTTACGCGAATGTTCGGCCAGAGGGCTGGCCTCATGCGGCTATTTAAGTGTCTAATACATAGAATAATCAATGCTTAAGCCGTGCCGAGGTGTGCCATGAGTACCGAAATAGAACTGAAGTTGCTGCTGCCTGCATCGGCTCGCGCATCTCTAATCGCGCACCCGCTGCTGCAAAATATACCGGCGGAACAGTTCACCCTCAGCAACATTTATTGCGACACACCGCAGCAAGCATTAACGCAAGCGGGTATTGCCTTGCGCCTTCGTAATAAGGGCAGTCAGTGGTTACAAACCCTGAAAGCCAGAGGGGAGGCGCAAGGCGGGTTGCATGCGAGGCAAGAATGGGAAATGGCGATTGCGGGGCCGGCTTTAGAGTGGGATAAACTGCCTACAGAGGTGCTGCCAGTGGGCCTGACTCTGGGCGCTGTGCAGCCGTTGTTTGAAACCACGTTTGAGCGCCGCACTTGGCAGGTGACGCATAACGATAGCGTGATTGAACTGGCGTTGGATCAAGGGCTGGCACGCGCTGGTGATGCCACGCAGCCGATCGGTGAAATAGAGTTGGAGTTGATCAGCGGCAAGCCTGATGACTTATTCAGTCTAGCCGAGGTGCTGGCGGCTGATATCCCTTTGTTGCCTTCCGACATCAGCAAAGCTGAACGTGGTTATCGGTTGGTGAATGGCCTCAGCGACTGGCCGAAAACACCCGAGCAGAACGTATCGTTGGCGGCTTGGACGTCGGCACTGTGTCGCCAATGCGAAGCACTGCCCGCCAGTCAGTCAGACCTCAAGCATACGTTGTTAGGCTTGTCGGAGCGCGGCGACATTCACGCCGGGCTGTTGCACGGTTTGTTGACAGCGCTGCAAACGGATGTTTTGCACTGGGGAGACTTACCCAGTGTGCGGCGCCTGGGTCAGTGGTTGCTGCACCACTGCGCCGTGTTGTGGCATAATGAACAAAACAATAAGGAGTAAGTTTGATGGATTTGGTTCTACGCCTTTTGGCGTCCATTGCTATGGTGGTATCTGTTCCTTGGCTGAGTGATTGGGTCGTAGAGGCCGTTATGCGTTTGGTGCCGTCGCGCAAGCGCTGGGCTACTGCTTTAGCGAAAAAAGTTAAACTCTTTCTCACCACGTTTTTTGCTTTTATTGCGGTTATTCTGCTGGCGTGGTTGTGGCACCTGGACTGGCGCACATTGTTGCTGTTTGGGTCGTCAGTATTCGCCATCATCGGTGTCGCCTTGTTCGCCAGTTGGTCGGTGCTGAGTAACATCACCAGCTTCTTTATTCTGCTCTCGCAGGGCCGAGTCATGCACGGCGCTTACATCCGCGTGGTCGATGGTGCCAATGCGTTGCAAGGGCAGATTATTGATATGGGGTTGTTCCATTTCGAGCTGCGCGACTTAGACGGCAACACCATTATCTACCCCAACAACTTGTTGATTGTGCGGCCAATCGTTGTGCTGAAACATCCGCCCAAAAAGGAAGAGCCGCCAGAGCCGGAGTTGGAAATACCGCCACTGACGGGATCGTAGGCGCGCAGCCTCTTGGACGAAGAGTAGGGAGGGTATTTATACCCGCGATGCGGCTTGGTCTCCTGCGTGTTCTCTCCTACCAGCCCGGTTGCCAGTCCTTCCAAACGGGCTGGTAACCGGCGTGTGTGATCGCCGCAACCACATCACCCACCGAGCGCGCGTCATCAATTTCAAACTGTTCTAGCGCGGCGTCTGCATCCACCGCATAACCGCCCGGTTGGGTTTTAGAAGCGGCGCTGAGTGTGGTGATGCCCAATGGCAACAACCGGTCACGGAATTCCGCACGTTCGCGGGTAGACAGGCTCAATTCCAAGTCCGGGCTGAACAGCCGCCACGCGCAGATCAACTGCACCAGTTCGGCGTCACCAATCGGCTGGGCCACATGATAATCACCTTCTGCAGGGCGCAAACGCGGAAAGGCCACACTGAACTTACTGCGCCAATAGCGCTGTTCCAAATAGCGCAAATGGTGCGCCATCATCAGGCAGTCGGTACGCCAGTCGGTCAGGCCGAGCAACACACCCAAGCCGATTTTATGCACGCCCGCATTGCCCAAACGCTCCGGCGTTGCCAAGCGATAGTCAAAGTCGGCTTTCTTCCCTACGGGATGATGTTCCGCATACACCCCGCGATGGTAGGTTTCCTGATACACCAACACGCCGTGCAAGCCTTGTTGTTGCAGGCGTTCATAGTCGGGCTGGTCGAGCGGCTGCACTTCCATGCTGACCTGCGCAAACCGTGTCCGCAGTTGCTGCAACGCCGCCGCTAAATAGTCCACACCCGCGACCTTGGGTGCTTCGCCCGTCACCAACAGAATGTGTTGAAAACCCATGGCCGTCAGCGCATCGGCTTCGCGGTCGATTTCTGCTGCGTTCAGCACTTTGCGCCGCAGATGGTTGTCCATCGAAAAACCGCAATAGGTGCACACGTTCGCACAGGCATTGCTGAGGTACAGCGGCGCGAATAGCTGTTGGTTCAGGCCGAAGCGCTGACGCGTCAACGTTTGGCTTTGCTGGGCCATGGCTTCTATGTAAGGGCGAGCTGCCGGACTGATCAGCGCTTTGAAATCCTCGAACGAGCGCTGTGTTTTGCCCAACGCGCGCTCTACGTCCGCGGCTGTTTTACTCATCAGCGACAGGCGTTCGGCGTCCCAGCTCAGGGTATTTAAGGTGTCGGTGAAGGACATAATGAGTGCTTGCCTGTGCCAGTACGTTAAGAGGTGAGCAAAAAGTCGGTGAGCGGGCTCGACGCCTGCGCCTGCTGGTGTTGGCCCGGTAAGCCTGCATCGTACGCCATGCGGCCAGCGACCACCGCGTGTTTGAAGGCAGTCGCCATCGCAACGGGGTCTGCCGCCGTGGCAATGGCGGTGTTCACCAGCACCGCATCGGCCCCCAATTCCATCGCTGCCGCCGCGTGGCTGGGCGCGCCGATACCGGCGTCCACGATCACTGGCACCTGCGCTTGCTCGATGATGATGCGCAGAAACTCGCGTGTTTCTAGCCCCAAATTGGAACCAATAGGCGCGGCCAACGGCATCACCGCCGCGCAGCCCACGTCTTCCAGGCGTTTGCACAGCACCGGGTCGGCGTGAATGTACGGCAGCACAATGAAGCCCTCGCGCGCTAACTCTTTTGCAGCCTTTAAGGTTTCTATCGGGTCGGGCATCAAATAGCGCGGGTCGGGGTGAATCTCCAATTTCAGCCACGGCGTACCTATGGCTTCACGCGCCAAATGCGCGGCCAAAATCGCGTCTTCTGCCGTGCGTGCACCTGACGTATTGGGCAACAATTGAAAGCCTGCGGCTTTTAAGGGACTGAACAGATCGTCGGCCGGGTCGTTCAGGCTGACGCGTTTCAGCGCTAAGGTGACCAGTTCGGTGTCACTGGCCTGCAACGCCGCCAGCATGTGCTTGGTGCCAGAGAACTTGCCCGTGCCCGTTAATAAGCGTGATTTAAATGTACGATCGCCAAGTGTGAACATGGTTAACCTCCTGCTACAGCACGAAAAAGATGCAGTTCATCGCCGTGTGCTACCTGGCGTTCGTGCCATTGGGATTTAGGTACCACAACACCATTCACCGCCAGCGCCATGCCATCTTGTGTTTCGACCACGGCGCGCAGAGCTTCCTCTACAGAGCACCCTGCCACCAACTCAACCGGCGTTTGGTTGATCTGAATGCTAATCATTGAAAGCCTCCAAGGCCTGATTCATCTCGGCCAAGTCCTGTTCCGGGTTGTCCGACTCGGTTAGTGCCGTGACCACCGCAACACAGCGCACACCGCAAGCGCGTAGGTCGGACAAATGATGCGGTTTGATGCCACCAATGGCGACGGTGGGCAGGCCCGCTTCGTCGGCCAACGCTTGATAGCGCGCCAAGCGTGCCAGCCCTTGCGGTTGGCTGGGCATCTGTTTGGTTTGCGTCGGAAAAATGTGCCCTAACGCCACGTAGCTGGGGCGCAACGCAATGGCGCGCAGCAGTTCGGCATAGCCGTGGGTGGATACACCGAGCCGCACACCGGCTTGACGCAGCGCGGCTAAATCCGCATCCGCCAAATCTTCCTGCCCCAAATGCACGCCGTAGGCACCCAGTTCCAACGCCAGTTGCCAATGGTCGTTAATGAACACCTGCGCACCGTATTGCTGACCTAACTGCACCGCGGTACGAATCTCTGCCAGTAAACGCTCGGGATCGTTTTCTTTGATGCGCAATTGAATGACTTGTGCACCGGCTTTTAGCAAGCGTTGCAGCCAGTGGGTGTCCGGCACCACCGGGTAAATACCGTGCGGCGTACTGGTGCAGGGCAAAAAGGCTTCGGGCGCTGGTCTGTCTGTGAGTGGCAGATCACAAGCCGGTAAGCGCGCCAACTGCAACCAGTCGGCCGTGCTCTGGCGGCGCTCCAGCGTGCCTGCCCCGGAGCCCGTAGAATAGGCTTGCAGCAAGCCCTGTTGTACGTAAGCACTTGTGAGGGCGCATGCATCAGGCACCGACAGCCCGCGCGCCAAATGTGTGGCAATGGCGCTGCTCAAGGTGCAACCGGTGCCGTGCGTGTGTTTGGTGGCAATGCGCGGTTGGGTAAAGCGCCACACGGCGTCCGTGCTGACCAGCAAGTCAATAGAATGCGGCGACTTCGGATCGTCTGTGTAGCCATGCCCTCCCTTCACCAACACCGCACGGCAACCGGTTTTCAGCAGGCTGCGTGCGGCGCGTTCGGCGTCCTTCGGGGAATGCACCACGCTGGCGGTCAGGGCTTCCAGCTCTGGCAAATTAGGCGTCAGCACATCGACCTCGGGCAGCAAACGCAATAAATCCTGCAAGGTGCCGGCGCTGCTCAGCGCGTCGCCGCTGGTGGCGACCAACACCGGATCCAATACCACCGGAACATCCGGCCACTGGGTCTTCCAGCGGCGCAGCCATTCTCTCAGCAGTCGAATCTGCCACGGTGCGGCGATTAGTCCGATCTTGATCGCCGCCGGGGGAAGGTCTGCCGCCAAAGAATCCGCTTGCGCTTGAAACATCGGCGCATCCACCGCCGTCACGGATTGCACGCCCACGCTGTTTTGCGCCGTCAGCGTGGTGATGAGCGTGCAAGCATGACCACCCAACGCGTTGATGGTCAGGATGTCGGCCTGAATTCCCGCTCCACCGCCGGAATCAGACCCGGCGATGCTCCAAATGATAGGACGAGAGTCCGTCATGCTCAGTCCTCCGTCGCCGGATGATAGAGCTGCGAGCCGGTTTCGCGGAACTCGGCCGATTTCGCGGCCATGCCTTGCGCGGCTTCGGGGTTGGCGGCATTGGCGGCGTTTGCGATGTCACGGACTTCCTGACTGATCTTCATCGAACAGAATTTCGGCCCGCACATGGAGCAAAAATGCGCGACTTTGTGGCCGTCTTTTGGCAGCGTTTCGTCGTGGTAAGCGCGGGCGGTGTCCGGATCTAAGGCCAAATTGAACTGGTCTTCCCATCGGAACTCAAAACGCGCCTTGCTCATGGCGTTGTCGCGGATCTGCGCACCGGGGTGGCCTTTCGCCAAGTCCGCCGCGTGGGCCGCAATTTTGTAGGTGATCAAGCCTTGTTTTACGTCGTCTTTGTTGGGCAAGCCCAAGTGTTCTTTCGGCGTGACGTAGCACAGCATGGCGCAGCCAAACCAACCGATCATCGCCGCGCCAATGCCCGACGAGAAGTGGTCATAACCCGGTGAAATGTCGGTGATCAACGGCCCCAAGGTATAGAAGGGCGCTTCGTCGCAGCTTTCTAACTGCTTGTCCATGTTGGCCTTAATCAAGTGCATGGGCACATGGCCGGGGCCTTCAATGATGGTTTGAATGTCGTGTTTCCACGCAATCTTCGTCAGTTCGCCCAGCGTTTCCAGCTCGGCAAACTGCGCTGCATCGTTGGCGTCGGCAATGCTGCCGGGCCGTAAACCGTCGCCCAGCGAGAAGGTCACATCGTACGCCTTCATGATGGCACAGATGTCCTCAAAGTGCGTGTACAAGAAGCTTTCGGTGTGATGTGCCAAGCACCATTTCGCCATAATAGAACCGCCACGGCTGACAATGCCGGTCACGCGCTGCGCGGTCATCGGTATGTGGTGCAAACGCAAACCGGCATGAATGGTAAAGTAGTCCACGCCTTGCTCGGCTTGTTCGATCAGCGTGTCGCGGTACACTTCCCACGTGAGGTCTTCGGCCACGCCGTTCACCTTTTCCAGCGCCTGATAAATCGGCACCGTGCCGATGGGTACCGGCGAATTGCGCAGTATCCACTCGCGGGTTTCATGGATGTTCTGGCCGGTGGACAAGTCCATCACCGTGTCTGCGCCCCAACGGGTCGACCAAATCAGCTTTTCGACTTCTTCTTCCACGCTCGACGTTACCGCAGAATTGCCGATGTTCGCGTTCACCTTCACCAAGAAATTGCGCCCAATGATCATGGGTTCAATTTCCGGATGGTTGATGTTGGCGGGAATAACGGCCCGTCCCGCTGCGACTTCCGCACGCACAAATTCGGGCGTTATATCTGTAGGAAGGTTAGCGCCAAAGTTCTGGCCGGGGTGCTGCGCATGCAAATGCTCGGCACGCAAACGCTGCCGCCCCATGTTTTCACGAATGGCGATGTATTCCATTTCCGGGGTGATGATGCCTTGGCGGGCGTAGTGCATTTGCGATACGTTTTTACCCGCTTTCGCACGGCGTGGCGTTTTACGACCGGCAAAGTGCAGATGCTGCAAACGAATGTCTTGCTGGCGTACCTTGGTGTATTCCGAACTCACCTCGGGCAGCGGCTCGGTGTCATCTCGCTCGGCAATCCACGCACCGCGCAGCGACGGCAAACCTTGGCGCACATCCACGGCTTTTTCGGGGTCAGTATAAGGGCCAGAGGTGTCGTACACCGGAATAGGCTCGTTGTCTTCCCATTGCTCGGTGTGGCCAATGCGCGTGGGCGACAGCACGATTTCGCGCATGGCGATCTGCATGTCCGGCCGTGAACCGGGCAAGTACAGCTTGCGTGAACCGCTTAGGGGCTGTGTAACGTCCGCACTCAGTTTAGCGACGCGGTCGCCCAGCGTAGAAGGGTTAGTTGGGTTGGTGTCTACTGTTGTCATTCCAGTCTCTCTTGGTTGAAGCCAGGGAAAGACGGAGTGACCGCTTAGGGTGTTATGGGTGAAAGGCTGCTGGGCAGCGGCTGATGCCACGAAAAAATAGCACCGGCCAAAAACCATGTTGGGCATGGTTCTTCTTGTTTCCTGCGCAAGTCTTAACTCGATCAGGTTCCACGGATCCCGCAATTGCGATCTCAGCTCATTCGTGTATCAGGCACGGCTTTGTGCTATCCACTCGCTCACATGAAACACGCGTGAACCCATCCCTGGGGCTCCGATGCGGCGTCCTGCCGCATAGGGTTTCATTTAGAGCGAGTGGATAACACTCGCCAGTGCCGGTAACGCGAATGCGCACTCCGACAAGATTGTGTGGGGAGCAAACTAAAGAAATTATGGGTGGGCGTCAAGGGGTGACGTTAGGGCTGTCTTGATGCGCAAAAAATATGCGCATACAATTAGGGGGTCGTTCCGCGAGAGGATTGAACCATGCATGCTGCTGAAGCTAACAAATCTGCCCGAAGACCAACGAATCTATCGCTTGATAGCGCTCTTCTCAGTGAGGCAAAAGCCCTGGGAATCAATATCTCTCGCTCTGCAGAGGCAGGGATCAGCGAGGCTGTGAAGCTGTATAAGCAAGAGAAGTGGCTGAAAGAAAATGCCAAAGCACTGGCAAGCTCGAACGCATACGTTGAAGCTAATGGTTTACCGCTCGCACAGCATCGTCAGTTCTGATGGCCCGTTTCGACATCTTCGAAAATCAGAGTGGGTCCGGTTATCTGCTGGATGTTCAGTCAGATATTCTTAGTGGCTTGAACACACGGGTTGTCGTGCCACTGTTACCCGGATCCTCCGCACCATCCCCTGCCCAGAGGCTGAATCCTGTATTTAGCATTGAGGGGCAGGAGCTAGTAATGGCCACTCAGTTCATGGCTGCTGTGCCCGATAGTGAAGTGCGCTCCTGCGTTGGTAGTCTTGCGGAGCATCAGGATGAAATATCTGCGGCGTTGGACATGTTGTTTTTGGGCTTTTGATGCAAGAAAGTCTTAGTGTGCAGCGTAGTGCCGAAATCGCCTAACCTAGACTTCCCCCGGTACCGTAGATACTCCCGGGCTATGATTAAAGTACCGGTTCCATTACAGCAGTACAGTCTAGTCGACATCGCTATCTTCTGAAGTCGTTTCTCTCCAGTAGATCCCATAACTCGTGGGCCAGTCGGTTAGCAGGGATAGGCATTTCATTGAGTATCCACCACTCCACTATGCCTACAATTGCCGAGGCCATGAATTGAACGAGAATGTCCTTGCTCATACCTTTGTTTATGTCGTTCATATTCAATTGTTCAGCTATACCTTTCGCCATTAGTTGGTGGAGTTGGCGCCGAAAAGTTGCCATTCCTTCGTCATTTAGCATGCAACTATAAAACACAAAATGCTCTTCAAAATATGCTGTTGTCGCCAGAATAGAGTCGAAGGTCGGGAATCGATTTTGATCATGCCCTTTGGATGCACAAACTCGCATTAATTCATTAAACTGCTCTTCGACACACCGGTTCAACAGGTCAAACTTATCCAGGTAATGCAGATAAAAAGTACCTCGGTTTAGGTTTGCGCTTTCCGATATGAGCTGGACAGTTATGTCTTTAAAGTCCTTTTCCATCATTAGCTCGAGCAGCGCCTTCTTTATCGCTTCTCGCGTCTTTAAGACCCTTCGATCTACTGTCAACGTCAATACCTCTCAAGAGTTTATGAACAGCTCTCTATAAAGTGTTAATTAATGAACATTCAGAGCCCGTTTAACCATTGACTCTACCGATTAACGGATTAGCATTCTATTGAACATCCGTCTATAAATCAACGCATGTCTATTTTTGAGGAGATATCAAAATGAAAGCTATAACCATTCATGGCTACGGAGAACCTGAAGTGTTGGGAGAACAGGAAGTGGCCCTGCCTGTACACAGTGACACTCAGGTTCTTGTGGAAATGCATGCGACATCTGTTAACCCTGTTGACAGTAATATTCGAGGAGGGCGTGTGCAGGATGTTTTTCCCGTACAAAGATTTCCTCATACTTTGGGGCTGGATCTTGCTGGTGTGGTTAAGGAGGTGGGATCATCGGTTAAGTATTTTAAGCAAGGAGATCGTGTATTTGGATTGGGGAGTTCCGGAACTTATGCCGAATACACGGTTGCTGAAGAATCACAGTTGGCCAGGTTGTCGGCAAATATACCGTTCAATGACGCGGCAGCTTTACCGGTTGTGGCCTTAACGGCTTGGCATTCACTATTCCAATACGGGGCGGTGAAGCAAGGAGATCGTGTTTTGGTTCACGGTGGAGCGGGCGGTGTAGGGCACATAGCGATACAAATGGCGAAGGCTTCAGGTGCTTATGTTATTGCAACAACCAGCTCTGGGAATCATGAATTTGTTCGCAGTGTAGGTGCGGATGAGATAATTGATTATGCGGCCGTTGACTATTCGGAAGTTGTTAGAGATGTGGACATCGTTCTAGATTTTGTTGTTGGCTTGGAACAAGAGAAAAATATGAAAGTTCTTAAAAAAGGTGGTCGGGTGGTTTCTATTGTAACGCCAGATATTTCGGAAATCACAGAAGCCTATGATGTACGCGGTAATTTTGTCGTCGTTGATCCGAGACGTGAAGAATTGGAACAGATCAATGCATGGATGGAAGAAAAAAAGCTAAAGGTCCATATCAGCCGAATATACTCTTTTACAGAGGGAGACCTGCGCAACGCTCACGCTCAAATTGAAACAAAGCATGGCAGGGGCAAATTAGTAATACAAATTCGTGAATAAAAAAGACAGCATCTTCATGAAAATCACCCAATAGCCATTCATTGGTGGCTGTATAGCAAACTAATGGCGATTCAAACTGATATGCCCGATACCTACCTCATTGAAGGCCCGGTTGGCTCCGGAAAGTCCACCTACGCTATGGCTTTGGCTTCACGCACGCAAGGTATACACATCGCGTTGGATGAGTGGTTTGCCTCGCTGTTCAGTCCCGATCGGCCGTCGGGCGATGTTATTCCATGGTATATGGAGCGCAAAGCGCGGCTGTTCGGTGTCTTAACGGTCAGGCTCCTAACAAACGCGAGCATCTCAGCCCTGCCTTGGAGTGGCTATGGTAGCCAAGGTAAGTCCAACCTCGCGTTGTGTGCTTGGTGATGGTTAGACAATGAATAAACTGTCATTTTTCTGGGGGTAATATGGACCACAAGCTTATTCTGATACTTATTGGTTTATTTTTTTCATTTCAGGTTTGGTTTTGGTGTCCAACCCTGAATTGGTTAGCGATAAGCCCGTGCCGGACGACCCATTTAAAGCTGTTGAGCGTAGGGTTTGGTGGGGGATACTCATTGGATTAGGCCTTTTAATGATGACACATCATCAGTTAAAGCCTTTTCTGCTAACGGTTGCCGCTACCGGTTCGGCTTTAATGCTTGGTTTTCTGATAGCACGAATTTTGGGTATCGTTTTAGATGGCTCTACATTGAAACAATGGTACTGGGTAGGGGCTGAGCTGTTTGTCTTTTTGCTACTGGTTGCTAAGCAGAGAATATGAGCAGATTGCACAAGGCACTGTAGTTACGTTGGGTGACTTATCGAGAGGTAGAGAAATTGATACCTAGCGATGTGCCATTGGACAAGCGCAGACGCTTCAATGGACATTCAAACACAGAGCATGGCTTGTGGTGACCGCAAACGCTCAGAGTTGAACTGAGGTCTGGTAATCTGCGTAAGTAACGACTAACGTTGATGATCGATAAAAAGGACCTAATGTGATGCAATCAAGATGGTTTGGAAAAACCTGGGGGCAATGGTTGTCATTGCTCGCACGTCCCCCTGTAATCCCTGCGCAGACCGGTCGAATCCCCTCGGTTGACTTGGCTAGGGGCATCGCTGTTGCGCTGATGATTCTCAGCCATGGTATCGTTGGTCTGTTGAGTTTCGAAGATCTACCGGACTATGGGCAGATTCCGATTCATCTGATCACCAAGTTTTCGTCCTCTACCTTTATCATGGTGTTTGGTATTGCCCTCGCTGTGGCTTTTCTGCCTCGGGTCGGCACGGACCGCTGGCCGCGCCTGCGGTTGAAGCTGCTGCTCAGTGGCGTGGCGGTTTTCTTCTGGTACAAAGTGCTGACTGTGGCTGAAATGCTTTATCTGTTTGGGCCCTCGGACATTGTGGACACGCTGCTGTATCG
The DNA here is from genome assembly GCA_049115955.1 of Natronospirillum sp. GTDB lineage: Bacteria > Pseudomonadota > Gammaproteobacteria > Pseudomonadales > Natronospirillaceae > Salinispirillum. Next base: position 51,157 of record JAGDZJ010000021.1, read on the forward strand.
CAACTTTCCCTCCTTCGTGGAAATTCTCGGGTTTTATGCCATTGCTTTGATGTGGGTGCCGTTCCTGTTGCCACTCTGGCGCCGCACGCCGTTGATCGTGCGGTTGATCAGTCCGGCTGCCTTGGCATTGTTCGGTGTTTGGGTTGCAGACAATGTGACCTTTTGGGGCAGCCCGCAATTACGCGCCATCTTTGTGGAAGACGATGCTTATTACACTTGGGGGCAACTGACGCGTGGTCCACTGGTGCTGCTGGGCTTGTTGATCGGCGAGGCTCTGCTGTGGTGCCACGGTAACCTGCGCTGGCGTTTGTCGATGGCGGGTGCGTTGTTAATGGTGTCTGCCTTGTTGTTTTTGTCTCTGTGGTGGGTAGCGTCGCCAGAACTGGCGCAGGCTATGGATCTGATTGCTGCCAATGTGGGCAAACATCCACCGAATCTGCAGTTTATGCTGTTCTCCATGGGTGGTGCGTTTCTGATTATCGGTCTCAGTGTGGCGGGTGGCCCTTTGTTGGCGAAGGTGTTGTACCCGCTGACGGTGATTGGTTCCAATGCGCTGCAGGCGTTTATTTTTCACATTATTGTCATTTTTGTGGGCTTTCGCTATCTCATGGGGTTTTGGCAAACTGTAGAATACGATTTTACTTTGATGCTGACGCTGGGCCTGATTCTGGCCACCGGGGTTTGGATCAAGCTCGTTGAATTTATGAAGGTGTACAAGTGAGGTTTATGACGACCCGAATGATGCGATTTGTTCTTACGCGCGTGATGCTGGTGCCGTTGATAGTGGGGCCGTTGATGCTGGTGTCTCTGATGGCTTCGTCCGCTGTGGCGGCATCTTGGCAGGCACAGCTAGCGAATGACCTTGAGGCGGCCGACCGGGATTTTTCTGGTGATCTCAGCGTATACGTCAAGGACATCGGCAGTGGGGAAGAGGTAACGTTGCGTGCCGACGCGCACTGGTATTTGGCGTCGACCATCAAGGTGCCCGTTGCCGTTGCTCTCTACTCCCGGATTGAGGACGGCACCTTGACGCTTAACGATGAGGTGACTCTAGAATATTCAGATTATGTCGACGGTGCAGGTAACACTAACTGGTCCGAGGCCGGTACGGCATTCACTCTGCATGAACTGTACCGAAAAATGTTGATAGAAAGCGATAACACGGCCACTGACATGGTGATTCGCACTCTGGGTCTGAATGCCATCAATGAATCCGTGGCGGCGTTGGAACTGGAATATCTCGGCCCCATCACCACTTTGGCCGATGTACGACGCCTGGCTTACAGTGAGTTCCATTATGGTGCTCACGAGTTTGCATCTCCCGAGTTCTTCCGCATTCGGGAAGCCAGCGACCCGGAAGGCCGGGCCAATATTCTCGCTGAGCTGTTCGGGATAACGCGTGAAGAGTTGGGGAAGCCTGATCTGGACAGTGCCTTTGACGCCTATTACGCCACTGAGTACAACTCTGGCACGATGCGCGGCATGGGGCAGTTTCTGGAGAAGTTGGCGACGGGAGAGCTATTGTCGGAGGGGTATACAGCCAAACTGTTGGATACCATGGAGTCCATTACTACGGGTGGGAATCGCCTCCAAGCAACACTTCCTGCGGGTGTTCGTTTCGCGCATAAAACCGGCACTCAGCACAGGAGAGCCTGTGATGTGGGCATTGCGTGGGCAGAACCAAACCGTGAGCGGCCTGTTGTTGTCGCTACCTGCGCACGGGGCCCGTTGAGTACCGCTGAGTCGGAAGCGGCTATACGAGCAGTGGGCGCCGCAGTAACCCGCTCCGGTGTGCTCGACTAGGTAATCTGATAGGGGTGAGCAATGGCGCTATGACAATTCGAGCTTTTCAAGACCGTGACATGGACGCAATAACGGAAATCTACGCGCTGTCGAAGCTGGATGAGCTTCGCTACGAAACCGGAGAGTTCGAGTTGTTGCCCCTTATGCAGGACGAGGTACGCTTAAGAGAGCTGATGGAGTCTGAGATATTTGTGTATGACGATGGCGGTGTTCTGGGCTATGGGGCGGTGTTTGAAAACGAGATTCGATCGTTGTTTGTTCATCCGCAATCGCGTGGCAAAGGGATAGGTAAAAGCTTGCTGGAACATTTAATTTCACAGGTGGGTAAGCCTGCTACGCTGTATGTCGCCAAGAGTAACGCACCAGCAAAAGCAATGTATCAGAAGTATGGTTTTGCGGTCACAAAGGAGTTTGAGGCGTTCTACAATGGTAAACCCGTTTTGGCGAATCAGATGGTGCGCTGCACTCGCTCAACGTAGTGTTCTGCATTCTGTGTCAGATTAAGGTGTGACTAGTACATTAAATGTTAGCTGTGAATAGGGAGCGTTATGAAAGCAATATACTTAGTTCTTGCCTGCTTGTTTCTCCAAGCATGTGCAACCGCAGGGTCTGTAAGTCGGCCTGCAAGTTATTATAATAATCAATCGAGTTCCGACGCTGGGCTAATTGATAGCCTTTCCTTCGGTGATGATGATGCCAGAATCATTGGCTTGATCAATCATCAAGTAAGGTTGCCCGCGGAAAACCGAATCGCGATCTTGAAACTCAGTACCGATAACTATTGGCGCTTTTATTCCAATGACTTTACCCAACTGAATGACTCCCTGATTACGTCGTTGATTACGAAGCTTAAGTCCTCGGACAGGGTGTACGATGCGTCTTTTCTTCCTGCTATGTTAGTGTCAGAAAGCAGGTCGATAAAGCTGATACTGCTTTTGATGGGGGGTATAAACCATGAAGGTTAGCTACTTCGAAGAGACTGACACCCTATACATTGAGTTCCGCGCTGGTGGCATAGCGGAATCTAGAGATCTTGATGAGAATACAATTCTTGGTGTCGATGAGAGCGGTGGCGTCTGCGCAATCACTTTTGATCATGCCAGCCAGCGATCCGACGTCAGCCATTAAGGGAGTTGATAATGTTTTTGTGGTATAGATCAAAGCCGAGCCTCAATTGAGCACTATCTAGCTTTAAGAAATTAAGGACGAATATTAACCTATGCCAACGATAATGCGGATAGGACCCTACCGGTTCTTCTTTTATAGTAACGAAAGTGGTGAGCCAGCTCACATACACATTCAGAGAGAGCAGATGTTGGCCAAGTTCTGGTTGAAGCCTGTCACTTTGGCCAGTTCAATACGTTTTCCGCCAAAAGAGCTTAGAAAACTCGAATCATTGGTTGTGGAAAACAAAGACACGTTTTTGGAGGCCTGGAATGAGTACTTTAGCGGTTGAACTTCATCCTCAAGCAGTGAGTGTTAGCTTCACTGAAGTGGCCATTGTTGTTGATTTGGCTGATGGACGCACGGTATCTGCACCTTTGCTCTGGTTTCCCCGGCTATCATCTGCATCCCCACAACAGCTTGAGAACTGGGAGCTGTTAGGAGATGGGGAAGGGATTCATTGGCCAGATATTGATGAAGACATAAGTGTTGCAGGCCTTTTGGCCGGCACGCATCACATCGCCCGCTAGAAAGGAAGTCCACATGGTTTGCGGAGACCCTGAGCCTGCCGAGTTTTATGGCAAGGGTTTCTGGTTCGGAATATCGTAACTGGGTCTGTGAAGTCGATGATTCGGTGGTGGGTTACATTGCGCTTAAAGGCGATTCACACCTATGTCATCTGTTTGTGTCTGAGGCGCATTAAGGCAAGGGCATTGCGAGGATGTTGTGGGCGGCTGCGATTCAGGGTTTTTCGGCAAGCATCTTCACTGTGCGGTCTTCTTTATTCGCGGTGCCAGTCTATGAACGTTTTGGTTTTGTAGCGTCAGGGCCGGTGGGTACAAAGGATGGGATTTCGTTTCAGCCGATGGAATCACAACGGGGGTGAGACCTAAAAATTCATCGGCGCTCCCTACGCGCCAGCCAGCAGCTTCCAATTTTGTACGTTTATTGGCCTGCATTGTCGTAGCTCCTAAGTCTGGACTTACAAGTTGCACTGGTGGCTTTAGGGCAGTTCTATGCCGCCGGAGGAACAGCATTCCTTATGTTCGTGGCGGCAACATTATGTCATATATGACATAGCCTCAAGCCTTTTCCATCTGCTCCGCAGCCTGCTTGTCTGCCAATTCTTGGTCCTGCTGTTCGACTTTAATAAACGCCGGACGCGAGGTGATGCGTTCAATGTAAGCGTCGACCACTGAGTTAGTTTCAATCAGCCCAAACATGCGACACCATTTCAGACTCATGCCCCAAAGGAAGTCTACTGCGTAAGGTTGTTCACCCAGCAGGTAAGGGCCTTTGGCTATTTGGTCGAACAGGGTGTTCAGCATTTTGTCGAAGCTGCCGTAGGATGCCTGGGAAGGGTCAATGGGAGAGCGATTGAACGCGCTATCGATCAAGGCGGGTTCATAGCTGCTGCCTTGGTAGGCCATCCAGCGCAAATACGCACCGCGTTTTGGGTCATCCAAAGCAGGGGCCAGCCCTTTTTCCGGAAACAGGTCGGCAAGGTAGATGTAACAGGCCACTTGCTCGGTGACAACGGTACCGTTGTGCACGATGGTTGGAAATTTACCTAAGGGGTTGATGGCTAAAAATTCCGGCTGCTGGTTTTCGCCTGCTTTGAAATTCAGAATTTTCATGTCATAGGGTATACCCAATTCTTCCAGCAGGACCCAAACGCCGGTGCCGCGGGTTTGTGGGGCGTGGTATAGGGTGATGCCGCTGTCGTTCTGTTGGATATTGCTCATGTCAGTTCCCTCAAGGGTTTGTTGGGTGAGTAATGGTTACTGCATGAGCCATGTTAGAGGCTAAACTTGACACCTTATGTCAGGTATCTCCGCTATACTGGAAAAATAATCTCAGCGAGTTTTTCTTATGCGCGCCAGTCGGCTGTTAAAACTGCTCATGACGTTGCAAACACACGACAAGGTCACGGCACGTGCATTGGCGGACGCCTGCGAAACGTCGATCCGCACGGTGTATCGGGATATCGATGCACTCAGTGCGATGGGGGTGCCGGTTTACAGTGAGCAAGGTGTGCAAGGCGGCTATCGGTTGCTGCATGGTTACCGTACCCGCCTGAACGGGCTTTCGGCTAAGGAAGCGGAAACGTTGTTTTTGGCCGGATTGTCTGGCCCGGCGCAAAAGATGGGTTTGCAATCTACCCTCGCCGACGCGCAGTTGAAGTTGATGACGGCATTGCCGGAAGACATGCGGCATGAGGCAGACCGCTTGCAGAGTCGCTTTTTGCTCGATGCGCCGAATTGGTTTTCCGACGATGAAAGGGCCGAGCACCTGCCGGAACTGATGACGGCCGTATTGGAGCAACGGCTTATTGTGATGGTGTATCAGAGCTGGAAAGGTGAGCGGCAGCGTCAGGCCCAGCCATTGGGTGTGGTGTTAAAGGGCGGTCAGTGGTATTTGGTGGCGCAGGTCGATGACGACATTCGGACGTATCGGGTGTCCCGTATCGAGTCGCTGAAGTTGCTGGATGAACCGTTTGAACGACCAGAAGGCTTCAATTTGACCGAGTTCTGGCAAGCCAGTTTGCGCCGTATGGAAGCTCTGCAATTTCCTATTATGGCTGAGGTTCGTTTGACGGAGTTGGGTGTGAAGATCATGGAGTTCGTCTGCGCGTCTTATGTGATGAACAATGCGACGGTAGAGCCAATGGATGAGTCGGGCTGGCATCGTGCCCATTTTCCGGTGGGTAACGCATCGCATGGCTGTGCAGAGCTGTTACGTTTTGGCGCAGAGTTGGAAGTGGTTGGCCCGCCGGAGCTGCGCTTGGCGATGGAGGATTTGGTGGCGGCTTTGGCGGAGCGTTATCAATAAATACTCGCCAGCCAACTGGGTTGTTCATAGAATGAATGAAATTCGCCAGCCGGCATGAACATGACTGAACCAGAGCTAGGTTTACACATTCGCAGCTACAGCGAAGAAGGACAAAAGCACTCGCACAATCATCATCAGCTTGTGCTGCCGCTGACGGGTAAACTTTCGCTGTCCATCGAAAATGTGGATGGCGGCGTGGAGCACAATAAGGCGGCGATTATCCCTTCGGGCAGTGATCATGCTTATTCTGCTTCGGACGAGAACCGGTTCCTCGTGGCGGATGTACCGGAAGGGCTGGCTCCGGCGCTGGAACGGCTACCGCTTTTTGTCGAGTTGGATCGGGCGCTTCTGCACTATGTCCAGTTCTTGCACCATCAGGTTCAGCAAGGCGGAGCATCCTTTCGTTCGGAACACCAAATGTTGCTTTTGCTGATTCAGTTGTTGCAGGAACGCCATGGCACTCGTTTGAATTTGGATCGACGCGTCGCCGCTGCCAAGCACTATGTTGACGAGCACTTTCATCAGAAAATAACGGTCGCTCATCTTTCTGCGGTTGCCCATTTGAGCACCCGACAACTCAATGAGTTGTTTCGGCATCAAATCGGCATGACGCCACATCAGTACCTGACCGAGTTGCGGATGAGAGAAGCTTGGCGCTTACTGGAACAGTCTGATCTCAGTATTCAGCGCATTGCTGATGCCGTAGGTTATAGTTCGCTATCAACGTTCAGTGACCGCTTTGCTCAACATTTCCGCAAATCGCCTAGCTATTTTCGTAGAAACCCTAAATAGTATCGCCGAAATTCCAAATAGCATTGCCGAAATCCGACAGCGCCCACATCTTTTTTCCCGTACATTCCCCACTTCAACAATTTTCAACGTGGACAGGTTATGACATCCGTCAATACAGCGACTTTGATCGGTTCGGTATCGGTGCTTTTGTGGGGAACGCTGGCGTTGTTGACCAAGCTGACGGGTGGGGCGATCCCGGAATTTCAGATGATGGCGATGACGTTCGGTATTGCGTTCATTTTAATGGGAGTGCGTTGGCTGCGGGCAGGCCACAGTGGCCTTCGTTATGCTCGGCAGCCCATCTTGGCATGGTGCATCGGGGTTGGTGGCCTGTTTGGCTATCATTTCGCCTATTTTAAAGCCATGACCTTGGCACCGGCGGTTGAAGTGAGTTTGCTAGCGTATTTGTGGCCTTTGTTGATCGTCATCTTTTCATCCCTGTTGCCGGGCGAATCATTGCGTACGCAGCATGTGGTGGGTGCATTGCTGGCGTTGGCGGGTTGCTGGTTGCTCATTGGTGGGAATGCCGACGGATTTGCGTGGGAGAATCTGAGTGGCTATCTTGCTGCGTTGTCGTGTGCTTTGATTTGGTCATCTTATTCGGTACTCAGTCGGCTTGTGCGTACGGTGCCGACGGATGCGGTGGGCTGGTTCTGCGGTGTTACGGCGGTGTTGGCGCTGATCTGTCATCTGCTGCTCGAAGAGACGGTTTGGCCTGCTGGTTGGGCGCAGTGGGTGGGTGTGGTGGGCCTCGGCCTCGGTCCGGTAGGAATTGCGTTCTTTACCTGGGACTACGGCGTAAAGCACGGGAATATCCAGCTATTAGGCACCTTGGCTTACAGCGCACCTTTGATATCGGTGATTCTGCTGATACTGGCGGGTTATGGCACGGCATCCCTTGCCGTGCTCGGTGCCAGTATCTTGATTGTCACCGGTTCGCTCGTCGCGGGTAGAGCGCGCAAGCGTTCTGCGCTGCGATCAGAAGCTATTTGACGAAAACAGCAGCCGTGTTTGGGTGCTTTCGTGCCCATATTCCGGCTGCTACGATCAGAACGAGCAAGACGGCCTCGGCCGCGCAACAGCGCATCAACGCGCGCTCCGGTTTTGCCGTTCTTGCCAATAATCAAAATAGGGTTGTTTGCGGTCATCGTTGTATCCTCTTAGTGTGATAACACAGATTCATCTGTGAGCGAGGCTACATTCTGTGTCGTATTGGGTGGATTATTAATAGTTGGAATTCCACGTTTAATGATCGAAAATCCAAAACTATTGGATTATTGACTGTGTACAGGCATGATGGATTTCAACTTTACGCGAGATATGCATCCGCCAAACATGCAGAGCCACGTTATGACCGACAGCCACGCAATACCCGAGCACAGCGACTATCTAGGCGAGGCGCCGCGCCACCATATCAATCTCGATTAACGCACCTTTAGCGAGTCCGTTCACGCCTATGCAGGTGCGGGCAGGGCGTTTGCCTTCGGGGAAATAAGAAGCATACGTCGCGTTCATGGCGTCGTAGTCGCGGTCAAACTGGGTCAGGTAGATGCGCACTTGCAGCACATTACTGAAGCCCAAACCGCAGCCAGCCAATACTGTGTTTAGGTTTTTCATAACCTGATGCGTTTGCGCTTCGATGCCTTCGGGGTAGCCGGAGTCTAGCTGAGTGCCTTGGAATGGCATTTGTCCGGTGAGGAACACCCAGCCATCTTGTTCTACGGCATGGCTGAACGGTGCGACGGGGTCGGGTGCGCCGTCTAATAGGTGAAAGATGGGGGAAGAAGGCATGTGTGTTCCTGTCAGGTAGGGATGTGGGTTCATTATGTGCAATGGGGTGGTTAGTGCAAGGTCAGGTTGCCGTAGGCAATCAGGGAGTGAGAGGGTATCATCCCTTTGAGCGTGCTTGCTCGCTCTGGGGCGCAGTTCAAAAAAACATAACTAGAAATACGTACAACCAGACTACCCAACTTCAGGACTTTCAAAATGTCAGAGCTCATTACCTTGGGCGAATACGTTATTAAGAAACAGCACGACTTCCCCCATGCCACGGGCGAGTTGAGTCAGATCTTCGGCGCTATTCGCTTGGCTTCAAAAATCGTGCATCGTGAAATCAACAAGGCCGGTTTGGTCGACATCACCGGTAACTCCGGGCAAGACAATGTACAGGGCGAGCAGCAGCAAAAGCTGGATCTGTATGCCAACGAAAAATTCAAAGCTGCCATGGAAGCCCGTGGGCAAATCTGCGGGATGGCGTCGGAAGAAGAAGACAGTTATATCTCGTTCAATGAAGGGCATTCGAAAGGCAGTAAGTATGTGCTGCTGATAGACCCTCTGGATGGTTCTTCTAATATCGACGTAAACGTGTCCGTTGGTACCATTTTCTCTATATATCGTCGCATATCGCCGATAGATGGCCCTGTCCAGCTGGAAGATTTCTTACAGCCCGGCAATAAACAAGTGGCCGCTGGTTACGTGATCTTTGGTTCATCCACCATGCTGGTTTACACCACCGGTAATGGCGTTCATGGCTTCACCTTTGACCCGTCCATCGGTGTGTTTTATCTGTCGCATGAAAACATGCGTACTCCGGAAGACGGCACCATCTATTCCATCAACGAAGGGAACTACGTGAAGTTCCCTCAGGGTGTGAAGAAGTACCTGAAATACTGTCAGGAAATGGACCCGGCGACACACCGACCTTACACCTCGCGCTACATCGGTTCGCTGGTGTCGGACTTCCACCGCAATATGATCAAAGGCGGTATTTATATGTATCCGTCTTACGCGAACGCCCCGAACGGCAAGCTGCGCTTGTTGTATGAGTGCAATCCGCTGGCGTGGATCGCTGAGCAGTCGGGCGGTAAAGCGAGTGATGGTCGTCGTCGTATTCTGGATATTGAGCCAACCGAATTACACCAGCGTGTGCCCTATTATGTGGGGTCGAAAAATATGGTGGAGCAGGCCGAATCCATGTTGTGCGAGTTTCAGGATCATTAGAGACGGTTCGGCCAAGTAGTAGGGCGAAGGGTATGAACTTCGCTCTACTGGCGCAGATAATCGAGCAGAGCGCTGGTGGGTAAGGGCTTGGCGTAATAGAAGCCTTGCGCTTCGTCGCACCCTAGCGCTCGTAAGGCCTTTTCTTGTTGCTCTGTTTCTATGCCTTCTGCAATGGTGTGCAGGCCAAGCTTTTTGCCGAGGCCGATGATGGTCTCGGCAATCACCGCACCGCTGGGTTGGTTGATGTCCTGAACGAAGGTTCGGTCTACCTTGATGCGATCAAGCGGTAGGCGCCGTAAATAGTTGAGCGATGAAAAGCCGGTACCAAAGTCATCCAGTGCGATTTGCACGCCGAGCGCCTTAAGTTCGCGTAGGGCATTAATAACCACTTCTGGCTCGTCCATAATGATCGACTCGGTGATTTCGAGCTCAATTTGCCGTGGGTTAATGCCGTATTCTTTTATGCATTGCGCAACCTGGCTAGGAAAATCGGCGGTGCGGAACTGCGGCATGGATACGTTCACGGCGATACGCAGCCCGCGAAAGTTCTGTTCCTGCAATGCTTGCAATTGGGCGCACGCCTGCCGCAATACCCAATAGCCTATGTCGACAATCAACCCGGAATATTCCGCAATAGGGATAAACACATCCGGTGGGATAAAGCTGCCGTCTTTTTGCGGCCACCGCAACAAGGCCTCCATGCCGATGACCGCTCGTGAAGTCAGATCAATCTGCGGTTGGTACCATAACGCTAAGGCGTTGTTTTGGAAGTCTGCACGCAGCGAGCGAATGATGTCGAGACGGTGCTGTGTCGCCAGCTCTATATCGGGAGAATAATAAGCAAAATGGCTCATCCGATCTTTTTTCGCAGCATTCAGCGCAATATACGCTCGTTTCAACATGGTGAGGCCGTGGTCGCCAATGTCTGAGAAGCGCGCATAGCCGAGCGTAGCCGTCATCGGTAAGCGATGTTCAAGCGCGTCAAAGGGTGCCGCAAAAGCAGCGAGTATGGCGGCGGGTGTTAAGTAGTCTTCATCGCCAATCAGGCCGAACACATCGGCGTCGATGCGCGCAATGGTAGCGTTGTCGCCGAAGGTAAGTTGCAAGCGTCGCGAGGCTGATTGGAGTAATGCATTACCCACTTCTTGGCCTAGTCCGTCGTTGACGTCGGAAAAGTGATCGATGTCGATCAGCACCACTACACGAGGTTCTTGTGTCGCGTGGCGCGCCGAACGCGACAGTAAACGCGTAAACTCATTGCGGTTGGGGGTGCGTGTGAGCGGGTCGGTGTACGCGGCGTGGCGGAGTTGTTGGAACAACGCTACGTTCTCGTAGCTGACCGAAATATTGTTTAAGAAGACTTCAATCAATTGGCGGTCGCCGGCGGATATCGGATGGTGTGTCTGTATGTACACAGCTGCTTTGGGGCTGTTGTGGCCTATGTACAGAGTGGTGTCAGCCTCACCGTATATGTGTCGCTCTTCTTCTAAACAGCGCTCTATTTGGCTGATGATGTGCGCGTTACTCAAGCGGTCAAGTGTGCATTGAATGAATTCGGCATAGCGACCCGCAGCACCCATCACAAGCATTTGATCGGAACGGTTGCCGTCGTCATCAAGACATGCACACAACACACCCTCTGCATTAAGGCCCAGTAATGATGAGATCTGCGTCAGTACGCCGTCGGAAAAATCCTGCAACGAATGCAGCTCCATCAGGTTGGCCCCTGCGTGAATGATTTTTTCGAGGCCTATGCGATTTTGATTGATGGTGCGAAGCTGCTGATAAGCGCGGAGTGACGACACAATCGCGGTGACCAGATGGGCGCGGGTCAGTTCTGTTTTGGTTTTGTAGTCGTTGATGTCGTAGTCTTGGATGACGCTTTCTTCCGGTGCGTAACCGGGTTGTCCGGTGCGCAGAATAATGCGGACTTCGTAGTTGTTGAGCACATTGCGAATGTGTTTTACGGCGTCTAAACCGGCGTGTTCATTTTCCATCACGACATCCAGCAGAACTACGGCGATGTCGTTTTCGTCACGCAAGCGCGCTACTGCCTCTGCACCGCTGTGAGCGCTCATAAACTCCAAGTGTCGGCCCAGTACCTCAAGACCGTTCAGTGCCAGACGCGTAACAGTGTGAATCTCTTCATCATCGTCGGCGATAAGGATCTTCCACGCGGGCCGCCGAAGCTTCTCCGGCTGCTCGGTGTCGGGTGCAAAATTGAATAGGTCGTTCGAGTCAGGTCTTTGGCTGGTCATGCTGACTGCTCTTGTTGCCTGGAAGTCGGCGCTGAAGTTGGCATAGTGATAACAAAGAGCGCCCCTCGTTCAGCGGGCTCTAGGGTAATGTCACCGCCGAGCATTCCGTGCACTATATTATAGACTATGTGCAGACCGAGCCCGCTGCCACCACTGCCCATACGCGTGGTGAAGAACGGATCAAAAACCTTGCTACGAATGGCTTCACTAATTCCAACTCCGTTGTCTTTGTACGTCAGTTCAACACTATCGGTTCCCTCTAGGCGCACATGAATCAGCATAGTGCCCGCTTGCCCGTCCTCAAACCCGTGTACCAGCGAGTTCAGTATCAAATTGGTGATCACTTGGCCTAAGGGGCCTGGGAAACTGTCCATCTCTATGTTGTCGGGTACCCTGAGTTCGAATTGGTGCTGTGTTTTTTTAAGCTGTGGTTGCAATGAAGAAAGCACTTCGTTGATGACGGTCGCCAAATTGAATTGCCGCCGCCGCTCGCTGGTTTGGTCAACCGCCACTTCTTTAAAACTGTTGATCAAGGCTGCAGCACGTTTGACGTTTTGCTGAATAATGCGCGCGGTGTCGTCGCAGGTGATCAAATAGTCTTCAAGTTCAGAACGCCGCAACTCGCCACTGTCTAAGCTTTTGCGCATATCCACTGCGCGGTCTTGCAATATAGAGGCCGCCATAAGTCCATTGCCAATGGGGGTGTTTAATTCATGGGAGACGCCTGCCACCAGACTGCCCAGCGAAGCCATTTTTTCCTGTTGCACCATGCGCTGTTGGGTCTTTTGTAGGCTTCTGAAGGTTTGTTTCAGTGCCTCTGTTTTTTCTTCAACCTGCTGCTGAATGCGGTATTGCTGGCGTAAGAGGTTGTGGAAGGCTTGTGCAAGCAACAGGGTAATGATGAGCCCAAACCCCCACACCGTATAGTACAGTGTCCGGTCTAGGGCACCGTCTGCATCGAAGAGCCAGAGCAGCTCCCAATCATACAGCCCCATATTGATGGCCATAGCATGCCGAGATTCAGCAGACGACAGCAGTGGTAATGTATTCGAGTGGTTATAGCTGCCAGATAGTGGGTGGGTGATTTCTACAGTGCGACCATGGGTCAGCAAGTTCTGCGTCACTTCACCGACCAGCTGACTGAAGTTAATCAGAACGATCAGTATTCCAAGTTCCCCCGCATTCGGTGCCGCCATGGCCATACTGAGATAGCTGGTGCCGTCCTGTTCAAATAGATTGCCGATGATCAGTTCAGGTGATGCAGCTTGTGCCTGTTCAAGCGCGGCGGCAAGTTGCCCGTTGACGCGGTAGAATTGGCCCGTCGGTAACAGGCTGACATTACCTGACGCTTGCTGGGCTTCGTAGTGGCCGTCCGAGTTTTTTTGCACAAAGGCTATGGAAAGCTCGGAGTCTCGTGTCGCGGCTTGGCTTAACAGTGTCTGTGCTTCTTCAAGTTCGGTTTGGGTGACTTCTTCTGAGCCGTAATAAAGGGTAGCGGCGGCAATCAGGGGCTCACGCTCGCGCAATACGCGGTAGCGCAGTTCTGCACTCAAGCGCTCTGCATCCGCCACAGAGGCCGTTTCCCATAATTTAAAGCTGGCGACGTGGGCTTGCCATGCTGCGATGCTGGTGACTAAAAACCCACAGACAAGTACGAGGGCTATCGTTAGGCCGCGCGACAACGGTGTTCTGCTCAATTTGGTCACACGAACTCCTTTAAGTCCTTCAAGGCTGGAAACCTGCCGCTGCACCCCGCAACAGTTTACCACTGTCCCTATTGGGGTCGCGTAGAGGGTGCTGATTGTTGTTGTTCACACGTTCAGTATAGGTAGGGTTAAAGATTGCTGCTTAAAATTTATAAATAAAGCGTTGAGGTGCTTTTATGAGAAACAAAAAAGCCGCCTTTAAAGGCGGCTGATTTTTGTAACAGGCTGAGAATCAGCGCTGGAAGGATTGCGTGCTGTACTCGCTGTAAGGCAGGCGTTGCACCGTACCGACAGACCGAACGTAGTCTACAAAAGACTGTGCGTAGTCGAGGTAGGTATTAGTGACTCGCCCATCCGCGTAGATAGCGCCAAAGGTTAAGTAACCGTCTTGACCGCGCGCAATGAAATCATTGGTTACGACCGTATAACTGCGGTTCATATTCAAAGGCGACCACGCGGTGTCTTGCTTCAGTTTGACTTGCAAGCCACTGACGCGCTGACCTTTAGGGCGTGTGCCGTCCACATTAAAACGCAAGCCGGAAGCATAGGGGTAGGCACCCGTTGAGCCGTCAGGCTGTAGGGCGAAATCAATGGCGTCTTCCAGGACGGCTTTGATCTCAGCGCCGGTCATTTCCAGATTCACCAAGGTGTTGGCGAAGGGCAGCAGTTGGTAAGCTAAGCCGACGGTGATGTCGCCAGCCGGTACGTCGATGCGCACCCCGCCGCCGTTTTGAATGGCAATATCAGACTCAAGACTCATTTGTTTGAACGCCAACGCGACCAGCGTTGAAATGTCGGAACCGTGCTGTGCAGTTTCTGCTGGTGAGCAGATGTTGCTGCGGGTTTCGCCAGGAATGCGCACCAAGCAGAGGTTGTCGACACTGCGGCCAATCACATCTTGCTTCAGTACGTCCACTTGTGCGGTGTAGCCGCTCAGAGTGTCGGCTGCTTGAGCATCTGGTGTTACCAGCGTTAATACCGGGCTGGCGGCTACGTCTGCGAGGACGGCGTCACGGTCGGTGCCAGTTAACTGAACACGTTGGCCGCTGCTGTCAGCGCGTTGAAAGCTGTCACCCAGCAGCAGGTGTGGACTACCGCCACAGCTCGCAATGTTGCCGTTGTCGTCCCAGGCTACTTGCAATTCACCCACTACGAGTGAGTATTCCCACGCCTGTGCGATACAGACCGTGTTGCCATCGGCGTTGGTCACCACGGTGGGGTATGGGCCAGCCGGGCTGAGGCCGTATTGACTGAACTCGTCACCCAGCAAGGTGTGCGAGTCGCCACCGATGATGACGTCTACGCCGCGTAATTGCTGCGCCAGGGCGATATCATTCTGGTATTGGTAATGCGTGACCAGCACGATTTTATCGATGCCCTGCGCAGTCAGCTCATCAATGTAGCGCTGTGCAGTTTCGATCTCATCAAGGAATTCTGTGGTGGCATCCGGTGTAGACGAATTCTTGGTTTTATTGGCGATATCGATCCCAACAAAGCCAACACGCTGACGTCCAAAGGTCTTGATGGTGTAAGGCTTAAAATAGTCCCACTGAGTTTCCGGGGCGAGCGGTGATACGCCAACCTCTGGTACTACGTTGGCGGAAATTACGTCGGTGTTGCAATCACCTTCGCTTAGGAAATCAAGAAAGTTAACTAAACCGGCATCGCCGTCATCGAACTCATGGTTGCCCAGAGTGAAGACGTCAAAGCATGCCTCATTCATCATCGCCGCGTCGGCTTCGCCTTTAAACAGGGTGTAGTAAAGGTCGCCAGTGATGGCGTCGCCGGCATGCACCTTAACGCTGTGGCCGGGCTGCGCTTCCAGTGCTTTAATTAAGCCAACGGCGCGGGGGAATCCACCGATTTCAACACGTGTGCGTTCACCGGCCAAAACTAAATCGGTACCGCTGTTGGGAAACAGGCGAGAGTGGTGGTCATTCATGTGAATGATGGTCAGATCCAGTGCGCCTGTGCCCGCAGACGGTGCCAGCATGGCGCATGCGCCTAGCGTGAGAGCTGCACTGGCTGCGGTGGCGATAAGCAGTTTTCTGTACATTTTCTATTTCCTTCTGAATGTGTAGTAGAGTGAGGAACAAGCGCTCAGCACTTCATTGAGCAATATGTGTTCCCAATATGTCGTTAGAATGACATGCTGGCAACTATCTTAGAAAGAGAGGCAGTTTCATGGCCGTAGCGGACATCATGACACGCAAAGTGGTCTCCATTGGTATGGACGATACACTGGCGGAAGTCAAAACCATTTTCGACAACACCCGCTTTCATCACTTGTTGGTGATTCAGTCTGGCAATTTGGTGGGCGTGGTGTCTGATCGTGATTTGCTGAAAGCCATCAGTCCAAATTTAGGTACCGCCGCTGAGACCCCGAAAGACCTCGCGACACTCGACAAAAAAGTCCATCAGGTCATGACGCGTAAGCCCATCGTGGTTAATGAGACGGCAGCGGTACACGAGGCGGTGAGTCTGATCAACGAACACGGCGTGTCCTGTTTGCCGGTGGTCAACGACGCCGGAAAAATGGTGGGCATTTTGAGTTGGCGCGATATTTTTCGTGAATTAGAGCGCGTAAGACGACAGAAAACGGGGTGAATTTTGCGGCAGCGTTATTGACGTTGCCGTCTGTGCTTTATTCTTTCCAAAATGGCACAGGCCGAAGAATATTGCCAAGTAAACTGGCATATCATCTGCCCTGCGGCTAAATTCAAACGTACGTTTAAATAATTTCGTTCAATCCGATGAGGTAGCTATGAATCACCTGCTCGTAATCATTATCGCTGTGGTGGTAATGTTCACGGTTATGCGCCGTGAGTTGGGGGCGGTCGTCAGTGTCGCGGCACTGGTTGCCTTGGCTGTGGTAGGCTTTTACTTGCGCAGCCCGCTGTTGGCTTTGCTGTTTATCGTGGGCGCTGGTGTCACCGCTGTTGCGGGCCTGCCGATGTTTCGCCGCGCCTGGCTGACACCGCAGATATTCGCCCTGTTTAAAAAGATTGCGCCCAAAGTGTCGCCGACCGAGCAAGTTGCTTTGGACGCCGGTACAGTGGGCTGGGACGGTCAGTTGTTCTCTGGTCGTCCAGATTGGAACCAGCTGTTGAACAACCGTTATTCTGGCCTCACAGCGGAAGAGCAAGCGTTTCTTGATAACCAGTGTTCCAAAGCAGTCAGCATGTGCAATGCGTGGGAAATCGCCGTTGAACGTGCCGATATGCCGAAAGAGCTGTGGGACTTCCTGAAGAAAGAGAAGTTCTTCGGCATGATCATTCCGAAAGAATACGGCGGCTTGCACTTCTCTGCGAAGGCGCAGTCGGCCGTGCTGCAAAAGCTGGCGGGTAACGAGACGTTGATGTCTACCGTTGGGGTGCCAAACTCATTAGGCCCCGGCGAACTGTTGGTGAAGTACGGTACGGAAGAGCAGAAAAATCACTATTTGCCTCGTTTGGTGGATGGTCGCGAGATTCCTTGTTTCGGTTTGACGGGCCCGCGTGCAGGTTCCGACGCCACCTCTATTCCAGACACCGGTATTGTCTGCAAAGGCAAGTTCGAAGGGAAAGAAGTGTTGGGTATTCGCCTGAACTTCGAGAAACGTTGGATTACGCTGGCACCCGTAGCGACCGTGGTCGGGTTGGCGTTTCGCATGTTTGACCCCGATGGTTTGGTGGGCGACAAGAAAGACATCGGTATTACCTGTGCGCTGATTCCGCGCGGCACCAAAGGTATGGAGATTGGGCGTCGTCACCACCCAATCGGCAGTCCTTTCATGAACGGGCCTATTAAAGGCAAAGACGTGTTTATTCCACTGGATTGGATCATTGGTGGTGTGGACATGGCCGGTCAGGGCTGGCGTATGCTGGTTGAGTGTCTGTCGGTAGGGCGTTGTATCACCCTGCCTTCCGGCGCCAGCGGTTCCGCGCGTTATGCGGTGGGCTGGTCAGGCGGTTTCACGCGTGTACGTCGTCAGTTCAACACCTCGGTCGCCAACATGGAAGGTGTGCAGGAGCCATTGGCTCGTATGTCTTCTATGGCGTATATCTCGCGTGCCACGGTGTCACACACCGCTAACATGATCGACAGCGGTGAAAAGCCTGCGGTGCCGTCGGCGATTCTGAAAAGCCAACTGACTGAGTTTCAGCGCCAGATCATGATGGATGCGATGGACGTCCACGGTGGCCGTGCCGTTACTCTGGGGCCGCGCAACTATTTGGGTGTGGGTTTCTCGGCTACACCGGTCGCCATTACGGTGGAAGGTGCGAACATCATGACGCGCTGCCTGATGATTTTTGGTCAGGGCGCTATTCGTTGCCATCCATGGGTGTTGGCGGAACTGGAAGCCAAAAACAACGACGACATTAAAGCGTTTGATAAGGCGTTTTTCGGCCACGTTGGTTTGATTATGGGTAATGCAACGCGCGCTTTCACGGCAGCGATCGGCATTCCTACCGGCGGCAATCCGTTTGATTCGGCAGCAGCGCCTTACGCCAAAGCGGTCAATCGTTTCAGTGCGGTATTGGGTCTGTTGTCCGACGCTGCCATGACCACCTTGGGCGCGACACTGAAGCAACGCGAACTGCTGTCTGGCCGGTTGGGCGATATTTTGTCTAACCTGTACTTGCTGTCAATGGTGCTGAAACACTGGCACGAAGGCAAAAAAGTGCCCGGCGAAGAAGCACTAATGCGCTACAGCGCGGAGTTCTTGTTGTACCGTTTGGAAAACGCCGTCTGTGGTGTGTTGGACAACCTGCCTAACCGCTTGGTGGCCTTCAAACTGCGTGCGTTGGTAATGCCGTTGGGGCGTCGTTGGCCGATGCCTGCTGACGTGTTGACCACCGCTATCGCTAACGATGTGTCGAACAACACACCGCTGCGTGACTATCTGATTGAAGATACGTGGAACACGCAAGAGAAAGGCGCAGTAGAAAACCCGCTGGCGCGTTACAACGCCTTGCTGCGTGACTACGACAAAGCTGAGAAAATTTACCGCACGGCAAGCAAAGCTTATGCGCAAGGTGAGCTGCCGATGACGGCATTGCATCCTGAAGAGCGCTTTATTGCAGCGGCAGAAGCGGGCTTGATCAGCGCCGACGAAGCTGCATTTATGAAGACGTTCGAAGCGGAAGTGCTCGATATGTTGACTGTAGATGACTTCGCATTTGACGAGCCAGCGCGCCACAAAGACAAGGTCGTCGTGCACAACGAGTGATCTACTGATTAGCTTCGTTAAATGTAAAAAGGGCTGCTTCTGTGAAGCGGCCCTTTTTTTTATTTCATCTTGGATCCAGTGTCGAACGAACGTCGGCGAGTAGCAATCTGCCATGTGCAAAGGTTAGACAATTATACCCGTTGCGGGTATAGTTTTGGGTATGGAAGAGTTGAGCATCTTAAAGCGAAAGGATTTTGCACGGTGGCAGACTGCTGAGAAGCTGTCCGATGCGGCTTTGTGCAAGGCGGCCCAGGAAATGGAAAGTGGACTGATTGATGCTGACTTAGGCGGCCACCTCTACAAAAAGCGAGTCGCCCGCCTAGGTGCAGGTAAGAGCGGTGGTTATCGTACATTATTGTCGGCTCGCGTTGGCCACCGTTATGTATTTCTGCATGGGTTCCCGAAAAGCGACAAAGCGAACATCACGCGAGACGAGAAAAAAGCGCTGCAATATGCTGGTAAGGTATTTCTGGAGCTCTCAGCCGAGGAATTGGTAAAAGCATTGCAGGCCGGAGTTTTACTGGAGGTGTGTTGTGAAGAGCAAAATCATTGAATCCCTGCGCGGTGACCTAGACGCATTGCACAAAGCTGGTGCAATCAGCAAGGTGACGATGCGTGAGTTCGACGCGATCTGTCCGCCGCCAGTACGCGAGTTCAGTGCTGACGACATTAAACGTCTGCGTGAGGGGCTGCACTTCAGTCAGCCAGTGTTTGCCCATCATCTGCACACCACCGCCTCAACGGTGCGCAAGTGGGAACAGGGCGAAACGCGTCCAGCCGGTCCTGCGCTCAAGCTGCTTAATGTCATCGCCGACAAAGGCTTGCAGGCCATTATCTGATAAGTGTAAAACGGAGATGCAGTTATTTACTCATGCCAACTGCTTGGTACCTTCTTATTTTTCCTCTCCAATTATCCAATGTGGGACTTCTTGCTCCCTTAAGAAATCACCTGCCTGCACACCCTGCAACATCGCCAGCGTCGACAGAATGCCCGCTTCCGTGCAAGTCGGCGCGGCGACGGTGACCGAGCGCGGTGAGCCCATCACTGGATACCCGGTCAGCGGGTTGAGGATGTGCCCATACCGCTTACCCTGATGCATAAAGAAACGTCTGGTGTCGCCGCTGGTGGCTAGGGCACCTGCATGCAAGGACAGCACCCCGACGGCTTCTTGTACTGAATCGGGGTTAACAACTGCAGCCTAAAATATAGTACTGTATGTCCATCCATGGTATTCTATGCGCACAATGAAGCTATCAAATTGGGCAAAAAAACAAGGTATCAGTTACCGAGCGGCTTGGAATCAATACCGCAACGGTACTTTGCCAGTGCCTGCTCGTCAGCTCCCAACGGGCACCATTATCGTCGATGACGAACGGCCTATGACCAAGGCCGTGATCTATGCACGCGTATCCAGTCATGATCAAAAACAGGATCTAGACGGGCAAGTGGCCCGGTGTTTAGCGTTTGCCAATTCTCAAAACCTAACCATCGCAAATGCTATAGCCGAGGTCGGCTCTGGCATGAATGGTAAACGCAAGAAGCTCATGCGTCTGCTGGCTGATCCGGACTTAACACACATTGTTGTTGAACATCGAGATCGGCTGATGCGCTTTGGGTCTGAGTTTGTTGAAGCGTCCTTGTCTGGTCGTGGCGTGCAAGTGATGGTTGCTGATGAATCTGAACTGGATGACGATTTGGTTCAGGATATGATTTCAGTACTCACCTCATTTTGCGCTCGTTTGTACGGCCGTCGCTCTGCAAAAAATAGAGCGAAGAAAGCGATGGAGGCTACGAAGTCATGACGCACCGTACCTACCAAACACGATTGCAAACGCTCAGCGCCCAAGATACAGCCTTTCTGGATCAGTATGCTTCCTTGTTTGGTCGTGTTGAGCGGACGCTGTTCGCGCAGTCATTTGCGCAGGGATTGAAGCCATCGAATGAACAGAAGCGCACCTTCTTGACCCGGTTTGGCATCACGGGCCGCCAATACAATGCCGTGGTGTATCAGCTGCGCGGCAAGGTCGAGTCGATCCGTGAATTGCGCAAGAACCACATTGCCGACGCCAAAGGCCGTATCGAAGGGGCAAAGAAGGCTGTTTCAGCCTTGGAGCGCCGGTTGAATCGTGAGACCAAAACCGGTGCGGCCACGCGGTCGAAGACGGCGTTTAAGCTGCACCAAAAAAAGCGTCGTCTCGCCATTTTGGAAGCCAAGCAGGCGGCGCTTTTGGCTGATCATCAAAGCAACCGCGTGTCCCTGTGCTTCGGCTCAAAGCGTTTATTCAACGCCCAACACCATTTGGATAGAAACGGTTATTCTGACCACGCTGCATGGCGCGCTGACTGGTACGCCAGTCGCAACAGCCAGTTTGTTGTCCTTGGCTCCAAAGATGAATCAGCCGGGTGTCAGGGCTGTCAGTTACGCCCGACCGACACCGGTTACCGCCTGGTGCTACGACTGCCCAACGCCTTGGTGCACGATGGCGTGAAAACCGTCAGTCTGTCCATAACGCTGAACTACGGCGAATCCCGCATACTCGATGCGCTGAGCACCGGTGTTGCCATCACCTACCGGTTCAAGCGTGATGCGAAGGGTTGGCGTGTGTTCATCAGCGTACCTGTCAGTGCCGCACAGACAACAACGGACGCAAGGCTCGGGGCCATCGGTGTCGACCTGAATGCCGATCATCTGGCCGTGGTCGAAACCAACCGGCACGGCAATCCCATTGCCAAACTACGGGTGCCACTGGTTACCCATGGCAAAACCCAGGAACAACGCAAAGCCATCATTGGTGATGCGGTAAAACAGGTACTGGCGTTCGCCGCCGACAAACACAAACCGTTGGTGGTCGAGCGCTTGGACCTTCAGCGAAAGAAAACCGAATTAGAAACAGAACTCAACAAGCGATACGCCCGAATGTTGAGCGCTCTGGCCTACAACCAGATCCTGCAAACATTAAGAGCGCGCGGTGTCGACACCGGCATTGAGGTCATGGAAGTCAATCCTGCGTACTCCAGTGTCATCGGCAAACACAAGTTCGCACAACGCTATGGCCTGTCGACCCACCATGGCGCGGCCTTAGCCATTGCCCGTCGGGCACAACGATTTTCAGAGCGACCTAATCGTCGAGATCAAAACGCTTCATGGCTTCCTGAAAGGAAAGCCACTGAACACGTCTGGTCTTATTGGAGAAAGGTTGCCAAGAAGCCACTGGCGCTTGAAGCGCTGCACTTGTTGCGAAAGCAATCCAGTATCCCGCAAGCGATTGTGAGCTATTGTGACAGAGAGCCGACCGAAAGGTCTGCCATGGGTGTAGGTGCCTGACGGCACCCAGAGTCGGGAACACTGTTCGCCCGGCCGTAGGAATATTTTTCTATGCTTTTAGGAACGGCTATTGATGCCCAACTCTGTGCCTTCGGCGCGAGAGGCTGTTTCGGCAATCTTATTATGAATTCAGCCTGAGACACACCCATGAACCACTCAACCACCCCTTCCTTCGGTGCAATAGCCACCGGGCTTTTGTTGGCTGTTGTGCTTGCCGGATGTAACCCAGGCACTCCCGACCAGAATCAGCAACGCCAAATCAATGTCACCGGTGCTGCAGCCCCTTGTCCAGTAATGACTACCGGGCGCTGACGCCGGAACAACAGTATGATGTGGCGAATAAGTTGCTAGGCAGTTTTTACCGTGGCGTGCCGGTAGATGAGTTTTTTGATATACAGTCCGCCGGTAGTATGACGACTTTGGTGAGTCGGCAACCGAATTTCTTAGCGGACACGCGCAGCGCGCTGAACCTTAGCCTAAGCCCGGATACCCGTCTGGCGATAAGGCAAGAAATTGGTCTTTTCATTGACGACTCACCGATGGGCGGCAGCGATGTGCTGTTTGACTTCGAAAATCGCAATGCCAGCAGTACCCGTATAAACCAGCAAATTCCTTTGGCGCAGATCGCTGAATTTCCCCTATCGCGCGACCTCTACATTGAATGGATGGCCTATTTTCTGGCCAACACCATCATGTTTTCCCCTGCGTTAGAAATGGAGAGCACCGATTCAAAAGATGCGGCTTTTGTGTATACCTTTTTGCGTAACAATATCCGCACGGGTGCAACGATTCAGGATACCGTGCGTGCCTTCTTAGGTACTCAGTCGCGCTGGCGCGTGTCGCGTTCCGCCGAGAATCATGCATTGGAAGCCTATGAATTGTATTTGGGCTTGTTCGACACCGAAGAAGATTCACGGCGCGGAGGTGTTGCTTGTGGTGACTGGCGTTTAACCTCAGAGCAAGATCAGTATCAAATCATGCGTACGGGTGAGCCCAATACGCAGTACCAACTCATTCTAGAAAAGTACTACGTTCTGGACTGCTCGGATTTATACAACGTCATTGTCTCGCATCCGTTGTTTATACCGCGGGTCACCGAAGTGATTGTTAACTATTTCTTGGCGGAGGAAAGCGCCGACACGCGCAGCGCCTTTGTGGCCTCCATTGTCGAAGCGCAGCCGCAGACCTTCGAAGACATCTTTTCCGCCATTTTGTTTTCTCGTCATTATTTACTGCACAGCGAACGACCGATGTGGTTTGAAGAAAATTTCTTCGGCACTTTGCATCGCTTGCGTTGGTCGGTGGCGAGAAATCAAGGGGGCGATAGGGCGGCGAATACTAAGAGAGTTGCATGAATTCAATGGGGCACTCAATTTGCGAAATATGGGCAGCGCCGCCATGGAATATAAGATTGGACGTACTCCCAATGTGCCGATGGATGCGATGAGTTTCTCCTCGCAAGCCAAAGCCATGCGAGAGCAAGTATTGGTGAACAATCAGAATGGCTGGCGCGGTGGTCAGTAATCGCATAAAGGCATCCGATGCGGTTGATACAGTTGGTATTATTATAGCTAGGCACTGCCTATCACACTGTTAAGTTTATATCGCTATCCTGCATGGAATGCTGTTTTTATGACGCTGTTCTCACAACTTGGCGTCAAGGTACCATCACGCGGCCACAGCACGCCGTTATTTTCTGCCTGTTCTTAACCCGCCTTCACCGGTATACTCTCGGCCTGTCAATGCCCCTGTGTTAACGGGAAACCAGTGAAATTCTGGTGCTGCCCCCGCAACGGTAATTGAGGATACAGATGTCTTTGCGCCACTGCATATTATGTGGGAAGGCGATGTCTGGTGAGTGGGTTTGTTCCGCTCTGCCTCTAAGCCCGGAGACCGAACACAAGCGGCTATTGCCACGATGCGGTGGGCTATCGTTGGTGAGTGAGATACTGTTCTGAGTGTTTTGCTGCTCTGTACTCATTCCTTTTCGCCTGCCTTTTACTCCGAATTATTTGAGTTAAAGGATCTTTCAATGAATGCCAAATGGCTAGCGGTTCCCTTTTTGGGAGCCATCACGGTAAGCGTAAACGCTGAACTAATATTGTCGCCGGTAACAGTCACGGCTTCGCGCTTTGAACAACCTTGGGAGAACACTCCTTCAGGTGTGACTGTTTTGAGTGGTGAAGCGCTGCGCGCGCAGGGTTACACGACGGTTGAAGCGGCACTAGCATCTATGCCAGAGCTCAATTCCTCCAGTACTGGTGGTGAGCAACAATTTGGTTTGCGTGGCCTGGCGCCCGGCAGCAGCGATGTTTTGATTTTGCTGGACGGTCAAAAACTGAACCAGAACGATACTTCAGCCGTTCATCTGTCTGGGCTCTCACTGCAAAACGTTGAGCGCATAGAGATCATTCGTCGCAGCAGTGGTGTACTTTACGGTGACCAAGCCGTTGCGGGTGTTATCAATATCATCACGCAGGCAGATCCAAAAGGTCAGGTGTCGGTTTGGACTCGTGAAGATGGTCAGCCCAGCGGTTCTGTCATGATTCCCTATTCGATCAATGACCAGTTGTCGGTGTTGGTCGGCGGAGAATATGACCAATATGAAGGCTATCGTGATAACAGCGATAGAATTAATGCATCTGGTTTCGGGGAGCTGACTTGGCGTGCGTCCAATGGGCAAGTGCGCTTGCGCTCCGAGTATTCAGATAGCGAAGTGCGGTATGCGGGCAGCCTGACGAAAGAAGAAGCGGAAGATGACCCACGCCAAACGAAAACGCCTGACGACTTCCAGCACAACAAAACATGGTCGCACAGAGTGTCCGGAGAATGGGATGCTACCGCTGAGCTCTCTCTTGTGTCAGAGGCGTACTATCGTACCAACGAATACGAGTCGTTTCTGTTTGGTGGTGAGAGTGAGATTCAGCGCGATGCTATGGGTGTAAGCCCTCGGTTGATCTGGTCGCCCATGGCTATCTCTGCCCTTGAGGTGACCGCTGGCGCTGACGTTGTGCGCGCAGATCTGGTTTTCGATGGCGCGTTTACGCAACGTGAAATTACCCAGTGGCAATACGCCGGTTATGCGCAAACAGGCGTGGCTGTGACGCCCGCACTGACGTTAACGGCGGGTGGTCGCTATGCTGCTACGCAAGAAGAATTGGTGGACGCCACTGTGTATCCGGATGGTGAGTCCCTCACACAGCAGGCGTCTGCTCTAGGGCTGGGCGCGCATTGGCAACAGGGCGAGTTGCATGTGAACTTGAACTGGGAGCAAACGTTTCGTTTTGCCAAGGTAGATGAACAAGCCTTCACCGAAATGGGTGTAGTTGGCTTGAAACCGCAGCGCGGCCATACCATCGAAGGCGGAGTGGCTTTAAGAAGCGCACAACGTGATGTTGAGGTTCAGGGTTACCGAATTACACTGGTCGACGAAATTTACTACGACCCTACGTTGGATGGTCCATGGGGTGCGGGAGAAGGAGCGAACACCAATGGTGATGAGTCTGTTCGTACGGGCCTGCACGCGCACTGGCAAGAACAGTGGTTGTCTTCCGTTTGGACGCGTGTCAGCGTTGACTATGTGATTGCAGAGTTCGCCAGCGGCGACAACGAGGGTAAGCGCATTCCCGGTGTTCCTGCCTGGCAAGGCGGTGCTCAGTTGGGTCTTCGGCCGCTCGAATCACTGACATTGGTAACCGACGTGCGATACTATGGAGAGCGGTTTTTGGGCGGGGATAACAGCAACAGTGGTGACACTCTGGACGCTTATACGTTGATTGATGTAAGCGCGAATTATCAAGTGCCGCGAGTGAATGAATTAAGTATCCAAGCACGAGTTAACAATCTGCTGGACCAGCAGTATACCTCTGCAGCCTTTGCTTCAAGTCTTGAGGCTGACAGCTATTACCCCGGTGATGGCCGGAATTACTTCGCTGGCCTCACCTACCGGTTTTAAGTAACCGGAAGGATTATTGGTTTTAAATGATTGACCGGGCCCGCTCCACTCGCCGCATCCTCTTGGTGCTCACCTTATCGGTAGGTTTGCACTTGGTTGTGGCGCTGGCAGCGGTGTCGACAGTGAAATACTGGCGGCCACTCGTCGCCAGCGGCGCAGAAAGCGCACGCACTCTGTCACTGGCGTTAGTCAGTGTGCCCGTGGAACCGCTTGCTGAAGCGCCGCCAACCACCGCCGATGTTGCAGAAAACACGGTGCCACCAACACCTTTGCCGTCGGATCTTGAGCCGGCGGCGTCTTCTTTACCTCCGCCCATTACAACCGATGCACCTACATCTTCTACCGTCAGGGACGTTCCGCCAGAGCTGGAGCCGGAACTACTGGATCATGAACCTGAACCCGTCGTGGAACCAGAATTGGATATGCGTGAAGAGTTTGACCCTATACCTCCCTTGTCGGAGGTCGAGTCACAGCCAGCAGACTCCGAATTGGCAGAGTCTGGTGGTGCTGATAGCACCGAAGAAGCGTCGAATGCCGATGTTCAAGCGGCTCTGGAAGACGAGATCACGTCATTGTTGCGGCATGCGTTGGCTGCTCAACTGCGCTACCCCGAGCGTTTGCGGCGCAGACAAGCAGAGGGTTGCGTAACCGCACGCGTCGAGGTGGCGATGACGGGGGCGGTTTCCTTATTGGCAATCACTGAGGCCAGTCGGCAGCGCGAGTTCAATCAAGAAGTCACTCGCGCCATTGGTGCATTACCAAACCTTGCCTTAGATCTTCAGATGCCTGAAAACCCGGTACAGCTTACCGTGCCGGTGTGTTTTACGCTGACCGCATCTTAGTGCGGGCTGATGCTACGAATAGAAGTCTGATGAAGAGCTGGAGAGCGGAATTGAACGGAATGGCCTGCGGTGCTTGACGCACCGACAGGCCGCACAGCAATGCTTAGAAGCGCATGCCTATGCCTAAGTAGTTGTTCTGGCCTGGGTGCTGGCCCGCTTCAACGAACAAGCGTGCGCTGTCGAGACGGAAGTTGATACCAATCTCACCAGAAGGCCCGAAATCTGAACCTGGCAGCAACTGCGTACCTAAACCCAGACCCGCATAAATGCTGGTGGCGTTGTTCAGGAAGAACATCAAGTTCAAGCCCAAGTCACCGGCCATTACGAAATCGTCACCAATACCACCACCCAGCTCAGCATCAATCATCAAGCCTAAGCCACTGCGACGCAGGCCGTCTGCTTGAATGGGGATGCTGTAGCTGAAGATGCCACCAATGCCATCGGCATAGGATCCGACCATTATGCCAGTAGACGCTTGATTGGTTCGGATGTTGACATTGGCGTGTGCCGCCGCTGTTAGACTCAGAGCCATTAAAAGGATTACAAGACGCTTCATCGGTTTCTCCGTAGATGAATGGAATTTACAAAAGATAGTAGACATTAGGAATGTAAACAGCGCAATGCTCCAGACGCAATATTGTCGATCGCTTAACACTTGTGCCGGGCGGCTGAGAGGGGTAGGGCGTTCTAACAGCGCAGAAACGTGGCGGGCGTTAGATCAATAGGGCGAACAAGGATGCATTGCCACCCCGCAATAGGTAAACTATGCGCCCCCTAAATGAGGTACAGCATGCGCGTCGCCGATTTCGATTTTACCTTGCCTGATGAGCTGATTGCTCGCTACCCAATGCCTGAGCGCACAGCCAGTCGGTTGTTGCAGCTTAATGGTGAGACGGGAGCCGTGCAGCATGGTCAGTTCAGTGACATCCTGAGCTTGTTGCAGCCCGGAGATTTGCTGGTGATGAACAACACTCGGGTGATTCCTGCTCGCCTGTTCGGTCAGAAGGCGAGCGGTGGGCGACTGGAAATTCTTATCGAGCGTCTACTGGACGAACGTTCAGCGCTGGCGCACGTGCGCGCCAGCCGCGCTCCCAAGCCCGGAACTGAGTTACATCTAGACGGCGGCGGTATCGTCAGTGTGGTGGGGCGCAGAGGTGCCTTGTTTGAGTTGCAACTGGCACCGGAATTGAGCTGGCTACCCGTGTTGCATGCGCAGGGCCACATGCCGTTGCCGCCGTACATCGATCGCGAGGACCAAGCGTCGGATAGAGAGCGTTATCAGACCGTATACGCGCAAGTCGAAGGCGCAGTAGCCGCGCCCACGGCCGGATTGCATTTTGACACACCCTTGTTGCAAGCGCTAAAAGATAAAGGCATCGAACAAACCTTTGTCACCTTGCATGTGGGTGCGGGTACCTTTCAGCCGGTGAAGGTCGATACCGTTGAAGAGCATGTGATGCACTCCGAGTACCTAGAGGTGTCGGCGGATACCGTGGCTGCTGTACAGGCCTGCAAGGCCCGTGGCGGTCGTGTCGTGGCGGTAGGTACAACGTCCGTACGCAGCCTTGAAAGCGCGGCCCGCGACGGTGAATTAAAGGCTTTTGCGGGTGATTCGGATATTTTTATCTATCCTGGTTACCGTTTTAAGGTGGTGGATGCTTTGATCACCAACTTCCATTTACCCCAATCAACCTTGTTGATGTTGATTAGCGCGTTTGCTGGTAAGGACGCCGTTATGGCGGCTTATGAAGAAGCCATTGCCGAACGCTATCGATTTTTCAGTTACGGGGACGCCATGTTCATCACCCGTTCACAGGAGGCTGCCCAATGAGCCGCGAATGTTTTATGAAGTTTGAGTTGCACGGCACCGACGGTGCAGCGCGCCGGGCCACACTGACCTTTCCGCGTGGCAAAGTGGAGACGCCTTGTTTCATGCCGGTGGGCACGTACGGTACGGTAAAAGGCATGTTGCCGCGTGACATCGTAGAAAGCGGCGCACAAATTATTCTGGGCAACACCTTTCACCTGATGTTGCGGCCAGGCACTGCGGTGATTCAAGAGCACGGCGACTTGCACGACTTTAACGGTTGGTCGGGCCCTATATTGACCGATAGTGGTGGCTTTCAGGTGTTTAGTCTGGGTGAAATGCGCAAAATCAGCGAAAAGGGTGTGGTGTTTAAATCCCCTGTGGACGGTGCTCGCGTAGAATTGTCACCCGAAAAAGCCATGCAGGTGCAGCGTGAGCTCGGTTCGGACATCGTGATGATATTCGACGAATGTACGCCTTACCCGGCGACGCCCGATGAGGCACGCAAGTCTATGGAGTTGTCGTTACGTTGGGCGAAGCGCAGTAAAGATGCGCACGGGGATAGTCCTTCTGCTTTGTTTGGCATCATTCAGGGCGGTATGTATGAGGACTTGCGCAAGCGTTCATTGGCTGGTCTGAAGGACATCGAGTTTGATGGCTATGCGATTGGCGGTCTGTCGGTGGGTGAACCCAAAGACGAAATGATGAAGGTTCTGGACGTCATTACCGGCGATATGCCGGAAGACAAGCCGCGCTATTTAATGGGTGTAGGCACGCCGGAAGACCTTGTGGAGTCGGTGCTGCGTGGCGTTGATATGTTCGACTGCGTAATGCCTACCCGCAATGCGCGCAACGGCCATTTGTTCACCTCTGAAGGTGTGGTGAAGATTCGCAATGCAGCGCATCGGCACGACACGCGGCCCTTGGACCCGGAATGCGACTGCTACACCTGTCAGAATTTTTCGCGCAGCTATTTGCATCACCTGGATAAATGTAAGGAAATGCTGGGCGCGCAATTGAATACCATTCACAATCTGCGCTACTACCAGAGGTTGATGGCTGGTTTGCGCGGAGCGATCGAATCGGGTAATTTGTCCGCCTTTGTTGACGAGTTTTACGCGAAAAGGGGACAAGAGCGGCCCGTTGCTTCATAGAAGCACGATGGACCGTTTGACTAATTTCCCGTCGTTAAGGGTTTAAAAACAAGTTTCTGTCCGCATTGTTGATGCAGGACACCAAAGAACATAAGAATTTAATTTCAGGAGTAATGTAATGAAAGCTTTTCTGTCTGTTATCGCTTTGTTAGCACTGGCTGCCCCCGGCACTGCGTTTGCCGCCGCGGCTGGTTCGCCTAGCCCGATCCCATCGTTCATCATGCTGGGCTTGTTTGTCCTGATTTTCTATTTCATGTTGTGGCGTCCACAAGCTAAAAAGCAAAAGGCGCATCGTGCCTTGATGGAAAGCCTCTCTAAAGGCGACGAAATCATTACTATCGGTGGTGTGGCTGGCAAAATCACCAAAGTGTCTGATGACTTTGTCGTGGCAGAAGTGGCCGAAGGCGTAGAACTCAAGTTTCAGCGCAGTGCCGTCTCCGCGACGTTGGTAAAGGGTACGCTCAAGCAGCTCTAACTATCGGAGCGAGTGCAAATCACACCCTTCGTTAGGCCCGGCTAGTCCGGGTCATTTTGTCTCACTAGGACAGTCTTATGCTCAATCGTTTCCCCGTCTGGAAGTACTGCATGGTCGCCATCGTGGTAGTTCTGGGCATAATTTACAGTTTGCCGAATTTGTATCGGGCAGACTACGCCGTACAGATCACGGCCTCCTCGGCAACCGCTGCCGTGACCACCGGTATTGAAGAGCGTGTGTTACGCGTTCTGGAAGATACCGCCATTCCGGTGCGTTTGGCCGAGCGGCCAGGCAACACCCTGCTGATTCGCCTGGAAAACGGTGAAGACCAACTGGCGGCGCGTGCCGTGGTACAGCAGGCTGTGGGCGATGACTTCATTGTGGCACTGAACCGTGCCACGACGACGCCCCGCTGGCTGGAAGCCATTGGTGGGCGACCGCTGAATCTGGGCCTTGATCTGAGCGGTGGCGTGCACTTTCTGATGGAAGTGGATATGCCGACTTACCTTGCCGACCGGGTGGCCGATTATGATGCTTCTCTGCGGCGTCAGTTCCGCGATGAAAACATCCGCTTTGCCAACGTCGAAGTGGTGGGTGATCGCGCCTTGATAGCCAGCTTCCGTTCGGCGGAAGACCGTACTGCCGGTGAAAACTATATTCGTCGCAATTACCCTGAGTTTGACCGCAGCAGCTCCACGAGTGGAGCCTTGTTTCAACTGCGGCTGACGCTGAGTGACGACCGGATTCGTGAATTTGAAGACTACGCTATCCAGCAAAACTTAACGACGTTGAGCAGCCGGGTGAATGAGTTGGGTGTTGCGGAGCCGTTGGTACAACGCCAAGGCCGTAACCGCATTGTGGTGGAACTGCCCGGTGTGCAGGACACCGCCACGGCGAAGCGTGTACTGGGTACTGCGGCTGAATTGGAATTCCGCTTGGAAGCCAAGCCCGGTGATTCCCCGCTTGATGTAGAACGTTTCCCGACGCGGGACGGCGCAGGTGGTGCACCCTTTGCGGATTTACGCAAA
Source organism: Natronospirillum sp. (assembly GCA_049115955.1). Taxonomy (GTDB): domain Bacteria; phylum Pseudomonadota; class Gammaproteobacteria; order Pseudomonadales; family Natronospirillaceae; genus Salinispirillum. Next base: position 82,511 of record JAGDZJ010000021.1, read on the forward strand.
GAAGTGATTGTGACGGGCCTCAATGTGACCAACGCACGCTCTGATTACGACGAAAATGGCTTGCCTCAGGTGTCGGTCAGTTTGAACAGCGCCGGTGGTACCAACATGATGCGCGTAACGCGCAGTAATGTGGGAACACGTATGGGCGCCTTGTTCATTGAGTACAACACCGTCACTACCTATCGCACCGTAGACGGTGAACGTGTAACCGAATACGAGAATGTGGTTGAGAAGAGTGTCATCAGTCTGGCGACTATTCAGAGTGCCTTCGGGCCATCCTTCCGCATCACCGGTATGCGTTCACCGGCTGAAGCCGCCGAACTGGCCTTGTTATTGCGCGCCGGTGCTCTGGCGGCACCCATGTACTTTGTCGAAGAGCGCACCATAGGCCCGAGCCTGGGCGCAGACAACATTCGTATGGGGATTACGTCGGTACTTTATGGCTTCATCGCCATTGCTGTCTTCATGGCGGTCTGGTATCGCACCTTTGGTCTGCTGGCCAATGTGGCACTGGCCTTGAATGTGGTGTTTATCGTGGCAGTGATGTCGCTGCTGGGTGCCACGCTGACGCTGCCGGGTATTGCCGGGATCGTGCTGACGGTGGGGATGGCGATTGATGCCAACGTACTGATCTATTCCCGTATTCGTGAGGAGCTGAGCGCTGGAGAGTCGCCGCAGACGGCCATCTCGGCGGGTTTTGAGCGCGCGTTCGTTTCCATTTTTGATGCCAACATCACCACTCTGTTGGTGGCGTTGATTCTGTTCAGTGTGGCTACGGGGGCGGTGAAGGGTTTTGCCGTTACGCTTTCGGTCGGCATTCTGACATCCATGTTCAGCGCCATTACTGTTACGCGCTGTCTGGTTAATCTGTTTTACGGGGGCCGTACTCTCAAGTCGGTGCCGATATGGGGGATCTGGGAATGGCGGAAATGACCGATAACGCGCCAGCGAAAGTATATGGGTTCATGGCCAAAGGCCCGGCAGCCATGGTGCTGTCTGCTGTGTTGCTGGTTGCTTCACTGGGATCACTGGTGTATCAGGGCTTGAATCTGGGTCTGGACTTTACCGGTGGTACACTGGTGGAGTTGGGCTACAGTGAACCTGCCGATCTGAGTGTGCTGCGTGAAGTGCTGTCCGGTGAAGGTTTTGACGATGCGCGGGTGCAGTATTTTGGTTCTGAGCGTGAAGTAATGATCCGCCTGCGCCCGGATGATGACCCGCAACTGGGTGAGCGTATTGTCAGGTTGATCAGTGCCCAGACAGACGGTGAAATCACCCTGCGTCGGAATGAATTCATGGGGCCTGCGGCTGGCGAGGAACTGCGTGATCGTGGTGGTTTGGGGCTCATTGTGGCACTGGCTATGGTGATGGTATACGTGTCCCTGCGCTTCCAGTACAAGTTTGCTGTGGCTGCTGTGGTGTCGCTGGTACACGATGTGGTTATTGTAGTGGGGGTTTTCTCGTTATTCAGGCTGAACTTTGACCTGACGGTACTGGCGGCGGTGCTGGCGGTGCTGGGGTATTCACTGAACGATTCCATTGTCATCGCTGACCGAATACGAGAGAACTTCCGGCGGGTACGGGCTGACCATTCCCTGGTGTACCTCATTGACCTGTCGCTAAGCCAGACTCTGGGGCGGACAATAGTGACATCGGGTACCACGTTGTTTGTACTGTTTTCCCTGTTGCTGTTCGGTGGCGAGATGATTCGCATGTTCAGCCTGGCGCTGATCGTCGGTGTGGTGATGGGTACTTACTCATCCATTTTCTCATCGTACCTGTTGTTGCGGATGAACCTGAGTCGTCAGGATATGATGCCACCGGAAAAGAAAGCACCGGGAGAGCAGGAAGATATACCGGCCTGGCTGAAAGATTAATCGTACGTTTTGTTTGTCCGTTACAATTCGTTGCTTAATATAACGGGTTGTGACGGTACTTCGAATGAAAAAGCGTACACTTGGGGTTAATGGACTGCGCATCATGTGCACTCTGTACCCTATCCCAGTCTGCGCGGCACCAACTGACCCGGGCCTGAACACAATCACGTTGGGTCGCTTGATGTCGCGAGGCTGGTTCTAATTGCTCGTAGGAGGCCAGCCCCCTGGCCGAACCTTCGCGCAGAGGGCTGCGCTCCTACGACTTTGGCTTCTTCGCTTTGGTCTGCGAAAACTGGTCTGCCCTGAAAGGCATGACGATGGAGCCCGTTGCACCTCCAGCTATCCATTCGTGAAATTCTTCTGCCAGCCGCTCGCCAGCACCGACCGCTTTACGCCAATAGACGTGGCGATCACTGTCTGACATACGATTGAAGTCGCGTCGATCAGGCAATTTGCCGTGTGGAAGTTTCTCGATGAATTCCGGTGAGGGCGTTATCAAAACGACGTCTTGATAGTGTTGTTCCTTCACACGGCGCCAAGACAAGGACTTGTCAAACCAGCCGGGCTTCAAAACCGGTGCAAAATGTGGGTACAGAACATAGCCATCTGGGGTGTCAAACGGCAGATCGAAATGATAATCGACCATGCCGCCGTCGCGATAAAGACCGTCCGACGAGCCGGGAATTCTGTCGACGCCCGCCAGAGCCAAAGGAATCGCCGCAGATGCCATTAGGGCAGGCAGGAGATTATCGGCAGATAACTTACTGACGGTAGTATGGAAGTCATCGTAGTGTGAGATCGGGAGTGCACCCGGCTGGCTCTGTACCATGTGTCGATCAAAGTGCCAGCGCAAAGTGCGTCGTGAAGCGAGGTTGCCCGCGGCGACCAGTGCAAAGGCGAGTGCTTGCTTAAGCTGTGACTCGTTGCTTGTCACCCCTTTGCAGCGTGCTGCAACAATACTCAGAGAACGGTGGGGTGACGGCTCATAGTCGTCGCCGAGCACTTCTTCCAGCATGCGCCCGCATTGCTCGGACACCTGTTTCGGTGTCATACCTTTGGGGAAGCTTTGGTTCAAATAGCACGTTTCAAGACGCTGTAATGCCGCAACAGGATCGGCCGCCGCATGACATGCCATGCGCCATGCACCAATGGACGATCCAACCAGTTGTAAGTCTGGTACCTGGGGCAAAAAACGACTGGCCAGTTCACGGTCTAAATGGCTCAGCACGAACCATTTAGGGCCGCCGGACGCGCCCAACATCACTTTAACGTCTTTGGCTTGAAAGCCTCGCTCGCGGATGCGGCTGTAGGCTCGCTGGCCAGCGATTATCTGCAGTGAATGCATCCGTTCAACACTCCCAATTCAATAACATTATGCTTGTGCGGCGTCCCGCAACAACTGCACGGTGGCCTTGAACAGACGAGGATTTGCACCAACCATATTGCCTTGCGCGGACTGGATGGGTGACCCGGTCAGGTCGCCGGTGACGGCGCCCGCTTCGGTCGCCAGCAACTGAGCTGTCGCCAGTTCCAACGCCGACAGGTCATGCAAGACGACGATGTCCAGCTTGCCCGCTGCCATATCCGTAATGTCGAGCAGTGCACAACCACTGAGACGAGACTGCTGGCAAGCGTGCGCCAGTTTCATAAAGGCATCGGCGTCTTTCAGGTCGCCGCCGAAATAGGCATTGGACAGACGGTCGACTTGGCGGGTTCGCACACGGCGCCCGTTAACCTGAAGGCCACGGCCACGTGAAACCATAATTTCCAGATTCAGGAATGGGAACACAATGCAGGCATGTTCCATGCGATTGCGCTGCCATTGGCTGATCAGCACGCCACACCCAGGCAAGCCCCGCAGGTAGTTGGTCTCACCCAACATAATGTCGACTTTCCAGTGCGTGTCTGGCTCCGCATCACGCACCTCGAAGGTGCCTGTCTGCGTGCATTCGACCGTCTGTTGCGGGTGCGCATTGTGCAATACGGTGAACGCCCGCTTGCCAGCACCCACGTGCAGACCTTTTATGGTAGCGTCGACGCTGCCCGACTCTTCGGTTAGAGTAGCCCAGTGTTCACGTGTATAAACCAGTTTTTCAGAAGCAGCATGGGCTGCTCTTAATGCAATATTAAGAGTAGGATGCATGGTAGCTGTTCAGCCCCTGTAGTAGGTGGTCGAAAAGATAGAGGTCGACCCTGTGGCTGACCGTTTATCAATGCGCCCAGTGTTAAAAAAATGCAGTAGTGTTAAAAAGCACGGAACCGCGGATTCTAACAGAAAACCTTAGTGATGGGAGAGTAACTTTGCTCAGTTTGGCGCATTTGTCGCGCATTCGTATGGTCATGATGGAAACATCACTGTCCGCTAATATCGGTTCAGCTGCTCGCGCCATGAAAACCATGGGCATGAGCAACTTGGTGGTGGTAAACCCGCAAGAAAATCCAATGTCCGAGCAAGCCGTTGCACGTGCGTCGGGCGCACAGGACATTCTAGAGCGCTTGGTGCAGGTGCCAACATTGGAAGATGCGTTACAGGGGTGCGAATTGGTCATCGGTACCAGCGCCCGAGACCGTGCGCTGCCTTGGCCAATGCTGACGCCGCGTGAGATACCACAGCAAGTTGCCTCGGTGGGTGCCGAGGGTGACATCGCCATCGTTTTTGGTCGTGAGCGCAGTGGTTTGACCAACGAGGAACTGGCACGTTGTCACTACCATGTTCATATTCCGGCGAATCCTGATTACAGTTCGCTGAACATCGCTTCCGCAATGCAAATTATTGCTTATGAAGTGCGCTTAGCGGTACTGCAAGGCGAAGAGGCTGGGGCGGCAGTAAGCGCTGATGCTGTGGAGCCGCAATTGCGAGCTCGTGCTGAAGACCTGGAAGGCTTTTTTCAGCACCTGCAAGCCATGCTGGTTGATATTGAGTTTGCCGACCCCAATAATCTTAAGCAATTGATGATCAAACTGCGCCGTTTCTATATGCGAGCGCAACCTGAACCTGTCGAGCTGAATATTCTGCGCGGCATTGTTAGCCAAACTCAAAAGACCATAGGCCGCTTGAAAGATGTTTAATACCGTACGAGAAGACATTGCCAGTGTGTTTGAACGCGACCCTGCGGCACGCAACACGTTGGAGGTGTTGACGACCTATCCGGGGCTGCATGCGGTCATGTTTCATCGCCTGTCGCACAAACTCTGGCGCATGAATTTAAAATGGTTAGCGCGCTTTCTGTCTACGTTATCGCGCTGGTTCACCGGTATTGAAATACACCCGGGTGCTACCATTGGCCGGCGTTTTTTCATTGACCACGGCATGGGTGTGGTGATTGGCGAAACGGCAGAAATTGGCGACGATGTGACCATTTATCAGGGCGTCACGCTCGGTGGTACATCTTGGCAAGTGGGTAAACGCCACCCCACGCTGGAGGACGGTGTTGTCGTCGGCGCGGGAGCCAAGGTATTGGGGCCTTTTACGGTGGGGGCGAATGCTCGCATTGGTTCTAACTCGGTGGTCACCAAGGCGGTGCCCGCTGGTGCGACTGTCGTCGGGGTGCCGGGTCGAGTAATAAAACGCGCTGGCGAAGCCGGGGATACCGATGAGCGGCGCAAGGCGATGGCGGAAAAATTAGGCTTCGACGCCTACGGTGTCTCCGATATGCCCGACCCTATTGCACACTCCATTAAGGCGTTGCTGGACCATATGCACGCGGTGGATGAACGGATGAACGGCATGTGTGGCACCCTGCAACGCTTGGATAAATCGTTCAAAAATGAGCAGCTTCCGGAACTGAACGACAGCGATTTTACGGCGGTTTCAGAGGCTGATCGTGCTTGCCCTGACTGGAGTGATGAAACCAAAAACTGACTTTTTAGCGTTCGCTAATCCAGTGAAACATGACGATTTCTGGTGTCGATATCGTTATGTTTCACTGTGGTGCGCCTGAGGTGAGTGCACTAAAATAACCCGGGTCGGGAATCCCGGTTCAGCTCACCAAGCAGTGGTGAGTGGTTAAATTTCACAAGGTATGAAGGAAGCACTACCATGAAACTATCACATCGACAATCGCAAGTATTTGACGCTTTACAGCGTGGAGCCTCCAACTGCGACATCGCGGAACAGTTGAATATCTCTGAGCATACTGTCAAATACCATTGCCGTATGCTGTACAAGCAGTTTGATGTACAGAACCGTTTTGAACTGATGAGCATTTTGTTTCGCAAGGGAACCAAAGGTGTTGCTCGTACCGTATCTCCTACGTCATGACCTAAAAACCGCTTCAGCGGTATGTACACGACTCCTAGGGTGCGTTGTCAAGAGACCGCCCAATTAGCAGGTATCCCCTGTTCTGTGGCCGCCTTGTGCGGCCTTTTTTATGCCCATGGATGGGCGGTATACTGGCAACGCACGACGGCATGGATGCCGGAGGTAGAGCAATGCAGGAGCAATTGCCGAGGAGCAGTTGCCAGTGCATGCCTTTTGCCAGTATCTAAGGTAAAATGCCGCGCTTCACAATCAGCCTCGGATTTACGATCCGACTCGCTAACAGGATAGAACCATGTCTAATATTGTAGTGTGCGCGCTTTATAAGTTTGTCGCACTGGAAAATCATACCGCTCTGCGCCAACCCCTTACCGATGTATTAGAAGCGCAGAATATTCGCGGCACTCTATTGCTGGCGAGCGAGGGTATTAATGGCACCGTCGCCGGAACCCGCTCCGCCATTGATGCGCTAAAAGCATGGTTCGCCGCCGACGAGCGTTTTGTCGGTATCGATTATAAAGAGTCCTTGTCGGACGACCAGCCGTTCTACCGCACCAAGGTTAAACTGAAAAAAGAGATCGTCACCATGGGCGTTGAGGGCATTGATCCTCGTCGTGTGGTGGGTACATATGTGCAACCCAAAGATTGGAATGCGCTGATCTCTGACCCGGAAGTTTTGTTGGTCGATACACGCAATGACTACGAAGTAGGAATTGGCACTTTCAAAGGCGCGATTAATCCGAAGACTGAGAGTTTTCGTGAATTTCCGCAGTACGTAAAAGAACACCTAGACCCCGCCAAGCACAAGAAAGTCGCTATGTTTTGTACCGGTGGCATTCGTTGCGAGAAAAGCACAGCGTTCTTGAAAGAACAGGGTTTCGATGAGGTCTATCATCTGCATGGCGGCATCCTAAAATATTTGGAAGATGTGCCTGAGCAGGATTCACTGTGGGAAGGGGAGTGTTTTGTGTTTGATAACCGGGTGACGGTCAACCACGCGTTGCTTCCCGGTGACTACCAACTGTGCGCCGGGTGCCGTGCGCCCCTGTCAGCGGAAGATCGCACCAGTGAGCATTTCGTGAAAGGCATTCAGTGCCCGCATTGTTACGACAAGCACACGCCAGAGCAGCGTAAGCGCTATGCAGAGCGTGAGCACCAGTTGCAGTTGGCAAAGGCACGTGGTGAGGCGCACATCGGTGCCGATGCAGCGCGTATCGCGGCCGAACGAAAAGCCGCGAAGGCTGCAAAAGCAGCGGCTCGTCGGGAAGGGGTGTAGCCCCTTTGCCATAGGGCGGAAGAGCGCAGCGTCATCCGCCTGATAGTCAGTTGTCGAATGGCGTATGTCGGGAGGAGTGGGCGTCGGGCGTATGCCTCAAGGCGCGACTTCCCGGCCTGCCGTGGAGCGCCGGAGGCATACCCCGAAAGCCTGCTCCCAGAGCGACGTCGATGAATTCCCGTGATCAGCGGGCGTGTGCTAACATACTGATCATTCTTATACACACGGATAAATAATAACAATGGCCGTGTTACATCGCTTCAAATCAGGCCGCCCGTGGCGTGTCAGTATCCGTCTTCAAGTATTGATGTTGGTGGGTGCGTTGGTGGCTATTATGCTGGTGCTGCAAGGCTCTTACATGAATGTCCGTCGGGCCGAAATTATTTCCGAGCAAATAGGCCTGCGTGCCCTCGGCGTGGCACGTACGGTAGCCGTTATTCCCGAGTTAATTGAGGCCTTTAACGCGCCAGATCCCAGCGTACTCATTCAACCCATTGCTGAACGCATACGTTTGGAAACGGGGGCTGAGTATGTAGTGGTGGGTAATCATGAAGGCATTCGGTATGCCCATCCGGTGGTTGAGCGTTTAGGCCAGGAGATGGTTGGGGGCGACAACGACCGTGCCTTGATTCATGGCGAATCCTATGTGTCGGAGGCGACGGGTACGTTAGGCGAAGCAATGCGCGGAAAAGCGCCGGTGTTTGGTCGTGACGGCGAGATCATCGGTATCGTGTCCGTGGGTTTTCTACTTGAAGATGTTGAGATTGATGTAAGGCGTTACATGGAGCTCAGTTGGTTACCGATTTTATTGGCTGTATTCGGCGGTTTGGTCGGTGCACTCTGGATAGCGCGCCATTTTAAACAGGTTATCTTGGGTTTGGAGCCCTATGAAATTGCGCGCTTGGTGATGGAAAAAGAAGCCATTTTGCAGTCCATTCACGAAGGCATTTTAGCCATCAATAAAGAAGGCAAGGTGACCATGCTGAACCAAGCGGCGCGCCGTCTGATGGGCTTGGTGGCGGAAGAGAACCTGCTTAACGAACCCGTGCAAGATGTAGTGCCCAATTCGCGCTTGTTGGAAGTGCTGAATGCGGGCGAACAACAATACGACCAAGAGACGTGGGTGGGCGATCATCCGCTGATCGTGAACCGTGTGCCTATTCTGCATGAAGGGCAATTGGAGGGTGCGGTAGCGACGTTTCGAAGTCAGCGTGAAATCATGGAGTTGTCGCGGGCGTTAAATGAGGCCAGTGCCGACGTCGATGCTTTACGGATGCAGGCGCATGAGTTTTCTAATCGCCTGTACACAGTATCTGGATTGTTGCAGTTGGGGCGGCCCCAAGAGGCGCTGGCGCTGATACAGCAGGAAAGTAAGGTAGCGCAGCAGCAAGTGGCATTCTTGGTCGAGCATGTTTCGGATCCGGTCATCAGTGGCATGCTGTTAGGAAAAATGCTGCGTGCCGAACGCCGAGGTATTCAATTCGTGATGGCGGATGGCTGTTCTTTGCACGCCGAATTGAATTCTGCTGCGCAGGAAGCGTTGATGACCATTCTCAGCAATTTGTTAGACAACGCCTTTGATGCGGCGCTTTTGTCGGCGAACAACCTACCTCAGGTTCGTTTGTTCTTCACCGACCTAGGCAACCAATTAGTGTTTGAGGTAGAGGACAGTGGTCCAGGGATCGCACCCGCACAGCTAGAAATCATTGCACAACAAGGCTTTACCACCAAGCAGGGTAAGCATCGGGGTATCGGCTTGGCGCAAGTGCAGCGCTTATGTACCCAGTTTGGCGGCGAGTTGACGATGGAAGACGGTGATTTAGGGGGTGCGTGTTTCATCGTGACCGTCGACAAACAGCGAGTCGCACAGCAAGAGGTAGAATCCGTATGAGCCAGACATTCGGTGTACTCATCATAGAGGATGATTTTCGTGTCGCCGAGATTAATAGGCAGTTTATAGAGCAGTCGCCGGGCTTTCAGGTGGTTGGCGTGGTGAAGTCCAAAGCTGAAACGGAAGCCTTTATGGCTCAGCACAGTGCGCGCATCGATCTCGTGCTACTGGATGCTTATATCCCTGATGTGAACGGTTTAGAGTTGCTGTGGTCGCTGCGACGTGATCATAAGCATCTGGATATCATCATGATAACCGCAGCGAAAGAAGTTGAAACCATTCAAGAAGCTTTGCGCGGTGGCGTGTTCGACTACTTGATCAAGCCAACGGAAAGCACGCGCATGGCGCAAACTTTGGAACGTTTTGCCGCCGAGCGCGCCTTGCTGCAGTCTCACCAAGAACTGAACCAGGATGAATTGGATGCAGCGTTGAGTCGGGGTGGGCCGCTGGCGGCCAACATCGTCGATCGGCTGCCCAAGGGCATTGATAAGCTGACGCTGGATAACGTGACGCGCGCCTTGCACGAAGCGGCGGAATCGGTCACGGCCGTCACCTTGGCGCGCCAAATCGGTACCAGCCGCTCAACAGCGCGTCGGTATTTGGAATACCTCGTAGCGCAAGGCAGCGTAACCGCTGAGCTTGATTACGGTGAGGTGGGGCGTCCGGAGCGGCGCTATCGTCTCTAAAAACCTCCTTTTCGCCTCTGAGGTTTTTAGGTGCTCCCTTCTATGGTTTTTCTCAAGCTGGCGTGTCGTGAACAATATGAACACAATGCAGAATATGCTTCTTTTATCCATTATGGGCACAACGTTGTTGACGTAATCATTGCGTCATAAAGTTATTCTCGATCCTTGATCAATAACGATAAAAATGACAGGAGAAGAGAAAATGACTATGCCTATGCATGTACCTATGACTACGTTGAAGCGTTACGCCCTTATCGGGTTGTCGTGTGCCATGATTACCGGTGCGATGACATCGACCGTCAGCGCCCAAGAGTGGAAGCCTTCTAAACCCGTTGAATTTATTGCCCCGGCGAGCCCTGGTGGTGGTTGGGATACGTTGGTGCGAACCTCAGCCAATGTGATCAGCCAGGAAGGTCTGTCAGACCAAAACTTTGCCGCCATTAACGTCCCTGGGGGTGGTGGTGCTGTGGCATGGGCGCAAGTGGCCCGTGACAACACCAACGACCACAAATTGTTTGCTACCAGCCCACCAATCATCTTGGTACCGCTGGCTGGAACGTCTCGGTTTGACCATAACGATTTCCAACCCATTGCGCGTTTAAGTACCGATTACGCTATAGTGCTGGTGCGTGCAGATTCGCCTTACCAGTCGGTAACCGAACTGTTCGATGCCATTAAAGCCAACCAGCGTTTGAGTGTTGGTGGTGGTTCGGCGGCCGGTTCTATGGACCACATTGCCATTGCCGGTGCGGCGGGTGAATACGGTGTGAATCCCGGCAGTGTTAACTACATTGCCTTCTCTGGCGGCGGTGAAGCCATGACTACCTTGCTCGGCGGCCACGTTGAAGCGGTAATCTCTGGCGCTGGCGAAGCCGTTGGCTTGCTGGAAGGCGGTCAGTTGCGTGCCCTTGCGGTATCTTCTGAAGAGCGCATGCCCGGTACCTTGTCTTCTGTACCCACCTTTAAAGAGCAAGGTGTGGACTATACCTTTGACATCTGGCGTGGCGTGATGGGCCCGAAAGATATGCCTGAAGCTGCCGTACGTTACTACGAAGATTTGTTTGAACGTATGATGGAAACTGATAGCTGGAAAGACGCCGTAACTCGTTTGGGTTGGTTAGATGCCTACCAGAACAGTGAAGACTTCGGTCGCTTTTTGGATGGTCAGTTAGACCAGTTCAGCAGTGTACTGAGCGACATGGGTATGCTGCGCTAGCAGTCCTGAGGTTGCTGAGTGTTTGGCCGCGTTCTGCGCGGCCTGTTTTGTATCTTCAGTGGTAAACGGTGACTCCCATGATGCGTTTAAACGCGAATCAAATCTTTGGCCTGTTCTTGGCTGTGTTCTCTCTTGGTTATATCTGGATGGCATTTCATATTCCAGTGTTTCCCTTGCCTCGCCCGGTCGATTCTGATGCCTTTCCTAAGGCGTTGGGGTACTTCCTGTTTGGCTTGTCCGTATGGCTATTCTTTGAGCGTCCGCCAGTGGCCGACACGTCGGAAGAAAGCGCGGAAGAAAACCCGGTATGGCAGGGCCCCCGTTGGCAGAGCCCTAAGTGGCAAGTAGCAATAACAGCATTGTCGGTTTTGGCGTATGCCCTTCTGTTACAACCTTTAGGTTTTGTATTGGCGTCTATCCTGCTGGGTTTCGGCTTAACCTGGTACTACGGCTATCGTCGGCACCGCATCAATTTACTGGTCTCTGCCAGTGTTGTGCTGTCTCTGTATTTGTTGCTGACGCGGGTGATGAACGTCTATCTCCCAACCGGCATATTGCCGCTGTAGCACCCCACTTTTGAGGAAGGCCTTGCTATGTTGGAATCTCTAGCCAGTTTGATATATGGGTTTGGTGTTGCACTGGAACCCATCAATATATTCTATGTGTTTGTGGGTGTTTTTGCCGGAACCATTATTGGCATGTTGCCCGGCTTGGGGCCAATCAGTGCACTTGCGCTGATGATCCCGATTACGTTCAGCATGAACCCTGCGTCCGGACTTATTTTAATGTCGGGCGTTTACTATGGCGCTATTTTTGGCGGCTCGACTTCATCCATTCTTTTGAATGCCCCCGGCGTTGCGGGAACCGTGGCAACAGCGTTTGATGGCTACCCAATGGCGCAAAAAGGCTTGGCGGGTAAGGCCTTGGCGATAGCAGCCTACGCTTCTTTTATTGGTGGCACGGTATCGGTGATCGGGTTGATGCTGATCGCGCCCTTGTTGTCTAAAGTCGCGGTTAGCTTTGGCCCGGCAGAATACTTCGCCTTAATGGTGCTCGGTTTAACAGCCGTGGTCAGCTTGTCGGATAAGTCTCTGGCGAAAGGCCTGATTGCCGCTGTGATCGGCATGATGATCTCGATCATCGGAATGGATCTGCAAACCGGTACTGAACGTTACACCTTTGGCTCTATTGAACTGTTGGATGGTATCGACTTCTTAGTCGTCGCTTTGGGTATTTTCGCCCTCGCCGAAGTATTCTACATGCTCTTGAAGGGCACGGATGGCAAGCCGCAAAAACGCAACAACATTGGTTCGTTACGGTTAAGTCGTGCCGAAGTGAAAGAAATTGCGCCACCCATTGCACGCAGCTCAGTGCTGGGTTTCTTCATCGGCGTATTGCCCGGAGCAGGGGCAACCATTGGGTCCTTTCTGGGCTACAGCATGGAAAAGCGCATCGCGAAAGATGGTGACACCTTCGGCAAAGGTAACATCAAAGGTGTTGCAGCACCTGAATCGGCCAATAATGCGGCCTGTGGTGGTTCGTTCGTTCCCTTGCTGACGCTGGGTGTACCGGGTTCGGGTACCACTGCCGTATTGTTGGGTGCGTTGTTGGTGATGGGTGTTACTCCTGGTCCAATGATGATGGAGCAGCGGCCTGATGTGTTCTGGGGCGTTATTGCCAGTATGTATATTGGTAACATCTTCCTATTGGTGCTGAACCTGCCACTGATTCCATACATCGCCCGGATACTGGATACGCCACGCCCTATATTGTTGGCGATGATCCTTATCTTCTGCATGATCGGTGTGTATGGTCTGAACTTCAGTGTATATGACTTGATGTTCTTGCTGGTGTTTGGCTTGGTAGGCTTGGTGATGCGTTTGAACGGTTTCCCTGCTGCGCCCTTGATATTAGGCTTGATATTGGGTGCTCTGATGGAAGAAAACATGCGCCGCGCTTTGCAGATATCGGGCGGGGAATGGGGTGTGTTTGTCGAAAAACCGATCTCACTAACCTTGTTGCTGATTGCGGTCTTGTCACTGGGCATTCCGATATTGCGTCGGATGTGGCTGCGATCGCGTCGCAAAGACGCAGCCGTGGCGTAAACACACTTCTTAACGCTAGGAAGGCGGCAGGTGTAAACACCTGCCGCCACACTTACACCAACAAATTCCGCACGTAATTCGGCAACGCGAAGGCTGCGGCATGTACGTCAGCGTTGTAATAACGCGTGGCGAAGCCTGCCACCTGAATGCGTGGTGCTAATTCTGCGGGGGTTTGCTGGCGCAAAGAGGTGTCGTCGGTGGCCCAAGCCAAGGTCATGAAGCCACCAATGTACGTCGGTACCGGTGCTACGTAGAAACTGGCGTCCTGATACAGTTTGCTCAAGCGGCGATGCGTATTGGTCACTTCTTCACCCTGCATAAACGGCACGCCATTTTGCGCCACCATGATGCCGCCGGGGTTCAGGCAAGTTTTTTCATCAGCGTAGAAATCTGACGTGAACAACACTTCGCCGGGACCAATCGGGTCAGTCGAGTCGGAAATAATTACGTCGAAGGTCTCTTTGCAGTTGGCTACAAAGTCCTTGCCGTCACCAATCACAATGTGCGCCCGAGGGTCGTCGAATGCGCCGTTGGAGTGTTTTGGAAAATAGGTTTTGCACATGTCGATCACGCTTTGGTCGATTTCAACCTGAGTAACATGCTCGACCGTCTTGTGGCGCAGCACTTCACGCAAGATGCCGCCGTCACCGCCGCCGATGATCAGCACGCGACGGGGATTCGGGTGGGAGAACAAAGGCACGTGAACCATCATCTCGTGATAGATAAATTCGTCTTTCTCGGTGGTTTGTACGATGCCGTCCAGCAACATCACACGCCCCATGAACGGCGTCTCAACGATTTCCAAATGCTGATGCTCGGTGCGGAATTCGAACAGCAATTCGCTGACTTCGAAAGATTGAGCGTAGCCATCATAAAGGGTTTCAGAAACGATTTTTTTCTCGGTCATGGTTGCAAGTTCCGTTCAAAAGTTCCGGTCAATCGTAAAGTTGTAGACGTGAGCAGGGCGCCACTCAATCGAGTGGCCAAGCACCTAAGTACTGCAGACGGTTTACCATGGCGCAAAACAGCTCGGCCGTGCGCAATGCATCATAGGCTGCGCTGTGAGCGCTGGAATTGTCGAAATCAATGTCGGCCACGCGGCAGGCCTTGGCCAGCACGGTTTGACCGAAAATCAGACCGGCCATAGAGGCCGTGTCAAAGCTGGAAAAGGGGTGGAATGGGTTGCGCTTGGCATCTACGCGCTCCGCCGCCGACATAATAAAGCCGTGGTCAAAGGTGGCGTTGTGGCCAACCAAAATAGCGCGCGTGCACTTTTGCGACTTCACTTCCCGGCGGATCATGCGAAACACTTCTTCAAGCGCTTCACTTTCATCCACCGCATCACGGTCGGGGTCATCAAGGTTGATGCCGGTAAAATCGAGCGCGGACTGCTCAATATTGGCGCCGGGAAAGGGCCTCACTTCAAAAGACAGCTGTTCACCCGGCATCATGAAGCCTTTGTCGTCCATGGTCAGCATGACCGCCGACACTTCGAGCAAGGCATCCGTGCGGGCATTGAACCCTGCGGTCTCAACATCAATGACAACGGGTAAAAAACCACGAAACCGCTCGGCTATTACCGGGGCATTAGAAAAATCAGACACTGAGCGTTTCCAACCTGAATATGGGGCAATGGTACGGGGGTGGGAGAAAATCGCAAGTCTGATCGTCTATTATGCATCGTGACTACCAGAATGACCGCGCGGCTCGCTATTCTGCATGAATGACCATTGGTCGAAAAAACCACTTCAGAAAATAAAGTGATGGCCGCTAACGTCATTGAAGAACTACATAGCCATGACCCATGAAACTGCCCATACGCACGCTAACAGCTGCTGCATTGACAGCCTTCGGACTGCACGCCCCCGCGCATGCCGTGGAGTTTGGTGCGGGTCTGCATAATACGCAGTGGGAGCTTTATGGTGATGTCTTTGGGTGCTATTTTGTGCAGCCTGTGCCGCGTTATGGCCGCGCAATTTTTTACCATGAAGCGGGCGAAGACGTGCGGTTCTATCTGGAAACCAATAACAACCGCATGCAGCCCGGCCAAGCGGCGCTGGCAATTGAGGCGCCCAGTTGGCGATCCTCTGCTATGACTGCAGATCTCGGCTATGTCCGTGTCGCCGACACCACACGCCCGATCTTGGTGGAGCCCCAGCGCACATTTCGCATGATGGCCGAGCTCGACGCCGGCATGTCGCCAGCGTTCACGCGCCAAGGTCGTGGCTTGGTGGAGCCTATCCGTGTGAAGCTGTCACCCATCAATTTCCGTCAGCACTGGGACGAATATCAAGACTGTGTAAGTCGTTTGCTGCCGGTGAATTTCGGCCAAATTGAACGCACGCGATTGCTATATCCTCCCGACGTGGATGTCCTGAGTCCGCAAGATCGTACCCGATTGAATCATATCGCCATGTACGTTGCGGCCGATCCCAGTGTGGTTGCCATCTACATTGAAGGCCACAGTGATAATCGCAACACGCGTTACGACAGCCGCAGGCTCTCCGAGCGGCGGGCGCTGCGCGTATTAGACTATTTGGTTGATCGTGGCGTCGATCCACAGCTTATGTTGGTGGACTACCATGGTGATCGATACCCGGTAGGTGACAACAGTACAGCCTCTGGGCGTGCGGAAAATCGCCGAACAACGGTTCGTCTCGAACGTCTAGACTGAACGTTCATGGCATTGAGTTAGTGCCATCCCCCCCGTACAATACAACTCGTCAATTTCATCCAACAGCCAACCTAGCGGTCGGAGAGTCAATTTAATGTCTGATATTAAAAAAGTCGTGCTGGCGTATTCCGGTGGTCTGGATACCTCCGTCATCGCCAAGTGGATTACCGAAACCTACGGCTGCGAAGTCGTGACCTTCACCGCCGATTTGGGCCAAGGTGAAGAAGTCGAACCAGCACGCGCTAAAGCCAAAGCGCTGGGTATCAAAGAGATTTATATTGACGATCTGCGCGAAGAATTCGTGCGCGACTTCGTATTCCCCATGTTCCGTGCCAACACCGTGTACGAAGGCGAGTACCTGTTAGGCACATCCATCGCACGTCCTTTGATCGCTAAGCGCCTGATTGAAATCGCTAACGAAACCGGTGCCGACGCCATTGCGCACGGTGCGACCGGTAAGGGCAACGACCAAGTGCGTTTTGAGCTCGGTGCTTATGCGCTGAAGCCCGGCGTTAAAGTGATCGCACCTTGGCGTGAGTGGGACTTGAACAGCCGTGAAAAGCTGATGGATTACTGTGAAGCCCACAACATTCCCGTAGACTTCAACAAGAAAGGCAAGAAATCCCCCTATTCAATGGACGCCAACCTGCTGCACATCTCTTACGAAGGCGGCATCCTGGAAGATCCTTGGGCTGAAGCTGAAGAGGATATGTGGCGCTGGTCGGTATCACCTGAAGCGGCACCAGACGAAGCACAGTATCTGGTGTTGACCTACCGCAAAGGCGATATCGTCGCCATTGATGGTAAGGACATGACGCCTGCCGAAGTGCTGACCTATTTAAACAAGGTCGGCGGCGCGCACGGCGTAGGCCGTTTGGACATCGTTGAAAACCGCTATGTCGGTATGAAGTCGCGTGGCTGTTATGAAACCCCTGGTGGCACCATCATGCTGCGCGCGCACCGCGCTATTGAGTCCATTACTTTGGATCGTGAAGTCGCGCACCTTAAAGACGACTTGATGCCGAAGTACGCCGAGATGATCTACAACGGCTACTGGTGGAGTCCGGAGCGCTTGATGATGCAGAAGATGATCGACGCATCACAAGAAACGGTAAATGGCGACGTGCGGGTCAAGCTGTATAAAGGCAATGTTATCGTTGTGGGCCGTCAGTCTGAAGACAGCCTGTTCGATGCCAGCATCGCGACCTTTGAAGACGATGCCGGTGCTTACGATCAGAAAGACGCCGAGGGCTTCATTAAGCTGAACGCCTTGCGTTTGCGTATCGCGGCCAAGAAAGGGCGCAGTCCACTGAAATAGTTGGATAGTGTAAACGTTGACTCAAAGGCACCTTGTTGGTGCCTTTTTTGTATGTGTAATGAGCAGAAATGCGTGCACAGCTGAAAATTGTTTATTTTGTGAGCTAAGTCACCTTTACAGGGCAGGTTAATTGATAAAATGAACAGTATTCAGTAACATTGCGCAATCAAGAGTCAAATCATTGACGTAAAATTGGTGTGCAGTTTTCGTTTTGTCCAACATAAATAGGCAGAATGTGCAATAGCCCGCCAAAAATAATACCAAGAGGCTTATGTTGAATAGCACCTTTATTCTGTCGTACCGCTCACGTCAGAAGTTTCGTATCTTTGCCCTAACCCTGTGCTGTGTGGCGTCTTGGCCGATGATGGCTTTTGGGCAGTCGTCTAATGCAGAGCCTGCTAGTTCAGCAATCATTGAAGATGCCAATAAAATGGCAGTGTCTGGTTCTGTCCAGCGTGCCCTGGAATTTCATCCTGATGTACGAGTAAAGATGCAAGGCTTGGCGGCAGCAATGAGCGACCAGCGCAGCGCATGGGGTAACTATTTACCCACAGTCGATGTTAACGCCACTGCCGGTGCAGAATTTCAAACCCATGATGATCGTGACCTGTACGACATCTTCTCCGGCGATGTGACGGTTACCCAGATGTTGTATCGCGGCTTCCGTACGCGCAATGAAGTTGAGCGCTTAGGTCACATTGGTGTTGTTCGTTACTTCGAGCTGCTCGAATCGGTCAATCGCATCACCTATGAAACCGTGGTGGCCTACGAAGACGTCATCCGTACGCGACGTTTGCTTGCACTGGCCGAAGAAAGCCGTGAGTTGAATCGTCGTGTGCGTGAGCAGATTGTCAGTCGTGTGAATTCCGGCGCTGCGCCGCGCGTTGAATTAGAACAGATGAATGGCCGTTTAGCCTTAGCGGAGTCGAATTTGTTGGTGGAGACGGCCAACCTGCACGATGCCATTGTGCGGTATCGTCGTTTGACGGGTCAGATGCCGAGTGAAACGATGCCGCTGAGCATCTTTGACGAAAGCATTGTGCCCACGGATATCCAAGGCGCACTTTATACGGCCTACCAAGCCAACCCGCGTTTTCAGGCAGCGGTCGCTAATGTGTCGGTTGCAGCGGCAGCGGCCGATGTGCAGCGTGCGAACTTTCACCCTGAGGTGTTTTTGCGCGCGCGGCAGAATCTGAGCCGTAACCAAGGTGGATTTGACTCTCGTATCAACGACTTCGGTGCCCGTTCGGGCGTCGAAGTCGTATTGTCTTATAATCTTTATCGTGGCGGTGCTGATTCAGCCGCACTCAGTGGCGCTATAGATCGTGTTGAGGCCAGCCGTGATCGCCGTGAAGATGCCTGCTTGGACTTGCGTCAGCAAACGCAAGTGCAATTCAACGATCAAGAGCGTCTGCGCGAGCAGTTGGCGTCTTTGCAGCAACATCGTCAGTCCGCTGATTATGTGCGTCTGGCTTATCGCGATCAGTTTGATATCGGGCAGCGCAGCTTGATGGAAGTGTTGGATATTGAGACTGAGTATTTGGACGCTTCTCGCGCTTTGGTCAACGGCGAGCACGATCTCAATATTGCGGTCGCGGGTACATTAAACAACATGGGGACACTGACCGCCGAGCTCGGCGTAATGGCGCGCTCCTTGCCGACCTTGCAAAGTCTGGGCTTACAGGCTCCCGGGGCCGACAGCCCAACCATGTGCACGCAACTTGACCCCATGGATGCCATGGCATTCATGCCGGCAGCGCAAACGGAATTCGAGCTGCCTGATTTCACTACACAAAATCTGCCTGTTGCAGAGCCAGAGCCCGAAGCAGAAGTGCCTCTGTTGGTACTGACGTCAACCACGTCGTTTCCTATGGGCGGCGTGGATTTGTCAGCGTCTGGTCTCGAGTTCCTTGCACAGTTGGCACAACAACTTAATACCATGTCAGTTATCGAATCCGTGTTGGTGACCGGGCACACGGACAATACGGGGCCGGATCGTATTAACCGAGAGATATCGCAAGCACGGGCTGAGGCTGCGCGCGAATATTTGATTTCTTTAGGTGTGCCGGCTGATGTTATTACGGCCGTTGGCCAAGGGCCGGATGAACCCGTTGCCGACAATGCCACGCAGGAAGGCCGGGATGCCAATCGTCGTATTGTGGTTGAGGTCAGAGGACGTGACTGACATTATGTTTGTATGGCTGTGAGCGGTGTTCCTTTGAACGTTCGTTGCAGCGTAGCAATATCCCATTCAGTCCGGTTGAGGTAGTTGATGACCAGGCAGTACACGCCAGACAAAGAGCCAGTGCAAAGCACCGCTGCTGCCCAGCCGGATGCGCTGACAGAGTGCTTATATAAGTTGGCGCAATTGCATGGCCGTGTCAGTACGCGGGATGCACTGCTGTCTGGCCTGCCGTTGGTGAACGGGGTACTAACCCCCGACATTTTTCCTCGTGCTGCTAAGCGGGCGGGCTTTTCTGCTCGAGCATTGAGCACACCTCTCAAGGCCGTGAATACGGCACTGCTTCCGGCCGTACTGTTGCTGAACGATGATAAATCCTGCTTGCTGATGCAGTTGGATGTAAAAGCGGGTGAGGCATGGGTAGTCTATCCGGAATTAAGTGACTCTGTAGTGCGCGTGCCGCTGGCTGATCTGCAGGGGCAGTTCGCACAGCGGGTGCTCTACGTGCAGCCCGAATTCCGTTTTGATACCCGTACCGCCGCAACCTCCGTACCCGGCGAAGAACACTGGTTTTGGGGGGTAATAAAACACAATCGTCGTTTATACGTTGACGTCTTGCTGGCGGCGGTACTGATTAACTTACTTGCCGTTTCCATGCCGCTGTTCGTTATGAATGTGTACGACCGCGTGGTGCCCAATCAAGCCATCGAAACTTTATGGGTTTTGGCCATTGGGGTGTTCTTAGTCTTGTGTGCGGATCTCGCCTTACGTACCACGCGGACTTGGTTTGTTGATCACGCGGCTCAGCGCGCTGACCGAGAATTGTCGGCTCGTATTATGACTCGCGTATTGGGTATGCGTATGGACGCCCGACCAGCATCGGCGGGTTCCTTTGCTTCCTTGTTGCAGTCCTTTGAATCCGTGCGCGGATTTATTGGCTCGGCGGTGGTGGTGGCGTTAGTAGACCTGCCGTTCGTCTTACTGTTTACCGTGATCATCGCGATGATTGCTCCCGCGCTGGTGATTCCCGTAGTGGTAGGTAGTGTGTTAGTGCTTGCGTACGCGCTGTTGATGCAGGGCGCGATGCGCACCGTGGCGGACCAGTCGATGCGCGCCAATGCACAACGAAACGCGACGCTGGTTGAAAGCTTGGTGGGCTTGGAGACCGTAAAAAGCTTTCAAGCAGAGCAACGCTTACAAAGTATCTGGGAGCGCACCACTGCGTATCTGGCAGAAAAATCCGCCCGTAACCGGTTCTTCGCTGGCAGCATCGGGCACGTTGCACTTTGGATGCAGCACACCGTGGCGGTGTCGATCATTGTCATCGGTGTTTACTTGGTTGGCGAAGGTGCTCTGACGCAAGGCGGCTTGGTCGCAGCGTATCTGTTGTCATCGCGCGCGATGGGGCCGGTGAGTCAGGCCTCTGCATTGTTGGGGCAATACCACCAAGCGTCCACCGCGCTGCGTGGGCTTAATCAGATGATGGCAACGCCATTGGAGCGCCCCGAAGACGACGTGCGCATCAGTCGGCCAGTGGTGCAGGGTGAAGTTGAATTTCGGCAAGTAAGCTTCCGCTACCCCGATGACGAAACTGACGTGCTGCGCGGTGTGTCGTTCAAGATCATGCCGGGTGAACATGTGGCCATATTGGGGCGCAACGGTTCAGGCAAGTCCACCATTGAAAAAATGATGCTCGGCCTGTATCAGCCAACGAGCGGCACTGTGACCGTTGATGGTGTGGATTTAAGGCAGTTTGATCCCGCAGAACTGCGTCGCAACATCGGCTATGTGCCGCAGGACATCAATTTGTTCTTTGGCTCCGTGCGTGACAATGTGGTGATGTCGTTCCCCACAGCGACCGATGAAGAAGTCTTGCGGGCTGGCGATATGAGTGGCCTCGCTACGCTAACAGACCAACACCCGATGGGCTACAACATGCCGGTTGGTGAGCGTGGCGAACGCTTGTCGGGTGGGCAACGTCAAAGCGTTGCTTTGGCACGGGCAATGATTCGCCAACCCAATCTACTGTTGCTTGATGAGCCCACCGGTGCGATGGATCATTCCAGTGAAGAAGACTTCAAAACCCGTCTGAGCGCCTACGCTAAAGGCCGCACTATGCTGGTCATCACACACCGTACCTCACTGCTGGAGCTGGTTGATCGCATCATTGTGATCGACCGCGGTGTTATCGTTGCCGATGGTCCTAAGGATCAAGTTGTAGATGCGTTGCGCCATGGCCGCATAGGGAAGGCATCATGAGTGTGTCGCCGCAAGCGCCAGATAAAACCTCTCCATCGGCACCAGAGCCGTGGACGCAGGTTACCGGTCAAACATGGGCCGACAATGCCGATTGGCTTCGTACTTCGCAAAAACCTTTGCGGGCTCGAGCGCTACTGTATGGCATTCTGGCGACCTTGGTGGTGTTGTTGGTGTGGGCCGCGTGGGCAGAGCTGGATGAAGTAACACGGGGTGAGGGGCGAGTAGTGCCGTCCACGCAGCGTCAGTTGATTCAGTCGTTCGATGGCGGCGTAGTGTCCGACATTCTGGTGCGAGAAGGTGCCGTGGTGGAAGCGGGCGACCTGTTGATGAGCATCGACCCCACGCGCTTCTTATCGTCGTTTCGCGAAAACCGCGTAGAAATATTGTCGCTCACTGCACGGGCAGCGCGTTTAGAAGCGCTCGCGAATAACGTGCCCTTAGTCTTGCCTTTGGAGCTGGATGCCGAGACACCACAAGTGGCCTTGCAAGAACAGCAACTCTACAACTCCGCCCGGAATGAGCTGGCGGAGCGCAAGAACATTGCTTTCGAGCAACTGAATCAGCGGCGCCAAGAACTGAATGAGGCCGAAGCGCGCCTGGTTCAGTTGACGCGCTCTCTAGAAATCACCACACGAGAACTCAATATTATCCGGCCTTTACTGGCCACTGGCGCTGTATCGGAAGTCGAGGTGCTGCGTTTAGAGCGTGATGTTTCTAACGCGGAAGGTGAACGAGAACAGTTGTTGGCGCGTATATCTCGTTTGGAAGCCGCCATTGCGGAAGCAGAAAGTACATTCAATGAACTGGAATTAAATGCCGTAAACCAATGGCGTCGTGAGTTGTCAGACGTGCAAGCACGTTTGGCAGGTTTAACCGAAACCGCGACGGGCTTGGCTGACCGCGTGCGGTTTGCCGAAATACGCGCACCCGTACGGGGCATTGTGCAGCGTTTGTATGTGAATACCTTGGGTGGCGTTGTGCAGCCTGGTCGCGAAGTGCTGGAACTGGTGCCGCTGGATGATCAATTGATTGTAGAGGCTCGTATCGCGCCGCAAGACATCGCTTTCTTGCTGCCTGGGCAGAATGCCGTTGTGCGACTCACCGCGTATGATTTTGCGGTGTATGGTGGCTTGTCCGGCGTCGTAGACCACATCAGTGCTGATACCATCACTGACGAGCGCGACAACACATATTATTTGGTACGGGTACGTACTGAATTGAGTGACTCGGTTGCCGGGCTGACCATTCTCCCCGGTATGACCGCGCAGGTTGATATCTTGACCGGTAAGAAAACCGTGCTGGACTATTTGTTGAAGCCGGTGCTGCGCGCCCGCAATACCGCCTTGAGAGAACGATGAAACAGCATTATTTTGTATCAGCAAGCACTGACCAACACCCTCGCTGGATGCAGGCGTTTGAAGACGCTTTGACGATTACAGCTCTGCCGCCCGTTATGGGCAGTGACACGGTGGTCTGGGTGCATACCTCAATGGCAGATTGGCCTCAACTGGTTGCTGTCGGCGTAAAATGCGGCGCCCATGTCGTTGTACTGACACTTGGCCCACGCCAAGAAGAGCTCATCGTCGCGCTCAGCGCGGGTGCTCGAGGTTATGCGCACGCATGGTCATCAGTGGCTATTCTGCAACAGATAGACAAAGTCATCGACAACGGTGGCTTGTGGGTCGGCGCTGATTTCCTCAGTCAGCTCGTACGTAACACGGCTTCCCAGTTAGACAGCGACGGCAACGCCTCCGAAAGCGAAGAAGACCAACTGTGTGGGCTCACCGAGCGCGAGCGCGAAGTCGCATTGGCGGTGGCGGCTGGGGCCTCAAACAAAGAAGTCGCTCGTCAGTTAGATATTACCGAACGTACCGTGAAGGCTCACCTAGGCGTAGTGTTTCAAAAACTCGGCGTACGAGACCGCCTGCATTTGGCATTGCACATCAAAGGCACACACCCTGTCCTTTAGTACAATGTTCGATCGCCTCCTCAGTCCGTAGACTGCACCCTATAGAACTATAACTGCATTACTCAAAGGCTCACACTATGGCATTGGCAACCGTCGTCTCCGTAACCGGTACTGCATGGGTACGCAATCCTGATGGCTCACTGAATGTGCTCGAGGCCGGTGCAGAACTGCAGCCGGGTCAGATCATCATTGCTGCTGAAGGCATTCTGGTTGAGTTGGATTACGGCGACGGCGAAAGTGTCTTTTTCCGCGGCGAACAGTCCTTGTTTATTACCGCCGAAACCGACAAAGACGCCTTCCTGACAGCGCAAGAAGCCGCGCTATTTGATGATTCCGTGCAGTCTGTATTACAAGCCTTAGAAGACGGTGGTGACTTACTCGACGTCTTGGAGGCCACAGCCGCTGGTTCTGCACCCAATGCATCGGGTGCGGCATCGTCTCGTGCAGCACGCCTGTTCCAGAACAGCGGAAACGGCGAAACCAATGAATTTGATTTCGGTAATGGTGCTCAAGGATCCTCAGCACAAGGATTTGGCCTTGCCGGTGGCGCAGGGTTGGGCGGCCAAGATAGCTCTGAAACTCAGGCTGATGAGACCACGACGACTTCCCCGCAAGATAATACTGTTCCCGGTAACGACAGCGAGCAAGACGGCGGCGCATCCGTACCTGTTACTGATGAAGACGATACATCTGTCGTGCCAGATGAAAATGACGATGACGTAGTAGATATGCCCGTTGACGGTGATGAAGATACAGCTCCCGGCGAAGACGGTGACGACACCGTAGTTCCGGGCGATGACGACGACTCAGACGAAGACGGCGACGACACCGTAGTACCGGGCGATGGCGACGACACTGATGAAGACGGCGATGATACTGCCGCTCCGGGCGATGACGACGACGCTGATGAAGATGGCGATGATACTGTCGTGCCGGGCGAAGACGACGACGCAGACGAAGACGGTGACGACACTGTAGTACCGGGCGAAGACGACGACGCTGATGAAGATGGCGATGATACTGTCGTACCGGGCGATGACGACGACGCTGATGAAGACGGTGATGACACTGCCGCTCCGGGCGATGATGACGACTCAGACGAAGACGGTGACGACACCACTGCGCCAGCCATCAGCGAAGTGGTGGTCGCGCAACAAGACACCAGCAACCCAGCCAACGGCGAAGCGGATCAGACCGTTGTTACGTTCAGTGGCGACGACGCCAATGCGACGTACGTAGTCACGGGTGCGAACGGCGAAACGCCGACGGTCGTTGATAACGAAGATGGCACATACACAGCCATCTTCAGCCCAGCGCTGGCTGCGGGCACGGAAGTGACCGTAACGGCCACCGATCCTGCGGGCAATGTCAGCACCAACACCACTGGCACAGTACCTGCTGAAGTGACTTATGCCGGCGAAGACACCACGGCACCAACCATCAGTGAAGTAGTGGTTGC
>JAGDZJ010000022.1:0-924 GCA_049115955.1 Natronospirillum sp.
TCCGCCAAGATGACCACAAGCAAAGGAACCATTCAAGGCTACAACGGCGTGGCCGCCGTCGACAAAAAGCATCAGATCATCATCGATGCGCAAGCCTTTGGCGAAGGCCAAGAACACCATACCTTACAGCCTATTCTTGAACGGATTAAAGAACGTTATCGACGCCTAGGTATGAAGGAAGACCTCTATCACACTGGCATCATCGTGACCGCCGATACGGGTTTTGCCAACGAAGCGAATATGAAGTACCTGCACGACAACGACATCAACGGCTATGTGCCTGACAACCAGTTCCGTAGTCGTGACCCCAAGTTCGCCGCGCAGAAAGACAAATACGGCAAGCGTCACCAAAAACCAGCGAGCCAGAAAAAGCCGACGACCATACCGGCAACTGAGTTCTATTTTGACCCTGTAGAAATGATCTGCCTGTGTCCGAACCATGAAAGTCTGACGCTGAGTGGTGTACGTGAGGATCGACAAGGAAACCTAAAAGCCCACTTTGAAGGGCGACTGCTGCAATGCCGTCACTGCCCCATCAAAGCTCAGTGTATGAAGAATCCAAGCTCCGCTGACCACAGGAAAGGCAGTGGTCGACAGGTCTCCTTTATCTTGAATAAGGTCAAAGGTTCGCAGTATACGGACTGGATGCGGCACCGAGTGGACAGCGCCGTGGGTAAACAGAATTATGGGCACCGAATGTCGGTGGTGGAACCGGTGTTTGGCAACATTGGCACCAACAAAAGGCTGAGTCGCTTCAGCTTGCGGGGGAAAGACAAGGTGCAAGGCCAATGGCAGTTGTACTGCATGGTGCACAACATAGAAAAACTGGGGCGATACGGCGGGCTGAACCAGTAAAGCAGCTCAATTAGCCCCGAAGATGGCTTCCGATGAAGCCAAATACGGCAAAAGTGGCTATGCTGAAAC
>JAGDZJ010000023.1:0-17152 GCA_049115955.1 Natronospirillum sp.
GACAGTTGTTGCGTGTGTGTTTTGTGGATGCATGGAAACGCCCGCGTCGGGCTCGGCTCTTGTAAACCACTATATTCGTAGTAGCGCAGCCCTCTGCGCGAACAGCGCGTCAAAAACGCAAATAAAACGCCTGAGTCAGGGCGCGATATTCAGGGCTGTAATCGCCGCTTTGGTCTTTGATCACTAGGCTGGATGCTTCGGTAACACATGCTTGCCGAGTCAGGCTCAGTAGCCAGCGATGTGGTGCCTTGTTGGGTGTGGGCTGGACTTCGCACTGCCGCTGCACATGCCAGCCGGTTTGATTCGCCCGTTGCACAACTTCCAATCCACTCGTCACGGGCAGAACCAGATTGAACTGGCCGCTTGATGTTAGCCACTGTGCGGCGCGCGCCAGCAGTTCGGTAAAGGGCAAACTATCAGTATGGCGGGCTTGGTGTCGGGTTTGATTGGGCGAACCGAGGCTGTCGGCAAAGAAAGGCGGGTTGCTGATGATCAGCTCAAAGCGGTTTGTCGGTTGCCAATGAAGCGCGTCTGCTTGGGCGACACTGATCGCTTCCGGCCAAGGTGATTCAGCGACATTTTCTTGCGCTTGTTGCGCTGCTTCAGGGTCGATTTCTAGTGCGGTAATCGGCAGCTTACCCAAACAGCGCTGCGCGACCATCAAGCTCAGAACGCCACTGCCTGCGCCAATATCCAGTACCGCACCAGTACTCGGCAATTTCGCCCAAGCACCTAATAACAGTGCATCAGTACCCACCTTCATGGCACAGCGGTCGTGGCGGATCGAGAACTGTTTGCAGTGAAATCGTTCCGCCATTAAGTCATCAGTTCAAAAATTCGTTGCGTGTGGTGCTGTTGCTTTTGAAGGTGCCGCCGAGTGCAGTGGTTTCGGTACGTGAGTTGCTGTCCATCACCCCGCGCGATTTCACACAGTAGTGCGTCGCCTCAATGCTTACGGCCACATCGTCGGTTTCGAGCAAGGTTTGCAAGGCCACGAGTATCTGCTGCGTTAAGCGCTCTTGTACTTGCGGACGTTGTGCAAAGAATCGCACGATCCGATTGATCTTCGACAGCCCGATGATCTTTTTCTTGGGGATGTAGGCCACACGTGCCAATCCGTCGATAGTGACAAAATGGTGTTCGCACGTACTGACCACGCCGATGTCTTTCACTTTCACCATTTCTTCCACGCCCATCTTGTTCTCAATGAGGGCAATTTTGGGAAAGTTTTCATAGTTCAAACCGCCGAAAATTTCATCGACGTACATTTTGGCGATACGGTGTGGAGTTTCGGCTAAGCTGTCGTCATTCAAGTCCAGTCCCAGCGTGCTCACAACCTCCGTCATCAAGCCGCGAATCCGGTCATACTTGTCGTCGCGCGTCAGGTTGGATGGCAAGAGTGGTGTTTCCAAGCCCTTGTCGATCAGCGTGTTTCTTACTTGCTGTGCAGCTTCTGAAATCATGGCATCCACCGTCGCAGAATAACTAATGGAGTAAATACGGTCATAGGATTGAGGATGGATTACCCTGATTAATTAAATTGTCATACACCGTGTTTTTTCTTTGGTGTTTTTTCGCGTATATTGAAAGTTAGCATGAAGCGCAACCTCTGCGCAAAGCGGCGACTACAATTAAAAGAACAGCCACTGAAGTCTCTTTCTAGCATCGAGCAAACTGAGTTCGAACTTAATCGGTTAAGTTGCGGTGTGCTATTCAGAGCGTCAGCGGTCAAATTACGGGCATGTCACGGAGCACATCAGTATGAACATGACGGTAGTACGTAGAACAGGCTTGGGTTTTCTGTTGTTGTTGATTCTCATGACAGTGATCGCAGCGGCGGCGCTGAGAACTCAACGCGCTACACAGGCCGGTGTGGCAGAGATCACCAGTGATGTCTTGCCTCTGTTGCAATCTGGTTATTCATTGTTAATCAGCGCGCAGAATATCAACAAGGCCATAGCGCAGCATGCTAGCGAATATGACCCCGAACAGCTAACGGCTTATGAGAATGAGTTTGCGCGCGAAGTATCTCTGTACACTAACCTCCGTGAACGATTACAGCGGCAAATGGCAGGTCAAAGTGCGCTCCTCACCCAACTGGATGACGCTCATCAATCTATTCAAACACTGACGGAACGTGGTCGCGAACAGCTTGCCGTGCGTCAGGAATTGCTGGCCGCTGAGCAAGCTTATGTGACGGAAGTACAGGGTGAGTCGTCGCGCTGGCTGCCTTTTCCTAATGAAATGCGCGTTGTTGACCGTGTTATGCAGGTATTGAGCGAGCAGGGGTCTACTGAAGCCAGTGCAATCGGCGCCGATACCCAGTACGTAAGAGATAAGATCGACTTGGTACGCACCGAAGTCACTGGTAGCAATACCATGACCAGTGTTGACGAGTTGATGGAATTACGTGAATTCTTGCAGGGTGAAATTCAGAACACACAGGTGAGGATCGGTCGACTGGAAACCTCAAACACGGTGCTCTTTGACCGTCTGGGTCGCTTTGTCGAGGTGCTGGACCGCGCCGTTAACGATGATGCTGGCACACTGGCATTGAATATCCAGCGCCTGTCTTTGCAAACGCAAAGTACTGCCTTGTTGGCGTCTATCGCGACGGACATCAACACCGGCGTGGCAGCTTTGCAGGTGCTAACGGAGCAGATCGCGCAGCTGTCAGATGATTTGCAGCGTGGCCTTGCGGCACAAAACCAGCGCGCGAACGCGGCTATTATCGGCACTTATGTGGTGTCGTTATTGTTGGCTATCTTGATTGTCTTCAGTCTGATTCGCAGTATTCGTAAACCGTTACACCGCATTGTTTCTACGTTACGTGATATTTCGGCAGGAGATCTCAGTCACGAGCTGACGTTGTCGGGGCGTGATGAATTCGCGGCTATAGGCGACGGTATTAATGATCTGGTTCGTCACTTGCGCGATATCTTGCAAAACATGGGCGCTACGTCCACCAAGGTCAGCGCGGTGACGCAACGCATGACCCGCACCACTCAAGCCAGCCAAGAAAAACTGCGCCTGCAAAAAGAGCAGACGGACTTGGTTGCCACGGCGGTTACAGAAATGGAGTCGGCTACACGCGAAGTCGCACAGAGCGCATCAGGCACGTTAGAAGAAGTGCAGCGAGTGAATCATGAAGCGGGTAATGGCCAGCACAATATGGAAGTGAGTTTAAAAGCCATTCAAGCACTGGAGAAAGATCTGCAGTCTGCCAGTGGCGTGATCGACAAGTTGAATGATGACTCTGAAAACATAGGTAAGATACTGGCCGTAATTACCGGTATTGCGGAGCAAACTAATCTTTTGGCGCTGAATGCAGCCATTGAGGCGGCGCGCGCCGGAGAGCAAGGCAGGGGATTCGCCGTGGTCGCTGACGAAGTCAGAGAGCTGGCGAGTAAAACGCAACGCTCGACGGAAGAAATCTACCAGATGATTGATGCCTTACAGAGTCGCTCGAAAGAAGCTGTCGGTCTGATGTCGCGCACCCGCGAGCAGTCGCAGGTAGTGGTTACTGAATCGGAAAAAACAGGCGAGTCTATACGGGCCATCTTGGCGTCATTGAACCGTATGTCAGAGATGACAACGCACATTTCTGAAGCCGTTAACGAACAGCGCACCGTAGCGACCGACGTAGCAAACAATACGGTCACTATTGCCGACATGGCTGATCAAGTGGTGAACAATGCGGCACAAAACGCCAGTACGTTCCAAGAGTTATCGGCCCTGACGCATGAACAAGAAGCGCTGGTGCAGCGCTTCAAGTTCTAAGGAGGCTTCGAGGTGGTCGTACAGCACCCCGGTTATTCGAGGTGCTTTACTTTTACTCGCCAGAGCGTACCAAGCGCACCGGATATCCGAAATGCTTGTACGCGTAGTACACGGTGCCGGCGTAAAATGACACACTCCACGCAGAAAAATCGGGGTTGGTCAGCGCCGAGCTGGTCCAGTACCAATTTTGTTCGGTGTTTGGAAACACATCACGCGCGATGGTCGGGCGCTGATAAGTACCGCTGCAGGGCGTGAAGTTTGTCGCCATGCCAATGCGCGACGGAGTGTCAGCCGAGCAGTACACCAGTTCGCGCAGTTCGTCGACGGTTGGTACGCGCCAATCTGAATGTCCACCTGCGCTCACACTGATGTCGGCCAACTCTTCCCATTGGTAAGTCTGTACGTCACCGCGACAGCGCGCTTCCTCAGCATGCCATTCTTGACCTAAGCTGCAGCGCATCCAGTGCAGGTTTGTTTGGCGGTCGTGCACCACGGCACCGTCCGCTACGATTTCATAACGCTCACTCGCTGCCAAGTTAGCCATTGGAGCAGGGGTGGATGGGCTCTCAGCCATGCTTGTCGGCTGCGTAGGTCGATCTGTGGTGGTTGCAGCAGTGCTAGACGGCACTGTAGGGCTGAGTGTCGGTACGTTAACGCGTTGCCCGCTGCGCACCAAGCGCAGATAGCTCGGCATGTCCGGAGATTTGGTCAACACCGCACCGCCACCAAAGTTGACGAACCAAGCGGCATTGGTTTGTTGGCGCGCGCCGTCAGCCGACCAGAAGTGCGCCGACTCTGTATCAGGGAAGGCGGGTGCGACAATGGTGGGTTGTTGATAGTTGCCGCGGCACGACCCTCCATCCACGTTCATGCCGATCAGGGCAGGCTCTCCGGTGGAGCAATAAACGAGGGTGCGCAGTTCCGCCAAGGTGGGCGTTCGCCACTCGTTGGGTCGCGTTTGATCACGTGCTTGCGCCCAAGAAAAGGTTTGTGCCGTGCCATCGCAGCGCTGGTGTTGGTTATTCCAGCTTTGACCGACGGCGCAGCGCATCCATTGCAAACCCGTCTGTTGGTCATAAATCACGCCGCCATTTTCTACTACCCAGTAACGTCCAATGAGCGCCTGCGGCGCGTCCGGTGGTGCTGCTACAGCGGCGGCTGTAGATGTACCTACGGCCTGTCCAGACAGGAAAAATAAGCCTGACGAAATCAGCAGCAATGCCAGCAATCGGTTGTTCATGCAATACCTCATAAGCGGACAAAGTCAATCGGACGGGATCCGACGATAATAATGAGTCTTTTCTATGTGTCGGCCGGATAGGCGAATATGTGAATAGTTTACTGCAATCTGTGTGCGCCAGCGAACTTGTCAGCATGGATTGCCAATCTTGATTAGGGCGCTGCTGGTTCGCTGGCGTGTGGCGGTTTCCTAGCGTAAGGCGCTGGAGTATAGTGTGCGGCCGCACGCTGCACCTGACTGGGTGCACAGCTTTTTGTTTTCGTGAGCAGCTACAGGACGGACACCGTGGATCAGGAACACCAACCCATACCGGAACCCAGACAGGGACTCATCGCTAGAACGTTGGCTGAATGGAAGACACTCGCCTTATTGGGCAGTCCTATTCTGGTCGCACAGTTGGCACAAATGGCCAATGGTGTGATTGATACCATCATGGCCGGCAA
Organism: Natronospirillum sp.; assembly: GCA_049115955.1. Classification (GTDB taxonomy): domain Bacteria; phylum Pseudomonadota; class Gammaproteobacteria; order Pseudomonadales; family Natronospirillaceae; genus Salinispirillum. The sequence goes on from JAGDZJ010000023.1 coordinate 5,464, forward strand.
CTACAGCGCCGTTGATTTGGCTGGCGTGGGTATCGGTGGCAGCCTGTGGTCGCCCTTGTTCTTGTTCTTCATGGGTTGTCTGAGCGCGTTGCAACCGGTGGTCTCCGGGCATCGTGGGGCTAATCAGCTAGCCCGCATCATGCCCACGGTTTGGCAGGGCATATACATTGCGGCGGGTTGTTCAGTCGTTATGATTGCTTTGCTGATCAACGTACAGCCGGTTTTGAACTTACTGCAGTTGGATGCTGCAGCGGCTGCCGTCACGACGGGTTATTTGAAGTCGTTTTCGCTCGGCATTCCGGCGTTGTTACTATTGGTGGCGTTACGCGGCTTGACTGATGGTTTAGGTCACACACGCACCTTTATGGCTTTCTCTTTGCTTGGTACTTGCGTGAACTTACCGCTGAACTATGTGTTGATTTACGGCAAGTTCGGTTTGCCGGAACTGGGTGGCGTGGGTTGTGGCTGGGCGACGGCTATTTCGCAGTGGGTATCCGTAACGGCGCTCTTGATCTATCTGAATCGCAGCAAGCTGTACAGTCGGTTCCATTTGATCAGCGACTGGGTCGCGCCGCGTTGGCTCGATATTCGAGGGTTGCTGCGCTTGGGCATCCCAATTGGTTTTACCATTTTTGTTGAAGCCAGCGTGTTTGCAGTGATTGCGTTGTTTTTAGCGCCGTTAGGGCCTGTGGTGGTGGCAGGGCATCAAATCGTACTGAATGTGGTGTCCCTGTTGTTTATGGTGCCCTTGAGCTTAGGGATGGCGTTGACCTTGCGCATCAGTTTCTTATTGGGGGCCAAGGCACCGGAAACAGCACGCTTGTTGGGGCGTAGTTCGCTGTTGCTGGCCCTAGGAATTGCGCTGGTGTATGCGCCGCTGTTGTTCGTCAGCCGAGATCTGATTGCGGTGCTTTACACACAAGATTCGGCGGTACGCGCCGTGGCGGCTCAATTAATGGTGTTCGGAGCGGTGTTCCAGATTGCCGATGTCGTGCAAGTCACTGCCATCAGCGCGTTGCGTGGGTATCGGGATACGCGTGTCCCCATGCTGATCATGTTGCTGTCGTTCTGGGGTGTGTGTCTGCCCTTGGGCTATGTTTTGACGTTCACCGACTATTTAACGGCAAGCGCTATGGGGGCCAACGGCTTCTGGCTGGCTCTGACTGCAGGATTGGCTACCGCCAGCGTGTTGCTGACGGCGCGGTTATTTCGCTTTCAAGCCAAAACCGTTACAGCGAGTGCTTAACGGCGCCAGGTCTCTACCGTCCCCAGCCCATAAACACTGACCCATTCGGTCAACACGGCTGGGGTACGCGTGCGCTTCTCTGCGCTTTCTTGTGTGTAGGGATTTACATAAACCCCGGTAAGTAACTTCGGTTCCGGCTTGCGTGCTCGCTTCGGCTCACGAGCCCCTTCACTGATCACGCGGGCATAGTAGCTCTTCAGGTGCTGATGAATGCCTTCTTCGTCGTGGCTGCGGGATTTAATCCAGCGCTCTATCTTCTTTTCGAGCAGACGAAATACATCATCCAGTTTCATATCATTGGCCGCGCATGCCGCTTCCAAATCGGTAATAACTTTTAGCGTATCGGCCTCTTTTTTTGCCAATGCCAGTTTAGCTTCTTCTAAGCGTTTTAACTCTGAACGATACAATTCCAGCTTTTGATCAATTGACGACGTATTCACGCGAGCCTCGACTTATTGGTGGTGACAGTGGATGAGTAGTTTGTATTTTTATTGGCCGCAAAAGATACCGCAAGCCTCGCGTTGACGCCATAGTTTATAAGGTATGTAAAGTAACAGTAACAGGTAAAGACCGCTGTGAGATTCGGTTGGTCGTCTCACTATTGACTACTTGGATAGATTGCCCTTAATTGTAATTGGTTGTCGCAGTACTAGTCCAAAAATCTCAAAACAAAAACTGATAACAAGAGGTGAACTATTATGCTAAATCGAGCGTCGCAACCCTTAGTGAAGATGGTAGATCGGTATTTGCCAGACCCCTATATCTTTGTTCTGTTGCTTACCATCATCGTGTTTGTCGCCGCGGTATTGTTTGAGCGCCAATCCCCATTGGCCGTGGTGGAAATGTGGGGTAATGGTTTCTGGGGATTATTAACCTTCTCGATGCAGATGCTGTTGGTGCTGGTGACGGGCTTTATGTTGGCCAGTACACCGTTGGTAAAAAACTTTTTAGCGAAACTGGCGACGTTCGCCAAAACCGCCGGTCAGGCCATTTTATTAGTGACCTTTGTGTCTTTGTTGGCCAGTTGGATTAACTGGGGATTTGGCCTTGTGGTGGGTGCATTGTTCGCTAAAGAACTCGCCCGTTTGGTGAAGGTGGACTATCGTTTGCTGATTGCGAGTGCTTACTCCGGCTTCATAGTCTGGCACGGCGGATTGGCCGGTTCCGTGCCGTTAACGATTGCCACGCCGGGCCATTTTGCAGAAAGCCAAATCGGTATTATCAGCACCAGCGATACCATCTTCGCATTCTTTAATATCGCTATTGTGTTGATGATGTTTATCATCGTTCCACTAACCAATTGGTTGATGCTGCCAAAAGAAGAAGACAGCGTGTATGTGAAGCCGGAGCAGCTACAAGACGCCCTAGAAGAATCGACGGTCATTAATCGTCCGGCAGATCATTTGGAAAATAGCCGAGTATTGGCTTGGCTGATTGGTTTTGCAGGCTTGGCATTCTTGGTGAATTACTTCATGAAGAGCGGCGGTTTGAACCTGAATATTGTGAATTTCTTGTTTCTGACCTTAGCGATCATTCTTCATCAAACGCCACGACGCTTACTGAATGCGCTGCATGAAGCGGTGAAGGGTGGTGCAGGCATCGTGATTCAGTTCCCGTTCTACGCGGGTATTATGGCGATCATGATCCACTCCGGGCTGGCGCAATCAATTTCGGCTGGTCTGGCGTCTTTCGCCACGGCAACCAGCTTGCCGTTTTGGACGTTCATCAGCGCTGGCATTGTGAATATCTTTGTGCCTTCGGGTGGTGGTCAGTGGGCCGTGCAAGCCCCTGTTATGTTGCCCGCCGCAGAAGCCTTAGGGGCGGATGTGGCCCGTATTTCCATGGCCGTGGCGTGGGGCGATGCGTGGACTAACTTGTTGCAGCCTTTCTGGGCCTTGCCTGCTTTGGCCATTGCAGGATTAAAAGCCAAAGACATCATGGGCTATTGCTTGATGATGCTGATCGTAACTGGTGTGTTCATCAGTATCGGTCTGACGTGGTTCTGATTGAAATAACGATCGAATGGGCACTGCGGTGCCCATTTTTTCGCCCATCGGCTCACTCCAGCAGTAGCGTTCGTGCGGCGTTGATGCGTGCAGCCAAGTACGCACTGCCACCTCGGTCGGGGTGCATTTTCTGCATTAACCGCCGATGGGCTTGAATAATGTCGTCGCGGCTGGCGTCTGGCGTTAAGCCCAGTATTTCCAGTGCTTCGGCGCGCGTCATCGGGCCACTGGATTGGTTGTTCTCGTTGCTCCGCTCGCCGGATTCCTGGCCGGCGTTGTGTGTCGCACCAGGATCATCCTGGCGCCACTTATCGCCAAAGCGCTTATCGAGGTAGGTTTCAAGAAGGCGAGCTGAGTCGGTGTCTTCCTGACGGCAGTACTGCAGCAGTTCAATAAACTGCTCGTCGTTAAGCTCTGCCAGTTCCTTACCTTGCAGGGGGCCAGCGAGCACAGTTCCGTACATGACGCCGCTGTCGTGCTCTAGGGTCATGTCAATGATGGCGCTGGCAACACGCGAGCGGCCTCCGGGCTTGGTACTGTTGTTGGCTTGGCCACGGCGGCGTAAAAATAAGCCTATTAGCAGGGGCCACAGGCGGCGAATAAACGGCAGTGTCAGTGCTAGCAGCGCACCGACCACATGCAAACGCCCTGTTGCCGCAAGGAAGACTAAACCAGCAGCGGCGCTGAACAAGAGGACTTTAATCAAGGCGGCTTTACGTTGCGGCTGTGGCTGACTGCGTATCCACACCCAGCCCAATAGGAGGGCGGAGGCGAGAGCTAAAATGGCGGCTGGACTCACAGAGTGCTCCTATTTTGTCTGGTCAGGTTTGACTTCATTTCAGTTGTTGCGTCAGCAGCTTCACATGCTGGCCTTGGCGGCTGGAGAAGTCTTCCAATGCGCTGGGGCCGCCAGATGCGTATACGGCGACAGCGGCGAGTAGGTCTTTCAGTATGCCGGGGCTGTTGTGGTCAAACGGAGCGTACGCGCCGCCGGACAATTTACTGATTTGGCGAAAGGCCAGTTCAGCGTGGCGATCACCCCCTTCATGGAAGGCGAAGACGGGTGTGCGCAACAGTCCAAGTTCCCCGGCTTTTTGACAGAGGTCGTCGACCGATTCTTCACAACTGTCGCCGATCAAGATCACTGCACTGACGCGCTGTAGGCGGGTCTCTTTTAACGCCTGCTGCAATACCTTATTGATTTGCGTGTGGCCGCCGAGTACGTCCACGCCGTTCATTTTGTGCAGCAGTTGTTGGGTATTGGTTAGCCAAGGACTGGCGTGGAACTCGCCGAAGCCGCGAAAGTAACACAACTGCACCGCCAAGCCGCCGATGTCTTGGGTGGCGAGAAAAAGTTCACTTTGCAGCTGGCAGGCTTGATCCCACGTAGGTTTACGACTGGCAGTGGCGTCTAGAGCGAAGATCAAACGCCCTTGCGTGTTGTGCGCCACCGTCATGTCTTTCACTTGACGAATAAACTGATCGATATCCTGCTGACCGGAGCGCGGTTGTATCGACTTGTCGTTCATGAACGCCCTCATGGTGTAATGCTGAGTATCACCAGAGTATAACAGTTCGAATCACTGAAGCACTTCTTAGGCTAGGTTCAGCGTTCCGTTTCAGGTGCCGACATCACCTGCGCCGTTACGCTGGCTGCCGATAAATCGTGTTTCTTCAAGAGTTTGTAAAAGTCGGTGCGGTTGCGTCCGGCCAGTTCTGCCGCGCGTGTGACTTGACCTTCGGTCATTCTGAGCACGCGAATAAGGTATTGCCGCTCAACTTGATCTCGGGCTTCCGTCAAGGTCGGCCAGTGGCTGGGGTCTTTTGCTAATGCTTGCTCAACCAGTGCGGCGTGAATCACCGGAGCGTGAGTCAGCGCCACACATTGTTCTACCACGTTGACCAATTGGCGCACATTGCCGGGCCACGCAGCCATGAGCAGTATCTGCATGGCATCGGCGGAAAACTGAGTCACCTCAATGCCTTGTTGGGCCGCACACTGTTGCAGTACGTAGCGGGCCAGCAGGGGAATATCTTCAGCACGTTCGCGCAGCCCGGGTAGCGTTAAATTCACCACGTTCAGGCGGTAATAGAGGTCTTCACGGAAGCTGCCGTCGGCCATGGCTTGTGGCAAATCGCGGTGGGTTGCCGACAGCACGCGCACGTTGATCGGAATGCTGCGACTGCTGCCGACAGGACGCACCTGCCGCTCTTGTAAGGCGCGGAGCAGTTTGACCTGCAACGGCATGGGCATATCGCCGATCTCGTCCAAAAATAATGTGCCACCGTCGGCGGCGCGAAACAGGCCTTGATTCTCCGTCACCGCGCCCGTGAACGCGCCCTTGCTGTGGCCGAACAGTTCAGATTCCAACAGATGCTCCNNGCAAGGCGCCGCAGTTGATGGCAATGAATGGCTTCTCGGCACGCGGGCTGGCGCGGTGAATGGCGTTCGCTAACAGCTCCTTACCGGTGCCGCTGGCGCCGCTGATCAACACGCTGACGTCGCGCTGCGCAATGCGATAGGCTTGGTCGAGTAGATTGGCCATGGTCGGACTGCGCGACACGATAGCTTGTCGCCATTCACCTTGCAGCGGTACATGGGCTTGATGGATGGCGCTCTGTAGAGCTTGGCGCAGCTCATCGTGGTTCAGCGGTTTGGTGAGAAACCCCAAGACACCGCGTTGCGTGGCGGCGACGGCATCCGGTATGGAGCCGTGGGCGGTCATAATGATCACTGGCATGCCGGGATGGCGGCGTGAAATTTCATCAAACAAGCTCATACCATCCAAACCGGGCATGCGCAGATCGCTCAATACCAAGGCAAAGTGTTCGGTGTTGAGGGCCTTGAGGGCCGCTTGTCCGCTGTCGGTACCGGTAACGCGGTAACCTTCACTTTCGAGCCGCAGAGTTAATAGGCGCAACAGGCTGGTGTCGTCGTCGACCAAGAGAATCGCGGGCGCTTTATTCATCTGGCAGTTCCTCCGTCAAGGGCTCTTCGGGGGCATCTATGAGGTCTGGCTGTTGTTCATTCAGGCGTGCTTCGATGTCGGTCAACGCTTGCAACTGCGCTGATTTTTCGGCGATTTCCGTACGTAGACGTTGAATTTCATGCTGCTGCTGACTGTTCAGTCGGCTCAGCGTTTGTACCGTCAGTTCTGTTTCTAACAAACGCTGCTGCTGTTGCGCCAGCCAACGAAAATAGCTAGCTAGGTCGTCGGGTAGCGTCGAGATCAAGTCAAGTAGTTGCAGTTGGCTGTGTAAGCGCACAAGTTGCGGCATGCTGGGGTGACTGCGCAAGAGCGCCGATTGAATAGTGCCCACTGTTGTGCTGGGCAGTGCGGCGAGAAGAGTGCGCCGATTTTCGGCGTCTAGTTCTGTGCTGTATTGCACGTATTGTTGCCACGCCAACAACGTGCATGGAGAATCGTCGAAGGTCAATTCTTGGTCGGGCATGGTGCAGCGTACGAGCTGCTGGGTGGTCGTAGGCCGTTGCGTTTCTTCCGTGTTGGATGGCGCAGGCTGGTCGGTGGTCATGAGTGTTGCTGGCAAATAGGCGCACCCCGTTAACGCAAGGGTTAGAACACAGCATATGAGCAGTGATGTGGAAGGTGTAGTCATCAGGTGTCTTCATCCAAAGAAGTGGTGCGAGGTAATACGACGCGCACGCAGACGTCCGCATCCGGGTGCTTAACGATGGCGGCGTGGCCTTGTAGCAAACGTGCGCAATCGGCCACAATGGATAAGCCTAGGCCAGAACCCGTCAGTGTATCAGCGCGCGGAAAAGAGCCCCGTTGAAAAGGCTCAAACATCAGTTGCTCTTGATCGGTGGGGATGGCATTGCCCGTGTTGGCAACGTCGAGCACGAGGTCGTCGTCACGACCGTGCAGCGTAAGCCAAATTTTCCCGCCTTGCGCGCCGTAGGCTTGCGCGTTGTTGATCAGGTTATCGAGGATGCGCGTCAGTAGGCGAGGGTCGGTTTGTAGGCTGTCGACTTGGCAGTCGACGACCACCGTTTGCTGGCGCTGCTGAATGGCCAGAGCGTGTTCGGTGAGCACCTGTTGCAACAGCGTTTTGGCGTCCACCCAAGACAGTTCAGGGTGTGCCTGCTGCAACAAACGGTTGTAGTCCAATAACTGTTCTGTAAGTTGGTGGAGGCGCTCAGCGCTGCCACACAACAAGCCAACGACCTCCTTTTGGCGGTCATTTAACGGTCCTGCCAGTTCTTCTGACAGCAGAGAACAGCCCTCCTGAATACTGGCAAGCGGTGTTTTGAGTTCGTGCGAGGCATGGCGCAACAGCACGGACCGCAGTGCTTCCAATTGTTCCAAGCGACCAGAGAGCCAATACAGTCGATGCCCCAGTGCATTCAGTTCGCGTGGGCCGCCAACGGTGTCGCGGGCAGGGCGCACTTGTTGCTGGCCCATGGCGCGGATCATCTGGTCGAGTCTTTTTACCGGTGCTGTCACGCGACCACTGACCCAAGCCACCAGTAACAGGGTAATCAGCACCAATACAATGGTTTGTACGGCCATCTGCTGCTGCTGTGCTGCTACGCGGACCTGCTGTTGCTCTATGCGTTGATCGAGGCTTCTGCCAATGAGGGCCGATAGCTCGGCTTGGTCGCGTTTTATTTGCTGCAACTGGCTATCGAGTTGTGTGTTGGCGCTGTGTGTAAAGTCACCCGCGAGTTGCTCCAATTGCTCGGCGTGCCTTGCGCATAGCGTATCGGCATTAGCGGCAGATGGCAGGGCGATGCAGGCCAGCGTCAACGCTTGTATGTACTGTTCGATGTGTGCATTGGCCAGTTCGGCGAGGGCGTCGGTGCGCAGTACGGTGTGTTGGCGGATGGCGCGCTCAACATCCGTGATGCGGTTTTGCAGTTGTTCGGCGCGGCGGATGGTGGCAACGGCCATTTGCGCTTCGTTCATGGCCACGCTGCTCAGTTCGTTCAGCGCGTTGCGCCCTTGCCATAGCAGTACCGAGAGTGGAATCAAAGCCAATACGAAGCCAATCAGCACCAGTTGTCGCAGAGACGCGGGGCGAAGCATGCGCTTGAACTGTTGGGTGTGATCCACAGGTTTCCCTTAATTAATCGTGTTGAGCGCAGAAACTTGGATGATATTGGCTGAACGCAAAAAAGACCGCTGAGCGGTCTTGTCTTGGCTTGTGTGTACTCAGGCGACGGCGGGTGATGTGCGTCACCGTGCCTGAGCCAGCAATGAATTAATTGACCATAAAGGTTTCAAATTCATCCAGCGTAATCACGCCATCGCCATTCACATCAACATCCATGAACTGAGCAAACAGTTCGTCGTGTTCCTGAGCTTCTTCCAAAGTGATGAAGCCTTCACCCGCTACGTCCAATGAGGTGAACGCTTCATACACGTCCGCATCTACTTGAGTTTCGAGGTCGCCAGTAGCCGCAAAACCAGCAGTGGATACTAACAGCAGGGCAGTTGAAATCAGTGTCTTTTTCATAATCATTACTCCAAACGTTACAGTGAAATGAGACCGGTCGTTGTGGCCCGAACGGTGGGCTGATCGGCCTCGCTGTAATGGGTATTGCAGGCGCTGTGCCAGATTTTAAAAATCCATATAAAACAATAGCTTAAGGATATTTCGTGCGGAACTTGATGGGTTTTCCGATGAAATGTGTTGCTGATCGGCGACACATCTGGAGAGAAAAATTAAAAAGCGTTTAAAATCAATAAGATAAGGTGTAGCCATATGGTGACAGTGGGTTTGCTATTGCAAGAATAGGCGTCCAATGTCATCGTTTCTGCGTAACTGCCCCAAAGGTTCAGGAATACATTATTATGAGTAACTCTCCCGTCTTACAGGTGTTTGGTCTTGGGTTTCCATGGCAGACCGCAGACCCTTTTCTATTCTGTGTACATCACGAAGATTTCTTCCCTGCCGGTAACGGTAAATTAGGGCCAGACCGCGCCTTATTGAAGGGCCGAAACATAGGCCAAGACTTCGAGATTCGCGACGGTTGGCGCATGTACCATGGGGAAAAGATCCCTGGCTTCCCGGGACACCCGCACCGTGGCTTTGAAACCGTGACAGTGGTGACCAAAGGCGTGGTAGACCATGCGGACTCCATGGGCGCAGCCGGGCGGTACATGGGGGGTGATACCCAATGGATGACCGCAGGACGTGGCGTGCAGCATTCGGAAATGTTTCCGCTCATGCATGATGACAAAGATAACACCATGGAGCTGTTTCAGATCTGGCTCAACTTGCCTGCCAAAAGCAAAATGACCGACCCGCACTTCACCATGTTGTGGAAGGAAGATGTACCGGAGTTCACTCATCAGGACAGTGGCGGGCGCGAGACGCGCGTGGTGATCACCGCCGGTGTGATAGAAGACAAGCGTGCGCCAGCGCCACCACCGGAATCATGGGCGGCTGATGAAGCCAACGAAGTGGCCATTTGGACTATTCACATGGCACCGAATGCCGAGTGGGAATTGCCAGCGGCCAGTGCGGGCTTGAATCGCGTGCTCTATTATTACCGAGGTGATGATTTAACAGTTGATCAGCAGGTGCTGAAGATTGAGCAGGGGGCGTTGCTGGCTTCAGACCAACCGGTACGCCTGAAAGCGGGTGAGAAAGGCTGCGACATGCTGTTGCTGCAAGGCAAGCCTATCGGCGAGCCGGTGGCGAAATACGGCCCGTTTGTGATGAATACCGAAGCTGAAATTCAGCAAGCGTTTGCCGATTACCGCAAAGATCAGTTCGGTGGTTGGCCGTGGCCGGAATACGACCATGTACACGGGCACAAGCGCGGTCGCTTTGCCAAGCACGCCGACGGCACAGAGGAAGTTAAATAGAGTTGTTGCCGCTTAGAAAGGAAGAGGGCGCTACGGGCGCCCTTTTTTTGTGCTCGGTCAACTCAGGAATAGACTCGCTTCACGCGCGGTGTCAGACAGGTAACCAGAGTGTACGGAATGGTATCGCACCAGGGTGCGACCTCCGCAGCCGGCAGCTCTGGGCCCCAGAAGGTCACCGTGTCACCGATCTTAGCCGCAGGCAAGTGCGTCAAGTCGATGGTCAGCATATCCATGGAGACGCGACCCGCCAGCGCGGTACGTTGTCCATTGACCAGCACAGGCGTGCCGTTTTTGGCGTGGCGCGGATAGCCATCACCATAACCCATGGCCACCGTACCGATGCGACGTGGGGTGTCGCAGGTAAAGGTCGCACCATATCCTACCGATTCGCCCGCTGCTACGTCTCGTACGGCAATGATCTCCGACGTCAGTGTCATGCCTGCCTGCAGTTGGTCAGCCACGGCATTGGCGCTCACGAAAGGCGTAGCACCGTACAGCATCATACCGGGGCGCAACCATTGTCCGTGCGCCTGTGGCCATGCCATGACACCCGCAGAATTGCACAGGCTGATGGGGCAGTTAAGGCTTTCTAGGACGGACTCAAACCGCCGTATCTGCTCCGGTGTCTGGTCTTGCTCGGGCTCATCGGAACGCGCAAAGTGCGTCATCATGACGATGTCGGCGACGTTAGGCAGAGCACTCACCGTAGCGTGCAACGCAGCGGCGCGTTCAGGCGCAAAGCCCAGCCGATGCATGCCGGAGTCCAGTTTGACCCAAACAGTTAGGGGATGGCGCAGTTGCGGGGCATAGGCTTGCAAGGCCGCGAGCTGCTCGTCGGTGTGCAGGCCAGTCCAGAGTTGGTGCTGATCAATCAACGGCAACTCGTCGGCGTGAAAAAAGCCCTCGAGCAGCAAAATGGGCTGCTTAATGCCTGCCACGCGCAACTCAATGGCTTCTTCAATGCAGGCGACGCCAAAGCAATCAACGTCGTTGGCCAGCGCTTGGGCGACGCGTACCGCGCCGTGCCCATAGGCATTGGCCTTCACAATGGCGGCCGCCTGCGCGTTCGGTGCTTGCGCCTTTGCCAACTGATAATTGTGCCGTATGGCGTCGAGGTGCACCGTGGCTATTGCATTGCGCGCCATGAATCAGTCTTCCAAGACTAAGACGGCTTCTACTTCGATGTCAGCGCCTTTAGGCAAAGCTTTGACCGCGTAGGCAGCGCGCGCCGGGAATGGCTCTTTAAAATAACGCGTCATGATCTCGTTCACTTCGGCAAAGTTTGCCAAGTCGGTCAGCAAGATGGTCAGTTTCACAATGTTGGACAAGTCGCCGCCGGCGGCTTTGGCCACGGCGTTCATGTTTTCAAAAACACGCACAGCCTGAGCTTCAAAGGAGTCCATCACCATTTCCATCGTGACGGGGTCGAGCGGGATCTGGCCCGACATGTACACGGTGTTGCCGACCTTAACCGCCTGTGAATAAGGGCCAATCGCAGCCGGTGCGTCGGTAGTCGAGATGATGGTTTTTGCTGTCATGGTGTATTCCTTCTGCTTGGGTTCATTGGATGTTTATGGCTGAGCGAGGTCGGTATTGGTGTA
>JAGDZJ010000024.1:0-174103 GCA_049115955.1 Natronospirillum sp.
ACCACGCCGTAGAATGAACGGTTACAGTACACTGTGGTTTGTCTCTTGCTCACAGCTTCTGCAATAACTTCTGATTTTTGTCATTTTTAGAACCTTATTCGAGGATATGCGACAAAAGAGCTAACGCCCAGTTTTCGGGTGTGCTGATTGTTAGAAGATACCTACTTCGTATGCCATATTTACTTCGTCGTTGATCTGCATGCACCACTTCATAACTACAAGCCCTGCTTTCACCAGTTTTATATCGCGCTCACGATTGCTGTACTCAGGAGACCAAATTTTAGCTCCATGAAAGAGGTTATTCCTGACCCTGCGAACCATTAGCAGTACTTGTTGTGCTTGCGGCAAACTTCTGTCCGGTGGAGTATCTTTCCATTTAACCCGACCATTTCTAAGAATTTGCTTTCTCGGCGGTTCTGCCAAGAGGTAGTCAACAGCCTCTCGGAATATAGGATCCGCCACGGATCGAAAATTATGGTCAATGTTCAGGGCAAAGGCATCCCAGTTAGCTTCTACTGAGCTATCGCCTCCTCGTGCGAACCCAGAACCTTTGAGCGCATACTCGCAGCGGGCGAAAGTTCCGAGAAACTCGTAAGTAATTTCTGGCGGTAACAGCATATTTGGAAATGGTGTGCGCATCTGCATGTACCTTCTAACGCCCGGCTTTAGGGCGGACTTGTAGCCGCAAACGCGGCGGAAAGGCCGTCCCAGCCCCGAAGGGGCAATAACAGCCGATTGTTAGCTATTTCAACACCTTGATACGATTAACATTCAATAGAGCTTTAGTCTTGTGATGCCCCGTATGTCCAAAGAACACTTCCCCTTCCACTCTTATATACTTTCCAAGGATGTCAAAGTGCTTGTCATAAACCTCAGATGATATGCTCAATTGAAACATGCACGACAGACCATTCTCATACAGTTCACCACTTTCCATACTTCGACCCACCAAACTAATGGGTTCATTGGTATATAGGATCCAATAGAACTGTGGTCTGTCACCATCATTTATTGATTCATAATTTGGAGGCCCAGGAAAGACTTCTTCCCGAACCTTTCCGTGTAGGGTAGCAACCTGTCCATCCAACAACTCTTTAGGGAGGCCTTGACCTTTCTCAAACATTGAGTTTTTTGATCTGAATACTCGGTGTCGGATGTTTTGAGATAGAAGAATACTCACGACAGCAATAATCATTGAGCTTATAACTCCGACCCCCTGCCAAGTAGCGCTGGATAAAAATTCTACCAAAACAGAGTCCTCTTTTAAGCTAACGCCGCTCAGCACGCGCGGCTACGGAATGGAGGCGTAGCCGCAATGTAGTAGCCGTGACTGGCATGGTTAGCTTTTACCATTTGCGTACCCAGCACAACACCAGAGATCGTAATCGAACAAGCTTGGATTGTTGATTAGATCAACAGAGCGCTCATAGAGCATGTTAAGCCGCTCGTTTTGAGGTGCCTTAACATCCGCAAGGAACTGCTCGACCTCTTCTTTGCTACGGGTTCGATATTCCGTCATTACACTTCCATTTTTTGAGCATGCGTATAAACACGGAAGCCCGCAAGCCAAGCTTTTGATTTTATTACAGTTTTCAATACAGCAACCAGAAAAATGCGCATCAACTCAAATCATCCTAGCAGAAAAACGCGCACGTGCACGCCAAAATGCCTGTTCATACTGGTTGGATAACCAGCACTAAGCGGATTTCACTGTACTCTCTTGTTTTACCTGAATTTTTTGATTGGTTGAATTTCTGCACCGTTGCACCGATGATTCCCCTACTCTGTTTTTCTTTGTATGAGCTAATTCATGTTGAACGCTGCCTTACGTGTGCCGCCCTCGCCCATTTTTGACCAGATGGAGTACATGCCGGATGCGTTTTCTGGGCGTCGTGAGGCGTTGCCGCACTATGTGCAGCCACCCTTTCCGGAAGACTACTGGCTGAGTTTACGCTTTTTGCTGTCGTACGACGGTTCTACGGCGACCTTCAATGCGTATCGCCGTGAGATAGAGCGGTTGCTGCAATGGTGTTGGCTGGTGCAGGAAAAGAGCGTGTGTGCGTTGAAGCGCGACGACATAGAGAAGTTCGTGAAGTTTTGTCAGGAGCCACCGCGTGCGTGGATCGGCACCAAGAACTGTGCACGGTTTACCGGGCCGGACGATCTGCGTAAGCCCCATGAAGATTGGCGGCCTTTCGTGGCATCGGTCAGCAAGGTACAAGCACGCGCCGGTATGCATGCGGATACGGCGGAGTATGCGCCCAGTCAGTCGGCGCTGAAAAGTCTGTTCGCTATCCTCTCCAGTTACTTTAACTTTCTGATTCAGGAAGAAGCCATTGGCTCTAACCCGGTGGCGTTGATTCGGCAAAAGAGCAAATTCCTGGTCACTACGACGCGCCGTGAAGTACGCCGGTTGAGTAATCTGCAGTGGGACTTTGTGCTGGAAACCGCAGGTTTGATGGCGGCAGAAGACCCAGCCAAGCACGAGCGTACGCTCTTTGTGATGCAGTGTTTGTATGCGATGTATTTGCGGATTTCAGAATTGGTGGCGGACGAACGCAATGTGCCGTTGATGACGGACTTCCGGCGTGACAGCGACAGCAACTGGTGGTTTGAAGTAGTCGGTAAAGGTAACAAAGAACGTTCGATCAGTGTGTCTGAGGCGATGCTGGACGCGCTGAAGCGTTATCGTCGCCATTTGGGCTTAACGCCTATGCCGGTGTCTGGCGAGCGTACGCCGCTGGTGCCGACGCTGGGCGGTAAAAAGCCGGTGACATCCACACGGCATATTCGCGCCATTGTGCAGTTGTGTTTTGATACGGCGGTTGAGCGTATGCGCTTGGAAGGCTTGGAAGATGAGTCGCATGAGTTGCAGGCGGCAACGGTGCACTGGTTACGCCATACGGGGATTTCAGAAGACGTGAAGTTTCGGCCGGTTGACCATGTGCGGGATGATGCGGGTCACGCCAGCAGTTTAACGACCGACCGATACATTGATGCAGAACGACGCGCCCGGCATGCCAGTGCGCGTCATAAGCCGATGAAGACGGAGAGTTAGACTAAGCCTTGGTGGCGTAGGTACTCGTCGTAGCTGCCGTGGAAGTCTTGCAGGCCGGTCGGTGTGAAATCCAGAATACGTGTGGCCAGCGAGGACACAAACTCGCGGTCGTGGCTGACGAAAATCAGCGTACCGGGGTAGTTTTCCAGCGCCAGGTTCAAGGATTCAATGGATTCCATGTCCAAGTGGTTGGTGGGTTCGTCCATCAGGATGACGTTGGGGTTGATCAGGCTGAGCTTGCCAAACAGCATGCGGCCTTTCTCACCACCGGAAATAACTTTAACGGACTTCAACACGTCGTCGTTCGAGAACAACATACGGCCCAATGCGCCACGTACCAGTTGTTCGTCGCCTTTGGTCCACTGCTTCATCCAGTCAAACAGGTTGGACTCGTACGAGAAGTCGTAGGAGTGGTCCTGCGCGACGTAGCCAATCTCTGCCTGCTCGGCCCATTTGATGGTGCCGGCATCGGGTTTCAAGTCGCCGTACAGGCAACGCAGCAAGGTGGTCTTACCGGCCCCGTTCGGCCCGATGATGGCGATGCGCTCCCCTGCTTCGACTTGCAGGTTCAGCTTGCTGAACAGAGTGTTGCCGTCAAAGCCTTTGGATACGTCTTCCAGCGTGACCGCTTGGCGGTGCAGCTTTTTGTTCTGCTGGAAACGAATATACGGGCTGACGCGTGATGAAGGTTTCACTTCGTCCAGTTTGATCTTTTCAATCTGCTTGGCGCGTGAAGTAGCCTGTTTAGCTTTGGAAGCGTTGGCCGAGAAGCGGCTAACAAACTGTTGTAAATCAGCAATTTGCGCTTTCTTCTTCGCGTTTTCCCCTAACAGACGCTCGCGCGCTTGGGTGGCGGCGGTCATGTATTCGTCGTAGTTGCCGGGGTACAGGCGCAGCTCGCCATAGTCCAAATCAGCCATGTGTGTGCACACGCTGTTCAGGAAGTGACGGTCGTGCGAAATAATGATGATGGTGCTTTTGCGCTGCACCAAAATGTTTTCCAACCAACGAATGGTGTTGATGTCGAGGTTGTTGGTGGGCTCGTCGAGCAACAGAATATCGGGGTCAGAAAACAGTGCCTGTGCCAACAGCACACGCAGCTTCCAACCGGGAGCCACTTCGCTCATGGGGCCAAAGTGTTGTTCCAGCGGGATGTCCAAACCCAGCAGCAATTCACCGGCACGGGCTTCGGCGGTGTAGCCGTCCATTTCGGCGAATTCAACTTCCAGTTCGGCGACCTTCATGCCGTCTTCTTCGGACATTTCCGGCAAGCTGTAGATGCGCTCCCGCTCGGCCTTCACTTTCCACAGCTCGGTGTGCCCCATGATGACGGTGTCGATCACGCTGAATTCTTCGTAGGCGAACTGGTCCTGCTTCAGCTTACCCACCCGTAGGTTGGGCTCTACCATGACCTGGCCGGACGACGGCACAAGGTCGCGACCCAGTATTTTCATGAACGTGGACTTGCCGCAGCCGTTGGCGCCAATCAAGCCGTAGCGATTGCCGTTGTTGAATTTAACAGAAACGTTTTCGAACAACGGCTTGGCGCCGAATTGCATGGTAATGTTGGCAGTAGAAATCACAGAAAAAGGTGTCCAATTAGGGTCGAATGGGCGAAAACAAAGGCGCGCATTGTACCCAAAAGCCTTGTGATTAACTACCTTTGTCCATCAGAGCGAATTTAGGGCTGCTATTATTTTCTCTGCATTTGCCTTCAAGACTTCTGGGTCACCTTGCACCATGGCGTGCGGTTGGCGCAGTTCGGCTAACGACGTCGGAATAACGTGGAAGTGCAGATGCGGTACGGTTTGCCCCGCCCCTGCGCCGTTTAACTGGAACAACACGACGCCTGGCCCTTGCATGGCTTTATCCACGGCGGCCGCAATGCGTTTGGTGGTTTTAATAACGGCGGCGGCGGCTTCGTCAGAAATGTCCAGCAAGGTTTCTGCGGGCTCTTTAGGAATGACCAGCGTGTGACCGTCGATTTGCGGCATGATGTCCATAAACGCCAGCGTGTGCTCGTCTTCGTACACTTTGATGCACGGTAATTCGCCGCGCAGGATCTTCGCAAATACGTTGTTGTTGTCGTACGCCATAGCTGATTCCCTTATGGTAATAAATGGTTTGCGATGAATCTATTCTGTCACAGAAAGGTGGTCCAAACATAACGCGCCGCCATGCCTATACACATGACGACAATCAGTGGACGTATCCAACTGATCTTACCGCCTATGATCATGTGGCTGCCAGCCCAAGCGCCAATCATTTGCCCGCCGATCATCACTAGGCCCAATAACCAGATGATATGGCCGCTAAAGGCAAAGATCAGTAACGACACGATATTTGAGGCGAAGTTCATCAACTTGGCTTTGGCGGTGGCTTGGATCAGGTTCTCCGCGCGCAGTACGTTGCGCGAAAACGCGAACAACGAGCCAGTGCCGGGGCCAAAAAAACCGTCATAAAAGCCGATACCAGGTGCTACGGTGGTGCGGTAGGTTTCTTCCGACATTTTAGGCGGTGTGTCGGTCTGCGCTTTAGGGGCAACCAAATAATAGATGGCGACCGAGACGAGCACCACGGGGATGATGACGTCTAATACGCGCACATCGACCATTTGCACCAATATCGTGCCTACGGCCGAGCCGATCACGCTGGCAAAAAACAGCCATTTAACTTGCTGCCAGGTCACCAGGCCGCTGCGCAGCATGCGAAAGCTTGATGTCAGCGTACCAAAGGAGCCCTGCAGCTTGTTCGTGGCGAGCGCCGCAATGGGTGGCACTTGCGCCAATAACAAAGCGGGCAATACGATGAGTCCGCCGCCGCCCGCCAAGGTATCAATGAAACCCGCGACCATAGCGACAAAGAACAAGGCGACGAGGACTTCGGGGCTGAATAGTGTTTCCAAGATTATTCCTTGGCTAAAGCGGGCTTGGCCGCAGAATGGTCACCCGCCAACGCTGCTCGATGATGAGCGCGGCACAGGGAAACATAGACGTCGTTGTCGCCGATGACGACCTGTTCGCCGCTCTGCTGCACAAGGCCGTCGCCGCTTAAACGCACGGTCATGGTGGCTTTACGGCCGCAATGGCAAATGGCTTTCAGTTCGCTGAGTTTGTCGGCAATGGCCAATAACCGTGAGCTGCCGGGGAAGAGCTGGCCCATGAAGTCGGTACGCAGACCGTAACAGACGACGGGCACATTGAGGTCATCAACCACGGCAGCGAGTTGGTCGACCTGCACTACGCTGAGAAACTGGGCTTCATCGATCAAAATGCAGTGCAGGGTTTTATCGGCTTGTTGTGCCTGTACCCATGCTACGAAGTCGGTATCGCCGTCGAACAGCTCGGCGTCGGCGGCTAAGCCAATCCGGCTGGCAATTCGGCCGCGGCCGTAGCGTTCGTCAATGGCGGCGGTAAACAGCACTGGCGCTAAGCCACGTTCGCGGTAGTTGTGTGCGTTTTGCAGCAGGCTGGTGGATTTGCCTGCGTTCATCGCTGAATAATAGAAGTAAAGTTGTGCCATGCTGTGTCCTTGTTAGAATGCGATGAACCGATCTCAGGGAAATACCGAGCTATGCGAATAATCTCCTTCAATATTAACGGCCTACGTGCTCGCTTGCATCAACTGGAAGCAATTATTGCGCGTTGGTCGCCCGATGTGCTCTGCCTGCAAGAAATTAAGGTGCATGACGAACAATTCCCGTTAGAGGCCATCACCGCCTTGGGCTACAGCGTGATCTACAATGGCCAAAAAGGTCATTACGGGGTGGCGACACTGAGTAAACTGCCGGGAAACTTGCTGGCCAAGCGCTTTCCACAGGAAGACGAAGACGCGCAGCGTCGGTTGATCATCAGTGAGCATGTGTCGGATTCTGGCAAAACGGTGACGGTGATTAACGGGTATTTTCCGCAAGGTGAATCACGCGACCACCCGACTAAGTTTCCGATGAAGGTCGATTTCTACCGCAACCTGCAAACCTGGCTGCAAGAGCGTCATACGCCGGATGACCATGTGGTGATTTTGGGTGATTTCAACATCGCTCCGGAAGATCACGACATCGGTATTGGCGAGATCAATATGAAGCGCTGGTTGCGTGTGGGAAAATGCGCTTTCTTACCAGAAGAGCGCGAGTGGCTTGACGAGCTGAAAGCCTGGGGGCTGATCGACAGCTTCCGCCTGCACCACCCGGACGTAAATGACCGGTTCAGTTGGTTTGATTACCGCTCACGCGGGTTTGAGGACGAGCCGAAGCGTGGTCTGCGTATCGATACGCTGATGGTCACGGCGCCCATGGCGGCACAGTGCACAGCGTCGGGTGTGGATTACGATACGCGCAGCATGGAGAAGCCGTCGGATCATGCGCCGGTATGGGGTGATTTCAACGTTTAACATAGGGCGGAAGAGCGCAGCGCCTCGACCTGCTGGCTTTGCAACCAATGCCAGTGCGCCACCACCGCTCGAATCTCACCGAAGGTAAAGTCTTCCCCCAGTTGGCGCTTAATGGGTGTTAAGGCTTTGTCTTCGGCCTGCTCCACTAAGGGCCAGATTACCTCTAAACGGTTTGAAGGTACTAGGCTGTCGATGGCGAGCTCTCCGGATTCAACAAACTGCGCCAGGTGGGTTTCTATGGTGCTGCTGGCCAGTCCACGTTCAGCGGCGATGTCAATCACCGACTGCCCGGCTTGAAACGCCGCCAAACTGATGCGCTGGCTTTCGCCCGGTGCGAGCTTGGCGGGCTCGGGTACCCGTGAGGCTTCCAGCTTGGCGTCCAAAACATCTTGCGCCTGCTGTTGTTGCTGCTCCATCCCTTGCAGTATGGCAACGCTGTCGGTGCCGTTGGCTAAGCCGTCGGCCAGCAATAAAGCGCGCTGTAAATCGACGGTCTTCTGCTGCACTCGCGCAGCCAAAACACCCAGCGCCTTACGATAGGCTTTGGTGCCGGTAACGCTGCGCATTTCTTCTTGATGCGCATGAATACCAGCGAGCAATTGCACGGTGAGCTGTTCGTGGAAGTATTCAACCGCCGCCGCAACCCGCGCTTTCAGGTGCCCATGCGCAGAGCTGCCTTGATCCAGAATACTGTTTAACTGATGGCAAAACTTGGCCGCCACACGCTGCTGTTGCTGGCATACGTCACTCAGCGCGCTGCTGGCTTTGACCGCTTGCGCTTGGTACGCCGCTTTGCGACCACGATACGTGAAAAAATGGTTCAAAAAAGCGTCGGCCAATATCGACCAGTCAAAGGTACGCATCAGCGTGTTTTCAACAAACAGCGCTTGTTCGCTGTGCAAGTCTTGATGCAGGGTGCTCTCATCCGGCTTTTGCTGCATGAATTCAACCACGGTGGCGTCGCACTGAATGCTGCTGCCGGGAATTTCGGTGCGCAGCACCAAGCCTTCAATTTGCGTTAAGCGGCTCAATGCCACGTAGACTTGCCCGGCGGTGAAGGCTGCACCGGCATCGATAATCGCACGCTCGAATGTGAGGCCCTGGCTTTTGTGGATGGTGACCGCCCAAGCCAGGCGCACCGGGTACTGCCGAAAGGTGCCCAGCACTTCTTCTTCGACTTGCTGGCGTTCCTCGTTAAGCTTGTAGCGAATGTTGCTCCACTCTTCCGCTTCCAGCCATAGGCTTTCCGGCTCGCCGGGAAAGGCCACGCGCACACCGGCTTCGCTGATGCGGTCAACCACGCCGATCTTGCCGTTGTAATAACGCGGCGCGTCGCCTTTGTCATTGCGCATGAACATGATCTGCGCGCCCTGCTTCAGTTCCAGCGTGGCGTTGACGGGGAAGGCGTTTTCGTTGAATTCGCCGCCGATGTCGGCGTTGAAGCGATAGAGATCGCCCGGCAGCTCTGCCAACGTTTGTCGGTTGATGCGGTCCGCGGTTTGGTTGTGCGATGTCAGCGTAATGTAGTGCTGGTCTGGCGGCGCTTTAAAATCCGGCTGAAAACGCCGATTCAGCCATTCCAGATCGTCTTCATCGACGCTGTTGTCGCGCACGCGATTCAGCAACCGAATAAAGGTTTCGTCTTGCTGACGGTAAATGGTTTCCAGTTCAATACAGGCAGCGGGTGCAGCCTGCATGGCGTCTGAACAAAAGAAGAACGGGCCCGCGTAATAGCGCCCTAGCAAGGCATGTTCGTGCGGCAGTACCACGGGTGGTAACTGGAACAGGTCGCCAATCATTAATAGCTGCACACCGCCAAACGGAATGTCGGGACGCTGGCGGACATGCCGCAGAATCGCATCGATGGCGTCCAGCGTATCGGCCCGGACCATGGAAATCTCATCGATGATGAGCAGTTCCAGTTCGCGCAGCAACGCACGTTTGGTGCGGTTCAGACGTAACCCGGCCAGTAACGACGACTTGGTAGCGACCGTTCCATGCGGTGCCGGGCCGCCCTGATCTGCGTCGGCACCGGCTTCCAGCCCGTTCGGTAGATACGGCATGCGCGGCAATTGAAACAACGAATGCAGCGTTACGCCGCCCGCGTTGATGGCCGCTACACCCGTAGGGGCAACGACGACGCACGATTTGCGCGTCGCCGCCTTAATGTGCCGCAGGAAGGTCGTTTTACCGGTGCCTGCACGCCCCGTCAGGAAGACGTGTTTATCCGTATACTGAATAAACGACGCCGCCAGTTCGAAGCGTTCATTGGGTTGATCCGTACTCATTAGATACGATGAACCGTCAACCCGAGTTTGCTACACACCGCTTCGTTATCGGCATAGGTGATCACCGCTGTGGCCGCGTGCTCAGGGGTCAGGTAGGTGGTAGCAACCCGCTTGAGGTCGTCCATGGTAACCGCCAGAACCCGTTGACGCAATTGCTCACGGAAGGCCAACGAGCGACCGTACAGGTGATTGAAGTACTCATGTCGCGCTTCACCGGCGGGTGAGCCGGGTTTGTCCATGCCGGAGATCAACCCCAGAATCGCTTCTTCCAACGGCTCGTAACCGTGATCTTCTTTCAGCAACCAGTCGAGCGAACGGCCAAAGTCGATCAACGTCTGCTCTAAACGCGGGTCACGGTAGCTGTAGAAGCGGAACACGCCGGTACTGAGGTCGTGTGTTGCGCCGCCACCGTACGCGCCGCCTTGCTCACGCACGGCGGTGTGCAGGAAGCCGTTGCGTAAGAACCCAGACAAGACCGCCAGCGCTGCTGCATCCGGGTGCTCCACAGGCACCGTGGCAAACGCCTGTGCGCAGAAGTTAACTGCGGTGTTGGTGATCCACGCGGTGTTGCGTTCCGGATTAGTATCAAGCTCTACGCCGTGCTGCGGCTGCTCGGTCAGGCTCATTGAGGCCCATGGGGCGACAATGGACGCTAGGTCTTTTTCGATTTCGGCAGGCTCAGCAATGACCAACAACTGACCAGGCAAGGCGATAAGCTCTTGATGTACTGCTTTAAGTTCGTCCGCCACAGTATTGATATACTGGTCTTTGTCGGATTTCACCAAAGACTTCAACCACTGCGTACCGGCCAAACCGCCCTGATTGTGATGCAAGTTCGCGGCACCCGACCAGTAACTCGCGGCCGCCGTCATGGCCAAGCCATGACCATTGCCAGTGATACCACGAGACCGCCGACTGACCATGCTTTGCAGCATTTCATGCAGGCGCGCGGTTTCAACAAAGCGTACGTTTTGTGCGGTGTTCAGCAGCAGGTCGTTCATGGCCGCGACGTTGCGGTTCAGGGCCTTCCCGCTGAAGATCGAATGCATGGCGACGTCGTTTTGGTTCTGAATCGCCGAACGATAAGAGAACTGTGCAGAAATACCGCCGGTAAACCGAGCCTGCAAACGCTGCACATCGGTATAACTGTGGTCGCCATGCCCCAGCTCAGGCGCCAGTCCGCTGTACATGGGTAACCAACGCAGGCGCTCAGTACTCATGGCCGGCAATGGACGTATCCAACTGACGTAGGTTAAACCATTAGTGCCGACGCCGAAGGCGGTTTTGCCGGCGTCCTGAATGCTTGGTTTGGTAGCACGCAGCGCTTTAGGTACGTCTTCCAAGGTAACCTTAGGCAATGAGCCTGGGTCCGGCTTGCGGTTCTGGTGCTCTTCAAGCGTTACGTTAAGTGCGCGGATCTGCTCGCGTTGTTCAGCGGTCAGTTCTTTGGCGATGCGGGCTAAACGCTGCTCTTCTTCACGGTCGGCCCGTGCTTGGTATTCGGTATCGGCCACCAAGCTGACGCGGACGCGATGCGGGTTGTCCAACAACAGACGATGGATCAAGTCTTTAAGGTAGTTGGGTTGCTCGGTTTGCTCGCGCAGCCAAATGAGCGCGTCGTCAATGTCGAGCGCGCTGGCGACATCACCACGATGCACGGCCGTTGGCAGAACGGTCATAATGAGCTGCAAGCCGAACGGATGACCGTCACCACCGATTTCACGCTGGCTCAGTTCCAGTTGGTGCAGAACGGCGTCTTGGTCTTCACGATCCACGCCCTCTTCCGCCACCTTGGCCAAGGTATCCAGCACCATCTGTTCTATGGCGTCGGCATTTTTATAATCCGCGCCTTCAAGGCCGCAGACCATCATCATTTCCCGGTTGGAGTCTTCTAAACCACACAGCGGTGACACGGAGCTACCGAGATCGGACGTTTCCAGCGCATGCCGTAGTGGCGACGCGCTGTTGTCGAGCAGTATTTCATTCAAGAAGTGTGCTTCCAGCGCGCCTTTAAGGTCGGTGCTGTCGCCGAGCAACCAACTGACCACTACATGGTCTTGCGGGCCGCCGTCCTCATTCGGGGTGGCCGGGTAGCGTTCTACGACACTGACCGGCGCGACAAAGCGTTCTTCACGCGGTACGGCAACTTGCTCGGTGCTGCGCTCAAAGCGGGTCATTACCTTGCCGTCAATTTCGCCCTGCAGTTGCGTGATGTCCAAATCACCAAAGGTCAGGAACGTCGCATTGCTGGGGTGGTAATGCTTTTGATAAAAGGCTTTAAGTCCGTCATACGTCAGTTGCGGAATAGACTGCGGCTCACCACCTGAATTGAAGTGGTACGTCGTGGTCGGAAACAGGTATTTGGTGACGGTTTGAAACAAGCGACTGGTCGCAGAGCTCATGGCCCCTTTCATTTCATTGAACACGATGCCACGGAATTCCAGCCCGCTGTCGGGGCTTTCGGGGTCGAGCAAGGCCAAGCGATGGCCTTCTTGCGCGAAATCCAACTCGGACAAATTCGGGAAAAACACCGCATCCAAATAGACGTCTAGCAGGTTGTAGAAGTCTTTGTCGTTTTCACTGGCGAACGGGTATGCCGTCCAATCGCTCGCGGTGAAGGCGTTCATAAAGGTATTAAGTGAGCGCCGCGTCATCATGAAGAAGGGATCACGCACCGGGAAGCGTTCGCTGCCACAGAGTACGGTGTGCTCTAAAATATGGGCAACACCGGTGTTGTCTTGCGGTACGGTGCGTAAAGCAACCATGAAGACTTTTTCTTGGTGGTCGGTGCGCAGGTGAAAATGGTCTGCGCCCGTGGATTGGTGCCGATAGTGCTCCAAGTCAACCTTCAGTGAGGCTACGTGGTGGGTTCCCAAAAATTCAAAGGATGGAGAATGCTTGCTCATTTGATCTCGCTTTGTTTATTGCTCAGGAGTTTCCTGATAGATTGGGTTAGAAGCCTCTGAATAATACCCTAGCAAATTGCTCAGAGGTTCCTTAACAATATTAATAATAATGTGATCACCGCCATGACGCAGTCCATTTACGCCACACTTGAAAATGGCGTTGCCACCATCGCCTTCAACCGCCCTGCGGAAGGTAACATATACGACGAAGATGTGCTGTGTGCTTTCATTACGGCATTGGACGATTTTGCCGAAGACGAGGCCGTTCGCGTGTTAGTTATTCGCAGTGAAGGCAAAGACTTCTG
The DNA here is from genome assembly GCA_049115955.1 of Natronospirillum sp. Classification (GTDB taxonomy): domain Bacteria; phylum Pseudomonadota; class Gammaproteobacteria; order Pseudomonadales; family Natronospirillaceae; genus Salinispirillum. The sequence goes on from JAGDZJ010000024.1 coordinate 12,947, forward strand.
CCTCGGTGCAGACCCTGCGTGGATGCGCCGCATTGCCAGTTCTCCACGGTATGAGTCAAGTATAAGCGCCAGCCAGATCAGCCGCATGTTGGAAACGTTGATGAACTTCCCGGTACCCACACTGGCAGTCGTTCAGGGCAAGGCGCAAGCCGGTGCATTGGGTATTCTAGCCTGCTGTGATTACGTTGTGGGTTCGGAAGACAGCCATTACCAAATGAACGAAGTGCATCAGGCCTCGATGCCGGTTATCTCAACGCCATATCTGATTCGTATCATGGGTGAACGTAAGGTTCGCTGGCTGATGCTCACGGGCGAAGAAATCAATGCCGAAACGGCGCAAACACTGGGACTGATCCACCAACGCGTGCCGCTGAGCGAGCTGGCTTCTGCGGCGCAGTATCGTATTGATCATTGGTTGAGTATGTCACCAGTAACGCTGCGCCAAGCGAAGATTGTGCTGAGCTACTCCGCACCAGACTACTTTGACCCGGAAATGAGTGATGAATTGGCGGACTTGTTGGCTGACACCCGCATCGAATTCTACAAACACGAAGACAAGAATCAGTAGTCGTGGTCCTCGTGCAGGGCCGATGACAAAAACGGTACCAATTTGTGCATCACTTCTTCCAGCGAGTTATCACGACGCGTGTCGTTTAACGCCATCGCTCGCAACGTCTCAATACTGCCCATAGTAAACACCGCTGAACCAATGGCGAAGTGAATACGCCAGAACAACTCGTTGGGCGTGACGTGCGGTGTGCTCTGATGAATCAACAAGATAACGCGGCTATAAGTGCCATCGTATTTGTCGCGTAAGAAACGGCGCAAATGGCCCTGCGCTTGCGTATAAGCAATGCCGAGCAGACGCATGAATATACTGAGTTTGTTGTCGTTTGTAGGGGCGTGAACGCCGGTCAACATGGTATTGGCGAGAATCGAGAACACCGTTTCCAGTGGCAACCTCTCCCCGCCGTTTTCACGTATCGCGTGCTCCAGGTCTTTATCCAGCTTGTGGCAAAACGGCGTTAAAAACCGCTCGAACACCGCCTGGACCAACTCTTTCTTTGAGCCAAAATGGTAGTTCACCGCTGCCAAATTCACCCCGGCGCGCGTGGTAATAGACCGCAGTGAGGTTTCGGCGAAACCTTTTTCGGCAAAAAGAATTTCAGCCGCATCCAAAATGCGTGATGCGGTATCGGCCTGATCTGTCATGAACTACCTTTTCAAACAACTGTTTTAAACACCTGTCCATTGTAGGTGAAATCTACGTAATAGAAAACCAAAACCGCGCTCAATACTGCCCATGTATTGACGCCCCGTTTACAGCGCTAACACCGACTCTGCTTGAATTTGGGCCTGAAGCCTATATATTACTAGCTGTATCTACTTGAGGAGATTTAGCAATGGCTGAATATCAAACAACGACCCGCAGTACCAATGAGAGCCTGCTGGCTACTCACAAGGTATTGCGTAATACCTATATGCTGCTGGGCCTGACATTGTTGTTCAGTGCGTTTACTGCATACTTGTCTATGGCAGTCGGTCTGGGTCATGGCGCGGCCATGATCATGAGTTTCGCGGCCATCGGTATCATTTGGTTCGTGCTGCCGCGCACCGAAAATAAGCCAAGCGGTCTGGTATGGACGTTCGTGTTCACTGGTCTGCTCGGCGCTGGCCTTGGCCCAATGTTAAACGTCTACCTCGCGGTCATGCCGGGTGTCGTTTTCCAAGCACTGGCCGGTACAGCGGTGATCTTCTTCACTCTGTCGGCTTACACACTGATCACGCGCTCTGACTTCTCCTTTATGGGCGGTGCGTTGATGGTCGGTATCGTGGTGGCTTTTGTCATCAGCATTCTGGGCCTTGTGTTCCAAATGCCCATGATGAACTTGGTCGCTTCTGGTCTGTTCATGCTGGTGAGCTCCGGTATGATCTTGTTCCAGACTAGCCAGATCATCCATGGCGGTGAAACGAATTACATTCGCGCAACCGTGACGCTGTATGTCTCTATCTACAACCTGTTTGTCAGCTTGCTGCACATTCTGGGCGTGATGAGCGACGACTAAGCAACAGCAGTTTGTTACACTAAGCCTCGCTATGCGGGGCTTTTTTACGCCAGTAATTCCCTTCTGTTATTTTCAAAAGACAGCAGCAAAACATGACGGATTTCTCGCTCACTCTAACCGCCTCTCCATGGTCAACCGACCAGCACCCACGTGCGCTCCGCTTTGGACACGCGCTGTTGGCGCAAGGCCATGCATTGAAGCAGGTGTTTTTCTATCAGGATGCGGTACTGGCTTGCCAGGCTGATGCCCCTGCCCTGCAATGGCAGGAACTGGCTAAGCAATCGGGTTGCAGTCTGTTCTTATGCGTCTCGGCTGCTGAGCGACGCGGCATTGTATCCACAGAAGCCCCTTGGGAGCTGGTGGGCTTAGGTGACTGGGTAACCGGGACACAACAAGGGGAGCATGTGCATTTTGGCTAACCTGACTGAGCACGCCCCGACCACTTGTGATCTCTGCTTGTTGATTACTCAACCCCCTCAAGCGGGTGTTCTGGGCCAGGAAACTTTTGAACTTGCCGTTGCGGGTGGCGTGTTTGATCAAGCCATCACGGTTATTTTCAGCGGGGCCGCTGTGCTGCACCTGTTACCTCAAGACCCCGCAACCGGTTACCGCAATACGGGGAAACTTTGGCAATCCGCAACGCTGTTTGGCATTGAACAATTTCTGGTGGTCGCGCCTCAACCACAGGATTTCGCCGACCGTTTGCCAGACAATGTGCGCACGGCTGTCCAGGTTATCACAGCGGAAGACGCGCGCTCGATCATGACGGAAGCGCGGGAGGTTATGGTGCTATGACCGCACATCAAGCAGAAAACAGCCACAGCATGCTGCACATCGCCTTCAGCGACACGGGCTGGCAGAAAGCGCAGGCTTTCATTTCCTCTCACGATTCTGTGTTGTTAGGCGGTTCAGCCTTGGCCTGGTCGTCCGCGGTGCCCAACACATGCAAACTCTATGTGCTCGATGTTGATTGCCGCCAGGTCGGTATTGAGCTACCCAGCGCTGCACAAGTGATCAGCGACGAAGAGTGGGTTGAATTGTTGTTACTACATAGTGCTAATAGGGTTGCGTGGTGATGAGCTATCAAGTCAGTGGCGTAACACTTGAGACGGACGATCGCGGGTTCTTACTCAATCTGGAGCAATGGTCTCCGGAAGTGGCGGAAGTCATTGCGCAACAGCTCGACATCACATTGAGCGACGAGCACTGGCCCATTTTGCATTTGCTGCGCCAGCTCTACATCGATTTTGACCTTGCGCCCGCAAACCGTGCAATGGTCAAACTGGTCAAAGAAAGCCTGGGCCCCGACGCCGGCAATTCCATTTACTTGATGCAATTATTCGGTGGTAGCCCGGCGCGCGATGCCGCCAAAATAGCCGGGCTTCCTAAGCCCCCTCATTGTCTCTGAGTTTTCACTATGATCATCAGTTCAGATACCCACCCCTTCGCCCAGTACGTCAGAATTCTTGGCAAGGGCAAGAAAGGCTCACGCGACCTCACACAAGAAGAAGCGCAAGACGCCATGGGCATGATTGTCCGTGGCGAGGTAGAACCCGAACAATTGGGTGCCTTTTTGATGCTGTTGCGCGTGAAGGAAGAAAGCCCCGCCGAGATCGCTGGTTTTTGCGCCGCGGTACGTGAACATTGGCCGTTGCCAAACGTAGAAGTAGACATGGATTGGTCTTGCTACGCGGGTAAGCGTCGCCATTTGCCTTGGCTGATTCTCAGCCAAAAGTTGTTGGCCGAAATGGGCTATCGTCAGGCGATTCATGGTACACGTGGGCACACGGCCGAACGCTTGTATGTGCAAGATGTCTACGAACAGCTTGGCATGCCGATAATCCGGCACTTGGACGAACTGGCAAATTGGGACCCTCGCGAGCCCACTTTTATGCCGCTTGAAGTGTTGTCGCCACGGCTGGAGAGCATCATTCAATTGCGTAAGATACTGGGGCTGCGCTCGCCAGTGCACAGTTTTTCCCGCTTGCTTAATCCCTTCAACGCGCCCACCGTACTACAGGCCATTTTTCACCCCGGCTATCATCAGATTCACCAAGGTGCTGGTGCGCTACTGGGGTACCAAAATGCGCTGGTGGTCAAAGGCGATGGCGGTGAATTTGAACGTAACCCCGATGCCGACCTGACGTTGTTTTGGGCACACAACGGTGTCACCAGCGAGACCACCCTACCCCCGCTGTTTACCCGCCGCCACGTCAAACCGGATGTTCTGGACATTGCCCACCTGACCGGACTCTGGCAAGGGACGTGGAACGATGAGTACGCCGAAGCGGCTGTACTGAGCACGGCCGCTTTAGCGGTGATGGCGCACGAAGGGCTTGATCATGATGCGGCTATGCAGCGTGTAAACAACTCATGGCAATCACGCAGTCGCACCTAGAGCTGATTAGCGATGCTGCGCACGGTGTCCGCTAACTGCCCCATCACCTCGCCTGCTTTTAAACCTTTAGGCCGTAAGTCGTGATTGCCGCCTTCAATCCAAGTGATCTCAATCTCAGAGGGTAGATTGAGTGAGCCAACCAAGTCGCGACCACCCATGGTGTCGTTTGTGCCTTGAACGATACTCAATGGGCAGGTGATGTCTGGAAAGTGATCAACTCTTAGGCGATCAGGCTTGCCCGTCGGGTGAAACGGATAGCCCAGCGCAATCAAACGAGCAATGGGGAGATTCGGCTGCTGCGCTTGCAACAAGGTTGCCATGCGCCCACCCATGGACTTACCAGCGACAATCAATGGCATATCGTCCCACGCTGCAATGTCGGCGACCACCACTGCCAGCTCGGCCAGCAACTGCGGTGCCTTTGCGGGCGGGCGTTTCTTGCCATCAATACGGCGCTGGTGCATGTAGTTGAATTCCCAACGCACGACATCCAATTCTTTCTCATTGAACGCTGTGGCGACCGTATTCATCCAGTCGCTGTCCATCGGTGCGCCGGCACCATGCAACAGCAGAATGCGCCCTTGCGGATTTGTGCAGGTATTTCGCAGGTAACGAGACACGATGAAAACTCTCCCTTTTTAAAACAGAAAACCCCAATAGGTCGAAACCTATCAGGGTTTTGTAGTTTTTAACGCCGCCAGTACAAGCGCAGTAGTTTCTAAATTACCAACCGGTGATTTCTTTCAACGCATCACCAATATCGGCCAGACTACGAACCGTCTTAACGCCTGCGTCTTCCAGTGCAGCAAACTTCTCGTCAGCCGTACCTTTACCGCCAGAGATGATTGCACCGGCGTGACCCATACGTTTGCCTTTAGGTGCAGTAACACCGGCAATGTAAGACACAACAGGCTTAGTCACGTTGGCTTTGATGTACGCTGCCGCTTCTTCTTCAGCAGAACCGCCGATTTCACCGATCATTACGATCGCTTCCGTCTTAGGATCTTTCTCGAACATTGCCAAGATATCGATGAAGTTAGAGCCTGGAATCGGGTCACCACCGATACCTACGCAAGTAGACTGACCAAAACCGTGGTCTGTAGTCTGCTTAACAGCTTCATACGTCAATGTACCAGAGCGCGATACGATACCGACTTTACCGGGCAGGTGAATGTGACCGGGCATGATGCCGATTTTGCATTCGCCGGGCGTGATAACACCGGGGCAGTTAGGACCGATCAAACGAACGCCCAACTCGTCGCACTTAACTTTGGCTTCCAGCATGTCCAGAGTAGGCACGCCTTCAGTGATACATACGACCAACTTGATGCCGCCGTTAGCTGCTTCAAGAATAGAGTCTTTGCAGAACGGTGCCGGTACGTAGATAACAGATGCATCAGCACCGGTTGCTTCTACTGCTTCTGCTACTGTGTTAAACACAGGCAGACCAAGGTGCGTTTGACCGCCCTTACCTGGCGTTACACCGCCAACCATTTGCGTACCATAGGCAATGGCTTGCTCTGAGTGAAAAGTACCCTGAGAACCGGTGAAGCCTTGGCAAATTACTTTGGTGTTTTTATCGATCAAGATACTCATTTTGCACCCTCCGCTGCTGCAACCACTTGTTTGGCAGCGTCTGTCAGGCTGGTAGCCGCAATAATGTTCAAACCACTTTCTGCCAGTTTCTTCCGACCCAGGTCAGCGTTGTTGCCTTCAAGGCGAACCACGACCGGCACTTTAACGCCGACTTCAGCCACTGCGCCAATAACACCTTCTGCGATCATGTCACAACGTACGATACCGCCGAAGATGTTCACCAGAACAGCTTTCACGTTTTCGTCAGACAGAATGATTTTGAACGCTTCTGCTACGCGCTCTTTCGTCGCGCCGCCGCCAACGTCCAAGAAGTTAGCAGGCTTGCCACCGTGCAGGTTGACGATGTCCATGGTACCCATGGCCAAACCAGCACCGTTAACCATGCAACCGATGTTGCCATCTAATGCTACGTAGTTCAGTTCCCAACGTGCTGCATGCGCTTCACGCTCGTCTTCTTGCGAAGGATCGGCCATCGCTTGCAGTTCTGGATGACGGTACAGAGCGTTAGAGTCGATACCCAGTTTGGCGTCCAAGCAATGCAGGTTGCCAGCATCAGTAATAACCAATGGATTGATTTCCAACAGCGCCAAATCTTTGTCTTGGAACAGTTTTGCCAAGCCCAAGAAGATCTTAGTGAACTGCTTGATTTGGTCGCCTTGCAGGCCCAGTTTGAATGCCAGCTCACGACCTTGGTAAGGCTGTGCACCGACCAATGGGTCTACCTCTGCTTTCAGAATTTTTTCTGGCGTTTCTTCCGCTACTTTCTCAATTTCCACGCCGCCTTCAGTAGACGCCATGAAAACGATACGGCGCGTAGAACGGTCTACAACGGCACCAAGATACAATTCGTTAGCGATATCAGTGCAAGTTTCAACCAGAATCTTGCTGACTGGCTGACCATGCTCGTCTGTCTGATAAGTAACCAGACGCTGACCCAACCACTTCTGTGCGAAGTCGCGGATTTCATCTTCAGTCTTAACCAGTTTTACGCCGCCCGCTTTACCGCGGCCGCCAGCGTGAACCTGTGCTTTGACGACCCACATGTCGCCACCGATCTTTTTAGCCGCCGCTACCGCTTCAGCTGGAGTGTCGCAGGCAAAGCCATCAGACACCGGCAAGCCATACTCACGGAACAGCTGTTTGCCTTGATACTCGTGTAAGTTCATACCATTAAACCGTCTGTTGATAGGATGCGCTTTAACGCTATCCGTTTAACGAATGGTGTCCGATCAAACCCTGTAATACAGGTGTTTGATCGACACCGGATGATGTCACTTGCTGACCGAAATATTCGCCTTAGCGCTTCTTACGGTTGGCAACATGAATTGCCTTGTTATCCACTGCCAGTGCAGCTTCATGTACTGCTTCAGACAGTGTCGGGTGAGCGAAACACATCAACTGTAAGTCTTCGGCTGAAGAGCCGAATTCCATTGCGATAACGCCCTGCGCAATGATTTCTGACGCGTGCAAACCAAACACGTGCATGCCCAGAATACGGTCGGTCTCTTCATCAGCGATGATCTTGACCATACCCGTGGTTTCATGAGCGGCCATGGCACGACCACTGGCTGCGAATGGGAAGCTACCGGCCTTGTATTTAACACCTTCAGCTTTAACTTCTTCTTCGGTTTTACCGACCCACGCTAACTCAGGATTAGTGTAGATCACGTTTGGCACAGCGTCGTAGTTCATCTGAGCTTTATGGCCAGCAATAATTTCTGCCACCATGATGCCTTCTTCAGAACCTTTGTGTGCCAACATCGGGCCACGTACTACGTCACCAATGGCGTATACGCCAGGTGCGGTGGTCAAGCAGTTGTCATCAACAAAGATGAAGCCACGCTCGTCCAGTTTCACGTCGCAGTCATCAGACAGCAGGCCTTCCGTAAACGGACGACGACCGACACAGACAATCAACTTATCAAAGACTTCAGACTTTTCGCCTTCGCCATCGGTGAATTTCACCGTCACTTTTTTGCCTTTGACTTCAGAACCCGTAACACGGGCGCCCAAGCGGATGTCGATGCCTTGGTCTTTAGTGAAAGACTTGAATGCGGCCTTAGCCAAAGCCTGATCTGCGGCTGCGAGGAACGTATCTTGTGCTTCCAGAACCACAACGTCTGAACCTAAACGGCCCCATACGCTGCCCAGCTCCAGGCCGATAACACCGGCACCAATCACGCCCAAGCGCTTAGGCACTTCGGTGAATTCCAACGCGCCCGTTGAGTCTACAATGATGTCGCCATCGGTCGGCGTTGGCGGGATTTCTACCGGAATAGAACCTGATGCCAGAATAACGTTTTTGGCTTCGAGCTTGGTGACCTTGCCCGCTTTGTCGGTGACTTCAACGATTTTACCGCCACACAACTTGCCGGAACCTTCAAAGGAGGTAACACCGTTGCCTTTCAGCAATCCGGCAACACCTTGGGTGAGGTTCTTAACGATGCCGTCTTTACGCGCCAACATACCTTTGACGTCGATGGTCAGGCTTTTCAGGCCAATACCGTGATCTTTAAAGCTGGTTTCAGCTTTGTGGTAGTGCTCTGATGACTCAAGCAATGCTTTAGATGGTATGCAGCCAACGTTCAAGCAGGTGCCACCATAAACAGCTTTATCTTCCTTGTTACGCCATTTTTCAACGATTGCAGTATTCAGCCCAAGCTGGGCTGCTTTGATGGCCGCTACGTAGCCCGCAGGGCCTGAACCGATCACTACCACGTCAAATTGATTTGCCATTGATCTTTCCTATCGATGTACAGTGAATTACGGAGCCTCTGAGTACACACCTTGGTACCTCAGAGGCTCTTCTGCGTCGTTATACTTCCAGCAGGATGCGTGCAGGATCTTCCAGCAGTTCTTTAATCGTTACCAAGAACTGTACCGCCTCTTTACCATCAATCATGCGATGGTCGTAAGACAGCGCCAGATACATCATGGGCAGAATTTCAACCTGACCATTGACCGCCATTGGGCGCTCCTGAATTTTGTGCATACCCAAGATCGCTGTCTGCGGCGGGTTCAGAATTGGCGTAGACATCAAGGAACCGAACACACCACCATTAGAAATAGTGAATGTACCGCCCTGCATTTCTTCAATACCAACCTGACCCTTCTGTGCACGTGCGCCGAAATCTCGAATAGACGATTCCAGTTCCGCAAGGCCCATGGCATCAGCGTCGCGCAAAATAGGCACAACCAATCCACGATCAGAAGACACGGCCACGCCAACATCGTAGTAACCGTGATACACCACGTCGTCGCCATCAATTGAGGCGTTGACGTCAGGGAAGCGCTTCAAAGCTTCGGTAGCGGCTTTCACGAAGAAAGACATAAAGCCCAAGCGCGCGCCATTATGCGTCTTCTCGAACAGATCTTTATAACGTGAACGCAGCTCCATAACGGGCTTCATGTTGACTTCATTGTAGGTCGTCAACATGGCTGCAGTCTGCTGAGCTTCAACCAACCGCCTAGCGATGGTTTTGCGCAGTCGCGTCATGGGCACACGCTTCTCAGTACGACCCGCCGTACCGGCAGTAGAAACGGCAGATGGCGCAGTGCTTGGCTTAGCAACAGACTTGCTGTTAGACGCCGGAGCCTTAGTAGCCTTTCCGCTGTTCTGGTAAGCCAGTACGTCTTCTTTGGTCAGACGACCGCCCTTACCGGTGCCTTCAATTTCAGCCACGTTCAGGTTGTGCTCGTCTACCAATCGACGGACCGCTGGGCTCAGCACTTTACCCTCGACCGTTACGTCTTCTTCAGGTGCTGGTGCAGCTTCTGCTTCCGCGTCTTTCTTCGATGAGCTGTCGGTAGAGCCCGCAGCGCCTTCTTCAAAGATCGCAATAACCATTTCGCTTTCAACCGTAGCACCTTCGTCCATGATGATCTCTTTGATCACACCATCGGCGGGCGCCGTGACTTCCAGCACAACCTTATCGGTTTCAATGTCTACGATGAGGTCATCGCGCGTACATGCTTCACCGGGTTTTTTATGCCACGTAGCGATGCTGCCGTCAGCTACAGATTCCGGAAACTGTGGTGCTTTAATTTCGATTGCCATTCTTTAACCCTTAGTCGTTCCTCGTGCGCCCAACATCATTTTTTCGGATAGATCAGTGCGTCTTCCAAAAATCTCTTCAGCTGCTCCATGTGCAGCTTCATATAGCCTGCAGCCGGCGATGCCGATGCGTCACGGCCCGTGTAACTCAGATAAATATCCGGGTTATGGCGTGAAATGACGTTCCGCATATGGTGCTGGCTACTGTACCACGCCCCTTGGTTCATTGGCTCTTCCTGACACCACACGACATCTTCTAGATTGACGTAAGGCGCCATTGCTTTCTGCAACTCATCTTCTGGGAAGGGATACAGTTGCTCAACACGGATGATGGCGACGTTGTTGATCTCATTGCTGCGCCGGAACTCAGCCAGATCGTAGTACACCTTGCCCGAACACAGTACTACGCGCTGTACTTTGGCCGGATCAATGGTGTTGTCGGTTTCATCTATGATAGTACGGAAGTGCCCATCTGCCAGCTCTTCAAGCGTGGATACTGCGTCTTTATGACGCAACAGACTCTTTGGAGACATGACAACCAACGGCTTACGCAGATTGCGCACGATTTGACGACGCAGCATATGGTAAACCTGTGCTGGTGTCGTTGGCGCGCAGACCTGAATATTTTGTTCTGCACAAAGTTGCAGGAAGCGTTCAAGACGCGCAGAAGAGTGTTCTGGCCCCTGCCCTTCATACCCGTGCGGCAGCAACATGACCAAACCGGACAGGCGTCCCCATTTGTTCTCGCCACTGGTGATAAACTGATCGATAACCACTTGCGCGCCGTTGGCAAAGTCACCGAACTGCGCTTCCCAAATAACCAAGGTATCCGGGCGAGTGGCTGAATAGCCGTATTCAAACGCTAACACAGCCTCTTCCGACAAGAACGAATCGTAGATGTCGAATTCTGGCTGATCATCAAACAGATGCTGCAAAGGCGTGTAGGTTGAGCCATCTTTGTTATGGTGCAACACAGCATGACGGTGCACGAAGGTACCCCGCCCTACGTCCTGACCGGTAAAGCGGATGGGGTGGCCTTGCGACAGTATGGTCGTGTACGCCAGCATTTCAGCGAAGCCCCAGTTGATCGGCAACGCACCGGCCGACATTTTCTGCCGGTCGGTAATGATCTTCTGTACTTGCTTCTGCAATGGGAACGTTTCTGGAATACGCGTCATCAGACGAGACAACTCTTGCAACTCTTTGAGCGGCATGGAGGTGTCGAAAAAGTTTTCCATCGTCTGACCCAGATACGGCGTCCAGTCAACCTGCAACGATTTGTCGGCCTCGGTTACCAAGGATTTGGCCACGTGCATGCCTTTGTCGAGCAGGTCACGGTAGTCTTCCACCATGGTCTTGAATTCGTCGGCGCTGATCAAACCTTCGTCCACGATGCGCTGTGAATAGAGGTCTAGCGTTGTTTTCTGCGAACGAATCTTCGAGTACATCACCGGCTGAGTCATCGCCGGCTCATCGGCTTCGTTGTGACCGCGACGGCGGTAACATACCAAGTCGATGACCACATCACGCTTAAAGGTCTGACGGAAATCAATCGCCATCTGTGTAACGAAAGCAACCGCTTCTGGATCATCACCATTAACGTGAAAGATTGGCGCCTGCACCATTTTGGCCACATCGGTACAGTACTCGGTAGAGCGAGCATCTTCCTGACGTGACGTGGTGAAGCCCACTTGGTTGTTGATGACGATGTGTACGGTACCACCGGTTTTAAAAGCGCGCGTTTGAGACATTTGGAATGTCTCCATCACTACGCCCTGCCCGGCAAATGCGGCGTCACCGTGAATATTGACCGGTACAACCAACGAGCCGTCGCGATCTTTGCGGCGATCTTGACGTGCCCGTACGGAACCTTCAACCACTGGAGAAGCAATCTCGAGGTGCGATGGGTTAAATGCCAGTGCCAAGTGTACTTCACCACCCGTGGTCATCACGTTAGAGGAGAAACCTTGGTGGTACTTAACGTCACCGGAGCCCATTTCAATAAAGGACTTGCCTTCGAACTCATCGAACAATTCGCGCGGGTTTTTACCCAGGATGTTAACGAGCATGTTCAGACGGCCACGGTGCGCCATGCCGATAACAATTTCTTTGGCACCGTAAGACCCGGCGCGCTGAATCAATTCGTCGATCATCGGAATCAGTGCTTCACCGCCTTCCAGACCAAAACGCTTCGTACCCGGGTATTTAGAACCCAGATACTTTTCCAGGCCTTCGGCTGCGGCAAGGCGCTCAAGGATGTGCAGACGAGCGTGCTTGCTGAACGTGGGTGCAGAACGTACCGATTCCATGCGACGCTCAATCCAGCGGCGCTGTTCGGTATCAACAATGTGCGTGAACTCTGCACCGATACTGCCACAGTAGGTGCGTTCCAGCGCATTGACGATGTCTTTCAACGGTGCTTCGTCGACACCAATGTACAGGTTACTGCAGTTAAATATGGTTTCTTCATCGGCCTTGGACAGGTCGTGAAAATGCAGGTCGAGATCCGGTACGGGAGGACGTTGCATGATCCCTAGTGGATCAATCTTCGCTTTCTGATGACCACGAAAGCGGTAAGCCGTGCCCAACTGGTGCACACGTACTTGTTTACGCTCATGTTCAGAACTGATGGACGGAGCAACCAGCCCTACGCTGCGACCGCGCGATTTCCCCAAAAGCAGGAAGTGATCACGAATCGGGGTTTGCGGAATATCGTTATGAACGGAGTCATTGACGCTGGGTAACTTATCGAATTCATTCCGCCATTCCTCGGGCACTGAATTCGGGTCCTGCAGGTAGGCTTCGAAGAGCTCCTCCAGGTATTTTGAGTTACCTCCTGCCAGATGGGACAAGGCCCACTGTTGTTCCATGTAGCTTTCAGCCATTTCTGCTCTACCTAGAAAAATACCTATTTGCGACGCCGGAGTATCAAGGAGTCACTGAACAATTCTCACGGCTCTCGGTGCCTATTATTCAATGACCACTGCAGCCGAACACTAATAATAGCAACTCAGGCAGCTTCATCCATGCGAGTCTGCCTTTTATCCATCCTTGGACCTAAAAAGAAAGCGACCCTTAGGTCGCATTCTTCAATAACATAGAACGGATGTGCCCAATTGCACGAGTGGGGTTCAAGCCCTTCGGACAAACGTTCACACAGTTCATGATACCGCGGCAGCGAAAAACACTGAACGGATCATCCAGTTCACTCAAACGCTCTGCCGTTGCTGTGTCACGTGAATCGGCAAGAAAACGATACGCTTGCAACAAGCCAGCAGGCCCGATGAACTTATCTGGGTTCCACCAGAACGACGGGCAAGACGTTGAACAACACGCACAGAGTATACACTCATATAGCCCATCCAGCTTGGCGCGATCTTCCGGCGACTGCAAACGCTCGATCGCCGGTGCTGGTGTGTTGTTCTGCAAGTACGGTTTGATCTTTTCGTACTGCTGGTAGAACAACGACATATCGATGACTAAGTCACGCACTACTGGCAAGCCGGGCAACGGACGCAAAACCAGCTTGCTCTTGCCGTGCATGGCTTCGGAAATTGGCGTGATACACGCCAATCCGTTCTTACCATTGATGTTCATGCCGTCGGAGCCACAAACCCCTTCGCGGCACGAGCGACGATAAGACAAAGTCACGTCGCCCTCTTTCAACATATTCAAAACATCCAGCACCATCATGTCTTTGCCTTCTGGCAACTCAATGGTGTAGTCCTGCATGTAAGGCTTCTTATCCGTCTCCGGATTGTAACGATAAACTGATACCTGCATACTGATAACTCCTAGTAAGACCGTACCATGGGTTCAAACTTATCCATCGTCTTAGGTGCAAAGTTGACGCCACGCTTTTTCACGCTGCGATCCTGTGGGAAATACAGGGTATGGCACAACCAGTTTTCATCGTCACGTTCAGTGAAGTCTTCACGCGCATGAGCACCACGACTCTCGGTACGCACTTCTGCAGAAACAGCGGTTGCTTCCGCCACTTCCAACAAGTTGTACAATTCCAGCGCTTCAATACGGGCTGTGTTGAATGCCTTACTGGTGTCAGCCAAGGCCACATTTTCAACCCGGGCACGCAGTTCTTCCAGCATCTTACGGCCTTTCTTCATGTTGTCGCCTTGACGGAACACACCGAAGTAAAGCTGCATGGTGCGCTGAAGTTCTTTACGTACTTCCGCAACGCTTTCACCCGTCTTACGAGCTTCCAGCTTGGTCAGGCGGTCCATTGACGCATCAATGTCGCCCTGGCTAGCTGCGCGGCTGTCATAGCCTTCACGCAGTGATTTTTCAATCTGTAGACCTGCTGCACGACCGAAGACCACCAAGTCGAGCAAGGAGTTACCACCCAAGCGGTTAGCACCGTGTACCGATACGCAGGCGGCTTCACCACAGGCGTACAAGCCTTCGATCACAATGTCGTTACCCTGTGCGTCTTGCGTCAATGCTTGACCACCGATGTTGGTCGGAATACCGCCCATCATGTAGTGGCAGGTAGGAACCACAGGGATCGGTTCTTTTACCGGGTCGGCGTGCGCAAAGGTGCGCGATAATTCCAAAATACCCGGCAATTTTTCGTTCAGAACTTTTTCGCCCAGGTGATCCAGCTTCAGGTAAACGTGATCGCCGTCAGGGCCACAACCACGACCTTCCAGAATTTCCAGAATCATCGAGCGGGCTACCACGTCACGACCGGCCAAGTCTTTAGCCGTTGGCGCGTAACGCTCCATGAAGCGCTCACCGTCTTTATTGACCAGGTATCCGCCTTCACCGCGGCAACCTTCGGTCACCAGCGTACCCGCACCGGCGATACCGGTCGGGTGGAACTGCCACATTTCCATGTCCTGCACTGGGAAGCCCGCGCGCAGCGCCATACCAATACCGTCACCGGTGTTGATCAAGGCGTTCGTGGTTGAAGCGTAGATGCGGCCTGCACCGCCGGTAGCAAACACAGTCGCTTTGGCCTTGATGTAAACGGTTTCGCCCGTTTCAATACAGATGGCTGTACAACCAACGACTGCATTGTCTTGGTTTTTCACCAGATCAACGGCGTACCATTCGTTCAAGAACTGCGTACCTGCTTTCAGGTTGCCCTGATAAAGCGTGTGCAGCAATGCGTGACCGGTACGGTCTGCCGCAGCGCACGTACGAGCTGCCTGCCCGCCTTTACCGAAATCTTTTGACTGGCCACCAAATGGACGCTGATAGATGCGACCATTTTCTGTACGAGAGAACGGCAAGCCCATATGATCCAACTCGAAGACCGCTTGTGGGCCGACGCTGCACATATACTCAATGGCTTCTTGGTCGCCGATGTAATCCGACCCCTTAACGGTGTCATACATGTGCCAGCGCCAATCGTCGTTCGGGTCATCACTGGCGATAGCGCAAGTAATACCACCTTGGGCGGAAACCGTGTGTGAACGCGTAGGGAAAACTTTGGAAACAACCGCTGTTTTGACACCGGACTGCGCAAGCTGAAGAGCCGCACGCATACCCGCGCCGCCTCCGCCAACGATGACGGCATCAAATTCCATGGTTCTGATATTAGTCATATTCTATACACCCCATACTGCGTCAAAGGCTACAACGAAATAGACAAACAACACCAAGCCAAGAATAACCAAGAAGGCCATACGCAGACCTGTAGGCTTGATATAGTCAGTTGCCACCGTCCACATACCGATCCAAGCGTGTGCGATAACCGCAATAATGGTTAACAAGGTGAATAGTTTCATCCAACCCTGCGCAAACAATGCAGTCCACGCGTCATAAGACCATTCAGGCTGAACCAGAAAATAAGCCACCATAAAAATAGCGTAGGCCGCCAACAAAACTGCGGATAAGCGCTGGATGATCCAGTCAGACAAACCGTTGCGACTGAAATTCGTGACACTGCTTACCATACCCAGACTCCTGCCAGTACGAAAAGAACCACGCTGATTACCAAAGTAATTTGAGCGCCCAACTTGCCGCCTTCTTTTGTCTCACCGACGCCGGTGTCCATAATCAGGTGCTTAACGCCAGCAACCAAATGGTATGCAAGAGAACTCAAAAGACCCCAAGTAATGAACTTGGCCAAGCCATGATTCATTACGGATTGCGCTGCAGCGAAATCGGCTGGCGACGCCAATGACTTATTCAGTACCCAAACCATAAAGGCGATACCAATAAGCAAGAAAATGCCAGATACACGGTGCAGAAAGGATGTAATCGCGGGGATAGGGAGAGAGATCGTAGTTAGGTCTAGGTTTACAGGTCTGTCTGCTTTCACGGCTGAAGACACTCTCTTTTAGTTTTGTTAGTCGGCATGAAATTCACTGCGAGCACGATGCGCTCCGAAACTCATGCATGAGGGCTGAAAACGAGGGCGATTATAGTGTCCACCCTACGCAATTACAAACCATCAAGACAAGTTTTCCATCGCTATTTATTAATAATGACTATAGAGATGAACTATGGCAGTGCACTTGTCTAATTGATGTACACTCTTCGAGCAATTTGGCGGCTCATGACGCAAAGATTTCGGAACAAATCAGTAATAAATTGACAAAATCAGTCCGACCTCTATAGTTGTGCGCATTTTTCACAGGTCTGTTGTTGTTTAGAATTAGACCATGGTATAAGAAGACACCAACTCGCCTGCTGAATACCATTCCACGTTCACTCTTATTTACCAAGCCTAAGGAGGCCGCATGACTGACCAGAAAGCGACCTTGACGATTGACGGCAAAGAGCCGATCGAACTACCTATCTACAGCGGCACTATGGGCCCGGATGTAGTAGATGTTCGTGGCCTGCTCAAGCACGGGTTGTTTACCTATGACCCGGGCTTTGTCTCAACAGCGTCTTGTGATTCCGAAATAACCTATATCGATGGTGACAAGGGCATTCTTCTGCATCGCGGCTACCCTATTGAAGAGCTTGCAGACAACGCGGACTACCTTGAAACCTGCTATCTGCTGTTGTACGGCAACCTGCCAACTGCAGACGAGAAAGCGAAATTCAGCCACATGATCATGCACCACACCATGGTGCATCAGCAGATCCATACCTTCTTTGACGGCTTCCGTCGTGACTCCCACCCTATGGCTATTATGGTGGCAGTAGTAGGTGCTCTGGCTGCGTTCTATCATGATTCATTAGACATTACCGACCAGGATCACCGCGAAATCACCGCGCATCGCCTGATTTCCAAGATGCCTACCCTGGCAGCAATGGTGTACAAATATTCCATCGGCCAGCCGTTCGCTTTCCCGCGCAATGACTTGGACTACGCGTCTAACTTCTTGCACATGATGTTTTCTAACCCGTGTGAAGAGTACAAAGTGAACCCCGTCATGGCTGCTGCCATGGATAAGATCTTTATCTTGCACGCGGATCACGAACAAAACGCCTCTACGTCTACTGTACGCCTGACCGGCTCCACTGGCGCTAACCCCTTCGCTTGTATTTCTGCAGGTATTGCAGCGCTTTGGGGCCCTGCTCACGGTGGTGCTAACGAAGCGGTGTTGTCGATGTTGGAAGAGATCGGTGACGAATCCAATATTGAAGCTTACATTGCTAAAGCCAAGGACAAGAACGATCCGTTCCGTCTGATGGGCTTCGGGCACCGGGTGTACAAAAACTACGACCCGCGCGCCAAAGTAATGAAAGCGCACGCCGACGAAGTACTGAAAGAACTGGGGCAAGTGAACGATCCGTTGCTGAAAATCGCCATGAAGCTGGAAAAAATCGCTCTGGAAGACGAGTACTTCGTACAGAAGAAACTCTACCCCAACGTGGATTTCTATTCCGGCATCCTGCTGCGTGCGATGGGCATTCCAACATCCATGTTCACGGTAATCTTCGCACTCGGTCGTACCGCTGGCTGGATTGCACATTGGAAAGAGATGGTCAGTGGTGATTACCGCATCGGCCGTCCACGTCAGTTGTATAAAGGCGAGACCGCACGGAGCTACCCGAAAAAGTAACCAGTCCGTCCGTCCATGGACATGCACTGGCAACTGCTCCCGCGTTGCCAGCATACCGTCCGTCCATGGACATAAAAAAGCCACTCAATTGAGTGGCTTTTTTGTCACTGACGAATGCTCATCTCATGCCTTAGTCTTGGGCTTCGCTTTTGCTTTCGGCTTGGCTTTAGCCTTCGCTTTTGGCTTAGCCTTGCTTGGCGTACCCGCAGACTGAACTACCCATTTCCCGTTTTCGAAAAATGCACGCCAACGGGTGTCTTTGCCGTCCACTTCTGTCGACAAGTAGTGCTCTTGGGTCTTCCGACTGAAGCGAATCAAGGTCGGATTGCCATCACTATCTTCCAATGGACCACTGAACAAAAAGTCGTACTTCGCATCGATCGCGTCTTTGTGCGGCTTAATCTCGTGCAGGTACGGCGCACGCGTCTCGCGATTCTTCGGAAACTGACTGGCGGCCAAGAACAACCCTGCCGCGCCATCACGCAATACGTAGGTATCATCTACCTTCTGGCATTGCAGTTCAGGCAAAGGTACCGGATCCATTTTTGGTGGCGCGGGCTCACCACTGCGTAACAGTTTGCGCGTGTTCTTACAGGCATCATTGGTGCAGTCAAAGTACTTACCGAACCGGCCCGTCTTCAATTGCATTTGTGAACCACACTTGTCACATTCCAGTAATGGGCCATCGTAGCCCTTAAGACGGAACTTGCCCGCTTCTACTTGGAAACCGTCACAATCCGGGTTGTTACCGCAGATATGAATCTTGCGTGCCTCATCAATGATGTAGGCGTCCATCGATGAATCGCACTTATGGCAGCGGCGCTTCTGGCGCAGCTCTTTAACTTCCGCCTCTTCATCGTCTTGGCCGACAAACTCGTCAGCAGAAACCAAATTCAATGTCTGCTTGCAGCGTTCTTTGGGCGGCAAGTTATAACCGGAGCAACCAAGAAAAACACCGGTTGTACCGGTACGAATCATCATCTTTCGGCCACAAGCCGGGCAATCGATGTCGGTCAGCGTCGGCATATTGCCGCGCATTCCGCCATCGTCTTGATCTGCGGTTTCTAAGCGGCCAGAAAAATCACGATAAAAGTCGTTTAATTCTTGCTTCCAGTCGCGCTCACCTTTGGCGACTTTATCCAACGCTTCTTCCATACGCGCTGTGAAGTCGTAGTTCATCAGGTTTGAGAAGCTTTCTGACAGACGACCTGTGACGATTTCGCCCATTTTTTCGGCGTAGAACCGGCGGTTCTCCAGCTTCACATAACCACGATCCTGGATCGTTGAAATGATGGAAGCATACGTAGAAGGACGGCCAATACCGCGTTTCTCCAGCTCTTTAACCAACGTCGCTTCGGTAAAGCGCGCTGGCGGCTTGGTGAAATGCTGCTGGCTTTCGATGCTGTTGACGGTCAGCGTCTCACCAACCGAAACATCTGGCAGCTCTAAGTCTTCATTGCTTTTCGGCTGACTCATAACTCGCGTGTAGCCGTCAAACTTCAGAATTCGACCTTTGGCGCGGAGTTGATAGTCCCCTGCCGCTACGGTAATGGTTGAGCTCAAGTATTGCGCTGGCACCATCTGGCAAGCGATAAAACGACGCCAGATCAGGTCATACAAACGCAAGGCATCTTGCTCCATACCTTGCAGAGCCGCTGAACGCATGGTCGCATCAGATGGACGGATCGCTTCGTGTGCTTCCTGAGCGCCGTCAGAGCTCGAATAACGCACCGGGTCATTCGGTAAGTAGGCAGCACCAAACTCGTCACCAATGAGCTTACGCGCCGACGCAACAGCATCCGCACTCAGGTTGGTGGAATCGGTACGCATATAGGTGATGTAACCCGCTTCATACAAGCGCTGGGCCATCATCATGGTCTTTTTAACCGTGAAGCCCAGGCGGTTACTGGCGGCTTGCTGCAACGTCGAGGTAATAAACGGTGCATTGGGACGCGACTGAGTTGGTTTGTCTGCCCGCTCGGACACCACCAAATCGTATGAACGCAGTTTCGCCTCATGAGCGCGAGTGTCCGCTTCATTCGTTGGGCGATATTCTTTGTCCCCCACCCGAGCAACTTTTAACGGCAGCTCCACACCAAGGCCGGTGATCGTTTCCGCCAGCGTGTCCCAGTACTCTTCCGGGTTAAATTTGCGAATTTCTTGTTCTTTCTCAACGATCAATTTGACCGCGACACTCTGTACTCGACCGGCAGACAAGCCACGTGCGACTTTTTTCCACAACAGCGGTGAAACCATGTAACCCACTACACGGTCGAGGAAACGACGCGCCTGCTGCGCATTAACACGGCTTACATTCAGCTCACTGGGCTTAGCAAACGCGGACTGAATGGCTTTTTTGGTGATTTCGCTGAAAACAACCCGTTTGTAAGGTGCTACATCACCAATAGCTTCTTTAAGGTGCCACGCAATGGCTTCCCCTTCGCGGTCCAAATCCGTTGCGAGGTAGATTTGGTCGGCGTCTTTCGCCAAGCGCTTTAATTCATCGACGACCTTTTCTTTGCCGGGAAGAATTTCGTAGTGCGCTTGCCAGTCGTTTTCCGGATCTACACCCATGCGCGCAATTAGCTGAGAACGAGCCTTCTCTTTCTTATATTGCTCTTTTTTATCCGCGGGCATAGCACGGGTTTTAGCCGCCTGCTTGGCGCGCTCTGTGGCATCAACCGGCTTACTCTGACCGGAGGTAGGCAAGTCTCGAATATGACCAACGCTTGACTTCACCACGAAACCGGGGCCAAGGTATTTATTGATCGTCTTGGCTTTGGCCGGGGACTCAACTATGACTAAAGACTTTCCCATAAGGCTGTAATATCTGCTCGTATTAAATTTTGAAAAGGCCGGCGAGGTATAACGGTTTGATTCTCACAGGTCAAGTGTTGTAAACGACTATTGTTTTTTCATGCTAGAATATTTTACTACTACGTCAAGCCACCAGGAGTCGATGGCCCATGCTATGGTTTCTTGCTTTGTTCGTGTTTTTAATGGTTCTGGTTGGTGCTCTATGGATGGGCCAACTGTCGACCGACCGCTTCCAAGAAGACGTTCAGCGCAAGCAGCGAGCAGGCTTGTTAAAGCGGCGCTGCATGGAAATAGAGGAGCTGACATCGAGCCTGCTGAAATACGACAACAATGAAGGCTTGGTGGTCGCCATCACTGAATTCCTGATTGGCGAAATAAAAAAACGCCACGACCTGATGCCGGATGACCCAGACATTCCTGCCGAAATGGAGCGCGCTCAACATCGTATCGACAACGTGTCCACACTCGTAGGTAAAGGCGACATCCACATCCCCACCAATGATTTCGAAATCGACGAATTGCGCAAAGAAATTGGTCGCATATTGAAGCTGATTAAGGTGATGTACCCGCAAGGATTCTTTCTGGAAGAAGACTTCATGGCACACACCAACCGCATGAAGACACTGCTGCTGAAAACCGAAATCAATGCCTACGTGCAGCAAGGCAAGGTTGCCCTGAAGCTCGGTGATCGACTCACGGCGGCGTCGTATTTCAAACACGCCAAAGAGAAGCTGGTCGCCAGCGAGCAGAGCTTCCCCGAGCGCACCGACATGGTGAAGCGCATTTCAAAAATGATCTCCAGCATCTACTCCACCGAGAAAGAGTTCGACAGTGTAACGGAAGCCATGGAGTCGGGACGCTTCGATCTTAATCTGGGCGGCGTTATTGTAGATCCTGACGGCGATTCAGAAGCAGATGACGACAGCAGTGACGACACCGATGACGTTGAAAGCGATTCGGATTCTGAAGAAGAGACTTCTAAAGCCTAGCGAATGCTTCAGAGCGCCTCTAGGCGCGCTGAAAACGCTTAACGACCTTGCCATCGACTGTTACTGATTCAACAAACATCGCCAAAGGCCGCACCCAGAAACCGAAGTCACCATACATGCACTGGTAGTGTACAAGCCATTCTTCGGTCTCAGAATGGCGCACCATGCCAACGACACGGTACTCCCCTCCTTTATAGTGTCTATACAACCCGGGCTCGGGTGAATTCTGTGGTTCTTGCATGGGATACCTTTATTTTATTTTCACACTGCTTTCATTATGGGCATAAAAAAGGCGGCCATCTACTGGCCGCCTTTTTTATTGGACGCCACTAAGAGCGTCACGAGCGAAGTTATGGCAAATTTTAACACCGCCATAAGAAGCTCAGTAGTTCTTAGCCGTCGAAACGCTCAATAACGGTGGAAATACCCTGACCCAGACCAATACACATGGTTGCTAAGCCAAATTGACCACCCTTCTCTTCCATAACGTTCAGCAACGTACCTGTGATACGCGCACCGCTACAGCCGAACGGGTGACCCAAGGCAATCGCGCCACCGTGCAGGTTCACTTTGTCGGTCATCTTATCCAGCACTTTAAGGTCTTTCAGCACGGGCAAGGCCTGCGCTGCGAAAGCTTCGTTCAGCTCGATGTAATCGATATCGTCAATCGTCATACCCAGTTGCTTCAGCGCTTTCTTAGACGCTGGTACAGGGCCATAACCCATGATTGACGGATCAACACCAGCCAATGTCATAGCACGAATAACCGCACGCGGCTTAACGCCCAGTTCTTGTGCTTTCTTCCATGACATCACCAACATAGCGGAAGCGCCGTCGCTGATCTGAGAAGATGTACCGGCTGTTACCGTACCACCTTTAGGATCGAATACCGGGCGCAATTCGGCCAGTTTCGCCACAGTAGTTTCCGGACGAATGGTTTCATCTTGTGCCAACATAAACGGCGTACCGTTTTCGTCGTGACCTTCAATCGGCTGAATTTCTTTTGCAAACGCGCCAGAATCAGTCGCGGCCTGTGCCAACTGGTGTGAACGATAGGCGAACTCGTCTTGCGCTTCACGTGTGATGCCGTGCATCTTACCCAGCAGTTCTGCTGTCAGACCCATCATGCCAGCGGCTTTAGCAGCACGCTTGCTCAAGGCGGGGTTAGGATCAACACCGTGCATCATGTCCACGTGACCCATGTGCTCGACACCGCCGATCAGGAAAAAGTCACCGTTGCCGGACTGAATACCCTGTGATGCGATGTGCAGTGCTGACATGGAAGAACCACACAAGCGGCTGACGGTTTGTGCGGGCACAGTGTGCGGCACTTTTGTCATCAACTGCATCATGCGGGCCACGTTCCAGCCCTGTTCTTTGGTCTGGTTTACACAACCCCAGATGATGTCATCGATTTCCGATGGATCAAGGTTAGGGTTACGGGCCAACAGGCCATCGACCAGTTGCGCACTGAGGTTCTCAGCACGGGTGAAACGGAAACTGCCGCCCTTGGAGCGACCCATAGGCGTGCGCAGAAAATCGACGATTACTGCATCATTTGGTTTCAAATTCATTGCTTACTCCCCTCAGGCATTCTTGTAGTAGGTTTCACCGTTAGCGGCCATTTCGCGCATGCGATCGGTTACGCGGTACAGTGCACCCAGGTCAGCCAGTTTGTCGGCACGCTTAACGATCTCATCCAGACCCACTTCATCCATATATTTCAGGATGCCACCACGGAATGGAGGGAAACCAAGGCCATAGATCAGACCCATATCGGCGTCTGCCGGTGAAGCAACGATCTTCTCTTCCAAGCACATGGCCACTTCAATGCACATAGGGATCATCATACGATCAATGATGGCGTCGGCTTCCAGTTCCTGCTTAGGACCGGCAACGCTGTTCACCAACTTGATCGCTTCTTCGTCGACTGACTTCTTCTGCTTACCTTTTTTGTCCAGCGTGTAGGCATAGAAGCCTTTGCTGTTCTTTTGACCCAGTCGGCCTTCGTCATACATTACGTGCATGGCAGAACGGAAGTCTTGACCCATACGCTCCGGGAAGCCTTCGGCCATTACGCCTTGAGCGTGAACGCCAGTATCCAGACCCACCACGTCGAGCAGGTAGGCTGGGCCCATTGGCCAACCGAAGCGTTCCATGACCTTATCGATGGCTTGGAAATCTACCCCGTCACGCACCAGCATGGCGAAGCCAGCAAAGTATGGGAACAGTACGCGGTTTACATAAAAACCGGGGCAGTCGTTAACCACGATGGGTGATTTACCCAATTTTTTGGCGTATGCCACTACAGTAGCAATGGTTTCATCGGATGAATCCTTGCCACGAATAACTTCTACCAGAGGCATACGGTGCACGGGATTGAAGAAGTGCATACCGCAGAAGCGCGAAGGATCTTTCAGTGCAGTCGCCAAGCTGTCGATAGAAATCGTCGAGGTGTTGCTGGCAATAACAGCCTGCGGACCCACTTTGGTTTCTACTTCAGCCAAGACCGCGTGTTTAACTTTGGGGTTTTCAACAACGGCTTCAACCACTACATCTACTTGGTCGAAATCGCCATAGCTCAATGTTGGACGAATGTCGTTCAACACG
Source organism: Natronospirillum sp. (assembly GCA_049115955.1). GTDB lineage: Bacteria > Pseudomonadota > Gammaproteobacteria > Pseudomonadales > Natronospirillaceae > Salinispirillum. The sequence continues at coordinate 37,462 of JAGDZJ010000024.1, forward strand.
TTTGCCATGCCCATAATATCCATCTTCTTACGCTCAACTTGCTTGCTCAGCAGCTTCGCCGCTTCGTCCAAGCCCAGCTTGATACCGGCGTCGTTGATGTCTTTCATGTAGATTGGCGTGCCTTTCGAGGCGCTCTGGTAAGCGATACCGCCACCCATGATGCCCGCACCCAAAACAGCGGCCTTTTTGACCGGACGGGCTTTTTCTTCCCACTGCTTAGCCGTTTTCTTCAACGCTTGGTCATTCAGGAACAGACCAACCAAGTTACGCGCAACGGAGCTACGAGCCACCGTGGCAAAGTTCTTAGCTTCGACCTTCAAGGCATCGTCACGGTCCATACCGGCGTGCTTTTGAATGGTTTTGATGGCTAGAACCGGGGCCGGGTAATTAGGACCCGCTTGACCCGCGACAAAGCCTTTCGCCGTTTCAAACGACATCATGCTCTCAATGCTGTTCAGGTGCAGCTTGCCCGTCTTCTCAGCACGTCGCGCTTTATAGTCAACAGAACCGTCGATGGCGCGTTGTACCAAATCAATCGCCGCATCAAACAGTTTGTCGTTGTCTACAACCGCATTGACTGCACCATCGGCCAGCGCGGCATCAGAACGCTTCTCACTGCCTGCGCAGATCCACTCAATGGAGTTGTCCGCACCAATCAAGCGTGACAGACGCACGGTGCCGCCGAAACCAGGGAAGATACCCAGTTTTACTTCAGGCAGACCGACTTTGGCCTTAGGAGCCATTAAGCGGAAGTCGCAAGCCAAACAGAATTCGAAACCACCACCCAAAGCGAGGCCATTAATGGCCACGGCGGTTGGGAACGGCAGGTCTTCCAAACCATTGAAAATGGCATTAGTTTGCAGGATACCGTCGATGAGTACATCTTCTTCCCACTGAAACATAGTGAGGAATTCATTGATATCGGCACCCACAATGAAGGCTTCTTTAGCGCTGGTGGCAACCAGACCTTTAATGCCCGACGTCGCAGCCATTGCTTTAACGGCAGCATCCAGCTCCAACAATGTCAGACGGTTAAACTTATTGACTGATTCGCCTTTCAGGTCGAAAACCATGTGCGCGATGTTATCGCTACGCAGTTCCACCTGAATCGCATCACCCTGATAGATCATAAGGTTGCTCCGTTTTTGTAGTTTGTTGTGTCATTCTGACGCAAATGACGAAACAAACAAGTAATTAAAACGCTTGTTTGAATATAGGCGTAAACTGAGTTTTTTCCGCCGTAGAGTCAAACAAAAAACAGCGTCTGCGATCAGAAAACAGGGTTGTTCGGCCGAAAGCCTATTTTTGATGAAATTACTTCACAAAGAACTGGTCGCGAAATGTCTCCAGCATGGCCTTCACTGCATTCACCTGAGCGTGCCCACCGCGTTCATCAAAACCAATTGCGACGCCGTCAGGCAGTATAGCCAACAAATCAGCCCAAGGAGGCATTTGCTCTAGGGCGTTATTGAGCCGATCCAATGCGGCTCCGGTGAGGCGATACTCCGGCTTTTCCCAACGCCAGCCATCAATCAGTCCGTAGCCGGACTCCCCCGTCGTGCGCAGTAAAATGTATTCCGGCGCGCCTTTAACACGCGGAGCGCCCAGCTTGTAGGCAGTGTAGATTTTTTTCTTTTTATCGATGCGTCCTTCGATACTGAGGTCGGGCGCAGTAATACTGGTTACACGCAAGCCGAGTGAGATGCCGTAAGCACGAATCTCCGCCATGCGTCGATCCGCCTTACTGGGCATCACCCACATCAGCGACCCAGCCATACTCAGTACAATTAATGCAATAATGATCAGGTTCATGATGCCTCGTTGTACTCTATTAGAAGTGAGTCTGAAAATGCTTCATTTAATGACTTCCGAGCTCAACCCAGCGTTCAAGCAGCGCTTCTAAACTCGCTTCTTTTTCTGCCAGTAAGTTCAGTGTCGCCTGAACCGCCGGTTGCTCCTGCGTGTAGAACGTCGGCTGGGCTACGGTGTCGTGCAGTTCAGCGATTTCCTGCTCCAAGGCGGCCATTTTGTCTGGCAGTTGGTCAAGCTCCCGCTGATCCTTGTAGCTCAGCTTCTTCGGCTTTTGGGTAACACCCGCATTGGCGTCTGCTGGCACTGTCTTAGCCTTAGCTTTTTTATCGCCAGCAGCCATTGCTTCTTGTTTCGACCAAAACTCGAACCATTCACGATAGCCACCCACGATGGGGATCACCTGACCGTTACCCGGCATACCCCACACTTTGGTCGCCACATTATCAACAAAGTAGCGATCGTGGCTGATCAAGATGACCGTTCCGGGAAAGTCTGCGATTAATTCTTCCAACAACTCCAAGGTATCAATGTCCAAGTCGTTGGTCGGCTCGTCCAGTACCAACATATTGGCCGGTTGACTGAACAAACGGGCCAGCAACAAACGGTTAGCCTCCCCACCGCTGAGCGATTTGACCGGGCTGCGCGCGCGTTTGGGCGAGAACAGGAAGCGCTCCAAATAAGTAATGACGTGCACTTTTTTATTGTTGATTTCAATAAAGTCGCGCCCTTCCGATACGGTATCCATCACCGTCTTTTCCGGGTCCAACTGATGCCGGCCTTGGTCAAAGTACGCCACGTTGAGGTTGGTGCCGGTAATCAGCGACCCACTTTGCGGTTGAACCTGGCCCAATAAGAGTTTGATCAGCGTGGTCTTGCCGATGCCGTTCGCACCGACCAAGGCCACGGTTTCGCCGCGCATGATCTCAGTGGTGAGATTCTCAACGATGCGTTGTCCCGGGTAGTGGAAAGTGAGATTTTCAAGGTCAAACACCAGCTTGCCACTGCGCTCTGCAGCCTGCACTTGAATGTCCGCCTTGCCACCCAAATTACGACGCTGCGAGCGCTCTTGGCGCAAGGCTTCAAGGCGACGCACACGACCTTCATTACGGGTACGACGTGCTTTAACACCTTGCCGAATCCACGCCTCTTCTTGCGCCAACCGTTTATCGAACAAAGCGTATTGTTCTGCTTCAATGCCCAGCCGCTCTTCGCGGTTATCAACGAAGTTCTCATAAGGAATGGGGTAACGATATAGCTGACTGCGGTCGAGTTCGACAATGACCTCGGCCACCGCATCTATAAAGCTGCGGTCATGGCTGATAAAAATTACTAGACCACGAAATTCCTTCAGCCACGTTTCCAGCCAGCGAATACTTTCAACATCCAAGTGGTTGGTCGGCTCATCAAGCAGCAGCACGTTAGGCTCTTGAATCGCTGCGCGTGCAATCAAGGCCTTACGGCGCCAACCACCTGATAACTGCGACATGGTCGCGCTACCATCCAGACTGAACCGTTGTAGCACGGCTTCAATGGTCGCCATCAAGGGCCACGCGTTGTTTTCTTCTATCCAGTGCTGCACTTTTTCAACGTCCGGATGGTCCGGCGTGCTCATCAATAGTTTTTCATAGCGCAGAATGTATTCCGCTGCCTTGCCTGCACCGCTCAGGATAAAGTCGCGCACCAAGGTTTCATCGGGCAACGGAAGTTCCTGTGGCACGTACCCTATACGAGCATCATCCGACCAACCGACACTGCCTTGGTCGGGCGACTCAGTGCCGGCCAGAATTCGCATCAGAGTGCTCTTCCCTTCGCCATTACGGCCTACCAGACAAATCTTCTCTGATTCCGTTTGGTTCCAATTCAAATTATCAATGACCGGCTCAGAGCCGTACGCGTGGTAAAGGTTCTGTAAAACGAGGGTAGGCATAGAAAAAAACTTCAGACCGTAAAGGAAACAGGCCCGTATAATACGCTTCCTGCCGCAACTTGTCGTGCCAGAGAATGCACAACGGGTGACAAATATCACTGTGTCTATTTGTGGCGACGTGGCATGGTACTTCACTCACATTTTTATTGGGTTGCCGCCACTTTGTCGGTGCCATTCCTTACAGCTTAAGTTCAGGTACTCGCAACATGGGAAGTCAGTTGAAGAAATATCTCGGCCAAGCCGCAGCAATCGTTATTATGATTTTGCTGACCATATGGATGTATTCCGGCATTGATGGCGACATTATGCCGACAGGAGAGCGCGATACGACCTTGTCCACAGCGTTGCCGCGAGTACAGACCGACGTGATAACAGCGGAGTCTGTGCAACGTGTTTTAGAAGTCAGTGCAGAAACGAAAGCGAATCGGTCGGTCGAGATCCGATCGCAAGCATCGGGTGAGGTAAAAGAATTACTGCACCAGCGAGGTGATCGCGTGCAGACCGGTGACGTCATTGCCCGGCTGGATCGTGGCGAACTGCCAGAGCGGCTGGTGTCGGCGCAAGCTTTAGAGCAACAACGTAAAGTCGAGCTCGATGGTGTGCGCACGTTGGTCAATCGCGGCCTGCAAAATACGACTAATCTAGCGGCTGCAGAAACGGCTTACGCGGATGCCATTGCCAACCGACGCAGTTTGGAGCTGCAACTCCAACACACAGACATTCGTGCACCCTTTGCAGGTATCATTGAAACGCTGAACATCGAACTGGGCAGTTATGTGCAGGCCGGTGGTGCCATTGCCCATCTGAATGACTTCTCGCCGTTGATGATCACCGCCCAGGTGTCAGAAAACGACGTCGTTAACTTGCAGCCCGGGCAAGTGGCTGAAGTCTGGCTGGTTTCCGGCGAGACCTTGGCAGGCGAAGTTTCCTTTGTAGGCACCCAAGCACGGGCAGCCACCCGTACCTTTGACGTGGAAATCGCCGCGCAATCGGCAGTAGCCTCACCAAGTGCCGGGATCACAGCGCGTGTGCAATTTCCTTTGCCCGCACGCAACGCACACTTTATTAGCCCTGCCCTGCTTTCACTCGACCAAGCGGGCAACCTCAGTTTGAAGATCGTAACACCAGAACAACGTGTGGCCTTGGTGAATGTTGAAATCGTTAAATCATCAACCCAAGGTGTTTGGGTCAGCGGGTTACCCAATCCAGTCCATATCATCACCGTTGGACAGGGGTTTGTGTCACACGGCGACCTCGTTGAAGCAGTTGCGGCGGATTCACTATGATTGGGATTATTAATGCCTCGCTGGACCGCGTTCGTACCGTCCTATTGTTGTTCGCGCTAATTACTATCGCTGGTATTGTGGCGTTTCGTTCTATTCCGCAAGAAGCACAGCCGGACATCACCGTGCCGTTCGTCTATATATCGCTTGGCTTGGAGGGTATTTCTCCGCAAGATGCTGATCGGTTGTTGGTGAACCCAATCACGAAACAGATTAAGAGCCTTGAAGGCCTAAAAGAATATTCCTCTGTGGCTACCGAGGGGCATGCCTCTGTAACATTAGAGTTCGATTCGTCCGTCGACATTGATAAGGCTCTGGACGACGTACGTCGTCAAGTTGACCGCGCCAAAAACGACTTGCCAGCGGATGCCGACGAGCCCTCGGTAAATGAAATCAACTTGGCCTTGTTTCCTGTTATTAACGTCAACCTGTTTGGCGATTTGGATGACCGCGTTTTGTACGCGGTAGCGGATGCGCTACAGTCGCAAATAGAATCCTTAGGTGGTGTGCTAGAGGCTCCTATTCTAGGCAAACGGGATGAAATCGCTGAAATCATCGTCAATCCGTCTATGCTTGCCAGTTACAATCTTTCCAATGAAGAATTGGTGAGTACTGTTCGGCGCAACAATCAACTGGTCGCCGCAGGTAATCTGGACACCGGGGCTGGGCGTTTTTCAGTCAAAGTGCCTGGGTTGCTGGAAACAGAGGAAGACATTCTCAATCTACCGATTAAGTCCGTTGACAACAGCGTCGTGCGCTTTCGCGATGTAGCCATTGGGCAGCGTACCTACGCCGACTTTCAGCAGATATCTCGGGTGAATGGTCAACCTGCGGTAACCTTGGAAGTCACCAAGCGAGTGGGTGAGAATCTAATCGGCACCATTCAGGACGTTAAAGACACGGTTGAGGCGTCTCGTCATTTATGGCCCGAGGGCCTGCAAGTGATTTATACCGCCGACCAGTCAACCGAGATAGAGCGAACGCTGCGCGACCTCTTTAACAGCGTCATCCTGGCCACTATTTTGGTCGTGGTTGTCATGCTGTGGACTCTAGGGCCACGTTCATCCATCTTGGTCGGTATTGCGATTCCTGGCTCGTTCTTAGCCAGTATCCTGATCTTGTACATGATGGGTATTACACTGAACATCATCGTACTGTTCGCCCTGATACTCTGTGTGGGTATCTTGGTGGACGGCGCCATTGTTGTGACCGAGTACGCCGATCGTCGCATGAGCGAAGGTGCGCCACGTATTAAAGCCTATCGTGAAGCATCTACACGCATGGCGTGGCCCGTCATTTCATCCACCGCAACCACATTAGCGGTATTTATGCCGTTGCTTTTCTGGCCCGGCATTGTCGGTGACTTCATGAGCTATCTGCCGATCACGGTCATTGTGACCTTAGGTGCTTCGCTGGTGGTCGCCTTGATCGTGATTCCGTCATTGGGGACGATTTTCGGCAAAGCAGCCACCGTATCCGCCCGCCAACGACGTAACCTGGCTGCCGCTGCAGAAGGTGATATTGACCGCATGACCGGGTTCTCGGGTGTCTATGTATGGGCCCTCAGTAAGATGTTACACGTGCCTATTCTCGTTCTGGCGGGGGTATTCTTTATCATCGCGGCACTGGGCGCTTCCTATGCCAAATTTGGTACCGGGGTAGAGTTCTTCCCCAACATAGATTCTGATTTTGGCAATATCACCGTTCGCGCGCGGGGCAACCTATCGTTAACCGAGCGTGATTATCTGGTGCGCCAAGTGGAAGATCGCATTCTCGGCATGCGTGAAGTGAAGTCGATCAACACACTGACGTCTGGCGGTACCATGAACAATTACTCGGCGGATACCATTGGTGTCTTCCAGTTGGAATTCGTTCATTGGGAGTTCCGAGGCACCGGCGAAGAAGTGATGGACAATATTGTCGCGCAGACTGCCGACATCCCCGGCATTATTGTAGAGAAAAAGGCCCTAGCCATGGGCCCTACCGCCGGTGTGGATATTCAGCTCGATTTCCTGTCTGAGAATGCACAAGACCTCCGCCAAGCGGTTGCCTTTGTCACAGAGAAATTCAGTAACGACCAACGTTTTTCAGATGTGTCCAATAACTTACCACTTGATGGTTTGGAGTGGCGTATCGATGTGGATCGCGAAGCCGCTAGCCGGTTTGGTGCCGACTTAGCATCTGTCGGTAATGCACTAAAAATGATAACGACCGGCCTCACCATCGGGAGCTATCGCCCTACGGACAGCGAAGATGAGTTGGATATCCGTATTCGTTATCCGTTTGATGGTCGCGACCTCGACCAAATTGAACGGCTGACAATCTCCGCACGCGGAGAACAGGTGCCTATCTCGAATTTCATTGAACGCCGGGCCCAGAGTATTGAAGGCGACCTGCTGCGCACCGATGGCCAGTTGTCTCATCGGGTAGAGGCGAACGTACGCAGTGATTATGCCGTTGCAGATATTATTGCTGAATTGACGCGCGAGTTTCCGCTGTGGGTTGAATCGGGTGAGTTCCCTGACAACGTGCAACCGGTTTTCCGTGGTGACCAAGAGAATCAAGATGAATCGTCTCAGTTCTTGGCGGGAGCATTTGGTATTGCCCTGTTTATTATGCTGGTCATTCTGGTGACTCAGTTCAACAGTATTTATCAGGCCTTGGTCATACTGAGCGCTATTGTCTTCTCGTCGGCAGGTGTTCTGCTTGGCTTGCTGATTACCGGTAAACCGTTCGGCATCGTAATGTGCGGTGTAGGTATCATTGCGTTGGCTGGTATCGTGGTGAACAACAATATCGTTTTGATCGACACCTACAACAAACTGAAAGGTGACGGCGACTTGCCATACCAGGCAGCCATTAAAACAGCGGCCCAGCGTTTGCGCCCTATTCTGCTAACAACCATCACCACTATATTGGGCTTGATGCCGTTAGTGTTGCAGGTGAATTTGGACTTAATGGCACGCTCATTTACCGTCGGTGCACCATCCGCACAGTGGTGGACGCAGCTATCTACCGCCATCGCAGGCGGCTTGGCGTTCGCTACCATACTGACTCTGGTCCTAACGCCCTGCTTGCTGGTCGGCATTGACGACACGCTGGCGAAGCTCAAGACTTGGTATAACCGCCCTCGACCGCCCAAACAGCCGACCCAAGAAGTGTTAGTAACAACAGATAGCTAGAAGTGATAAGACATAAAAAAAGCGCCTAAGGCGCTTTTTTTTTGTCAGAGTTATTAGATGACCTCTTTAGGCTTCAACCTACGGATGCCTCAGCGAACGACGCATGAAAAATACTGCCCAAGGTCACTGGGGTATCGCCTTCTGCCAAGACAGCATTCTGGCCAAATACCGGATGCTTTTTCCACTGCGAGAACTGCATCAAATGACGCAGCACTCGCGGCTCTTTTTCAACCGTTCCGGGTTCAATGGTGACAACTGCACAACGAGTGCAGGGTTTCACTACCGCCAGGAAATGAGTTTCGCTGCGCAAAGACAACCAACGATTTTCACTCCAAGCGGCCGCGCCGCTCAGCACAATATTGGGTCGGAACCGGCGCATATCGAGGGGCACTGGAGAGTCGACATTCAACGCATTCAGTGAGTCTTCTAGACATATTAACAATGGAAACCCATCAGCAAAACCGACGGTTGAATCGGCGTAGTCCGGGTTTGTCGCACGGGGCTGGTCATTACGATAACGCACCAGGTACACAGGCTCAGGAAAATAGCTCGACAGCCATTGATTGATGGGGTCGGGTGCCATTAATACAGCAACGTCATCAGACCATACAATCGCTTGCGCTTCACGCGTGCACTCGCTCGCCGTTACCTTCCCTTGTGTGCCGTCAGGCGCGTCTATGGTTAATTGCTGTCCGAGTATCGAGGCCTTAAATTGACCCAGAGAAGGAAAGCCTCTTTGGCTCACGAACTTGCCATTGCTGTCTATCAGCATCCAACGTCGGTCATCTACCGGGCCGTGTTGATCAAACTTAAGGCTGGCGACCGGATTACCAGCCATCCCTTTAACTGGATACACCCACAATGCACTAACGAGTAAACTCACCGGTCATTATCCCTCTTGCTTTATAATAAAAGTTATTCAAGCTCAGAAATGGCGCGTATACGATCCTGTACCATATTCGCTAAGGAACCCGAATGGAACTTAGATAAGAAGGCATCGCAGCCTACCTTTTTTACCATGGCCTCGTTGAAGCTACCACTGAGAGACGTGTGTAACACCACGAATAGGCCCGCAAGGCGCGGGTCTCTGCGCACTTCGGTTGTGAGCATATAGCCATCCATCACCGGCATTTCAGCGTCGGTCACCAACATCAATAACTTGTTGGGCACATCTTCACCGTCGTCGGCCCATTTCTTTAAAATCGCCAACCCTTTGGCACCATCGGTTGCTTGGTGCACCTTGATGCCAATGCTTTCAAACGTAGATGTCGCCTGCGACAGTGCCGTATGTGAGTCATCCACCATCAGGATTTCCATGCCTTTAGCCCGCTCAATAACCGCGGCTTCTAAGGTACCTTCGGGTATCTCCGTGACCGGCGGCTGCACATTTGACAAGACTTTTTCAACATCGATAATCTCGACAATACGCTCTTCGAAACGCGTAATGGCGGTTAAAAAATGCGAACGACCGGAGCCGACCGGCGGTGGCATGATGTCTTCCCAATTAAGGTTAGCAATACGATCGACAGCACCGACAACAAAGGCTTGCACGCTGCTGTTGTACTCAGTCACGATGATGGTTGATTTATCATCTATTTCGATCGGTCGCATGCCAATCGCATGGCTTAAATCGAACACCGGCACCGTCATACCGCGCAAATGAATAACGCCGTAGATGACCGGGTGCTGACTGGGAATCAAAGTGATTTTTGGCAACGTCAGTACTTCGCGCACCTTGAACACATTGATCGCAAAAAGCTGCGAACCACGCAGTTTAAACAACAGGATTTCCAGTCTGTTCTGCCCTACCAACTGTGTACGGCTATCAACGGAACTCATTAAATTAGACATACGCGGACACCCAACCTTAGCAATATGAACAAAAGTGTAGCCGAATTCCGTATCGCCGACTGAATTTCCTTTTGCACGCTGGCAGACAATCCGCTCTGCCGTAATTCATTGAACCGTTAAAAGACTTCGCACCGATTCCATTCACAGCGCACCAATTGATACGTTGTATCCTGGCACTGTGCTTCGTACACCTCGGTTGGCCAGTCATTTTTTAACATGGCTATCTGCGGTTGCCGACAGCCAACGGATGCCAGTGCCTCCTCGGTTTGATAGAACGAGCGGCCGAAATCGCGGTTTGCTGATGCCGGCGCACGACTGCTGCGCAAAGCATTCTGATCGACACGAGCGTCGGTGCTCAGTGCAACCAACTCTGAATAATGACGTGAGTTGCGGCTTAAGTCGCGATCACCCGTGCGAAAACTGGCCAGTTCTTGCAAACACACACGCTCGGGATTGCGCGTATCCAAGCGTTTGGCCACATTCTCTTTCATTTGTTGATCTAAAGCATAGCCTGCATTCATAGTGAACAAGACCAAACTTTCATCACGTCGAGAATCGGCGAACGACTCCAATTCTTTGATAAAGCCGTAGTCCGCTGCCTGCATCATGGTGGCATTGCGGCGCCACCACTCGCGGTCTGCTTCCCGTGCTTCAGCGCTGGCAGGGCCACTCACGCGGTCACAGGCAGACACCAGTGCCCGTAACTCCGATTCCGTCGACAAAGCATAAGCTACGGCTTCATTTTTGTATTTTGCGCCTGAGGTAGCACAACCCGCGAGTGTCACAATGGCAATTAAACCAGTCGTTAACAGTGTTTTCTTCACCGAAGTCTCCTTACTAAGCCTGACAGGCCAATAAAAATGAGCACACGTCATGCTCGTTAAACGGCCATTTGAGTAGGCGGCCGGTTTGAATATCTTTTAATACGGGGATTTCTGTACCATGCGCCTGCATAAGCACATCGTCAGTCACGATATCAATCAGTTCGATTTGGCACTCGGCAGTGTTAACGAAGTGCATCAGCACCTGTTCAGCCAGTTCACACAAATGACAATGGGAGGTTTCATAAAGAACCAATGACCGCACAACAGGCTCCAATCAGAACGAATCCCTTCATTCTAGACAATAAGCAGCGGAATGACTACGACTGAAGCCTGCTGAATGCTTAGCGCGCCATCATTGGCATTAACGCACGGGCAAAGTCGATCATGGCTGAGTTTTTCTTCGGATGACTGTTCAATGCATCCAGCCAAGCTGGTTTTGCCAACACTTCCGGCTGATTGCGCTGCAAGTCTGCCAAGGCCTGAGCGTATTCACGAATCGGAGCCATCCATTCTGAACGCGCGCCGCCTGACGACACTGAATTGTATTGAGCCACAGCTTTCGTTTGCGTCATGTTCATGCTCATAGACGCAAGTGTGTTGCTGTCTAATTGCAATTCTTTTGCTTTATCAAAAGCCTGTTCATAACGGCCGCTAAAGAACTTGTCGGCAATTTTTCCAATGTCCTTCAGCAAAGCTTCTATGGCTTTCATCTCTTCCATATTCAGATCACCCTTCACAGAAAAGCTGAAAGATTCACTGCTGTTGGTTTCCCACATCGCCGCCAACATCTGAGAGTCGCCATTATTCGACGCCATGGCCGCCATTGAGGCCGACTTCTGTTGCGCCGCAGAAATGGTGATCACATCGCCTTCACGAGTTTTCAGAGTAAAAGAGAAGTCGTTGGTGACCTGCTTACTCTTGGCCATCATGGCAGTCGATGACTCAACCACTTTGCTGTCGACAGACTTACCCGATTCAACCATTTCTCGAATCGATTTTTTAGCGTTGTCGAGCACCGCCGTTAATTCGTCGGACATCAACCCGAGACCCTTAATGATGTCTTGAGCATCGTTAAAGCCCTTTTCCATACCAGCCAAGGACTTCTCGCGAATGTTTACCAGCTCGGCATCAGTCGCGCCCGCTGCACGAGCGCGTTCGACCGCTCGATCAATAAAGCTAGAGACGTTCTTGATCACCGTTTCCGCGTCAAAATTCTTCACCACTGCTTCCGGTGATGTGTATTTCGTCGCTACCGTACTGTTAAGGTCTACCTTATCCGCACGGGTACTCGGGTCACTGGCCGCACCAGTGTTCTGGCCCGCTGGGTTGTTGGTAGATGAGGGTACCGTCGGCAATAAGCCAGGTACCAAGGGGTTAATCTGCATAACCTGTTACTCCATTATCATTCCGCTGTGTATGGTTTAACGGCGGTCAATGAAGATACTTTAGTAATAAATTGTTAAGAACTTTCTTTTCATGCCCGACGCACACACATCAGTAGAAAAAATTTCATAACTGTATGTAGAAAAATGACGAATAGCTGCTATGATTCCGGTGCATTATTCACTAATGCGTATAAAGTGCTTCATTAACGCTCATTATACGCATAGATAATTTCGTCAGATACCCTGTTGGCCACATGGATGGACAGCCTCTGCTGAACTTGGCGCATCCGGGTATTTAGCAATCACAGACCTGAAAAAGATCAACGACTATGGCAAGACTGGATTCATTGGTAATTTTCACCACCGTGGTAAAGGCAAACAACTTCACCAACGCAGCCCATGCATTGGGTTTAACGCCGTCCGCCGTCAGCAAGCAAATCAGTTTATTGGAAGATCGCTTGGGTGTGCGCTTGTTGAACCGTACCACGCGCAGTGTCAGCCCTACCGAAGCAGGCCAATTATTTTTCAACCGATGCAACCGCATTCTTGAGGATTTGGAAGAAGCGGAACACATGGTGAAGGACTTGGACACCAGTCCGAAGGGGACGCTCAAAATTACGGCCACGCCGACTTTCGGCCGCGCCATGTTGATGAAGATATTCAGTGAGTTCCTGCACGAATACCCTGACGTGAATTTTGACTTGGTGCTGGCCGATAAGAGCCTGGACTTGGTCCGTGAAGGCATAGACTTGTCGATTCACTTGGGCTCCCTGCAAGACAGTCGACTTGTAGCCCGCCCGGTTGCGCGGCAAAACGTGATCATGGTGGCGACACAAAAGTACGCGCAGCTGCACGGTGTACCGAAGAATCTAGAAGATCTTAACAACCATCACATGCTGATGGTGTCGGGCATCGACTACGCCGAACCGCGCTGGATCAAACGTTTTTTGAAAGAGGCCAATCTGCAGGACAAAGAGCGTCGCTTCACGGTGAACGATCTCGACACCATGTGTGAAGCCTGTCACCACGACATGGGCGTCGCTGCCCTGCCGACCTACATGGTGCAAGAAGCGCTGGACAGCGGCAAAATGGTTCATGTACTCCCTGAGGTTGTTTTTCCGAAGCGCACCATCCATGTGGTGTACCCCGAGAACCGCTACCTCTCGGCTAAAAGCCGGGCGTTCATCGATTTCATGGCGGACTACTTCGAGAAGAACTCTCTGCGCTAGGCCTTCTGTTACAGCGCTTACAAAAAAGGCGACCCATTGTCATGGGCCGCCTTTTTTTTGTGGCTCTATTGGTTAAAGCCAAAAAGTATTTTGAGAAACTAGCGCAGAAACTCGACCAAGGGCTGATGCGCCAACAAGCGGTCAATGGTTTCCGTCAGTACTTCTTCCAAAAACTCCTTGTTTTCTTCCGGTGTTGGGCGTGTCGCTCTCGGCTGGGTCTTCGGTGTACGGAAGCGACCTTCGCGATAGCTCATGCCAGAGGCATTTTCAGCTCGGAACGCCAACTCAGCCACGGTCTGCACTTCGCGCGCTACAACCGCTGCGGTAGCGTACTCATAGCTCAGTTCATTCAGTGACACGACCAAATTGAAGTCGGCATTGTTGGTCGTAACCACGTACCCGGCGCTGGTTAATTTTTGGCGCAGCAGATTACCCAAGTCGGCGGCCACATCGTTGCTGGCAGTCAGCATACTGGTTTCAGGGTAAGTACCTCCTAAAGAACCCAAGGCGTTAGTGCCGCGATTGTCACGCACCTGGAGATTTACCGAAGTCCCGGCACCCGAACCAGAGAAGGTCGCATCAGAACGTGGCTCAATATTGATCTGTTGTGGAGAGACAGCACAGCCCGTCGTAAAGACTAGGGCTGCCAATAGTGGGAACAATAACTTTTTCATGTTTACTCCTTCTGGTTGTGATCGGGTAGCACTCAGCTCTTACGCAGGAATACCCATTCTTTATTCGTCGACAGTTCTGCGTTAAACGCGTAGCCATCGGTATCGAATTCTTTTAATTGTTCGGGCCGCGTGAGTCGACGTTCCGCCATGTAACGCACCATCAAACCACGTGCTTTTTTGGCGAAGAAGCTGATAACTTTGTATTGACCGTTTTTCCAGTCTTTGAAAACGGGAGTCACCACGTCAATCGACTTAACATGAGGCGCCACACTACGAAAATACTCGGTAGACGCCAAATTCACCAGCGTTTTACTCCGCACCGCCACCATATCATCCGCTAACTGTGCGGCAATTTTGTTACTCCAGAAAGAATATAGATCATTTGCCGCCTCAGTGCGTACCTTCTTTCCCATCTCTAAACGATACGGCAGTATGGCGTCCGAGGGGCGCAAAAGTCCGTACAACCCCGAAAGAATGCGCACATGCTGGTCTACGTAAGCTCGTGCAGGCTTATCCAATGAGTAAGCATCTAAACCAGTGTAGACGTCTCCTTTGAACGCATATACGGCGGCTCTGGCCTCATCTTTAGGGTAAGGCCAAGTCCATTGGCTGAAGCGTTTGACGTTCTCCGCAGCAATTTTCTCCGACACGCCCATCATGGACTGAATGTCTTGCACGCCCAATTGACGCATACGATCAACTAAGGTCGCGGCTTCATGAGGGAACCGAATATCCGTGACATGATGTTCCGGAGTGGATGATATATAGTCTAAAGTCTTGGCAGGCGAAATCACTGCTAACATCGATTTTCCTTTAATTCACACTCAAGGGCCCTGAGTTAACTAGCCCTTTTAGGATTTGTGATGCAACTTAATGTACATCGTTACTACTTGCCAGAAAGCTTACAAAACTTTAACCATCTGGTCTGGTCTACTACGACGCGCGAAGCGGCGGTGGTTGACCCATTCAATTGGCAAGCCGCACTGGACGAAGCTGCAGCGTTAGACGTGGCCATTTCCGAAATATGGCTCACACACGGCCATGGCGACCACGTCGCCGGTGTGCCTACCGAGTTTGATGGCCCCATTCGTGGCCACCCGGACATTACACGCTGCAACATTACCCACCCGTACAAGGCTCCTACTGTGTTCGACTTCGCAGGTGCGCGTATTGAAGTATTGGTCACACCGGGCCACATTATGGACCACCTGTGCTTCTTTTTGCCGGATACCCCTGCCCTGTTAGCCGGCGATACTCTATTCAATGCCGGTGTTGGAAATACGCGCAGCGGCGACGTGCACACGCTTTATCAGTCCATTCAACAACTGCGGGCGCTGCCAGCACAAACCGCACTGTACAATGGCCACGATTACTTCCTCACCAACTTAAAATTTACCGAGTCAGTAGTAGGTGCTACGGATAAAACACAGCATTGGATCGAAAAGTGCGAATCCAGTACGCCCGCCACACGCCCCATCAGCACACTCGGCGATGAAGCGACCTACAACCTGTTTCTGCGCACCGATGACGAAAGCCTGCAGAGCCTCTTACGGCAGCAGGGCCACAAAGTTGACTCCGCCGAGTCTGCCTTTATAGCCCTCCGCAGCTTACGTGATCAGTGGTAGCGAGGCTCTTTTAAGGGCATGGGTTGGGGTGCGCCCGATGCACCCCCTCTATCGCCCGCCTGACATCGTCACTCAATGTGATGTCGGCGCTGCCAATATTGGACTTCAACTGTTCAAGGGTCGTGGCACCGATGATGTTTGACGTCACGAATGGCTGATCATTCACAAAGGCCAACGCCATTTGTGCCGGGTCTAAGCCATATTGGCGTGCAATTGCAACGTACTGTTCCGTCACCGTTGCCGCCAGTTCTGAGTTGTAACGCTGAAAGCGCTCAAACAACGTTAGGCGACCCTTGGGTGGCTTCTGACCGCCCAAGTATTTACCGCTTAACACGCCAAACGCCAGCGGCGAATACGCCAGCAGACCTACATCTTCACGAATCGCCATTTCGGCCAAACCGACCTCGAAACTGCGATTCAGCAAGTTATAAGGGTTTTGAATAGACTGCACACGCGGCCCAACGCCCGAATCGCTCAAACGCAGGTACTCGTGCACCCCCCATGGGGTCTCGTTGGACAAGCCAATGTGTCTAACCTTGCCGCTGCGCACGATGCGCTCACAGGCCGCCAGGGTTTCTTCAATACTGATTGCGTCATCGTTTGCATCATGGCGGTAGCCCAACTGACCGAAAAAGTTGGTTTTGCGCTCTGGCCAGTGAATTTGATACAGGTCGATGTAGTCGGTTTTCAGACGGCGCAAACTGTCGTCTAAGGCTTGTTCAATCTGCTGGCTGTTGAGACGTGGGCCATTACGTAAATAGGCGAAACCATCCACCGAGCGCCCGGTCACCTTGGACGCCAAAATGATCTTGTCGCGCTGACCGCCCGCTTGAAACCAACTGCCAATGCAGGCTTCAGTAGCACCTTGAGTCTCGGCACGTGGCGGCACAGGATACATTTCGGCGGCATCAAAAAAGTTAATGCCCTGCTCCACCGCCATATCCATCTGCGCGTGCGCATCCGCCTCGGTGTTCTGTTCTCCCCAGGTCATGGTGCCCAAACAAATCTTGGAAACCTGTAAATCGGTTTTGCCCAGTTGACGGTATTCCATTTTCTCTCCTATGGCCGTTGCAATTAACGAGGTATACTGTACGACAGTTTATGACCAACCGATGACTTTACATGTCCAGAGAGAAGAAATCCCGCCGTTTAAAAGGCAAGCTTGATATTAAGACCGGCTCAAAGAAGAATTTCATTGAGCGGGGGCAAAAAGGCCGCATTCCGTCCAAGAACAAATTGGCGAAACACGGCGACAAGCAACAGTCCGCTTACAAGAAACATCTTGAAGAGCAAGGCAAGCCATCCAGCCCAAAAAAGGCCGATGACGAACATGGCAAGGCAGACAGACCGCCAGCGCCGTTCAGCCGAGCCAGTAAGGCCGCCGAAGCCGAGCGTGATAACGCTGTGATGCAGAGCGCCGAAAACACTCAGGAAGTCATTTTGGAGGCCGTTGAGGCAGCTGCGGAAGTAGCAAAGCCCAAGAACGCTACCAAAGCAACGACCAAACCGAAGGTTGCGACTAAGCCTAAAGCAGCACCTCGCGCCACAGGTAAAGACGCTGAAAAGCCGACGGGCAAGGCAACTCCGAAGCCTAAAGCGGCACCCGCCGAGCGGGAAGCCAAGAAAGAGAAAACCAAGCCCGAGTTCGACTCCTTAAGTGGTGATGATCTCTGGAACCTGCTGGACGACTAAGTCTTATGTCTGCGCTACCCGTTTCGCCGACGCGCTACCCGCGCCCAGATGTCATGCGTGGTAGCGCCATTCTTCTGATGATTTTCTTTCATGGCTGGTACGATTTATCCGTATTCGGCTTTGTTGCCATGAGCATGGCGGACCCTATTTGGTACAGTTTGCGAGCGGTGATCGTCAGTCTCTTTTGCTTAACGGCTGGCGCCAGCTTGGTGTGGGCTCATGGCAGAGGTATGCGTTGGCCTGCTTATGCGAAACGTCAGGGGCAATTGGCGGTGAGCGCGTTGGTCGTTTCGGCGTTCAGTTTAATCGCTTACCCAACACACTGGATCTACTTCGGCATACTGCATTTCTTTGTACTTGCCTTGCTGATCAGCCTCCCCCTCTTGCATCTCCCTCGTGTCAGTTTGGCGTTAGGCAGCCTGCTTATCGTTACAGAGCGCTTAGGTGTGCCCTACACAGACCCGTGGGTTTATGAGTTGCTGCAACCCATACTTAACCTACCCAGTGGCACCATGGACCGCATGTACTTGTTGCCGTGGCTGGGCGTGGTTTGGGTGGGCATCTGGCTGGGTCATCAATCGTGGTTACGGCAGGATATGCCAGACTTTCCCGGTCGCCGCGCCATTATTTGGTTCGGTCAGCGACCCTTGATCATCTACTTAGTCCATCAGCCAATTCTTTATGGGCTGGCTTGGCTGCTGTACATATCTACCTAACGATCATTAAAGCGTTTTCTCTAGTCGGCGCCACAGTTTGTCGATCGCCGGTTTACGCACCAAGGCACACCGGTACAAACGAATTTCAAGCGGTGCGTGCCATTGCTCACCACCGCACACCACTAAGCGGCCCTCTTCTAGCTCCCGTTCAATACACAATTTGGGCACCCACGCTACGCCAGCGCTATTCAACGCCATCCCTTTAAGACCTTCCGCCATAGCGGTTTCATAAACGGTACGCAGGCGCAGCAGGATAGGGTCGTTCTTCAATAACAGACGCACCGTACGGCCAAGAAAAGCACCCGGCGTATAGGCCAGCAAGGGTATATCGGCATCGCTGGATGCGTCCAAAGAGTACAACGGCAAGCCTGTTTCAGCATCAGGCACACAAACCGGTAACATGGTGGTGTGAGCAAGAGGAATCGACGGAAACGTGTGCGCATCAAGCTGCAAGGTCGCGTAAGAGTCGTAGTAGACTTGCATCAAGTCGCAATTCCCTTCACGCAATGCATGCACGGCGTCCTCGACGTTCATGGCTACCAAACGCAGCGACAGATCGTGCATCACGTCCTTTATCGTCGTCACCCAATTAGGGAAAAACGTGAACGCCAGCGAGTGTGCCGCCGCCACCTCAATGACCTGCTGCGTATTCAATTGTAGACCGCGTAAGCGACCAATACTTTCGTGTAGCTGGGCTACCACGTTACGTGCCGTAATCAAGAACATCTGCCCCTCTGGAGTCAGCGTGACGGGCGTGGTCGATCGATCCACCAAAGTAACACCAACAGCGCTTTCTAGGGCCTTAATGCGCCGACTGAAAGCGGGTTGCGTGACATGCCGACGTTCTGCGGCCTGAGAAAAACTGTGCGTGGTGGCCAGCGCCAAAAAATCTTCCATCCATCGAGTTTCGAAGTCCATGATATACCTCTGCTGCGCTTGTCGTTTTTCTTTTCCGATGCATTATGCAAATATTGCATAATGCATCCATTATCAGCATTGGAATTTACAGTTCAATCGCGGGCAGAATGGGTACCTCAATACATAACTCAGGTGACTCGTAAGCATCATGAACCCAGTACCACGCCAGGAAGAGATACTCCAACACCCCCATCGTTTGGAGAAAGATCTACTCGGTCCGCTGGCCGTACCAGCACAGGCGTATTACGGTGTGCAAACGCAACGTGCGCTGGAAAACTTTGTCCTCACAGGCGTTCCTTTGTCGCATTTTCCAAAGATGATTATCGGCTTAGCCATGGTTAAGAAAGCCGCCGCATCAGCGAATGCAAAACTCGGCCTGCTGGAAGAAAAACGTAACGAAGCCATTCAACACGCGTGCGATCGACTCATTAACGGTGAGTTTCACGAAGAGTTCGTGGTTGATATGATTCAAGGTGGCGCAGGTACATCCACCAACATGAACGCCAATGAAGTCATCGCCAATATTGGCCTGGAATACCTTGGTTATGCAAAGGGCGCATACGAACACCTGCATCCGAACAACGACGTCAATATGTCGCAGTCCACCAACGACGCCTACCCCACCGCCATCCGCGTCGGCTTACAGCTTTCACACTCTGAATTGGTCGACAGCCTAGCCTTATTGCGTGATTCGTTCGCCGCCAAAAGAACCGAGTTCAGCGACGTCATCAAGATGGGCCGCACTCAATTGCAAGATGCCGTACCCATGACCCTCGGCCAAGAGTTCGGGGCCTTTGCGACCACCTTGGGCGAAGACATTGACCGCATCGCCAGCCTGTTCGACCTGCTGCGCGAGGTCAATCTGGGCGGCACAGCGATCGGCACCGGGATCAATGCCGACCCTGACTACGCGGTACTGGCGGTCAGCGAGCTGTCACAAGTCTGTGGTCACGACATGCGCCTGGCGCACGACTTGATAGAAGCCACCTCTGACATGGGTGCCTTTGTGCTGTTTTCTGGCATGACTAAACGTCTGGCCATCAAGCTGTCGAAGATTTGCAACGATCTGCGTTTGCTCTCCAGCGGTCCACGTACCGGCTTTAATGAGATCAACCTGCCACCGCAGCAACCTGGCTCGTCCATCATGCCGGGCAAGGTAAACCCGGTAATCCCTGAAGCAGTCAATCAGGTGGCATACCAAGTGATCGGCAACGACCTAGCGATCACCATGGCGGCCGAGAACGGCCAGTTGCAGTTAAACGTTATGGAGCCGCTGATCGCGTACAAGATCCTCGAATCCATGCGCTTGTTGCGCCGCGCCATGGACATGCTGCGGGAGCGCTGCATCGATGGCATTACTGCAAACCGCGAACGTTGCCGCGAACTGGTTGCCAGCTCCATCGGTTTGATCACCGCATTAAACCCTTACATCGGTTATGACAATGCCACGCGCATTGCAAAAGAAGCGCTTGAAAGTGGGCGTTCGGTGTTGGATTTGGTGTTAGAAGATGGCTTGTTAACGGCGGAAGAATTGGATGAATTCCTGAAGCCCGAAAACATGATCAACCCGCGCCCGATGAGGGTTCGGTAGAATAATGGGTGGCCTAGGCCACCCATTTTTTAGGCTAATGACTTAGAGACCACTTCATACACATCTTTCGACAGCGTCTCCACCGCCAGAATGCGCTTCAACTCGGCTTGCATCGCCGCTTGAATCTCCGGCGTGTAACGCCGCCAATAGGTAAAGGGCGTACACAACCGAGCTGCAATTTGCGGGTTCAATGTATTCAACCGAATGATGCTGTCCGCCAAGAAACGATAACCCGCCCCGTTGTCGGCGTGAAAGCCCACCGGATTACGCATCGCAAAGCCGCCGATCACGCTGCGTACACGGTTTGGATTCGTCCAACTGAAGCCATCGTGCTCCGTGAGCAATTCCACCTCTGGTACGCGCACCCGCGGCACAGAAGCACGAATCGACAACCACTGCTCGGCCATTTGGGCGTCCTTTTGCCAGCGCTGATAGAAGTCCGCCATGGCATTGTCCCAGTCTTCGTTCGCTACCTGACCCCAGAGCTGCAGCGCAGTGCTTTGGTCGGTCATGTTGTCGGCGCTGTGGTACATTTCGGCGGCCAATCGCCAAGCGTTCCTGTCCGCCATAATGCGGTAGCTCAAGGCAATACCGTGCAAGGCACGGCGCGCCACCTGTTTATGCTCAAAGGCGTAGCCACCCACCGGTTGCGTTTGCTCGAATACGGCCACCCAATCGGCATTCAACGCGCTGCCTAGGTGGCGGCGCAACGCGGTGTGCGCGGCGTCCAACGCCACCGGATCAACGGGCTTATACTGCTCGGCCAGATAGGCCTGACCCGGTAGGCGCAGCAAGCGCGCTTTCACTGCGGGGTCTAAATCGGCATCGCGCAATACGTCGCGCATGGCTTCGGTCAACACGGTCTGCAGCTCTGTTTGTTCAGACTGCCCCTGCACCGCCGCCAGCAACGTTCGAGTCGCCAAGGTTTGCATGGCGTCCCAGCGATTAAAGGCGTTGCTGTCGGAACTCACTAAACGGCGTAAATCAGCAACACTAAACGGATACTCCAAAATAACAGGGGCCGAAAAGTCGCGCAGCAACGATGGCACTGCATCTTCGGACACACCCTCAAGCACCAGCGTATCGGTACTGTCACGCAGACTGAAAACCTGTAATTCAGAATCAAAACCCGGGTGACGTGTACTGAAGGCTAAGTCATTGCCGCTGATTTTGCCGATTAAACCCAGTTTGATGGGTATGTGAAAGGCTTCTTTGGTCGGCTGACCGGGCGTGGCGGGACAGCTTTGCGAGAAATTCAACGTAAACGTCTGCGCGGCACCGTCGTAGCTGCCAGTAGCGGCTAGATGCGGTGTACCCGCCTGATCATACCAGCGTTGGAACTGCGCCAAGTCTATGCCAGACACTTCGGCCATACAGGTAACAAAATCCTCCGTGGTCACAGCTTGCCCGTCAAAGCGCTCGAAATACAGGTCAGATGCGGCGCGGAAACGTTCTGCCCCCAACAAGGTGTGGAGCATGCGCACCACTTCGGCGCCCTTCTCATACACGGTCAGGGTATAAAAGTTGTTGATTTCAATGTACGACGACGGACGAATAGGATGCGCCATCGGGCCAGCGTCTTCAGCAAACTGCGATGTGCGTAGCAAGGTCACGTCATCCATCCGCTTAACCGCCCGCGCGTGCGTATCGGCGGTAAATTCAGCGTCGCGGAAAACGGTAAAACCTTCTTTCAGGCTGAGCTGGAACCAGTCTCGACAAGTAACCCGGTTGCCACTCCAGTTGTGGAAGTACTCGTGTGCCACAATGGCTTCAATGCGCTCAAAACCTTCGTCCGTCGTGGTTTCAGGGTCTGCTAACACGCAGGCGGAATTGAAGATATTAAGACCCTTGTTCTCCATAGCGCCCATGTTGAAATGGTCGACAGCGACGATCATGAAGATATCTAGATCGTATTCACGACCGTACACGGTTTCATCCCATGTCATCGATTTCTTCAAAGACGCGAGGGCGAATTCCGTTTTGTGCAAATTGTGCGGCTCAACATAGATACGCAGATCGATGGTGCGGCCTGACATGGTCACGAATTCGTCGCGCACGTCCTTCAAGTCACCCGCGACCAAAGCAAATAAGTACGCTGGTTTGGGAAAGGGGTCGTGCCATTCGGCAAAGTGACGGTCGTCGGCTAATTCACCGGTAGACACGGGGTTACCGTTCGACAGCAAGGTCGCGAAGGCTTTGGGGGCCTCAATCCGCGTGGTAAAGACCGACAACACATCAGGACGGTCTGGGAAATAGGTGATCTTGCGGAAGCCTTCAGCTTCACACTGCGTGCAATACATGCCGCCGGAAACGTACAGCCCTTCCAGTGACGTATTGGTGGTTGGATAGATATGGACCGCAGTATTTAATGTCACCGATGCCGTAGCGGGTGCAGCCAGACGCAGCTCTTCACCAACGATCTGATAATCGGTGACGGCCTGTCCATTCATCGACAGAGACTTCAGCTCTAGGTCGACCCCATGCAGCACAATGGGCTGGAGCTCAGTGTAGCGGTCATTGGCGCGCAGACGGAGTTCAGCTTTGACCTCGGTGTAATCGGCATGAATGCTGACCGTTAACTGTGTGGTGTCTACCCAATACGCCGGAGCTTGATAGTCGCTCAGTTGGATAATTTGAGGGGTTTCCGTTCTCATGGTTGCTTCATCCTATTCCTGTACCTTGAGCGTCACTTCATAACCGCTGAAGCGACGAATATTGATCACACCGGTGTCGAGAATCAGATACTGGCCTTTCATGCCTAAAAGCTGACCTTCTACCACCGCGTCCTTGTCAAAATTAAAAGAGTTGAACTTGTCCGGCATTCTCTTAAGGGGGTAGATAACGGTATAAATATCTGCTTGACCAATCATTTGAACAGCCTGAATGCCATGTTGCGACTGCAAATCGCGGATGTCGTCGGCGCAATCGGCAAACAATTGGTCGCGGATCGCTGCTAAATCCAGAGACTCATCGGTGCTCTTAAGCATGGTGCGCCAATTGGTTTTATCGCTGACGTGCTGTTTAAAGAGCACTTCCAGCAAGCCCGCGAGGTAGCGTGACCGTACACGTGCGACGGGGATTGCTTGGTGCGCACCCTGATCCAACCAGCGTGTAGGCACTTGAGTGCCTCGCGTAATACCCACTTTCACCTGACCTGTATTGGCCAAATACACGTAATGCGTCTGAAAACAATTGCGCTCGCCCCACTCCGGCTCGCGGCAGGTGCCCTGCTCAAAATGGCACTTCTCTGGACTCATGATGCAGGTATCGGCCTGCGCCAAACTCATGAAATGATCGTAACAAAAGCCCTGCCAGCTTTTCTTGGTCTGCGTACCGCAGTGCTGACAGAAAATACGTCCGGTATGCTCCAAGCGAATCGTTTTATTGATCAATGGGTTCAAGGGCACCGTCTGCTTACCCATCAACAGGCTGTACTGTGGCCCTTCATCGGTCACCACAATCGGCATTTTGTCGAGTACGCCTGCGTCGCCGACACTTGCCATAGACGGGTCACCACCAAACATATCAGGCGTCATCGCGATTTACCGTGGGTATTACTTCGGGTTTGGTAGTGGACTGACACTCGTTGCGCGGGATGAATCCGGTGCGCTGTTCTTCGGGCAGATTGGCCGCCTCCCATGTCAGAATGGCCTCCATCACCGTTTGTTTTTGCTCTGCGGTCAACGCCTTACCATCGGGCCACTTGCCGGTTTCCAACGCATCGCGAAAACGCTCATATATCTCTGGCGTCAAGCCAGAAGCGGTTGCGGAAAAGCTCATCCTGTACCTCTTGATTCAGTCATCGCCAAGGCGCGAGCCCCAGCCTAATTTCGTTCTGCAGGTTTCGTAGTAGTTGTGACCCGATGGGTGCAACAGATGCAGCCGATGCGGGTGCCGCCGAATAACCAAGGTGTCGCCATTGCGTGTTTCCATGTGGTTTTGAGCATCGCAGGATACATGCGGCGGTAGGTCATTATTATCGCTGATAGCGATACGAATTTCACTGCCAGCGTCAATCATTAAGGGTCTGCTGGTCAATGTATGCGGAAACATGGGCACCAGTACAATGGCGTCCAGACTCGGGTGCATAATGGGGCCGCCTGCCGACAGCGCATAGGCCGTGGAGCCGGTCGGCGTTGACACAATCAGTCCATCAGAGCGCTGACTGTATACGAACTGATTGTCGATATGGAGCTCAAACTCGATCATACGAATCGACTGGCCGGGGTGCAGTACCACATCGTTCATTGCCATGGCTGTGCCTACCACAGCGTCGTCGCGCAACAACTGAGCCTCCAACAGGAATCGATTTTCCTTTACAAAATCGCCTCGCAGCACGCGCTCAACAGCGCCGGGTAAGTCATCAGGCATAATATCGGTCAGAAAACCCAAGCGGCCACGGTTGATGCCCAACAAGGGTTTTTCGTAGCGCGCCATATCACGTGCCGCGCCCAACAGAGTACCGTCACCACCCACAACGATGATCAGATCAGCCCAATCTCCTATGTCTGCACGGGAGCTAAATGACAGCGTCGGTGTGCTGCCATTCGCCATGCTGCCCTGTAATTCAAGGTCAAACTGCAGGGCCAAACCTTTCTCGGCGCCCCAGTGTCTTAGCCGCTGTAGGGTCGACACCACGTTGTCGCTACCCAGACGCCCGAGCACGCCAATTTTGTTAAAGCTGAAGGTTTCCAATACACTACCCCCTATAGTCTGCGCCAAGCATAACAGAATGATTCCGACAGATAACACCGAGTTTGCGCCCGAAAGCGAGCTGGCGAGTTCTCGCGCACTCTGCGTACAGATACGACGCGACCTGCTTTGGGCGGTGAGCAGCAGCGACCGCTGGACCGTCGAGCACCCGGCCTTTGGTACCGGAGATCGACAACGCGTGCAGCGCTGGATAGATACCCTAAATGATGACTGCCTGCTTGACTCCGACCTGCCCCGCCTACAACAACGACGTCTTGGGCATTATTTCGAAGCCCTCTGGCTGTTCTACTTAGAACGCCAGCATACCTGGCAACTACAACTCGCCAACCAGGTCGTGTTCGATATTGCTCCTAATGACAAACGCACCATTGGCGAGATCGACTTTGTATTGCTGCATCCTGCAACTGACCATTTATTGCATTTAGAGATTGCTGTTAAGTTTTATCTCGCGGTGCCCTACCAACATGAAATGATCTGGGTCGGGCCTTCATTACAAGACAATCTACAGCGAAAATTAGTGCACTTGGAGCAGCACCAACTGCCACTCGGGCAGCATCCCGACATCATAGCGCGCCTGGGTCGTCGCCCTGACGAGCATCGCGCATTGATAAAAGGGCGCGGTTTCTGGCCGAGCTCGACGGCAATTGATGACACACCCAATGACAGAGAACCGCGAGATGGCGCCTGGCTCTGTGTCACTGATGCTATTAAAAGCCTACTCGGTCACCGCATTGCCGTATTGCACCGACGCGAATGGCTAGCCGGGCCTGCACAACCCCATTGGCAAACAGTCACGCCCGACATTCTTATCTCTTTGGCAGGCCGCGCGCCGGTGCAGATATGGCTAGAGCCCGACCCATCGCGTTCGAACGCACCTGAAGCAATGTTTATTGTGCCCGATGACTGGCTAGCCCGCGCCATCGAATACATAGACGAGCAACGCATTGCAGAGCGTCCGATATGATTCCAGCGGACGACCTGATACCGCGTCTGGAAGCATTACTGCGCCAGCATCCGCTGGGGATCAGTGAATTTGACCTGATTAATGCGCTGCACAATGACCCCGACACCCTCTTTGAAAAACCGGTGATGTCGGACAGTTGGGCCTTGTTTCAATGTCACTTTTGGCTATTTCATTGTTTGCATCTGCTGCGCATGGAGCTAGCGTCCCGCACCGGTGAATATCTCAGCATCATCGCGACCCGAGTTGAGCTGCAACCGCGGAGGGAACACCCCTCGCCGTCCGTCAACACGGCTGAGAGCGCGACCAGCCATTTGGCCGCTCTGGCCGACCCCATGCAGGAATACTACCTCGACTTGGATAACCTTTATCGAGAAACCCCAGAAAGCATCAACGAGAAGCTGGATCATTTCTGGCGTCGGATACGTGACCCAGAGCTTGAGAAGGACGACTGGGCCGTCATGAAGTTACGACCACCCGTGGCCGCCGAGGTGTTGCGCCTGCAGTATCGTCGTCTGTGCCAAAAACATCACCCGGATCGCGGTGGCGACGCCGAACAGTTCCGGCAAGTACAGTCCGCTTATGCACGGCTGCGCGGGGAAGGATGAGTTCCGTCATCTTTTCCGGTACTATTCCCGCTCCATCAGTTACAGAGCTTATCCGCGCAATGTCAGACCGCCCCGGCCAGGTTTACCCCGCCTTATATCAAACCCAATTAGACGCTAAGGTTGCGCAACTGCGTGACGAGTTTTTACCCGTTTATCAGGGCGATATTGATGTTCATGCCTCTCCTGAAGCGCATTTTCGCATGCGTGCGGAGTTTCGGGTCTGGCATGAAGGCGAGCGCAGCTATTTTGCCATGTTCGATCCGGAGAATCCGCGTGATCCCGTTGAGGTGCCAGACTTCCCTATTGGCTCCGAAACCATTAACCGTTTGATGGAACTGATTCTGGAAGCCGTTCATCAAGACCCTGAACTGCGTTACCGCCTGTTTCAGGTGGAGTTTCTGACTACGTTGTCGGATGAAGCGTTGGTGACTTTGGTGTATCACCGCAAGCTGGAAGACGCCTGGACCGCTGCGGCACAAACGCTGGCCGAGAACTTGGGTATTCAGATCATCGGTCGCAGCCGTAAGCAGCGTATTGTATTAGACCGCGATTACATCACCGAATGCTTGGTGGTTAATGGCCGTAAATTCCATTATCGACAAATCGAAAACAGCTTCACGCAACCCAACGCGCAAGTGTGTGAAAAGATGTTGGAATGGGCGCTGCGCCAAGCAGAACCCTTAAGCGGTGATCTGCTGGAACTGTATTGCGGCCTGGGCACCTTTACCATTCCGCTGGCACAACAATTTGACCGCGTACTGGCGACTGAAATATCCAAGACTTCGGTGCGCGCCGCAGAAATAAACCTCGGCTTGAATGGCGTGGAGAACGTGGTGATCGGTCGCATGGCCGCGGAAGACTTCAGCACCGGTTGGCGCACCGGTGAAGGCCGCCGCATCAAAGACTATCAGCTCGACCGCTACAATTTCACCACGGTGTTTGTCGATCCGCCGCGCGCCGGATTGGACGATGACACGGTAGAACTGGTGCGGGAGTTTGATCATATTCTATACATTTCATGCAATCCAGAAACGCTGCTCACCAACGTTCAGGCTTTGGGCGACACCCATAAAGTCGAGCGACTGGCACTGTTTGACCAGTTTCCCTATTCACACCATCGGGAAGCGGGTGTATTGCTCTCCCGAAAGTAGGTCTGGTTCCGGCACCCTGACGTATCGTTAAGGTATTGCAATATTATCGGAGTGTTTTCTTGGAGAAGCGTCGTAAAAGCCTGATTTATCTGGCTGTTTTTTTGTTGACTGGACTATCGGCCAGTTGTGCGCAACACAGCCGACAAACCGACGCCGCGATAGCTAACGCAGATATAACAGAACCTACTCAATCGGCGAGCTACTCCCTGCTTGAGCAATTGCCTTTCTCACCCGAAGGCTGGCCACAAACCCTGTACGCTGACCTGTACCTTCCTGACTTACCCGGCCCACACCCAACCGTGCTTTTGGTGCACGGTGGTGGCTGGGAGTCTCGTTCGCGCGACGACATGAACCGTACGGCTCGTCGTATTGCGCGCAAAGGTTTCGCGGTGATGAACATCGACTACCGATTTGCCCCTGTGTTCACCTTTCCGGCACAATTGCACGACGTGCAGATAGCGATGCACTGGCTGCACAATCAAGCCGATAGTCACAACCTGGACCGCACGCGCATTGCCGCTGCAGGATTTTCCTCCGGCGCCCATTTGGTCAGCTTGATGGCCGCTGTTGCGGGCCAGCCGACGGAACTGAACACTCCGCATGGTGGTATTGAAACCCGTCCGGTCGCCGTGATTGCCGGGGGCACACCAACGGACCTCATGAAGTTCTCCGGTGGCCGTTTAGTGGAACAATTCCTTGAAGGCACCCCAGAGGAAAAACCCGAAGCTTATGCGCAAGCCTCACCGCAATGGCACTTACACAGCGAGGCTCCGCCTTTTTTCCTCTATCACGGGCGCAACGACAGCCTAGTGCCGCTGGCGCACAGCACAGACTTTGCCGCTGCTCTGAACGCCTATGGTGTGTCGCACGAGTTGTACATCATGCAGTTGCGTGGACACGCCTCTGCATTTATTACCTCTCAGCGCGCCATGGACAAAGGTCTAAATTTTGTAAGGCGCGTCTCAGAAGCAGCGCAATGATCCCTAGTGGCTGTCATTGGTCAGTCTTTTTCGCGTACAATGCGCCCTCCGCAGTTACTAGATGTTCATAAATACACCATGACCACAGCCAGCCTCTCGGATGTTCCTATGTCGTCGACAGCAGGTCCTCGTCGCATCGTGCGCAAACACGATACCGAATACACGTTGTTGGGCACTGCCCATGTATCCAAAGCCAGCGCCGATGAAGTCCGTGCACTGATTCGTTCGGGTGAATTTGACGCCGTGGCGGTTGAGCTTTGCCCCGCACGCTTTCAGGCCATGAACGAGCCGGACAGGATCGCCCAACTGGATCTATTTCAGGTCATCAAACAAGGCAAGGCGGGCATGGTTGCCGCTAACCTAGCAATGGGTGCTTTCCAGCAACGCGTCGCTGAAGAGTCAGGCATAGCGCCGGGCGAAGAAATGAAGGCAGCCTTGGAGGAAGCCAAGGCGGCAGATTTGCCTCTGTTCGTCATAGACCGCGATATCGGCATAACCTTGCGGCGCATTTACCGTGGCGTACCTTGGTGGCAACGCTCGCAACTGATTGCGGGTATTGTCGGCAGCCTGATTTCAAAAGAGAAAGTGTCCGCGGAAGACATCGAACGACTGAAAGAAGGCGATGTATTGCAGTCGACCTTTGCCGAGTTTGCTGAAGAATCCGAAGCGCTCTACCAAGCCTTAATCACCGAACGCGATCACTACATGGCGTTGCGCTTGGCCGAGGAAAACGGCGACAGCCGCTACAAGAAAGTGTTGGTCGTGATCGGTGCCGGGCATTTAGCCGGCATTGAAACCAATCTGAACAGCCACCTCCCAATGCACCCGCAAGAGCAACGCGAAATTCTTGAGCGTGTGCCCAAGGGTTCCAACTGGTTTAAATATCTGCCTTGGCTGATCGCAGCGCTGATCATAACCGGCTTTGCGATAGGCTTTAGTCGTGGTCCTGAACTGGGCCTGCGTTTGGTCGCCGAGTGGATCATCATCAACGGTACGCTGACGGCCATAGGCATTCTAATCGCTCGTGGTCATCCACTGACGGTAATCGCCGGATTCTTCGCGGCACCCTTTACGTCGCTGAACCCAACCATTGGTGCTGGCTTTGTGGCGGGTGCCGTAGAAATTTTTGCGCGCAAACCGACAGTCGGTGATTTCGCGCACCTGCGCACGGACGTCAGTTCCGTTGGTGGATGGTGGCGCAATCGGGTGTCGCGCACCCTGCTGGTGTTCTTCTTTGCTACCCTAGGCTCCGCGGCCGCTACCTACATTGGTGGATTTCGTATTTTTGGGCAGTTGACCGGCGGCTAAAGCTAACACCTAAAAACCTCAGAGGCGAAAAGCTGGCTAGGCAAAAATGCCCGAGAAAGCGCAGTTTACTGGCGGTAAATAAGCATTTTGAGGGCATTTTTAACAACGCCAGCTTGAGAAAAGGAGGTTTTCGTTGGAGAGAGTTTTTTGACGATAACGCCCTGGGGTCTCGTCAAACCAACGCTTAAAGGCCTTCTGAAACGCGCTCTGATCGGCGTAGCCAAGTAGGAAGGCCATGTCGGTCAATGACATGCCTACATCGCGGATGAAACGCTCAGCCATGGTGCGCCGCGTTTCATCCAGCAACTGCACATAACTCAATCCCGCTTCTTGCAGTTTACGCTGCAACTGTCGTTCAGACATTGCCATCTGCTGCGCCAACCACGGCAAAGACACCTGCCCGCTCGCCAAATGTTCGGCCAACAAGCTTTTTGCACGCTTCAGCCGATCATCCTCGCCACCTAACCCGACCAATAAGCGTTCGGCGTAAGCGTCCATCATGGCCAACACCTCGGCGTTTTGGGAGACAATAGGCAAAGCCAGATACTGCACTGGGAAGCGCAACGCCACATCCGTCTGCGCAAACGAGACAGGACAACCGAACACCCGCTGGTATTCGGCCACAGCCTGCTCGGATGGCGCGTCGTAAGGCAAGCAGACCTGTGCGGGATGCAATACCTGTCCGGTAATCCAACGCGCAATGGTGACCCAACTGGCCAAATTGTCTTCAATCTGATGCCGAGATGCGGGCGGCTCGCCGGAATCCCACCGCAACTGCACTTGGTCACCCGTCTTTTCGTAGGTCACTTGCCCTCGCCCACTGACCAAATTCTCATAGCGCGCGTGCCGTTGCATGGCATCGCCTAGGGTCGCACAACTCATCACTACATAACCAAGAACACCGTAACGGCCCGATTTAATCCCTTCACCTACATGCAGACCAATATGGGCATCATTCATCTGCTGGGCGGCCGCGTCGAGTAGCTGTTCATACAGGGTAACGGGGTAGCGCTTGTGGCCGTCTAATACGTCCTGTCGCGACAGACCAAAGGGCTGCAAAAAGGTGTCTACCGCAACGCCATGGGCATCCAAATGGTCTACCAGACCACTGAGGTATTGTGCGCTGAGTGATGACTCCATAAGTTCCTGTCTTTTGTCGTAATGGGTCTGTGCCGCACGCCATGCCTGTCGTGCTAGAACAATGAATTTGGCGCGCCAGAACAAGGCAATGGCAGCACTTCATTCTATACTGCCACTTATAATAACAAGGTCAGAGAGTGCGCTACTATGACGTTTAACCCCGAATTCATTTTATTGGCCTTGGCGCCGGTCTTTTTTCTGTTTATCTTCTGGGAGTGGCGCTGGCTGCAAAGCCACCCTGAACTCGACACAGCGCAGTACAGTCTCAAGGACACACTTTCAAATGCCACTCTGGCACTCTTGCATCAGTTCGGCGAGCTCATTGCCGCGGTGGTGATACTCAGTGTCTACGCGTGGTTCTTTGATTGGCGTCTGTTCGATATTCCGCTGACGTGGTGGAGTCTGGGCATCGCCTTCGTGTTACAAGATTTTCTGTATTATTGGTTCCATCGCTGCAGCCACCAAATCCGTTGGTTGTGGGCTGCTCATGTCGTGCATCATTCTTCAGAACACCTGAATTTCTCTACCGCCTTTCGACAGAGCTTGATGTATCCCGTCGCCGGGATGTGGGTATTTTGGATTCCGATGGCCATGGTGGGTTTTACCCCAGAAACCATCATCACCGTTGTTTTGCTCAATCTGGCGTATCAATTTTTCGTCCACACTCAGGCCTGGCGTCGGTTTGGCGTACTCGAGTGGGTCTTCAATACACCTTCGCACCATCGTGTGCATCACGCCAGCAACCCTGAATACATCGACCGCAACTACGCCGGTGTGCTCATCATCTGGGACAAGCTGTTCGGTACCTTTGTGCCCGAGCAAGACGACACCCCCTGTGTGTACGGCATTACCAAACCCATTCGTACCCACAACCCCATTACCCTGACCTTCCACGAATGGCGTGACATGCTGCGCGATGCCTCCGCACCGGGTAAGCGGTGGCGTCACCGAATCGGGCATTTGATCAAGCGCCCCGACTGGACGCCAGACTGTTAATGGCTGTGCAGAATAGTTTGCACCCTGTCCCATTTTAAAAACACAGCCCGCTTCGTCAGGCAGGCGAGACGGGCTAAGCTGGTCATATCTGAACAATAATGACTGAGCTATGCTGACTTATACCTCCTACCTCAACGTTGATGAACTGCTGGCGTTACAGCACCCACAATCTAAACCTGAAGAGCACGATGAGACGCTATTCATCATCATCCACCAGACCTATGAACTGTGGTTCAAACAACTGCTGCATGAAATAGATTTTTGCAATCGTTCATTGAACATGGGCGATACGCCGCGCGCTGCCCACACACTGAAACGTGTGCTAAAAATAATGAAAACATTGGTTGGCCAAGTGGACATTTTGGAAACCATGACGCCGTTAGAGTTTGCCAGCTTCCGCTCGTTCTTAGCCTCATCCAGCGGTTTTCAGAGCTATCAGTTTCGCGCCTTTGAATTTGCTTTGGGTTACAAACGTCTAGACCCCTTGAAACACCAGCCGGAAGGCAGTCGCGCCGCCCAAATGCTCAATGAACGACTTGCCCAACCCAGTGTTTGGCAAGAGCTGCTCATGCTGCTGTCGCGCCGACATTACGCCATTCCTGAGGACGTTTTGGTCGTCAACACACAGGCCACCGAACCCAATGCAGCCGTACAAGCGGTGCTGCTGGACGTGTACCGTAACGTCCCCGACCTTTCTTTGATCTTAGAGCTGTTGGTGGATCTCGACGAAGGCCTACAAGAATGGCGCTATCGCCATGTGCAAATGGTGCGCCGTACCATCGGCACCAAGATGGGCTCAGGCGGCAGTGACGGTGTCGGTTACCTGCAATCCACCCTTTTTAAACCCGTTTTTCCCGACCTGTGGACCATTAGAGCCCAGTTCTAAAAAGGGCTCAGTTTAAAGGCCCCCATTTTAAGTGGCCCGAAATTTAAATGATCCAAAAATTAAAGGAGCGCAGCTATGTCGTCTGGCTGGTCAACCGCCGCAGAACGCCTGCAAGCACACTATCAAGCCTTCAAGGTGAATGAGCGAATATTGCTTACCGGCCATTCACATCAAGCCTGGCCGGACGTTGCACGTGAAGGCCAACTCCTGGCTTTTGAGCATGCAGCGCTGCATGTGGATGACAAATGGGAGCTTGCGTTTGCCCAAGCGGATCAGGTACGTGCCGGGTTTGCCGAGCGACTGGGAGATTCCCGTGGTGACTATGTGCTGGGCCAGAACACGCAAGAGCTGTTGGTGCGCTGGCTTTCAGCACTGCCGTTAGACCACAAACCCCACTTGGTCACCACCGACGGTGAATTTCACTCCATGCGGCGCTTGTTGGCGCGCTTGGACGAAACCGAATTAACCGTGACGCGGGTAGCAACCGAGCCCGTCAATACGCTTTCCGAGCGCCTTTGGGCAGCCTGCACAGACAATACGGCGGCCATCATGTGTTCGATGGTGCTCTTTCAAACGGGACAAGTAGTGCCGCACATGAACACGCTGGCACAGCGTTGCGACGAACGTAACCTACCCTTATTGCTCGATGCCTATCATTTGGTCAATGCCCTACCCTTTTCCATGGATAACGAACTGCCCGACAGCACCTTTGTGGTAGGTGGCGGGTACAAGTATTGCCAACTGGGTGAGGGGAACTGCTTTCTGCGCGTGCCCAAAGGCTGTGATTGGCGACCGGTGGTCACCGGTTGGTACGCCGAGTTCGCCCAGCTTACGGAGACGGCCGCAAAAACAGCCAACCAAACTGTCACCTATGGTACAGGACGCTGGGCGTTTGAAGGCTCAACGTACGACCCTACCAGTCACTATCGCGCGGCGCGTGTGTGGCAGTTTTTCAACGAACAGCAACTGACACCGACGCGTTTGCGCGCGATCAGCGCCGAACAATTGCAGTTCATGCGTGAACAACTGAGCCAATACACTTGGCCCGAACACATCAAGCTACCCACTCAGCCCTTATCAGAGCTGGGCGGGTTTCTGGTTGTCAAGACACCTAAAGCCGGAGACTACGTGGAACGCTTGCGTGCGCACAACGTATGGACTGACAGTCGTGGCGATAGCTTGCGCCTTGGCCCCGCACCCTACGTAACAGCCGACCAATTAATCACGGCAGTAGAGCGCTTGCATGCTATCACCCTGCAGGACTAGCTTGCCGGGGCGCATCTAAAC
Organism: Natronospirillum sp.; assembly: GCA_049115955.1. Taxonomy (GTDB): domain Bacteria; phylum Pseudomonadota; class Gammaproteobacteria; order Pseudomonadales; family Natronospirillaceae; genus Salinispirillum. Next base: position 72,201 of record JAGDZJ010000024.1, read on the forward strand.
TCTATGTTTAATCAACCAACAGCCATGAATCTTCTGGTTGCGCTCATAGTCGGCCGGAATGGACTTCTGCCGATAGTCTTGTACGTCGTAATTAGCTAACACCGCTTCGTCCATTTTGAACTTACGGAAGTTGTTAGAGAACACCAGAGTGCCGTCTGGCACCAATACTTTCATGGCGTTGTCGATCAGTTCTTGATGGTCGCGCTGTACGTCAAAGTGGTCACGCATCCGCTTCGAGTTACTGAACGTCGGTGGGTCCAAGAAGATCAAGTCATACTTGCTCTGCGCGTCCGCCAACCACTCCACCACATCGGCTTGAATGAAGTTAAAGCGCTCAGGCTTCAGTTTGTTTAAGCGGAAGTTTTCTTTCGCCCATTCCAAGTAGGTATTCGACAAGTCGACACTGTCGACCCGCGATGCGCCGCCAATAGCGGCATGCACACTGGCTGCGCCGGTGTAACAAAACAGGTTCAGTACCACTTTGTCTTTGGCCTGCTGTTGCAGCCAATAACGCATCGGGCGATGGTCCAGAAACAAGCCGGTATCCAAGTAATCCGTCAGGTTAATGATGAAGCGTGCGCCGTGCTCAAACACGATCTGGTCGTTACCCGTGCTGCGCTGGTCATCCTGCTTTTCGTACTGGCTGCTGCCCTTCTGCTGCTTACGCTGTTTCAGCACCACTTGGTCGGCCGGTACGTTCAACACTTTGGGCAAGGTCATTAAGGCCGAGTTCAAGCGCTTTTGTGCCACGTTCGGGTCGATGTCTTTCGGTGGCGCGTATTCCTGCACATGTAACCAATCACCGTAACGGTCTACGGCAATGGAATATTCTGGAATGTCGGCGTCATAAACCCGGTACGCATTGGTGACGCCGCTTTTAATAAAGGGCTTCAACTTACGCAGGTTCTTGGTGATACGGTTGGCGAGGTCTTCCGCCAGCACTTTGGCGGGCCGTTCTTTCTGCGCCAACGATTCAAAGCGGAACAATTTGCATTCCAGATCGCCGTTCATCAGGCGGTATTCTTTGCTGTAATACAGATTCGACAGCGTGATGGGCACATCGGCCTGCGTGAAGATCGCGCCTTGAAAAGCCTCTGATAAGGAGCTCATAAAGGCACCCAAGGCTTCATACAAAGGCTTCAGCTCAGCCACCGAACTCAGGCGTTCTCCGTACGGCGGATTGCACACCACCAAACCGGCATCTGTCGGTGCTGCGCCCGGCATGGCCGCAATATCACAATGGCTCCAGCGCGCTTCCGGCAAACCGATTGAGCGCCAATGACGGCGCGCCAAATTGAACATGTCCGTGTCGGCGTCGTTGCCCCAAAACTCAAAGCGCTTGGTATCTTTCAGTTTTTCGTCGCGGCGTTCTTCGGCTTCTGCCACCAAACCGTCCCACAACGCTTGGTCGTGACCGAGCCAGCGCCGGGCCAGGTTGTCTTGGCGCAGCAAGCCCGGTGCCCAATCAAAGGCCATTAACGCGCCTTCGATTAACAGCGTGCCGGAACCGCACATAGGGTCCACCAATTGCACGGCAGTTTTATCACTGGCTACCAGTTCAGGCCAGCCAGCACGAATAAGCACCGCAGCACCAAGATTTTCTCGCAACGGGGCTTTAGCGCCCGGCTGACGGTAGCCGCGATGGTGCAGGCTTTGGGCGTTGATCTCGATACCGACCGTGCCCTGCCCTTTGTGCAGATTAACGACAATGTTGATGTCGGGGTCATTGCTGACACTGGGGCGCACGCCATGCGATGCGGTAAAATAATCAACAATTTGGTCTTTTACCAACTGGGCGCCAAATTGCGTGTTGCGCAGGTCTTCAGTACGACCCAAGAACCGGACTTTCAATGAGCCATTGGGGTGAAGGTGATCTTCCCACGCGATGCTCAACAACAGTTCGCGCAGTTCGTCTTGGTTGCTGGCTTTGCCAGAAGCCACCTGCAAGGTCGCGCGCGACGCAAGACGGCTCCACAGCACGACACGATAGCCTAAAGCGAGATCGCCCTCGGCCTGAACCCCTGCATGACCAATTTTTACAGTTTCTGCACCCAAGGCGGTCAATTCATCGGCGAGCAATGGCTCAATGAATTGTGGGCAGGCGAAAAACCATTGCAGGGTGTCCGATGTTCTTAGATGCATTTTGTATGTAAACCAGTTTTTAATAAATATGAGCTATAAGTGGATCAGCTTGAATGTTTTTGCCGACATCAAAGCACCCGTAAATCAGTTGGTTACAAGCGCATGACATTTTTAAGAACTTTTGGCGATCAACAGACCCACCGTTAGAACTCCAAAGCATTCGACACCTGCACCGCTCCTGCCGTAAAACTAAGACATGCCGTCGGTTTGTATTCCCGATGGTGTCCCATGCAGTGCCCGAATTTTTCATCGGAGCCACTGTCACCGTGACGCGGCATGCAAGTGCCCTGAAATGAAAGGAGTATAGCAGGATCGTTTCATAATTCCGCTCTTATAGAGCAGTTCCCTGAACATCTTCGACAATGCAAGAGGTCGACTTTTATGAAAAGACAGAAACGTGATCGTACCGACAGAGCTTATCAGCGTGGTTATTTGGCAGGTCTGGAGGGGCGTTCAAAGTCGTTATGTCCGAAACCGGATGGTACAGAGCACCAAGAATGGATGAACGGTTGGCGTGAAGGCCGTGATGATATGTGGAATGGCTTTCAAGGTGCCAGCGCGGTACACAAGCTAAACCGAGTCGTTTATCACCAAATCCATCAAGGGTAACTCGTCCAGATATTTCAGGAAACAGGCCGCGCAAGCGGCCTGTCACCGAACATCCTCCCTCTTCCGCACTACCTCCACTAATCTTCTTACAGAATGGCTTCCTGAACCTCTTTCAGCAGTGACGGCCCTTGATAGATAAACCCGGAGTATATCTGCACCAAGCTCGCACCCACATCCATTTTTGCGCGCGCCGATGGCCCATCGGTAATACCGCCAACACCGATCACCGGCATGGCACCGTCCAACGCCTTCACCAACACGGCCAGCGCATGCGTGGAGGCTTCTGCCAAGGGTTTGCCACTCAAACCACCGGCTTCATCGGCGTGTTTTAGACCGTTCACACCAGGACGTTCAATGGTTGTATTGGTCGCAATGGCACCATCGACACCGGCTTTCCGCAGTGAGGCAGCGACGGAACGAATCTCTTCATTGGTCATGTCAGGGGCAATTTTTACCAACACGGGCACCGTTTTTTCGAATTGTTTGGCCAATGCTGCACGCTCTGTCATCAGGGTGGCCAGCAACTGGTCGAGCAGGTCGCCAAATTGCAGCGCCCGTAAACCAGGCGTGTTCGGTGAGGACAGGTTCACTGTGATGTAGTCCGCATAGGGGTATACGGCTTTTAGGCAGATCAAGTAGTCGTCGGCAGCATTCTCAACCGGTGTATCGAAATTCTTGCCGATGTTCACACCCACAATGCCATCAAAGGTGCGTTTCTTCAGGTTGGCCACCATGTGATCCACGCCAAGGTTGTTAAACCCCATGCGATTGATGATGGCTTGCGCTTCGGGCAGACGAAATAGACGCGGTTCAGGGTTGCCCGGTTGCGCACGCGGCGTGACAGTACCCACTTCTACGTGGCCAAAACCCAGAGCACCAAGGGCATCGATATAGTCACCATTTTTATCCAAGCCAGCGGCTAACCCGACTTGATTGCGAAAGTTAAGACCAAAAAGGGTGACGGTTTTAGCGGGTACGCGCGGTGCAAAAATGGAGGTCAGTCCCAATCGTTTGGCCGCTCCCAAGGAATCCAAACTGAATTCGTGGGCTGATTCTGGCGTAAGCTTGAACAATGCGGCTTGCAGGTATTGGTACATGGTGGACTCCCTTGATGATATGGGGGCATTATAGAGTGGTTAGCGCGTGAAATGTAGGTTAGGTTTAGTACGCAGTTCCCGCATGCCGATCACCATGCTTCTGTGCACCTAGGTGTAGATGCCGTCAGGCACATAGAACGCCACCGTTATTCAGTTGATACAGATCAACGCTAGCGTGCAATACTTTGGCTATTCTGTACTTGTGATCAACTGAAGAGCCACAACCCATGTACTCGCGTGCGATCAGCAACAAACAGCCCATTCATTCGGTCTTGCTGGCCGCAGGGCTTCTATTGTTTCTGGTTACCTTGTCTGCAATGCCTATCTGCGGCAATGCTCACACCCATTCTCATGCCCACGCTGCAACATCCAGCATGGGTCATACGTGGACTGATGTTGAACAGCGCCAGGAAGAACATCACTGCCATAGTGAAGACTTCGCGCAAGAGCTACTGGCCCAAGCAAAAAAAGCCAAGCCTGAACTGCAAGCTGATTTCACCCTGCTCCAAACACTCAACTTCTCCGGCCTGCTCTCCCATCGGCCAGACAATAACCCCATTCTTTCCTCTCACTTCTCCTCTACTGCACCGGTATTTCTACTGACGCAACGCCTGCGCATTTGATCGAGTTGCCCGTTGCTACCAATGATGACACTGATCACACGGTTCATTACGGATCAGTCTCAACAATGGCATAAGGTCATCGTCGACGAAAATCAGCGATGAGCAGACGACAACAGGAGATAGATCATGTCAGCACCTATTCAAAACACACTCTTTAAACTGACCGTACCGGGCATGGGCAGCGACCACTGTGCCGGTATTGTCCGCCAGACACTCACTCGCCTTGATGGCGTCGGTGATATCCATACCAATATCGCCAACCACCGGGTGGAGGTTACTGTTCAGCCGGGTGGCCCGGATGGTGAGCAACTGCGCCTTGCCGTCGAAGGGGCTGGCTATGATGTCGCCGCCGTGCGCAATGAGGCACTGGATGATCAGGGCCCGGCGGATACGGAAATCGACGAAGCCTATCTGAACACGGCCAAAAAGCGCCTATGGATCGCCGGCATCCCCACTACGCTGATCATGTTACTGATGATACCGCACATGTTCTGGCAACCGCTGCCGGGCTATCTGCTGATCGTTGTGGTGCTGGCCTTCCCCGTGGTGTTTCTGTACGGCGGAGCGGCCACCCATAAAGCTTCGTGGCGATCTCTAACCAACCGCACGTTCAATATGGATGTACTGATCTCGCTGGGCAGCTTGCCACCCTACATAATCGGTCTGGTCGGGTTCTTCTACTCGATGACCTCTTTCGTTGAGATGGCGGCCACTATCATGACCTTCCACCTCCTCGGGCGCTATCTTGAGGCGCGTGCAAAGGGGCGGGCATCTCGGGCGATCCGCAGCCTGTTAACGCTGGGTGCAAAAACTGCCCGTGTTGAGCGTGACGGGCAGGAGACCGACATCTCCATAGACGAGTTGCGGGTCGGCGATATTATGGTGTTACGACCCGGTGACAAAGTACCGACCGACGGCGAGGTGGTCAGCGGCGAAAGTCATCTGGACGAATCAATCGCCACTGGCGAATCTGTTCCGGTCTACAAAAGCACCGGCGATACCGTGATCGGTGCCACGATCAACAAAGAAGGTCGCTTGCATGTGCGGGCAACGCGCATTGGCAAGGATACCTTCCTGTCTCAGGTGGTGCGTTTGATTGATGAAGCACAGGGCTCACGCGTGCCGATTCAGGAGTTCGCTGACCGCATGACGGGGCGCTTTGTCCCTGTGGTGATTCTGATATCACTGGGTAGCTTGTTCGCCTGGCTTTTGGCCGCCGACAGCCTGCGACCAGTCCTTGAGTGGGGTGCCCTGTTCCTGCCTTGGGTCAATCCGGAGGCCAGCTCATTAGTGTTAGCAATACTGGCCGCAATTGCCGTACTGGTTATCGCCTGCCCCTGTGCGCTGGGCCTGGCCACACCGACCGCCTTGATGGTGGGCTCCGGAATTGGCGCGGAACGCGGCATCCTGATCCGTTCCGGTGAGGCGATTCAAACCTTCAAGGATGTCAAAGTAATGATGCTGGACAAGACTGGCACCATCACCCGAGGCGAACCCAAACTGACCGATACCTACGCATCTCCCGGTATTGAGGTGTCGCAACTGTTACAGCTTGCCGCCAGTGTCGAAAATGCCTCAGAACACCCGATCGCCCAAGCGATCGTGGCCGGCGCCCGCGAACAGGGCATAGCACCTGAGCAGGTCACCGACTTCCGTTCCACAGGTGCACGGGGCGTTGCCGGGAAGATCGACGGTGAGTCGGTGCTGATCGGCAACCGCCGCCTCCTAGAAGAGGATGGCGTCAAAGGGCTGGATGCTCTGGATGAAGAGCTGTCCCGACTCGAATCACTGGGCCGGACAGTCGTCACGGTGGCACTGAACGGCCAGGCTCTGGGCCTGCTCGCCGTCGCCGACACCATCAAAGAGGATTCCGTCGCCGCGATTCGTGGCATGCACGCATTGGGCCTGCATGTGGTCATGATTACCGGTGACAATGAACGCGCCGCACGTGCCGTTGCCAACGAAGTGGGCATCGATGAAGTTCAGGCAGGTGTACTACCGGAAGGCAAGGTGGATGCCATACGCAAGCTGCAGGAACAATACGGTAATAAAGTCGCCATGGTCGGCGATGGCATCAATGATGCGCCCGCCCTGAAACAAGCCAATGTGGGCATTGCCATCGGCGTGGGGGCGGATGTCGCTATCGAAGCCGCCGATGTCACACTAGTGCGTGGTGAACTGAGTGCCGTAGTCGAAGCGATGCATCTGTCTCGTGCTACCTTTGCCAAGATCGTACAGAACCTGATCTGGGCCAGTGCGTACAACGCCGCCGCTATCCCGCTGGCCGCGCTGGGTCTGTTACACCCGATGATCGGCGTAATCGCCATGACGGCCAGCTCCTTGTCGGTGATCGGCAACTCTCTGCTGCTGAAGCGCAGCCACGCACAGCAAATAGCTAAAGGAGTTCCTGTATGAAATCTTACTTACAGCGTCACTGGCCAATCGCCATTGCCATCTTGTCACTGTTATTACTCTACCTGTGGGATCAGCACCGCGGCCATATCCTCGGCGCACTGCCGTATCTGATCATCCTGATTTGTCCTCTGATGCATATTTTTATGCATCGAGGGCACGGGCAGCATCATGACAGACATGATGGGGACAAACCCTCTACGCCGCATCAACCGCCCGATCACTGACGATTAGCCTCTTCAAGTCCGGTATGCAGCTACCGCATTGTGTACCGCATTTGAGCTGCTTGCCCAACCCCTCCACGGTATTGATCCCGTCATCGCGAATCGCATTGCGGATCGTATACTCCCCCACCTGATGACAACTGCACACCAATGGGCCGGGGTCCACCTGCCCGCCGCTGCGTCCGGCGAGTAAATCACGCCGGTCTTGTGAACTCAGTTCATGGGTAGTTAGACACTCCGCCACCCAGCGCAGATCGGGTTCTGGCAATGTCTGCCCAGTCCACACGATGGCGCTTTGCTGGTTCTCTGTTCCCCATAGGATACGCTGGCTGTGCCTGGCATGGTCTTCAAAGATTTGCACCGGCTCTGCTAATTGAGGCTTGTCGGACACAGACTTAACCAACAAAGCCGGCAATTCCGCGATCGCATTCCACTCCGACTCATGCGCAAATTGATACACCGTGATTCCAGCGACGGCGCGCTTCGTCCACGATGTCCAAGGCGGTTCAGCCAAGGTGTCATGCAGCCAAAGAAAGCCCTGCTGTGCTGGCTCCCAGCGCTGCGCCTGAACCACTGCGTGTTTGAGTTCTGGCTGAAAAGAAATAGGATCAACGTGCGCCGGTATGAGACGCCCCACGCGACCATGGCTGCTGTTTTGCGCGGTCCAGTGAATGGGCATAAACATTTCACCGCGCCGCTGGCTAGCGGTACAGGTGACCCGTACTTTAATGTCTTCACCGGCAGTGTTTGATGAGTCAAGCTGTAGCCAGTCGTTGTCGTTGACCTGCAACAGCGCAGCATCATCGGGATGAATATAAACGCGCGGTTCGGGTATGTGCTGCATCAGGCGATCAGCCAAGCCAGTCCGCGTCATAGTGTGCCATTGGTCGCGTAGGCGACCGGTGTTTAAACGAAACTCGTTCAGTGCAACGGATGCTTTAATGTCAGACTGCGGCTGATGAATCGGCGTCTGAGGCACAATGGGAAAAAAGCGCGCACGATGCGTTGTCGTAAAAAAGCGTCCATCGCCGAACAACCGTGCTGTTCCCATGGGCGCGCTGGGCGTTATGGGCCATTGCAGGGGTACCATGGCGTCGTATTCCGCTGCGGTGATGTCGGCATACAACGAGATATTGAAGTCCCTGTCACCGTTGTTTTCATAGGCAGAAAGCTGGGCGTGCTCACGGAATATATCGACCGGCCGTTCGTACGGAAAGCCGGATGCAAAGCCCATAGCCCGGGCGACCTGAGTGATGATCCACCAGTCGTGCTTGGCCTGCCCCATGGGCTTTACCAATGCACGCTGACGGCTAATACGACGTTCGCTGTTGGTGACAGTGCCGTCTTTTTCGCTCCAACCAGTGGCGGGCAGTTTGATGTGCGCCATGTCCAGCGTGTCGGTATTTTGCATACAGTCCGATACCACCACCAGCTCACAGCCCGCCAATGCAGCGCGCGCTCGATCGGCGTCGGGCATGCTGACCACCGGATTGGTCGCCATGATCCAGATGGCTTTGATCTTACCCTGCCCAACGGCATCAAACATATCCGTTGCGACCAAGCCTGGCCCGCGCGCCATGTTAGGTGCCCGCCAGAAGCGCTCTACACGGTTCACGTCGTCGGGACTGTCCCAATTCATATGCGCCGCCAGTTGGTTGGCTAAGCCACCGACTTCGCGGCCACCCATGGCATTAGGTTGCCCGGTAATAGAAAACGGCGAGGCGCCCGGCTTACCGATGCGACCCGTAGCCAAATGCAGATTGATGATGGCGTGCGCTTTGTCGACCCCACTGCTGGACTGATTGATGCCCATGGAATAGAAGGTCACCATTTTGGGGTTCTGGGCTGCCCACTGATAAAAGGTCTCAACGTCTTGTATCGGCAGATCACAGGCCGCAGCGACTTTTGCCAGTGAGCCCGCTGTACGCTCAGCGGTATTCAACGCGGCAGCGAATCCCTCGGTATGCTCAGAGATAAAGGCATCATCGGTTAAGCCTTGGCGATGCAACCAAACCAGCAACCCATTGAACAGCACGGCATCACTGCCCGGCTTAAGCGCTAAATGCAGGTCTGCACTTTCTGCAGTTGCGGTGCGTCGCGGATCAACGACCACCATGCGCTTCGGTGCACGCCCTTTTTTTAGCGCCTCTTTGCGTGCCGCTTGCATGCGCTGAAACAAAACCGGATGCGTCCACGCGGCGTTTGAGCCGGTAAGAACCAGCAAATCGGCTTCGTCGAGGTCTTCATAGTTTGCTGGTACGGTATCACTGCCAAAAGCGCGCTTTTGCGCCGCGACGGCCGAAGACATACACAGCCGCGAATTGGTGTCGATGTTGCTGGTGCCCATAAACCCTTTCAGCAGTTTATTGGCAACATAATAGTCTTCTGTTAACAGTTGGCCCGATACATAAAACGCCACGCTGTCGGGGCCATGACGGCGAATAACATCGGCAAAGCCTTTTGCTACAGCGCTTATGGCACTGTCCCAGTCCACCGTTTTTCCATGTACTTGTGGTGCTAACAGACGCGCCGAGGTGTCCAATGTTTCATGCAAGGCGGAACCTTTTACGCACAGGCGACCACGATTAGCAGGATGACGCACACTGCCCTCTACGGCAATGACGCGGTCGTCATGCACGGAGGCACTGACACCGCAGCCGACGCCACAGTAAGGACAGGTGGTCTCTTGCCGTTTTTTCATGCTGCAGCTTCCTCACTGTCGGCCTTCAAGACATCTACCGACATCGGCTGACTGAACACTTCTATCTGATCGCCGTTTAATCGCACCGGCCATACAGCGACCTGCACGCCATCCTCTTCAAGGCATCGCCCGGTACGCAGCGAGAAATGCTGTTTATACAATGGTGACGCCACCACGGGCTCTCCTTTGATATCCCCAACTATTCCCCGCGCCAAAATATGCGCCTGAGAAAATGGGCAGTAGTTGCTGAGCGCATAAAGTGCACCTTGCCCCTCTGGCAGCCAGAAAATGGCGATATGATGGTCGCCGACCCGCGCACCGACACCACCGTCAGGCACCAGATCGTGCTGTTGTCCTACGGATACCCACGTGGCTTCGGTAGTGGCTTGTTTAATCTGAGTCATTGCGTTCCCCTTAAACGGTAGTCACAGGAATGAGTTGGGCTTTCTCTTCATCGGTGGCCGGGCGCGGCTGACCGCGCTCAGGTACCATAACGACGCACGGATCATCACTGTTGTCGTTGATGTTCTGACGGAAACGTTTGAGTGCCTCAGGGTTGTTCAAGGTGGTTTTCCATTCACACTGATAAGTGTCCACCACACGTTGCATCTGCGCTTCTAAATCCGCAGCAACACCCAGTGAATCATTGATAACCACTTGCTTAAGGTAGTCCAATCCGCCGTCAATGCTCTCCACCCAGCGCGCCGTGCGCTGCAAGCGGTCGGCAGTACGGGCATAGAACACCAAGAAGCGGTCGATGTAGCGTACCAGCGTCTCGGTATCGAGATCAGTGGCAAACAGGTCGGCGTGGCGCGGACGCATGCCGCCATTACCGGCCACATAGAGATTCCAACCGTTTTCGGTGGCAATGACGCCGATGTCCTTGCTTTGCGCTTCGGCGCATTCCCGCGTACAACCACTGACACCAAATTTGATTTTGTGCGGTGCACGCAAGCCCTTGTAGCGGTTCTCTAAATCGATGGCGAGTTGCACGCTGTCCTGCACCCCATAGCGACACCAGGTGCTGCCGACACAGCTCTTAACGGTTCGCACAGACTTGCCGTAGGCGTGCCCGGTTTCGAACCCGGCATCGACCAAGCGCTGCCAGATCAACGGCAGTTGGTTCAGTGTCGCGCCAAACAGGTCTATGCGCTGGCCGCCGGTGATCTTGGTGTAGAGTTTAAAGTCGCGCCCTATTTCACCGATGGTGATCAGGCCTTCCGGGGTGATTTCCCCACCGGCGATACGCGGCACAATGGAGAAGGTGCCGTCTTTCTGCATATTGGCCAAAAAAGTATCGTTGGTATCCTGCAGCGGGGTGTGCTCCGGGGTAAGAATGTAATCGTTCCAAACCGACGACAAAATAGAGCCCACCGCTGGCTTGCAGATGTCGCAACCCATGCCTGAACCGTGTTTCTGGCGCAATTCAGCAAAGGTTTTAATCCCTTCGACACGAATGATGTGTTCCAGTGCTTGTCGAGAATGCGCGAAGTGCTCACAAATATCAGTGCTGACTTCAATGCCGCGGGCGGTCAGTTCGTGGTCGACCACGTCTTTTAACATGGCCGCACAACCACCACAGCCGGTACCGGCTTTGGTTGCGCCTTTGACATCAGCCACGCAGCACGCACCGCTATCCAAGGCACTGACAATGGAGCCTTTGGAGACGTTATGACACGAGCAAATGGTCGCCGTAGCAGGCAAGGCATCGATGCCCAACGTAGGAGCACCGCCCTCTTGCTGTGGCAGAATCAAGGACTCGGGGTTGTTAGGCAACTCAATACCGTTCAAATAATACTGCAACAAAGTGTCGTAATAGCTGTTATCACCGACCAGCATGGCCCCTAACAATTGTTTTCCATCGGCCGAGACGACCAGCTTTCGGTATTCTTGCTTCAATTGATCAAGATAACGGTATAACTTTGTACCCGGTGCTTGTGTGCCGTGCGCATCGCCAATCGCCCCAACATCCACACCCATCAACTTGAGCTTGGTACTCATATCCGCACCGGTAAACGCCAGGTCGCCGTCCGTCAGACTGGCCAATGCGGTCTTCGCCATCTGATAGCCTGGCGCTACGAGGCCAAAAATGCTGTTATTCCACAGCGCCACTTCACCAATCGCCAATATATCGGTGTCGCTGGTACGGCACTGATTGTCGATGACCACTCCGCCGCGCTCACCCATCGTCAAACCGGCTGCCCGCGCTAATTCGTCACGCGGGCGAATGCCGGCGGAGAACAGAATCAGATCGGTTTCCAGCACGCTGTCGTCCTGAAACACCATACGGTGTAGACTCCCTGCGCCGTCTTCGATGCGCTGCGTTGCACGGTCGGTCAACACCTGAACGCCGAGGTGTTCAATTTTATCCCGCAGCACCACACCGCCTTCGGCATCCACCTGCATTGGCATCAAACGCGGAGCGAACTCCACTACGGCCGTATCGAGGTCCAGTTCACGCAGCGCATTTGCTGCTTCCAGACCCAGTAAACCGCCCCCGACCACAACGCCGGTGGTCGCCGTTTTAGCGGCTTCACGAATGGCGTCCAGATCCTCTAGGGTGCGGTACACAAAACAATTGGGCCGATCATTACCGGGAATGGGCGGTACAAACGGGAAAGAACCCGTGGCCAATACCAGTTGGTCATAGCTCAGGCTGGACCCGTCGCTCAGTGCCAGAGTTTTGTTTACGCGGTCAATCTGCTGCACCGCAATACCCAACCGCAAGTCGAAACCCCAGTCAGCGTATTGTTGCGCCGTACCCAATGCCAAATCATCAGCACTGCGGCCTTGGAAGTACTCAGACAGGTGCACGCGGTCGTAAGCGATTAACCGCTCTTCACCGATGACCGTAACGTGGAAGGCCTCTTTGTGCGCACTGGCGGCCAGTTCTTCAAGAAAATGATGGCCGACCATGCCGTTACCGACGACGACCAAATGACGTAATGTAGGGTGTGAAGACATGTACATTTCCTCTAAGCTGCTGCCTGGATCAGTGGATCAGAACCGCAATGCGCGGCCCCAAAAATGAGGTGGTTGCGCCAGGCATCCACGTTTGTTTTCTGTTGAATGAGTTGTTGATAGAATGCGCCATCGGTGATGTCGCCGTACAACACCGCGCCGACAAGATGACCGTTGCGCAGGAATAACCGTTTGTAGTGCCGATGCTGGCGGTCCTGCCAGATCACCGACTCGGCATCCTTACCCGCAGTGTCGCCGCTGGAGAACACAGGCACTCCACTGACTTTCAAGTGCGTGGCGGTTATCGAGCCCGTATAGCGAGCAGTGGTGTGTGGGTTACACAGTAATTCGGCTAAGACATCAGCTTGTTCATAGAGCGGTGCAACCAAACCATACTGTTGCCCCCGATGACTCACGCATTCACCCAGTGCCCAGATGGCCGAATCAGACGTCTGCATCCGGTCATCGACCTTGATGCCCCCATCCACGTCAAGCCCCGCCTGCTCTGCCAACGCGGTATTGGCCTGCACGCCCATAGCGGCGACAACGATGTTGGCCGACAAAGTGTGCTCTGCAGTCACTCGCACACCGGTGACCTGTCCATCAACGCGCTCTATGGCTTGCGCCGACGCATTCAGCACGACGTTTACGCCGCGCGCGGTCAGTTCCTCGACCAACCAGGTGGCGGCGTAATCGTCTAGCTGACGATTCATTAGCCACGCACCACGATGCAACAAGGTCACTGCGACACCACGCCCGGCAAGACCGACCGCAGCTTCAATGCCAAGTAAACCGCCGCCTAACACGACGGCGTGATCCTGCGTATTCAGTTGCATCAATCCGGCGGCGTCTTCCAACGTACGAAAGACCGTGACACCAGCTCCCGCCGCGCCCGGTATGTCCGGTAAGGACGCCGACGAACCCGTCGCCAGTATCAAGCGGTCATAAGCTATTTCACGGCCATCACTCAAATGGACTGTCTGCGCGGTACGATTGATCTGCTCAACCCAGCCTTCAACCCACGCCATACCTTGTTGCGCATACCAAGTGTGCGGTTTGTTCAGTAATGCCTCCACCGTGCGCTTGCCGGCCAATACATCCGACAAACCAATTCGGTTATAACCGCCCTGGCTTTCGCCACTGATCACCGTGATGCGAACGTTCGGCATAGCTTGTTCTACCAACCGCTCCAGCAGGCGCATAGCCGCCATGCCGTGCCCGACCACTACCCAATGTTCGGCGGTGTCGATGGTGCTGCTTAGGCTGTGTCGACTCGGTACGTACATCGTTCCGTCACCCAATTTTGAACCAAAAAAAAGCGCTCGAACCGAGCTCACCTTGACGGTGGTCGATTCGAGCGCCATTGCTCATGCATAAAATCTGTTGTGCGAGCCTACGTTGGCTCTACAGGCTGCGTGTATCTGGTTTGGTTAAAGCAGATCTTATGCCAGAACGCATTTTTTGTCCTTTTTCGCTTTATATTCAAAGAGTTACGAGATATTTCGAGTGCTACGTGAATGAACACCGCCCGTCCGGATAGCACCAAACCTGTGCATTAGTTGCCAATGTGGTGCAAAACAATGCAGGAGACCTAGTCCGTGCTAGCGCATTCTAAGCCACGCTAAGAGACGATCCACATCCTCGTCGGTCAACTGTACACCGTACTCTTCGGCTTGGCGGCGCACATGTTCACGACCGAGTTGCACCGCTTCCGGAGACTCCATCAAGCGTTGCAAAAAGCGTTGCTGCAGGCTTTCGCCATCGGAGCTAGACAGTATGGAATTGGGACCTGTGCTGGAAGGAGTGACTTGTTGCTCAGAACTCGGAGTTGTATTTGTTTGCTCAGCCCAAAAGCGCTGCCATGCAGTCAACGCAGAGCCGACGACTTCGTCGCCGGTCGAGACTGGCTCTTCAACTTCTAATGCTTCTTCTTGCAGCAAGAAAGGCACGGCTATCCAGGTGATCAGGGCGATCACGGCCAAGCGCCACAACCAACTTATCATCAGTCTAGCCGCTCGATACGGTCAAACTTGCCGTGTGCATCAAAATAGATGCGGAAGCTGCCACGAATGCCATCGTGCATGATGAAGGGTTGCAGTATACGAAGGGGAAAACTGACACTCCGGCCATCTCTGGCTACGGTGTAGACGTTGCGGGCAGTGCCCGCATATAGGCGTTCCAACTCGTCGGGCGAGATGTAAAAGCTGACTTCAATGGAACGACTCATAGGGCGGCGACTTAGCGAATAACGAATTCGGTAAGTATCGCCGCCCTTGCATTTTCATGCAATGTTAGCTTGCCATGGAAGTCGCTTGCGACAGATCCACCAGCTCACGAATGGCCACACTGTACATGCTGAACTCTGGATCGGTCGTCGCCAGAATTTCACGTACGATGCGCAACCAACGGTCCACCAGCAACCGGTGCGTTTCGCTCCACTGCTCCAACAGCTCACCCAAAGACTCTTTGCCTTGCACGTTTAACACGCTCTGCGTTAAACGCTGCTGCTGCCATTCGAGGTCATCACGCAGGGCTTCCCGCGCCATGGCCTGCCAATGGGTACTGACCGACAAGTTGTTGAGCTGGCCCGCAAACTGATTCAGCGACAAACGCTCACCCAGAATGAAGAAGGCTTCAGCCACGCGAGTGACGGAGATGTTGAGGTCTGTCGCCGCACCAATGATACCTAGCGCATGGTACAGGTGGTCAGACACCGCAACGTGATGGGCCAGCTTCTGACTTACCCCGGCTGCTTGGTATTCTTTTACAGCGTCGTTGAAGTTCTGCGCCATTTCACCGTGCAGGTACTTCGGAATGTCCGTTGCAAAGGCCGCCACAGGCTCTTTGAAGCGTTTGACCACAGCCGCAACGTCAAAGTTCAAGCGGTTAGCTTTAATGAGCGCGCGCGTCGCACGGCGCACCATACGCGCGGTGCGGGCCATCATGGCCTGCTGCAGCTTGCCATCTACCTTGTAATCCAAGGCTTCGATCTCTGCCCACAGGCCTTTTAGATCAAAGATATCGCGCGCGGCAATGTACGCCCGTGCGATGTCCAGCTCACTGGCACCAGTGCTTTCGCTCAAGCGATGAACAAAGTTAATACCCATGTGGTTGAACAGATCATTGGCCACCTGAGTCGCCACGATTTCCCCTTTCAAACGATGGTTCTTAATGTGCTTACCGAACTCTTTCACCAAGGTTGCGGGGAAGGCACCGTACACTTCATTCACCAAGTACGGGTCGTCACCGGCTTTTTGCTTAATCAGCGCTTCTTTCAGGTCGCCCTTGCTGTAACTGATCAAGATAGCCAGCTCCGGCATGACCAGACCTTGGCCTGACGCCTTACGGTCAGAAATCATCTCGTCGTCGGGCAGGTATTCCAGCGCGCGATTCAGCTTGCCCGCGGCTTCAAAGGCATTGATCTGACGACGGTATTCCTCAACCCGATGGGCTGCTTCGCGCGCCGCCAAGCTGATGGCTTGAGTCTGCTTGTAGTTGTTGGCCAATACCTGATCACCGACTTCCTCGGTCATCTTCAGCATCCACTGGTTACGGTGTTTGCTGGTCAGGTCACCGCTTTTCACCAACTCATCAAGCAGGATCTTGATGTTGACCTCGTGGTCCGAACAATCCACACCACCGGCGTTGTCGATGAAGTCGGTGTAACAACGACCGCCTTTCAGGCCGAACTCGACCCGCGACAATTGCGTAAACCCGAGGTTACCGCCTTCGCCAATGACTTTGCAGCGCAGGTCTTTAGCATCGACCCGCAACGCGTCGTTGGCTTTATCGCCTACATCGGCGTGTGACTCGATGCTGGCTTTCGCATAGGTGCCGATACCACCGTTCCAAATCAAATCTACTGGTGCTTTCAGAATATTGTGGATCAATTCTGTTGGCGTCATCTGGTCTTTCGATACAGACAGCAGCTTTTTGATTTCTGGCGTCAACTTGATCGACTTGGCGCTGCGGCTGAAGATGCCGCCACCTTTAGAGATCAGCTTGGTGTTGTAGTCCTCCCACGACGAGCGCGGTAGATCAAACAGGCGCTGACGCTCGGCAAAGGTCGCCGCCGGATCGGGATCTGGATCAAGGAAGATGTGCATGTGGTTGAACGCCGCAACCAGCTTCACGCTCTTCGAGCGCAACAGACCGTTACCGAACACGTCACCGGCCATGTCACCGATACCCACCACGCTGATAGGCGCTTCTTGCACGTTGATACCCATTTCTTTGAAATGGCGCTGCACGCTCACCCACGCACCGCGTGCGGTGATACCCATTTTCTTATGGTCGTAACCGTTGGAGCCACCGGAAGCAAAGGCATCGCCCAACCAGAAGTCGTACTTACCGGCCACTTCGTTGGCGATATCCGAGAAGGTGGCGGTGCCTTTATCTGCTGCTACCACCAAGTACGGGTCGTCTTCGTCGTGACGAATCACGTCCTTCGGTGGCAGGACTTCGCCTTGGCCTAGGTTATCGGTGATGTCCAACAAGCCTTGGATGAAGGTTTTGTAGCACGCAATGCCTTCTTGCAGCATGGCGTCACGGTCACCACTGGTCGGCATCTGCTTAGCCACGAAGCCACCCTTAGCACCAACGGGCACGATAACGGCGTTCTTCACCTGTTGTGCTTTCACCAGACCCAACACTTCCGTACGGAAGTCTTCTATGCGGTCTGACCAGCGCAAGCCGCCACGGGCAACCTTACCGCCGCGCAGGTGCACACCTTCAACGCGCGGTGAATATACGAAGATTTCAAACTTCGGCCGTGGCAACGGCATGTCATTGATCAGGCTCGGGTTCAGTTTGAAACTGAAATACGACTTACGCGCCTTAGTGGCACCGTCTGCTTGATAGAAGTTGGTGCGCAGCGTCGCCAGGATCAATTCCATGTATTTGCGCAGAATGCGGTCTTCGTTCAGGTTCTGTACCTGCTCCAAGCCCTCTTCCATCTTACCGATGTATTTTTCCTGCAGCTCGGCACGCTTCTTCCGCACCGGATTGAAGCGCGAGGAGAACAAGAAGGTCAGCGTTTCCGTCAAACGAGAATGCTGAATCAGCGTATGGGCAATGTATTCCTGGCTGAAACCAAAGCGAATCTGCTTCATGTAGCGCGCATAAGCTCGCAACATGGCCACTTCACGCCACGTGAGCTTGGAGCCCAAAATCATTTGGTTGTAGACATCGTTCTCCGCACGACCGTACCAAATGTTCACGAAGGCATCGTGAAAAATATCACGCAGACTGGCGGGGTCGAGGTCTGGGTCAGCTTCATAAATCAAAGTGAAGTCATAAACATACACACACTGACCATCGCGGCGGCGAATCTCATACGGGATTTCTTCCACGGCGCGCAGTCCGAGATTCTCTAGGACGGGAACCAAATCGGACAACATCAGCTCTTCACCCTGATGGAAAATCTTCAGTTTGAGGCTGCTGCCTGACGGTTCCTGGCTCAAGTAAAAGCTGAGCGTTAAGTTATTTTCCGGGTCGTCGAATAAGGACTCCATACGCTGCACGTCAGCAACCGCCACGCGCGCCGAATATTCTTCACGGTAAGACGACGGGAACGCATCCCGATAGGCTGCGTAGTATGCCATGCCATTCTCTTCGCCCGTCGCTTCTATCAAGGACGCCTGCAATTCGTCAGTCCACTGGCGCGCCAAGGCAACGACCTTGCGTTCGATTTCCGACACATCAATGCTTGCCTTCAGTGGCTTTTCAAGCTTGAACACGTAACGGATACGCGCCAACACAGACTCACTGAGGTAGTTGGTAAAATCAGAGCCTTCCACGTCCATATACTCGGCGAGCACATCGTGAATCTGCATGCGGATTTCGGTGTTGAAAATCTCACGAGGCAAGTACACCAAGGCCGTCACAAATTTACCGTACACATCTTCCCGCACGAACACGCGAATTTGCTTCCGCTCTTGTATCGACAACACAGAACGCGTGGTCTTCAGCAGTTCATCGACGGTAGACAGAATTAATTCATCACGCGGGAACGTATGCAGTATTTGCATCAATTCTTTGTAGTTGTGGCTGCCATCAACAAAGGTCGATGCTCTGAGAACGGTTTTGATCTTCTTGCGAATGATTGGGATAGAACGCGGAGAATCGTTGTAAACCGACGACGTATACAAACCAAGGAAACGACGACCGCCAATCACATTGCCCCTACTGTCGAACTGACGCACGATAACGTAGTCGCTGTAAGCCGGGCGATGGACAGAGGCACGACGGCCGCTCTTAGCGAATGAAATGATGCTGGGATCGTTCAGCGGTGCAGCGAGTTGAGCGTCCATCTCATTAACTGATTCGGCTTTGGTTGTGCGGGTTTTACGAAACAGCCCTAAGGCAGAGTCAGCCACCGGCTTGACCGCACCTTTTTCGACCACGTATTCATCGTACGCCAAAAAGGTGAAATGATCGTTGGTGAGCCAGTCCAGGAACACACCAGCCTCGTCAATGTCTTCTTGCGGCAAACCGGATTTGGCCAACGCTTGAATCTCTTTCTGCGCGCTGTGGGCTGCATCCGTAATGTTTTTAAAGTCATCAACAGCCAATTGCACATCGGCAATCACCTGCAACAATTCACGCTCAATTTCGCGGCGCTGCTTGGCATCCGAACGGTGATCTACTTCAAAGTACATCATCAGCTCGTTGTGCTCGGTCGGCTGTTCAGTGAAGTCTTTTAGATCACCTTGCTTATCGCGCTGCGCACAGTAGTCAGCGTGAAATAAATTGTGGATATTGACGCCCATGCGATTCAAGGCAATACGTACGGAATCGACCGTGAAAGGCAGGTCGCGGGTCAAAATCAGTACGGCGGTGTGGGAACTTTGCCACTCATGCTCTTCCACATTAGGATTGAACACCTGAACTTTGGCGCCGCTGCCGTCCCATTTTGAGACATGACGCCACGCACTCACGGTCAAACCAGCGAGGTCCGTCAGTTCGTAGGCTTCCATATCCATTCGCGACGCGTGGTCATAAAGGCAATGGATAAAATGGGCGAGTTGCTTCTTCTGTGGCGCCGTGACATGGGGTTGCAGACGTTCAGTTAACAGTTGTATCAGGTCTTGTTGAGCAGCCGTTCTACTGGAAGCCATCGGGCAAAGTTCCTTGGATTGTTATTAGATAGAGTGAAAGGTACTTAAAACCAATTGTTTGATTCCCACGCGAATCATTCAGTGGTTCACCTGTAATCTAGCCCACCTGTGAATTTTCTCCACTACTTCCACTGTTTTTGTCGCAAATTTGTTGGTGGTGGCGTAAAGAGCAAAGCAGCTTGATGACGCAATGAAACGCATTCGCACCACGCGTGAAAAAACCCGGTAAACGGCGGCTGACACTGAACGTCTGCGGTTGACAGCGATACGTAAAGATAGAAAGAATGCAGGGTCATCATCTCGATTATAAGAAGTATGAGCACCCGAGCCCGATTCGACGAACTCAAACAATTTCTGTCCGGCCAAATTCTCGGCCAACCTGACTTAGTGGAAGCGCTAATTATCAGCTTGCTGACAGACGGTCATTTGCTGATTGAAGGCACCCCCGGACTGGCTAAAACCCGAGCCGTAAAAGCCCTTGCGCAAGGTATTCAAGCCGAGTTTCAGCGCGTGCAATTCACTCCTGACTTAATACCCAGTGATGTGACAGGCTCTGAAATCTATCGCCCCGACCAACAGATTTTCGAATTTCAGCCCGGGCCAGTATTCGCTAACCTGGTGCTCGCCGATGAGATCAACCGAGCACCCGCAAAAGTACAGGCGGCGTTACTAGAGGCCATGTCTGAACGTCAGGTTTCCGTGGGACGAACCACCCGCCCTCTGCCTGAACTCTTTATGGTAATCGCCACGCAAAACCCGTTGGAGCAAGAAGGCACCTACCCGCTGCCTGAGGCCCAGCTTGACCGTTTTCTGCTGCAAGTGAAGCTGGGCTTCCCCGATGTCGAAACGGAGCGCCGCATTTTGCGCCTAACGCGTGGCGGTGATGCCATTGAACCACCGTCCGACTGGCACCCGCTGACGACGCAAGACGTTTTGGCGGCGCGCGCCGAAGTGAATCAAGTGCACGTGGCACCCGCCATCGAAGACTATTTAGTGCACCTTGCCGACGCCACACGTCGCCCTACCTTGTACGACGACGAATTAGCCAATTACATTCAGTCCGGCATCAGCCCTCGTGCCACCATTGCACTGGAGCACGTGAGTCGAGCACTGGCGTGGATCAAAGGACAGAATTACGTGACGCCTGACTTGGTACAGCGCGCCTTACCCTGGGTCTATCAACACCGCATCAGTGTGCATTATCGCGCCCTGGCTAACGGAGTAACGCCTGATCAAGTGGTCGCCCGATTGATACAATCCGTAGCGGTCAGCTGACATGCTCACCGGCACCTATGTTACTCTTGAGCAACTGATGGCGCTGCGCAGGCCGCCGGGATCTGGCTTCGAAAAAGGCTTAGCCATGCAAGTGGGTGCCCATGAAAGTCGACTCACCGGTGCGGGCATGCAGATCAGCGAAGTGCGACACTATCAACCCGGCGATGACATCCGGCATATCCATTGGCGTATTTCCGCGCGCTCCAACGAGACCTTCACCAAGGTATACGATGTCGAGCATGAACTGCCCTGGCTTTTGTTGATCATGCTGACACCCAGCATGTATTTTGGCAGCCGTAAGGCCTTTAAATCCGTACGGGCTTTAGAGGCCGTCACGCAACTGGCGTGGCAGCGCCAGTCGTTGCACGACTCCATTGGCAGCGCGTTATTATCACCCCAGGGTAGTTTTTGGTCAGAACCGGCGCGCAATGCTGGAGGGCTGCTGCAGCAATTAAGCGCATGGGCAGAACACAGCCAATCCGCCGACACTGACCGAGCACACCCACTATCGCTGGACGCTTTCCGTCGGTTTTGCGAGCAGCTGCAGGGGTTTGTCCGGCGCCAACAGGCGATTGTCGTGGTGGGTGATTTCATGCCGCCCTACCCTTGGGACAAGCTTATTGATGCGTTGCATGGCTACCCTGCCACCTTCATTCAAATAACCGACCCACTGGAAGCCGCGTTACCCGATTCTGGGCAATACCCGGTGCTCACCGGTCGTCGTTTACAATGGCTCAATTCTGATGCCGCTACGCAACAACGCTACCACGACAGCCGGTCGCGTTGGTTGCGCGAACTACGGGCAGTCTTGGATCCACAACGGCATCGCTGGGTGACCCTAGATACCACTCAAGACCCCACCGATTGGCATTGGCTAGAACAAGAGGTGCTGCCCGATGCAGGATAACTTGCTAGGCCAGTTGGCACCGCCCATCGCGCCAGAGCAACTATCGGCATGGCCGCCCGGCCCTGGCTGGCTGATTCTATTTGGCATAATCCTAATATTGCTGATGGCAGCTTCGGTTTACTTCAGCCGCCGTTGGCCTTGGTGGCGCTGGCCCCGTGTCTGGCGTCTGCGTCGACTGTATCAACATGCGCTCGAAAACGAAGTCCTACATTCGGCGCCCCAAAGCGGCGCACTGAATCAATGGGTACGACAACTGGCACGCGACGGACTGGGCATTGACACGACCCTGCCGCCAGAATCATTTCTAACCCAGCTTCAAATACGCTTAAGTGCTCCTGGAAAGGAGGCTGACGACGTAAACTCGTTGCGTCAATTACTGTTACAAAGCTATCAACCGTCCACCGCGTTCAAAGCGTGGGACCATGAAACCACCCAAGAGATACTGCACAACCTATGCAAGCGTTGTCTGACCTTACATTCGCCTGGCCATGGCTGATTCTGCTGCTGCCTGTCGCATGGGTGGTACGTCGGTACCTCGCCGGCGCTCGTAGCGATGCCATCCGTCTCCCGCACGCCGTATTGTGGCGTCGCGCTGTGCGTCGCTCTCCGGTTGGCACCTTAGGCATACGCACATTCTTACTGGCCCTCGCGTGGATACTGTTTGTCGTTGCACTGATGCGCCCCACTGTACCGGGCGACAGTGTTCAACAGCCACTTTCAGGGCGGCAACTCATGCTGGTCGTCGACTTATCTCAAAGCATGAGCATTGCCGACATGGCAATGAATGGACGTCGCGCTAATCGACTCGATGTGCTGAAATCAGTATTGCAGGACTTTATCGCCAACCGCACCGGTGACCAGCTAGGGCTGACCGTCTTTGGCACACAAGCTTACTTGGTGTTGCCGGTGACGCCAGACCTCAACATCGTGTCAGAAATGATTGATGATATGCGCATTGGCATGGCGGGAAATCGGACCGCCTTAGGAGAAGGCCTGGCCATCGGTGTAGCCCATTTGGTTGATAATCAACAGCCTGACAGTGAACGTGTTTTGGTGGTGTTGTCCGACGGCGCCCAAAACGAGGGCAATATTGCACCAATGGAAGCGGCGCAATGGGCGGCTGACTATGGTGTGCGCATACACAGCATCGGCTTTGGACTCGGACCAAGCCGCGACGGCAATATGCTAGGCCCTGCCGGTCTCTCTTCGGCCGACCTGGATGAGCCCACACTGATTGCCGTCGCGGAGCAAACCGGCGGGCGCTATTTCCGCGCCGAATCCACCGCTCAGTTGCAAGACATCTACCGTACCATAGACCGCCTAGAGCCAACTCTGGCAGGCGAGGAAACCCTCAGCCCGCGTCGCGAACTTTTCTACCTTCCAGCGGCGCTCGGTTTGGCGCTGCTAGCCATGATTGCCATATTATCAGTCATGAATAATCAGCTATTGCCACGGTGGAGGCCTTCAAAGTGACTCTACTGCGCCCGGAATGGCTGATCGCCTGGCTACCGTTACTGTCGTTTCTAGTCTGGCGAGCGAGCAACGGCCTGACGCCGTGGCAGCGCTTGATTGACCCCGAATTGCTGCATGCCCTGACCGTGCAGGCCGGCGGGCGCTGGCGGATGACCCAACGTCTATTGCCTTGGGTTTCGTTGTTCGTCCTGATATTTGCCTTGGCAGGCCCGGCAACCCGATCCACCCTGCCCGTGTACAGTTTGGATAGACCCGTCGTTTTTGTTATTGACCAGTCTTTAAGCATGGCCAGCGACGACATCAGCCCAAGTCGTTCGGTGCGAGCCCAGCAAAAGATACAAGATTGGCTGACCAGTCATCCACAGCGCCCAGCCGGTTTGGTGGCCTATTCTGGCACCGCTCATTTGGTATCCCCTGTGACGACCGACCACAAAGCGCTGAACAACTTCTTACTGCAACTCAGCCCCTTCATTTTGCCAGTGCTGGGTAGCCACCCCGTCGCGGCAATGACCATCGCCACCGAGCTGTTAGACAATGAGCCGGGCGATATACTCTGGCTGACCGATGACCTAACCGCAGAACAGCGATCAAAGCTACCCACATTAGCGCGGCAACAACGGCTGGGTATCATCGTACTGGGGACTCGCGTAGGGTCCCCGGTTTTACTTCCGGACGGCACACCACTGCGTTTAGATGACGGGCAGTTGTTAATCCCTCCGGTGGACACGCAAGAGATCTCACGTCTGGCGCAAAGCAGTCAGGTACGCTGGCAACCGGTCAGCGTCGACAATTACGACCTAGACCAAGTGCTGCCCAGCGTTTTAGCAGGTGCTGCGTACGAGGCCGGTATGCGGACGCAATATCGTGACTGGGGGCCATACCTGCTGTTATTGACCCTACCCGGCTTGCTGTTGTGGTGGCGCCGAGGAGCTTTATACGGCCTCGCGGCTGTCAGCATGAGCGCTCTATGGAGCCCGTCTGTCGAAGCCAGCGGTCTCCGCGACTGGTTCCGTAGCCCGGATCAACGTGCGGCCGAGCTACTGCCGACCGACCCACAACAAGCATTGGACCTGTTTCTTTCGCCCGAATGGCAAGGCTACGCCGCGTTGCAAGCTAATCAGTACGCACGCGCGCGTGAGGTGCTCGAATCTCTTAACGATCCGCTAGCAACCTACAACCTTGGCCATGCCTTAGTAAATCAAGGACTGCTTGAGGAAGCCATGGCGGCCTTTGAAACCGCCAGTTTGCAGGCGCCTGAAATGGCAGAAGCGGAGCACAACCGCGCCTTGATCGAACGCTTTCTGGCGCAAACGCCACCGCCACCAGAGCCATCGTCCGGTGACGATGAGCCCGCAGAAGGCCCAAGCGATCCAGGTGACGACCCGTCGGATACGGGTGACGGCCGCGACGATGATGGTTCAGACTTAGCGGAAGACAGCACAGAACTCAGTGACAATGCGCCTACCGATGCGCCTCCACAAGACGGCGGACCGTCGGAAAGTGAAAGTGGCCCTCAAGACCCCAACAACGTGCCGGATGAAGACATCCGCGGACGCCTGCCGCCCGCCGACAACTTGTTTCTGCAACGCAAGTTTCGCTTTGAGTATGAGAGTGACCCCAGCATCCATGATCGAGAGGGCCCACTATGGTAAGCCCTATGTCGCCACTGCGTACCTGCTTTTTCCTGTGTGTCGCCCTATTACTTGGCCTGACGCCCAACGGCGTGCAAGCGACTGTGCTGGCCAACGTCAATAAAACCACATTAGTGGAAGGTGACACAGTCGTTCTGCGTATTCGCACACGGATGGAGAACACCGAGATCGACTTGGCCCCCCTACTCACTGACTTCCAAGTCTTATCGCAATCCCACATGTCGTCCAGTACGTCGTTCAGTGGTATACGCAATTCCTTTCTGGAATGGGAAATACAACTGGCACCGCTTAAAACCGGACGGTTAGAAATACCCGCCTTAACAATCGGTACCGAACAAACACGCCCCATTGCCATCACGGTATTGGAAATGAGCCCTGACCAGCGCACCCAGCAGCGTCAGTTGGTGCAACTGGATGTCGACATCGCAGAACGCGAACTCTACGTTGGGCAGTCTACAGTCGTCACGCTGGAACTGCTGTACACGGTGAACGTTAATGGCACCTTTGCCGACGCCACCCCGGAACACGCCGACTGGGAGCAATTGGGCGAGCGAATCAACGGTACTACGCGACGCAACGGCCAGGAATACCGGTTTACCCGCTTCCACTATCTGTACACCCCGACACAACCTGGCACGCGCGCGTTGCCCGCGTTTACCTTCAATGGCAGTTACCGCCAAAACTCGTGGGCACCCGCCCAAACAATCAACGGATTGCAGAGTGACCCCATACCCTTGGTGGTGAAACCTGTCCCAGCGGCGTTTCCGGCAAACGCTCGCTGGCTACCCGCACGCAACCTATCGCTCACCGAGCATTGGAGTGAAGATAACCTCAATGTGCCCAGCGGGCACCAGATCACCCGCACCGCTACCCTAGCGGCTACCGGCCCGGCTCGTCATCGCTTGCCGGAGCTCTTGTCGACTGAGAGCCTACCCACTGGCGTGCGCGCTTATCCGAGCTTGCCAGACACCCAGGAACAAATCACCAACGGTCAACGCCGCAGTCTACGCCAAGACCGTACCTCGTACTTATTTGGCCAGTCCGGTGAGTATCAATTGCCAGAGGTTCGCATTCCGTGGTGGGACCTGGACACCGACCAACTGCGCTGGGCTGAACTGTCGGCGCGCACTATACGGGTAACCGGTCCGGCCACGTTGCCGCTGACACCCGACAGCCCAAGCCCGCAATCATTGCCTACACCGCTGGATAACGCAGTTTCAAGCCGTCCATCAGGACTGTATTGGCTGTTCATGATTTTGTTCATTTTGAACGGGGCCTTATTGTGGCACCTGCTCAATCGGCCGGGACAACCTTGGTTGATGACGTTAAAACAGCGCCTGCGTCGGCGCGTGCGCTCTGCTCCGGACATAACGTCCAACGCTCTAGGCGTCAGCACGCCAGGCAATAAGGCGTTCGTAAGAAAAGTGCGACGTGATGACTGGCGACAACCACTTATCGAACTGGCACAAAACCAAGAATGGGGCAAACTGCTGAATCGTTTGGCGACACAGTTTGATGCCGACGGTTGGCCCAACTTAGAAGCCGTCGGTACGGCCCACCGACAACCGCAGTTCGCCTTATTAGTGCGCGACACGCAAGCCCTGCACTACGGCGCAGAGCCGGGCAGTGATGCGCAACAGCGGTTACTCAGCACCCGTTGGGTGGCGTTATTGACCGACTGGCAAGACAACACGCCAGCGCACTCGGAGGCGGAGAAGAACCACAGTATTAAGAAGCTGTATCCAGATTAGTCCCCGGGCGCCAGCCCTCTGGTCGAACCGTCGTGCGGCGGATGACGCTGTGCTCTTCCGCCCTGTAATCGACTGCTGAACCGTGGCAAAGGTATGGGCGCAGGGTGTATGCCTCAAGGCGCGCATTCCCGGCCTGCCGTTGAGCGCCGGAGGCATACCCCGAAGCCCGTACCGATCATCGTTTAATGACCACTACGGCGGATGATGCGGCTCTCCTCCACCCTGTAATTGACGGCTGAACCGTGGCATGGGCGCAGGGCGTATGCCTCAAGGCGCGCATTCCCGGCCTGCCGTTGAGCGCCGGAGGCATACCCCGAAAGCCCGTTCCGACCATCGTTTAATGACCACTACTGGCGGGTGTAAACACGCCGCCCTACCTATACGTTCGCCGCTAGCCGCTTTAACGCCGCACTGGCCGCTACCATTCCAAAGGTGGCTGTGACAGCCATGGCCGCGCCAAAGCCACCAGCACAGTTCATACGGGTGCCGCCCGTTAGGTTTTTCGTCGCACACACCGTGCCGTCGTCCTGCGGATAAACAAGGGGCTCGTCGGAGAACACACAGGGCACACCCATGGACTTACCGCCTTTCACGTAACCATGTTGTTTGCGCAGTTCCGAGCGCACACGCGCCGCCAAAGGGTCTTGAATGGTCTTGGCTAGATCCACCAGTTGCACGCGCGTAGGATCAATCTGCCCACCCGCTCCACCTGTCGTAACAAATGGAATTTTTTGCCGCCGACAGTAGTCAATCAACGCCACCTTCACTTTTACGCTGTCGATTGCGTCAATCACAAAGGCCATATCGTTCAGGCCTTGATCAGCCAAGTTGTCGGCGGTAATGAACGCCTGGCGAGCATGCACAACGATATCGGGGTTAATGTCCCGGCAACGCTCCGCCAAAACATCCACTTTGAATTGCCCAATGGTACTGCCCAGTGTGTGCAATTGCCGATTCGTATTGGACACACAGACATCATCGAGGTCGTACAACGTCAGCTCACCGATACCCGACCTCGCCAACGCTTCGACGCTCCATGAACCCACTCCACCAACACCAATGACCGCAACGTGTGCGCGACGAAAAGCATCCAAAGCACGCGTGCCATAGAGTCTGGCAACACCATTAAAGCGGTCTTCATAGTCGAGCATGTTTGGGGGTCCCGAAGTTGTTGTGTGTCGTCGAGGTTAAATGTAATGCAGTCTTGAGCAAGCATTGAGGGTTGATTTTGCCCCGCCTGCTCTGCATGCTACAGAGCCACGGTAGTCAAAGGATGTCAGTATACCATGCACAATAAACACGACGCAGATTTCGCGCGCATGTTCGCACAAAGCGTACCACGAGTGGAAGATCACTCCGATAAGTGGTTGCGATATGCAGGTCAGGACGTCATACCGATGTGGGTGGCAGACATGGATCTCGCCTCGCCACAACCCATCGTAGACGCGCTGCAGGCCCGCGTAGCGCAGCAGCATTTCGGCTACACCAAGCCTTGGCCCAGCTTACAGCAAGCGGTGTGTCAGTGGGTCGAGCGCCAGCACGGCTGGGTGATTGATCCGTCCTGGCTGGTCTGGCTGCCTGGCGTTGTCCAGGGTTTCAATACCGCCCAAAAAAGCTGGGGCTCTAAAACCTCACAGACAGTAGTCCATACTCCGAACTATCCACCTCTGCGCACCGTCACACACAAATACCACCACGGCCATCAGTCAATCCCGTCACTGCTGGATGGCAATGTCTGGCGCACGGACTGGGATGCCCTCGAAGCTGCGTTGAGCGCGCCAGAGACCAAGCTGTTTCACCTGTGTAACCCAATGAACCCGGAAGGCACCATGTGGCGCCTAGAGGACATGGAGCGCTTAGCTGCGCTGTGTGACCGTCACGATGTCATTGTTTGTTCGGATGAAATTCACGCCGACCTGATATTGGATGGTTCAACGCACTACCCGGTCGGCGCACAGCCGTTGTTGGCACAACGTAGCGTCACACTGATGGCGGCCAGCAAAACGTTCAACATTGCCGGACTGGCCTGCGCTTTCGCCATCATTCCAAACGCCGAGCTACGAATGATCTTTACCCAGACGATGGCGCATGAAACGGGCGAGGTAAATTTACTCGGGCTGGTCGCCGCCGAAGCTGCGTTGAGCCATTGCGACGACTGGCATAAGGCGCTACTACAACATTTGCGCACACAACGTGATCAGTTGGCAACGGAATTGGCGGGCACTTCGGTAGGTTATTATCCCGCGTCGGCGACGCATTTAGCTTGGTTAGACTGTCGCCGTTGGGCGGTAGACCCTTATGAGCACATGCTTGCCCATGGGCTCGGTTTAAGTGACGGCACGGCCTTTGGTTGCCCCGGTTTCTTGCGGTTGAATTTTGCCTGCGGAACGGACTTATTTGACCAAGCGATACATCGTTTGCGCACCGCTGTCGCCGAGGCGCCGCTTACATAAAATCCATGATTTTCAAATCAAACGATAAGCGGGCCGGATCAACGGCTCGCACTATCTCTCTGTCATCCCCCACTTTGGCGAGGTCGACGTCTTCAACTTCTAAAAACCGCTTGTGTTCCACGCTGTATATCACCCGAACGACCGGCTCGGCTTGACGCACTTTATTGGGTGTAATCACAATACCTAATTGCTCGCTGTTCAGTTCAACCACAGTACCTATAGGGTAAATACTCATTGCGCGGATAAACTGGTACACCAGTTTGCGATCCAAGTGATGATCGCTCCACTCCACCAGACGCTTC
Source organism: Natronospirillum sp. (assembly GCA_049115955.1). GTDB lineage: Bacteria > Pseudomonadota > Gammaproteobacteria > Pseudomonadales > Natronospirillaceae > Salinispirillum. Next base: position 101,901 of record JAGDZJ010000024.1, read on the forward strand.
ATTGCCACTGACGGCGTCATTCCGTCGTGGTACACACGGTCAGCGGTGATCGCATCATACACATCACACACCGCGGCCATCCGCCCAAATAAACTGATGTCAGACTCGGTCAGCGCGTTAGGGTAACCCGTGCCATCAAGGCGTTCGTGATGTTGCGCACAAATGCTGATCACATCAGCATCAATATCCAAACTGGTTAAATACTGCTTGCCGTAAGTCACATGGCGCTTCATTTCTTCCCATTCCTGGGTTTCTAGCTTTCCCGGCTTATTCAACACCATGTCGGATACTTGAATCTTCCCAACATCGTGCAACATGCCGCCAATGGCCAGCTTACGAATACTCTCGTGATCAAAGCCCATGGATTTACCAAGAATACTTAATAAAATACCGACGTTCAGTGAGTGTTCTAGCAGGTAAGCATCTTTATCGCGGATTCGTGACATACAGGCCAAAGCGTTTTCATTGCGGTAGACGGAAGCAATGTTGTCGTCCGCAATATCCTCTACATCTTGAATATCAATCGGCGCTCCCGCTTGCACTTTGGCCATCACATCGCCCAGCAAGTTCAGCGCTTCTTCATGCACTTTTTTTGCACTTTGGCGTTCGTCGTCAAGCGACACCGATGGCGTCGCCACACCCGACTGCTCTTGTTGCGCCAGAATCTGTTCCCGTTTTTTGACCTGCAATTCTGCTTTTTTGGGCTTCGTCTGCTCCGAGGATTGCACCTCGTCATCTTGGGGCGTTGCACCATCAGTCTCGTCCACATCCACACCTTTGGCCGTGTCGATGGTGATGTATTCAATGCCGCGCGCTTTGATTTTGTCTACGATCTCTTGGCGCAGAATCAAGCCGGACTTGGTTTTATTGGTGCTAGGTATCCAATCGGCATTGCGCTCCGACACAAACATACCCACTCGCAGTTGACTGACGGGGATAGCCTTGATCAAGATACACCTTCTATTATCAGTGTTAGGTTATATAAAGTAGTATAGTTCATTCGAAGAATCTACCAAGCATTGAATCGGGAAATTTGCATGACGGATCTAACGCCAGAATTGCTCGCTGCGGCGGCTAACGCGACCATGCCGTTTGGCAAGTATCAAGGTCGTTTTTTGGTGGATACACCGGAAGAGTATTTGCTGTGGTTTGCACGCAAAGGCTTTCCTCCGGGCAAGCTCGGACAGCACATGGCGCTGATTTTATTGTTAAAAACCGAAGGACAAGAAGGCCTGTTGCGACCACTAATAAAAGGTCGCGCCCGCTAGCTTGGTGCTACCGTTTTGAGCCTCTGCAGCGCATAACGACAGGTAGTTGATACTTCTTCGGAATGCTCGGTGTAGTATCGGTAGACCGCTACAGCTGGCCCTATCATGCCCAATTCGTCGAGTGAATAAGCGAGAATAAAATACCAATTCAGTGGTGGTTTAGGACGTTCTAAGAATAGCTTCACTGTGCGTACCACCTCAGTATAGTCCTCGGCCATTACACCAGCATCAAGCCACAACTGCGCTGCGCTCTCGTCGTTCGCCCACTGAGAAAGCCTATTCTGTGCACTGCTGTATTGCCGTTGCATAATCTCATACCAGCTCGTTAAAACGGCGATATCACGCTTCTCGGTCCAAGGCGCTAGCGCTGTGGTGCGTTTACGAAACTGCTCACCATCGGGTGGCTTATTCGACATGCAGTCTTTTAATAACTGACCGAAGGCGTGGTCCGGGTCTTTATCCAGTGATAGCCAGCGCAACTTACGCAGAGAGGTTACCGAGTAGCTGTATGATTTCTCGCGCTTAGCTGGCACCGCCAGATCACCCTTTGGAACACCATTAGGTGGAGTATGCGGGTGAATAGCCTCAGCCAATTTCGACAGCACTGGGGCTTTAGAGGCACGAAAGGATTCACGTTGGGAAAACACCGCTTGTGCCATGGGGATATGAAATTCTAACGACATGGTGCGCAGCAGGTTCTGCCGACTGACCCATCCTTGATCGACAACGATTTCGCCGATCTTAGAATTATTGCCATACGCTTTTTGCAGAGATAATGCTTTTTTTAACTGTTCCGGTGTCAGGAGTCCATTCTCTACCAGCACATCACCCAGCCGGCGATCATTTCCTGTTTTGTACATTAACTACTCCCACCGACTTCCGAGTTATTATTGTTCTGCCACTAACCAAACATTACTGATCACATTATCACCAGAATACACCGTATTTGTCACTCTCTAACTCTGCTAAGGCGGCGTCTAAGCGCAAAAAAGGCTGCTGCTCAGTAACAGGGTATTCCCGCCAATGTCCTTGTTCACCACGGAACAAAAGCCGCCACGGCTGGCCACGGCCATCGCATCGAATTAACGCCAAAGGTAGCCGAACACCACGCTGCCGATACACCGGATGCGCCTGCACCTCAAATAGCTCGATGTTCCATTGATCCAACCGATAACGGATGTCTCCGGGGCCGCGATAGTTAACGGGCACCACGTTCTGCAGAAAAATTTGCATCTGTCGCTCGATCTGTCGGCGCTCGAAGTCCGTCGGCCCCGTTGAATTGGGTTTGCTGATTTGGTTAGGCATGTCTACAATCCGGCCCCCTACCGCCCTTACGTCGGCTAGATTTAAAATTACTGGTTGAGCGCCACCGCGCGCAAGGCCGCCTGCTACACTGTAATCGACCAGAGACAGGACATACAACACCATGATTTTCGCTTCAGGACAACGTTGGTTCTCACAAACAGAACCTGAACTCGGCTTGGGCATTATAGAGTCTGTCGCCAATCGACGCTTGAACATCTCATTTCCTGCCGTAGATGAAGTCCGCACGTACGCCGAATCGCAGGCTCCATTGCAACGCTATTTGTTGCAGAAAGGCGACACACTGACCACCGCAGATGGCATGCGCGGCACCGTACAAGGTGGTGAAGTGAATCAACACCGCATCATCTATTTAATACAGGATGAAGCGGGCGAAGAACATGTGATACCCGAAATGCTGCTGGCGCACGAGCTAAAACTCGACAGCGCCGACAAACGCCTGTTGGCCGGGCAAGTCGATCACCTGAACTGGTATCAACTGCGCCAAAAAGCCCGCGCGCAATACAGCGAATACCAGAGCCAGACAGTACGCGGCTTATTGGGTGGTCGGATTCAATTAACCCCGCACCAATATTATCTGGCCCAAGCCGCCACCAAAGGCGGCATTCCGCGTATTCTGCTCAGCGATGAAGTAGGCCTCGGGAAAACCATCGAAGCTGGCTTGATTTTGCACAAACTGGAAATCGAAGGCCGCGTGCAGCGCACGCTGATTACTGTACCGGACCACTTGCTGCATCAGTGGTTGGTCGAGCTGTTGCGCAAATTCAACATGCCGTTCAGCATCTTCGATCATTCGCGCTTGGACGCCGCATTGGAAGAAAATCCCGACGGCAATCCGTTTGACGACGAACAGCGCGTGCTGGTGCCCGTATCACTGTGGCAAGACGGCAATGCGTTGGCGCTGGCGACCCGTTGCGAGTGGGATCTCTTGATTGTCGACGAAGCGCATCACCTTGCGTGGTCGGAAGAAGCACCCAGTTTGGAGTACCAAGCCATCGAAACACTGAGCGCCAGCACGCCTGGACTACTTTTGCTCACCGCTACTCCAGAGCAGTTGGGCGTCGAAAGTCACTTTGCTCGCTTGCGCCTGCTGGACCCGCAGCATTTTCATAACCTGCAGCAATACCTCAGCACCCATGCACAACTCGAAACCTTGAGCACGGCGCTGGGCGAGTGGCTAGACAGTGAACTGACCAGTACATCGTTGGATGCATTCTGTACCGATGCTTACAGCAAAAAACTGTTGGCGCAGGCGCGTGATACGGCTGCAGAAAAGGACATTCAACTGTTGGTTGACCACCTGATCGACGTCCAAGGCACCGGCCGCATCCAATACCGCAATACGCGTGACCGCATCGCCGGGTTCCCTGAACGTCAAGTTCATCCAACCGCCTTGCCACTGCCTGAAGACTATCAATTGGACAAACCCTACCCGGAAATCGGCGTACTGGCGTGGACAGAAGATGACCCGCGAGTGGAGTGGCTGGTGAATCTGGCTCAGACCACCAACGAAAAGCTCTTAGTGATTTGCCACAATTTGCGCACCGCCACCGGGCTGGAAGGCCACCTCCGCTTACGTGAAGGGCTGCGTACGGCCCAGTTCCATGAAGACATGACCTTGATTGAGCGCGATCGCGCCGGTGCCTATTTTGCCGACCAAGATGATGGCGCACAGATTCTGGTGTGTTCAGAGATCGGCAGCGAAGGGCGTAACTTTCAATTTGCTCATCATTTGGTGTGTTTTGACCTGCCTAACCACCCTGATTTGTTGGAACAGCGCATTGGGCGCTTAGACCGCATCGGGCAAACCAACACCATTCAGATTCATGTGCCCTACTTTATTGATCACGTGAGCGAGCGTTGGTTCGAGTGGTATCACGCCGGGCTAAACGCATTTGAGCAGACCTGTGGCGTCGGTCAGGCAGTGCTGTCGGAGCGCGTCAGTGCCGACCGGCCGCAGCAACTGGATTATTTGGACGCCTTAACAGAGGCCGAATTTCAAAATGAACTGACAGCTGTACAAACGCTGGCCTCGGAACTCACTGAGCGGCTGCGTGCGGGTAAAAATCGTCTGCTGGAATGGCACTCTTTTAACCGTCATGAAGCCCAAGAGTTGTTGGAGCAGATTGCCGAATTTGAAAGCCAATTGTCGCCGGAAAGCTTCATGATCGAAGCGCTAGACAGCTTCGGCATTGATGTCGAAGATGAAGGCCAAGGCATTTTCAGCCTGCAACCCAGTGCCAACATGCTGACCGACTCCCTGCCCTTCATGGGTGATGAGGGTACGCGCGTGACCTTTCGGCGTTCCGTTGCCGTAAGCCGGGATGACATCCAGTTTATTACCTGGGAACACCCCATGGTGGACTTCGTGCTGGAAACCTTGGAAGACAGCCATTTGGGTGCCGCCGGCGTGACCCTGATCAGCCAGCCCGATCTGGCAAAAGGCAGCCTCTATGTTGCCGCTCACTTTATGCCCATCATGCAGCACCCAAGTGCGCGAGCGGCAGGCCGGTACTTGCCACAAGCGTCTTTTCAGGTGGTGGTTGATCAAGAATCAAGGCCCATCACCAGCTATTTTGCCGACAAGGATCTCCGCGACTTACAACAGCGCATCAAGAAAAATGTGGTACTAGAAGTCATTAAGTCACAGAACACTTTGATCGCCTCGTTGCTGGAGCAAGTCCGCGTGCAGGCAGAACCCGAGCTAAGCGCTCTAAAGGTACAGGCCAGTGAGGCCAGCCAAGCGTTCTATGACGGCGAGATCGCTCGTTTGGAAGCCTTGCAGACCGTCTCCGGTAAAGACTTCAGCGCGGACTTAGCGGCACTGCAAACCGACCGTGCGGCCTTGGCCGATGCCATTGGCCACGCCGAGCTGCACCTTGACGCCGTGCGCCTGATTGTCAACTTCTGATAACATTCGAGCCTCTGCACCGTGCTAGCGGTATGGTGTAGAGTGCTCATTCCTGCTACAAACACACTCTCTCTAATCAAGGCTAAAAGGAACTGAGATGAGCCCTATAGAATGGTTTTCGCTGGCATTGGTGTGTTTTCTGGGCGCTGCCACGCCGGGACCCAGCTTAGTTGTGATCGCCCGTGTGGCCAGCACCAATGGTCGCACCCAAGGAATGATCGGCGCATGGGCACACGCCTCCGCCATTGGATTTTATGCCATGCTGACCTTGGTGGTATTTGCCAGTGCTCGGCTAATGGGTGGGCCGTGGTTCTGGTTGATTGGCCTATTGGGTCAGCTCTGGCTACTGTATCTTGGGTTCAATATGCTATGGGCTTGGCGACCGGGCCATCAACATCGGGAAACGTTAGCCGGGCCTAAGGCCACCAGTTGGTATCACGCTCTGGCTATTGGCTTGTTCAATCCCAAAATCTGGATCTTTTTCACTGCCATCTTCAGTCCTTTCGTTGGCCAAGTCGCTAACCCTTGGCCACTGGCCGGTTTGGCCTTCGCCATTGACGGACTCTGGTACACGGTTGTGGTGTGGTTCCTAACCCGTCAAACCGTGTCGACCTTTATGGGCCGAGTACAGAAACCCATGGATTTAACCATGGGCGTGCTGTTCGTAGCGCTCGCGGTGGGAGCGTTGGCGCGTTCTTTTATGCAGGCGCCATGGCTGTAAGGGGCACTATAGGTTTCGCAGCGCCTCCCACTGCTTCTCCAAGCGCTTCGCCGATACGGGGCTTTTAGCCCCCAGAGTCTGCGCAAACAGCGAAATTCGATACTCCTCTATCTGCCACCGGTACTCTTCCAATGCAGCACTGCACCGCTGCTCTTTGCGCAGCTTTTCCGCCTTCGCAACGTAGCGTTCCCAAAAGGTATTCAACTCATCAATGTACATTTGCTCGCGCGGCGACACCCCACTGCTGCGATTCATCCGCAACACCATGCCGTCTAAATAGCGCGCCAGTTCATGCCTTTGCGGGCGTGGTGTTTGTAATAGGAAGCCCGGAAAAACCAAACGTGCTAACTGCGCTTTAATGTCTGAATAGACAAAAGCTAGGGCAAAAGAAATCTTGCCCTTGAGGCCCTTGGCGATCTGGTGCACAGAGGCCATCATGCTGTGTAACTCCAGACTCAGCCGCTCAGCTACTTCGGTGAGCTCTGCTCTGCCCCGTTCCAGCGCTGCAGTGAATTCTGCTTCGGTGCGCAGCTCACACGCTCCTGTTGCATTTTCCACCACGGCCTCGGCCACCGCTGTTGCCAGCAGATCATCCAGCAAGTCGCGACTTTGTCCGTGCGGAGCGAAGAACAGAGCGGCTTCTTTGAATTTCGGCAAGCGCGTACTGAGGCATTTCTCTTGTTCGGCGAGATGCAACCGCGCCAGGCGCAGCGCGCCAAGGCGGTGTTGTTGCGCGGCGAAATCGGGATCAGTAAACAACTCGATCGCCACCGAATGCACTTTATCGACCAGCGCGGGATACGTGGTAATCGTCATACCGGCTTGTTTGAGGTCGTAGGTGGTGGGTATGTCACCAAAATCCCAACGGGTCAGACCGTCGCGTTCCAGTTCGGTAACGGTACGGGCACTGGGTCGTACATCAACGTCCGTTACCTGCTGCCACAAGGCACTGATGTCACGGCCTTCGGCCAAGGTATTGCTGGCCTCGTCCACCACCCGAATATTGAACTTCAGGTGTTGCTCAATGTTGTCGTGTTGCCAGTCATCGGGCCCGATGCGCACGCCTTTGAGACGAAACAAGCGTTGCGCCAACACCTCGGTTAAGGCGATGTTATCTGCCTCCACACCATCCAACGCCTGTCGCACTGTGTCAGGTACCGGCACCAAAGCTCGGCGAATAGACTTAGGCAGGCTTTTCACCAAGGCAATGGCCTTATCTTCCAGCAACCCCGGCACCAACCAATCCAGCCGTTCGGGGGTTAACTGACGCAAGGCAACGGCAGGCACCACGGCGGTAATCCCATCTTCTTGCTGGCCCGGAGCAAATTTGTATTGCAGCGGTATCTCCAACCCGTTAAAACGGAAATGGTCTGGATAGGCCTGTGGCGACGGCAAGTCGTCCTGCTGGCGTAAGTCTTCCGCGTTGAAATACAGCAGGTCTGGCGTGGTTTTCTCGGCGTCTTTGCGCCACTTTTCAAACCCTTTGCCATTCACGATGCCATCGGGAATGCGACCGTCGTAGAAACTGAATAACGCTTCGTCGTCGACCCGAATGTCACGCCGTCGCGCCTTGTCTTCCAGTGTTTCCACTTCTTGCAGCAAGGCTTGATTGTGTTGATAAAACGGCGCTTGCGTGCGATACAGACCTTCAACCAAACCTTGGCGAATGAACAGCTCGCGGCTTTCTAACGCGTTTACAGCACCGTAATTGACCAACCGCCTGCCCACGATAATCAGCCCGTAAAGGGATACCGTTTCCCACGCCATGACTTGTGCGCGCTTGGCCGAAAAATGCGGCTCGCTGTAAGCTCGCTTCAGCAAATGCGGCGCCAAGGCTTCGCACCAACCGGGATCAATTTTGGCAACGGTGCGCGCGTACAACTGCGACGTTTCCACCAGTTCGGCGGCCATCAGCCACGGCGGTGGTTTGCGGTACAGGGGCGACCCCGGAAACACCACACATTGGCGGCCGCGCGCAGCGGTATAGACCTTACCCTCTTTCCACTGAGCGATCTGGCTGAGCATGCCAGACAGCAACGATTGATGCAGGTCTGCACCGTTGGCCGTCTCACTGTTGAAGCGCAGGTTGAGATCCTTACACATGATGTGCAGTTGGCGATGAATCTCGCGCCATTCGCGCAGACGCAGATAGTTCAGGTATTCCTTCTTGCAGAACTGGCGGAACTGATTCGCACCCAGTGCTTGCCGCTGCTCTTCAACGCGCTGCCATAGATTCAGTATGGTGACGAAGTCCGATTCTTTATCGACATCGACCGCGTGTTTTTGCTGCGCTTGCGCTTGTTTGTCTTGCGGCCGCTCACGGGGGTCTTGCACCGCCAGCAGCGCAACGATGATCAAGGCTTCATTCAGTACATTGCGCTCGTGCGCTTCCAACAGCATGCGCGCCAAGCGAGGATCGACCGGCAGTCTAGCCAGTTGTCGACCCAAGGGCGTCAGGCTATTGCGCTCATCTACCGCGCGCAATTCGTGCAGCAGTGTATAACCGTCTTTGATCTGCCGGTGATCTGGCGGATCAATAAAGGGAAACTGGTCCACTGCACCCAGTTTGAGATGCAACATTTGCAGAATGACTGAGGCCAGATTCGTACGCAAAATCTCGGCGTCGGTAAACTCCGGGCGCAGATTGAAGTCATCTTCGGCGTACAAACGAATACACAACCCCGGCGCGATACGACCACAACGACCCGCGCGCTGATTCGCCGACGCCTGAGAAATAGCCTCAATGGGCAGGCGCTGCACTTTCGACTTGTAACTGTATCGACTGATGCGTGCTACCCCGGTGTCCACAACGTAGTGAATACCCGGTACCGTGATGGATGTTTCCGCCACGTTGGTCGCCAGTACCACACGACGCCCTTTACCGGGGCTGAACACCTTTTGTTGGTCCGCAGCGCTCAGGCGCGCATACAACGGCAGCACGTCCAGGTGTGGCAGCTCGGCGTCGCGCAGCGCCTTGGCGGCTTCGCGAATATCGCGCTCGCCGGGCAAAAAGATCAGCACATCACCGCCTTTCTGGTGGGTCTGCCCTGCCCGCTCCATATCCAGTATTTCCTCTACGGCAGCGACAATGGCATCCGGCCCACCCGCCGCGTAATCGTCGTGTTCGATCGGCGGCCGATACATCACATCCACCGGATACGTACGGCCAGACACTTCAAACACTGGCGCGCCGTCAAAATGCTCGGAGAACCGATTCACATCAATGGTCGCCGAGGTAATGACAACTTTCAGATCGGGGCGTTTAGGCAGCAGGCGTTTGATGTAGCCCAGCAGGAAATCGATGTTTAACGAACGCTCATGCGCCTCGTCGATAATGATCGTGTCGTAACGATTTAAGAAGGGATCGTTCTGCGTTTCGGCCAGTAAAATACCGTCGGTCATCAATTTGATTTGCGTGCGCGGGCTCGTATCATCGGTAAAACGCACCTGAAAGCCGACCTGCTGGCCCAGCGGCACCTTTAACTCGTCGGCGATACGCGTCGCCACCGCCCGCGCCGCCAAGCGGCGCGGCTGTGTGTGACCAATCAAACCCAGGGTGCCTCGCCCGGCCTGCAAGCATATCTTGGGTAACTGGGTGGTTTTACCTGAGCCGGTTTCACCCGCTACGATGACCACTTGATTGGCTTCAATGGCGGCCCGTAAGGCCTCGGCTTGTTCACCCACCGGCAGTTGCGTATCAACATTTACCTTGGGCGTGTTGAGTCGACGTTCTTGCACGTGATTAAGGCTTTGCTCGGCCTTTGCCAGCCATTGCTCAAAATCCGACAAGATATCATGCCCGGCGTTAGCGTCTTTTTTTAGACGTGCCAAGGTGCTCGCTAAACGATGGCGATCTCGACATTGAACTTGGTTGAGAATTTGTTCGGCCTGAGGCCAGGAGGGAGCAACGGACATAACACGCCAACTTGATTAAACTGGCGCGTAGTATAGGGAATCTGAGGTGAAAACTGTAGGTGCCATCTTTCTCCTCACACTGGCGAATGACGCTGCGCCCTTCCCTTCCGCAGAGTGTGGAGTAGAGGGTATGCCTCCGGCGCTCCACGGCAGGCCGAAAGTCGCACCTTGAGGCATTCCCTCTACTCCACACTCTCCAAGCAGCGCAACGGCAAACCCTTACGCCTACTACTCCAAGTAGTGTTAACGATTACGCGTTCTCGTCGCGCAACTCGCGGCGGAGGATCTTACCGACGTTGGTTTTCGGCAACTCTGTGCGGAACACGAACTGACGCGGAACCTTATAAGACGTTAATTCTTTCTTACAATGTGCAATCAGCTCTTCTGGCGAGACTTCGGTGTTAGCCACAACGTATGCCTTAACCGCTTCACCTGACTTCTCGTCTACCACACCGACAACCGCGCATTCAACCACGGCAGGATGCTGCACCAAGACGTCTTCCACTTCGTTCGGGTAAACATTAAAGCCCGACACCACAATCATGTCTTTCATGCGGTCGACAATGCGAATGTACCGGTCTTCCTGAATCACCGCGACATCACCGGTGTGAATCCAGCCGTCTTCCGTAATGGTTTTGGCGGTTTCTTCCGGACGTTTCCAGTAGCCTTTCATGACCTGAGGGCCACGCACCAGCAACTCACCGGGTTCACCCGCGGGTTGATCTTCACCGGCATCGTTCACCACTCGCACTTCGGTGCTCGGCGCCTGCAAACCGATGGTACCCAACTGCCCAAAACCAGGAGGATTAAACGACACCACGGGCGACGTTTCGGTCATGCCGTAACCTTCGCTGATGGCGCAGCCGGTCATTTTCTGCCAGCGCTCAGCGGCTTCTTTGGTCAACGCCATACCGCCAGAAATGGTCAGTTTCAGGTGACTGAAGTCGAGTTTTTGAAAATCAGCGTTGTTCATCAAAGCCACAAACAAGGTATTCAAACCCGCACAGCCATTGAACTTCCACTTGCTGAGTTCTTTAACAAAGCCTGGAATGTCACGTGGATTAGGAATCAGCACGTTGTGGTTACCCGTCTCCATGATCACCAAGCAATGCACCGTGAATGCATAGATATGATAAAGCGGCAGCGGCGCTACGAAGGTTTCCTGACCGGGTTTTAGAGCCAAGGCGAAATACTCGTAGCACTGCAGCATGTTGGCAATCAGGTTGCCGTGTGTCAGTTCGGCACCTTTCGCAACACCCGTTGTACCACCGGTGTATTGCAGTACCGCCGTATCACCCTGCTGCTTTTCTACCGGCGTAAACGACTTACCTTCACCGGCCGCAATGCATTCACGCAAAGGCTTTACCGCTGCGGGGTCATACGCTGGCACCATTTTCTTGATGCGCTTAACGACGGTATTGACCAACACGCGTTTAAAGCCCGGGTGAAAGTCAGCAATTTCGGTGCAAATGATGTTTTCAATCGGTGTTTTGTCTTTCACGGCCAACGCTTTGTCGGCCATACCGGCGTAGACCACCAGCAGACGTGCACCAGAGTCATTGAACTGGTGTTCCATTTCCCGCTCGGTGTACAAGGGGTTGGTGTTCACCACGATCATACCAGCGCGTAAGGCACCCCATACGACCACGGGGTATTGCAGAATATTCGGCAACTGAACGGCGATGCGATCACCCGGCTTGAGATCCGTATGATGTTGCAAGTAAGCAGCAAATTGGGCACTGAGTTTATCCAGTTCACCATAGTTCATGGTACGACCCATGCAACTGAAGGCGGGCCGTTCGGCGAATTCTTTTACAGATTTGTCAAAAAGCTGCGTCACGGACTGACAGTGTGACATATCGATGGTGGCATTCATGCCGCCTGGGTATTGCTCCAGCGCGTATTGGCTAGCCATGGTCGCTCCTTACATTGTTATTCTTGCTGATGAGCTTCACGGTCGTGTAGCTCCGCAGTTGTGCCCGCAGTGTACGCATATCGTCCACCGGTGTTAACTGCCTTAGTGCATTCCGGCAGTAGAACAGCTGTTATTTCCTCAATATTGATCAAGCGTACAGGATTATTGACCTTGATGCGGTCAATCGAGGCGTTGATTACCCTCGCGCAGCTTGCGACGCAGTACTTTCCCGACCGCACTGACCGGGAAGTCTGCACAAACAGTGACGATTTTGGGGACTTTATAGCCGTCCAAATGCGCTCGGCAATGGTGAATAATCTCTTTGTCTGTCAACGACGCCACCTCTTCATCCGCTTGTTCTTTGGGTACGACAAACAAATGAATACGCTGATGGCCATGTGTGTCGACTTCACCGATGACTGCACAAGACGCAACTTTGGGGTGTTTGTGCACCACCGCTTCGATTTCACTCGGATAAACGTTAAAACCGGATACCACAATAAGGTCTTTTTTTCTATCCACCACGCTGATCTCGCCTTGCGGGTTCATAGCGCCTAAATCCCCGGTGCGTAACCAACCGTCCGTCGTGAGCGCTTGCCGCGTCGTTTCTGGCGCATTCCAGTAGCTGGAAAACACCTGAGGTCCTCGCACCCAGATTTCCCCCACCGCATTGAAACCCAATGTTGTACCTGCGTCGTCACAAATCCGCACTTCAGTATTACACAGTGGTTTTCCACAGTGCCCTGCGTACGCCGTGCCGACGTTACTGATGGCTACCGCAGGTGACGCCTCCGTCAAGCCGTAGGCATCCAACAGCGGTGCACGAGTGGCCTGCTGCCAAGCCTGAGCGACACCGGGAACTACAGGCATGCCACCAGAGAGGGTCATGTGATAGTGGGAAAAATCGAGTTTCCGGAAGTCTTTGTTTTGCAACAGATGAGCGAACAAGGTGTTTATACCCGTCATCGCGGTAATGTCCCATTGCCGCATGGTACGTACGATACTCGCGATGTCCCTCGTATTAGTCACCAGTACGCTGTGGCACCCCATGGCCACCAAGCACAGACAATGAGCAGTGAAAGCATACACATGGTAAAGCGGTAAGGGCGCCAGAATCACTTCACGACCAGCGACAAGGCCGGAAGGCTGTGTGGGGGATTTTTCAAGGTGATGCCGGATCTGTGCGACGTTGGACAGCATGTTACGCTGACTGAGCATGACCCCGCGCGCCAGCCCTGTCGTGCCCATGGTGTACTGAATCATAGCGACGTCTTCGGGTTGCGTATCAGGCACCACGAACGCGTGATCATGGCCTAATTCTAAGGCGTTCATAAACTCGACGGCATTAGGTAAATCAAATTCTGGAATACGTTTGTGTACGTAGCGCGCCACGGTGTTGATCATGAAGCGACGCCGCGTGGTATGCAGGTCGCCCAAGCGTGCCACCAATAAGTGATCAATGGTTATGTCTGGCAATAGGGTTTCTACCACATCGCCGAACACTTCCAAAAAGATCAACCCTCGAGCGCCGGAGTCTTTCAACTGATGCAGTAACTCGGCTTGTTCCAATAGCGGACTGATGTTGACCAACACCAAGCCAGAACGCAGCAACGCATGAGCAACAATGGGGAAATGCAGGATATTCGGCAGCATTATGGCGACGCGGTCACCAGGCACCAAATCAGTATGCTTCTGCCAATACGCTGCGAGTTCTGCACTCAAAGCATCCAGCTCGGAAAAGGTCAGTGTCACGCCTTCATTTGAGAAGGCGGGACGATCCGGGTAATGCTGACTGGCATGTTCTAGCATCGCATTTAACGATGCGTGATCATCTAACGACTGATGTTTAGAGGAATAAAGTGCGACATCGCTCGTATGGTTCATGATTCATCCTAAAAATCATCGCTGCGCTCAAGAAAGCACCGCAGTTCCGTAAAGCACTGGCGGTGCTTAAGACTGCCTCATTGCAGTCAGTGATGATCAACTACCCCTTTTTTGGGCCGTCTTCATCAGGCAATTCATCATCTTCAAGCAATGAGTCATCTAACATATCATCAATGTCGTCATCACTGAGATCAAATTCGTCCGGCGCCAGCTTTTCATCGAACGCCGAATCGTCGTCAGAAATGATGTCCTCCCAATCATCAAGATCGTCCAATTCAGCGGCGGCAGAATCTTTGATACCGAGGGACTCCAGATCAAACTCGTCGTCAAGAATTGACGGTTCGTCGTCGGATTCTGCTTCATCTTCAGCGTTCTGAACAGCATCACTGATGGTTGGGATATCACCATCATCAGGCAGCTCTTCGGCTTCGGCAGCCGGCGCTGGCTTATCAATATAGACGTCTTCATCAATCTCTTTGCCGTCCATTTCTTCCAGCACAGCACGCTCAGCTTCGGACAAAGGCTCGTCCAAATCAAGATCATCCAGCTTGTTGCGGCCCTCAAAACGACGGTAAACCAAATAAAGCAGGATCAGGAACAACAACCCGGACCCGCCGGACAAAGCATAAGGCAGCCAGTCCGTTGCGTCTTGGTCGTCTTCTGGCACTAGATCAAGCCAGTCATCCGGCAACCCTTCTTCACCGATCTCAAAGCCGCCATCAATTGGGGCCATGTCAGGCGCGTCGACAGGCGCCTCTGGTTCTGGCTGCGTGTCAGGCTCTGGTAAAGGAATGGGCGCAGGCATTACTGGTTCGCGCACAACTGGCGGCTGTGCTTGTTGCGCTGAGATAGACCTTGGATCGCCCGCTTGCACAGGGAAAGACAAGATAATCGGGGCGATAACAATATCACCCAAAGGCTGCTCGACACCCGTAAACTGCACGTTAACGTCGACCGCGTAATTGCCATTACCGCGATTACCCGGTACGTCGACCGACCAGTAACCCGCTGACTGTTGCGTAAATGGCAAGAACTGCGCACTGCCGTCCGGTCCATCCACTTGCGCAACCATGCGCATCTGTTGCTCGGTCATTTCGGGTAAATTAGGATAAACACGAATCTCATAGGTGATCACACGTGGGATCACTTCGACGGCCAACGGCTCTCTCACGTTAACCGAAAATACCCGCCGACGATTGAATGTTTGCCCGTCCGCATCCACCACCACTTCGTACGAACCTTCTCCACTGGGCATGGTTAAGCTACCAACGAATTCGTCACCACTCTGCGTCATGGGCTGGCGCTCAAGTATGGTCGCGCCTTGGCGCACGGTCGCAGTAAGGTTCATCAGGCCGAGAAAATCTTGATCGGTCACCGCGCCGTCTACGTCGCTGAAGCGTGCCATGACCGGCACCTCATTCTGCGCCATGATGTTTAACGGCAACGGGCTTACTTGCAAATTGAGGTCGCTGACAACGGAAATACGTGAACTGGGGCCCAAATCCCCTTCTACTTGCCAAGTGCCAGACTGCGGCATGCGCATCGTCACTAGGTCATAGCGTTCTGAAACCAACCACTCGCTGTTGGCGGGCAGATTGTCTGGTGTGTAGCGCTGGCCATCCGGTGCAACGAAGGTAACGGGCACCGGCTCTGGGCGGAAAATTACGGCGGTGAATTCACTGACCGACGCATCGATACGAAATTGCTGTTCGTTGTCCAGCGCGACTTCTGCGGGGGCCTGATCACCCAGGCTGGCGTTCAGCACTTGAACAAACAGTGCTAACAGCTCTTCGGCGTCTTGTGCCACCGCGTTAAGACCGCCTGTCTGCGCCGCGAGTTGAGCCATTAAGGTATTATCCAGATCATCCGACAGGCCAACCATGTGAATGGTGCCGTTGTACTCTCTCACTCTCGGAACGATGTCACGAATGATGCGATCGCGCTCAGCGCGGCTGGCAGCGTCTCCGGGAGGGATGTCGACTTTGCCATCCGTCAAAATGATGTAGTGCTTCGGATTGCGTCCGGTGCTGAAACCGAAATCATAGCTGGCACGCTCGATGGCTTCACCAACGTTGGTATGTAGGGCTACAGAGTTGATGTCATTAGCGCGCTGACGAGCTTGGCTACGCCACTCATTGTCGACACTGCGGTGCGGCACCAACATATTAACGTATTGCCCGAAGGTCCATACGCCTGCAGTGCTGCCTTCTGGAAGCAGCTCGACCAACAAATTAACCGCCGGAATGCGTAAGTTGTTAGGGTCGGTATCGCGCATACTGCCGGATATATCCACCAGAATACGCAGATCAAGAGATGCCATACTGGGGTCGGTAGGCGCCGACTGCTGAGCCTGGCTCGCAGTAACCAAAAAGCCCAAGCAAAACAGACCGACTAATACCTTAATGACACTCTGACGCATGACTACCTCTTAATAATACTGAACCGCGATTGCTCTGCGATCAAATGATCTGCTGCAAGAAGCGACGCCCCTGCTCAGTAACGTACCAACGCACACCTTTCAAACCATTAACACGTCCGGCCATACCGCGTGAAACCAACAAGTTCAACGTCTTCATTAACGCGCCTTCATCATAGTCGGTATCCTTGCTTAAACCGCGCAACGAACGAAAGATATATCGGCCGCTGCCGAGACTCTTGAGGACATTTGTTGCCGTTACGTCGACTTCATCCGGCAAAGGTATGGCACCGTGGTTATCATCATCGGTGGCTTCGTTTTCTGTTTCGCTTTCGATCATCGGGGCGATCTGCAGTTGCAGAGCGTGTACCAGATGCTCCAGTTGCTCGGAGCGCTCGCGGGCTGTACGCGCGGTTTCCATGATGCGATCGGTTGTACTGATGATGAAAACGCGCGATGCCAGCGCGGCGATCAAACAGAAACCAGCAAACAATACGAATTGACCCGGGTCCTCTTCACTGGCGGCAATCAAGTCACTGCCCAGCAGGCTCAATACCACCGGCACCATAAAGGACGCGGCACCACCCACGACAAGACTGCGTGGCAAGCTCACCACATCAGGGTCATGCTGACCGTGCAGATAGTAGTTCACCAAGCCGCCAAACAGGCCCGCCATCAACATGACGGCAATCAGTACAAAAACGTGCGTTAACATCAGTCTCTCCCGGAGCAGTATTCGATTAGGCTGTATCGAGCTGACGCTTACAAAGCGTCAGGAACAGCGCATTCTTTGAAGCTATAACAAGGTTATATCAAGTTTCGTGCCAATCATTCTTGAGGCGGCCTAGTGATGGCGGGCTTGGAGCTTCTTTTGCTCAGTTGGTTGTAAGCCAGTTTACCCAACAGCGCGAGCGTACCGAGCAGGATCAAGAAGATGACCACCCCCATGATTTCGAGCATCGTCCGCACGCCGGAGTCCATCAATTCAAAACCACCGACAATAAAAGCTGGGGCGTAATACGTCTCTGGCTCCTGCCCCTCCCATGGCACCAACAGCACCACAGCGATGACGTAACGTAAATACCAACGCAGGCTTGGCCATGGCAACCGCATCGTGCCAATCCACAGCAGGCCATACAGGATAAGGGATACAAGGGCATAAACGCCCCACGCGATCAGGTAGTTCTGATAATCTTCCATCATTGAGCCTTAAAAATAATGTGGTCTTCCCAGTCTTCTTCTGGCACCGCATCGTCTGGGATGACGGGCCAATGCATGACCGACTTGCCTTTCTTGAGCGTCGACAGCGGCTTGCCCGTGCGCAACGGGTGCCAGCTTGGTAAATCGTGACCTTCATGTACCAAGCGATAGGCGCAGGTATCAGGCAGCCAACTGAGTGCATCAAGGTCTTCCGGTTGCAACCAAATGCACGCCGGTACTTTTTCATGCCGTGTTTCATAAACCTTGCAGCGGCATTGGGCGTCAAGATACCGACACACCAAGCGGGTATAAAATACCTCACCCGTGTCTTCGTCTTCCAGTTTTTGCAAACAGCATTTAGCACAGCCGTCGCACAGCGACTCCCATTCTACCTTGGTCATTTCCGTTAATGACTTAGTTCGCCAAAATGCATCCTGATGTTTCATCACAAGCCCTCGTAACGGCCTGATGTATCGCGATACAAATCCAACAAGTACGGCTCCTTAGGCGGTGGCATCTGCAAGTAAAAGCCCTGCTCTTCCAGCGCTAAAAGCACTGTATCAGCCTTAGCTCGTGCCAGCTTCCGCTCAGGCGTGAGCAACATATCGGTGACTTTTATGGGCTTACCGAAGATCTCCATGAGTGCTTCTGGCACACGCGACAAGGCCTCCTTGCGTAACACATAAACGTAGGTTTCAGCGCGTTTGGAGGACTTGTAAATCGAAATCATCTGCTTAGTCATCGGCTACTTCCTGAGCGGGTGCATCCGGCCCAAAGCGCGACAACAAGCGCTCCAGCAGTGCCTCGCCATACAACGCCCAACGCCACCCTTGCCAAGCATCAGGCACTGTTATCACACCGTTATCGACGGCTTCTATCACCGCCGTTTCAAGGTCTTTCTTGCGATACAGGTATTCCCGTGGCAAGCCATTTTCTTCGGCGATGCTGGTCAACAACTCGCGGGCAGACTGAAAAGCGGGCGAATACTGAATGCGTAACGGCCCTTGAATAGGGGCCGGAAATTGGTCCGCCGTTACATTATGCGACGCTTTGATCAACGCAAATATCCACTCGCTTTCTTTGCGTAAAATAGACGGCTTAATCTCCGTCAGTTCCGCCACTCGGGCAACCTCAGTCGGGCGCTTCAAAGCCAAGGTCACTAAGTCATTGTCGCTGATCAGCGCTTTACGGTTCAGATTCAGTTCCTGACAGCGCTCTTCTCGACGCGCCGCCAATTGCTGAATTAGCCACAGCTTATTGCCCTTCAATTGCCATGCTTGGCGCAGGTTTTGGTAGTGTTCTAGGGCGTCTCGACGGGCCAGTTTGGTTGAAAGCCGATCAACGTCCTCACGCACCCAAGCGAAACGACCCAAGGCGTCAAGACGGGTTTTTAATGCAGGGTATATCCGGTGCAGATAATTCACGTCGTTGGCCGCGTAAGCACATTGCGCGTCGGTCAGCGGACGCGCCAACCAATTGCTCTGTGTTTGATCCTTCGGCACATCAATGTCCAGCTCTTCAGCCACTAAACCAGCGTAGCTTTGCGTGCCCCGACCACCGAGAAAACCGACCGCCAATTGCGAATCGAATCCACCTTGCAAGGGTTCACGCAGCAGCAATGAGAAAATTTCTAGATCTTCTTCGCCAGAATGAAAAACCTTGATGACGTTCGGGTCAGTCAACAAAGGGTGCAATATGCCGGATAAGTCCTTGATCTCGAGTGGATCAATCAAATACTGGGCTTCACCGTCGCCAATCTGCAGCAAGCCCAGCTCGGGATAATACGTACGACGACGCACAAACTCCGTATCGACCGCGATGTATTCTTCGTTCTTCCAGCGTTCGCAATGCGCCTGCAAGGTGGCGTCATCAGTGATCATTATATAATCAGTCATGGTGCTCCGTTCGTCCGCTCAGGGCGACGGATAAAGTCGCCGGGTCCAGACGTGATAGGTCTCTGCCCAAGGGAATGCCTTGTGCCAACCGACTGACTTTCACCCCTTCTGATTTGATTTGGTCATGTATGTATTGCGCCGTGGCCTCCCCTTCTACTTGGGGGTTCAACGCCAAGATCAGCTCACTGACCTTGCCGTTAGAAACTTGTGCCAACAGTTCCGGGATACCCAGTTCCTCCGGCCCAATGCCATCTAGCGGGGAAAGGTGCCCATTGAGCACAAAGTACCGTCCGCCAAAAACGCCTGTTTGCTCAATCAGATAGAGGTCATCCAGTGACTCCACAACGCAGACGATGCCGTGTTCACGGTCTTCGTCGCTGCATATTTCGCACAGCGGCGTCAGCGATAATTGGCGACACTGGATACAGGGCTTCAACGTATGCAGCGCCTGCTGCAAACTCGTCGCCAAGGCGTCAGCACCATCGCGGTCACGCTGCAACAGGTGCAACGCCAGCCGCCGCGCTGTCTTTGGGCCGATGGTAGGCAAGGCCCGCAGCGCGGCGATCAGTTCATCAAGGGTATCCATAGAGTGGACTCAGAACGGCATCTTGAAGCCGGGTGGCAGGCTCATACCCGCCGTTAGGCCGGACATTTTGGATTTGGAGGTTTCATCAACCTTACGTACTGCATCGTTAACAGCGGCCGCCAACAAGTCTTCAAGAAGCTCTTTGTCTTCCGTCATCAAACTGTCGTCCAACTCTACTTTGCGCACGTCATGGCGTCCTGTCATGGTGACTTTCACCAAACCAGCACCCGACTCGCCCACCACTTCCATATTGCCGATTTCTTCCTGCGCTTTCTGCATTTGTTCCTGCATGCGCTGGGCCTGTTTCATTAAATCACCCATGCCACCTTTCTGCATGTTGCACCTCATACGTTGTTTAATTAATTCGGAATGACCGGCTCGACGGTGTCGGTCAATAATACCCCGCCCATTTCTTGCTGCAGAGCTTGTACAAATGCGTCGTTTTGCAGCGCTGTTCTGGCGTGTTCAAAGGCCTCGCGGCGCAAGCGTTGCTGCCGTTGGTTCAGCGTTTCACTGGTGCAGGTGCCAAAGGTCACCACCACGCGGTCGATCGGACAACTGATGCTGTCCATGCTGGCAATCAAGCGCGGCAACATGCTTTCTTGATATAAACGCTGATAGGCCTCGTCAACCAGCAGCGTCAGTGTAGCATCTCGCAGATCCACCACCACGGAATTCGCCGCCAGCGTAAGCAGTACGCCTTGAAGTTCAAGCGCCGGAATGACATCGGGCCATAAATCACCCAAGGCGTCTACATCATCCGCCAACCGGTCAAGAGCCTGCTGCGTGGCTGCAGGAAATACCAGGAAGTCGCCTTCTGTGTCCAGTTCGCTTGAAGTGGTATCGTCACGCTGAGTGAGCTCTGGGTTTAAGCTCACAGTGGCGGCGATTTCTTCCTCATCAGCACCAGAGTCATCCGGGGCCACATTAAACGTTTGGGGTTCTTCCAGCGCAGAAGTGTCGTCGCCGTCGTACACATCGTCGTTGTAGGACTCTTCCTCAGACATCCGTGATATGTCTTGATCGGTGATATCCGGCGGTTCAGGCGCCCAAGGTGGTGGTGCGTCGGAGGTGACGCTCGCTGGCTGTTCAGACTGTACGGGCTGCGCCTCAGCTTCCTCTGGCATCGTTGTCGTCTGATGATCGGCAGGCTCCGAGGCAGGAACAGCATCGAGTGCAGCCGTAGGCTCCGTCGCTACCCGCAGTTCTGCGTGATCGGTATTCACAGCCTCAGCGCCCTCTGCTTCTGGAGCTCCCGAATCGGTTGGCACTTCCTCGGCCATCGCTGTACTGGAACTCACATCCGGAGCACCAAGCCCTTCTTTCAACTGGGCCGGTGTTTCCGGCTCAGGCTTTGCCGCATCTGGCTGAATCTGTGGTGCTGGTTCTTTCGATGGCGCTGCTGGCAATGCAACTGGGGCTGCTGGCGGCACCGGACCTCGATAGGCTCTTTTCACATCCGGCGTAAAGGCCAGCATGCGCAGCAGGGCCATTTCAAATCCTTGCCGCGCCTCAGGCGCTGAAGCCAAGTCTTTATGAGCCTGTAAACCCAGTTGGTAATACAGCTGGATGTCATCCGGCGCAAAGCGCGTCGAAATGGCGTTCAAAGCATCTTGGTGCAGCTTCACTTCATAACCTGGCGCCGCCTGCATCACCGCTAACTGGTGCATGATGGTCAGCACATCGGCCATCAAATGCTGCCAGTTAGGCGCAAACTCCGCCAAAGCAGCCACCATACGCAGCATCTTGTCGGCATCTTGCTCGGCCAAGGACTCAATCAGTGACAGAATCTGCCGTGTATCCACAGTGCCCAGCATTTCAGCCACTTCGGCTTCTTGAATACGACCTTGCCCATAAGCCACAGCTTGGTCGGTCAGACTCAGAGCGTCCCGCATACTGCCCTGCGCGGCTTTACCGAGATGCACGAGCGCCGCATCTTCAAAGGGAATGCTTTCTTTTTGCAGGATGTCGCGCAGGTGGTCTACCACCATATCCGGCGTCATGCTCTTCAGATTGAACTGCAGGCAGCGCGATAATACAGTGACAGGTAATTTCTGTGGGTCTGTGGTCGCCAGCAAGAATTTAACGTGCGGAGGCGGTTCTTCCAGTGTTTTCAATAAGGCGTTAAAACTGTGGTTCGATAGCATGTGTACTTCGTCGATCAGGTACACCTTGTAGCGTCCACGCGTTGGTTGATACTGCACGTTTTCCAGCAGCTCGCGTGTGTCTTCGACTTTGGTACGCGACGCGGCATCCACTTCAATTAGATCAATAAACCGGTTTTCAGCGATTTCCAAGCAGGCGCTGCATTGCCCGCACGGCGTCGAGCTCACCCCTACTTCACAGTTCAAACTTTTCGCAAACAAACGCGCCAAGGTGGTCTTGCCTACCCCACGAGTGCCGGTGAATAAATAGGCGTGGTGCAGCCGCTGGTTATCGAGCGCGTTCACCAGCGCTGTCAGCACGTGCCGCTGACCGACCATTTGGGCAAAGGTTTGGGGGCGCCATTTGCGCGCCAGAACTTGATAACTCATGCGGGTGATAATCGGCTAAAAAAGTGATGCTTATGCTACCTGCTGAACCGGCAGAGCACCAGTCTTGATATACAGTAGAAAGGAAGGTAGGGATTGCACCAAAACAACAGTTTGTAAAAACCGTAGAGGCGAAAACTGGCGAAACAAAATGAGAAATATCAGACAGAATATGGAGATGTCCCAACCAGCCACACCCCGGCACATAACGTCACCACTACCGTTGCTCCCTTCCGGGCCTGGCGGGGTTCGCGGATAGTCATTGCGAGGGGACCGGCTGGGCCACCACAACAGGGCGCGAACTATACCCATTGTGACCTTCTCTAGCAACCCCCAGCGAGCCGATAAAAACCCCCTTTTCTCAATATGGCGTTGTTAAAAATGCCGCCTGTTTTGAAGATCCAGCTTTTTAGGCAACACGTATACTCGGACAGATACATTAATGTTTTGAGACTATACTGAATCTATGTCTATTCCTCACAGCAAGCCCCGCATTGCCATCAGCGCCTGTGTTATGGGCGACGAAGTGCGCTACAACGGCGGACACAAGCGGCATCGTTGGGTGACCGACGAGTTAGCACCCTTCGTGGAATTCCAGAAGTTCTGTCCCGAATTTGAAATTGGCTTGGGCGTCCCTCGAGAAACCATCCGCTTGGTCGATAGTCAGGGGGACGGTGTAGTACAGGCGGTCTCACACAGCGGTGACAACAACGTCACCGAGCCCATGCTGGCCCTCGCCGACCAATACGCCGCCGGCGCTTCCGACTGGGACGCCGTGATATTCATGCACAAGTCACCCAGTTGCGGCATGAAGGACGTCAAGTTGTATGGCCCGAAAGGCATTCCGAATGAAACCACCAGCGGTTTATTTGCCGGGCGTTTACGCACTCACATGCCACTGCTTCCGATGGAGGAAGCCGGGCGCTTGAACGACCACCAAATTCGTGAACACTTTCTGACCCGCGTTTACGTGCAACACCGGTGGCGCGTCGACAACCCTGCACAATCGGCCAAGGCTTTGTTGGCATTCCATTCGCGCAGCAAGTACTTAGTGATGGCGTATTCATATCCAGCCTATCAGGCGCTCGGAAAACTGTTGTCGGACCTCACTGCCCGCCCGCTGGCCGACATCGCCGCTGACTATTATTTAGGCCTCTGCGAAGCGCTCAGCGAACCCGCCAGTCGCGGCCAGATCACCAACGTTTTGCAGCACATTCAAGGTTATTTAAAAGACAACCTAAGCAGCGAACGCCGCCAATCGCTGCGTGACACCATCGACAAGTACCAAGCCGGACGCGTCCCCATGATCGTCCCACTGACGCTGCTGCAACACCATTTAGAAACAGTGTGGGACTCTGACGCCTACATTCGCAATCAGTATTTCTTGAACCCCTACCCCGAAGCACTCGGTCTCAGGAACACAATATGAAGTTAATCTGGTTGCGCACCAGCGTTCGCGTACTGGACAACCCCGTGTGGTCGTTAACCGGACTGGAGGGCTCAACAACGACACCCCATCGTGTTGTACTCACACCGACCCCTGAGCAATATCGTCAGCATGGCTACGGCGAGCGCAAGATAACACCTTGGCTGGCCCAATTTGCCGCGTTCGCCGAGCATCTACGGGCGGCAGGTATTGATGTCGAACTGATCGAACTGCCCTCTTATCGTGCCGCGGCGGAACACGTACTCGATACCGCTGAACGCTTACAGGCTAATGAAGTAGTCGCCGACCGGGAATACGGGCTGAACGAACGCCGCCGCGACAGTTGGCTGGGTAAGCGCTTAAAGGCACAGGGCATTCCACTGACACTGACCAATGACCGCGTCACCTTTGCCCCAGAAAGCCTATTGAACCTGCAAGGCCAGCCGTTCAAGGTCTATACCGCGTACAAAAATGCGTGGCGTAAGCAATGGGCACACACCCCACAAGCACCTTACCCTCGCCCTAGTTGGGCCAACTCTCTGCCGCAGCCGGAAGAGGACGCACAGCAACAGCTCAATGAGTATGTCGACGATAAATTGCGGCACTATGAGCAAGCCCGTAACGAACTGACACAACCGGTCGTTAGCGGCTTGTCGCCGCTGATTGCCAACGGCTTGCTGACCACGCGCCAAGCGTTCGCCGCGGCTGCACAGAGCGACAGCGATGCCAGCCTTCATTGGTTGAATGAATGGATATGGCGGGAATTCTTTCACGCCGTGGCCTATCACTTTCCGGATATCTATCTGCATAAGGCGCTGCAAACGTGGACCGATGATGTGCCTTGGTCACAGGATATGCGGTTGTTTGAACGCTGGCGCGACGGCCAGACGGGGTACCCGATCATTGATGCCGCCATGCGTCAGTTGAAGGCCACCGGACAAATGCCTAACCGGGCACGCATGTTCACCTCGGCATTTTTATCCAAAGATTTGCACGTCGACTGGCGGCTTGGCGAAGCGTGGTTTCTAGACCAACTCATTGACGCCGATTTCGTCGCCAACAACGGCAATTGGCAATGGGGCGCCAGTACCGGTGTCGACGCAGCGCCCTATTTTCGGGTGTTTAATCCGCTCCGGCAGGCCGAAAAATTTGATCCCGATGGCACCTACATACGTACATGGATACCAGAATTGGCGAGTCTACAGGGCAAGGCCGTACACGACCCGTCTCCGCTGGAACGTGCGAGTCTGGGCTACCCTGCACCTGTAGTGATCCATGCGGATGCAGCAAGCCGTACTAAGCAGCTATTCGCACAGGCGAAAGAGCGGCACGCCAAACAACAAGCGTAGTGACACCGATTAAGAGCGAGTACAACCATGACCACAGCCAAAACCACCATTCCTCACCAAGATGGGTCAACTATGATCGAGCACATACAACGCATCTATCAGCGTATCGACGCCAAAACGCTCGAACAGGGCATTCTCGCCGACCTCTATACAGTGGACGCCGAATTCATTGACCCCTTCCACCACCTGGAGGGTTTGTCCACGCTCGACGACTATTTCAAGAAGCTCTACAAAAATGTGCGCTCGATCGAGTTCGAATACGGCAATTGCGCGCAAAACGGCAATCAGATCTTTATGGAATGGGTCATGACCGTTGAGCATCCGAGGCTGCGCGGTGGCGTGCCAGTGAAACTCAATGGGGTTACGCGCTTTGTGCTCGAAGGCAACAAGGTACGCATACACCGCGACTATTTTGACGCCGGGCAAATGCTGTATGAAAACCTGCCGGTGCTTGGCAGCATCATTCGTAAAATCAAAGACAGGATGGCGAAATGAAATCCATTACTTGGCTCGTAGGCGCATCCACGGGTATCGGTGCAGCCCTCGTCAATGAATTAGCCGCCGATGCAGAGACCCTGTACATCAGCTCGCGTTCCGCCGACAAATTGAATACCTTGGCCGAACAGCACAGCAACGTAAAAGTGTTGGCGTTCGACGTGAATGACGCCACGGCGCGCAAGCAAGCCATCGCCGAGATCGAACAACAATCCGGACGATTGGATTGCATCGTGCTCAACGCGGGCACCTGTGAATACGTCGACTTGGAATTGGGCGATACAGATCTAAGCCTCTATCAACGAGTGCTCGACACCAACTTTCACGCCCCCGTCGCGCTGACGCACGAAGCCCTGTATTTGCTGCGCAAAAGCGACAATGCGCGCATTGTCGGCATCAGCTCCAGCGTGATCTTTACCCCACTGCCGCGCTCACAAGCCTACGGCAGTTCGAAAGCCGCCTTTACCTATTGGCTGTCCACCATGGCCATTGACCTTAAGGGCGAAGGCATTCGGGTGCAGATCGTATCGCCGGGCTTTGTGGACACCCCACTGACGCAAAAGAACGACTTCAAGATGCCCTTTCTGCTCAGCCCGGAGAACGCCGCGAAGCGTATCCGCAAAGGTATTCAGCGCAACCAAACGCACATTCATTTCCCGTGGCGTTTTACCGCATTGCTGCTGATAGAAGGCCTGCTGCCGTTGTCGTGGCAACACGCCTTAAACAGCAAGCTGAGCCGCAACAAACCGGGCGTTGCCCAATCAACTTCTCATTAAGCAGTATGAAGGAGAGCGCACATGCGCCAACGGATTGCCATCATCGGCACAGGAATTTCAGGTCTGACCAGCGCCTATTTGCTGCACCAAGACCACGACATCGAAGTCTTTGAAGCCAACGACTACATCGGTGGCCACACCAATACCGAAGACGTTGAGGTGGACGGCAAGCACTATCCGGTCAACACCGGTTTTATTGTCTACAACGATTGGACGTACCCCAATTTTCACAAATTAATGGCGCGCTTTCCGGCAGTTGAGGGCCAGAAAACGGTCATGAGCTTTTCGGTCAAATGCGAACAGTCCGGCTTGGAATACTGCGGCCGAGACATTCCTTCATTGTTTGCGCAAAAGCGCAATTGGCTGCGCCCGCGTTTTTACCGCATGGTGCGCGATATCTTGCGCTTCAATAAGCAAAGTTTGGCGTTGCTCGAAGCCGATGCCATAGACCCCAACCTGTCATTGGGCGATTTCTTAAAAGAACATGGCTACGGTGACTGGTTCGTCAACAAGTACATCGTACCCATGGGTGCTGCCATTTGGTCTTCCGGCGAGCATGACATGATGCGTTTCCCTGCTCTGTTTTTCGTGCGCTTCTTTAAAAACCACGGCCTGCTGTCGGTCAAAAACCGACCACAGTGGTACACCTTAATCAATGGCTCGCGCGCCTATGTGGAACCCATCACCGAAGGCTTCAGAGATCGCATCCATTTGAGTACACCGGTGCGGTCTGTGGTGCGCTCCGAAAATTCAGTAATCGTTAATACAGATAACGATAGCAAAGAGTTTGACCAGGTAATTTTTGCCTGCCATTCTGACCAAACGCTTCGTTTACTGGCCGAACCGACAGCAGACGAACGCGAAATCCTGGGCGCCATACCCTATGCCAAGAACGACGTCGTCTTGCACACGGACCACAGTTTGCTGCCCAAGCGCCCGAAAGCATGGGCGGCATGGAACTATCATATTCCGACCAGTGCACAGTCGACGGTTTCCGTTACCTACGATATGAACATCCTGCAAAACTTCGACGACGCACCCGTTACCTTCTGCGTCACGCTCAATTACGACGGCACCATTCACCCCGACAAGATCATCAAACGCTTCGAATACAATCACCCGGTGTTTACCCCTGAAGGCATGGTCGCGCAAGAGCGCTACCACGAGATCGGCAATAAAAACCGTACGCATTTTTGCGGCGCCTACTGGTTCAACGGGTTTCACGAAGACGGCGTAGACAGCGCCTTGCGCGTGGTGAAAGACCTTGGCGCAGTGGGGCTATAGTTGATGACCGGTCAGCTACACAGTGGCATCTACACCGGCGTTGTCGGGCACGAGCGGTTGCGGCCCAAAAAACATCGTCTGGAATACCGCGTCTACATGATGTACACCGACTTGGACGAGGTCGAGGCCATTGCCAAATTGCACCCCTTGTGGGGTGCGTTCAAACGCAATTTGATCTGGTTTAAGCGCTCGGATTTTATGCGCCCGACCGACAAACCGTTGAAAGACGTAGTACTGGATCTGGTGGCTGAACGCACGGGGTACCGCCCAACCGGCGCGGTACGCGTGATGACGCAATGGCGCAATTTTGGCCTCAGCTTTAACCCGGTGTCGTTCTACTTTGCGTTCGACGCCGACGACGACACGACCCCTGTTGCCATTATCCCGGAAATCACCAATACCCCATGGCTTGATCGCTACCAGTATGTGCTGACACCCGAACCACGAGGCGATGGCATCGCTGCGGTGGATAAGAAAGGTGACAACTGGGTTTTTAAGGTCAAGAAAGATTTTCACGTCAGCCCTTTCCATCCGATGGATCATGACTACGAATGGCATTTTGGCGTGCCGGGTCAACAATCCACCCTGTATCTGCAAAACAATGACGCAGAAGGAAAAATATTTTCCGCGTGGATGGATTTGCAGCGTCAGGAAGTGAACCGGCGATCTCTTGGTCGCGTAATCTGGACATACCCTGTCATGACTTTGCAGGTGCTTTGGGGCATTTACAGTCATGCAGCACGTTTGTGGTTTAAAAAGGTGCCATTTTTTCCGCACCCGAAACGAGGAACTGAATAATGAGAATAACTGGAGACCAGGATCTGGCGACGGGTACATCAACGGGCTTTTGGCAACGGTTGATGTTTCGTGCGCTGCAGAGCCACATTACCGAGGGCTACCTGGTTCTGGAACAGGATGGACAAACGTGGGCTTTTGGCGACGCCAACAGCCACTGTCGTGCTGTCGTAGAGATTCGAGACAACGCCGTTTATAAAGAATTCGTGTTGGGCGGCGGGTTAGGCGCGGCCGAAGCCTATGTGATGAAACTGTGGGATACGCATGACCTTACCGCCGTCGTACAAGTATTTGCGCGTAATCTGCAAGCGCTAGAAAGTAACAAGTTGATGGTGTCCTTTCGCAAAGCCTTGTCGTGGCTCGACCACCAGTTCAATCGCAACACCATTAATCAATCGCGGCGCAACATTGCCGCGCATTACGACTTGGGCAACGACCTGTTTGAAAAATTTCTCGACCCACAGATGATGTATTCGGCCGCTATTTACCCGGCCGCCAGTGCTTCTCTGGAAGACGCCCAAACGTTCCGTCTGCACCGCATCTGCCAAAAGCTAGACCTGAAACCAGAAGACCATCTGCTAGAAATCGGCACGGGCTGGGGCGGCATGGCGATTTTCGCGGCCAAACATTATGGCTGCCGGGTGACCACCACCACCATTTCCCAGCAGCAATTTGACTATGCGCAGCGCCGCGTTGAGCAAGAAGGCTTAGAAGATCGAGTAACCCTGTTGCTACAAGACTATCGCTTGTTAACGGGTGAATACGACAAACTGGTTTCATTAGAAATGATCGAAGCCGTGGGCCATGAATACTTATCCACCTACTTCAAAAAGTGCGACAGCTTGTTAAAACCCAACGGCGCCATGCTCCTGCAAGCCATAACCATCGCGGATCAACGCTATGATTACTACCGCAAGAGCGTCGACTTTATCCAGAAATACATTTTCCCCGGCGGTGCCTTGCCGAGCATTTCACGCATGGCCAATGAAGTCAGCCAGGTGACGCAGATGACGGTTAAACATCTTGAAGATTTTGGTCCCCATTACGCGCGCACATTGAAAGATTGGCGCGAACGCTTTAATCGCCAGTCGGAGCAACTGCATGAACTGGGGTACGACGAGTCTTTCCAGCGCCTGTGGAACTACTACTTTGCTTACTGCGAAGGCGGCTTTTGGGAGCGCAACATCGGCGTAGCGCAATTGTTGCTGGCCAAGCCTGACAACCGCCGGGATTCGATACTGCCATGATCAAACCTTGGATGCATGGTGTTATCTATCAAGCGACGTTCTTTGTCACCGTGTTACTGGGCAATGTGTGGGCTATTGCATGGTCTGCCCTTTTGGTATTCACCGTGGTGTTCAAACAACCGCGCGCCGTGTTGGCTTTCATTGCGCTCATAACCTTGGGCGGTTACTGCGTTGACTTACTGATACAAGCCGTTGGCTTAATTCAGTTTACCGGGAACACACTGCTTGGCCCGATTTGGCTGTTTGTGTTGTGGATCGGTTTTGCCAACGTTATCTGGCATCTGGCGTGGCGCATTCCCATGCTGTGGTTGCAGATATTGCTTGGCGCCGTGTCGGGGCCATTGTCCTATTTCGGTGGAGCCAAATTAGGCGCCGCCGAGCCCATGGACACGGCAGGCATCGTTGCTTACAGCCTGTGGTGGGCCTTTGCATTCCCTGCAGGCATTGCCCTGCGCCATTGGTGGCAAAAACGCTTTCTGCGCGACACCGAGATTATCTAGCCCGCCAAAGGCAAACACATCAAGAGAACAGGTTGAGGATTGTGGCATGAAATTGATTGGCATAGGCCTGCTTGGCCTACTGTTAAGCTCCAGCGGCATTGCTGCCAATTGGGACTTGATGGGCACCGCACGTGACCCAGAAACCGGATCGCTGATATACCGTGAGTTTCATCGTGTCACCGTGAACAGCGACAACACACAAACGCGCGTCGTCGAGTACCGTGACGACGCCGACGACATCATGGTGATCAAG
The DNA here is from genome assembly GCA_049115955.1 of Natronospirillum sp. Lineage (GTDB taxonomy): Bacteria > Pseudomonadota > Gammaproteobacteria > Pseudomonadales > Natronospirillaceae > Salinispirillum. The sequence goes on from JAGDZJ010000024.1 coordinate 132,591, forward strand.
ACACTCGTCACGCCAGAGGGCCGCCCTTATTTGCCCGAACTGGAATGGGACGACCGTGTGCAGAGCGCCACCATTGTTGGTCGCTTCGATGACGGCCTGTATCAACAGCGCATTGATCGTCCCGACGGCAACAAGGTAGAACGCGCGCAGTTAAGCGACCTACAGAATACGGTACTGGATGCCGGTTTTGACCGCTATCTGCAAGACCGCATGCGTGACATCGTTGACACCGGTCGGATAAACTTCGAGTTCTTATCTCTCGGTGCCGGACGAACCTATGCCTTTACCGCCGAACTACAAGCACTCAATGACTCGACCATTGAAGTGCGAGTTGCACCCCGATCTGCGCTGATCCGCTGGTTTGTCGATCCGATCGACCTTGTCTACGACCGCCACTCTTTATCTCTGCTGCGCTACCAAGGCATCACCAACTTCCGTCGTGACGGCAGCGTGGTGAATGCCATCATCGAATACGAATATCTGTCCACCGACCTCACAGAGGGATAAACCATGTCTCAACGCACACAGCTTTGGTTTCGCGCAGCATTGGTACTCTTGGGCACGGCGTTTCTGGTGCAGATCATACTGGCGGCCTTTTCCGTTAGCATCTTCGTAGAAGGCCCGATGATCGGCGGCTTGGTTTGGGGCAAAGTCACCTTGGCCGACCTCTATTTAGGCTTTCTGATCAGCTTGGTCTTCTTGTGGATGTTAGAACCGCGCAAGGCCTTGGTGTTAATATTTATTCCTATCTTTTTAGTGATGGGGAATTGGCTGTTGTGCTGGTATTTAGCTTGGCGGTGGCCGCACTTGTTTAGAAATTGAGACAAATCGCACAGCATTCTGTTGCATCTTCGCTTGCCCTAATGCGGCTCTTTACTCTACATTTAGATTCTGTAGTCATAGAGTTGTTGATGCATGACGATGAAGTTAGGTCATCACATAGCCGTAAAGCTCGCCTTGGTGAGCGTACTGGTGGCCCTGATGTTGGGGCTTGTCCTTGGGGCAGTGCAATCGTTAGTCGATTACCGCGCCGAGAGAGAACGAATTGATCAAACCATCATGTCGCTGTTGCAAGCTTATGAACCCGCTGCCGCGCGCGCTATCTACAACTTAGATACCTTGCTCGCTGAAGAAGTCACCAATGGGCTAATGACCTATGACTTCGTAACCGGCAGCGTCGTAATTGACGAACTCGGCAACGTACTTGCCAGCAACGTACGTCACCAAGCCGTCGAAACAACGGCAACCGGGCTGCGCCGATTAATCCCTACCGAACAACCACCGTTCTCCATCGACATCCAAATTACGGGTTCGGAGAATACGGGGAAGCTGGTTTTAGAAGTTGATCCACTGATTGCCCTTGAGCCCTTTGTTCAGCGTTCCGGCACGGGGTTGCAGCTTGCCGTACTGCGCACCATGCTGATTGTCACAGCACTGTTTCTTGCCGCCCACTGGATGGTCACGCGCCCGCTGACCATTCTGAGTCAACGCTTTCGTGACGTTGATCCAACGGTCGAGACTTTAGAGGCGCTGCATATCCCGCATCACAAAGAAGACGAGCTCGGCGTACTGGCCAACAGCGCCAACCGCTTCGTTAAGACAGTACAACACCTATTGGTCGAGCGCGATTTAGCCGAAAAAAGCAGTCAGTCGGCGTATGAGAACATCCGTGAACTGGTAGACCACTTGCCTCAATTGATCTACGTCGTGAATCACGAGCACCGGCTCATGGTGGTCAACCGAGCCTTTGCCTCTCTATTCGGTCGCAGACCTGAAGATCTCGACTTGGCACCGGTATCTTCTCTGCGAGGCTTTATCAATTCAACGATTTGGCATCAGTTGTTCGACTCAGACCAACAGGTACTCACCAAGCAGAAGGCTTTACAGATTGCAGAGCAAACCATCATTGGACGCGACGGGCGAGAACGCGTCTTCGAATGTCAGAAATTCCCTTTAGACTACCGCGGCGAAGCCGCCGTGCTGTCGGTGAGCATAGACATCACGGAGCGTCGCCAAGCGGCCAAACACATTCAACACCTTGCTTACCATGACAGCCTAACTGGCCTGCCGAACCGGAACTACCTGTTGGAGCATCTTGATCAGCTTCAAATACACGCCACTGACGCTCATGAACACGGCGCCCTGATTTTCGTCGATCTCGACAACTTTAAGAACATCAACGACTCGCTCGGTCACGGGGCCGGAGACTTTGTGTTGTGTGAGGTATCGCGACGCTTGGTGGCGCATGCACAAGATCAAGATACTGTGTCGCGCCTAGGCAGTGACGAATTCGTGCTCTGTATCCCCAATATTTCTCATCGTGGCAAAGAGGCACTTTTTCATGCCGAGTTTCGTGCTAATGTGATCCGCGAGTTGGTTGCTGCCCCGTTCTGGTTCGACAACCAACGCTTGAACGTCACCGCCAGCATTGGTATCTCCATTTTCCCGGATGCGGGCCTAGCCGCGACTGACCTGCTCCGCAACGCCGACATTGCCATGGTTACAGCAAAAAACATGGGTAAAAATACCTGCCAGGTATTTCAGCCCAGCATGAGCGAAGAAGCGAGCCGACGCCTGGTATTAGAAAACGGCTTACGGCAAGCCATTGAAGAGAACCAATTCTTCCTGACCTACCAGCCCCAAGTGGACGTGGCGACGGGCAAAATAACCGGCGCCGAAGTGCTGCTGCGTTGGCTGCACCCGGAACGTGGTGTAGTCTCCCCTCTGGAGTTTATTCCAACGTTAGAATCAACAGGCCTCATTGTTCAAGTAGGGCGCTGGGTGCTGGACACCGCGTGTCGTGATCTCGCGCGATGGGTAGCCGATGGTCTGTGGCAGCCCGGTATGCGGCTCGGTGTGAATGTCAGCGCGCGCCAATTCGCGCAGGCGGACTTTATCCATCAAGTGCGCCACTCCACGGAAGAGCACGGTATTTCTCCGAACTACTTGGACATGGAAATCACAGAAAGTATGCTGATTGAACAAATGAAAGAAACCGTGGAACGCATGCAACAGTTGCGTGATTACGGCGTCTTCTTCTCCATTGACGATTTCGGCACCGGGTATTCTTCATTGGCGTACTTAAAGCGCCTACCCATCGACGTAATAAAAATTGATCAAAGCTTCATTCGGGACATCACCGATGATGTAAACGATGCGGCCATTGTAGAAACTATTTTAGCCATCGCCCGCCACATGAAGTTGCACACCGTCGCCGAAGGCGTAGAAACGGAACAGCAATTAAGCTTCCTCAAAGCCAATGGCTGCCAGCGCTACCAAGGCTACTACTTTTCGCGCCCTGTCGTCGCCGACGACATGACCGAGTTGCTGCAAAACGAACCACATTCTAGCCATACCCACACAGGCACCAACGCATGACCTACAGTGTTAAAGAAGCCTTCTATTCACTACAAGGAGAAGGCGCACACACCGGTCGGCCTGCCATTTTCTGTCGCTTTGCTGGCTGTAACTTATGGAACGGCCGAGAAGCCGATCGCGCCACCGCTATCTGCAATTTTTGTGATACCGACTTCGTCGGCATCGACGGCCAAAACGGCGGAAAATTCAAAACCGCTGAGTTGCTAGTGCAGCATCTTGCCGCCTTGTGGCCTAGCGACCAAGCTCACCGATACGTTATCTTCACCGGCGGCGAACCTCTGTTGCAACTGGATACGTCGCTCATTAACGCTATGCATTCCGCAAGCTTTGAAGTGGGTGTAGAAACCAATGGCACAATACCTGCACCCGCAGGCTTGGACTGGCTGTGCGTATCACCCAAGGGCACAGCCGAAGTCGTAATCAGCCAGTGTGACGAACTCAAACTGGTGTTTCCGCAAGCCGATGCGCCGCCCGAGCGTTTTGCACACGTACAAGCCAGCCACTATTATTTGTCGCCCATGAACCCGCCCCACGCCGAGCTTATAGCGCCACAGTCTGCCAACGTACGAGCCACTATCGACTATTGTCTAGCCCATCCGCAATGGCGGCTGACTCTGCAAACGCATAAGATACTGGGCGTTGATTAATAGGGGCCTTTGACCCCATTATCACCAATTCAAATACCGAAATTCCGATTTGCAAATACCATCGCATCGGCAGATCTATTAACTTTTTCGCCTTAATACACTACACTTATGCCGTTTTTCCGGCCGCGATGATTGATCAGTCACCCTGCCTTTTGGTGCGTCAACCATGCACCATAGTCTTCGCGCCCCCTGACAATTGAATGGAGAATCCACCGTGTTAGAAGCCTATCGTAAACACGTAGAAGAACGTGCCGCACAAGGCATCCCACCCAAGCCTCTGAACGCTGAGCAAGTTACCGCTCTGGTGGAGCTTCTGAAAAACCCACCGAAGGGTGAAGAAGACTTTATTCTCGATCTGATTGTCGAGCGCGTACCTCCGGGCGTTGATGAAGCGGCTTATGTAAAAGCCGGTTACCTGTCGGCTATCGCCAAAGGCGAAGACCAAAGCCCGTTGATCAGCAAGTCGCGTGCGGTTGAACTGCTGGGCACTATGCTCGGTGGTTATAACATCGAGACTCTGGTTGGCTTACTGAAAGACGCCGACTTGGGCGCCGTCGCTGCTGAGCAGTTGAAAAAGACCTTGCTAGTCTTTGATGCATTTCACGATGTGGCCGAACAAGCCGATGCGGGTAACGCCAACGCGAAAGCCGTTATGCAAAGCTGGGCGGACGCTGAATGGTTCCTGAACCGTGCGCCACTGGCTGACAAGATTACCCTGACCGTGTTCAAAGTCCCCGGTGAAACCAACACCGACGACCTGTCGCCTGCACAGGATGCATGGTCACGTCCGGACATCCCGCTGCACGGCTTGGCCATGCTGAAGAACCCGCGTGATGGTATGGAACCCAACCCCATTGCCACCATTGAAAACCTGAAAGCCAAAGGTCACCCCGTCGCTTACGTGGGCGACGTTGTAGGTACGGGTTCATCGCGTAAGTCTGCGACCAACTCCGTACTCTGGTTCACTGGCGACGACATCCCGTTCGTACCGAACAAGCGTGCTGGTGGTTTCTGCTTGGGCGGCAAAATTGCTCCTATCTTCTTCAACACCATGGAAGACGCTGGTGCATTGCCGATCGAGCTGGACGTATCAGAAATGAATACCGGCGACATCATCGACATTTTCCCGTACGAAGGGAAAGTAGAGAAAGACGGCAAAGTCATTACTGAATTCAGCCTGAAAACCGACGTCCTGTTGGACGAAGTGCGTGCCGGCGGACGTATTCCTTTGATCATCGGCCGCGGCCTGACAGATCGCGCGCGCGAGCAAATGGGTCTGGCGCCTTCTGACGTATTCCGTCGTCCCGGTGTTACCGAGAAGAGTAACAAAGGCTTCACCCTGGCGCAGAAGATGGTCGGCAAAGCCTGTGGCACTGACGGCATCCGCCCTGGCCAGTACTGCGAACCTAAGATGACCACCGTTGGCTCGCAGGACACCACCGGTCCGATGACCCGTGATGAACTGAAAGACTTGGCATGCTTGGGCTTCTCAACCGATTTGGTGATGCAGTCCTTCTGCCACACCGCGGCCTATCCGAAGCCGGTAGACATCGATACACAGCACACCCTGCCCGACTTCATCATGAACCGTGGCGGTGTGTCTTTGCGTCCTGGTGACGGCATCATCCACTCATGGCTGAACCGTATGCTGCTGCCTGACACCGTGGGTACCGGTGGTGATTCGCACACCCGCTTCCCTATGGGCATTTCTTTCCCCGCAGGTTCTGGCTTGGTGGCGTTCGCCGCGGCTACTGGCGTTATGCCACTGGACATGCCGGAGTCCGTGCTGGTACGTTTTAAAGGTAAGCGTCAGCCTGGCATCACGCTGCGTGACTTGGTACACGCCATTCCTTACTACGGCATCAAAGAAGGCCTCCTGACCGTTGAGAAGAAAGGCAAGATCAACGAATTCTCGGGTCGCATTCTAGAAATCGAAGGTCTGGAAGAGTTGACCGTAGAACAAGCATTCGAACTGTCTGACGCTTCCGCTGAACGGTCAGCCGCCGGTTGCACCATCACCCTGTCGGAAGACTCGGTAGCGGAATACCTGCGCTCCAACATCGTCATGCTGCGCTGGATGATTGCCAATGGCTATGGCGACCCACGCACGCTGGAACGTCGTGCTAAAGCAATGGAAGAGTGGCTGGCCAAGCCATCGTTGATGCGTGCTGACAAAGACGCCGAGTACGCGCACGTGATCGAAATCGACATGTCTGACATCAAAGAGCCCATCCTGTGTGCGCCGAACGATCCAGACGATGCTCGCTTGCTGTCTGACGTACAAGGCGACAAGATCGATGAAGTGTTCATCGGCTCGTGCATGACCAACANNTATAAGAGACAGCCCCCCCCCCCTCTCCCCCCCCCCCTTCCCTCCAGGTCTTCATCGGCTCGTGCATGACCAACATCGGTCACTTCCGTGCGGCGGGTAAATTGCTGGAACAACATAACGGTTCGCTGAGCACGCGTCTGTGGGTTTCTCCACCAACGAAGATGGATCAGCATGTATTAATGGAAGAAGGCTACTACAACATCTATGGTCGTGCCGGTGCACGTACCGAGATGCCCGGTTGCTCATTGTGCATGGGTAACCAAGCACGCGTTGCTGCCAAGTCTACCGTGGTATCCACTTCGACGCGTAACTTCCCGAACCGTTTAGGTGATGGTGCCAACGTGTATCTGGCGTCAGCAGAACTGGCGGCGATCTCTTCCGTACTGGGCAAATTGCCCTCGCCTGCCGAGTATCTGGAGTACGCCAACAAGATCGACAGTATGTCGGGTGAGGTATATCGCTACCTGAACTTCGACAAAATGGACGACTTTGTTGCCGCTGCATCCTCGGTGATCGCCACCGATGCCGCGTAATAACCACTAAGTTGGCGTAAGTCACTCATTAGTGCCAAAAAGCCCTGCACATGCAGGGCTTTTTTTATGGTATTGTCTTAAACTTATCAGTATTAGAATCAGTAGCTTATTTGATCATGTCTATTCCAATCCTAATTTGTGATGACTCCAGTTTCGCCCGCAAGCAGATGGCGCGAACACTCCCTCCTGAATGGGACGTTACCATCAGCTATGCCGAAAATGGCCTTGAAGCCTTAGACGCCGTACGTGCAGGTAAAGGCAACGTCATGTTTCTGGATTTGACCATGCCGATCATGGACGGCTATCAGGTGCTTGAAGTCATCAAACAAGAAGATTTGCCGTGTATGGTCATTGTCGTCTCCGGCGACATACAACCAGAAGCAATAGCTCGCGTGAAGCAACTCGGTGCACTGGAGTTTATCGAGAAGCCCATAGATCCAGACAAAACTCGCCAGGTTTTGTCAGAATTTGGCATTTTATAGGGGCATTGTTCAATCGTGACTGAACAACTACTACTAAACGAAGAGCAACGCGACTGCTTACAAGAGCTCTCCAACGTCGCTATGGGTCAAGCAGCTAGCCTGCTGGCTCGCTTGCTTGACGTTTTTGTGGAATTGCCCATACCCAAAGTGAATGTGATAGAAATCACCGACCTGCATATGGCGTTACAGGCACTGGACGGCGAAGAACGCTCGTCTGCGGTCTGCCAAGGATTCGCCGGCAACGGCGTTACGGGCGAAGCGATGTTGATTTTCAACGACTCCAGCTTCGAAGACATTGCGGCACTGATGGCCTATACCGGTCAGCAATCTGAAGACATCGAAATCGAACTGTTGATGGACGTTGCCAACATCCTTATCGGTGCCTTCATTCGCAAATTTTCAGAACAAGTTGATCTAAACTTTAGCCAAGGCCACCCTACGGTGCTCGGCCAGCACCAGCCGATTCGTGACCTGCTGAAGCCAACCAACCACAGTTGGCACAAAACCTTATCTATCGAGATCAGCTACAACATCGAAAACCATAACGTACATTGCGACTTACTGGTGCTCTTTACCGAAGAGTCACTGCCTGTACTCTGGAAAAAAATTCAGTATCTCTTGGATTAAACATGCCTGATAACAACGATATCCGCGATTTTCATTGGATGGTTGAAATCCTGCAAACCATAGACATTGGTCTGGTGGTGATAGATAACGAGTACAAGATCACGACGTGGAATGCGTTCATGGAGAACCATTCCGGCAAACAAGCCAGCAGTGTAAAAAGCGACAGCATCTTTGATGTCTTCCCTGAATTACCGGAACAGTGGTTTCGGCAGAAAACAGACACCGTACGGATGCTGAACATTCGCACCTTTACGACGTGGGAACAGCGGCCCTACTTGGCGCGCTTCCGGAACTACCACCCGATCACCAGCACGGCTGAGTTCATGTACCAGAACAGCATGCTGTACCCCATCGTTGATACACGTGGCGCAGTGACGCACATCGCCTTGGTTATATTCGACGTTACCGACATTGCTACCAGTAAGTTGGCCTTGCAAGAGGCCAATGGCGAACTTGAACGACTGAGTCGGACCGACGGTCTGAGCCAATTGTTCAACCGGTCTTTTTGGGAGGAATGCTTACATCGGGAGCTACAGCGCAGCCGCCGTCACCAACATCCCGCCAGTCTAATTATTTTGGACGTCGACCTCTTCAAAGAAGTTAACGATACGCACGGGCATGTGGCTGGCGATGACGTAATCCGCTTCATTGGTCGCCAAATGCGCCTCAATCTTCGCGAGACCGATGTCGGCGGGCGCTACGGCGGTGAAGAGTTTGCCATCATTCTGCCGGAGACCAGTGCTGACGACGCGTTGGTTTTTGCCGAACGGCTGCGTTACGTCGTAGAGGAGGCCACGATGAAACACGATGACTCGGAGTTTAAGATCACCATCAGCTTGGGGATCGCCGAACTGGACGAGCAAATGAGCATCGAACAGAATTGGATTGAAGCGGCCGACCATGCCCTGTATGAATCCAAAAAAAATGGTCGCAACCGTACGACCATCTTTCGTCGCAAGTAGCAACCACTCGTCTCAAGCCAGAATCGACATCCACAGTATCAAGTCTTGCCGGTTGATCGGCTCATTACCGACAAACACCAAGCGCGTTGGCGGAAATTGCTGCAGGTATTCGGCCTGCTCCAGCAGACTGGGCAAATGCCGATTATACGACTCCTCACTGAAACTCGGCGGTCTAAATGCGCGCAATCGCTCCGCCAGATCATCGCAGTCTACCTGCAGCGGATCGGTATCACCCAGTATGCAAGCTTGGCCGGACATAGGGTAGGCGTAGATGAAGGTGAACCCTTTAGGTATCTCGGTTTGCGCTAGCCGGCCTGCCGCCGGGCGCGAGATATCCACAAACGGGAGATGTTGACCATCAAGATACCCGTAGAGATGTATTTCAACCTTATGTCGTCGGAGCAAATCCAACAATGTGGTGATTTCTGGAACCACCGGTAAGGGATACGGCATACTTCCCCACTGCCCTGTTCAATCAATAAGCAGAAACCTTGGCAATAACTCGCCAACCAACGCACATCATTCCGTTTGAGCTGGTAATACTAGACAAAATCCCACTCAAAACAAGACATTATTCAGGCTTGTGAACAATGTAATGCAAGTAACGCGCAAAAGGTCGGTACTCTGTCCGCTGTCCTAATGCCCACTCCAGCTCAATCTGATCTTCCAACCGAGGATTGTCTTTAAACAGCGGCCACATATAGTCGGTAAAACAACGTACGCCCAAGCGCTCCGTTATCACCATACCGAAGTCCGCCAACCATGCCTCTACGTCTGCGATGTTCAGTGGCGACACAGGCGTCAACCCCTTCTTATCACCCGCATAGTGGTTGCTCGTCGCTTTTCGGAGGTTACCTTTCAACAGGTTTTTAAAAATAATGCTCTCTGCATTGTAGAACAGTAAAGACAAAGCGCCACCCGGCTTTACTCGATCGCACAAGCGGGCAAGTCCCTCCTGAGGGTCGCCTAGCCACTCCAGCACAGCGTGGCCCAGCACCACATCATAACTGCCCTGCAAGTCCTGTAGCGGGCCCTGCGTCCACGCCACGGCAGCAGCATTGGGTGACGCCGCTACGTTCTGCTGTGCCGCTGCCAGCATCTCAGCCGCCAAATCGTTGTACGTCACCTGATGGCCATGCTCGGCGAACAACGCGGTCATCTGGCCTAGACCACCGGCGGCATCCAAAACACGCAATGTCGTATCTTGCTGACACAGCGGCAAAACGCCTCGCCGCACCAGCGCCATACGTATCTGGCCTTTGCGGGAATCGTAGATATTTTTTTGGAAACGGTCGACCAGATGAGAAAAGCTTACATCAGCGGATGTCACAAACAGGCTCCAACAGAAGAACAATCATTCAGTTACATCAGAGCCGCGAGTTTACTCATGTAGGACGTTCGATACGACATTTTTCATTGCGAGGGTTAAGAAGCTACCATCGCAATGAAAGCCGTAAGTAAATAGCGCTACTAGCGCATCGGTGGAGCACGTTCTAATCTAGTTCGCCTCAGGCAACTTTGCTACAACCTTGATCTCAAATTGAAAGCCGTAGAGCCAGGTTACCCCGATACCGGTTAGCGTCGGATACGGAGCCTCGCCCCAATAGTCCGCCAACACATTCCAGAAGATATCCATCTTGGAGTCTGGATCAACAATATAAAAAGTGACATCGACCACATCGTCGAACGTGCATCCGGCGGCACTGAGAACGGCATTCAAATTATCAAACGCGAGTCTGAACTGTTTCTCCAAGTCAGGTTCCTGTGAGCCATCCTCGCGACTGCCCACCTGGCCCGACACAAACAAAAAACCATTGGAACGAACGGCCGGTGAATAACGGTTCTGCTCGTAAAGCGCCTGGCGACCGGCTGGGAAAACAACGTCACGTGTTGCCATGTCTATCTCCATCTTGGTGTTCTAGTGAGTGAGACAGCACTTTACTATTCTCACCGATGGCTAATAAATCACCGATTCCAGTCAACATTGTTTGTATAATGTGAACAATCAACTCGTACTTGGAGTGCAATATGGACCGCTTCAACGCCATGCAAGCTTTCGCTCGAGTGGTGGAAACTGGCAGTTTCACCAAAGCTGCAGAGACTCTTCAATTGAGCAGAGCCAACGTAACGCAACTCGTGCAACAACTGGAGGCACGGCTGCGCGTCAAACTGTTTAACCGCACAACCCGAAAGGTCAATGTTACGGCGGACGGTGCCGCTTATTACGAGCGCGTCGTAAAGCTACTTGCGGACATGGATGATGCTGAAACCAGCCTATCGAACGCATCAGCAGCGCCCCGTGGTCGCTTAAGAGTTGATGTACCTAGCCCCCTCGCCACCAAGGTTTTACTGCCATCATTAGACAACTTTCATGCCCGATACCCCGACATTCAGCTCGACTTGGGTGTGAGTGACCGCGTAGTGGACATGATCGGAGAAGGTGTAGATTGTGTAGTGCGAGGGGGTGAACTTACCGACCTTTCTCTGGTCGCGCGGCGTGTCTGCAACTTACCGTTTGGCATCTATGCAGCACCGTGTTATCTCGAACGTTACGGCACGCCTTTGCACCCACAAGAATTGGCAGGCCCACATCACCATACCGTAGGATTCACTTGGGCCAGAACGGGCAAAGCACTGCCGTATAATCTTCAAAAGGACGGTGAGAGAATTACCGTGCACGGGCGATACAAAGTGTCTGTGGATGACGGCAATGCCTGCCTTGCTGCCGGCTTAGCCGGTTTAGGCGTGTTTGCTCTACCTTACTATATGTGCCAAGAACCGGTCGCGCGCGGTGAACTCATACCCTTGTTCGAGCAATGGCGCCCTGACGACATGCCACTGTATGTCGCCTTCCCGCCTAACCGCCACGTTAGCGCAAAACTTAGAGTCTTCATCAACTGGATTGTCGAACTCATGGCACAGCACGATGCCGCAGACCCAGCCACTAAGAGATCTTAACCACGACAAAGGCTAGGTACTCGAGAAACGAGCACAACTGAAAAATGATTAATTTATGATCTACAAGCGACGTTTGCATGAAATGTAACGAGGAGAGCGGAAGAAACGATTTCTAGGGGGAAATTTGGTCGGGCATAGAGGATTTGAACCTCTGACCCTCGCCACCCCATGACGATGCGCTACCAGACTGCGCTAATGCCCGACTACGCGGAGGATAATACTCTAACCGATTGAAAATACAAGCCTTTATTTCAGGCTATCCCTGACCTCTTCCAGCATATCCACAAGCTCAGAGATGTCATTTCGGGTGATGCCAATCACCTTGGGAGGTTGCTTCGGTATGCGCAAATGACCTAAGTCGAAATCAGCACCGATGTCTTCTGCAGTCAAACGTGTGGGCTCGTCGAGCGTATGCGATGACGCAACGGCCGGGCTCATGGCCTCTTCCAGCGACACAGGGGGTTTGGCGGGCTTTTGTCGGGCTTTTTGCTCTTGTTCGAGCTTTTGGCGAGCACCGTTAATAGTGAACCCTTCATCGTAGAGAAGCTGACGAATGGTGTGAATCAAGAGCACATCATCGCGCTGATAATAGCGGCGATTACCACGTCGCTTTACGGGATTCAGCTGCGGAAACTCTTGTTCCCAATAACGCAACACATGCGTCTTAAGGCCACATAGCTCCGCCACCTCACCGATGGTGAAGTATCGTTTAGCTGGAATATCCTGCATGTTATTCGACGTCCAGTCCATCGCTGCCGTCGTAGTTCTCTACCTGAACCTTCAACTTCTGGCCCGGACGGAACGTTACAACACGCCGTGCAGAGATCGGGATTTCTTCCCCGGTTTTAGGGTTTCGTCCCGGTCTCTGCCGTTTATCGCGCAAATCAAAATTGCCAAAACCCGACAATTTTACTTGCTCGTTGTGCACCAGGCTTTCTGTTATCTCTAGGAAAAACAGTTCAACCATCTCTTTGGCTTCACGCTTGTTGAGCCCAAGCTCTTCGTACAAACGTTCCGCCATTTCGGATTTGGTCAGTGCCATGGTTCAGCTCCTCAATGTCGCCTCAAAATCCTCTTGCAAGCGTTCAATGACAGCATTCATAGCGGTGGTCACTTCGTCTTCGGCCATGGGGCGCTCTGGGTGTTGCCAAGTCAGTTGCAGTGCAATACTGCGTAACCCGGCCCCAATGCGTTCACCCTCATAGACGTCGAAGACTTCGGCATTCGTTACCCACTCACCTGCCACCGCTTTCGCAGCGGCTAGCATGTGTTGTGCGGGTACAGATGCGTTCACCACCACTGCGATGTCACGTCGACTTGCTGGGAATCGTGAGATTCCCTTGTAAACTGGAATACGGCGCGCGGTTACCGCGCCAAAATCCAGTTCGAATACATAGGTTGGCTTCTTCAGGCCAAGCGCTTTATCCAAGCGTGGATGAATGCGGCCTAACACACCCACTGACTGGCCATTCACCTGAACCTCGGCGGCTTGACCCGGGTGCAAATACGGCACATCGGTTGGCACAAAAGCGATCTCATTGCCTTCCGACAAGGCCAGCAGCGCTTCCACATCACCTTTTAGGTCGTAGAAATCTACACTGGCACCGCCGTTCAACCAAGACACACCAGAACGCGGGCCATAAATAAGACCAGCGACTTTTTTATCTTGCTTCAGGGTATCCAGAGCGCCCCGGAAGACCAAGCCCGTTTCGAACAACCGGACGCGGTCTTGCTGGCGCTTGATGTTATGGCGCAAGGCACCCAACAAACCGGCAATAACGGTGGTACGCATCACACCGAGGTCTTCTGAAATGGGGTTTGCCAAAGCCAGTGCTGGCAGGTCAGGTTCCAGTTGCGTTTGCAGTTCAGGTTCAACGAAGCTGTAACTAACGATCTCCTGGTAACCCAAGGACACCAAGCGCTGCGCGATCAAGCGACCGCTTTGCACAGACTCAGGCAATGGCGTAATGGCCATCGGCGCGACAGGATAAGAGACCGGCAAACGGTCATATCCGTAAATGCGGCCCACTTCTTCAATCAGATCCGCGGTAATGGAGATATCAAAGCGCCAACTCGGCACTGTTACCGTCCATTGCTCATTCGCGTATTCAACCGTGAAACCCAGGCCGCTCAATATGCGTGTGACCTGTTCCGTCGGAATATCCAACCCCAGTGCAGCAGCGATCTGGGTATGCGATACCGTCACCGGCGCCACATTGGGGAGATGCTCTTCGGCTACCACTTCCGAAACCGGACCGGGCTCGCCACCTACGATTTCTAACAGCAATGCCGTTGCACGCTCCATCGCGCGGGCTTGCAATGCATGGTCTACACCACGCTCGTAGCGATGCGATGAGTCGGTATGCAAACCATAAGAACGTGCTTTTCCAGCCAGTTGCAAAGGTGCAAAGAAAGCGCATTCAAGGAAAATATCACGCGTTTGACGAGTGATACCGGTGTTCTCACCGCCCATCACACCGGCCATGGCCAGTGGATGTTTCTCATCAGCAATAATTAGAGTGTCGCCGCGCAAGATTACGGTTTGACCGTCGAGCAACGTCAGCGTTTCGCCTTCGTTGGCCCAGCGCACATGAATGCCGCCGTTTAGGGTATCCAGATCGAAGCCGTGCATCGGCTGACCCAGTTCCAACATGACATAGTTGGTGACATCCACAACGGGGTCAATGCTGCGCACACCGCCACGGCGCAGACGCTCCTGCATCCACGTGGGAGTAGTTGCTGTAGCGTCTATGTTGCGAATGATGCGCCCCAGATAACGCGGGCAGCCTTCGGGGGCCATTACAGCGATCGGAAAAATGTCGCTGACGGTTGCCGGGACGGCTGGAATCTCAGGTGCGCACACGGGTACTTCATTCAACACACCCACTTCACGTGCCAACCCAGCAATGCTAAGACAGTCGGCGCGATTGGGTGTCAAATCGACTTCGATACACAGGTCATCCAGGTTCAAATACTGGCGCAAGTCTGTGCCCAGAGGCGCATCCAGTGGTAACTCCATGATGCCGTCGTGATCGTCAGACAATTCAAGCTCTTTGCCGCTGCACAGCATGCCGAAGCTTTCTACATCGCGCAGCTTGGCTTTTTTGATCTTAAAGTTACCCGGCAATACTGCGCCAACACGAGCAAACGCCACTTTGAGGCCGGCACGCGCATTGGGTGCACCGCACACAACAATGGACGACTCGGTGCCATCGTTAACCCGGCATACCTGCAATTTATCAGCGTTTGGGTGCGGTTCAGCAGACTCAATCTCAGCGACCACCACGCCGGTAAATTCACCCGCAACAGGCTCTGCACCATCGACTTCCAAGCCCGCCATAGTGACCTGATGCATCAGAGCATCGGAGTCTATTGCCGGGTTTACCCACTGTCTTAACCAGGTTTCGCTAAATTTCATGATCAATTACTTGTCTGTTGGACTTCACTTAAACTGCGCCAAAAATTTCAAATCGTTCTCGAAGAACATGCGCAAATCGTTTACACCGTAACGCAACATGGCCAGGCGCTCTACGCCCATACCGAAGGCAAACCCTTGGTAACGCTCCGGGTCTATTTTGGCATAGCGCAACACTTCCGGATGCACCATGCCACAGCCCATAACCTCGAGCCAGCCGGTGTGGCTACAAACGCGACAGCCGTCGCCACCGCAGTGCACACATTCCATGTCCACTTCAGCCGATGGCTCAGTAAAGGGGAAATAACTCGGGCGGAACCGCACCGCGAGGTCTTTTTCAAAAAACTCGCGCAGGAACGATTCAACGGTACCCTTCAAGTCGGCAAAGCTGACTTTCTCGTCCACCAGCAGACCTTCCATTTGATGGAACATCGGCGTGTGCGTTAAGTCCGAATCACAACGATACACACGGCCGGGGCACACAATCCGCACGGGCGGCTCTTGCTGGCTCATTACCCGCACCTGTACTGGCGAGGTATGTGTGCGCAGTAATCGTGTGGCGTCAAAATAGAAGGTATCGTGCATGGCACGCGCCGGGTGATGCGAAGGAATGTTCAGCGCTTCGAAGTTGTGATAATCGTCTTCTACTTCCGGGCCTTCGGCAACCAAATAGCCCATACGCGTAAAGAAGTCGGTCATGCGTTCAATGGTGCGCGTTACCGGGTGCAGACCACCGGCACCGTTTGAACGACCTGGCAGTGTTACATCAACGGTTTCGTTGGCCAGTTGGCGGGCCAGTTCAGCGTCTTCTAAGCTCGCTTTGCGCTCATTCAGCGCTGCCGCCACCTGCTCTTTCGCTGCGTTGATCAAAGCACCCGCAGCGGGGCGCTCTTCGGCTGACAACTGCCCAAGCTGCTTGAGCAATACCGTCAAATCACCTTTTTTACCCAGCTTTCGAACGCGCAGTTCTTCCAGCGCTACAGGCGAGTCCGTGGCAGCGATAATATCCAGCGTTTCGGCTACCAGGGTGTCAAGATTTTCCATGGAAGTCTCAGTAGTTAGATTTCTATGCCCTTACTATAGGGAACCTGATCAAATAAGCAACTGAATACTAAGGGTTTTTTTGATATTTGATCAGTTAACAACCACCTGATTAATCGACAGGCGCGCCGGGCAATGTTCGGTCATACCTTGCGAGCCAGATGACATTAATGTGCGAGTTCGCTACTCTCAAACTCCGCGCAGAACCTCACCTGAAGGAATTCCAATGCTACATGACATCATCGACATCGCTCAGCGTGCGGGCGACGCCATCATGAAGGTTTACAAGCAAGACTTTGCGGTGCAGAGCAAGTCGGATAATACGCCGGTAACGGCGGCTGATATCGCCGCGAATGATGTCATTGAAAAAGCACTGCAACAGTTGACCCCTGACATTCCGGTGTTAACTGAAGAGTCGGTATGGACACCCTGGCAGGAGCGCCAATCATGGCAACGCTATTGGTTGGTTGATCCGTTGGATGGCACAAAGGAATTTGTTAAGCGCAACGGCGATTTTACCGTCAACATTGCGCTGATTGACCAACACTACCCGGTGCTAGGCGTGGTTTATGCACCGGCGCGCCAGGAAATCTGGTACGCCGAGCGCGACCAAGGCGCGTTTTACCAAGACTTAACCCAATCAGATACAGCACCGAGCCGCCTAACGGCGACCGCAGCACCTACCGATGGCGAACCTTGGTTAGCTCTGGGCAGTCGGTCCTTTCATGACAAAGCAGTGGCATTGTTTCTGGAACAGTTGGGCGAGCATCAGTTAACACCCGTCGGCAGTGCCATTAAAACCTGCATGGTTGCCGCCGGTAAAGCGCACATTTATCCTCGCCTAGGACTGACTTCAGAATGGGACACCGCCGCTTCGCAGATTGTTGCCGAGGAGGCAGGCGCGCTGGTCGTCAATGCAGAGACCGGCGAGCGCCTGAAATACAACATCAAGGATTCATTACTGAACCCTTGGTTTATTGCGGCTTGCGCAGACGACCCACGCTGGCGCGCGAGTCTTTCTGCAGTTCGAGATCAACTATCCCCTACCACCAACTGATGACGGATAGCTTCTAGTGTGCGCGGCCCAATACCACTGATGACCAACAAGTCGTCAACGGTGGCGAAAGGGCCAAACTCGTCACGGTGTGCAACAATAGCGGCTGCGCGCGCCGGCCCAATACCTGACAGCACCGTCGCCATTTTTTCTGCATCGTCTTCGTTAATGTTCACCATGATAACCAACTCGTCGGAGTAATCCGCCGGGAAATCGGTAAGCTCTTCCGCCGACAAGGACACAGCAGCCAATGACAACATGGCGGCGAAAAAGAGACTGAACATTTTGTTTAAAGAGGTCATATTGAGAAATTTTCCTTTTCCAGTGTGATAATCACCTGCAGCCGCCCAAGATCCCTCGAATCAACAGGCTCGCTAACAGATACCCTGCACCTTTGTGCAGCCCGGTCACTATCACAAAAAGACAGCGGCGCAACAACTAACCCAAGGTTCAGTTCTTTCGCAAAAACACGTTTTTCTTTACTGAATTGCGTCTGTCTGACGCTGTCGGTTAAGATACCGCTCACGTAAAGGCGCAACTCAACAGCCATTATTGGTGTCCAGCAAAAGGCGCCAGCAAACCAGGACCGCACCATGTCCAACATGCTTTACCAGAAAGACATCGTCTCCATATCAGACCTCGACAAGCAGGCATTGGAACTTATTGTTAGCACCGCGATGCAAATCAAGCAAGGGCACTACCAACCGTGGCTGCGCGACCGCGTCTTAGCGAGCTGTTTTTTTGAGGCCTCAACCCGTACACGCCTGTCCTTCGAAACAGCGGTACACCGCCTCGGTGGCCAACTGATTGGGTTTGCCGACGGAGGAAATACGTCAGCAAAAAAAGGTGAAACGCTCGCCGATACCATCAGAATGATTTCTTCTTATACTGACGCGATCATTATGCGTCACCCGCAAGAAGGGTCTGCCCGTTTAGCCAGCGAGTTCGCCACTGTCCCCGTTATTAATGGTGGCGATGGTGCAAACCAGCACCCTACTCAAACGTTGTTGGACCTGTTCTCACTTTACGAATGCCAAGGGAAGCTCGACGGGTTGAAGATCGCCTTTGTCGGGGATCTGAAATATGGCCGCACAGTGCATTCTTTAGCACAGGCCTGCGCGCACTTCGGTGCCAGCTACTATTTTATTTCGCCCGATGCGCTTGCGATGCCTGACTATTTACTAGAAGACCTTTCGCGGCGCGGCGTCTACTACGAACGTGCAGCCAATCTGGAATCGGTGATCCCGGAAGTCGATATCATCTATATGACGCGCGTGCAAAAAGAGCGGTTTGACCCAACGGAGTACATGCACATCGCCTCACAATATGTGCTCAATGCAGACATGTTGTCGTCAGCTCAGCCACACCTGCGGGTTTTGCACCCGCTACCCCGAGTCAACGAGATTCATGTTTCCGTAGATGCCACACCTCACGCATATTATTTTCAGCAAGCGGAAAATGGTGTCTATGCCCGTATGGCTCTGCTGGCCTTACTACTCAACGAATCAATTCAGACAGACTAATGGTTAAACGAGCATCTTGATGAGCGAGCATAAACTACAGGTAGAAGCCATTTGTCGTGGCACGGTCATTGACCATATCCCCAAAGGTAATGGCATTAAGATTGTGCACCGCATTCAAAAGCTGTCACCGCACGTCAGGTTGACCGCGGGACTGAACCTGCCCAGCCAAAACATGGGGCAGAAAGACTTGGTAAAAGTCGATGACTGGCTATTCTCTGAACAGCAAGCTTACGAACTGGCACTGTTTGCACCCGACGCCACCATCAACGTGATTGATAATTACGAGGTCGTCAACAAATACAAGATGTCCCTGCCGGATACACTCGAAGGCGTCGTACCCTGCCCTAACAGCAACTGCATATCACACAATGAACCCGTGCAGTCTCGCTTTAAGGTATTCCCGCGCGGCGAGCACGTGTCACTGCAATGCCACTATTGTGAGAGAACATTCAATGACAGCCTGTTTACTTGAGTAAAACTTCTTAGCCATTTGTTTGCCACGTTCAGAAGCGTTAACTACTATTCAACCAAGATACTAAGAATCGCCACTGAATAAGGCGGTCAGAAAAAGCGCAGATTGCCACGTTCATCTCACACAAGAGGATTGTCACCGGTGCGCCAATTGTCGCTACGCTTGAAACTTACCCTAGGAATTGCCGCTGGCATTTTCGTTACCCTAATCACTGTTATTGGCATTGGATGGTTCACCATGCAAGCCAATGGTGACCGAGCAGTGCGCGACGCATCTGAATCGATCGGCAGTTTGGTCGAACAAACTTACTGGACACCACACAGCTGATATCCGATGAAGTCGCTAGTTTTCTGAATCGCAGCTTTGACATATCGCGCACCATGAGCGCGATTTTTTCCTCTACCGCCCGTGGCAATGACACCGGGCGCGCCAGCTTTCAACGCGATACCGTTCTGAGTTTGGTCGGTGATACCTTGGCAGCCAACCCAGGCCTCGGCTCTGCTTATGCCCATTTCGAAGAAAACGCGTACGACGGTTTTGATGCCTTTAACAGGGGCTCAACGGCTGATCACACCTCAAACACCGGCAGCCTCGACATTTATTGGGTGCGCGATGGTGATGAACTGGTTTACTACCGCACTGAGGATGTCGAATTCAAGTTCGATGAAACTTTGGACGAATTTGGCAACCGTGAGTCAGAATGGTACCTGTGCAGCCGCGACACGCTAAAACCCTGCATCATGGAACCCTACCTCTACGAAATAGATGAAGGTTATGAGGTGCTGCTGACATCGTTGGTGCACCCCATTATCACTGCTGGTACCTTCCGCGGCGTGGCCGGCGTTGACATCAACATGCCAGACGTTCAGGACCAAGTAGTCGAGTACCAGCGCGCCTTGTTTGATGGCGCCGCAGACATCTACCTGTTTAGCGAACTTGGTTTATTGGTAGCCAGCTCTCGCTACCCTGATCGGTTAGGCGATTTGGTGAACCGGGTTAATCCAGAGCTCCATCAAGGATTACAAGCGCTGACCGGTAGCATTGGCAGCTACAACGACAACATCATAGTGCGCTCTCCCGTAGCGATTGAAGACGTGGATACCGAATGGAGTGTCGTAATCTCCATCCCTCGCAACGCGGCCTACGCCAGCAGCGACGAACTGGAACGAACCTTAGTGGCGGGATATCAAGCTACGGCGGGCACCATGGTCGGTTCTGGTATTGTGCTCTTGATTGTGGCCATTTCACTGATCAGCCTGTGGCTGCGCGTCGCTACACAGCCGATGGTCGCCATGCGAACACTGTTTGAGGAGTTGGCCGGATCTGAAGGCGACCTGACCAAGCAGATGACCGTTACGCGCCATGCAGAACTGATCGGCATTGCCAACGGGTTTAACAGTTTCAGTGAAAAACTGCGCAGCATGATCACTGAGTTGAAGGAATCGGCATCTGATCTGCGCGCCCAAAGTGCTATCTTGGTTAATACTTCACGCGACACGGCCGCGGCTACCGACGCGCAGCAATCTGAAATGCAAAACGTCGCTTCAGCCATGAATGAAATGTCGGCTACCGCCAATGAAGTTGCGCAACTCGCCAGCGGCACGGCGAGTGACGCTGATCAATCCAACCAAGCATTGATGGAAGCCCAGGAGGCCTTCCGCCACACGGTCGAAGAAGTTCGAGAAGTCGCGCAGGAAATGAACAATGCCAGCGAGCGTGTGGGCAGTGTGGCGAAAAGCAGTGAGAATATCACGGGCATCATCGAAGTGATTCAGGCCATAGCAGAGCAGACGAACCTGCTGGCACTGAACGCCGCGATTGAAGCCGCCCGCGCAGGCGAACAAGGGCGAGGTTTTGCGGTAGTGGCCGACGAGGTGCGCAACTTAGCGGGACGGACACAGGCATCAACCGAAGAAATTCAGAGCCTGATCAGCACACTGCAAAAAGACGTCGACGCGTCCGTAAGCCAAATAGAAGCCAGCACCAAGCGTGTCAGTAAAGCAGTGGAAGACGCCGATGGCGCTTATGTCCAAATGGAATCGGCAGCCACGCGTATTTCATCGATCACCGACAACTCAGCGCAGGTAGCCACTGCCGCCGAGGAACAAAACCAGGTTAACGAAGAGATTAATAAAAACATTACCGGTATCGAGGAAGCCAGCTCGCGCTTGGCGGAATTGGCTAATGATGTGAAAGGCGTCAGTGACTCCATGCAAGAAATCACCGACGACCTGGATGAACAGCTCAGTAAATTGAAAGTCTAAACAAAAAATGGGGCGTTAAGCCCCATTTTTTATCGACCAAACGGTGGCATTCCACCAGGAGGGAAACCACCACCACCACCGGGTGGCATCATACCTTGCATGCCACGCATCATCTTCTGCATGCCGCCCTTCTGACCCATCTTCTTCATCATCTTTTGCATCTGCTTGTGTTGCTTCAGCAAACGATTAACGTCTTGAATTTGAGTGCCTGAGCCCATGGCGATACGGCGCTTACGCGAACCGTTGATTTTGTCAGGGAAGCGACGCTCTAGAACGGTCATGGAGTTGATGATCGCCTCCATTTGACCAAACATGCCGTCATTAACCTGCTTGGCCGCTGCTTCTTTCATCTGCCCCATGCCAGGCAACTTGTCCATCAAACCCGCCATACCGCCCATGTTGGACATCTGCTGCAACTGATCACGGAAGTCTTCCAGATCAAAGCCTTTGCCCTTCTTGAGCTTCTGTGCCAGCTTATCGGCTTTCGCCTTATCGACTTTGCGCTCTACTTCCTCAATCAGAGAAAGCATGTCGCCCATATCGAGAATGCGCGACGCAACGCGATCGGGATGGAACGGCTCCAACGCGTCGGTCTTTTCACCCACACCCAAGAACTTGATCGGCTTACCCGTAATCTGGCGCACGGACAGGGCCGCACCACCACGGGCATCACCGTCGGTCTTCGTCAAGATGACACCGGTCAACGGCAATGTTTCGCTGAACGCCTTAGCGGTGTTCGCGGCATCCTGGCCGGTCATCGCATCAACGACAAAGAGCGTTTCCGCAGGCTGCGCGATCTTATGCAGGTCGGCAATTTCCGCCATCATGTCGGCATCAATCGCCAAACGACCGGCGGTGTCGATCAACAATACATCAACATACTGCTTCTTCGCTGCTGCCAAAGCTTGCTTGACGATTTTCGCTGGCTTATCGCTGGCATCGGAAGGAATGAACACCGCCCCGACCTGCGCCGCGAGGGTTTCCAACTGCCCAATCGCCGCCGGGCGATAGACGTCCGCACTGACGACCGCGACTTTTTTCTTTTCGCGTTCAATTAAGTAGCGCGCCAACTTAGCGACGGAAGTCGTTTTACCCGCACCCTGCAAACCAGCCATCAAAATGACAGCAGGCGGCTGCACGTTGAGCGCCAACGCTTCGTTAGCATCGCCCATGATGTGCACCAACTCTTGATGCACAATCTTCAAGAAGGCTTGGCCGGGGTTCAACGCACGGGCGACATCAGCGCCCAGTGCTTTCTCCCGCACTTGGTCAATGAAAGTTTTCACCACCGGCAAGGCGACGTCCGCTTCCAATAACGCCATGCGCACATCGCGCAGCGTTTCTTTAATATTGTCTTCTGTCAGCCTTGCCTGCCCAGTGATCTTGCGCAGGGAGCCGTTTAACTTTTCCGTTAGGTTACCGAACATGCTAAATCCAACGTTCACCTCATTCAGGCTGTGCAGTATACTGATGCAACTGCGTTGGTTCCACCGACGATTCCGAATTCAGAGGTATTACTGTGCTCGCGTTACCCGCCGCCCTCATTTATAGCCTATTGGCCTTGTCACAATGGCGACCCAATCCGTTAATTGCCAATAAATGGCTCATATGCAGTGCACTGGCAATAGCCGTTCTGCTGCACACCTTAGGACTAAAACAAGCGATTTGGGTATCGAGCGGACTTGATCTGGGGATATTCAAGGCCTTGTCGGTCGTCGCTTTAGTCATTGCCGTCTTACTGTTACTGTCTCAGCTTCGAGACTTTCAGGTCAACTTGGGCCAGTGGCTACTACCCATTTGCGCGCTCGCTGTATTGGCCGGTATTTTTATTGAAAGCCCTTATGAAGCACGGTCTTTTTCGTTTGGCGTGACTTTGCATATTCTGTTTGCTTTGCTCGCACTGGCCGTATTCAGCGTCACCATGGTATACGCCCTACTGTTACGCACCCATGATCGCGCCTTGAAAAACCATCATTTGTCGACGTTAACGAAACGTTTACCGCCTTTGCAATCCATGGAGCGCACCCAGTTTAAACTCGCCTGGATAGGCTTTACCTTACTGACACTGGCGATGTTGATGGGGTTCATTTTTGTCGATAACTACTTTGCCCAACACCTTTTACACAAAACCTCATTAACGTTGCTTTCGTGGCTGTTCTTCGCCGTGCTCTTTATTGGCCACCACATATGGGGCTGGCGTGCATTGATGACATTACGCTGGTACACCGCAGCCTACGTGCTGTTGTTGCTCGCTTTCTTTGGTTCTAAATTTGTGCTGGAAGTGATCCTGCAACGTACAGTGTGATCTCATTTTAAGCATTTAAGGTGGCTGTTCAGGCAACTGGCCTCCGTCCCGCAGACATTGGCTTGACATTTTATCCGTCGCGCCGTACAAACCCGTTGTGTCCAATATAAAGGTTTACCATCTCCTTGAACGATGTTCCCATAGGGCTGCTGTTTGGCGCTCTCGCTGCGTTACTTGTGATTTCCGCCTTTTTCTCGAGTTCAGAGACAGGCATGATGAGTCTGAATCGCTATCGGCTGAACCACAAAGCCGACAGCGGTGACTCTGGCGCTTTGCGTGCGCGACGACTCCTGGACATGCCCGAGCGCTTGATCGGTGTGATTTTGATCGGCAACAACTTAGTCAATATTGCTGCCGGTGCGATTGCTACCATCATCGCAATTCGCCTCTATCCGACTCACCAGGACTTGGCCATTGCAGCCGCAACAGGCGTTCTAACGTTGGCGATCCTGATTTTTTCGGAAGTGACACCCAAGACTCTGGCGCAAAAGTTCCCTGAACGCGTCGCCTACCCGGCGTCGCTGCTGCTGCTCCCGTTGTTGTACATTCTCTATCCCGTGGTTGTCGTCGTTAACTGGACCTCTCGCATCATCATTGCAGCATTTCGCATACCTTTTGACGGCAAAGACAACCACGCCCTAAATTCCGAAGAACTGCGCACCATGCTTATACAATCAGGCGGTGCATTGGCTACATCCCGCCAAAGCATGTTATTGGGCATTCTGGATTTGGACAACGTGACCGTCGAAGACATCATGGTGCCACGTGGCGAGTTAGCCGGCATAAATCTGGACGACAGCATCGATGATATTCGCGCTCAATTGAACGAAACGCCCTACACCCGATTGCCCGTATTCAAAGGCGATTTGGACAAAGTGGTTGGCATCCTGCACATAAGGGACGCGGCAGAATTCTTAACCAGCGAAAAACCATCGCGCGTCATGCTCTCGCGCAAGGCAAAAGACCCCTACTTCGTCCCTGAAACCACTCCGCTGCAAACGCAGTTGTTCAACTTTCAACGCACCAAGGTGCGCATGGGTTTAGTAGTAGACGAATACGGCGACGTTCAAGGCTTGGTTACACTGGACGATATATTGGAAGAGATTGTCGGTGAATTCACCACCGATGAAGCCGACAACACCAAAGATATTCACCCGCAGCGTGACGGCTCCTACATCATTGATGGCACCGCCAGCGTGCGTGAAATCAATAAGACACTGGATTGGTCACTGCCGACGGACGGGGCAAAAACCCTATCGGGCTTGATCATAGAGGAATTGGAGGACATTCCGGACGCTACTTCAAGCTTACGCATCGGCGATTACCGCGTTGAGATTCTTCAAGTCAGTAACAACACCATCACAGCCGCTCGCATCAGCCACAAACGCAGTTGATCCAGATCACTGAATAGTGCACCTTTCTTTGCAGGCGATTATAGGGCTGCCTATAATCGCCGTAACGACAACAACAATTTTGCCTGCCAGCATCGGTAGTGCAGCAAAGGAGATCCGTGCATGATCCTCAATCACATCTGGGGTTTGTTTACCCGTCCAGATCAGGAATGGGAAGCCATTCGTCAGGAACCAAATACCGTACAGCGTCACTTCCTGACTCATACGCCGTTTCTGGCTGCGCTGCCTGCAATTGCGGCGTATTGGGGTGTTACACGGGTCGGCTGGTCATTTGGGGAGCGCGGCATCATTGAAGCCCTGACGCCAGCCAGTGCACTGCAACTCTGTGTGATGTTTTACCTAGCCACGCTTACGGGTGTGTTTGTACTGGGCAAATTCATTGATTTCTTGTCGATCACCTACCAAGACGATGACCATACACCACGGGGCGTAGCGCTGGCGACGTACACCTCTATTCCGCTGTTTCTAGCCGGAGTTTCAGCAGCCTACCCTAACCTGTGGTTCATGATGCTGGTAGCACTGGCCGGCCTGTCTTACGCCGTTTACCTGCTGTATGAAGGCACACCCATTCTGATGAAAATACCTGAAGGCCGCGGCTTTATGTTTGCCTCGTCCATCGTCACGATCGGCTTAGTGATGTTTGTCAGTCTGATGGCGATCACGGTGATCTTTTGGTCGATCGGTGTGGGGCCTGAGTATACGACCCTGAACTGACAGCTAGCCGTAAAAATCAGATAAGTATGGTGGGATGGATATAGGGCATTTCTAAAAACGTTACGAGCGACGCTAGGACAAGGCAAAATTGGTCGAAAACGCGCAGTTTACCGAGTGTAAACGAGCATTTTGAGACCAATTTTAACGCAGTCATAGCGAGCGCAGTAGTTTTAAGGTATGCCCTATTAGCCTCGGCGACGGCCTATATTATACTCCCTTAACTTATTCGCCACCGCCGTATGCGACAACCCCAACCGCTTACCCAATTGCCGTGAACTCGGAAAAGACGGATACAGCGCGCGCAACAGCTTCGCTTCAAACTCTTTAACCGAGCTTTCCAACGTACCGTCGAACTCGGACACCTGCACCGACATGGCCGCAGAGGTTTCCGGGATGTCCAAATGACGGGGCTCGATAATATCTTCCTCCACCATCGATACCGCACGGTACAAAGCGTTTTCTAACTGCCGTACGTTGCCCGGCCAATTCTGCTGCTTTAGCAGATTCAAGGTCTCGTCACTCATGGTGACAAAACGCCGACTGGTTTCAGCAATACGTTGTACAAAATGGCGCGCCAACGGGATGATGTCGGCTCGTCGGTCGCGCAACGGCGGAAGGCTCAGAGTCAACACGTTGATACGGTAGTACAGATCCTGTCGCATAACCCCCTGATCAACCAATGCTGACAAGTCTTTTTGTGATGAGCACACAATGCGTAAATCGACGGTTTGCTCTTCCTCAGCACCCACTTTACGAAAGCTTCCCTCCTGTAGCACACGCAACAATTTAGCTTGAATACTGAGCGGCAAATCACCCACTTCGTCCAGAAAAACCGTTCCACCGTTGTATTTTTCAAAGATACCTTCGTGGGCAGCCATACCAGGAATTGCCCCCTCGCACACACCAAAGAGCTCGGTTTCCGCCGCTTCTGGCGGCATCGAGGCGCAATTGATCACAGCGAAAGGCTTGTCACGGCGCAGGCTAAAATTGTGGCACGCGCGCGCCATCAGATCTTTTCCAGTGCCGGTTTCACCAGTGATTAAGACCGGCGCATCCAGTACCGCCATTCGACGCGCCTGACGAATCAACTCGCGCATGGACTTGCTCTCCGCCACCATGGCCGAGAACTCGCTCTGTGTCTGGCTGTACGTCTGCATCTGCTTACCCAGTCGCGTGGGCGACTTGAGCGTAATGACCGCCCCGGCGAACTGCTGACGACCGTGATCATCTGGAATGTACACCGGATAGATATCCGCTAGGAAAGCTTGTTTAGCCACTTGAACAAAGGCGCTTTCGTGCTGATGGTTACCGTCGCGCAACCATTTATTCAGATTGAACCCGCGCAGGTGTCGGCGCAACCCTTCACCGCGCAAGCTTATCGGGTCTGCTTGTAGCGCGGCACCCGCCGCCCGATTGGCAATTTGAATACGACCATTGACGTCTAAACTGATGACCGGCTCAGGTAAGGTAGACAAAAGAACCTTGAGCTCTTCCTTCTCCCGCTCCATCGGCATGAAGGACACAGTACTGACGTCGTGCACGCCATCAATGTGACGCAACTGGGGCATGATTTGTTGGAATTGGTCGAACGCCAGCGTTGGAATGCTCAGGAATATCTCGCCTTCAACGTGCGTTTCAATGCCCAGCAAATTTATTTCATTCTGAACGAGTCGCTCCAGAACTTCTTGGGCTATTCCGAGACGGTTCTCACAAAGTATGTGTATGCGCATAAGTCTAAGTCGATGCTATAATTATTTTGTAAAACATTATTTACAATCATCGACTCAGACTCAAGCTTTTTGGCAAAAATAGTTTACTGGGGTCGAGTACGACACCCTCCCGTTTCAGGGTGTCGTCACTAAATGGCCTTTACGCTCCCGCTAAAGTCCACCTGCTTCCACAGCCCTTCCACCAGATCCTCCGTTGCCGACCAGTCGCCCGACGCAATCCATTGCGCCACCGCGTCTGCCACATCAGGATACCGAACCTGCACACGCGGGGCGTGCAGTAACCACTGGAGAATCAATTCAGTATTCAAATGCTGCGCCGCGGAACCGTAACCCAATTCCTGCAGTGCCTTAGCATTGGATGCCTGCTCCATTTGACCGTGCATCGGCTTCACTAAGATGCGTCGGCCGAGCTGCAAGGCCTCGCTGGCCAACTCGAATCCCGCATTACACAATACCGATTCACACACCCGAAGTTTATGCTGGAAGTTATCGCGCCCAAACGGATGTATTTCAATGTGGTCAAGCACGCCTGGAGGCAGTGCATCTGTGAACACATGAAAGCGATAGTCCGTAATTGGCTCCAGCAACTCCATGATATCGGCCGCATCCTCAAAGGGCAGGTACACCAGAACCTGTTCCGGGTCTGTTTCGGTCGTCTCGATAGAAGGATGCATCAATGGCGGCAGAATAGGCGAATTGAAGTGATGCCAGTGTGCGCCCAAACTCAAGGAAGCTGGCGCAAACCATTTCATGATTTGTCGCGCACCAAATGAATCATCCGCTTTCGGGATATCGAAGGGAAAGGCATACTGGTGCCCGATACCGATGCAGGTCTTGCCCGCGCGCCGAGCAGCCCACGCCGCAACCGGCTCAAAATCTGTCAAAACCAGATCATAAGACGACAAGTCAAGGGCTTTGATGTCACGCATCAATTCGAACACATTTGCTTGAAGCAAGGTCTTGGGGAGGTTGACGCTCCCGCGCTCAATCGCAAAAGTCAGTCCTCGTCGCACTTCAAAGTCGCCAAACGCATCCATATCAAACAGCTTTTCTCGCGCCCGACCGGTGAACAAATAGTCTACCTCGATACCACGCCGCGCTAACGCTGGCTGCATTGCCCGCGCCCGCGTGATGTGCCCATTCCCTGTTGCCTGCACTCCATACAGTATTTTCATAGTCCCATCACTCCAATTGCCCACCAAGCAGTGGCTGAGCCCATCACAGCACCAACCAAAGTGTCGGTGGGAAAATGAACCCCTAGGAAAACGCGCGAAAACGCGATGCCCGTAGCCCACACAAACCACAAGGCAGCAAATTCAGGCCACAAGGTCGCCATGAACGTAGCAAAGAGAAAAGCGCAGGACGTATGCCCGGACGGAAAACTGAATTGATCCGAAGGCCGAATAAAGCTACGGAAGTCCGTCAAGGCTTCTTGCGGGCGATTCCGCTTGAAGCCCTTCTTAATCACCAAATACAGCACTCGTTCTACGGTGACCGCCAGCAACAGGGCGTTGGCCCAGGCGGTCGAAAAGGTGTCATGAAAGAAGTACAGCGCCAAACCCAAAACCAAATACATTGGGCCGTCAGCGGTGCGTGACAGGTATCGGCTGACGCGCGTCAAACGCTCACGCCGCTTGCGACCCATGCACCAAGTAAAGGTACGCACGTCAATTTGATGAATGCTGGCGAAGATGGTCTTGGTCATGTCTGGACTCCTCGATAGTCGCTGAAGCAACTATGCGCAGGTGTCATGACAATGTGATTTCAGGAAGATGACGGAACGGTTAAAAATGCAACGACGGAAAACAGGAATGGGTAAGCACCTCCCATTCCTGCCTACCTTTACACCTCAGCAGGTTTAAAGGTGCTAGTCTGAAACGCTTTCTGCAAACGCAGTACACGGTCTTTCAACTGCGCTGAAGTGTATCCACGTGGCGCAACCCTACCCCACACGGGGTCCGGCCATGCCGGATCGGTATGTTTGCGCACCACATGGTGGATATGCAGTTGCTTAACGACATTACCCAGAGCAGCAACATTCATCTTGTCGGCCGCAAATTCCTTGGCCAAGCACTGTGCAACAAAAGATGACTCCCAAATCAACTGCTCTTGATCATCGGTATCCAACTGATAAATTTCTGACACCTGCTCGCGCTTGGGCACCAAAACGATCCACGGGTAGTTCGCATCCTTCATCAGCAGAACACGACACAACATGAAATCACCGACCAATGCACAGTCGGACTGAAGACGATGGTCTAACTCAAATGCACCCGAGTCTTTATCTATTTTCTTTTCCATCGGGAATCTGAACCTCCACATATCACCGTACAGACAAAAACACAGTTGCACGTATATTGATTAACCCAACGCACCTAGAAATCAAAGCTCAGCCGTCTAGGGAAGCACTGAAGTATTCCCTGGTGTTGGGCCTGAGCCGAACTGAGGTGCGGGTGCAGTATAGCGCTAATTATGCTGTTATTATAGGCAACCACAGAGCCGGATGTGCTCCACTACCGTATCCGCCTACTCTTCTTACTCTAGGGAGCTTCCACACACCTCATGAGCTGGTCCCTGAACACCACGTTAACTGCTGCACCACCAACCAATGACAGCAATCCTTTTGCATCGGACGTTTTTCTTGCCGTTTTGGCAGAGTCCGGCAGTGTAACTGCCGAAACCGGGTGGGAGCCCATGCATGCGCAACACGCCGACGGTCTGTTCATGCCAATGTACCGCAAAGATCACTCGTACGGTGAATACGTCTTTGACTGGAGTTGGGCTAACGCCTATGCGCACAGTGGACTGAACTATTACCCTAAGCTACTGACCGCCATTCCCTACACTCCGTCAGTCGGCCCCCGTATTCTCGGCGCCTGGCGGCCTAACCATGTAACCGAATGGACTGAACAGTTGCCCAACCTTTGTCGGGCAACTGCGACCAGTGGTTGGCATATCTTATTTCCCGACGCGGAGCTGGCACAGCAGTTCACGAGTAAAGACTACATCCTGCGGCAGGATTGTCAGTTCCATTGGCAAAATCGAGACTATCGTGACTTCGACGATTTCTTAGACCACATGACCGCGCGGCGGCGTAAAACCGTGCGCAAAGAACGTCAGAAGGTACTGGCGCAGGGTGTTGAGGTACGCATGGTCGAGGGCACTGAAATGACGCCCGAATGGCTGCGCCAGTTTTATTTGTTTTACCACACCACGTATTTGAAACGCGGCCGCTCGGGATACCTCACCCAAGCCTTCTTCACTCTACTGCATGCGCGCATGGCCCAAAAGACGGTTTATGCTCTCGCATTCCGCGGCTCGGAGCTGATAGGCGGCGCCTTGTTTTTTAAGAGCGCCGAACGACTGTTCGGTCGCTACTGGGGAGCGCTTTACGACATCGACTGCCTGCACTTCGAGGCCTGTTATTATCAAGGCATAGAGTACGCCATTCAACACGGGCTAAAAGTGTTTGATCCCGGCACCCAAGGTGAACACAAAATACCGCGTGGCTTTGAACCAACGCTGACGCACAGTGCCCACTGGTTGGCCCATCGCGAGTATCATGCGGCGATTGCCCATCACATGCGTCACGAGAAAGAACAGGTTGAGGCCTATATGTCAGAAGCCCAAGCTTTGTTACCCTTTAAGGCAAGCACCTAATACACGACGGAGTTAAATCATGAAATACCTGCACACGATGATTCGCGTGAAAGACTTGGACGCCGCATTGGATTTCTTTTGTAACAAATTAGGGTTGGTAGAGACACGCCGCAAAGACAATGAAAAAGGTCAGTTTACCTTGGTCTTTCTTGCCACAGAACCGGGCGCGCCAGAGATAGAGCTGACACACAACTGGGATCAGCAAGAAGAGTATACGGGTGGAAGAAATTTTGGCCACTTGGCGTATGCCGTAGACAACATCTACGACACCTGCCAGCGCTTGATGGATTCTGGCGTAGCCATATTGCGCCCACCTCGCGACGGGCATATGGCATTTATTCGTTCGCCAGACCAAATTTCAATAGAACTGCTGCAGAAAGGTGAGAGCCTGCCCCCGCAGGAACCGTGGCTCTCTATGCCTAATCAGGGCTCCTGGTAACCCCTACTGCGTTTTAATCAATCGTCGGTCTGAAAGTGCGACACACTCGCTTGCAGGCCGTCGGCTGTCTTCGCCACACCCTCAAACGCCCGTGAATTATTAGTGACGTTTTCGGATACTTGGCTGGCCGACTCAGCGATTTCCACCACATGTTCGCTGACCGACTTAGCCACCATACTTTGCTCTTCCGCAGCGGTTGCGATCTGGTGAGCCATTTGGTCAATGTTTGATAGGCCTTCCAGCATTTCCTGCAAAGAAGCCGCCGTTGTCTGAGCTTGCATGACCACTTCATCTGCCTTCGCGTCGTTACTGGTCATGTGATCAACCGCAGCCGATGCTTTTTCACGCAAACGCTGCACCATGTTATCAATGTCTTCAGTCGAGCTGCGCGTGCGCTGCGCAAGTGTTCGTACTTCGTCCGCCACTACGGCAAAACCGCGACCTTGCTCGCCTGCTCGTGCAGCTTCGATGGCTGCGTTAAGCGCCAACAAGTTCGTCTGCTCGGCAATACCTTGAATCACCGTAACGATTTCACGAATCTGCTCACTTTCTGAACTCAGAGAATTAATCACTTCAGACGATTCCACCAGCGAATCTTTCAAGACGTTAATGGCCTGAACTGCGGTGTTCATCTTCTGCTGGTTCTCGATAGCGCGCTGATTCACCGACGACACCTCCTCCAGCGAGGTTTGCGCTGAGCGTGCCACCTCGGCAATCGCCGCTTCCATTTCAGTAACTTCCGTCGCCATCTGGTCGGTTTTGCCTTGTTGTTCTGCTACCAATGCACTTGTCGTGCGGCTGTTGGCCACCACATCACGCACAGACTGGTCAACCGACTCACTGCCTTCTCGGATCTGCGTAACAATGGTGCGTAAGTTCCGTACCACGCCGATCATACTGGTCTGAATACGCCCGAATTCGTCTTGGCGTATTTTACCGAACCGTGGGTCTTCCAATGATCCTGCTTGTAATCGATCAAGCGCCGCCAAAATAGTGTTCAAAGGCAAGCGAATGACCCGAGATACGCCAAACGCGACCAGCACCGCTACAACGAGAGCGATCACCGTTAAAATCCACATGACGCGCTGCACTGTCTCTTGCGTACTCAGAGCCTCTGCACTCGCACGATTATTCGCTGCCTGTACATCTCGAACCAAAGCACGATAACCGACCAAGGCACTGTCTACTCTTTGCTCCATGACAGACAAGTCCTCACGCCGATCAATCGTAGCTTGTATCAATTGGCGTTGTAGAGCATAAGCGCCAGCGTCGGCATTCACGAGCTGCTGTAACGCCCGAACGTAGCCCTCCAAATCGGCCCGAACGCGCTCTTCTTCCTCACCAATGGCTTCTAACATACCGATTATTTCATCGACACGACTATCTTGCTGTAAGGCCTCAAAATTGACTTGCTGTATCGTTTCCAACGTCAGAAGCCGTGATACTGAAGTATCCATTTCTGCACCCAGTCGTCTCACGTAGGGTACAAAGAAGCCGATCATGTCGTTATCACGCAACAAGAACTCCATCGACTCCATATCGCCGTCAAACCGGGTCCACGTCTCGGTAAAACTGGTTAGGAGATTACGCATAGCACGGTCATTGGCTAAATACGTAATGCGAGCTGGAAATTGGAACGATGCGATTTCAACCGATGCGCGCACATCTTCAACCGCTTGGTCGTAGACCGATGTATCGAGATTGCGTGTGAGCCCTGCGTCCTCGACGTCTTGAACAGACGACTCCCAGGCGACAATTTGTTCATCGAACGTAGCAAAAAGTCGATCCAATTCCTCTTCTGAATCTGCGGCGACAAACTGTGTCACCACACGATTCAGCAGCAACAGACTTTCAATCTGATCGTTCAACGCCTGCCGCAACGGCACGATGCGCTGATCGATGGTATTAAATTGCTCCTTTACCGCCACCTGGCCGCGCCATGCATAGATCGCGTTCGCCAAGTTAATTGCCACCAGTACGGCAAACCCCAAAATAATCCGCTGGACTACAGACAAATTCATGCATTTTTCTCCCATATTAGTGATGCTATCGACAGCTCACACTAAAACTTGATGCCATAGGGTGTTACGCGTGAATTATCGCGAGTGCAGCGGATTGCGTCTAGCAGTCGGAGCACTCGAACATACGCGGTATCGAGTATACGCAGTAAAGAATTGAGTACCCTTCGCGGTTACTCGGCCGAATAGTAACTCAATAAAAAGGCCCTAAAAAGGGCCTCTTGAAACGCTATCAGCTTAATTGTAGCCGATAATTAAAGCATGATGTCATATGCGAAGTACTTTTCACGGATTTCCGTGTACGTACCGTTGTCTTTCACACGACGCAGACCTTCATTGAAGATGTTAGCCAATTCTGTATCGTTGCGACGGAATGCAGCGCCTACGCCCTGACCAAAGATAGATATAGGAGAAGTAACACGCTCACCCACTGCTGTGTAGCCTTCGTGGTTCAGGATGGTTTCTTCGCCTACTGGGAAGTCCAAGAAGATGGCGTCGATACGGCTGCCACGCAAATCGGCTACCAAATCGTCAGCAGTTGCATAACGACGAACCTGTACTACGTCACCGAACAATTCAGTGATGTAGTTGTCCTGGATCGTACCACGCTGTACACCAACACGCTGGCCTTGCAGAGTAGACTCGTTAGCAGGGTTGATGCTAGTACCTTCAGCCGCAAACCAAGCGCTAGGAGTGGTGTAGTAAGGCTCAGAGAACAACACGCTACGAGCGCGCTCTTCAGTGATACTCATAGAAGAGAAGATAACGTCATAGCGACGTGACAGCAGACCAGGAATGATACCGTCCCAAGCTTGAATAACCCACTCACAGCTCAGGTTCATTTCTGCGCATACTGCGTTGCCCAGTTCCACTTCGAAACCAGTCAGCGAGCCGTCAGGCAACTGCCAGCCGAATGGCTCATACGGTGTATCAATGGCAATACGTACGCTGCGTTCTTGAGCGCTAGCGGTCAAAGCCAGACCCAAAGCCAAAGTACCGGCCACGGTTTTCATTAATGTTTTCATGTTGTTCCTCGTTTCTTTTTTTGTTCGATCACTTGATCGCATTTTTAATTTTCCGATCTGCATCGAAAGTGCTTCCGACAGTTACACCACCAAACGCCCTCTCGATACAACCGAAACTGGGGCATCATGATGATGCTATTCGTCGAACCACTCGCTAAGGGCATAACGTCGTGCAGGAGATACAATGACTTGCTCGCCCTTTTTTACGGCAACAATTGACGTACAAGCTTGATGATAAGTCATGAACCGCATGAGGCTAACCCTTGTTAGTAGTTATTCTGAGTTCTATCGCCTTAGTGTGAAAACTAGACTTTTCTCAGGCTCGGTTAAAGTATTAATTCGTAAAAGCTTTTCAAATGTCGCTAACGCTATGAAATAACGCTCAATAGTGACGCAAATTTGAAAGCTACGCACCAAACTAGTGCACAGGCTTCTTTGTATCAACCCCCGCAACGGGAGATTCAGTGTCACTTTATTAGTTTTTGCCACTTTCCTTCTAAGGCATAGCGAATAATGTGCCAGAAAACCAACCGAACAGAAAACCTGCAGAGTACCAAGATAGCTCTTAGAGAGCTCTGAAGTGTTCTCTGGACGATCACTAATGTTAACTCTATCTGGACGAGTGCAGCAGTTTTTGGATGTGCCCTTCTGGTCACACTGTCCAGAGGTAACGTACAATGCGTTTCTCGATTTTTAACACAGCTATTTCGGTAAGGACATTTTTCCATGCGCTCCAGCCGCTATCTCATCGCCACAGTAAAAGAAACACCGACCGACGCCGTCGTTATCAGCCATCAGCTCATGCTGCGTGCGGGCATGATTCGCAAACTCGCCTCTGGCTTGTACAACTGGCTGCCGACCGGCTTGCGCGTGCTCAAGAAGGTTGAACGCATTGTCCGCGAAGAAATGGATCGCTCCGGTTCGATGGAAGTGGTGATGCCCGTCGTGCAAGACGCCGAACTTTGGCAGGAATCCGGCCGCTGGCAGGCCTACGGGCCTGAGCTTTTGCGCATAAAAGACCGCCATGGTCGTGACTTCGTGCTTGGTCCAACGCATGAAGAAGTGATTACCGATCTGGCCCGTAATGAACTGACCAGCTACAAACAGCTACCGCTGAGTTTCTATCAGATCCAAACCAAATTCCGTGATGAGATCCGCCCACGCTTCGGTGTGATGCGCTCGCGCGAGTTCATCATGAAAGACGCCTATTCGTTTCATTTGGGCGAAGAAAGCTTGCAAGCAGAATACCAAAACATGCACGACACCTACTGTCGTATCTTCGATCGCTTAGGCTTGGATTATCGTGCCGTACAGGCCGATTCTGGCTCTATCGGCGGTTCTGGCAGCCAGGAATTTCATGTTCTGGCCGACTCCGGTGAAGACGACATAGCCTTCAGTACCGAAGGCACCTATGCCGCCAACATCGAAATGGCCGAAGCCGTTGCTGTGGGTGAGCGTGCCGAGCCTACGGCTGCCTTGGAAAAACGCGCTACGCCGAACGCGCGCACCATTGCTGATTTAGTCAACGATTACGGCTTGCCGATTGAGAAGACGGTTAAAACCCTCGTGGTTAAAGCCTCTGATGAAGTGGGTGAAGACTTGGTCGCGCTGCTGATTCGTGGCGACCACGAACTGA
This sequence comes from Natronospirillum sp., assembly GCA_049115955.1. Lineage (GTDB taxonomy): Bacteria > Pseudomonadota > Gammaproteobacteria > Pseudomonadales > Natronospirillaceae > Salinispirillum. The sequence continues at coordinate 169,218 of JAGDZJ010000024.1, forward strand.
ACGAAATCAAAGCAGAAAAGCTGCCTGAAGTAGCGGTACCGCTGACGTTCGCAACCGAGGAAGAAATTCGCGCTGCCTTTGGTGCGGGCCCCGGCTCATTAGGGCCTGTTAATCTGGACTTGCCGGTCATTATTGATCGCAGCGTAGCGCTGTGCAGTGATTTCTCTGCCGGTGCCAACGAAGACGGCATGCACTATTTCAACATCAATTGGGATCGTGATTTGCCGCTGCCGCCCGTTGCCGATTTGCGCAACGTGGTCGCCGGTGACCCAAGCCCCGATGGTAAGGGCGTTCTGGAGATTCGTCGCGGTATTGAAGTAGGACATATCTTCAAACTGCAAGACAAGTACGCGGCCGCTATGAAAGCCCGTGTGCTGGACGAAAACGGCAAAGAAGCCACCATGGTGATGGGTTGTTACGGTATCGGTGTGACCCGAGTAGTAGCTGCGGCGATAGAGCAAAATCACGATGAGAACGGCATTATTTGGCCCGACAGCATTGCGCNNCTTCCATGTCGGTATTGTGCCGTTGAACGCGCATAAGTCACCAGAGGTGATGGCTACCGCTGAGCGTTTGTACAAGGAGTTGAGCGATCTGGGCATCGAGGTATTGTTGGATGACCGCGATAAGAAGACGAGCCCCGGCGTGAAGTTTGCCGATATGGAGTTGATCGGTATTCCGCACCGTATTGTGATCAGTGATCGTGGTTTGGAAGCCGGCCAGGTGGAATATAAGTTCCGTCGGGCGAGCGATAAGGAAGATTGGCCGTTGGCCGACGTTGTGGCTCGGTTGCGGGAGCGTTTGGCGTAGCGGGCACTCAGGCAAGTCTTACGGGGTGCGCCTCCCTCCGCTCCCCGGCAGGCCGGTGAGTCGCTGCGGGTAGGCGCACACCCTACGCCCACCGTTAGTATATTGGCATGGCATGGAAAGCGATAATGACAAAGAACTGGCAAGGCAAAATTGGGTTCAAACAGCGGAGCCTACTGTTTTGTAGGTGAGCATTTTGAAACCGATTTTAACGCCGCCAGGGCGAGCGCAGTAGTTTTTTAACCGGGCATTTACGCGTTTTTTGGTCGATGATGGTTTGCTCATAGGTGGCATTTTGGGTCTATACTGAGGTCACACTCAGAAGAAATGACACAAGGAGTGCCACTGATGACCGTTGAAGCCAAAACCGTCGCACAGTACATGATCACCACCCACAAAACCGTGCGCGATAACAGCACGGTTTCCGAAGCTGTACATCAACTCTTAAAAGCTAAACTGCCGGGTTGCGTGGTGGTTGACGCTATGCATCATCCTGTGGGGTTTTTATCCGAGCAAGACTGCTTACGGCAGATGCTTGAGGGGCGTTATCACCAGTCGGACTCTGCGTTGGTGCGTGACGTAATGAGTAAGACCATCATCAGTGTGCCACCGGATATGAGCATCATAGAGTTAGCACAGATGATGATTCAGCCGAAGCCGAAGATTTACCCGGTCATTGATCGCGGAAAACTCGTGGGTGAGATTCGTCGATCGGATGTGCTGAAGGCATTGTCCGACTCAAAATAGCCTATCGTGGCTCGAATTTCCGCAAGACCCGCCAGAAGGGTTTGTTTAATCTGACGGGTCTATCAAGAAAAGACGCCATCCCTCCATAAATGCGACGCCAACGCTGGGCGACACTGCGCAACTTCGCTACACTAACGGCCCTCTAGAATTAGTTCGAGTGGCCAGAAGTAATGTTACCCAAGTTGTCGGAACTCAATCCTGTCCAACAGGAATACCAAGCCTACTTGCGCGCCGTTAAGGATGCCGGTTTCAAAGGTGAACTTGCGCCCGACTACGCCATGCGTACGGTGCTGTCGACCGACAATTCGATCTACCAAGTGTTGCCGCAGGCGGTGGTTTTCCCGCGCGATGCCGCCGACATTCAAATTCTGACTCGCCTCGCCGACCAAGCGCCTTTCGGCAACATCGTGCTCAGCGCACGCGGCGGCGGTACGGGCACCAACGGTCAATCGTTGACCGACGGCATCGTGGTCGACCTATCGCGCCACATGAACCAAATCCTGGAAATCAATGTTGAAGAACGCTGGGTGCGGGTGCAAACCGGCGTGGTGAAAGACCAACTGAACGCGGCCCTTAAGCCGCATGGTTTGTTTTTCGCACCTGAACTGTCCACCAGCAATCGCGCCACCATCGGCGGCATGATCAACACGGACGCCAGTGGCCAAGGCTCGGTTGCCTATGGCAAAACGCGCGACCACGTGCTTGAGCTGCACACGGTACTGGGTGACGGCACGCTGTTGCACAGCCAAGCCATGTCTGACATTGATTTAGAAACCTATTGTGCAAATGAAGATCGCTCCGGGCTTATACACCGCACAGTGAAAGGCGTTTGGAACCAGCACGAATCAGCCATTAAAGCTAAGTTCCCACCGCTGAACCGCTGCTTGACCGGCTACGACCTGGCACACATTCGCGACGAAGAAGGTCGTTTCAATCTGAACAATATTTTGTGTGGCTCAGAAGGCACTCTGGGTTTTATCACCGAAGCCAAGTTGAACCTGCTGGTCGTACCCAAAACGTCAGCGCTGGTGAATGTTTTCTACGACAGTTTTGAAAGCTCGCTGCGTGACGCCCAATCATTGATGTCGCAAAAGCCCACCTCGATCGAAACCGTCGATGATGTGGTACTGAACCTCGCCAAAGGCGACATCGTTTGGCACAGCGTAAAAGAATTTTTTCCGGACACCGCTGGCGACATCCAAGGCATTAACTTGGTGGAATACACCGCCGAGAGTGACGCTGAACTCGACGCCAAAATCACCGCCATGACTGCGCACCTCAACAGCGTGCAAGGCCAGCCCGGAATGCCCATCGGCTTCACCATCGCGCGCGGCACCGATGCAGTGAATAAAATCTGGGGCATGCGCAAGAAGTCCGTCGGTTTGCTGGGTAACGCCAGCGGCGAAGCACGGCCTATTCCCTTCGTGGAAGACACCGCTGTACCGCCAGAAAACTTGGCTGACTTCATCATGGAATTCCGCGCCGTACTCGATGGCAACAACCTGAAATACGGCATGTTTGGCCATGTTGATTGTGGCGTGCTGCACGTACGCCCGATGCTCGACATGAAAGACCCAGACCAAGCAAGGCAAGTACGTGTAATCACCGAGCAAGTGGTTGCCTTAGTACGCAAATACAATGGCTTGCTGTGGGGTGAACACGGCAAAGGCGTGCGCTCCGAGTTTTCGCCAGAATTCTTTGGCGACCTCTACCCGGTATTGCAGCAGGTCAAAGCCGCATTCGACCCGCGTAACCAGTTCAACCCCGGCAAAATCGCCACACCCAACGCCGACAGCGCGCTGTTGAAAATCGACGAAGTGACCACCCGTGGCGAACTCGACCGGACAATTCCCGTTCAAGTGTGGGATCAGTTCTCCGACGCCAATTATTGCAACGGCAACGGAGCCTGCCACAACTGGAACCCCGACGACTTCATGTGTCCGTCGTGGAAGGCCACGCGTGACCGCCGCCAAACCCCAAAAGGACGTGCTTCTCTGGTGCGTGAATGGCAACGTCAGTTAGCCGAGCGTGGCGTCAAAACCACCGATTTGACCAGTGCCGCACGCCAGCAGAACTCTATCCTCAGCCTGCCCGGCAAAGTGCTGCGTACCCTCGCGGACAAAGCGCGACGCCGCCGTGGCGAAGTTGACTTCAATCAGGAAATTTACGACAGCTTCGCAGGTTGCCTCGCCTGTAAATCCTGTACCGGCCAATGCCCGATCAAAGTCAACGTACCCGAATTCCGCTCGCGCTTTCTGGAAATCTATTACAGCCGCTACGCCCGCCCGTTGAAAGACTACTTCATCGGCAGCCTGGAATACGTCGTGCCCTACTTTGCGCCCGTGCGCGGCCTGTACAACGTACCGATGAACTCAGCCCCCGTAAAATGGCTGCTGAAGCACGTCGCTGGCATGGTCGACAGCCCCCTTCTGAGCAAAACACGCCTGCCGCGCGCGTTAAACAAACACAACATCCCGTGGGCCAACGCGCAAACGCTGGCGCAACTGACGGACGAACAACGATCCAAGGCCGTCATTCTCGTGCAAGACGCCTTCACCACCTTCTTCGAAACAGACACGGTGGTTGACGTACTCACCACTCTGCAGAAACTCGGTTTCTATCCGTTGGTGATGCCCTTTCAGCCAAACGGCAAACCCTTGCACGTGCACGGCTTCCACAATGCCTTTGCCAAAGCCGCCAAGAACCACGCGCAATGGCTAACGGGCTTATCGACGTTTGACGTACCTTTTATAGGCGTAGACCCCAGCATGGCGCTGACCTTCCGTGCCGAGTACCGCAAACTGCTGGGTGACGACGCCGTACCAGACGTACTGCTGATTCAAGAGTTTCTGGCCCAGCGCCTGCCCGCAGCAGGTCTACTAAAGTCAGACGAACCCTATTATCTCATGGCGCATTGCACCGAAAGCACCAATGCTGCGCCAAGCATCAAACAATGGCAGCAGGTCTTCGCCTCTCAAGGCTATCGCCTGGAAATCATCAGCACGGGTTGCTGCGGTATGGCCGGTACCTATGGGCACGAGACACGCAACCGGCAAAACAGCGAGTCGATTTACGATCAGTCATGGCGTCGTCATGTGGAAGACCCAGCGAAGGCCAATCGCCTCATCGCTACCGGTTATTCCTGCCGCACGCAAAGCAAGCGCTTATCGAATACCGCGATACCGCACCCGTTGAGCTTGCTAAGCCAGCTACTTTAATCAGTTTCTGGCCTACTACACTGATAGAATGCCGGTTCTTGCCAAGGGTGGTATTGGCTTTATCAGGGACGCCGTGAACGCATCCATGCGGGCTCGGATGCGACCGTCCAGGTC
>JAGDZJ010000025.1:0-43079 GCA_049115955.1 Natronospirillum sp.
CCATGCCTGGCGCACGCATAAAAAAGCCCGGACTGGCCGGGCTTTTAAACTACGTCGCTTAAAGCGTATTAACTGCATTCAGCTCAGTGAATGCCTGCTCTAAACGCTTGATCATGGATGTCTGACCTTCACGTACCCAAACGCGCGGGTCGTAGTACTTCTTGTTCGGCTTGTCGTCACCTTCTGGGTTACCGATTTGGCCTTGTAAGTAGCCTTTCTTGTCTTCGTAGTACGCGCGTACGCCGTCCCACGTCGCCCACTGGGTATCAGTGTCGATGTTCATCTTGATGACACCGTAACCGATGGACTCTTTGATTTCCGCCGCAGTAGAACCTGAACCGCCGTGGAAAACAAAGTTCAACGACTTAGCGGGCAAACCGAATTTCTCTGATACATACTTCTGCGAGTTATCCAGAATCACTGGGGTCAACTTCACGTTACCTGGCTTGTACACGCCGTGTACGTTGCCGAATGACGCAGCGATGGTGAAACGCGGGCTGACTTTGATCAACTGCTCGTACGCATAGGCAACGTCTTCTGGTTGCGTGTACAGTTCAGAGCTGTCGATGCCGGTGTTATCAACACCGTCTTCTTCACCGCCGGTCACACCCAATTCGATTTCCAGCGTCATGCCCATCTTGTCCATACGCGCCAAATATTCTGCGCAGGTACCGATGTTTTCTTCCAGGCTCTCTTCCGACAGGTCGATCATGTGCGAGCTGAACAACGGCTTACCGGTCGCCGCGAAGTGTTCTTCACTGGCGGCCAACAGGCCATCGATCCAAGGCAGCAGTTTTTTAGCAGCGTGGTCGGTGTGCAGAATAACCGGTACGCCATAAGCGGCTGCAACGGCGTGAACGTGCTTGGCACCGGATACCGCACCGATGATTTGGGCTTCATGGCCGTCCATCTTCAGGCCTTTACCGGCCACGAACGCTGCGCCGCCGTGCGAGAACTGCACCACAACAGGGGCTTTTACCTTCGCAGCCGCTTCCAATACAGCGTTGATGGAGTCGGTACCCACCACGTTAACCGCGGGCAGGGCGAATTTGTTCTGTTTAGCGATTTCGAATACTTTCTGTACGTCGTCGCCAGTGATTACGCCGGGTTTAACGACATCTAAAATTTTAGTCATGGTCTGTGTCCTGTTCACTCGTGCATGTGATGGCCTGAAAACGGAGCTGCGCCGCGCGGGCGAATTATATCACAGGCTCATCGTTTGTGTGTGGCCAGAGGGGCGCCCCCGGTCACGCTTATTTCTATGCAACTGCAAAGGCGCAGTTAAAACGTCGCGAGCGACGCCGTTTTAAAACTATCCTTTAGCGCGCTCTTCAAGAATAGCCACTGCAGGCAACGTCTTACCTTCTACAAACTCTAGGAAAGCACCGCCACCGGTCGAGATGTAAGAGATTTTGTCGGCCAGATCGTATTTGTCGATCGCTGCCAGGGTGTCGCCACCGCCAGCAATAGAGAACGCATCGCTGTCGGCAATGGCGCGCGCAATGGTTTCAGTGCCTTTGCCAAACGCATCAAACTCAAAAACACCCACAGGGCCATTCCAGATGATGGTCTTCGCGTTCTTCAGGATTTCGGCCACTTTCGCTGCAGTGCGTGGGCCGTAGTCGATGATTTCTTCGTCATCGGCGACTTGATCCAGTTCTTTCTCCAACACCGGCGCATCGTGACGCCACTCATTGAAGCGCAACGTGGTGGTACGGCAATCTTCCGCTGAAATCACTTCGGTCTTGGCACGAATGCGATTGGCTTCGTCGATCAAGTCTGGCTCATGCAGAGACTGCCCTACATTGTGGCCAGACGCTGCAACGAAGGTGTTGGAGATACCACCACCGACCACCAAGATGTCGCACTTCTCAGACAAAGCTTCAAGTACGGTCAGCTTGGTCGATACCTTGGAACCACCAACAATGGCGACCATCGGGCGAGCAGGCTCTTTTAAGGCTTTTGCCAGAGCATCTAGCTCGGCCGCCAGTAAGGGGCCAGCCGCCGCAATGGGCGCGTATTTGGCTACGCCGTGGGTAGAGGCCTGGGCGCGGTGCGCGGTGCCGAAGGCGTCCATGACAAAGACGTCGCACAATTTGGCCATTTTCTGCGCCAGCGCGTCGTCGTTCTTACCTTCGCCTTTGTTAAAACGTACGTTGTCGAGCAGAACGATGTTGTGGTCGCCCATGTCTACGCCGTCCACCCAGTCACGCAACAATGGCACTTCAACGCCGAGTAGTTTGCTGAGGTGCGCGGCGACAGGAGCTAAAGAAGATTTTTCATCAAACACGCCCTCTTCCGGACGACCGAGGTGTGATGTCACCATGACTTTGGCGCCTTTTTCCAGTGCGAGCTTGATGGTCGGCACGGAGGCGGTGATGCGCTGATCAGAAGTAATGTTGCCTTGGTCGTCGAAAGGTACATTCAAATCCTGGCGGATCAGTACGCGCTTTCCAGCCAAATCCAGATCGGTCATTTTTATTACGGACATGCGGTTTTCCCTCGGTCATGGTGGAGAATGCGCTGCATTTTACGCCTTGAGCGATCAAATCGCATCCCATTTTGTAAGATTATTTCAATTTTTGCCCAAAAACGGCTCGCCAATGCTCCACAAGCACGCCAAGACAGTCGTTTTTGAAGCTTTATTACATAAAATTGAAAAGGCTCGACTATTTTAGCTGGCATTATTGACAATGATTATCAATTACGAATAATACCCATATAGATTCGTATTGAGTGCTTAAGCATGTATGTCTGTATCTGCAAAGGTATCACAGAGCGCCAGATCGAGAGCAGCATTCTCTCGGGCGAAGTCAGTAATTGGCGCGACCTGCGCAACACCCTTGGTGTGGCGACTGAATGCGGCAAGTGCGCCTGCCATGCGCGTACCGTGATTCAGCAAACGCATGAAAAAGTGGGCCAGTGGACGCCCAACGCCGCCTGATCTATCGCCATCTAAAAGCCACTACTGCTCGTCATCCTCGCTTGAATCTTCTATAGTAAGAAACCATCTGGGTGCGCCTAAAAACCTCAGAGACGAAAAGCTGGCTAGGCAAAAATGTCCGACAAAATCGTATGGAACGATTTTGCATGACAGCCCCTCTGGGGTCAGGCCCATGGAAGGGCCTGATAGAAAGCACAGTTTACTGTATGTAAACGAGCATTTTGAGGTCATTTTTAACAACGCCAGCTTGAGAAAGGGAGGTTTTTAGATGCTCCCATCTGCATTCCTTACCAAGGAGCATGATATGAAAGCAGACCCTAAGATCATTACTGCACTGAATACTGTCCTCGCCAATGAGTTGGTGACCATCAACCAAACCTTTCTGCACGCCCGCATGTGCCGGAATTCCGGGTTTAAAGTGCTGAATGACCGCTTCTACCACGAATCCATCCACGCCATGAAGCGGGCCGACAAACTGATTGAGCGCGTGCTGTTTCTCGAAGGGCTACCAAACCTGCAGCAGTTAGGTCGATTACGCATTGGCGAGACAGCGCCCGAGATGCTCAGTTGCGATCACCTGTTGTACACCGACAGCCTCGCTGACTTGCGCACCGCCATTGCGACCTGTGAAGGACTGCAAGACTATGTCAGTCGCGACATTTTGACCGAGTTACTGGAAGACGAAGAGGAATACCTAGACTGGCTGGAAATGCAGCAGGAACTCGTTACCCAACTTGGCCTACAGAACTACCTTCAAGCGCAGGCGTTTGACCAATAGCCGCAGGAGTCCATCATGAAAGGCAACACCAACATCATCGATTCACTCAATGGCTTGCTGGCGTACGAACTGGCTTCCATTGACCAATATTTCATTCATAGCCAGATGTACGACAACTGGGGCTACAAGAAGCTGTTCGAGCGCATTGATCATGAACGGCAAGATGAAACGGGTCATGCCACCCTGTTGATTGCGCGCATTCTGTTCTTGGAAGGCACACCCAATGTCGCCCAGCGCGCACCACTGAATTTAGGTGATACGGTACCTGACATGCTGAGTGCCGACTTGCAAACGGAATACGATGTGGCGTCCGCGCTGAAGGCCAGTATTGCGCTGTGCGAGCAGCACCAAGATTACGTGACACGCGATATTTTGTTGAAATTGCTCGACGACACCGAGCAAGACCACGCCCACTGGCTAGAGCAGCAACTGGGCTTAATCAAAGCCATGGGGTTAGAGAACTATCTGCAGTCGCAAGTTTAAGTTATCCAGCTTGCTTGTAGTTGTAGGAGCGCGGCCTTCTGTGCCCATGTTCGGCCAGCGAGCTGCACTCCTATTACAACAGCAGATTTCCGACTGCCGCTAGCACCAGACTGACGAAGAAAAACGCTACTATCCAGACGGGCATCCAAACAGGCGCCTGCGTAGACGTCTGGCCGGGCACATGGCGAGCATGCCGTCGTACGCGCATTTTCAAGACTTGCTCAAACCACTTATTGGGCCGATCACCGGTAGGATGGTGCATAACACAGAATCCCGTTGACACTTTTACTCAGATGTTAATGATAAAACATATCATTAACAAGTAGATTATTATTAGTTACTCAACAGGTCTAGCCATTCGTGCGGCATAGCCAACACAGGGTAAACGTAACCCAACTTGCCATTACCCTGCCCGACAGTTTCGGTAGGAATACCCACCAGACGCAACTGGCTGTCGAGCGCCGAGCCACCAGAATTACCCTGTGAGAATTCGGTGTCGGTCTTGATCACGGAACCAAATTCATCCGCCTCAAATCCCGAAACATAGCCGCGAGTCAAACTGATGGTGCCACGCGCCCAGCGCCCACCAACCGCCGGATAACCAATAACGGTGAGCGCATCACCGATGCGCAAATCGTCATCCCGGTGCAACCGCACATACGGCAACGGCACATAGTCTTGTATCGATTCGCCGTAAACGCCTTCCGTAATGCGCAGCAGCGCCATGTCGCGCTCTGGCGCTACAGCAAGCACTTCGGCGTGAAACATCTCTTGGCTGGGTAAGCTATGGTCCAAGCTTACGCCTAGGACAATGGGTGCCTCGTCGGTCAGATAGTCTTCCACTACGTGGTAATTGGTCAGCACATGGCCCCGTGCGCTGATGAAAGTCCCCGAACCTGAAGTTCGCGTGGTGAGTACCTCGACGGTAGCCAACAAGACGCGCTCTAAATCGTCCTTAGCAGCTGGGATCAATCGACCATGCTGCAGAAACTGCGGTGGCTGGCTATCCAGCGCGACATGCACGCCGTAGGTCACGTCGCGCAGGCGCTCGACCTGATCCGCCACAACAAGATGATAGGTCGTACCCGGTTGCAATGGCGGCTCGCTGCGGGTGCCTATAATCAAGCGCTCCTGAGGTCGCACCGTTGCCGCATAATGGTGACTGCTGAAAATATCAGCCGACGGTGAGCCGCGGAACAAGAAAATATCCACATCACTGACAGTATCAAAAAGGTCGATCCGCATCGTATCCGCGTCGGCCGGAACCTCTATACGGTAGTAGTGCACCATCCCTGTCGTTTGTTGCAGTCGGTCGTGATGGGCCTGCCCTGGCACCAGCGTGCGACGCGACGTGGTATCCGTCACCTGAAACATCAGCTCGAAAGGCAAGGCAGTGCGCCCCGTCGGCGCGTCGGCGTATTGATACAGCACGTCCAAAAAGTACTGGCCACCGGCTAGCTCAGTGTTGTCTTGGCGGAACAAGGTCAACGTCTCCAGCGCCGTCGTATCTTCCGACAAGGCGATACGTTCGCCATCCAGGCGAGACAAGGCTAGGTCAAGATCGGCATCGGCCTGCAGTATCTCGACATGCAGCGCCACCACATCGTCCGGTAATTGGATACGATAACGCTGCTCTACCTGACCACCGCGGCTGACGTCTACTTCGCCTTGCACCAGGGTATCGGGCTGTACCACCGGAAAGCGTTGCAACCCTTTAACCGATTGCTGCGCCTGTGCCATGGAACCTAAAAGCAACAGCATCAGACTGATAAAAATGGTAATACGAAATGTCTTTTTTATCGGCATCGGGTTCTTCCCTGCAGTGCATCAATTGCGCGTAGTTTGGTCGGCCATCTTAACACCTCTTTTCCATCAGACCAGTGTCCTCCAGTGAAGACAGCGCAGCCCGCTTGTGCTTAAATACCGCCTTATTATGACCGGGTGTTTCATCGTTACTCGGGTAACTCTGTTTAATCTTAGGAAGGGCCAAGCGCGCTATGCGGGAACCTGTGTTAATCGGCATTGCTGGCGCCTCCGGCTCTGGAAAAACCACGCTAACCAATCAACTGGTTAAGCGCATGCGTGAAGAGCTCCCCGAGTACACCGTCGCCGTGGTGCGTGAAGACTATTATTACTTGGACCAAACGGATGTGCCCATGAGCATCCGTGAGCAAACCAATTACGACGACCCTGCGGCGCTAGAGCATGACTTGATGCGGAAGCAATTGCGTCACCTGCGGCAACGTAAAACTGTTCATGCCCCACAATACGATTACGCTGTACACAACCGTAAAGCCGATACGCGAGCGCTCGGTCCAGCCGATTTAATTGTTGTTGAAGGGCTGTTTATTCTGCATTGCCAAGACATTGCTGACTTGATGGACCTCAAAGTGTATGTCGATACACCACTGGATATGTGCTTGGCAAGACGCCTAACACGTGACATAAACGAACGCGGCCGTACCCCTGACAGCGTTGTGGCACAATACCTGAAAACGGTGCGTCCGGGCTATAAGTCATTCGTTGAGCCAAGTAAAGGCATGGCTGACGTCATCATTCCCGCCATGCTGCCTAACCCGCGTGCTATTGATGTCTTGTCCGCACAGCTGCGCCATCAGCTGACACAACCCTTTATTACTGGAGCCTGATCCATGCCATGGACGCATGATTTAAACCCTGTTTTCCTCAGCATTGGCCCACTCAGTATTTACTGGTACGGGTTGAGCTACGTCGTTGCTTTTTTAGGCGGCTGGGCGCTCGGTAATTGGCGCGCCAAGAACCAGCCGTGGCGCGGCTGGACCCCGGACATGGTCAGCGACATGCTGACCTATGTGATCGTCGGTACCTTCGTTGGCGGACGCGTGGGCTACATTCTGTTTTACCAGTTTCAAGGCTGGGTCGCCGACCCGCTGATGCTGGTGCGCGTTTGGCAAGGCGGCATGTCCTTCCACGGTGGCTTCATCGGTGTTTCGACGGCCTTGGTGTTGTTTGCGCGCAAGTACAAGCTGTCGTATTGGCAAGTGACCGACTTCATAGCGCCCTTGGTGCCGCTGGGTATCGCTGCGGTGCGCCTCGGTAATTTCATTAACGGCGAGCTGTGGGGCCGACCGACTGACGTAGCGTGGGCGATGATTTTCCCGAACGCGCCGGATGCACTAGCACGTCATCCTTCGCAACTCTACCAAGTAGCTGGTGAAGGCCTATTGCTGTTTGTGCTGCTGTGGTGGTTCAGTCATTCGCCCCGCCCTCGTTTGGCGGTGACCGGTTTTTTCCTCACGGGCTATGGCTTCTTCCGTTCCGTGGCAGAGTTTTTCCGCCAGCCGGACAATCACATTGGCTACCTTTTGGGCACCGACTGGCTGACCATGGGCATCGTGCTTTCGCAGCCGATGGTTATTCTGGGCGTCATCTTTTTGATGCTTGCTTACCAGCGCAACGTCAGCGACACACAAACACCGGTGGCTGCCCCTAAAGCAGTTCAACGCAGCGGTAAAAAGAAGCGCAAGTCATGAAACAGTACCTTGATCTGATCAAACACATCAAAGAGCACGGCCAGCACAAAACAGACCGCACCGGTACCGGCACGCAAAGTGTGTTCGGCCACCAGATGCGCTTCAATTTGCAAGACGGCTTTCCGCTCATCACCACAAAAAAAGTGCACCTGCGCTCTATCATTGTTGAGCTGCTGTGGTTCTTGAACGGCGATACCAATGTGCAATACCTGCAAGACAATGGTGTAAGCATCTGGAATGAATGGGCCGATGAAAACGGCGATCTGGGCCCGGTGTACGGCAAGCAATGGCGGTCGTGGCAAACGCCGTCCGGCGAGACCATTGACCAAATCACTCAGGTCATGGAGCAAATCAAGCACAACCCGGACTCTCGGCGTATGCTGGTTGTGGCGTACAACCCCGCCGATGTGAACCAGATGGCGCTGCCGCCGTGCCATTCGCTGTTTCAATTTTATGTGGCCGACGGCAAGCTGAGCTGCCAATTGTATCAGCGCAGCTGCGATGTGTTTCTGGGCCTGCCGTTCAACATCGCCAGCTACGCGCTGTTGACTCAGATGATGGCGCAGCAGGCGGGTTTGGAAGTCGGTGACTTTGTGTGGTCCGGTGGCGATGTGCACATATACAGTAATCATCAAGAACAGACTGATTTGCAGCTCACCCGGACGCCCTTCGCGTTGCCGAAAATGCTGATCAAACGCAAGCCGGCCAGCTTGTTTGATTATCAGCTCGACGATTTTGAACTGGTGGGTTACGAAGCCCATCCTCATATTAAAGGTGTGGTGGCCGTTTAATCGCCACCGTGCCCAATTTGGAAAACCCCTACATGACGACTAAGATTTCCAGCACCCAATTGTGTGCCCGTGTGGACCTCAGCTATCTGGATTTTGAAACCACGGCAGACCTCGAAGGCGCGTCTGGGTTTCTAGGCCAACCACGCGCCAAGGAAGCCTTAGAGTTTGGCATCAATATGCAGGCCAGCGGCTACAATCTGTACGTCATGGGTGAAACCGGTACCGGGCGCCAATCGCTGGTATCAAGCTACGTAAGGGAAGTGGCGGCGCATCGTACACCGCCCAATGACCTTTGCTACATCAATAACTTTGAGCGCGCACGTGACCCCTTGGTGCTGCAACTTCCTGCCGGCAAGGGCAAGGTATTCAAAGAGGACATGGAAGCCTTTGTCGATGAATTGCTCAGCACCTTCCCAGATGCCTTTGAAAACCCCAGCTACCAACGTCGCCGCGCCAGTATCGACCGCGAGTTTAATCAGAAATACGACCAGGCAATCATGTTGGTCGACAAGCAGGCTTCGCAGCTTGAGGTTGCGCTGTTGTCCGATCAAGGCAGCATCATTCTCGCCCCTATTGTTGAGGGCAAAGTATTGGATGAGACTGAATTCGCCCAACTGCCGGAAGCCGTGCGAGCCGAATTTCAACGCCGCATTCAGGACTTAGAAGAAGTTCTTAACGAATCACTGCTCGAATTGCCACAGTGGCGCCGCGAGACCAGCGAGAAGCAACGCAACCTGGATGACGAAACCATCAATCAGGCGGTTAAACCCTTATTGCGCGAACTGGAATACAAATACGACGGCGACCTGTCGGTGCTGCGCTACCTGCGCCAGCTCAAAAAGCAAATGCCCAAGCTGATTGGCGATATATTTCTCGACGAGCACCCGCTGGAGCGTGTGACTGACACCGACCGCAAACAAATGCTCAACACCCAGCTGCTGCCCAATTTGCTGGTGCAAAACGACCCGAGCAACGGTGTCCCGGTAGAATACGAACTGCTGCCGACTTATCAAAACCTGTTTGGCCGCATCGAGTACGCCACGCAACAAGGCATGTCGATTACCAATTTTCAGCTGATTCAACCCGGCAGCCTGCACAAGGCCAACGGCGGGTATTTGATTCTTGATGCCGAAAAGCTGCTGATGGAACCCTTTGCGTGGGACGCGTTGAAACTTGCCTTAAAAACGCGCCAAATCAAGATGGAGTCACCGTTTATTGACCCCAGCCTGATGCACGCCGTCACCCTGAGCCCCGAAGTGGTTCCGTTACAGGTGAAGATCATCCTGATCGGCTCGCGCGATATCTATTATCAGTTGCTGGCTTTAGACCCGGAATTCAATGAACTGTTCCGTATTCTAGTCGACTTCGACAGCTACATTCCGCGCGACAATCAGTCGGTTGAACAACTGATCCTGCGCATCAAGCATTACACCGAAGAAAAGCAATATCAGCCGCTGCACCGTGACGCGGTGTCACGCCTGATCGAGTTCTCGTTGCGCCAAGGCGAACACCAACAACGTATTTCCGCACAGATCATTCATCTGTTCAAAATGGTTGCGGAAGCCGATTACCTGCGCGACGCCGCAGGCGACAGCATCATCGAGCGGCGCCACGTTGACCAAGCGCTGCAAGCGGCGGAGTACCGCAGCGGGCGCATCAGTGACCAGATGATTCTGGAAATTGAAGAAGGCACCATCAAGATCGCCACGTCGGGTGAGCGCGTGGGCTGTGTTAACGGCTTAACCGTGATGGAAATTGGCGAGTCAGTCTTCGGCTCCCCGGCGCGCATCACCGCCACGGCCTCTCTGGGCTCGCAAGGCATCATGGACATCGAGCGTGAGGCCGAGCTGGGGCAATCCGTGCACTCCAAAGGGGTGATGATTCTGAACGGCTATCTGGCCCAACAATACGGGCGCGAATTCCCACTGACGCTCAACGCGCACATCGCCATGGAGCAGTCGTATGGCCACGTCGATGGCGACTCAGCCACCTGCGCCGAATTGGTCGCCCTGGTGTCAGCAGTCTCGCGCTTGCCAGTAACTCAATCGGTTGCAGTTACCGGCTCTATGAACCAACATGGTGAGGTACAGGCGGTTGGCGGCATCAATGAAAAGATCGAAGGTTTCTTCAAGGTATGCCAATGCCGAGGCCTGACCGGTGATCAGGGTGTGATCATTCCGGCCGACAATGTACGTCATTTGATGCTCAGTGAAGAAGTCGTACAGGCGGTTGATGCGGGCCAGTTCAGCATCTTCGCCGCTGAGGATATCGACGATGTTTTAGGCCATTTACTAGGGCTGGAACCCGCGCAAATACACGATCAGACCAAAGTAGCATTGCGCGAAATGCACGATGCGATGAATGATGACGAAGAACAAGGGGACAAAAAGTAAGGCTATTTAAATACCAATTTAATACCTTTATACTGCCCCTACCAACCTTATACGGTGCCCGCTGACGGCGGACCAACAACAAGAACAGGGGGAGCGACATGGATAATCCAGCTTATCCAGTACCGGCTGCAGTGGCAGCTCGTGCTCGGGTCACGGCAGATAAATATCAAGCACTCTACCAGCAATCGGTGACCGACAACGCCGCCTTCTGGGGAGAACAAGGCAAGCGCCTGACGTGGTATACACCGTATACCCAAGTAAAAGACGTGAGCTTCGCCAAAGAAGACCTGCACATTCGCTGGTATTACGATGGCCAGCTCAACGTGGCCTACAACTGCATCGACCGCCACCTGCCCCAGCGCGCCCAGCAAACCGCCATCATCTGGGAAGGCGACAACCCCAATGAAGACCTCCACATCACCTATCAAGAGCTGCACGATCATGTTGCCCGCTTGGCGAACGCGTTGCGTGATATGGGGGTAGAAAAAGGCGATCGCGTTACCCTGTATATGCCGATGATTCCCGAAGCCGCTTACGCCATGTTGGCCTGTGCCCGCGTCGGCGCTGTGCACTCGATCGTATTCGGTGGGTTCTCACCCGACGCCCTGGCAAGCCGCATCGTGAACTGCGACTCTAAAATCGTCATCACCGCCGACGAAGGCCTGCGCGGCAGCAAACCAGTACCCCTGAAAGCCAATGTAGATGCCGCCTTGAAAACGCCGGGCACGGAAATTGTCGAGCACGTATTGGTGGTTAAGCGTACCGGCGGCAACGTCGCTTGGAACGATGAACGCGACCATTGGTACCATGAGGTCACGGCGAAACAGCCTACCGCCTGCGAACCCGCGGTGATGAACGCGGAAGACCCACTCTTTATTCTATATACCTCGGGTTCAACCGGCGCACCGAAGGGTGTGCTGCACACCACCGGTGGTTATTTGGTGTATGCGTCCCTGACCCACGAAACGGTCTTTGACTACCATGATGGCGACATCTATTGGTGCGCCGCGGATGTGGGCTGGGTAACCGGACACAGCTACATCGTCTACGGCCCACTGGCCAATGGCGCCACCACGCTGATGTTCGAAGGTGTACCGAATTACCCAACGGCTGGCCGCATGGGTGAGATCGTCGATAAGCACAAGGTGAACATCCTCTACACCGCCCCTACCGCCATTCGTGCGTTGATGGGCAAGGGCGATGAAGCCACCAGCTCGTCCAGCCGTGAAAGCTTACGTACCCTCGGCAGTGTGGGCGAACCGATCAATCCGGAAGCCTGGGACTGGTACTACCATAAGTTCGGTAAAGGCCGTTGCCAGATCGTCGATACGTGGTGGCAAACCGAAACAGGCGGCCACATGATCACCCCGCTGCCCGGCGCAACCAACATGAAACCCGGTAGTGCTACACAGCCATTCTTTGGCATTCAGCCGGCGCTGGTCGACGCCGAAGGAAACGAATTAGCAGGTGCCGTGTCGGGGAACTTGGTCATTAAAGACTCATGGCCGGGCCAAATGCGTACCGTGTACGGTGACCACCAACGCTTCTTCGAGACGTATTTCAGTGCCTATCCCGGCTATTATTTTACCGGCGACGGCGCACGACGAGATGAAGACGGTGACTACTGGATTACCGGTCGGGTTGACGACGTGCTGAATGTCTCCGGCCACCGTTTAGGTACCGCCGAGATTGAGAGTGCGCTGGTTGCCCACGCCGCAGTAGCAGAAGCCGCTGTGGTGGGTTACCCACATGACTTAAAAGGTCAGGGTATCTATGTATACCTGACGCCCATGGCGGGCATCGAGCCAACCGACGAATTGACCAAAGAAATCGTCAGTTGGGTGCGCAAAGAGATTGGCCCCATCGCCTCTCCTGACTTGATTCAGTGGACGCCGGGACTGCCTAAAACGCGCTCCGGTAAGATCATGCGTCGTATCCTGCGCAAGATCGCCTCCAACGAGTACGATCAACTCGGCGACACATCCACTCTGGCCGACCCAGGCGTGGTGGATGAACTGATTGATCATCGGATGAATCGCTAGGGCGATTTCATTCGGCCAGAGGGCTGGCCTCCTACGTTAGTAGGTTAACCCTCTGGCCGAAAAATCCTGATTGAGCAAAAAGTGTCTCATCTGCTTGGCCCCTTGTGGTTAAAGCCATAGCGCCTGTTCTACAACAGTTGCCCACAGAGTTATCCACAAAAACTGTGGATTAGCCTGAAAGCTGACCAACCTGCCAAGAGGTGCACCATGACTGGGCTACTGAAGGTTGCGAAAGTTGTCAATAGGCAGAATAGGACAAATTTGTAGAAAGTTGTTCACATGTCGATTAGAAGTTGCTAACACTTCAGCGTTGACGGCCTCAACAGCGCCCCAACTCGGCCATAAATCTTTGTTTTGTATGCAGAAAAAGCAGTTGACAGTTAAAATTCATCCGGCTAAAGTACGCGCACGTTTGAGGGCCTGCCCTTCAAGCCAATCTGAAGTGCCTAGGTGGTGGAATTGGTAGACACGCTAGCTTCAGGTGCTAGTGGCCTTACGGTCGTGGAGGTTCAAGTCCTCTCCTAGGCACCATTTATCTCTCTCCCTGTAGTACCCTTCTTTTTACCCAATACTCTTAATGCATGCGCGCTCAGTTCGCAGGCTCGACAATTCATTTTTGCAATATGCTCGAAATACCGGAAATCTAGACTAGTCTAATAGTTGTTGGATGCGTTACCTGTTAAACAACTCTCACCGAACCATCACTGCCATCCGGAACCCGAGCCTATGAATGAAAACGACCTGTTGATGTTTAACGACGAACAACTCGATGCGGTAGCAGAGCTTCCCGCACCGTGGAACATTCTCGTCGTTGACGACGAAGAAGACATTCATCAGGTCACCCGCTTGGTTCTCAGTCGCTTTCACATTGAAGGTCGACCACTGAATATTCTCAGCGCCCGCAACATCCCTGAAGCCCATAAGATACTGCTGGAAGAACCCGACATTGCGGTGGCAATTCTGGACGTGGTGATGGAGGAAGAAGACAGCGGCCTACAACTGGCGCGCTACATGCGCGAGGAAAAAGGCAACCACTTCACGCGCATCGTTTTGCGCACGGGGCAACCAGGCCAAGCACCGGAAGCGGATGTCGTCGAGCGTTACGACATCAACGACTACAAAGAAAAGACCGAGCTGACCACACAAAAACTCCGCACCATGTGCATCTCGCTGATTCGCTCCTACCGCGATCTCTGCCAGATCGACGAACATCGGCGCGGTTTGCAGCGCCTAATCAGCACCACCAGCGAAATTTTTGAAGCCACTCAGCTCGCGAAATTCGCCAGTATTATTCTTGAACAAGTCATGGTTCTGTTACGTTTAAACAAGGACGCCATTTTCTGCCAACTCATTCAACGCACCGCCTCCGAAGAAGGCGACGACGCGGACGAGCCTCAAAACAGCGCACCCGAGTTTCATGTACTGGCTGCGAGTGGCGAGCACCAACACCTGGTTGATCAACAACTGTCGAGGGTGCTGAACCCCGATATTCTACAAGCCATGCAAGATGCCTTGGCGGCCAAACAAACCCTGTTCACGGAACACTCGGTAACGGGCTATTATCGCTCAATATCCGGCAACGAAAACATTCTCTACGTCGCTACAGGCCGTGCTCTGTCGACCTTAGACAAAGAATTATTGGATTTGTATTCGCGCCATGTCGCGCTGGCCTATGAACATCTAGCGAAGAATGAATCCTAGTCACCCCGACGATAGCGCTCGCGGTTCTGCTGTTTGCTTGCTTCGCTTTTTTTGATCAACACGTAAAGTGCGCCAGCGCCGCCTTGGTTAGGTTGCGCGGAATGAAAGGCCAGCACCTCCGGAATAGCGCGTAACCAATGATTCACATGCGATTTCACCACCGCCTTCTGATCACCTCGCTCGCCCTTCCCGTGCAGTATAAGTGCCGCACGCACATCGAAGCGGCGACAGTCTTGAATAAACTTGAACACCGCTACCCGTGCCTGCTCCACCGTATAGCGATGCAAATCCAAGCGCGCATCCATGGTGTACCCACCCTGTTTTAAGCGTCGAAATACCCCATGAGCAATACCATCCACGCGATACGTCAACACATCCGTAGGGGCGACCCAGTCGATGTGCGTGGTGCCCAGCGGGTTGTCGTCTTGCTTATCTTCGGTCAGCGCGGCCTGACGGCGCGCACTGGTTTGCTCGGCATTCAGTTGCCGCGCATTCTGCAACCGCACCTTGGGCTCGCGCTGCAAAGGACGCACCCCTGCCATCTCGGCCCAAAACAACGCTTCTTCATCTTTCTCTGACATGTGTATACTGACCTCAAGGGAGACTGTTGATATTGCTCGCGCGACTCTGCGCTAGCCAAAAAGTTCACTAGCAAGGCGCAGTTCGCCGGTAATGGCCGCAGCCCTTGCCAAGAAGTGCAACGAAGAGAGTGGATTTTTTGACAGCGCCCACTGGGGCTTTACGAGGCACTTTGCTACTACGTTAGGTTCACTGGAAAGGTCTCGACATTCCTGCGTGCCCCTGCCTTGTACCAAAGCACCTCGTAAAGCCAGAGCGTCGCGGACAATATCAACAGTCTCCCCACTATTGTAATGGCCTGCTCGGAAATCACCACCACGTCGCGCCTCATCGCGCAGCACATCCGGCCTTTACATCGGTAAAACGTATGTAAACTGCGTTGCCGCCATTCACCGCATGATCAAGACTCGCGCTCATGAAAACAGACAAACTTTTGCTTATAGACGATGACACGGAGTTAGGGGAGCTGTTGGTTGAGTTCCTGGCGAGTGAAGGGTTCTCCCTTGAGCTAGCCCACTCTGGTGAAGAAGGCCTACAAAAACTGGCCGAGAACCGCTACGACCTGATACTCCTCGACGTCATGATGCCGGGAATGTCTGGACTGGATGTATTGAAAACCATGCGCACCCATAACACGGTGCCGGTGCTCATGCTGACGGCCAAGGGCGACGAACTCGACAAGGTGCTGGGCCTCGAACTGGGTGCCGACGACTATCTTCCTAAACCTTACAGCCACCGCGAATTGCTGGCACGCATTCGGGCCTTATTGCGTCGCGTGGAAATGGACCACTCTAAACCCGGGCCAGCCGTACAACCGGTGTTGTCTTTGGGCCGCGTAACCTTGGACACGCGTGTTTATAAAGCGATGATTGATAAACGTGACCTAGAACTGACGCAAACCGAATTCAAAGTACTGCAGACTTTGATGGAGCGCGCCGGTCAGGTGGTGACCAAGAACGAACTGTACCAAACTGTTCTGGGTCGCCCATTAGAGCCGTATGATCGCTCCATAGATATGCACGTCAGCAACGTTCGTAAGAAGATGATACTGCTAGCGGATGACTGCAGGCCGATTAAAACCCTGCGTGGTGTTGGCTACCAGTTCATTGCTGACTGAGAGTTCATGCTCTAATGCACTCTCCTTTGCAGTGGCTTAAATCGCTGAATCCGCTCGCGTCTCTGACCGGGCGGATTTTTCTGTGGTTCTGGTTAACCTTAGTCGTTATTTCTGCGGTATCGTTTTTAGTCCTGCAGCAATGGGCGCGCCCCTATGAATTAAGCCCGCTTGCCCGCGATGAGGAGCAATTGTTGCTGCGCCAGCGCAGTGAAATCGAAAGCTACCTCAGCCGTGGCATGACGCCATTGCAAGCCATTCGCTACACAGGTGTGCAATACGGGTTAGACCTCTACCTCGTTGACCCTAACTTTCGCCTGATCGGCCAGCCACGCCCCGACCAAATAGAACTCTACTTGGTCGGCTCTATTGTCGAAGCCAATGAGCCTATTGCTGGAATATGGGAAGGGGTAAAGTGGATCGGCTCCGTACCCATTACCTACCGGGGTGAAACCTACCGCCTGCTGATCAAGACACCTGTCGAACGCACCCCTAATACCATGATGAGCCTGATCAACGAGCGCATCACCTGGACGTTGCTGGCCCTACTGGTCAGCGGCATGCTCAGCTTGCTGCTTGCCAGTTCTTTCTCTCGGCCGTTGAAGTTATTGCGCACCACCAGCCGTTTATTAGCGGGTGGTCACCTAGAAGCGCGCGTACCCAATCAGGTATCACGTCGGGCGGATGACATTGGGCAGTTAGGGCAAGACTTCGACCACATGGCCGACCGCATTCAAAAGCTCATTGAGGCGCAGCAAAAACTGTTGTCCAACATCAGCCATGAGCTGCGTTCGCCTTTGACCCGCTTGCAGATTGCCTTGGGCATTGCGCGGCAAAAGAAGGGCAATGAAGAACTGGCGCCGCAGTTGGATCGTATAGAGCGGGAAGGCCAGCGTTTAGAAGACCTCATCGCTCAACTGCTGCAGCTTTCTCGTTTAGAAAACCGACTGCAGCACATGGATCCGCAGAAACTGGATTTAGCACGCATATTACGCGGCATCGTAGACGACGCCAGCTTTGAAGCTAAAGCGCGCAACCGTTCAGTACGCCTGCAGATCAATCACCAATCTAAGATCACCGGGGATCATCTGCTGTTGAGTTCGGCCATTGAGAACGTCATCCGCAACGCCATTAATTATACCGAAGAAAACACTGAGGTATTGATCAGCACACAGGAAGACCGTGGTATTGTGCGCGTATCCGTACTCGATCAAGGCCCCGGCGTACCCGAGACCGACTTACTCCACCTGTTCGACCCTTTTTTCCGCGCCACCAACACCAAGAAAGGTGGCTCCGGCTTGGGGTTATCCATTACTCGTCAAGCGGTTGAAGCCCATAACGGCATGGTTCGAGCCGAAAACTGGCCCGATGGCGGACTGCAAATTACCCTACACTTACCTATCGATGTCCAGACGACCGAACGACCACGCGACGCCATCCAACAGAACATTTGATTCGCGTACCACACCACAGGAAACCCTTCATGTCTGATCTCCCTGCTGTGCGCCCCGGCTTACGGACCTTGACCGCACTTTGGCCCTTTATTACGCCGTACAAAGCCGTTGCGCTAGCCGCTCTGGCTGCCCTGCTGTTGACGTCCGGCTTAACACTGAGCCTCGGACAAGGGGTTCGCTTACTGATTGATGACGGGTTTATCAGTGGCTCGCTAGCACAACTGAACCAAACACTTCTGCTGATGTTAGGCGTTATCATCGTCATGGCTCTCGCCACCTTTGCCCGCTTTTATTGGGTCAGTTGGCTCGGCGAACGAGTGACAGCGGATATTCGGCAGGCGGTGTTTGATCGCATATTGACGCTGCACCCCAGCTACTTTGAAGAGAATCGTTCCGGCGAAATCATGTCACGCCTGACCACCGACACCACCTTACTGCAATCGATCATCGGTTCCAGTCTCAGCTTCGCCTTGCGCAGCTTTGTCATGCTGGTGGGTGGTTTAGTCATGTTGCTGATCACCAACTTCAAGCTGTCGCTGGTCGTGTTTGGCGCCGTCCCTCTCGTGCTCCTTCCTATACTGATACTGGGTCGACGGGTGCGTAAGTTGAGTCGAGCCAGCCAGGATACGGTCGCCGACGTCGGCACCTATGCCGGCGAAATCATCCAACAAATTAAAACCGTGCAAAGCTACGGACGCCAGCCCTTTGAGCAACAAGCCTTTGGTCATGAAGTAGAACGTGCCTTCGGCGTAGCACGCAAGCGTATTCTGCAGCGGGCTTTGCTGTTGGCAACGGTGATCCTATTGGCTTTTACTGCCATTGGCATCATGGTTTGGATGGGCGGCTACGACGTGATTAACGGTCAACTGTCGGGCGGCGAACTCGCGGCGTTTGTGTTCTACGCCATCATTGTGGCCAGCGGCGTCGCCACTGTGTCAGAAGTGATGGGCGAATTGCAACGTGCCGCTGGCGCAACCGAGCGCTTAACCGAATTAATGAACGCCGAAAGCTTAATCAAAGACCCGGCGACCCCGCAGCAACCGCAATCTGACGCGCCCGATTATGTGACCTTTTCTGATGTGTCCTTTAATTATCCCAGCCGCCCTGATAGCCCCGCGTTGTCGAACCTGAACTTAACGGTCAAGCGCGGTGAAACCATTGCTTTAGTGGGCCCAAGCGGTGCTGGCAAATCAACCTTGTTTGAACTCGTCTTGCGCTTTTACGACCCGCAAAGTGGCCGCATTGAACTGCTGAATACAGATATCCGAAACTTGGATTTAAAAGAGCTGCGCTCACGCATTGCATGGGTTCCGCAACAGCCGACGTTATTTTCAAATGATGTCTGGTACAACATTCGTTATGGTCAACCCTCGGCAACAGACGATGAGGTGATGGCCGCCGCGAAAGCCGCCTTTGCTGATGAGTTCATTACGCGCTTGCCAGAGGGCTACAGCAGCTTTCTTGGTGAGAACGGTGTGCGCCTGAGCGGCGGGCAGAAGCAGCGTATTGTGATCGCGCGCGCTATTCTGAACAACCCCGACCTGCTGTTACTCGACGAAGCCACTTCAGCCCTCGACGCCGAAAGCGAATTTCAAGTACAGCAAGCATTAGACAACTTAACTCGGGAACGCACGACCTTGGTCATTGCACATCGCCTGGCGACGGTACGTAATTCTGACCGTATTGTGGTATTGAACGAAGGGGGCACAGTAGCGGAAGGGACACACGATGCACTGTTAAGCAGCAGTCCGCTGTATCAGCGCTTGGCTGCCCTGCAATTCAATGATGAGAAGATCGACGAACACCCGTAAGTCTGCAGCCGCCTTACGGGTGTCTGTGCACAGCGCCGGACTTACAGCCCGTAGTTCAAACCGCGCAGCACCAATGCATCAGCTTGGCGCGGTGCGCGCACTGGGGCGTCCAAAAATTGGTGCCAGTACAGCAACGACGACCAGCACGCACTTTCCAACACCGTGGTGTCTTCTAACCAACGGTTCAGATGGAGTTCAGTAATTTGCCGTGCATCAACTGACCACGCTTGACTCATGGCCCGACAGGCATCCTCAAACTGCTGACTGGCCCGGCGCTCAGACGCTTCGGCCAACCAAGCTTGCGACATCACAGGCAAGCGACCGTCGCGTGCGGCTTTGATCAGATGATCGGTGCGCAGTGGCTCAGGGACACTGTTCCAGTGGGCCTGCAAAATACCACACAGATCGAGCGCGTAAGCTGAAACAGGTGGACGACAATCAAAATCTCCACGGCGCATCGCCTGCACGGCATAGACAGCCTTTACTACAAGCTGCAATGCATTCTCGCTCGGATCCATGCAACGCCACAAACGGCAACGTTCTCGCACCAACAAACTGGACAACTGCTCAGGGATCTCGCTCGCGTGGTCAGCGTATTCCGACAGCGCAACGATAGCCGGATAGGCTGCGACACCGCGCTCCAAAAGAATCATTAGAGGATGAGGCCCGCGCAGTACAGAAAATTCTTCCCACGTCGGTAAGCCGGGTACTTGTTCTTGTACATCACGCCAATAACGCGACATCCACGCGAACGAAGCAGCGGGAAAATGTTTCGACGTCAGCGTCTCTTGCGCCCACAACGTAACCAGCACACATTCCCAATGCGCCGACCAAGGAGACCAACCGGTCTGCTCACACCATTCGCCGTATTGGATCACACGGCCAATGGCCGACAGTTGGGCACAGAGATATTTACCGTCTGAACGCTCGCACAAGGGCAATAGATCTGGACGCATCGCCCGTCTCGCTGGCGCCGCAACTGCATCTGCCGGCAGAAACCGGTAACCCGTAGGCAATTCTGGCTTGCTAGCAGCCATGCTAAGCCAGCCCGTTAACGTTGATTCGGATTGCAGGGCAAATTGGCTTTGGTAGCGGTTAAAAGCAGCCATGGACACTCTCCGCATTGTCATTATTATCGTAGTCGCCGATTGACGATATATTGACGTATATCGGCACAATCGGTCAATCAATCAATTTCTTTTCACTTGTAAGGCTAGGGTTAACTAAGTGCTGTTTTACATAAACACTTACACTCCTTACTGAACCTATACTAATGAGCAGATTTTGTAGATGCATTAAAAAATGCGGTATTTACACGCTTTCGAGTGCTTTTTGTGACCTCCGGCGGCTTTTAACGCGAGAATTGTACGTTTAATAAACAACGCTGCGTACCCTAACGCTGATCGATCGTCGGTCAGGTGCACCTCTAAAACACAGCATGAACACTTGTCACGTGTTCAACTGACACTTAGGCGGTGTAAGATGACGGGCATAAACGTCGTAATAGGTCCCTAAGTGAAATTCCGCCTCCTCTCTGTCGTTGCCACGTTGACAGCTCTGGCGCTGGGCTTGGCTCTGTGGCTAACATCTACGACCCCAACATCGGAAACCACGTTGCCTGCCCCGCCACCGCGTCCCATCTACTTACCTCCGGTGTCCGCGCCATCTAGCTCAGACTCGCCTGCGCCGATTGTTCCGACAGCGCCAGAAGTACAACGGAGTGCGCCGGAATCTGACGCTCCGGCAGCAGACTTGGATGCTTCATCTCGAGATGACTGGCTAGACCCATATTTTGATATCTCTGACCCGCTTGATTACGCCGCCATCAGCGCGCTGTTGCAGGTCGTAGACACCATGGATTTCGCCGCGTTCTGGCAACAGCTTGCACCCTTAGCGGACGATGGCAACGAATTCGCGCGTTATCTGGTACTGGCTTTTCGGGAATGGTTCCCGCTTGACGAAACTTTGTTGGAATTCGGTTTTGTGGAGGAACCTTATTTAAACCAAACGCGGCGTACCCATAACAGTGGTAACTGGCTGCACTGGCTGTTTGCTAATTGGGAGCCCAATTGGCAGCCTGACCCAGAAGAAGTACGACGCGCTTTTGATCGCGCCCTAGCAGGCGACCCTGCGGCACAAACACTGCTTATCAGCCAGACACGCTGGTTTCGCAACAACCCTGCCATTGCCAGTAATCTCGATGAGATCTTGGCCAGCTTGAGCCAGAACCCCTATCTTCAATTGCTTGGCATTCTGCAACTGCATGGCCAAATGCGCAGCGACGATCAGACCACGCAAGCGCAACTGGCGAGTTTACGCCGCTCACGCCACCCTTTAGCACAGTGGATCAGCAGTCTGCCCGAAAACACCTCAAGCCCCCAGCAACGACGCGCCCAACTGCTAACGCTGGCGCAAGAGGGTTACCTGACGGCACTGCAAGAGGTTCGTGCTTTGGCCGTTCATGGCGAAGGTCGCTGGACAACACAGGAGTCGACACCCGTCGGCCTAACCGACGCTTTAACCGTCTACCAACAATTAATGAGTACCCAGCCGGACAATCCGGTTATCTCAGTCGCGCTGTGCGAGCTGTATTTGACTCAAGGTGATTATCAGGCGTCGTGGCAATACTTGCGGAAGCTGGCCTATGAAGACGCCTTTGCCGACGAAGTCGAGGACATCAGTTGTTGGCCCGGTAACGACGATGCTTACGGCGACTTATTGATGCAGCGTGGAGTCATCACGCAAAGCCAATGGGAAGAGCATGTCGCGACCATTGAGGGGCGGCGGGAGAGGATAAGGCAAGGGCAACGCCAATAATCGCCTAAAGGGAGCAGCGCTTTTAAGCTTAGATTGGCGTTACTTGCCGATAGAGCGTTAAATCAACTTCTTAAAGGTATTAAACAGCTCTTGGTTGAACGGCCGGGTCATGTTGGTTATCGCATCGACGATGTCGTGGTGCACCAGTTTGTTGTTCTGAATGCCCACACAGCGACCACCGTGTCCTTGCATTAACAATTCAACCGCGTAAACACCCATCTGACTGGCCAGCACGCGGTCGAACCCACGCGGGCCACCACCGCGCTGTATGTGACCTAAAATGGTCGCACGCGCTTCTTGGCCCGTACGCTCTTCGATCCGGCGTGCCAAGTCTTCGGTGTCGGTGATGTTCTCCGTAATGCAGACAATAGCGTGGCTTTTACGGCGTTGATCTGGATTACCTAAAGCTTCAATCAATGCCTCTTCATCAAATGGTTTTTCCGGAATGATGACGTATTCCGCACCACCGGCAACCGCCGCAGATAAAGTAAGGTCCCCACAATGGCGGCCCATGATTTCAACAATCGAGATACGATTATGCGACGACGACGTATCACGCAGACGGTCAATCGCTTCCAGTACCGTATTCAACGCCGTCAAGTAACCAATGGTGTAATCCGTACCAGGGATATCGTTGTCGATGGTGCCGGGCAAACCAATGCACGGAAAACCCATTTCTGTCAGTGCTTTCGCGCCCATATAAGAGCCATCACCACCGATCACCACCAGCGCTTCGATATCCAAGGCCTTTAAATTTTCTATGGCCTTACGTCGGTAGCTCTCTTCTTTAAACTGCGGGAAGCGGGCCGACCCCAAAAAGGTACCACCGCGATTCAGCATGTTCGCTACATCGTGACGCTCCAACAGCTTAATATCGCCTTCGTATAAACCTTGGTAGCCATGGCGCACGCCATACACCTCAATGCCATGGTGCATACCTGACCGCTGCACGGCTCGCACCGCTGCATTCATGCCCGGCGCATCACCACCACTGGTCAAAACCCCAATCTTTCTTATCATATTTACCTCGACGCGAATTGTGTCTTTTTATCGGTTGATTGGCCTCCACTGAGCAAAAGAGCCAAGACCGCAACAAAGTCGAGCGAGAATTTTACGCACTTTTCCACGCTACGTCTTTGCCAATATTGACTCCATGGCATCAATACCCGGTGGAAACAGGGTGGAAAGTCACGCCGACGAATGCTGTTAAATGAGAAGGATTTTGAACTGGCCGTTATGTTATGTTATGTTATAACATAACACCTAGATTCGAACTCAAATTGGAAGTGCCAGCATGACGGCCAACGCCCTCACCGCAATGACAGACACAACAACAACCCGCCAACTCCCGGTGACCGTGTTGTCCGGCTTTCTAGGGGCCGGTAAAACCACGGTGTTGAGCCATATTCTCAATAATCGGGAAGGCCTACGGGTTGCGGTGATCGTCAATGAGATGAGCGAAATCAACATCGATGCAGCGCAAGTTCAGAACGACGTCAGTCTGAACCGCGCCGAGGAAAAACTGGTCGAAATGAGCAACGGCTGCATCTGCTGCACCCTGCGTGAAGACCTGTTAATCGAAGTCAAAGCCTTGGCCGAAGAGGGTAAATTTGACTACCTGATCATAGAATCCACCGGCATCTCCGAACCCTTACCCATCGCTGAAACCTTCACCTTTGCCGATGAAGATGGCACCAGCTTGTCGGATCATGCACGCTTAGACACGCTGGTAACGGTGGTCGATGCTATAAACTTCTTGCCCGAATTCCGAGCCGCCAAAAGCCTGCAAGAAGCCGGTGAAACCCTAGGCGAAGACGATGAGCGCAATGTGGCCGATTTATTGGTCGATCAAATCGAATTTGCCGATGTTATTTTGGTCAGCAAAACCGATCTCGCTGCACCAGAATTGCTTAGTGAAGTCATCGGTGTGCTGAAAAGTCTCAATCCCGATGCCGACATTCTACCCATTGAAAAAGGCCAAGTGCCCTTGCATCGCGTACTCAATACGTCGCGTTTTGATTTCGCCAAAGCGCAGCAAGCCCCCGGCTGGCTGAAAGAAATGCGCGGTGAACACATTCCGGAAACGGAAGAATATGGCATCAGCAGTTTCACTTATCAGGCGCGCCGCCCCTTTCATCCCGAACGCTTCTTTAATTTTCTGCACCAACCTTGGGAAACCGGCAAGCTGATTCGTTCGAAAGGGTATTTCTGGCTCGCTTCACGCCCGCGCTACGCCGGTAATTGGAGCCAGGCGGGCGGCATAGCCCATCACGGTTTCGCCGGCATGTTCTGGAAAGCCATTCCGGAAGAGAACTGGCCACAGGATGACGAAGCACAGGCTTTTATACGGGAGAAGAGGGTAGAACCCTTCGGTGATATGCGCCAGGAGCTCGTGTTCATCGGCCAAGGCTTGTCCCAAGCTGAAGCAAAAACTGCGCTAGATGCCTGCTTGCTCACGGATGCAGAAATACAGTCCGGCACGGACGCGTGGCGCGAATTGCCTGATCCTTTTCCCGCTTGGGAATAGTGCCTTTTAGCGCTACGCCCTACTGCCGACCAAACACCATTTGATCATATTGTTTAAGAGGAACGAAAACCATGCTCAATCACATAAAACCCATTGCCTTAGCGATCACCATCGGCTCTGGCTTTCTGTTCGGCGCTGCGACGCAGGCCCATGACCATTCGCACGATCACGGGCACGATGACGGTCATCGCCAGTTGGGCACACACGTGCACGGCGTTGCGACGCTGACCATCGCCCAAGACGGTGAAGACTTTGTGGTTGAGCTGGACAGCCCCTCCATCAACCTTGTGAGCTTTGAGCACACGCCTAATACGGATGCTCAGCGGACCGAGCTAGAGCGTGCCTTAGCGTTGTTGAAGGATGCCGGAAAAATGGTTCAACTGACCCGCGCCGGGGCCTGTGAATTGGAAGACATGCATGTGGAGTCCGATCAACTAGCGGCCATGGGTTACAATCGGCACGGCACGAAAGATGATCATGGCCACAGCCACGATGATCACGGACACGATGATGATCACGGACACGATGATGAGGACGGTCACTCGGATTTCAAAGTAGAATACATCTTCCATTGCGACCAACCGAGCCGCGTCATCGGTGCGTATGTGCCTCTTTTTGAAACATTTCCCAGCTTTGAATCCGTTGACGTGCAGTGGGTTGTGAACGGCCAACAAGGAGCATCGCGCGCAACAGCAGGCAGTAATACCATACTGTTCCGCTAAGCTCTGACAAGTCGTACAACAGAGCGTCACAAACAGGGGCCAATCCGGTACACTCGGACACTGCGCCCCTTTTTAATCTTTCTAATTTTGGTCAGGCATGAGTATCAACACTGAAACCGCCATCCAAGCCCACCAGCTGTCGTTTCGCTGGTCTAAGCATCAACCCACCGTGCTTGATATCCCAGAACTCAGTATCGCACGCGGTGAACGTGTCTTTTTGTTTGGCCCGTCGGGCTCAGGTAAAACCACATTATTGAACTTACTCGCGGGCGTCACTCAGCCAAGCGCCGGTGAACTCCATGTCCTCGGGCAACCTATGCACCAATTGTCCGGGCGCAAGCGTGACCGTTTTCGGGCCCAACACATCGGCATCGTATTTCAGCAATTCAATCTGATTCCGTATTTGTCTGTTACCGATAATGTGCGTTTGGCTTGCCATCTAGCGGGGCAAACCGGTGCCGATATGATCGACCGCATTCAACAAATGCTCGCGGCGTTAGGCCTGCAAGAAGATCTTTCGCAACGGCCCGCGCACCGCCTCAGCGTCGGACAACAGCAGCGTGTTGCCGTGGCCCGCGCCTTAATCAACAGACCACAATTGTTGATCGCAGACGAACCCAGCTCTGCGCTGGACTCCGACCACCGAGATGAATTCATGCACTTAATGATGGCCGCCGCTGACGCCCAGCACAGCACGGTGATCTTTGTCAGTCACGACCGCGCCTTGCAGCATCATTTCAGTCGCCACATTGACCTGCGCGACCTGCAAGCACAGCACACTAAGGAGACGGCGGCATGAAACTGACGCTAGCCCGCAAGAGCCTGTGGAATCGTCGTGGTACGGCCCTATTAACGTTGGTGTCGCTGGCCATCAGCGTGGCCTTGCTGCTCGGCATAGACCATGTACGGAAAGAAGCGCGAAACAGCTTCAGCCAGACGATTTCGGGCACTGATTTGATCATCGGCGCGCGTTCGGGTTCCACTAACTTGCTCCTCTACAGTGTGTTCCGTATTGGCAACCCCACCAACAACATCACGTGGCAAAGCTATCAAGACGTCGCTCGGCAATCCGCCGTGGCGTGGACCATACCGATCACCTTAGGCGATACCCACCGGGGTTATCGGGTGATTGGCACGAACAACGACTACTTCGAACATTTCCGTTACGGGCGCACGAACACCCTGCAGTTTGCCGCCGGCGAGCGCTTTGATGGTCTGTTCGATGCGGTCATCGGTGCCGAAGTCTCACGCGCCCTGGACTACTCCTTAGGCGACCAGATGGTGATTAACCACGGAGGTGGCGCCGTCAGTTTTGTGAACCATGGCGACATGCCATTTACGATCAAGGGCATTTTAGCCCCGACCGGCACGCCTGTGGATCAATCCGTCCACATCAGCTTAGAGGCGTGGGAAGCCATCCACCTTGGTTGGGAGCGTGGCGTGCCGGGGCGTACTCCGTCACCGGACGAAGTGTTGACGATGGACCCCGAACGCCTAAAACCCGACCAACTGACGGCTTTTTTTGTTGGCGTACGCTCACCGGCACAAACTTTTGCCTTGCAGCGCGCGGTGAACAACTACCGAGGCGAGCCCTTGCAGGCTGTTTTACCCGGTGTGGCGCTGTCGGAACTCTGGCAAATGATCGGCATGGTGGAGAACGTATTATTGCTGATCGCCTTGCTGGTACTGATCGCTACTTTGATCGGCATGACCACAACCTTGCTGGCGTCGATGCGCGAACGGCAACGTGAAATGGCGATACTGCGTGCTCTGGGTGCCTCACCCTGGTTGCTGTTTATGCTGATTGAACTCGAAGTGTTGTTAATCACCTTGGCCGGTTTACTATTGGGTAGCCTGCTGTTGTGGCTGGCAGTGACGCTGGCGCAACCCATTCTGGTCAGTGAATTTGGCTTGTTTATCTCAACCCAAGTCTGGCAGACGCAAACACTGTACTACGGCGCAGGCGTCCTCGGATTAGCCTTGGTGCTCGGACTCGTGCCAGCGTTGGTGGCGTATCGCCGTGCGTTGTCCGATGGTTTAGCGGTGACGCGCTAACACCACTACCGACGCATAAAAAAGGGGCCAAATTTGGCCCCAAACGCTCGCAGCGCAGTCTTGTAGCGCGTGCTCTACATGACCTCTGCAAAACACTCCGCGATAATGTCCATGCCGCGCTTGAACTGCGCATCTGGAATGGTCAGTGGCATCAAAATACGCAACACATTGCCATAGACACCGCACGACAACAGAATCAGCCCCTTCTCGCGCGCTTTGGCGACGATCTGACCCGTCAGCGCCGCTGCTGGTTTACTGTGGTCGCCGTCTTCAAACAGCTCCACGGCGACCATCGCGCCTAAGCCGCGCACATCGCCAATCGCCTTGTGTTGTGCAGCCAGTGCGTTAAAGCCCGCTACCATTTGCTCACCCAAGGATTGTGAACGGGCCAGCAGTTGTTCTTCTTCAAACACGTCCATGGCTGCAATCGCTGCCGCACACGCCAAAGGGCTGCCCGCATAAGTGCCGCCTAATCCACCCGGTGCAATGGCGTCCATGATATCGGCCTTACCGCACACGCCTGCGACAGGAAAACCACCGGCAATGGATTTAGCGAAGGTGGTTAAGTCCGGCGCCACACCCATTTGCTCCATAGCAAAGAAGGTACCGGTACGGCCCGCACCCGTCTGTACTTCATCGGCAACGAGCAAGATGCCGTGTTCATCACACAGCGCACGCAGTGCCTTCATAAAGTCCCGTGGCGCGACGTAGAAACCGCCTTCGCCCTGCACGGGTTCAATGACAATCGCCGCGATGTCTTTCGGCTCAGCATCGTTCTTGAATATGCGCTGAATGCTGGCAATGGCATCAGCAGTGCTCACACCGTGCAAAGCACAGGGATACTGGGCGCGATATACACCACCGGGCATTAAACCCATACCCGCCGAATACGGCGCTACCTTGCCCGTCATAGAGAGCGTCATCATGGTACGGCCGTGGTAACCACCGGTGAAGGCGATCACCCCGGCACGCCCGGTAGCGGCGCGGGCAATCTTCACGGCATTTTCCAAAGCTTCTGAGCCCGTAGTGACCAACAAAGTCTTTTTATCGAAGTCTCCTGGCACCCGAGCGTTGATTTTTTCGCACAGTTCCACATAGGGCTCGTACGCCAGTACTTGGAAGCAGGTATGCGAAAACCGGTCTAACTGGGCGCTCACCGCCGCCTTAATTTTCGGGTGTAGATGCCCGGTGTTCAACACCGCAATACCACCGGCAAAATCGATGTACTCGCGACCCTCTACGTCCCATACTGTGGCGTTTTCCGCGCGATCAGCAAAGATAGGATGAATTTGTCCGACGCCGCGCGGAACAGCATTTTGGCGGCGTTGCATCAGAGTGGTATTGGTCTGTTTCATGCTGGTGTCCTGTTGAATGTTCTGTTAGTCGAAGCGAACCCGGCAGCCACCGAGTGTTTGATATAATGCACAAATTCTAAGACTTATCGCGCAAGTGAGCAATATATTGAACAACCTTTTTGTTGTATAAAACCTAGCCAGGCCATGAAAACCTGCCACAATATAATGGCCACTCAATAATAATTAGCGCCTTAGCGCCGCAGTCAGGGCCCGTCAATGCATGGAAACGTCTAAAACGCTCACGAATAATCTGTTGCTCAATCGTGATCAAGACATTGCCCATAAGATTATTCGTCGTATTTTTTGGCCGCGCTTGAGCGGCAATGTGCTGACTATGGTGGCTTTTTGGGCCGTGATGTCTGAGCTTTACCCTGAGTCTTCGTATTGGCCATGGCTGGTCGCCCAGCCCATCGTCGTGTCTTTATTGACGGCCTTGCACGTTAAATTGAGTAAAAACCCCATTCGCGCGGAACAAATCAATCTACTGGCTGACGGTTTTCCGCTCGGCATCTGGATTGTTTTTATGAAGTTCAATTTGTTACCCAGTGCCCTACTGATCACACTAGTTACCATGAATAACATGGCCTTTGGTGGGCCAAAAAGCCTTGTTTACGCCCTCGTATTAATCTCTTTAGGAATTTTAAGCGGGGTACTTTTGTGGGGCGTTGAAGTCAACTTTGCAGCGTCGGAGCGCGTCCTATTCTCCACACTCCCCATCATGGTGTACTACCCCATACTCATGAGCACTTTGCTCTATAACTATTCACGTAAATTGCGCAAACAGAAGGCACAGTTGCAGCATCTGAGCACCCAAGACGACTTATCTGGCCTCTACAACCGCCGATACTGGACGTTAGCGGCTGAGACATGGCTAGAACAAGCGCAGATGGGCACACTCTTGATGTTGGATTTAGACCACTTTAAAACCATCAATGATCAATTGGGCCACGCCACCGGTGATGCCGTGCTGCAGCGCACGGGTAAGCTTCTGCGCGACCAGATGCGTAATGGCGACATCGTCGGCCGACTGGGTGGTGAAGAATTTGGTGTACTCTTACCAAATACCACGAGTGAAGAAGCTTTGCTCATAGCAGAACGCTTACGCATCAAAATAGATGAAAAAACAGCGGCATTGTGTCAGCCATTGCGCTGCACGGTCAGCATTGGCGTGGCCGAGCGCCGACCATCGGACATTTCATTGCAAGCGTGGCTAGTGCGCGCCGATCGCGCCCTTTATGCGGCAAAAGACCAAGGTCGCAACCAAGTTGCCCTAGCCGTTGAATGACCCTCCCCACAAACTATATCAAAATATTTTGATATAGTTATTGACTCAGCTTGCGCGATCGTTAGACTTCCCCTCATGACCGTATCCAACCCCTATGAAGAATGGGCTTTGCACTTAAAGGCCAGTGCTGACCCATTACGCTTACTAATTCTGCGCGTGCTGTGGCAGCAATCGTATGGGGTTTTGGAGCTGAGCCAATTGCTGGATGTACAGCAATCACGTTTGAGTCACCATCTGAAGATTTTGACGCAAGCCGGCTTACTGACCGCGCGACGTGAAGGCAATTCAATTTTTTATCAGCGTTTCCCGGCCAACGAAGGCTGGGTACGCAGTTTGTTTCAGACCGTCGATCAATGGCCTCTGCCGGTCGATGTAGAACAACGGCAGCGCGAAATCAGCGAAGAGCGGCGGCATCATGCGGAAGCTTTCTTTGCCCGCCATGTGGACGACTTTAAACAGCAGCAAGATTTGATTGCTGAGTACCCACAGTATGCGCACCAAGCCCTGGCGCTGATTGAACAAACAGAATTTCCGACCGCTCACGCGTTGGAAGTCGGGCCAGGGCTCGGTGAGTTTTTGCAGGAGTTGAGCCAGCGATTCGCGCGTGTGGATGCTATCGACATATCCACCGAGTTGCTTGAAGCGGCTAGAGCAAATACGAAAAACCCCAATATCCGCTTTTATTTGGGTGATCTTGCTAACTGGTTTGCCACGTACAGGGAGTCTCCGCAGTTGGTGGTCTACAATATGGTACTGCACCATATTCCAGACCCCGCCGCAGAATTTGACCGCGTCGGCAAGGTACTGGCCAACGGAGGTTATTTGCTGGTCACCGATTTGTGTCGGCACGAGCAGCATTGGGCACACACTAACTGTGGCGACCATTGGTTAGGGTTTGCCGCGGAAGATTTGATTGACTGGGCCGCGCACGCGGGCCTGACATTAGAACAACGCAGCGTCACGGCGCTGCGCAATGGATTCCAGGTACAGTGTTTGTTGTGGCATAAGCCGTAACTCTGAACTTATTTTTTTCGTTCACCATGGTCCGGATGCACCGGACTCCCATAAAGGGCCCGTAAGCTATGAAACAATACCTATTCACTTCAGAATCGGTTTCCGAAGGTCATCCCGACAAGATGGCGGATCAGATCAGTGATGCCGTACTGGACGCCATCCTGAAAGACGACGCTCATTCGCGTGTCGCCGTCGAAACCATGGTGAAGACCGGTATGGTGATCATTGCCGGTGAAGTGCGCACCAACACCTACGTCGACCTCGAAGAAATCGTCCGTGACGTGGTACTTGATATTGGCTACAACAGCTCTGATGTCGGCTTCGATGGTGCCAGTTGTGCCGTATTGAACGCCATTGGTAAGCAATCTTCCGACATCGCCATGGGCGTTGACGAAGCCGAGGCCAAAGAGCTGGGTGCCGGCGACCAAGGCCTGATGTTCGGCTACGCCACCAACGAAACCGACGTACTGATGCCTGCCCCGATTTTCTACTCACACCGCTTAGTAGAGAAGCAAGCCGAGCTGCGCAAGTCGGGCAAGCTGAGCTGGTTGCGTCCAGACGCTAAAAGTCAGGTCACTCTGCGCTACGAGAGCGGCCAGCCGGTCGCAGTGGATGCCGTGGTGCTTTCAACTCAGCACAACCCGGACATCAAGCAGTCTGATCTGCGCGAAGCCATTATGGAAGAACTGATCAAGCCGGTACTGCCCGCAGAATGGCTACACCGCGACACCCTGTACCACATCAACCCGACGGGTCAGTTCATCATTGGTGGTCCGGTTGGTGACTGCGGTTTGACTGGCCGTAAGATCATTGTTGACACCTACGGCGGCATGGCGCGTCACGGTGGCGGCGCGTTCTCGGGTAAAGACCCATCAAAAGTCGACCGTTCTGCGGCCTACGCTGGACGCTATGTGGCGAAGAACATCGTCGCTGCAGGTTTGGCCGACAAGTGTGAGATCCAAGTGTCATACGCCATTGGGGTTGCCGAGCCGACGTCTATTTCTATCGAAACCTTTGGTACACACAAGGTAGAAGAAGCCGTGATCGAGCGCTTGGTGCGTGAGCACTTCGACTTGCGTCCCGGTGGCATCATCGAAATGCTGGATCTGCGTCGTCCGATTTACCGTCCCACCGCAGCCTACGGGCATTTTGGTCGTGAATTGCCAAACTTCACGTGGGAAAAAACAGACAAAGCCGCTGCTCTGAAAGCCGCCGCCGGTTTGTAATCACTACCACAACAGGGTGCCACGCTTCGGCGACGGCCCCTGACCTCGGCGCTTCATAGAAGCGCCCGCTTATTTAAGAGGGTTTACTATGACCACCGCAACGAATCTCGACACCTTTACTGATTACAAAGTCGCTGACATCTCATTAGCCAAATACGGCCGTGCGGAAATCGACATCGCCGAAACGGAAATGCCTGCATTGATGGCCCTGCGCCGCAAATACCACGCCGAGCAACCGCTCAAAGGCGCGCGCATCATGGGCTGTATCCACATGACCATTCAGACCGCTGTGTTGATCGAAACACTGGTCGACTTGGGTGCCGAAGTGCGCTGGTCGTCGTGCAACATTTTCTCTACTCAGGACCACGCCGCTGCCGCCATTGCCGCTGTGGGCATTCCGGTCTTCGCGTGGAAAGGCGAAACAGAAGAGGAATTCCTGTGGTGTATCGAGCAGACGATTTTGGCCGAAAAAGACGGTTCTGACGTGTGGAATGCCAACATCATTCTGGACGACGGCGGTGACCTCACCGAAATGGTACACAACAAATACCCTCAGATGCTCGACAGCATCCACGGTATTTCGGAAGAAACCACCACCGGCGTACACCGTCTGTTGGACATGATGAAGAAAGGTACTTTGAAAGTACCCGCCATCAACGTAAATGACGCGGTTACCAAGTCCAAGAACGACAACAAATACGGTTGCCGCCACTCGCTGAACGACGCGATCAAGCGCGCCACCGACCATCTATTAGCCGGTAAAAAAGCGCTGGTCATCGGTTACGGTGATGTGGGCAAGGGTTCGGCTGCTTCGTTGCGCCAAGAAGGCATGATCGTGAAGATCACCGAAGTGGATCCAATCTGCGCCATGCAGGCGTGCATGGATGGCTTTGAAGTTGTGTCACCGTACAAAAACGGCATCAACACGCAGTCAGCCGACGGCATCAATACTGAGCTGTTGGGCACCACTGACATTTTGGTCACCACAACGGGCAACACCAATGTGTGTGATCAACACATGCTGGCGGCTCTGAAGAAAGGCGCGGTGGTGTGTAACATCGGTCACTTCGACAATGAAATCGACACGGCGTTCATGCGTAAAAACTGGCAGTGGGATGAGATCAAGCCACAGGTGCACAAGATTTATCGCGGCACCGATAAGGGCGATTTCCTGATCTTGCTCTCCGAAGGCCGTTTGGTCAACTTGGGTAACGCCACGGGCCACCCAAGCCGCATCATGGATGGTTCATTTGCGAACCAAGTGTTGGCACAGATGTATCTGTACGAGAAGAAATTCGCCGACCTGCCAGCAGCGGATAAGCCTAGCAACATCTACGTTAAGGTGTTACCGAAGAAGTTGGACGAAGAAGTAGCGGCCGAAATGGTGCGCGGTTTCGGTGGCGTAATCACGCAACTGACGCAGACGCAGGCGGATTACATTGGCGTAGCCGTGGAAGGTCCCTTTAAGCCAGACGACTATAAATACTAGAACTCCGAGCGGCCATCTTGGTTAGCAAGCCGGGAAACTACCGGTCAGCGCGGTGGTACACCCTGTTTGGGGACGCCGTAAACCAATTATCAGGCACATCCATGTGCCTGACCCTTCGGGCTCCCGTAAGTCGTGCAAATTCGTTCCTGACGAATTTGTCCCTGGGGGCTCGTGGCACCTGCCTCACCACTCCTGTCCCGTGACTTCGTCGGGTGTTGGGTGTGTTGCGGGCTAGGTTTACGGGCCTGAACGAGGAGGGGTGACAGACCTTCTGCCGCCAGGAAGGCGGCAGAGAGCTTACATGGATGTATTTACAGCGTGTCTGGAACCCCTCCTCGTTCAGGGCCGTTAACCGTTGAAACAGAAGAAGCAGAGAGCAATAATGACAATACCCATAAGTTTTGAGTTCTTCCCGCCGAAAACGGAAGAAGGCGCGGTGAAACTGCATCAAGTGCACAGCGAACTCAGTGCACTCAAGCCTGAATTCTTTTCTGTCACCTACGGTGCGGGCGGCTCTACACAAGAGCGCACCATCAACACCGTATTGGAACTGAACGCCAAAGGCATCAGCACCGCACCCCACCTGAGCTGCATAGGCTCTACCACAGCGCTGTTGAAGGGTCTGCTGAATCGCTACCAAGCGCATGGCATCAACCGCATCGTAGCACTGCGCGGCGACCTCCCATCGGGCATGGGTGGCGGTACAGGTGGTGATTTTAGCCACGCCATTGATTTGGTGGCGTTCATTCGCAAAGAATACGGCGATGCCTTTCATCTGGAGGTTGCAGCGTACCCTGAAATGCACCCGCAAGCGGGCAACCTCGACAACGACATCAAACACTTCGTTGCCAAGGCCAATGCGGGCGCCAGCTCAGCGATCACGCAGTACTTCTACAACGCCGACGCTTACTTCCATTTTGTGGACCGTGTGCGTGCGGCAGGCTGCGACATTCCGATTATTCCCGGCATCATGCCCATCACCAATTACAGCAATCTGGCCCGGTTCAGTGATGCCTGTGGGGCGGAGATACCACGGTGGATGCGCAAGCAGCTGGAAGCGTACGGCGACGACAGTGCAAGCATTAAAGCCTTTGGTTTGGATGCCGTGAGTGGACTGTGTGAACGCTTGATCGCTGGCGGTGCTCCGGCGTTGCACTTCTATTCGATGAACCAGACCGCAGCCAGTCAGTCGATTTGTGCTCGTTTGGGTTTAGCGTCTTAAGCGGCGTTCTGAAAACAGAAACAAAAAAGGGAGCTCAGCTCCCTTTTTATTTGTCTGCGATAAGACTCTATCCGGTGATCTGGCATACTTTACACTCGCCATTGGTCGGTAAGCACGTCTCTACATAGCGCACGCGGCGTGTCGCGCTGGTGCGGTCTGGTTCCACCTGAAAACGACGCCCTTGGCGGTCCTCACTCTTCACTACCGAAGCCTGTTGCACGGGCTGCTTGTTCATGACTCACCTCCCAAACATTACTTAAGAATATTCTAATATAGAACCTTTTTAACAGCAAGTCTTTCGGTGTATGTAAAACTGCGCTATTTATTACTCTATTGTGGCATTTTTATTACATTTTGATGACCAGTGACTATAATGCGCGCCCAGTAAACCATTGAATTCTACCATCGGAGAGTCTCATGGGTATTGAGAGCCCTTTGTTCCAACTGTTCGGACACAGTCCGATTCAGCCACTGACAAAGCATATGCAGCTAACGCTTGCGTGCGTAAAGGTATTGCCTGATTTCTTCGCCGCGACCCAAGCGGGCGACTGGAAACAGGCGATGAAAGCCCGTGGCGTGATTGAGTCGGAAAAGCGTGAAGCCGATGCGCTGAAAAAGAACATCCGCACTCATATGCCCAACCGTTTGCTGATGCCCGTTGCACGCTCGGACTTACTCGAACTGTTGATCGCGCAAAGTCGCCTTGCAGGTTCTGCCAAACGCATTTCCGGGTTGGTATTGGGCCGCGAAATGCAGATCCCCGAACCGTTAACCGACCTCTTTAATACTTTTCTCGGTGCCTCCATTGCGGCCGCCGAGCAGGCGACCGTCGCCATTGACGAGTTGGATAATCTTTTGGAAACCGGCTTCAGTGGCAAGGAACTCAAAACCGTAGAAGCTCTATTAGAACGACTGGACGAGCTGGAAGAAACGTCAGACCAGCAGCAGATCAAGTTGCGCCGTTCGCTCAAGGACCTTGAGGCCACCCTGAACCCCATCGACGTGATGTTTTTATATCAAGTCATCACGGCCGTCGGCCAGCTGGCGGATTTCTCCCAGCGTATTGGTCATCGTCTGCAGATTCTGATGGCGCGTTAAGCGCACTCAAAAGAGGTTTTCTCTATGGCAATCATTGCTGAACACGCAAATTTATTGATTTTACTGGCCTGTATCTTCGGCCTGTTCATGGCTTGGGGTGTGGGTGCCAACGACGTGGCCAATGCCATGGGTACTTCGGTCGGCTCTAAAGCCCTCACCATCACACAAGCTATTATCATCGCCATCATCTTTGAGTTTGCCGGTGCTTATCTGGCGGGCGGCTCAGTCACCTCAACCATTCGCAGCGGCATCATTGATGGGAATGCGCTAGCGTCGTCACCGGATACATTTGTCTTCGGCATGCTCGCGGCGCTCTTGGCCGCAGGCACCTGGCTCGCCATCGCGTCAGCCATGGGTTGGCCGGTGTCGACCACGCACTCCATCGTCGGGGCCATCATCGGTTTCGGGTTGATCTACTTGGGCACCGAAGGCATTCGCTGGCCGCGTGTATGGACCATTGCCGCGAGTTGGGTTATCTCACCGCTGCTGGCCGGCACCATGGCCTACCTCCTCTTCCGCAGTGTGTACCACCTGATATTGAACACCGATGAACCCTTCGCAAACGCCAAACGCTACGTCCCCTTCTACATGTTCCTGACCGGCTTCCTGATCTCCATGGTCACCCTTCTGAAGGGTCTGACCCATGTTGGACTGGATCTGACGTTCTTGGAAAGCGCGTTCTATTCGGCGCTGATCGGTATCGGCGTAATGGCGGTTGGTAAGGTTATGATCAGCCGTATTAAAGAAGATAAAGTCTTGGCGGCCCGACGGCGGTTTGCCGGCGTGGAGCGCATTTTCGCCATTCTGATGGTCTTCACCGCTTGTGCGATGGCTTTTGCGCACGGCTCTAATGACGTGGCCAACGCCATAGGCCCGGTAGCCGCTGTAGTATCTGTCGTCGGCGACGGTATGGTAACCGGACAAGCGCCGGTGCCGAACTGGGTGCTGTTGCTAGGCGCCTTCGGTATCGTCTTGGGCTTGGGTACCTATGGCTTTAAAGTCATGGGCACCATTGGTCGCAAAATCACTGAGCTGACGCCATCACGCGGTTTCGCTGCTGAATTGGCAGCTGCATCGACAGTCGTATTGGCGTCGGGTACGGGCCTGCCGATTTCCACCACGCACACCTTGGTGGGTGCGGTATTGGGTGTGGGTATGGCACGCGGCATTTCGGCGCTGAACCTGAATGTCATTGGCCGTATTGTGGTGTCTTGGGTGGTTACCCTACCCGCCGGTGCGGGACTGTGCATGGTCTACTTCTTGATCATTAAGGCGTCTTTTGGTGGCTAACTAAGCGCACCCCAACTCGAACCAGCTCTGTTATGACAGTACTAAGACACTGTTTGAGCAGAACAGGGCTGGTTCAGTTCGGACGTAATCGCTACACTGCCTGCCAACTTATGCTATTTCTGAAGTGAGTACGCGATGGCCTTGTTTGCACCCGAAACCGATGAAAGCGCTGTGCGTGTCAATCGACTGGACAGTTCAGAAATCCTAGGTTGCTGCATCCCTCGCCCGTTCACCCTCGATGATCACGAGTGGCTGACCGCCGAACACTATTATCAAGCCATGAAATACCCCGACCGGTCTCGTTTCGACGCCATACGCCAAGCGCCCGATGCCGAGCAGGCACGTAAGCTGGGGCGCGGTTGGTTAAAGCGGCCACGCAGTGATTGGAAATCTGTGCGCAGCATCATCATGACGCGCGCCATTTATACGCAAGCCAGAACGC
This sequence comes from Natronospirillum sp., assembly GCA_049115955.1. GTDB lineage: Bacteria > Pseudomonadota > Gammaproteobacteria > Pseudomonadales > Natronospirillaceae > Salinispirillum. Next base: position 38,145 of record JAGDZJ010000025.1, read on the forward strand.
ACGCTGACTTTGCCGATGCGTTGTTAGCAACCGAAGACCAGGGCATTTTGGAAACCTCTCAATACGACTATTTCTGGGGCATCGGGCGCGACCAACGTGGGCAAAACCAATACGGCAAAGTGCTACAGAATGTGCGCGCTAAACTGCGATCCGAAGCCGAAGCCGAAAGTTAGATTCAATGGCAGGTCGAAACGAACCACTCCTCAGCCTCGGTAGGTGAACCGCCGCCACAACCACTCCATCGGCCCTTGAGAAAAATGTCGCAACCACATGGGCGCGACCAACAACGTCAGTATCGTCAAAACCGCCACCAGCGCCAATAACGCCACCGGTGACCAATAGCCGAACTGACCAAAACCGTGCCCATAGAACAGTGTCGTAGCGATCAGCGACTGTGCTAAATAAACGCTCAACGCCAAACGCCCCACGGCGCGTAAGCGCTCCCTCAAACCAGAGTGCTGAACCCGAGACGCCCAAAGTATCACGCCACCAATGTAGCCAGCGGCCACCAGCAAGCTGCCAAAATAGTTCCACAGCGGATGTATCAATAAGCCCGACACAGACTCAGGCGTATACCAAATGATCTCCGCCGCGCCGTACCCGGACAACAATAGGCCGAGTAGCAGTGCACCGATGATTTTCCCCCGATGGCGCTGTATCACCTCAGCGGCCTGCCACCCGGCACGCACCAGCAACAATCCAATCAGCATCAATCCCAAAGTACGCCACAGGATGTAGCTCCAAAACCCTTCTGTATGGGCAAACCATGCTTGCCCCGCACGCTGCGGCCATTGCTCCAGCCACCCACCACGATAGGCAGCCACCTCCTGCTGAACTTGATTCGGATCTAAGCGTATTAATGTCCCTATTTCCGTCAGTTGTTCTGCGCTCCAATGCGGTACAGACTGATACACCAACAAAAAGAGCAGTGCGGGAATGCATAAAAAGATCGCCGCCAGTAATGCCATAGTCCGTGGCTGCAGATCGCGTAACCACCACAACAAATATCCACAGACAGCATAGTGAAATAAGATGTCGCCGTACCAAACACCATAGGCGTGTACCAGGCCCATAATGGCTAAAACAACCATGCGGCGACGATGTTGCACGGAAACGTCAGCACCTAACCCCTCTCGGCGCGCAAATAAGCCAATACTGGCGCCAAACAGCACACTGAGTATGGTTAAGAACTTTGCCTCACCCAACGTCATCGTGAGCCACATTACTGCTTGGTCCCACATTGTCCATCCATCAATACTGGCGGGTTGTTGGTAGCCCATTTCAGGGCTCGCGAACGCATGAATATTCAATGCTAAAATACCCAGAACCGCCACGCCGCGCAGCACATCTAGGGCGTCTACGCGCGCTAAAACAGGGATACTTTGATTGTCTACTGTCATGGTTTCTCGTCGTAAAAAGGGCTTTTGAGTGAGGTGAATTAGGGCTCTGCTGGCCTCTTAGCCTAAATACTTGCCGCGCGTACATTGCCTCACAGGGGTATTTCTGTTTAGAGTACGTGTGGGTAGCTACAACATTGGCAATAAAAGCACTCAACAGGGGCGGCAAGTTAAGATAGACTTTCAACTATTGAACACTGCTAATCCGTTTGGCGAGGCTCGCAAGGCGCAGGCCAACAATTAGATCTAACAACGCGATCACATTCAGCCAGTTTTTTGGCAAGGACTCAAGAGGAAAGCGGGTGGACACACAGGGCAACGAAGGCCAGTTCATCAAATCACCGAGCGAGATCGCTCGACTGTTACGACATGTCCAACAGAAATTGTCGCCGGTGACTATTTCATTTGACGGCATGTCACGCACGTTGACCAGCTACGTAGTCAGCGTGGACGGCGACAAGAAGTCCTTCCTTATGGACGAAGTCTTGCCAGCGAACCAAAACACGCTGATGCAAGAAGGCCGGGCGTTCAACTTCGAAACCTTTTATGACGGGTGTCGTCTACGCGCGCGCAATATGAAAGCCATAACGCAGCGAGATAAAGACGGCAACCCTGCGTATGTAGTGCAGTTCCCATCGGAAATCCACTACTACCAACGCCGTCAGTCTTATCGTGCCACCGTGCGCGGAGCGCTGAACATCTTTGTGCGCCTGCTAGACGACAATGGCAACCTCGTACGCGGCAAACTGCGTGACTTATCCGCTGAAGGCTGCAAGATTGAGATTGATGGCCACTATGTTGATGTATTAACAGAGCATAATGAACAAAAGCCTGTACGCCTGTTGTTTCCGAACAACTCAGAGATCAGCCTTAACCTGATCATGCGTCACGTGTTTTACGATGAGGCGCGTAAACAAACCCAATGTGGCTGTCAGTTCAAAGACCTAACGCCACACGAAGACGATGATGTTGCCAACATTGTGAGTGATCTGCAGCGCGATCACATCAATTTCGTTAAAAATGGCGGCCATGCATCCGGTGTGCCTGCGCGCTTCTTACCACCTGAAACAGCACCCGAGAAAGCCGACTTAGACAGTAAGCTGGCAGCAGAGCGCGATACATCCACGCCGCCGCCACCATCGCCGAAGGAAAAAGAAAGAAAAGATAAAGCGCGGGCACTGCGTGCTAAGACGGCGGCCGACGTTGACTACCGGACCGCGCATCAAGCGGGGGTCTCTGCCGTCCGGTCTCTGGTGGCAAAACTGCGCGCCGAACAAGAGCTCCCTATTGATCAAGCAATGGAAGCCGCTCAGGATTTAGCACAAGCGTGGGAAAAAGACCGCCAACAGCTGATGGTATTGACCCGCGTACGAAACGCTCAGGACTTCCTGTTCGAACACTCGGTCAGCGTCGGCATCACCCTCGCTGATCAGGTCATGCGCGGACAAAACAAGGATGACCCTAATCTGATGCAACGATTGATCTTTGCAGGGCTTACACATGATTTGGCGCGCGCGCTACTGCCCGATGGCATTCAGGATACACGGGTAAAACTGCCACCCGATCGTGCCGCCCAGTTGCAAAAAAATGCCCACCAAGTTCGCAGCCTGTTGACCACCTTGCCCCAAGTACCAAGGGAAGCGGTGATCATTGCGACACAAAACTACGAGCGACTGGATGGCTCCGGTATACCGGATCGTCTGACCGCTGATGAAATACATCCGCTGGGTAAGCTGGCGGCGGTTGTCGATGTGTTCGATATGCTGAGCAACCGCGTTGGCCGAAACGTGTATTTTCATCCCGTACTGGCGTTCAAAGCGATGTTGAATCTGCCCAAGGAACTGGACAGCGATATTGTCAAACGACTGATTCGTACCCAAGGCCTTTACCCACTGGGTACGGCGGTGAAATTGAGCAATGACCATGTAGGCTTGGTCATGCGCCATGGCGACGACAACAAACCCACCCATGCACGCTTGGTATACAACATCCCTGACAGTGCGCAGTTTCCACCGCGGGATATTGATTTGAGCGCGGACAAGGTTACCGTTGAAGGTCCGGCTGATCCGATCAAACTGGGGCTCAGCAACTCTCTGTTACGCCTGCCGCTGCAAAGCTAAGCACGATCATCGCAGCGCCAATACAGTGTTCCATTGGTCTTCAGTGACGGGCGAAACAGACAAGCGCCCGCGCTGCAGCAATGTCATGTCTTGCAGGCTCTGCTGAGCCTTAAGTACCGACAACGGAATCACCGAGGGAAATTTCTCCACAAACCGAAAACGCCGGAGATACCATCGCGGTTTTTCGCGTGTGGACTTCGGGTCATAATAGGCGCTTTCGGGGTCGAACTGTGTCTCGTCTGGCTGCGCATCTGAGATCACTTCAGCGATGCCCACAACGCCAACGTCCTTACAACTGCTGTGGTAATACAACACTCGATCACCCACCTTCATGTCATGCCACATAAAGTTACGCGCTTGATAGTTGCGCACGCCATCCCAGGACTCGCCCTGCGCACCACGTGCTTGAAGGTCGTCGATACTGAAAGCATCGGGTTCACTTTTGATCAGCCAGTAGTTCATGTTGGTCTCTGTTTACTCTGGAAAGCCCTCAGGATAAAACCAAAGCGTAGGATCTTCCAGTGGCGTCTCTGGTCCCGGGCACATAACCAGGGTTTCAGCCACAACCACCACACGGGCAATAGCAGGCAGAGAAACAACGATACGAAACACGCTATTAACCGCCGGTTTTCAGTGGGTTCTCCGGTGTGTTCATGTGGTAAATGGCTGGCAGCGCTTCTGCGCCACTTTGCGTAACGACGAGGTCTTGCAAGATGCCGTCTTGAATGGCGTATATCCAACCGTGTAGGTGTAACTCTTGCTTGCGTGCCCAAGCGCGCTGCACGGCTTTCGTTTTGGCCAAGTTGTTCACTTGCTCCACCACATTCAGTTCGCACATGCGATCCAATAGTTTCACTTCCGACAGCCCCTTCAGGCTGGTCTCGTGGCGCGCGTACAAATCCTTAATGGAGCGCAGCCAATTATCCACAATGCCGTATTCCTCGTTCGTTAATGCCGCTTGTACGCCACCACAACCATAGTGCCCAGCCACTATGACATACTTTACCTGCAAGATATCAATGGCGTACTGCACGACGCTCAAGCAGTTGATGTCGGTGTGAATCACCTGATTGGCGATGTTGCGCTGCACGAATATTTCGCCCGGTGGCAAATTAACGATCTCGTTCGCAGGAACGCGGCTGTCAGAACAACCGATCCAAAGAATTTCAGGCTTCTGCTGGGCCGCCAGACGAGAAAAATACGCCGGATCACCTTCTAATTTACTGGCCGCCCACGACTGATTCGCTAACAACAGGTGGTTCAGGTTATTCATGGTGCCAGTCTCCTTAGAGTCCAAAATGCTTAGAATGCGTTATTTTTTCAGTAAATCGCGGCGAGGCCAACCGTCAGAGAGAAAAAGACCTGTGCCAAGGCAAACAAAGCACAGCGTGGCAACTCAACTGATCAGATCGAGTAGG
>JAGDZJ010000026.1:0-15117 GCA_049115955.1 Natronospirillum sp.
GTGGAGCGCCGGAGGCATACCCCGAGAGGCCCGCAGTGGTAGCGCTGCACTCCTACGACGAATGGTTCGGCTAGAGGGCTGGCCTCCTACGCCCCGTGGTAGGCCATCATCTCGGGGCCAAAACTTTGCCGTATCTCTTCTTTCATCCAATGCACAAACAACTTCACCTTGGCGCGCACAAAATGCGCTTCGGGGGCCACCAAGTAATAGCCATAAGGTGACTCCAACTCCAAAGCAAATACCTTGGTCAACGCGCCTTGATCAATAAAGTTCTGCGCCAAACTGCGCCGCACTAAGGCCAACCCTTGGCTGGCCAATGCCGCATCGATCAACATCGATGCATCGGCTATGGTCAGACAACGCGCGGTATCAGGCTCGGTCAGCTTTTGCCGCTTGAACCATTCGCTCCAGCCCAATTCTTCCGGGCTGGTGTCTTCCAACAGGGGCAAGGTAGACAACGACGACAAGGTAGGTTTGTGCTGGTCGACAAAGGCCGGGCTGGCGACCACCAACAGACTGTCGCGCAGCAGAAACTCGCTGCGCAGGCCGGGGTATTGGCCAGTGCCGTAACGAATCGCCAAATCCATTTCACCGTCGGAAAAAGTTTCCAGGCGCAGCGATGGCGTTAGGCAAACACGAATGTCGGCTTGGCGCTGACGAAACTCGCCCAAACGCGGCACCAACCAACGCGCCGCAAACGAGGGAATGACCGACAAATTCAGCACGTTCGGGTCGGAATCGTCCTTCACCAAGGTCACGCCGGCGCGCAATGCCGAAAAGCCCTGCTGCACATAGGGCAACAACCGCTGGCCGTCTTTGGTCAGGCGCACCTCACGATTTCCGCGCTCAAATAAACTGACGCCCAAGAAGTCTTCCAACTGACGAATTTGGTGGCTCACCGCCGCTTGCGTTACAAAAAGATGCTCAGACGCACGCTTGAAGCTGTTGTGCTCAGCGACAAACCAGAACGTACGTAACGATGTCAGCGGCGGTAAATCGGCCATTAAAATTCCTAACGGTTAGCAGGCATTAGCGCGAAACATTGATGTTCAACGATGATCGCTGTCCCAATTGAACAATAGTACACCAGAACTGAGAAAGATCAGCGTCATTGCGCCCATGGCACCGAGATGCGTGCTGATGTCCATCAAAGAAGCACCGTCGAGCATCACCTTCCTCGCCGCTTCCACCAAATGGGTCAGCGGCAGCAACTGAGCCAGCAACTGCAGCCAGTCGGGTGCGCCCTCAATGGAGAACCAAGCCCCGGAAAGAAACATCATGGGCCAGGTACTGAAATTGATCAGGCCGCCCGTCAACTCCTCGCTGCGACTGCGCGCTGCAATCAACAAGCCCATAGAGGTTAGGCACAATGCCCCAAGAATACCAACCACAAAGAGGCTGAAATAGTTACCCACCATGACGATGTGCAGCGACCACAGGCTACCCAACAGCAGCGCCGTGCTGACCACCATCACCATCATCAAACGAGAGATAATCTGCGCACTGAGAAACTCCCACGCATTGAGTGGTGTGGCTTTAAGCCGTTTGAGCACGCCGTTCTTGCGATAGCGCACAATAACGTAACCGACCCCAAACAAGCAGGCGAACATGATGTTCATGGCAAGAATGCCGGGCAAAGCCCAGTCGACGTATCGGATGTCCAACCCACCTATCAAGCGGCGTCGGTATTCCGGGTCTTTGTACGCCAGCAGTTGCTCCAATACTGCGCCTTCGCTAGACGTCTCATTAATCCAATACAGTCGCTGATCTACGTCCAACACCATATGAATATGATGGCGGCGCAAGCGCTCAATGGCGGCATCAAGGCTGCTGTAAGGCACTACATCGACCTCAGGCAACACCGTTACCTGTGGTTTGCTGATGTAAGCGTCCAGCTCACTGACCACACCCACTTTGAACACGGGGTTGCTGCCCGAACCAAAAATCAGCGCAAAACCGGCGATCAGCATCACCGGGAAGGCGATGTTCCATGACAACGTGCCGCGATCGCGGAAAAATTCCAGATTGCGAGCGCGCAGTACGGCCCAAAAACGTCGCCACGTCATGCGCCAGCCCTCAATTCAGAACCGGTCAGCTTGAGGAACAAATCGTCCAAATTGGGCGCCTGCACTTGCAGACTGTCGAGCGACACCTGCGCTTGAATCAGTTCCGCCAACAAGGCATCAACGCTAGCGGTCTGAAATTGTAAGCGCCCACTCCGCTGCTGTGCGCCGTAACGGGCGAGCAGCTCTGGCGGCACGGGCGTATCGTTCAACCATACTAAGACACCGGCAAAGTGTTCGGCCAGCAACGCCTCGGGTGCACCGGTGGCGACAATGCGCCCCTGGTCCATGATGGCGATCTGGTCACACAGCGTTTGCGCTTCGTCCATGTAGTGCGTGGTTAAAATGACCGTTTTTCCCCGCGCCTTGATGGCGGTCACGAGGTCCCAGAAATTATGGCGCGCCTGCGGGTCTAGCCCGGTCGTCGGTTCGTCCATAAACACCACCTTCGGGTCGTTTACCAAGGCCAACGCCAACAGCAAACGCTGGCGCTGCCCACCTGACAGCTTACGGGCATCGCGATTAACGAACTCTTGCAGCGAGCACAGCTCCACCAGTTCGGTGATCGGCAGTGTTTGCTCGTAAAAGGATGAGAACAGACGCAGCGTTTCACGCACCGTCAGGTAATCTTGCAGCGCGGTGTGCTGGAATTGAATGCCGATATCGCGGTACAGTTCACGGGCATGCAGCGGCGCACCGAAATACAGAATGCTGCCGGACGTAGGTTGCAGAATACCTTCAAGCAGCTCTATGGTGGTGGTTTTACCCGCACCGTTTGGCCCTAACAAGCCAAAGCAACTGCCCTCTGTTACCTGAAAACTGATATCATCAACCGCCACGACACTCTGGTACTGTTTAACCAAATGACTGACTGAAATTACCGGCTGCATGTCACCCCGTAGACGCTGGTTAAACAAAAAATTGCAGGAAATATGCGGCAAGCCGCAGCGAAAGATGTCATTTTATCCCGTTGCCACTGCGGTTCATACCCAAACTCAAGAACATTCAGAAGAATCTATGCATAAGGCCACACACAGCAAGTCGCAGTTCACCTTTGCGACCGAGCACGCCACCGACCTCGGACTGGATGCGGCGGTGCTGTTGCAATTCATTGAAGAGCTTTGGGCGGCGCAACAGTTTACCGCGTCGCCGTCTGCTGTTGGCGATATCAGTGCCAACGCCAGCACTTGGCTGGCTTGGTTGCCGTTCTTTTCTCCGGCACGCTTTATGGTTGCGTTAGAAAAGCTGGAACAACACGACCTGTTGATCATCACCCAGCACGGCGAACGCATCACCGTACAATCTCCACACGTTACCGCCTTGACCCCGTCCGCAACTCAAACAACGAGTTGGAAGGAGCCTCGGCAGGAGGAAGACGTCGCGCCGCCACTGCGCGTATCGTCACCTCCGCCAGTACCCACACACAACGGCCCTGCACCCAGCATGCCTGGCCAAGTGAACTACGACACATCGAACCCGGCGCGCTTATTGAACCAAACGGGCGATGCCCTCTGGGCCACCGCGCCATCGAGCGACGACACCGACACACACAGCACTGCAGCCGCGCCTTCTACGTCGAAAGCCAATGGCCAAGCCCGCAAACGCTGCCGTATGGATACCCAATGGCAACCCAGCGGCCCGTGCGCCGAAATGGTGAAGGCCCGCGGCATAGAATGGGAATTCGCCATGGCACAGAGGGAAGGCTTTGTGCTTTACTACATGGATTCTGGGCAAATGAGCACCAGTTGGGACAGCAAGTTCCTCGACTGGGTAAATCGACGCTGGCAATATCATCTGAATGACCGACAAAATGGCACACAAACCAACACAGTATCCGGCCCGCGGGCAAGCGACCACACCAGTGAACGAGCTCCTCGCGAGCGCAAGCAGCAACTACGGCAACGACTCCGCGACATCGGCGACCTCGACTGGTAGCCGCGCCGTAGACCATGACGTAAAAATCATGGTTAACATGCTGTTCGCGCGGCTGCACCACATCTATACCCACAAGTTCGAAAGCGCCTACGGTGATGAAGACACGATGAAGTACGCCAAGCGCGAATGGGCCATGGTGTTGGCTGACTTTCCACTGCGCGCCGTGGAACTGACCATCGACGCCATTCGTGAGCGCTACAGCTGGCCACCAACCATTGCGGAATTTCTCGCTACGCTGAGCGAAGTCGCGCGCCCTGCCGATTTGCCCGATGATCGTGAGGCCTATCGCCAAGCCTGCTTCTGTGGCAATAATCCACTGGAGCACTTTTGGTCGCACCCCGCCGTATACCATGCAGCGCACAAAACCGGTTTCTTCCGTTTGCGCACCGAACCGGAAACGCAGGTTTGGCCGATTTTTCGTCAGCATTATCAAGCGTTGGCACTGCGCCTGTGCAAAGGCGAGCAGCTCGAAGTACCGGACATACCGGCGCTGCCCGAGCCGCCAGATACCGGACCGCGATTCGATATCCCCTCCTTTGCGACGCAGCACGATTTAAAACCGGAGGCCATCACGCACCTGTTTCATTACTTGGACCTGCCGCTGGGCAGCACGGTACGCCGCACCTTTCGGGCGCGTGCTCTGGTCGCCTTCAACGAGATGAAAGTGGACGCTAACAACCTACCGGAATAGCGCGCCGCACTATAGTGCGAATTGCAATGAGCGAGGCTGTTAGCCTCATCCGCCAAACATGACATACTGGCATCTTTCACCGCTCAGCAAGGTGCCCTTATGATCACACAACCTTCTCGTCCGGCTTATGTTCCCGCGTCCACACGCTACGACACCATGCAATTCCGCACCTGCGGCCACAGCGGTCTGAAATTACCGCTGCTGTCGCTGGGTTTATGGCAGAACTTCGGTGCCGTGGATGCGCTGCACAATTCCCGCGCCATGTTGCACAAAGCGTTCGATTTGGGCATTACCCATTTTGATTTGGCCAACAACTACGGCCCGCCGTTTGGCTCTGCCGAAAGCACCTTCGGACAGGTACTGCAGGATGATTTACTGCCCTACCGTGACGAGCTGCTTATTTCCAGCAAGGCCGGCTGGGACATGTGGCCCGGCCCTTACGGCATTGGTGGTTCGCGCAAGTACCTCGTCGCCAGCATTGAGCAAAGCCTCAAACGCACAGGGCTCGAATACTTCGATATTTTCTACAGCCATTGCCCGGACCCGTCGACGCCGATAGAAGAAACCATGGGCGCACTGGATTACATTGTCCGCTCCGGCAAAGCGCTCTACGTGGGCATTTCGTCTTATTCGGCCGAGCAAACAGAATACGCTGCACGCGTACTGCGTGAACTGGGCACCCCGCTGTTGATTCACCAACCGCGCTACAACATCTTTGACCGTCGTCTGGAAACAGAGGGCCTGCTGGATACCTTGCGTCGCGAGAAAATCGGCTCCATTGTGTTTTCGCCGCTCGAACAAGGTATTCTGACCGACAAGTACTTGCAAGGCGTACCGGCCGATTCACGCGCCGCACGCAGCGAGCAAATCTATTTGTCGGAAAACGATCTCCAACAAGAGAAAATCGACAAAGCGCGTCAATTGAACGAAGTCGCTCAGGCGCGCGGACAAAGCTTGGCGCAAATGGCCATTGCGTGGGTGTTGCGTGACGAGGCGGTCACCAGCGCTATCATCGGTGCCAGCAAGGTCAGCCAGATTGAAGACAGTGTGGCCGCATTGCAGAATTTATCATTCAGCAGTGACGAGTTAGCGCGCATAGATGCCATCGTAGGCTAGCCCATCCTGGGCATGCACTGGCAACTGCTCCTCGGCAATCGCTCCTGCATTGCTCTACCTCCGGCATCCATGCCGTCGTGCGTTGCCAGCATATAGGGCTAGGACGGCCTGTATGCCGAGAATGCAGGAGCAATTCTCGGCCCGCCCATCCCTGGGCATAAAAAAGCCGGTGACATTGCTGTCACCGGCTTTTTTTAATGGGCTTACACCCAAGGAGCGAATGTGCTCGGATTAAGCGTCAGCGACTGCTGCCAGCGCAGATGCTTTCTCTTCTTCCGTCACTTCTTTGATGCTCAGCTTAACGCGGCCGCGCTGGTCAACTTCCAACACTTTAACCACGACTTGCTGACCAACCGTCAGTTCCTCAGACACGCTTTCCAAACGACGTGGCACGATCTGTGAGATGTGTACCAGACCATCACGCTCGCCCAAGAAGCGAACAAAGGCGCCGAAGTCAGCAATACGCACCACTTCGCCGACGTAAAGTGCGCCGTCTTCAGGGTCCACCGCGATGGTTTCAACGCGCTTACGCGCCTGATTAACCGCTTCTTTGGTTGGTGCGTAAATGCGCACGCTACCGTCGTCTTGAATGTCGATGTCAGCACCGGTCTCTTCGCAGATACCACGGATGGTCGCGCCACCTTTGCCGATTACGTCACGGATTTTCTCTGGATCGATTTTCAGCGATACCATAGACGGTGCGTTATCAGGCAGCTCTTCACGAGATACGGTGATGACCTTGTTCATCTCACCCAGAATGTGCAAGCGAGCGGCCAAGGCCTGCTCCAGTGCCTGTTCCATGATTTCTTCGTTGATGCCTTGGATCTTGATGTCCATCTGCAGCGCGGTGATGCCTTTAGCAGTACCGGCTACTTTGAAGTCCATATCACCCAGGTGATCTTCGTCGCCCAAGATGTCGGTCAATACAGCAAAGCCCGACTCTTCTTTCACCAAGCCCATGGCGATACCGGCCACAGGTGCTTTCAACGGCACACCCGCGTCCATCAACGCCAATGACGTACCACAAACAGACGCCATAGAAGACGAACCGTTTGATTCAGTGATTTCAGACACCACGCGAATGGCGTAAGGGAAGTCTTCAACTGAAGGCAGAACGGCTTCAACACCGCGACGTGCCAAACGGCCGTGACCAATTTCACGACGGCCAGTAGCACCCATGCGACCACACTCACCGACAGAATACGGAGGGAAGTTGTAGTGCAGCATGAAGTGATCAGTGTGCTTCTTGTGCAGCATGTCGAACATCTGCGCGTCACGCATACTACCCAGAGTAGCCACAACGATGGCCTGTGTTTCACCACGGGTGAACAAGGCACTACCGTGCGCACCGGCCAGTACGTCGACTTCGACTTCGATCGGACGGACAGTTTTGTTGTCACGGCCATCGATACGCGGCTCACCGCTCACGACACGCTGACGAACCAGTTTCTTTTCAAGCTTGGCGAATACGCCTTCAACGTCTTTTGCTGAAGGAGCGCCTTCGGCGTCGGTAGCAAACTGCTCAACCGCTGCGCTGCGCTGCGCGTTCAGAGCGTTGTAGCGCTCCATTTTGTCGGTGATGCGGTAGGCTTCGCCGATTTTGTCCCAGTAAGCTGACGTCACTTGATCAATCAAAGCAACGTTGTCGGCCTTAGGTGCCCATTCCCAATGCTGCACATTGGCTTTAGCAGCCAAAGACTTAATGGCTTCAACAGCCACTTGCATCTCGTCGTGCGCGAACAATACCGCACCCAGCATTTGGTCTTCTGTCAGCTCAGCGGCTTCAGACTCAACCATCAGTACGGCATCGGCAGTACCGGCAACGACCATGTTCAGGTCAGAGCTTTCAAGGGTGCTGTACGCGGGGTTCAACAGGTAGCCTTGCTCGGCGGTGAAACCAACGCGCGCGGCACCGATTGGGCCCGCGAACGGGATGCCACTGACGGCCAAGGCCGCAGAGGTAGCGATCAAACCACAGATATCCGGATCAACATCGTTCTCGGCCGACATAACAGTAACGACGACCTGTACTTCATTCATGAAGCCTTTCGGGAACAATGGGCGAATAGGACGGTCGATCAGGCGCGAAGTCAGAGTTTCTTTCTCTGAAGGGCGGCCTTCGCGCTTCAGGTAACCACCGGGGATTTTACCGGCGGCGTAGTATTTTTCTTGGTAATGCACGGACAGAGGGAAAAAATCCTGTCCTGGTGATGGCGACTTGGCAGCAGTGACTGCAGCCAGTACAGATGTTTTGCCGATGGTACATACGACAGCACCCGCAGCCTGACGAGCGATTTTGCCCGTTTCCAGAGTAACGGTGTCGTTACCAAAGGTGAAGGTTTCGGTGATAGCTTTCAACATATATTATTCCTCAGTTCTTTTTTGGCAACCGAGCGCTTCTAAGAATTAGCCCCTAACCAATGGCTGCTGCCATGGGTAAGGCCAATTGTTAGAAGCACTCACGCTTGAGTTGCCTCTTTCACTAAAATAGCCTGCCTAATTTTAGGCAGGCTATAAATAAAACAGGCCCCAGCGGGGCCTATTTAGTCTTAACGACGCAGACCCAAACGCTTGATCAGCGTAGCGTAGCGGCTAAGATCTTTCTTCTTCAGGTAGTCCAGCAGCTTACGACGCTGGTTAACCATACGGATCAAACCACGACGGCTGTGGTGGTCCTTGTGGTTGCTTTTGAAGTGGCTTTGCAGACCGTTGATGTTGTGCGTCAACAGTGCAACTTGCACTTCAGGGGAACCGGTATCACCTTCAGCAGTCTGATAATCTTTTACCAAGGCCGCTTTTTCAGTAGCAGTTAATGCCATTTTTATAACTCCAAAGAACATGCGATTAAATAATCCGGCGTTACCGTGCATGTTTACAGTAACCCATCTGTTATCTGTTCAATCTTGTCGAGCACGCTCAAACAAAACCGAACAAATTTCCGGCCAGCACTATAACAAATCTGTCTGCACTAAGCGACGAGATTTAAGTTCGTGCTCGGGGGTAATCTCCCCCAGACCTATAAACTGTTCTTTACGGTATATGCGTACTTCACCGGTGTCGACTTCCGGCTCTACCGGCACCTTGATGCCGTGCTTAACCGCCGCAAACTGGTGTTCATTCAACGCATAAATAGGCAACGCCGTAATGCAGGCATCCACCGGTAACAACTGTGCCTGACGCTCTTCCGGCGTCATGGCTTCAAACTGTTCTAAAGAAACGCACTGCGCGATATCAAAGTTACCGTGCTGCAAGCGACGCAACCGCGCCACGTGTGCCACGGTGCCCAGCGCCGCGGCAACGTCTTCAACAAACGAGCGCACGTAAGTGCCCTTGGTGCACTTTAGCCAGATATCGAGCCAGTCCTCGCCTTGCGCCACCAGCCGATTGTCCAAGATGCGTATCGTACGCGTCTTATCCGGAATGGCTTTGCCTTCACGCGCCAGCTCATAGAGCTTTTTGCCCTGATGTTTTAACGCAGAATAAGCGGGAGGGGTTTGCGTCAACGCACCGAGGAAATCGGTACTGAGCAGTTGGGTAATGGCGTCTGCAGACAGTTCCGGCACGGCGGCCTGTTCGATGACAGCGCCATCGGCATCAGCCGTATCGGTACGCACACCCAGTTGAGCGCGCGTTTCGTACGCCTTGTCGGCATCCAGCATATATTGGGAGTATTTGGTGGCATCACCAAAACAGAGAGGTAACACACCGGTGGCCAGCGGATCCAGCGCACCCGTGTGCCCACCTTTGGTCGCACCCAGCAAGCGCTTGGCGCGCTGCAGTACGTGGTTGGACGTCATGCCGGCGTCTTTATCGACCAACAAAACGCCGTGTACGTTATTCGGTTTGCGAGCCATCGTCGTCCGATTGTTCGCCTAGGTTGCGGTCATGTTGACGTGCCGAGTCGATCAAGCGAGACAACGTCTGCCCGCGCTCAACGCTGTGGTCGTAGTGAAAACGCAGTTGCGGCATGACCCGCAAGCGAATACCCCGTGACAACTCGGAACGCAGATAGCCTGCCGCTTTGGTCAATACCTCTTCCGCCGCTTTGCGCTGTTCGGCTTCGTCACCGTCCAGAGTAGACAGCGACGTGAAATACACATCGCTGTAACTCAGGTCTTTGGAGACCTTTACGGCGTTGATGGTGACCATGCCCAAACGTGGATCTTTCAATTCACGTTGGATCAGTGCAGCCAGGTCCTTTTGGACCTGGTCAGCAATACGATCAGTACGGCTAAAATCTCTGGCCATGCTTAATCGATACTCCGTGCAATTTCCTTAACGTCGAAGACTTCGATCTTGTCGCCAGCCTTCACGTCACGGTAATTACGTACACCGATACCACATTCCGTACCTTGGCGAACTTCCTGTACGTCGTCTTTGAAACGACGCAGCGATTCAAGCTCACCTTCGTAGATCACCACTTCGTCACGTAATACGCGGATTTTCTTATTCCGGTACACCGTACCCTCAACCACCATACAGCCAGCAATCTGGCCGAACTTGGGCGAGTTAAATACGTCGCGGACTTCAGCCAAACCAACGATGTCTTCACGCAGTTCAGGTGACAACATGCCGTTCAGGGCAGCACGCACGTCATCGATCAAATCATAGATAACGTTGTAGTAGCGCAGATCGAGGTTGTACTTCTCAATGATCTCACGCGCTTGGCCAGTGGCCCGCACGTTGAACCCGAAGACAACCGCACCAGACGTTGCCGCCAGATTCGCATCCGACTCGGTAATACCACCGACACCACCAGAGATGATGTTAACCCGTACCTCGTCGTTACCCAGCTTGAGCAATGAGTTCTGCAAGGCTTCCAGAGAACCACGTACATCGGTCTTCAGCACGACGTTCAACGTCGACACTTCGCCTTTACCCATGTTGGCAAACAGGTTGTCCAACTTGGCAGCCTGCTGCTTCGCCAGCTCGCTTTCACGCAGACGCTCACGGCGGTGCTCTGCCACTTCACGTGCACGCTTGTCGGATTCAACGACGATGAATTCTTCACCGGCGTCTGGCGTACCGTCTAGACCCAATATCTCTACGGGAATAGAAGGTCCTGCCGATTCAATTTGCTTACCGGCTTCGTCCAGCAGGGCACGAACACGACCGGACGCATCACCGGCCAGTACGATATCACCTTGCTTCAAGCGCCCGCTCTGTACCAGTAGCGTAGTGACCGCACCGCGGCCTTTATCGAGCTTAGACTCAATAACAACACCCTTCGCCGGGCCATTGTCGTACGCCTTAAGCTCCATCAATTCGGCTTGCAGCAATACCGCATCCAGCAGGGCATCAATGCCTTCACCGGTGTGCGCCGATACGCGAACGAACTGGGTGTCACCACCCCATTCTTCCGGCACCACTTCTTTCGCTGCCAACTCAGAAATCACGCGATCAATGTCCGCGCCTTCTTTATCAATCTTGTTGATGGCCACAACGATTGGCACGTTACCGGCTTTGGCGTGCTGAATGGCTTCAGCGGTCTGCGGCATCACACCGTCGTCTGCTGCAACCACCAGAATCACGACGTCCGTACACTGAGCACCACGAGCACGCATAGACGTGAACGCTTCGTGTCCAGGCGTATCCAAGAAACTGACCATGCCTTTTTCAGTGTCTACGTGGTACGCACCGATGTGCTGCGTAATACCACCGGACTCACCCGACGCTACCTTGGTGCGACGAATGTAATCCAACAATGAGGTTTTACCATGGTCAACGTGACCCATAACGGTAACAACCGGCGCACGCGCAACCATTTCACCATCATAGGTGATGGACGCATCCAGGCTTTCTTCCACTTGATTCTCGGAAACGGTCACGTATTTGTGGCCCATTTCTTCAACCACCAAGATGGCAGTGTCTTGATCCAGCACTTGGTTGATGGTCGCCATAACGCCCATTTTGAACAAGGCTTTAACCACTTCGGCAGACTTCACCGACATCTGTGATGCCAACTCCTGCACGCCAATGGTTTCACCGATCCGTACTTCACGGATCATCGGCGCCGTCGGCTTTTCAAACTGGTGATCGCGCTTGCTCTTATCGCGCTTACGCTTGTTGCGACGCTGTGCGCCGCCGTCTTCGTCCATCAGACCCATGATCTGTTGGTGGCGATTGCCTTTATGGCGCTCTTGTTTCTGCGGTGCAGGTGCGCCCTTGGCTTTCTTAGCCTTGGCCTTTCCGTCGTCCGCGTCGTCATCCGGCGTAGTTTTCTTCACCTTGATATGACGATCTTTTTTCTTCTCGGAATCGGGATCCGGAATCGCTTGATCAACTTCCGGTACGGTAGAGGCTGCCGCCTCTTTCGCCGCAACAGCAGTCGTAGTGGCGGTTTCGGTAGCCTTTTTCTGCGCGGCTTCTTCCGCTTGGCGTTTCTCTTCTAAAGCGCGCGCTTGCGCTTCTTCCAAAGCACGCTGCTCGGCTTCACGACGCTGCTGCTCTTCAGAGCGCGAGTTCGCATCGTCCTGCGGAGCTTCGGAACTGCCTTCACGCTTCACGTAGGTGCGCTTCTTGCGCACTTCGATATTAACCGTTTTGCCTTTGCCGCCACCAGACGTCTTGAGCTGCGTCGTTACCTTACGCTTCAAGGTAATCTTCTGTGGCGCATCTCCGGTCTCACCGTGGCTCTTTTTCAAGAAGGCCAAGAGGGTCTGCTTTTCAGTGTCCGATACAGCATCGGACTCAGAGCTTTGTTTCAGCCCTGCTTCGGTCATTTGCTTGAGCAAACGATCAACCGGTGTGCCTATGTTTTCTGCCAGTTGTCTGACTGTTACTTCTGCCATAATACTTTATCTCCCCCTAGCCGCTATGCTTCGTCGAACCAGGATGCACGGGCTGCCATAATCATGGCCCCTGCTTTTTCATCATCCAATTCTTCAATGTCAATGAGATCGTCGATCGCTTGTTCAGCCAAATCGTCAACCGTCACAATTCCCTTCGCCGCCAATTTAAGAGCGAGCGGTCGGGTCATACCTTCCATGGCCAATAATTCATCTGAAGGTGTTGCTGATTCCAGCTTCTCTTCCGACGCCAGTTCACGAGTCAGCAGGACATCTTTAGCCCGGCCGCGCAACTCGTTCACCATGTCTTCATCGAAGCCGTCGATGTTCAGCATTTCGTCCAGCGGTACATACGCCACTTCTTCAAGTGAGGTAAAACCTTCCTCAATCAAGACAGTGGCTAACTCTTCGTCCACGCCCAGACCTTCAGTGAACAATTCTAACAAGGAGCCCATTTCTTGCTCCTGTTTGCTGTTCGCTTCCTCTTCTGTCATTACGTTAATCACCCAACCCGTCAACTGACTGGCCAAGCGTACATTCTGTCCATTACGACCGATCGCAATGGCTAAATTGTCTTCTGTTACCGCTACGTCCATGGTGTTGGTTTCTTCGTCCATCACGATGGAGGCTACTTCGGCGGGTGCCAAGGCATTGATCACCAATTGCGCCGGGTTGTCGTCCCACAACACAATATCAACACGCTCATTACCCAACTCGCCCGACACCGCCTGTACACGCGAACCGCGCATACCGACACAAGCACCAACCGGGTCAATACGTTTGTCGTTGGTGTTCACGGCAATCTTGGCCCGCGAACCAGGATCACGGGCACAAGCCATGATCTGAATAACTTCTTCATGCACTTCAGGCACTTCGATGCGGAACAGCTCGATCAACATGCGTGAGCTGTTACGGCTCATCACCAGTTGAGGGCCACGCGCGTCTTCACGCACACCGTCCAGAACAGCACGTACGCGATCACCGATGCGGAATGTTTCACGCGCAATCAGGTTTTCACGCGGCATAATAGCTTCGGCGTTGTTGCCCAAGTCGATGATGATGTTGTCACGCGTCACTTTCTTCACATTACCGTGAATGATTTCGCCAACCCGAGACTGGTACTGTTCAACAATCTTCATGCGCTCAGCTTCACGTACTTTCTGTACGATGATTTGCTTCGCAGCTTGCGCACTGATACGACCGAAATCTTCGTTGTCGATCAGCTCTTCGTAGACATCGCCTTCAACCAAGGCCTTGTCAATGTCGGCGCTTTCTTGCAAGTTAATTTCTGAACCCAGTACAGGCACAACCTCGTTCGACACCACCGTCCAACGGCGATACGTCAAGTAATCGCCCGTCTTCCGGTCGATGGCCACGCGAATGTCAGCTTCACCGTCGTCATCGAAGCGCTTCTTCGCTGCCGTTGCCAATGCCAACTCAATGGCTTCAAAAATGACGTCTTTATCCACGCCCTTTTCGTTAGCAACCGCGTCCACAACCATCAGAATTTCTTTGCTCATATGTCAGCCTCGACCCTAAACCGTCGGTTAATCTTCAAACACAGGCACAATATTCGCCTTGTCAATTTGTTCAAACGGGAGCACGTATTCAAACTCCCCACTCTGCACCACCACATGCTCGTCTTCGATACCGGCGATGATGCCTTCAAATTTACGCCGTTCTTCGAACGGGTACTTTAAGCGCAATTTTACTTGATGCCCGATAAAGCGCTCATACTGCCCAAGGGTAAACAAGGGTCTGTCCATGCCCGGAGATGAAACCTCCAAGGTATAGGCATTCGTAATGGGATCTTCGACATCGTACACAGCCGCCAACTGGTGGCTGACTTCGGTGCAGTGTTCCACACCAATGCCGTTTTCGTGCTCGATAAAGACACGCAGGGTGCTGTGCTTACCCTGCGGCACGTATTCCACGCCCCAGAGCTCGAACCCAAGGCCTTCTACCACGGGCTTACTGATTGCAATAATTTCGTCTACTTTTGCCATATTCTCGCCGTAAAACTAAGCCGCTTAACGCCGCTTCAACATGATCCCAAACCGTCAAAACGGGTGTAATCGAAATAAAAAATGGGCCCATGGCCCACCTTAAAAATAATACTGACAAACGCGCCACGCGTTTTATTACCGTGCCCCGTAAGGCGGGTAATAAAAAACCCCATATAGGGGTTTTCTAGTCGTTACCATACTGGTGGAGTCCGGCGGCGGGTATGAATACCCGCCCTACACAACCACAGAGTCCGTAGGGCAGGTGTTTACACCTGCCGAGTCAAACGTTCCAATCTTGGTAGCGGGGGCTGGATTTGAACNNGACGAGCTACCAGACTGCTCCACCCCGCATCAACCTCTACCGCGATCAACGTGCCGGACCAAGCCACTTACTACACACTGATCTAAAAACTTCCTGCTTTATTTTACGACCCGACAGGCAGGTCACACAAATGGTGCCGACGACTAGACTCGAACTAGCACGGGCTATGCCCACCACCCCCTCAAGATGGCGTGTC
>JAGDZJ010000026.1:15132-31419 GCA_049115955.1 Natronospirillum sp.
GTACCAGCACCTTCTTCGGTGACGGGCGCGTCTTCAATGAACAAACTGCCATCAATATTGAACGTACGATCTGCATCAGCACGATTCTTCGCCACGACAGCCAATGCCAAGCTGGTCGCAAAAAACAAGGTTGCCAATACCGCAGTAGTGCGCGACAGAAAGGTTGCGCTGCCCTGGCTGCCAAATACACCTTGTGAAGCGCCACCACCGAAGGAGGCACCTGCGTCAGCGCCTTTACCGCGCTGAATCAATACAAAGCCAACAACACCGACCGCAAAAACTACATGAATAATCGTTAGAAAAGTTTCCATTGAACCACCTTATTGGGCTGCAGCGTTGCAGATACCCACAAATTCTTCGATCTGAAGTGACGCACCGCCAACCAGACCACCGTCAATATCCGGCATGGCGAACAGCTCAGCAGCACTTGCCGCCTTCACGCTACCGCCATACAAAATCTGAATCTTCTTCGCCATTTCAGCATCTGCGTCTTGCAAGAACGCACGCAAATCAGCGTGTACTTCCTGCGCCTGCTCTGGCGACGCTGTCTTACCTGTACCAATCGCCCAAACTGGCTCATAGGCCACTACCAGCTTGTTGAAACCGGCAACACCCACTGTATCCAGTACCGCTTTCAACTGGCGACGACATACCTCTGCCGTTACACCTGACTCACGCTCTTCCAACGTCTCGCCAATGCACAACATAGGTGTAACACCGGCAGCCAACGCGGCAGCCACTTTTTCAGCAACCAAGGCGTCGGTCTCACCGAACAAGGTGCGACGCTCAGAGTGGCCAACCAGTACATATTGGCAGCCGAATTCTTTCAGCATGCCCAACGATGTTTCGCCGGTGTACGCACCGCTCTCAGCACTGTGAATGTTTTGCCCACCCCAAGCGATAGCGCTGCCTTGCAAGGCCTGCTGTACGTCAGACAGAAAGACAGCCGGAGAAAATACGGCCACCTGACACGCCTGAGCGTTGATGCCTGCTTTAAATCCAGCCAGCAACTCCGCTACCTGCGCTCTAGTGCCGTTCATCTTCCAATTTGCTGCAACTAATGCCTGACGCATAGTAAAAACCCTTTATAAATGCGGCGCGTATGTTAACCATTTTGACCACGAGAGACAAGTACGCATAATGTGCACTACGCGCCCTGCATTGCACTCTCTACTTGCTCTGCCAATGCTTGGCACAGCGTGCGTACCTGATCTGCGTCCTCGCCTTCGATCATCACACGCACCACTGGCTCAGTGCCGGAAGGCCGCAATAACACACGCCCGGTCTCACCCAATTGCTTTTCGGTAGCTTTAACCGCCGCCAAAACCGCCTCGCTTTTTAGCGCCATGGTTTTATCCGGCACCCGCACATTGATCATTTCTTGCGGGAACTTGCGCATGCCCTGACGCGCTTCTTGCAGGGTTAAGTCCATGTCCTGCAACGCCTGCAAGACTTGCAGTGCCGCCACAATACCATCGCCGGTGCTGGTCTTATGAGCACAGATCAGATGCCCGGAGCTTTCGCCGCCGAGCAGCCACTCGCGCTCCACCATCTGTTCCATCACGTACCGGTCACCCACTTGCGCCCGCACCATCTCAATGCCTTTCTTGCGCAACGCGACCTCTAAGCCCATGTTGGCCATCAGCGTGCTGACCACACCGCCATGCAACTTGTTACGGCCTTTTAAATGGCTGGCAATGATGAACAACAACTCGTCACCGTCCAATATCTGCCCTGCGTGATCGACCATCAATACGCGGTCGCCGTCGCCATCAAACGCAATACCCAAATGCGCTTCCTGTGCCAGCACTTCAGACTGCAACGCCTGCGGACTGGTCGAACCGCATTTGAAATTGATGTTCAAGCCATCAGGCTTACAACCAATACACACCAGATCCGCACCCAGCTCACTGAACACTTTCGGTGCGATGTCGTAGGTGGCACCGTTAGCGCAGTCCAGAACGATTTTCACACCCTTAAGATCGAGGTGCGACGCGGTACTTTTACAAAATTCAACGTAACGACCCACCGCATCGGCGATCCGGCGTGCCTTACCCAAGTCTGCCGAAGAGGCTGTCGTCATCGGCTTGCCCAGTTCGGTCTCGATGGCTTTTTCAACGTCATCCGACAGTTTACGGCCGTCTGGACCAAAAAATTTGATGCCATTGTCTTGATGCGGATTGTGCGACGCTGAAATGACGATACCGGCGTCACACTTGAAGGTCTGGGTCAGATAGGCAATAGCCGGAGTTGGCATAGGGCCAAGCAGCAGAACGTCCACACCGGCGGCCGACAAACCGGCTTCTAACGCCGACTCGAACATATAACCCGAAATACGAGTGTCTTTACCGATGATGATTTTGCTTTTGCCCTGACGCGCAAACACACGGCCCGCTGCCCAACCCAGCTTGAGCATAAACTCAGCTGTGATAGGCGCCGTACCCACTTCACCCCGAATACCATCGGTACCAAAATATTTGCGCTGACCCACTACGTTTCTCCTAATCCTTTTTCAACGGCGTGCAATACCATAAGGGCATCGACTGTTTCCGCCACATCATGAACACGAATAATATGTGCGCCACGTTGCGCCGCAAGCAAAGCTGCAGCAACACTGGCGGCTTGGCGATGTTCAACCGGTTGTCCGGTGATCTCACCCAACATAGACTTACGGGACATCCCCACCAACACAGGATACCCCAATTCACTTAACTGTGGCAGCGCACGCAACAACGCCAAATTGTGCGCCAACGTCTTACCAAAGCCAAAACCAGGGTCGAGCAGCACATTGGCCGAGCGCACGCCCGCACCCAATGCAGCTTGGCTACGCTCACGCAAATAGCCCAACACCTGTGCCACCACATCGTCGTACTGCGGGTTGTTTTGCATATCGACCGGCCTGCCCTGCATGTGCATCAAACACACCGGCATATCCAACTGCGCCGCCATGCTGAGCGCACCGTCTCTGGTGAGTGCGCGCACATCATTGATCAGATCCGCTCCGGCCTCTGCAGACGCCTGCATGACCTGCGGCGTACTGGTATCAACGGAAATCCAGACATCCGATTCACGGCGCACTAGCTCAACCACCGGCAACACACGATCCAACTCTTGCTGCACCGATACCGGCGTAGCGCCCGGCCGCGTCGACTCACCACCGACGTCGATGATGTCTACCCCGGCATCCAACATACTCAATACTTGAGCGCGTGCCGCGTCGGGTTTAAAAAAACGCCCGCCATCACTGAACGAGTCCGGCGTAACGTTGACCACCCCCATGACTCGTGGCCGCGAGAGGTCAAGAATGCGCCCTTTGTATTCGATCTGCATTTACTTGTACTTTGCCTGTGTTGGCGCCACCCACTGAAGCAACGCGGTTGATCTAACGAAAAAAGGCGGCTTAACGCCGCCTTTCTGGTTTATCTATATCAATGAGCCCTACGGGCGATCCGACCCTTCATGATTTGTCGAATCACTCGGCGCATCGTGCTGGCCATCGGCATCACCGATGTCCTGCTTCACCGATTCTTCTTTCGCCTTTTCCGCTTGCTCAGCGTCGTAATCACGGCCTTCCGCTGCGGCTTGTGCCCGAGCTTCTTTTTCAGCTCGCGCTTGCGTCGCGGCCGACGTATCCCAATCAGCAGGCTTACGTGGCTTCTTGCCTTCCATGATGTCGTCAATCTGCCCGGAATCGATGGTTTCATATTCCATCAGAGCGTCTTTCATCATTTCCAACTTGTCGCGGTTATCCACCAGCAACTTCTTCGCGTGCTCATAGCAACGTGTACAGATGTCTTTGATTTCGGCGTCAATCATCTTCGCGGTTTCGCCAGAGAAGGCACCGGACGCTTGGCTGCTGCCCAAGTAATCCTGGCGTTCTTCTTCGTACATCAGCGGACCCAGTTTCTCACTCAAGCCCCACTTCGTCACCATGTTGCGCGCCAGCTTGGTCGCACGCTCAATGTCGTTCGATGCACCGGTGGTCACTTGATCCATACCATTGATCAGCTCTTCTGCCAATCGGCCGCCGTACAGCGAGCAGATCTGACTTTCCAGACCCTCTTTGCTGAGGCTGTACCGGTCTTCTTCCGGCAGGAACATGGTCACACCCAGCGCACGGCCGCGCGGAATGATACTGACTTTGTACACCGGGTCGTGGTTCGGCACTAAGCGACCCACAATGGCGTGCCCTGACTCATGGTACGCCGTATTAATTTTCTCTTTCTCGGACATCACCATGGACTTGCGCTCGGCGCCCATCATGATTTTGTCTTTCGCCCGATCGAATTCTTCCATGGTGACCAAGCGCTTGTTGCCGCGTGCAGCAAACAGTGCCGCCTCGTTCACCAAGTTGGCCAAATCTGCGCCCGAGAAGCCAGGCGTACCACGTGCAATGATCTTAGGTTCAACGGTGTCACCCAGAGGCACCTTACGCATGTGTACTTTCAGAATCTGCTCACGGCCACGGATGTCGGGCAAACCAACAACGACTTGGCGGTCAAAACGACCTGGACGCATCAATGCAGGGTCCAGTACGTCCGGGCGGTTCGTTGCAGCGATGATGATGATGCCGTCATTGGCTTCAAAACCGTCCATTTCTACCAGCAACTGGTTCAACGTTTGCTCGCGCTCGTCGTTACCGCCGCCGATACCCACGCCACGGCTACGGCCAACGGCGTCGATTTCGTCGATAAATACGATACAAGGGGCTTGTTTCTTCGCCTGCTCGAACATGTCACGCACACGCGAGGCACCGACACCGACGAACATTTCTACGAAATCAGAACCAGAAATCGAGAAGAATGGCACCTTTGCTTCACCGGCAATGGCTTTAGCCAACAAAGTCTTACCAGTACCGGGAGGGCCCACCAACAGCACACCGCGTGGAATCGTACCGCCAAGGCGCTGATACTTGCCGGGGTCGCGCAGGAACGAGACCAGCTCTGCTACGTCGTCTTTGGCTTCTTCTACACCAGCCACGTCAGCAAAGGTGGTTTTAACTTGGTCTTCGCTCAGCAATTTCGCCTTGGACTTACCAAAGCTCATGGGACCGCCTTTACCGCCGCCGCCACCTTGCATCTGGCGCATGAAGAACAGGAACACCAGAATAATCAGCAATATTGGGAAGCTGGCTACCAGCAGTTGCGACCAGATGCTTTGCTGCTCCGGCTGCTTGGCCTCTACGTCAACGCCGTTGTCCATCAGGTTCTCAATGAAGTCCTGCTGCACAATCAGGTAAGGGCTGGTCGCCGTAAAACGCGAGCCATCGCGGCGCACGCCTTCGATTTTAGTGCCGGAAATGGTCACCCGCTCAACGCGGTCATTTTGCACCTGCGTCATGAATTGCGAATACGTAATGTCTTGACTGGGCTGCCCAGACGGAAAGCTGTTGAACACCGACAGCAGTACCACGGCGATCACTATCCACAAGATTAAATTCTTAGCCATATCGTTTACTTCGCACTCCTGATAAGCCCGGCAAGGCGCTCACTCAATAACATTCTCGATAACAAACCATTGAATGGTCACTGGTTAACCCATTTTTCGCTACCACGAGGGGTTCGTATGACCGTGCCCGCGAGGCTTACATTCGACATACCACCATACTGGGGCCTGGTTCAAAAAAAACAAGGCAACAGGCAGACCTTCTGCCCAACAGCTTATCGCCCAGCCTGACCCCACAACCATCTATTTGCAATTGTTTGACACAGAGCTCGGTCTCGGGCTCGGCTTCCTGTGAAATTCACAGTACAATAGCGGCAATTATTTCATTTACCACCCCAATTCACCATAGGCATCGCTACACATGGCTCTATCGAACGACCAGAAAAAACGCTTTCGCGGCATCGGCCACGACCTTAAACCCGTCGTGACCATTGGCTCGAACGGCATCACCGATACTGTTCTGGACGAATTGCGTCGAGCGCTCAGCGATCACGAATTGATTAAAGTAAAGCTGGCCGCCGGTGAACGCGACGACCGCCAAGCCATCGTCGATTACATCGTTACGCACACGCAGTGTGAAGAGGTCACTCGGATCGGTAAAATTACTTTGCTCTATAAAGCCAATAGACAGGCCAACCCGAAGCTGTCAAACATTGCCCGGCATAGCGGCAAGTAGTTAGCGGATAGATTTTTGTGGGCGACTAGAGGGAGTTGGTCGACTATGGACGTTAGGGGTATGCCCCGCGTCCAGTGGCAGTTTAAACATCACTCAAAGATTTTTATTGATACGCTACTTAGTTAGTAGTGTGTAGGTGACTATTTGAAACCTCTTTTTGAGTAGCTGCTACCGTAAGCTGAAAGCCAAGTGCCTTCGCCACCTTCGCGACGGTACTGAACGTAGGATTCCCCTCTGGCGACAAAGCCTTATATAAGCCCTCCCGGGTTAGCCCGGTATCTCTCGCAAGCTGGCTCATGTTCTTGGCTCGTGCGATAACACCCAGCGCGTGCACAATGAATGCAGGGTCATCGCCCGCCTCCTCTAGGCAGGCTTCCAGATACAGTTGAATATCTTCATCTGTCTTGAGAAACTCTGCTGAATCCCAGCGTGTAGTTTTGACACCCATGCTTTACACCTCTAACTGTTTCGCCATCTCTTTGGCTTTGGCGATATCAGCCGCTTGAGTGCTTTTGTCGCCACCCGATACAAGTATCACAATAATGTCGTTCTTTTGTACAAAATAGACTCTGTATCCAGGGCCGTAAAAAATGCGCAGTTCACTGACGCCCTCGCCCACCGGCGCGACATCCCCAAAATGACCCATTTCTACCCGATCAATCCTGGCCTGAATTCGAGCCTTAGCTCTTCGGTCTTTGAGTGATTCAAACCACCTTGTGAAATGTGATGTCTTCCTGACTTCTATCATGCGTTAACTGTAGTTCACATACCTGAAGGTGTCAACTGTGGTTATCATGAGCAGGCGAGTTAAATAAAGTTTAGCGCCAGAAAGGTGCGAACTTGATGGTTTAGTTACGTGCTTTGACTGTCAGCAGGATGATTAACTCCGTCATAGGTCGGCACATCCGCTATTTTCAAAGGGTTTATTCCCTCCAAACAGGCGACATTGAAGCCATACTGCGAAGAGTTAGACCTCCGTTGGTGATGAGTGTAGATCCCACAGTTACTACAAAAATAGTGCTTTGCCGTTTTTGTGTTGAACTGGTAGAGATTTAGTACGCTTTCTCCTTTCACAATTCGAATTCCAGCCAGAGGAACCGACGCTACTATCGCTCCTCTGCGGCGACACAGTGAACAATCACACCGACGAACGTCCACCAGCCCACTAGGCCGATTTCCACCGACCCACAATGGCAAGTGGCCTTGTGCTTTGGCTTAATCGGTACGCCATCGACGTCGTTTAAATTTACCACCATTTGTCTACCCCCAAATATCCCATAACGCTTTGAATTGCCGGGCGCAGTAACAACGACCACCACTAGCAATCTGAATTACGAGCCCAGTCGGCAACCTGCTACCGCCCAGAAAACTACCAACCGGCAATGTCCTACCCCAAAATAGCTCCCGCCCCGCCTATTCACAGCATATGAACTGGGCATGGCCTTTGCACTGACCCTATCAAGACAGGAGGGAAAAGCCATGACCATGACCCAAGCACTCGGGGCGCTGAGTACAACCCCATCACTTCACATCAAGAAGCAGGATCAGAACGAGCAAAAGGGGCCATCTTTTGCAGCCATCGCGGAGTCTATTAAACCTACCGCCGCCAAACTCAATGGCAGTGACACCAAGCTGCCTTCTGTGCAAACACTAACGACCAGCCTTTACGGGCCCTCGGTTTCCTCTTCGCAGCCGTTAGAGAAAGCAGACCATGCCCACGCGGAGAAGTCTGCCGCACAGCAACTGCGTGAGTACATGGAAATGTCGCCAGCAGAACGAATTCGAGCCGGCATGCTGAATGAAATGGGGCTGACCGAGGAAGATCTGGAGAACCTCCCGCCAGAGGAACAACTGGCCATTGAGCTGAAAATCGCTCAGCGCATTAAAGACACGCTCGGCGCAGACTCCACACTGCTGTCTGACAAAGCCAACTCCCTATCCTTCACTCAATGGAATGACATACTTTGAATCCGTCAAAGGTGAGAACTGCTCAACCCGCTCCATCAACTCATAATCGCTACCCTCGCCCCGGCGATAACCGGAATTCGGCAGCCAGTAGCCATAGATGAAGTCGATGGTGCGGTTACCACCGTCCGCATCCAAACCAGAGACATCGAACACGGCGACGCGTTGTTCTGGCAAATGCAGAACGGTCATCCCTTTCGGTGCATTATCGGGGTCTTTCGTCTCAATCGCGGCTAGGTGCATGAGCTCGCTTTCGGTGAACTGGCCAGACTCACTCAACGTCAGGCCATAGTAGGTTTGCGGAACACCGCCTAGGATAGCCGCCTCCTGCTCGAACAAACGTATCCAAGCGGGCTGCATTAAAAAACAACTGGTTTGATCGGTAACAAAGGGCGACGGAATCCTAGTTTCAAACCCGACAATGCTGAACGCCGAACGCACCTGAATGACGGGCTCGCGCGCCACGCGGTAGGCGATGTGATGCAACAACTGCTCGCCCAGAATGGGCTTCTTGTTCAAACGGACAGCCGGACGCTCCTGTCGAAAAGCCTTCGGCGACATCGAAAAATAGGCCTTGAACGAGCGGGTGAAGGCTTCGTGCGAACCGAAACCCACACTGACGGCGATATCAATGATGCCCATATCGGTGTCCAGCAACAGTTGAGCGGCACGCGTCAAACGGCGACCCCGAATGTAAGAGCCGAGGGTGTCACCAATCAGACTTTTGAACCAACGCTGGAAATGCCAAGGCGACAATCCACTGCGCTCGGACAGCGCTAAAACGCTCACCTCCTCGGCAAGGTTTGTTTCGATGTCGTCCACCAACGCCTGCAAAAAACCGTAATTCTGATAACCCGTCATTGCTGGAATCCGTCGCCAATAACCCTACCGCACAAATTATCAAAAACGACTCGACCTGACACTCTAAGATGCATGGCTATAGATACCCCACTGCGCATCAGACAGGATCAAAACCATGCCACATTCGAACGTACATATTGGTCAAAAACGAGCCGCCATCATCGCCGCAGCCGCCTTATTGGCCATGGGTGTATTGGCGCCCATTGCCTTCTTTGTTGTCTTGGAGCCGATCCAAAAGGCGGGAGATGCCGTCGCCCAAATAAACTTATTGCAAGCTTCCGAGGCGATGTTTCGAATCAGCATACTGATTTTCTTTGTTGTTGCTGTGTTGGACATCCTTCTGGCGTGGGCGCTGCACGGCTTTTTCTCGCCTGCGAACTCGCATCTGTCGCTGCTCGCCGCCTGGTTTCGCCTCGTCTATACAGCCGTCTTGCTGTTTGCAACAGCGTCACTGGTCGAGGTACTCAACTTGCTTCAAGCACCCGCACCCAACAGCCCAGAGTGGCGCTTGCTGATCCAACATACGTTCAACGGCTTCTTCACCGTATTCAATTTCGGCCTGGGGATCTTCGGCTTTCACCTGATTGTTCTTGGGTACCTGATCATTCGAACAAACTTGCTACCATCCCTGCTCGGTGCGCTGGTTGTCATTGCCGGGCTTGGCTACCTGATCGATACCCTAGGTTCGGTGTTGCTTGCTCAGTATCACCTGAACATAGCCAGCTTCACCTTTTTTGGCGAGGTTTTGTTGATCGGCTGGTTATTGTGGTGGGGGTTTAAGCGGACCATCAGAGCTGACAGTGCCGGGCGAGAGGCTACCTCTTAGGGTCAATGTTTGGGTTCGAACGTGCAAGGGCTAAAAGGACGCCCTCACAACCCTTTACGGTATTGCCCCAGTGTCATACCAGAGACTTGTCGAAACGACCGTCTCAAACTCGCTTCATCAGCAAATCCCAACTCATGAGCAATCACCGCGACCGAGCGCTCAGTACTGATCAACTGCTCCCCGACTTGATTCATTTTTACCAAGCGCATCAACTTACCGCATGAGTAGCCACTTTTCTCTAGCACCCGGCGTTGCAGCGTTCGTGGCGAGGTGTTCATAGCAGTCGCTAACGTTGTGGTATCAAGCTCTGTCGCGGGCGTAGCTTCAATGTGTTGAATAAGGCTGCGTAACCAGCCCCCGCGTTGAATCAAGATTGAAACATCCTGCAAGGGTGTCTGCCGTCCCTCGGGGCGCGGCAGTACCATATGCCGCCGAATGTCTTCCACCACAGGTGCACCACACTCATCGGCAATCACCGCCAATGCCAATGGTAAGTAACCGTTTACTCCGGAAGCCGTGGCATAGGCTTTGGAGTACACCAAGGTTTCATGAGGGCGCCATTGCACCGCTGGAAACTTCTCGCCGGTCAGTTCGCGCAACCACCAGGTCGTTGTCGCTGGCGTGTTGTCCAAGCGCCCGGTGCGGGCCAGCAAAACAACGCCCGTACAATACCCCCAAAAGCCAGTGCTCTGAGGCATGTTTTTGAGCGCATGAATTAAACCCTGATCTGCATCGCTAATGGCCGTTTCCCGATCCCGCCAAGCTCCGGGTATGAGTACCGCGTCAATATTGGCACCCGCAAGCTTTTCTGTTTGTAATGGTAAGCCATTGGCCGTTGCTACCGGGCCACCCTCCTCGCTCAGCCAACAAAAAGAGAAAGCTCGACGCCCCACACGTAAGTTCGCCGCGAGCAGTAAATCCGAGAATGCCAATAGGCCTGCCGGTAAACAGTCGGGGTACACCACCAAGCCAATCTTCATACTTTATCCATCAATACCAATGGCGTTATTTGCACTAATTATGTCAATTAACGCCATAGTAGCGACAAGCCAAAAGCAACACAATGCGGTCTCGTTCACAGGAGACGGCCATGAAAATCACGCAGCTGCGTAACGCAACCATACTCATTAGCACGGGAGAATACTGCATTCTGGTAGACCCGATGCTGGCAGACAAAGGAACCATTCCAGCCCTTAAATACGCCACCCGCACTCGCCGACGTAACCCGCTGGTTGATTTGCCGAATAACAGCGATGAGCTGCTCTCAACGGTCACCCATGCCCTCATTACTCACTGCCAAAAAGGTCATTTTGATCACCTTGATAGAGCCGGAAGCAAATGGCTCAGGGAGCGCAACATACCGGTGTTTTGTATGCCGGAGGACGCAGATTTTTTGCGCAACAAAGGCCTCATGGCGCAGCCCCTTGAGCTAGGCCAGCAACCCTTCCTCAATGGCGAGTTAACACCTGTTCCTTGTACCCATGGCACTGGCTTTATTGGCACTCTCATGGCCCACGGATACGGTTATTTTCTGCAATTCCCCGGAGAGCCTTCACTCTACCTTGCAGGGGATACTATTTTGACAGAGCAAATTAAGGACTTCATTCACACGCAGCAACCGGATATTTGCCTGCTG
This sequence comes from Natronospirillum sp., assembly GCA_049115955.1. Taxonomy (GTDB): domain Bacteria; phylum Pseudomonadota; class Gammaproteobacteria; order Pseudomonadales; family Natronospirillaceae; genus Salinispirillum. Next base: position 26,542 of record JAGDZJ010000026.1, read on the forward strand.
CCAGCCGGCGGTGCGCGCTTCGATCTTGGCGACGAAATTATTATGGGGCTGGAGGATGTATTGGCAGTCAGCGCTATCAGCGCCGGTGTGATTATTGCCAATCATCTTGAAGCGCTGGATCACTGCCCGGTTACTCGTCAGCAATTGATGGATTTAGCAAGCGAGCATGACCTCAAGGAGCGTTTGCTGGTGCCTAGTGATGGAGAAACTATAGCGTTGTAGCGCTTCTGAAGCCTGGGAAGCCCACATCGCCTCTAAAGGCCGTAGACCTTCTCCCCAAAATAATCTGCCAAAAATATTGGAAATGCACTCAATATCGAAACTTGCTCATTTGGTAAGTAGTCAGTGAGCTGAGCCTGCGCGATAGGTAGCTGATCTAAGACAGGTGTGGCGCTATACTCACCACTGACTAAGCCATTTGCTTTTTTAACATTAGCCGCGACTAGGCCTTGCCAAAGTGGTTTGTCGATTTTCCTAGCATCTTGATAGGTTGTGCTGCCGCGCTCAGCGGATAAACCCTTATATCTTTTCCCAGTACAGTCGGCTAGATTGATGGTTCGAGAAAGGTACTCAGTATGGTCATCGATGTCTCTCAAGGCTTCGACCATAGGGTAGCTGATAAACAACTTTCCGTGCTCAGTCTCATTGTTGAATAGCTCGAGCATGTTCAGCAGTTTTTGGTCTGAGTAGTGGTCGTCACAAGGCTCCATATCAAAGAAGAGATAGATCTGGCTTATTTGGTCACGCCTCAAACTGCTCAGATCTTCCTGATTCCGAGCAACTGAATTCAACTCCCTAATCAGCTCAAAAGGGTCCAAGTCTTCATCGTTTGAGAGTTTTCGGTACAACTCATAAATATCATTCTGAAAACTGACTACAATATGGTTTTCGTCATCGCTGAAAAAGGCAGCTTTGAGGCTTTGGAAGTATTGTTTCTCTCGCCCCTCACCTTCAAAGACAAACAGCGTTCGCTCCATCAGCTCGACATTCCCTTATAGATCTTCTCTAAGTTGTGCGCTTTGCGCAGCTCCTTACCGGTTAAGGCAGTAATAGGCTTAATATCTTTATCCAGCACAAAGTAACAATCTGGCCGGAGCAGGTCGTTACTCATAACCCCCGTATTGTGGGTGGTCATAATAGTTTGAGAATCGGACTGAGTAACTTTTTCGACAATGCTTGATGCCAGTGCGTGGTGGTAGAAAGCGTCAAACTCGTCGATATATGCAAAGGTGATTTCGCTGCTTTGGAAACGCTGCCACCAGAAATAGAAAATACCCAACGACAGAGTACCTTTGGACGCAGCGCTGGCAAACTCCAGCTTGGTTTCACCAAAGTCAAAATGGATACCTTTCTCGCCATTGGTGGTGGTATCCACGATGAGCGAGCATTCAATACCTACACCCTTCAAAAAATTTTCAAAGTCTTGCACGGAGTCCGAATCGATAATACTTTGTGAAAGGCGTTTGACCCCAATATTCTTACCCACGTACTCGCCGGTACGCGTAGAGCTGAGTGATCGGAAAAATACCATACCTTCAATAAAGGCTAGTGATGCTTCGAACTGCCTCGTAGTGGGTGTGTCGTCTAACAACGCATTATTTCTGACGTATTTCAACAAAGAGATATTGGAATCACCGACATCAGACTTTAGCGATTCAGCTCCCTGCAACAGAATGCGAGCTTTAGTGGACTGGCGTCGGTCAATTTCGAGTACAATGTTGCTATCAATCGTTAAGGTTTCATACACCAACTGCTTCGGAGACTTTTTGCCGTAGCGATAAATAACATCTGCACCGCCAATACGAAGCTCAAAGACGAACTCGGCCAGCTCGACGCCGGGACCACCATTCAGATAGTTGCTGTCCAGAGAACTGAGATAGCTAGGGGAATCAACCAAGTGGAGCACTGGGTCAACCATGGCAAGTCCAAGATTGGATTTACCACCGCCGTTGGGCCCGTAAATCATGCCGTGCTCAACAACTCCGTCACGCACAGCATTCCCGTTAAACTCATACTGCTGGCTAGACAGATCAAGCGTCAGCCAATCAGCAAAGTTTCGGAAATTTTTTACGGAAAATCTATGCAGCATGATGCCCGCCTCCAGTTAACTCACGCACCAGCATAGCAGGCTTTGGGTTTGCCGTACAAAAACTACGGCAACTTTGACGCTCGGCGAAACCGAGGTGTTGATAGCCGAGACGATCACATCAAAGCTTATCCGCAATATTGTTCCGTTGACTCCCAGAGAATACAGGTCAGCCTTGCAATACCGTTGTTACTCAGCGTGCCCACACAGATCCGGAACTGGGAGCGAGCATCCGCCGTTCGTAGATGGCCCAGTACAAGCCTTCGCGTTCGTCATCACTGAAAGGGCCGTGGTGGTCGGTCATCGAGTCTGTATGTCCTGTTTGCCAAGTCCCAGCAGGTTGCGCAGCCAGTCTGTATCCAGATGGTCTTCCACCAGGTCTGCCAGCCGGTCCAGTTGCTGTTGCCGATGGCGCTGGTAATTCACCGCCTTGCCGGCCAAATCCGAATCAGTGCTCAGGCCCGCCCAGTGCAGGATTGCGGTACAGGCTTCCGGTTGATCGAAGATGCCGTGAACGTAGGTACCCGCGACCTGGCCATCCTCGCTGATGGCACCGTCCGGCTTGCCATCCAGTTCCGCCATGGGGGCCGCCAGTGCCGGTCCGGTGGTGACGCCGTTATGCATTTCATAGCCGCTGAAGGCCGCCTTGTCCGGGCCAATGGTGAGCGTTCCCGTCACTTGTTTCAGTTGCTTGCCGGCCACCATGCGCGTGGTCATGTCCAACAGGCCTAGGCCTTCTGTGCTGCCGACGTCACCTTCCAGCCCTTCTGGGTCCTGCACCTCGATACCGAGCATCTGGAAACCACCGCAGATGGCGAAAACCTTGCCGCCATATCGCAGGTGCCTACGAATCGCCTCTGGCCAATCCTGTGCCTTCAGCCATTGTAGGTCATGGCGGGTGCTCTTGCTGCCGGGCAGCAGAATCAGGTCCGCCGGAGGGATCGGCTGGTCGGGGCCAATAAACTGGAGGTTAACCCCGGGGTGAAGCCGCAGGGGGTCGAAGTCGTTGTGGTTGCTGATGCCGGGAAGCACCGGAACGATCACGTTCAGCGCTCCGGCCTCGCTATCGCCGCTGGTGCCCACGCTGTCTTCGGCGTCGATCACCAGCCCGTGCAGATAGGGCAGCACCCCGGCCACGGGTTTACCGGTGCGTTCGGTCAACCAGTCCAAGCCCGGTTCCAGCAGCGCGATATCACCCCGGAAACGGTTGATGATAAAGCCTTGGGTTCGGGCCCGTTCGCTGTCGGAGATCAGTTCCAGGGTGCCCACCAGTTGCGCGAACACGCCGCCTCTGTCGATATCGCCAACCAGCAGCACCGGGCAGTCCGCCGCTTCGGCAAAACCCATGTTGGCAATATCATTGGCGCGCAGGTTGACCTCGGCGGGACTGCCAGCACCTTCGGCGATGATCACGTCGTAACGGGCACTCAGGGCATGCCAGGCGTCCATTACCGAGGTCATCGCCTCGGCCTTGTAGGCATGGTAATCCAGCGCATCCATATTGCCGTGGACCCTGCCGCGCAGGATGACTTGGGCGCCGCAATCACTCTGGGGCTTGAGCAGCACCGGGTTCATATCGCTGTGGGGTTCTAGGCCGCAGGCCAGTGCCTGCAGCGCTGTGGAACGGCCAATCTCCCCACCGTCCACAGTGACCGCGCTGTTCAGGGCCATGTTCTGGGGCTTGAAAGGCGCCACGGACACACCCTGGCGCGCCAGCCACCGGCACAGGGCGGCCACCACCGTGGTCTTGCCAGCGTCGGAGGTGGTGCCCTGGATCATCAGTGTGGTCATGAGTGCCGGCCCATTACGTGGCAGTCCACATTGGGCAGGTCCCGGAAGAAGGCTTCTTCCCCGGTGCTAAACGGGGGCTTATAGAGCGACAATTAACTTGCCCGGTTGATCTGATAAGGTTTGACACAGCTTTTTTGCTCCTTTGAAGGACGTAATAGCCCTTCTCGATATTCTTTGCGCCATCGTGACAGCATGAACGGATGAATGTCCATGGCGAGCGCAACGTCTTTGATCAGCACGTCTGGGTCAAAGGTCATTTCGACGGACTTGCGCTTAAATTCTAGGCTGTACTGCTGTGTCTTCTTGGCTAAATTGGACTTGGGCATGGTGCGCCTCTTCAGTTTAAAGAGGCGTCCGTTTTATTGGGGCAGATCATTGTTACGTGTGAAGCGGAAAAACATTGGGGGCGGTGTCTCGCCCCCTTTGCCCACTACCTACACCAGTAAAATGAATGCTATACGAATAGCCCACTTCACTAGCTCATGGTGTATTCTGACTGTCAATTCAATCGTCATGAATAATCCTCAAGAGCAGATCCAAAGTACTGATGAGGAACGGTGTTAGCCGCTCAGCACCATGACGAACTAGGACGCCGTGCCTAGTCGGTGGATGATAGATGCCACCTAATCAGAGCCACTTTTGCCTGCATTTATACTTGAAGAGTCAGAAATTCCTCCTACTCGTTTTGCACGTAACGCAAAGCTTTGGGGCGGCTGGAGAGAAGCGTAAGCCGTATCAGCCGCGATAGCGGCGACAACAGCGCCTTGTTAAATTCACACACGGCGCTTTTTTGGCAAACAACTTGAGTAACAGGCTGTTGCTCTGATGATTTCCGATTGAATTCCAGGGCGCCCAGTTAGAATGCCGATATTTTGGTATGACAAAAGCGCAAGCCCATTACTCGCTCGAAAAACGTGGTCCAATAATTTTGGCGGTGCATCATTCTTCGTCCAATGAATTGCATGTATCCCAGAATCCCTATAGGTCAAGCTAGTTGTCAC
>JAGDZJ010000027.1:0-53724 GCA_049115955.1 Natronospirillum sp.
AACGTTTTAGATAACCGTCGCCCCACTATGCCAAAAAAAACCGGTGTAGCACCAGCCTAATTGTTTTCTTTCCGGCGAACGGTTTATCGACTTGTTGGACATCCGGCTAATGCTCTACCGTTGTGGGCGTTCGTCGTGCTCATTGGCAGGTTTTATCCGCTGAACCCTTCTAAACCAGAATAGCCCACCACGCTTAACTCTGCGACCAACGCGTCTCAATTTTCGTAGCACCCACACGCAAGCCTCCCGCTGCCGGGTGCCGAGTCCTTGGCCCGCCGTCAACTGTTTTCAAATCCAACGATCGGTGCTTGGCACCGATGGCATAGGGGCTGCCCGTGTTTCTTTACCAACCATTCTCGCCAGTTCAACGGTTCCGGTCGATGTACCTTTGTCTGTTTAAAGTGTGCTCTGGCGCTGTTCAATAGTTCCTCGGAGTTCGGGTGGTATAAGCCATACATGCGTACCGTGGGTTTACCCGGTAGCGGTACATGGGTCAGTAACCGTGAAATGAGTGCATCCGGTGGCAGTCTCATGCGTTCTGTCTGTTGCGTTCGGTGTGACTTGTAGCGGAACACCACCTTGTCCGAGTCATGGACAAGGAGCTGACCATTGCGCAGAGCGCCGCCTCTCATGTATCGCGCCAGATATTTAGCGACATCCTCCCCCTGGCTATAGGGTTTGCAGCAATGAACCACCCAGTCCTGTTGATACAGGGCGCCGATCCTGTCTTTCGCTTCTATGTGGTCTTTAGCATCCGGCCATTGAAGGGTACCTGCGTTCAGGGCTTGCTTGAGGCCATGCAGAAACTTGCCTCGAAAGAGTCGCCTCATCACCTTGGCTGGAAACATGACCTTGCGTTTGGGTTCGCGCCACAGTCCTTCGGTTGACCATCCACCATGACTGATAAGGCAATGGATATGTGGGTGTAAACTCAGGTTACGTCCCCAGGTGTGCAGTGCAAGGATGACGCCGGGCTTACCTCCCAAGTAACGGGTATCTCGCCACAACTGCTTCAGGGTAAGCTGCACCGCTTGAAATAACAGATCCTGCAACCCGGTTTGGTGGTAACGCCACAATGGCAGCAACTCATGAGGTACGGTGAAGACCCAATGATGGTGTGTTGTATTGAGTAAGCGCGCTTGTTGTTTTTGCAGCCATTGCTGTGATTTAGCGAACTGACATTGTGGGCAACTGCGGTGACGGCAGCTGTTGTAATGCACGTTGTCGATGTGGCCGTTGATACACACATCGGCATGGCTGCCCATCTGGCTCGTTCGGCAATGGCGAATTGACCACAGTGCCTTGTGCTTGTACAGCGGCAGGCGGTGAGACTTCAAATAGGCATCACCGTGGTCATTCAGAATATGTTGAATGGTAACGTTGCTCATGAAAGCAACATAGCATAAGCTGTATTTATGTACAGTATTTTGATGAACTAAGACATGTCGAGATCAGCTTCGGGCGCAGCCCGGCATGTTCAACAGTTTATTAGTGCGCATGCGCGTTTTTCCAGAGAAGCCTCGCTCTGATAAATAACGTAACCGCTTGATTCTAATAAGGAAAAAATATTCTTCTTCAAAATTGGCTCCAGAAAAACGCGCATGCGTGTTAACACTTTTAGTCATCTTTACAAATTGCGCATAAACATGCAAAGGCGATTTTCAAGCCATTGATATTATTGAACTTTTTAATCTACGCTCCAGAAAAATGAGCATAGCCCGCACATCACTTTCCGGAAAAACGCGCACGATGACGGGAAATCGCCTGATTATACTGTATAAACTCGGCGCTTAATTCGGTGTCATCGTGGTTAGTTTTTGTATCTAGTTGCGGTCAGGAATGGTCTGCACACAGCACAAGGGAAATCAGGGAACGGTTGTTGTTCGCGCAGAGGGCTGCGCTCCTACGGTGCGATACGGTAACGAATCAACAGCGGTGTGTGGCGCGATTTACATTAGAAGTATCTAACGTTAATTATTTGGCTACCGCCCTACCTTGTTCAAGCATACTGCGGCGCGGCGATGAAGAAGCTGCATGCATTACGGTATTTTTAGACGATAACCCTGTTCAATGCAAAGTTTTTATCTGTTTGCCGAATCCTGACCCATCATGCACAATTCCGGCATCAGTAAGGAGAACCCCGCATGAACGTCATTACCGTTAATCACCCTTTGGTTAAGCACAAAATTGGTCTGATGCGCCGTGGCGACATCAGTACAAAGAATTTCCGCGAGCTGGCGGCTGAGGTCGGCAGTTTGCTGACGTATGAGGCGACGTCTGATTTAGCCACCGAGGCGGTCACCATAGAAGGCTGGAACGGGCCGGTTGATGTAGAGCAGATTCAAGGGAAGAAGATTACGGTGGTGCCTATTCTGCGTGCGGGTTTGGGGATGATGGACGGTGTGTTAGAGCACCTGCCGGGGGCGCGCATCAGTGTGGTGGGTGTGTACCGTGATGAAGAGACGTTAAAGCCGGTGCATTATTTTCAGAAGCTGGCGTCTGACCTCGAAGAGCGCATTGCCATTGTGGTTGACCCTATGTTGGCGACCGGTGGTTCGATGATTGCGGCGATTGATTTGCTAAAAGAAAAAGGCTGTAAGGACATTCGGGCGTTGGTGTTGGTGGCTGCGCCGGAAGGCATTAAGGCATTGGGTGAGGCGCACCCGGATGTGACGCTGTATACGGCGGCAATTGACTCTCACTTGAACGAGAACGGTTACATTATTCCAGGCTTAGGGGATGCTGGGGATAAGATTTTTGGAACGAAGTAAAGAAGGCGGCCATTTGGCCGCCTTTTTTACTTTTGTAGTTCGGGCTGTTTATCGCCGCAACTGCAAGGTCTCCAGCGTGTACGCCCGTACTTCTCTCAGCAGTTCGGGTTCGTCGCGCAGGGTTTTACCGTAGGAAGGTATCATTTCCTTCATTTTGGCGTCCCATTCCGGGGTCTCCAGGCGTTCTTTGAAGCAACGGCTAAGCACTTCGATCATGGCTTTTACCGCGGTCGACGCGCCGGGTGATGCGCCCAGCAAGGCGGCCAAGGTGCCGTCAGACGATGTAACCACTTCGGTACCAAATTCCAATTTGCCGCGCTTGGTTTTCGGGTCGTGTTTGATGATCTGCACGCGCTGTCCGGCAACGGCGAGCTTCCAGTCGTCACTTTTGGCGTCCGGGTAGAATTCACGCAGTGAGTTCATGCGGTCTTCGTGCGACTGCATGACTTCGGTCATCAAGTATTTGGTGAGGGCCAAGTTGTCTACCCCGGCCGACAGCATGGGCAGTAAGTTGCCTTTGTTGACCGATTTGGGTAGGTCCAACACCGAGCCGTTCTTCAGGAACTTGGTGGTGAAGCCAGCGAAGGGGCCAAACAGCAAGGCGGGTTTGCCGTTGATGATGCGGGTATCCAGGTGCGGAACAGACATCGGCGGTGCGCCTATGGCGGCTTTGCCGTACACCTTGGCGCGGTGTTGTTCGACGATGTTCGGGTCGTCGCATACCAGCCATTGGCCGCTGACGGGGAAGCCGCCGTATTTTTCAGCTTCGGGAATGCCCGATTTGTGCAGCAAAGGCAAAGCTGCACCGCCCGCCCCTAAAAACAGGAAACGGGCGCCGATTATTTGGCTTTCACCGGTTTCTTCGTGGCGAATTTTTAATGTCCAATGCCCTTCGGGTTGTTTGCGAATGGTGTCTACCCGGTGACTGAGCAGTAAATTAAACCCTTCGCTTTTTTCCAGATTCTTCACGAGGTTGCGGGTCAATGAGCCGAAATCCACATCCGAACCGTAGGTCACGCGTGTGGCAGCAACGGGTTCGTTCGGGTCACGGTTTTGCATGACCAACGGCATCCACTCCTTCAGTACGGCGTGGTCTTCGCTGTATTCCATGTCGCTGAACAGGTGGATGGCGTGCATGGCTTCGTAACGCTTGCGCAAGAACTCAACGTTCTTTTCGCCCCAAACAAAGCTGAGGTGCGGTACGGGGTTGATGAATTGGCTGGGTTCAGGCAAGGCGCCTTTCTTAACGAGGTAAGACCAGAACTGCAAGCTGCGTTCAAACGCGCCGTTGATGTCAAAGGCTTTGCTGAGGTCCAGGCTGCCGTCTTCTTTCTCGGGTGTGTAATTGAGTTCGCAATAGGCGGCGTGGCCGGTGCCTGCGTTGTTCATGCCATCGGAGCTTTCCATGGCCACGGCATCGAGCTTTTCGATCATGGTGATCGTTAATGACGGGTCAAGATGTTTGAGTAAATTCCCCAGTGTGGCGCTCATTGCGCCCGCCCCTACCAGTATTACATCGGCCATTTTCGTGGTCACAGTACACTCCCGGAATTTTAGATGGCGCGAGTATAATACAAACGGCCTATAGGCAGGAAAGTCCTTCTGCTTACGCTGACAAATAGTCGCTATTAAGCAGGCAAATATCATTCTATGGTCTACATTGTTAACTACGTAACCAATTGTTAAGGCTAAGAGACTATGAATGGCAGTCAGGCATCCATCATTGGTGTGATAGCGGCTATCGCGCTTGGCAGTGTGGCGGGGTATTTTTACTACACCGGTGAGCAGTATAAAACCGAGCGGGACCAGTTGCGGCAGAGCAATCAGATGCTGTCGCAGAACCAGCAACAGGCGGTGCGTGAGCAGGATGATCTGCGCAGCCGCGTGGTGACGCTGGAATCGCGCCTCAGCCAAACCGATGCACAGCGTACGGCGGCGATCCGCGAGCTAGAACAGCAACTCGCGCAGGCCGAGCAGCAATTGGCACAGACCGAACAAGAGCTGGAAGCCACGCGGCAAACGCTGGCGCAGGTACGGGCGGATTATGAGCGCACGTCGGCCTTGGGAAGTGACGCCGATGCGCTGTTGAGTTCGTTGCGTGAGGAGTTGGCCGCAGCGCGCGAACAGGCTGCGGCGCAAGAAGCGAAGATTGAGGAACAGCGAGCAGCGCTGGAAGAACAGCAACAACAGGTTACGCAGTTGGCCAGCCGCTTAAACGAAGAGCAGCAGGCGTTGGACGAGTTGCAAAACACCTTGGAATTGCTCGACTCTGAACGTCAGCAATTAGTGGAGCGTTTGGACAGCGGCACCACCATCATTAAGTTGCCGGAGCGTGTGTTATTTACCTCGGGTTCGGCTGAATTGAATGGCGACGCTGTAGCGACGTTACGCGAAATTGTACGGGCGCTGAACAGCTTCCCTGAACATCGGATTTCCGTACTGGGCCACACAGACTCACGCACCATTACCCGTGAACTAGCGACGGTGTACCCCACCAACTGGGAGTTGAGTTCGGCACGGGCAACGGCAGCTGTGCGGGAAATGATTCGAATGGGCGCACCGCGTAACCGCATGAGAGCCGTAGGCATGGCGGATACGCAACCGTTGGCAGCGGAGGTAGATGAAGCGACGCGGCGGCAGAACCGGCGCATTGAGATTGTGTTGGAGCCGCCGTTGTCGGTGGTGCCGCTGGGTTCGTAAACAGAGATCGAGGGCGATATTTTTATTGGCTGGCGGATGACGCTTCGTTTCTACGCCCGGTACGTGATGGAGAGCAATGGCTGAGGCAGGGGCGCAGGGCGTATGCCGCAAAGCGCGCATTCCCGGCCTGCCGTTGAGCGCTGGCGGCATACCCCGAAAGCCCGTGCCGACGCGCATAGTTTTACCACGACGGATGACGGGCAACTGCGTCCTGCGTTGCCCGCATACCATCCATCCTTGGATATAACGCTGCGCTCTTCCGCCCTACCGTCTCGTATAACCGATTTGCATACTCAGTATAAATATCTTTCCTTATCGCTAGCTCCGGCCTTTGCGCATAATGCGTGTTTTCCAATATTGGAGCATGGCGATGTCTTGGGTGGTCTATACCCTGTTTGCGGCGTTGATGCAGTCGGTGCGCACGGCGGCACAGAAACGTTTGTCGGGCAGTATGAGTGCGATGGGGGTGACCTATGCGCGCTATTTGTTTGGCCTGCCCATCGCCGGGCTTTATCTGTATTTCCTGCAAGTGGACTTCGGCATAGCCGCTGCTGCGCCACGCCATCTCTGGTTTATTATCCTATTCGGTGGCATCAGCCAGATCATCGCCACTTGGGCGTTGGTCAGTGTGTTCAAATGGCGCAATTTTGCTGTGGGTACCACGTTCGCTAAAACCGAAGCCCTGCAAACCGCTGCGCTGGGTGCGCTGATTGCGATACCGCTGTCGTTGGGCGGTTGGCTGTCGGTATTGGTGGGTATGGCGGGCATTGTGGCCCTGTCGTTGCCGGAAGAATTCAAGCGTGTAAGAGCGTGGCTGACACCGGCCACTGGTTTGGGGTTGTTGTCGGGGTTCTGTTTTGCCCTCACCGCCCTTAGCATTCACTACAGCAGCCGCCAATTGAGCTTACCCCCTGTGCATGCCGCAGGTGTGGTGCTGGTGAGCATGATGATCATGCAACTGGTGCTGATGACCGTTTGGCTGGCATGGCGTGAGCCAGGGTTGTTTCGGCAGATCCCGCAACACCTGGGCTGGGCGGCGTTCATTGGTTTAACCAGTGCGCTGGGATCGATTGGTTGGTACACCGCCATGAGTTTGCAGAACCCGGCGTTGGTGAAAACACTGGGGCAAGTCGAGTTCTTTTTTACGCTGCTGATTACCTGGCGGCTGTTCAAAGAGCCCATTCGCGGGAAGGAATGGGTGGGGATGGGGTTGATTCTGGCCAGTGTGATTTTGTTGTTGCGAGTTTGAGAAACCTTCTTTTTCTCAATTAGCCCCCTCCCTTTGCAGAGGGGGCTGGCTGTAACTCAATTACTTAGTGTCGACATGCCCTAGCGCGCTTGCGTGGTCTTTCAATGCCTTTTGCGCTTCCTGCCAGACGGTGTTGGCCGGGTTCAAGGCAGAGCTTAAATACGCCCAAGTCAAACGCTGCACTGCTGCCAGCGTATCCGGCTTCTCGTCGTCGCCCGTTTCCTTAGCGTCATAGCCGGAGATCCCCCCTAAACCGTGCTGCGCACCCTGCAAGGTCAGCATTTGCTGTATGCCGGGCGCATCGTGAAACGCATCGGTGTACCAGTCTGCACCTCTGACCGTCATGAAAGGGTTGATGTCCGCACTGCCCACAACAGACAACGTAGGTGTCATCAAGTGTGTGTAATCCGGATTCAGCTCCGTAAAGTGCTCGCGGGCAAACTCACTCAAACTGTCACCACCATTGCCGGGCGCTGCCAACAGCACACCCGCCTTGATTCGCGGTTCAAACACACTGACATCAACGTCGTTCTTACGTTTGGAATCGGTTAGATGTGCACCCAGTAACATGGCTACTGTTTGCCCGCCCATGGAGTGCCCCACTGCTGCGATGGATTCCTTGTCTAGTCGGCCTTTGAGCTGCGGCAGACTGGCCTCCATCTCCTCAAGTTGATCCAGTATCAGCTTCATTTCTTCCACTCGAGTTCGCCAGAATAAAGGCGCACCGGGCAAATCATGGGAGTAGCCGGCCACTTTGGAGTTGGCGTGTGTAGGTTGAATAACTACAAATCCGTGCTCGGCGTAAAAGTTCACCAAGGGGCCATAACCGTCTTTCGATGGAATATACAGCGACGGGCCAGCGCCATGCGAAAACAGAATGACCGGCAGGTTGGTACCCTCAACCGGCGCAGTAATGCGAAGCGCCAGCGGCTGTGGCCGGTCATTTGAGTGTAAGTGCACGGGCGAAATGGAAATGGTCTGTACCGTTTCGCTCACGGGCAGGTGACGGGCAAGTTCGATCAAATGGTTCATGTTTCAGCTCCTGTGTTAAGACGAGCTGCAGAATAGAAAAGTGAGCTTTCATGATAAATCTGAAAGATCTAAACTCATTGTTATTAAATTCCATAACAATTGAGCACATTGAACAGCTATGGACAAAATGCAGACCTACCGAGTGTTCTCCACCGTGGCAGAACAGCTCAGTTTTACCAAAGCCGCAGAATTGCTGAACCTGCCCCGAGCCACGGTTTCAACCACCGTACAAAGCCTTGAAGCGCGCCTGCGTGTGCAATTGCTGAACCGCACGACCCGCAGCGTTTCTCTTACTATGGAGGGCGAACTGTTTCTGGAGCAGTGCATGAAAGTGCTGAACGATGTGGATGAACTGGAAGGCATCTTCCAGCGCTCTGGACGGATGCTCAGTGGACGAATACGGATCGATATGCCGGTAAATTTTGCCCGGGAAATGGTCTTGCCTTATCTCAGCGAGTTCCGTGCACAGTACCCAGAGATTCTGATTGACCTGAGTTCTACGGATGATTTCATCGACGTTGCGAGCGAAAGTGTTGATCTCGTGATTCGCAGCGGGGCCTACGGCCAAGGCAACTTTACGGTTAAGAAGCTGATGGATGTGCGGATGGGAAACTATGTCAGCGCCCACTATAAGAAGCAGTTCGGCATCCCCGCTTCATTGGCGGAGCTCACGCAGCACTCAATGATTTCTTATGCCAGGCGGCTCAGCACCTCGGAAGTGGATTTCGTCTATGAGCAGGCTGGCAAGGTACACAAGACTAAGGTCATGAGCAGCCTCAATGTGAACAATACCGTGGCCTACACAGACGCCTGTTTGGGCGGGCTTGGCATTGCTCAACTGCCCACGGTGGCGGTTCAGAAATACATCAACTCGGGGGATCTTATTGAAATACTGCCGGACTATCGCATGCCAAATGGGCGAATCGATCTGATTTATCTGCGCAACAAACAGCTCTCTGGGCGCGTACTCGCATTTATTGAGTGGCTTGAAGCCAAGCTAAGCCCACAGGGGACTACTCTAAAAACGTAACGAGCGACGTAGGCACGCGCAGGCCACATCTGAAATCGTAACGAGGCAGTAGGCCCGCGCAGGGTATATCTAAAAACGTAACGAGCGAAGTAGTTTTTAGAACACCCTGATTACATGTAGGCGTTTTCGGTCTGTGTATGATCCGTCTCGTCACGCACGCCAGACAGTTCTGGAATACGCTCTTGCAGCGTTTTTTCAACACCTTCTTTCAGCGTTAAATCCACTGCGCTGCAACCTTGGCAACCGCCACCGAACTTCAATACTGCAACCATGTCTTTCGTGATTTCGACCAAAGACACTTCACCGCCGTGTGACGCCAAGCCGGGGTTAATTTCGGTGTGCAACACATAGTTGATGCGCTCGTTTATCGGGCTATCAGCCGACACCTTAGGCATTTTTGCGTTCGGCGCTTTGATGGTCAACTGGCCACCCATCTTGTCTTCTTGGAAGTCCACTTCCGCTTCTTCCAAATACGGCAGGCTGTTCTCTTCCAAGTACAGGGAGATGTGCTCTAACTCAAAATGGTGGTCAGTCGCTTTTTCTTCGCCGGGGCGACAGTAAGCCAAACAGGTTTCTGCGTACTTGGTGCCGGGTTGGGTCACAAAAATACGCACAGCCATACCTTCAACGTTCTGGCGTTCCAGCAGCCCGGCAAGGTATTTTTGCGCGCCAAGCGATACGGACACTACACTGCTCATACAATCATCTCTGAAGGATTATGAATTCGATGGGGGGATTGTACCTAATGCAGAGAGAGAACTGAATACCTGATTAATATACTAGGTTATTATTTGCCTACTTATGGCGGATGACGGGCAACTGCGTCCCCGGCAATTGGTGGTAAGGAGTAGGCGCCGGAGGCATACCCCTTCGCCCACGATAGTTCAAGCACCTGAAATTACTACTTTAACTATATCAAAGTTTTTTGATATAGTTGTCGAACATTCTACCCACCGCTTTCGAGAGACGTTATGACTGATCGCAGTACTCGCATCCAACAGCTCCACCAAGCCATCAAGGAACGCATACTGATCCTCGACGGCGGCATGGGCTCGCTGATTCAGTCACATGGATTGGAAGAAAAAGACTATCGTGGTGAGCGTTTCGCTGACTATCACCGCGACATCAAAGGCAACAATGACCTGCTCACCATCACCCAGCCTGCGGTGATTGAAGGCATTTACCGCCAGTATCTCGATGCCGGTGCCGACATCATTGAAACCAACACTTTCAACTCTACACGGGTGTCGCAAGCCGACTACGGCATGGAAGACTTGGCCTACGAGCTGAACAAAGCCGGGGCGGAACTGTGCCGCCGCGTGGCCGACGCCAAAACCATAGAAACACCCGACAAACCACGCTGGGTGACGGGCGTGGTTGGGCCAACCAGTCGCACCCTGTCGATTTCGCCCGATGTGAACAACCCCGCGTTCCGTAACGTGTCGTTCGACGAATTGGTCGAAAACTACGTGGAAGCCACCAAAGGCTTGATCGAAGGTGGCGCCGACCTGATTTTGATCGAAACCATTTTCGATACTTTGAACGCCAAGGCGGCCATTTTCGCCGTGCAGCAAGCGTTTGAAGACACCGGCATTGAACTGCCGATTATGATTTCCGGCACCATTACCGATGCCTCGGGACGTACGCTTTCGGGCCAAACCACCGAAGCCTTCTGGTATTCGGTGAAGCACGCCAAGCCGTTGTCGATTGGCTTGAACTGCGCCTTGGGCCCGGACGAATTGCGCCAATACGTTGAAGCGCTGTCGGACATCGCCGACACCTATGTGTCCGCCCACCCGAACGCTGGCTTGCCCAACGAATTCGGCGAATACGACTTACAAGCCGACCAGATGGTGGTAACCATTAAGGACTTCGCCGAGAGCGGTTTCTTGAACATCGTGGGTGGCTGTTGCGGTACTACGCCAGCGCACATCAAGGCCATTGCCGACGCAATGCCGAGCTACAAGCCGCGTAAAATCCCCGAGATCACCCCTCGCCTGCGCTTGAGCGGCTTGGAGCCCTTCGTCGACGAAGACAACATCATCTTCATCAATGTGGGTGAGCGCACCAACGTGACGGGTTCGGCCAAGTTTCGTCGCTTGATCAAAGAAGAAGAGTACGACGAGGCTTTGACCGTCGCCCGTGAGCAGGTCGACAACGGCGCGCAGATCATCGACATCAACATGGACGAAGGCATGTTGGATTCGAAAGAAGCGATGACGCATTACCTCAACCTCATTGCTTCCGAACCCGACATCAGCCGTGTGCCCATCATGCTCGACTCCTCCAAGTGGGAAGTTATTGAAGCAGGCCTGAAGCACGTGCAAGGCAAGGCCATTGTTAACTCCATCTCCATGAAGGAAGGCGAAGAAGCCTTCTTGCACCACGCTCGCCTGTGCATGCGTTATGGCGCGGCCGTGGTGGTGATGGCGTTTGACGAAGTGGGCCAGGCCGATACCGCCGCCCGTAAGCGCGAAATTTGCCAGCGCAGCTATGAGTTGTTGGTGGGCATCGGTTTCCCGCCAGAAGACATCATTTTCGACCCCAATATTTTCGCCATTGCCACCGGCATTGAAGAGCACAACAACTACGCGGTGGACTTCATCGAAGCCACGCGCTGGATTCGCAAGAACCTGCCTTACGCGTCGATCAGCGGAGGTGTGTCGAACGTGTCGTTCTCGTTCCGGGGTAACGACAAGGTGCGTGAAGCCATTCACTCGGTGTTCCTATACCACGCCATCAAGGCCGGTATGAACATGGGTATCGTGAACGCGGGGCAGTTGGTGGTGTACGACGACATTCCAGCCGAGCTGAAAGAAGCCGTGGAAGACGTGGTATTGAACCGCCGCGAAGACGGCACCGACCGCCTGTTGGAACTGGCCGAACGCTACAAAGGCGAAGGCGGCGCGGTACGCGTGGAAGACTTGAGCTGGCGCGAACAGCCGGTGAACAAGCGCATTGAACACGCGCTGGTGAAAGGCTTGACGCAGTTCATCATTGAAGACACCGAAGAAGCGCGCCTGCAAGCCACCCGCCCCATTGAAGTGATTGAAGGGCCGTTGATGGACGGCATGAACGTGGTAGGCGACTTATTCGGCGCCGGTAAAATGTTCCTGCCCCAGGTGGTGAAGTCGGCGCGTGTTATGAAGCAAGCCGTGGCGCACTTGATCCCTTACATCGAAGCGGAAAAGTCCGCTGCCTCAAAGCCCAAGGGCAAGATTTTGATGGCGACGGTGAAAGGCGACGTACACGACATTGGCAAGAACATTGTCGGCGTGGTGTTGCAGTGCAACAACTTTGAAGTGGTCGATTTGGGCGTTATGGTGCCCGCCGAAACTATTTTGAAAACAGCGCGTGAGCAAAACTGCGACATCATCGGTTTGAGTGGTTTGATCACCCCGTCGCTGGATGAAATGGTGCACCTTGCCAAAGAGATGCAGCGGCAGAAATTCCAGTTGCCCTTGATGATCGGTGGTGCGACCACCTCGAAAGCGCACACGGCGGTAAAAATAGAACCGCAATACAAGAATGACGTGACGGTGTACGTGCCTGACGCTTCGCGTGCTGTTTCAGTCGCGCAACGCTTGCTGAGTGAAACCGGAAAAGCGGAATACTGGCAAGAACTGCAAGACGAATACGGCAAGGTGCGCGAGCGCAATAAAAACCGTAAGTCGCAAGCCATGATCACCTACGAACAAGCCATTGCCAACGGCCTGCAACTGGATTTCAGCGACTACACGCCGCCTGCGCCGAACAAACCCGGCCTGCATGTGCTGCGTGACTACCCGCTGGAAGAGCTGGTGGACTACATCGACTGGACGCCGTTCTTTATCACCTGGGAACTGCACGGAAAATACCCACGCATTTTTGACGACAAAGTGATTGGCGAAGAAGCGAAAAAACTGTTTGCCGACGCCCAAGCCATGCTGAAAAAGCTGGTCAGCGAGAAGCGCCTGAAAGCCCAAGCGGTGTTCGCCCTGTGGCCCGCGAATCGCACCGGCCCGGACACCATCACGGTGTACGCCGACGAAGCGCGTACGCAGCCGATCAAAGAGCTGTTTCATCTGCGCCAGCAAACGCAGAAACCGGAAGGCCGCCCGAACATGTCGCTGGCAGATTTCGTCGCGCCAGTGGGCACACCCGACTACATCGGTGGGTTTGTGGTGAACACCGGTATGGGCGCCGACGA
The DNA here is from genome assembly GCA_049115955.1 of Natronospirillum sp. Taxonomy (GTDB): domain Bacteria; phylum Pseudomonadota; class Gammaproteobacteria; order Pseudomonadales; family Natronospirillaceae; genus Salinispirillum. The sequence goes on from JAGDZJ010000027.1 coordinate 12,972, forward strand.
GATCACTGCCGAATACGAAGCGCAGCACGATGACTACAACTCCATCATGGTGAAAGCGCTGGCCGACCGTCTGGCCGAAGCCTTTGCTGAAAAACTACATGAAATGGTGCGGAAGGACTACTGGGGCTACGCGGGCGACGAAGCGCTCAGTAATGAAGAACTGATCAAAGAGCGTTACCACGGTATTCGCCCGGCACCGGGCTATCCTGCCTGCCCTGACCACACCGAAAAACGTTCGTTGTTCGACTTGCTGAACGCAGAAGAAAATGCCCAAGTGACGCTGACGGATTCGTTCGCCATGTGGCCTGCTTCGGCGGTCAGTGGCTGGTATTTCAGCCATCCACAGTCGGACTATTTTGGTTTGGGCAAGGTGCAACAAGACCAGATCGTCGACTTGGCCGAGCGCAAAGGCATGGAGTTGGAAGTGTTGGAGCGTTGGTTGAGCCCGGCATTGGGGTATGAACCGAAGTAATATTTGCACAGTGTTCTGAAAATGGATTTTCTTAACTGAAATTGTTGTTTTAGCATTGGCTTAATCTGATTAACCGTCTAATCTTGAAGCATCAACTTAGGCAAAAATCAGGAAGTTTTTATGCCGCAGAACGACACTCAGCCCGCCATGAGCGCGCTGACGCTGTGCTTAGCGCGTGCCAGCGAAGCCTTGGAAATAGTGACTCTCGAACGCATTGTGGATGCAGAAGAAGGGTTGCTTTTCCCCTCTGGCCATACGCTTTCCAGCGAAAACCTTACACGACTCGCCGATGCCGGGTTGCATAAACCGCTGATTGACTGCATTCGATTGCGCAGCGCTTTATCGGCCGCGGATGTGTTCGAAGACATCCAGCAACAAATCAGTAAATCGGCCGACTTGGCCACCTTAGTCAATGCCACCTTTGATACCCGCAGTGTGCAGACATTCGCGGCGTTTCTGACCCAACTGCCACGACTACTGGACTGGCTTACAATCCTGAAGAAGTGCTACCCGTCGATTTATCGCCAAGGCCTGTTCTGTGCGATTACCGGGGCCATATTGGCTTTTCATATGGGCCAGAACAAACCGTTCCAACAAGGTGCGTTTATCGCCGGGCTATGCCACGACATCGGTATTCTGTGCCTGCCGGAAGACACTCTGGACAACAAAGATGAGCCAGAACAACGCGAAGACTACCAACAGCACCCGTTGTTGGCTGGTATGTTGTTGCAACGGGTTGAGAAGATGCCCAGCTTGATCATTCGGGCCACGGAAGAGTCTCACGAGCGCTGCGATGGCAGCGGCTTCCCAAACCAGAAAAGCGCGGAGTCGCTGTCGCAACTCGGTCAAGTTGTTGCCATGACGGACTTGCTGTGGGATTTGCTGACGGTGCGTCTCTGGCCGCAAGGTATGACCATTGGGCACGCGCGGCATATTTTGCACATCACCAGTGACGCACATTTCCGCAATACCTATGAGGCGCTAACCAAAGGGCTGAGTAAGGCGCAAGTGAAGTCATTCTTGGTGACACCGGAAGATCAACTGCCTGCCCTCTTACAGCAATCACTGGCGTCGGTGGATCAACTGAACCAGTGCTACATGTCGCTGTACGCCATGGTGACGGCATTGCCACGCGATAAGCCATCCAAGCTTATGGCCTCCTGCTACCACTCTCTGGCAGCCATTCACCGCGCAGTAAACAGTGCCGGCGTGTTGACCTCGGAACACTACGCTTGGCTGCAAGAGTTGCGCGACAACGGCATTTCACCCGGCGTTGGAGAAGAGCTAGAAACGGCGGCTTTGTTTCACGTAGCCTTGCGCTGGGAGCTATCTCGGTTGCGCGACAACGTGCAACACATATACCATAGCGAGCGGAAACAGCTGAAGTCAGAAGTCGTGAATCTATTGAACGTGGGCCTTAAAGGCATCAAGGACTTTCAGCAAGACCGCTTACATAATCAGATAGGCTTATTGCTATGGTAAAAAACAACACGGCGGCACAAGAAAAGCCGACAGGCCAGCCCAGCGAGCATCCGTCTTGGTGGCGGGTCATTAAGAGTGTGTTGGCTGCGTTTTTGGGTGTGCAAACGAAAGCGAACTGGGAAGAAGATTCGAAAAGCTCTTCGCCTCTGCGCTTCATCGTGGTGGGATTGATTCTGGGTTTTGCTTTTTTTGCGGTGATGTTTTTACTGGTTTACATCACGTCGTTGTTTATCGACGTTTAACGACCCGCAAGTTTTCACGATCCGCATAAAAAAAGGGCCGTAGGCCCTTTTTTTATGCCCCTAGATGGGCGATATGCACTTACGCGCCAGCTACCCAGAAAATAACGGCGGCTGCGATCACAACAATAACCACCGTCGCAACGATGGAATCAGCTTGGCTGTCGGTAAACTTAGTTGGCTTGCCCATGGTGCAATTCCTTCCCAATCAGAAAATAGATTGTTGCGTATGATAGCGGCCGCACAATGCGCGTCAACCTATACGCACCGCCTTAGCGAAAATATCGCTAAGTCTTATGCAAAATTCGCAGACAAATATGAATATTTAATCTTTTTCCTTATAAGGGCCGTCTGTTATGGTTGCAACTCAGTAATTCAGCCGATTCTTTCCCTACGGACCCAGTACATGTACGTATACGATGACTATGATCAGCAACTGGTCGATGAACGCGTCAACCAGTTTCGTGAGCAAACCAACCGCTACTTAGCGGGTGGCTTGAAAGACGAAGAGTTCTTGCCTCTGCGCCTGCAGAATGGACTCTATGTGCAGCGCCATGCGCCCATGCTGCGCATCGCCATCCCCTACGGCATGCTCTCTTCTACTCAAATACTGAAGCTGGCTGACATTGCTGACCAGTACGATCGTGGTTATGGCCATTTCAGTACGCGGCAGAACATTCAGTTGAACTGGCCAACACTGGAAAGCGTACCGGACATTCTGGCCGAGCTGGCGTCTGTGCAGATGCACGCCATCCAAACCAGCGGTAACTGCATTCGTAACACCACGACTGACCAGTTTGCTGGTGTGTTGGCAGACGAAGTGGTTGACCCACGCCCTTATTGCGAGCTGATCCGTCAGTGGTCGACCTTCCACCCCGAATTCGCATTCTTGCCACGTAAGTTCAAGATAGCGGTGAACAGCGCCACCAGCACCGACCGTGCGGCCATTCAGGTGCATGACATCGGTGTTCAGATCATCCGCAATGCTGCGGGTGAACTGGGTTACCGCGTGTACGTAGGTGGCGGTTTGGGCCGTACGCCAATGGTCGGCCAAGTCATTACTGAGTTCCTGCCCGAGCAGCACTTGCTGACATACCTCGAAGCCATTGTGCGCGTATACAACCAGCACGGTCGCCGCGATAACAAGTACAAGGCCCGCATAAAGATTCTCGTTAAGGCCTTGGGTATTGAAGCCTTTCGCGCACGTGTTGACGCCGAATGGGCGCACTTGAAAGACGGCACGGGAACACTGACCCAAACCGAAATTGATCGCGTTGCCAAGCACTTCAGTGCACCCGAATACGATACTACGCTGAGTGCCAATGACGCCGCCGTAGAAGAACTGAAAGCCAGCAGCAAGGGTTTCCGCAACTGGGTTGAGCGCAATACTACAGCGCACAAGGTACCGGGCTACACCGCGGTGACGCTGTCGCTGAAGAAAACCGGCATTGCGCCGGGCGACATCTATTCCAAACAGATGCGTGCCGCGGCTCAATTGGCCGACGAATTCAGTTTCAGCGAGCTGCGCGTCAGCCACTTCCAAAACCTGATTCTGGCCGATGTGAAAATTAAGGATCTGCCTGCTTTATGGGAAGCCGCCAAAGCCAACGGTTTTGCCACGCCGAACATTGGCACTCTGACCGACATTATTTGCTGCCCCGGCGGCGATTTCTGCTCGCTGGCGAACGCCAAGTCCATTCCTATTGCTGAGCAAATCCAAGCACGTTTTGAAGACTTGGACTACCTCTACGATTTGGGCGACATCGAGCTGAATATTTCCGGCTGCATGAACGCCTGCGGTCACCACCATGTAGGTCACATCGGTATTCTGGGTGTGGATAAAAAAGGCGAAGAGTTCTATCAGGTGTCCTTAGGGGGTTCGTCCAACCAAAACGCCGCCATCGGTAAGATTCTCGGCCCTTCGTTCAAGGCCGATGAAATGGCCGACGTGGTCGAGAAGCTGATTAATTTGTATGTCGAACAACGCACTGACGAAGAGTTGTTTGTGGATACCGTTGCCCGCTTGGGCATCACCCCCTTTAAGGAGCGTGTCTATGCTGCCTAATCTGATTCTGAACGATGTAGCCGTAGACGACAGCTACACAGTGGTGGGCTTGGAAGACGCTGTACCGGCAACCGGCGATGTAATCCTCCCGTTGCAGACTTGGCTTGAGCAAGGCCCTGAGCTGCGTACGTCGGGCCGTAAGGTCGGCGTTTGGCTGGCCAGCGATCAGTTGGCTGAAGACTTGAACGACAGCGTGAAGAGCGCCGATGTGATCGCCATTGAGTTCCCTAAGTTCGCGGATGGTCGCGGCTTTTCTACCGCGTATTTGGTGCGTAACCGCTTGGGTTATACCGGTGAATTGCGGGCGATTGGTGACTTCCTGCTGGACCAGTTGTTCTTTCTGCGTCGCGTGGGCTTCAATGCGTTTCGCATCCCTGAAGACAAGTCCATTGAAAAGGGCTTGGAGCTGTTGGCACCGATCAATGTGCGCTATCAAGCTTCTACCGACGGTGTAGGGATCAGGCTCGCCTGACTTTCCAACGGCGGATGACGCTTCGCTCTTCCGCCCTATAGACATACCGTACGTCATAGGGCGGAAGAGCGAAGCGTCATCCGCCACTCCCACACCTCTCCTCTTTCCTGCTATTCTTTGAATAATTATCTGTTCCACAGGGATCTTCAGTTTTGGAATCTGTTGTTCTGCAAGGCATTGCCTTCTTACTCGCCGCCGTACTCGCACCCACGCTATTTAAGCGCTTAGGCTTTGGCACCGCCGTTGGCTATCTGTTTGCGGGTGTGCTGATTGGCCCATCGGGCTTACGTATTTTCAACGACGCCGAATCCGTTATGGATGTCGCCTAGTTAGGCGTGGTGTTGCTGCTGTTTGTGATCGGCTTGGACACGCGCCTGTCACGGCTCGTCGCCATGCGGCGCGACATTCTGCTGCTGGGCAATGGCCAAGTGTGGATCACGGCGGTGGTGCTGGCCACCATCGCTTATGCCTTTGGCTTGAATGTGTCGGCGGCCATTGTGGTCGGTTTCGCCTTTGCCTTGTCGGGCACCGCCATCGCGCTGCAATTGTTGGATGAACGCGGTGATATGTCGCGGCCGTACGGTCAGCGCGGGTTCGCCGTACTGCTCACGCAAGACTTACTCACCGTGCCTATGTTGGCACTGATTCCTATTTTTCTGATCGGCACAGGTGCTGCTAGCCGCACCGGTAGTGCTATTGGTGATACGGCATTGGCCATGGCGGTGATTGGCGGCATTGTGTTGGTCGGCCGTTATTTGATTGACTACCTGTTTCGTATTCTGGCTACGGGGGGTGCCCGCGAGGTAATGACTTCGGCTGCCTTACTGGTGGTGGTCAGCGCTGCCTTGGCGGCGAGCTATGCAGGCTTATCCATGGCACTGGGGGCCTTTCTGGCCGGGGTTATGCTGGCGGGTTCGTCTTACCGACATCAGTTGCAAGCGGATGTTGAGCCGTTTCGTGGACTGCTATTAGCCCTGTTCTTTATGAGCATTGGCATGCTGATCGACGTGATTGAGGTGTGGTTGCATGCCGGATTGATCGGATTAATGCTGGTCACTTATTTGCTGCTTAAAATCTCTCTGGCGGCTTTGCTGGCACGCTTTACGGGTTCGACTTGGGCTGACGCCTTGCGCTTCGGGTTGCTGTTAAGTGCCGCGGGTGAATTCTCATTTGTGCTGGTGCCCTTGATTGCCGGGCAAAACCTGATCGACGCGCAGACGACTAACATGCTGATTGCGATTGCGGCGTTGTCCATGGTGGTTACGCCACCACTGGCGGTTTTCGGTGAGCGCTTACTGAAACGCCTGACCCTGCCAGAAAAAGCACCGGAAGAGGATTTCAGTGCAGCGAATGGTTCAGCCTTGATTGTGGGTTTCGGTCGGTTCGGACAAATCGCTTCACAAATGCTGTTGGCGGAAGGCATTGATACCACCCTGATCGACTCAAAACCGGAGCGTATTCGAGCCGCAGCACGGTTTGGTTTTAAGGTGTATTACGGGCAAGACACGAACTTGGACATGCTGCGCGCTGCAGGCGCGGAACAGGCGCGATTGATTCTGGTCTGTGTGGATGACCCCGATGAGTCGTTGGCAATTTGTCGCATGCTACGCGGGGCGTTCCCCAACATTAAACTGCACGCTCGGGCTTATGATCGTGCACACGCCATCGCCTTAACCAATGCCGGTGTCGACTATCAGATTCGAGAAACCTTTGAGTCGGCCATTGTGGCCGGTCGCACTATGCTGGAAACCTTGGGCGTGCCGTCTGACCGGGCGCGACAAACGGAACGCGACGTACGCCACCGCGACCTTGATCGTTTAGAGTTACAGCGCCTGCAAGGCATAGACGCTGGCGCTGACTTCTTGCATAGCAATACATTGCAGCCTGAGCCGTTAAAACAGCCGGATCATGAGGCTAAGTCGCTGAACGCGGAAGCGGATGAAATCCTCCACCATACTCCTTCGGCTCAATCTGGCGTTGTTAAAAATGGCCTCTAAATGCTCGTTTACAGTTAGTAAACTGCGCGTTATCGGACATTTTTGCCTAGCCAGCTTTTCGCCTTTAAGAGTTTAAATTCTTCCTATTCTAGCCAGAGAACCTCATAAGGCTGCAAAGTAATCGCCTGCTCGGAAAACTCTACGGCAGTGCTGGTGAGCACGTTGTGTAGGCCTTTACTGGGCATCACACCTTGCACGAACTCTTGAGAGACGGCTTGCGGGGTTTCGGCAAAGTTGGCCAGCACCAGCAAGCGCTGTTCATCCTGTACCCGCGCAAAGCTGAAAACATGCACATTGCCAGTATCCAGTATCTCGGTGTTGGCGCGGCCTAAAATCGGCAAACTGCGCCGCAATTGAGTCAACTTCTGTAGGCCGTAAAACACCTTATGCGCCACAGTACCGGGTTCCGTCCGCTGTGCCAGTATCTCATCGTTTACCGCCACTCGGTTCACCCAGCGGCTGTCATTGTGCTTCGTGGGGTGTTGCTCGTAGCTGTAATCATTCAGCAAGCCCAGTTCATCCCCCAAGTAAAGCAAGGGCACACCGCCAATGCTGAACATGATGGCGTGCAGCAACAGAATGCGGCGTATTGCCATGTCCACCACTGCGGGATTGTCTTCTTCCAGTCCTTTTTCCAAGCCCACCAAAGAGCCCAGCATACCCGCTACCCGACAGTCGCCGTTGAGTGGGTTTTCTTGAAAAGGTACACCGCGCGCGAAACTGCCTTCAAACTGGCCGGTATAATACCGGTTGAGAAACTGCCGATGATGATCAGGGTTAATGCCCAATTGCCACGCGATGTTGTCGTCGAACGTCCAACCAATGTCGTCGTGGCAGCGAATGTAGTTAACCCAAGCGCAGTCTCCGTCGATGGGGAAGCGGGCCTGCAATGAGCGCGTCATCAAGCGAGTCTTACGCGTGGCTAAACTGTTCCAGAGCATGGCCATCAGCAAGGGATTGTAAGACAGTTGGCATTCGTCGCGGCCAATGTACTTCACCACCTCGTCGGGGTGCACAATGGCTTCCGACTTGAACAACAGGCCCGGCGCAGCAATCGCCGCCATGGCGTTAAAAGCTTGAATAACAGTGTGTGCCTTGGGCAGGTTTTCACACGAGGTGCCTTTTTCTTTCCACACAAAAGCCAGGGCATCAAAGCGCAGTACGTCGGCTCCGGCATTGGCCAAATACAGCAGTTCGCCGGCCATGGCGTTAAAGACGGCCGGGTTGCGGTAGTTTAGGTCCCACTGAAAACTGTTGAACGTTGTCCATACCCAGCGCTGCATATCTTCTCGCCAGGTGAAGCAGCCTTTGCGAATTTCGGGGAAGATTTCGCGCAGCGTGCGTTCGTATTCGTCCACTTCGGTGCGGTCTTCGAAGCAGAAGTAGTAGTCCAGATGATCAGGGTCACCCTGCTTTGCTTGCTCGGCCCAAGTATGTTCGTCCGAGGTATGATTGAACACAAAGTCGAGCACCAACGAGATGCCCTCTTTGCGCAAGGCCGTTGCTAACTTCTTCAAGTCGGCCATGGTGCCCAGTGCAGGGTCTACTTGGCGGTAGTCCGAAACCGCGTAGCCACCATCGCTGTCTTCCTGTGGTGCCTTAAACAGCGGCATCAGGTGCAGGTAAGTCAGGCCAAGCTCTTTGAAATAAGGGATTTTGCTCTGTAGCGCTTTAAGGTCGACTGCGAAAAGATCAACGTAACAAGCGGCACCAAGCATCTGTTCGTCCCGAAACCAATCAGGTTTGGCAACGCGTTGTTTATCCTGCTTTTTTAAGGTCGCAGGCCGTGCCTGCCAAGAACGAAAGGCCGTCCCAAGTATCTGTTCTAGGTGAAAGAAGAAGTCGTACTCCGCACCATACAGCTCACGCAGCAACTCAAAAAGACGCGGAAAGTGAACCAGCAAGTTGGCTTCAAACGCCCGCCACTCAGCGTCCGACTTAGCCAAGGGCTGTATGCGAGGCAACAATCGAGTCAGTGTTTTTTGGACATCGTGAGTGAATTCAGGTGACGCGGATTTACTCATTAATACCAACCTTGATGCAGAGGAAAGGACTCAATCTTTGAGGGCACATATAGGGAAGCATAGTACCAACCCCCTTATACAAAGGAAACCAGCCCTGCCCCCTTTAGAGCGCTACTAAAAAACACCCCGACACAGTGCGCTGAAATAATTCTTCTACTGAAGCTTGACCTAAACCAAAGTACTGTATATAAATACACATACTGTATATCCAACCAGTATGGTGAAGATGATGACTTACTCGCACATGCACACTGCCGACCTAACCACTCCAGCCCTCTCTGCCGCAGAGCAGTCACTGGATAACGTCATTGCTCAAGGGCAAGTCTGGCAAGGCAAGCATTGGCATGCTGCGCAGCCCGCCACCGTACCTACTGGTCATTCTGCACTGGATAATCTGTTTGCCGGTCAAGGTTGGCCACAGGGTGCATTAACAGAAATACTGTATCAACAAGCGGGTATCGGCGAGATGCGTTTGCTGATTCCAGCCTTGGCAGAATTGAGCCAACAATCACGTTGGATCATGATGATCGCCCCACCCTTTTTGCCGAACGCCGCCGCTTTAGAAGCCGCAGGCGTAGACACCAGCAAGCTGCTCATTATCCGCCCGGAATCCGTACGTGATCTACTCTGGACGTTGGAAGAAAGCCTACGTACCGGAAGTTGCAGTGCGGTAATGGCTTGGCCTAACACATTGAGCACAACAGAAACGCGTCGCCTTCAATTGGCGGCTGAGACAGGAAAAACTCTGGGCTTTCTGTTTCGCCCGGCCACCACCGCAAAAGACACCTCACCTGCAGCTGTACGCCTAGAGCTGCAACCCAGCACTCAAGGCACTGAAGTAAAGGTGCTGAAACGCCGTGCAGGATGGCCCAGTGAACCACTTCAGTTAGACCTTGGCTTTGCTGACCTCACGCAGCCTGCTATCAAGCCTGCACCGGCAAAAGCTGCTGTTTTGCACGGCCCTTGGCACTGAGTGGTCACAGCAATGCGCTGGCTGTATTTGCATTTTCCGTATCTGGCTTTGGAACAGCAGACCCGATATTGGCCAACACCCAAACCACCTGGGGTGATATTGGACAGTGCGGGCAAGCACATCGTTCTGGCTGACCCTCAGGCTCAAGCCGCAGGCATTCAAGTCGGCATGACGCTGACCACGGCCACAGCGCTCTTGCCTGACTTGTTGTGCTTGGAGGCGCCCGAGAATCAGAGTCAAACGGCTTTGATGCAAATTGCTGCTTTACTTTATCGGCAGGTCGCGCAAATTGCCTTACACCCCATGCAAGGGCTGCTGTTAGAGCTTAATACCATGCGCCGCCTGCACCCCGAGCTCCAAAGTTTACAAGACGCCCTGACAGAACAGGTACGTCAACTGGGTTTCACCGTGCAGGCCAGCCGAGGCAGCACGCCCTTGGCGGCGAGGCTGCTGGCCGAAGCGAACGGCTCTGCTTTATCCAACACCGCTATGAGCGAAGAGGACGCCAATACTGCCCTTATGGCTTTGTCGATCCAACAATGCCAACTGCCCTTTGAAGCCGCTACTGCGCTGGAAAAAATGGGCATTCGTACCCTAGGCGAGTTCATGGCACTGCCTGAAGCGGCTGTCGGCCGTCGCTTTGGCAAACCGATGCTGCATTGGCGCGCCCGCTTAATTGGCCAACTGGCCGACCCACAAACCTGGTATGTGCCACCGCAGCGGTTTTATCGCCACATTGATCTGAACGAAGACATTCGCTATACCCAAGGGCTACTGTTTCCTTTGCAGGCGGTGTTCAAGGAACTTGAAAGCTATTTGATCGACGCTCAGCAGTGCACCGATGAAATCAAACTGCGCCTGAATTATCGTGAGCATCCGGCAACAGAGATCAACTTAGGCAGTGCGGTCGCAGCGCATAAAGCCGAAGATTGGCTCAGAATAGCGCGTTTAAAATTGGAACGCCTGACGCTATACGCCGACGTGATTCATATGGACGTTAAAGTACGACGTTTGCTGCCTTTAGATCCGGAATCACCTTCGGTTCTACACACCACCGACGAACGAGCAGCTCGCCCAACGGCCTTAAAACGCTTTACCAGTCACCTCCAAGCTCGCCTTGGCGATGCCAGCGTTCGGCAATTACAGATACACGCCGATCATCGGCCTGATATCAGTATCCGTGAACACCCGTTCAATGTGGCCGAACCCAATACCGCGCAACCGACACACAATGCCCAACCAGAGGCAGGCTGGGCGCAACGCCGCCCGTATTGGCTGTTGTACCAGCCGCAACCCATTGAGAAAAAAAAGCTTAACTTATTGGGTGGCCCAGAGCGCATAGAAACCGGCTGGTGGGACGCGCATGCCATCTGCCGCGACTATTACCGTGCCCAATTACCCGATCGCAGTCTCTGCTGGGTTTTCCGTCAACCTGATCAGCAGTGGTTTATTGCCGGCTATTTCGGCTGAGTCTTTGTGGTTGAGCCCTTGTTATGTCGATCTCGACAGATCCCCTACCCTTTGCGGAATTGCACTGCCTGAGCAATTTCAGCTTTCTGCGCGGCGCCTCTCACCCCGAAGAGTTGGTGGCGCAAGCCAGTAACTTAGGCTACACCGCCATTGCCATCACCGACGAATGCAGCGTAGCAGGCGTGGTGCGCGCGTGGCAGTATCGGCGCGAACATGAATTGTCGATCAAGCTAATTGTCGGCAGTGAGTTCCGGCTGGATGAACTGTATTTTGTGCTGCTGGCACCGACGCGACAGGCCTGGTCGCAGCTGTGTCGACTGATCACTCAGGCCCGACGCCGAGCGCGCAAAGGCGAATACGAGCTGCTGACCAGCGACTTTAACCCGCATGCACTCAGCGATTGTCTAATGCTCTGGTACCCCACTGGAGACGAACACGTAGACACAGAAGGGTATGAATTGCTGCACCGTGCGTGTCCGGACAGACTCTGGGTCGCCAACAGCCGACATATTGAGCCCGACGAAGAGGATCTGTATCACTATCGTCAGCGTCTGGCACAACGACGTTCTCTGCCAGAGGTGTGTACTAACCAAGTGCACATGCACGTACCAGAACGCCAAAAACTGCAAGACACGCTGACCGCTATTCGCCATGGCTGCACCATACAAACGGCAGGCTACCGCTTGTTTATGAACGCCGAGCGGCATCTGCGCAGCCGCCAACGTCTGCACCAACTGTATGACGCAGGCGCTATTGCGCAAACCCAAGCGATTGCTCGCCGTTGTGTTTTTGAACTGGCGGAGTTGCGCTACGAGTACCCTGCGGAGATTGTGCCCAAAGGCTTTACGTCTGCGCGCTATTTGCGCCATCTGACGCGCGAAGGTGAACGTCGGCGTTACCCGAAAGGCACGCCGCTGTCGGTACAACGCGACCTCGCCAAAGAGCTCAACCTGATCATTGAACTCAGGTACGAGCATTTTTTCATCACCATTGAAGACATTGTGCGCTTTGCCCGGAGCCAAGGGATTCTTTGCCAAGGTCGGGGTTCTGCCGCAAATTCTGCGGTGTGCTTCTGCCTAGGCATCACCGAAGTAGACCCGGCTCAGGTTACTCTGTTGTTCGAGCGTTTTATTTCACGCGAACGCAACGAGCCACCCGACATAGACGTCGACTTTGAACATGAGAGACGCGAAGAAGTGATTCAATACATCTATCAGAAATACGGCCGCCACCGCGCTGCCTTAGCCGCGACAGTGATCAGTTACCGCAGCAAGAGCGCCATTCGGGACGTGGGCAAGGCGTTAGGGTTTGGCACACCGGATTTGGACCGCTTGATCCGTCAGCTTGATCGGCGCGATAAAGATAACCCGTGGACGGAGCAGTTACGCCAGATGCCGGAACCCATCGGCAAAGGCAGCGCCCTACTAACACAACGCTTTATTGAATTGGTGCGTGATATTCAACGTTTTCCCAGACACCTGTCACAGCATGTCGGCGGTTTTGTCATTGCGGCCGAACACCTGGACCATTGGGTGCCGACAGAAAACGCCGCCATGGCGGACCGGACGGTGATTCAATGGGATAAAGACGATTTGGAGTCTTTGGGCTTGCTCAAAGTCGATGTGCTGGCGTTGGGCATGTTGTCGGCCATTCGCAAATGCTTTCATATGATTCAGGATTTTTACGGACAGGAGCGCGTGTACAGTCTAGCTACCGTGCCGCAAGATGACCCCGACACCTATAGGATGCTGCAAAAAGGCGACAGTGTCGGAGTGTTTCAAGTGGAGTCGCGCGCCCAGATCAATATGTTGCCGCGCTTAAAACCGAAGAACTACTACGACTTGGTGATTCAAGTATCCATTGTGCGACCAGGGCCCATTCAAGGCGGCATGGTGCATCCGTATTTGCGCCGCCGCGATGGTTTGGAAGCGGTTGATTATCCATCGCCTGAGGTCAAAAAGGTGCTGGAACGCACGCTTGGAGTACCGATTTTCCAAGAACAAGTCATTGCGTTGGCGATGGCTGCTGCAGGCTTCTCAGCCGGCGAAGCCGACCAACTGCGACGCGCCATGGCCAGTTGGAAGAAGCAGGGGCATATGGAAAAACTGCAAGCGCGCTTAGTTGATGGGATGCGAGAGCGCGGCCATGATGAAGAATTCATCCAACGCATTTGTCGGCAAATCCAAGGCTTTGGGAATTACGGCTTTCCCGAATCACACGCCGCCAGCTTTGCTTTGCTGGTGTACGTTTCATCGTGGTTGAAATGCCATGAGCCGGCCATTTTTTGCTGCGCACTGCTAAACAGTCAACCCATGGGCTTCTATTCGCCGTCGCAACTGATCCAAGACGCGCGACGGAACGGGGTTGAAGTACTACCGGTAGACGTTAACCACAGCGCATGGGATCACCAGTTAGAACGGACAACAGGCAGCACTGAAGTAGCACCACAGCCGGCAATTCGCATTGGCATGCGCTTGATCAAAGGTTTGAGTGAAGACGCCGCGCAACACCTACTAGCGCATCGCCCAGAGGCGGGTTTTGCTTCTTTAACCGCGTTGCAAAATGCGCTGACTTTATCGCAACGCGATTGGCAGGCTTTGGCATCAGCAGGGGCATTTCGCAGTCTCTCAGGGCATCGCTATCAAGCCCGTTGGGATACCTTGGGCCGTGTACCCGCCACACCGTTACTGTCCGCCGATCTGTTTACCGAGCAAAAGATTGAGCTGCCAGCACCCAGTGAAGGCGACAACATACTGGAAGACTACAGCAGTTTGCACCTGACGCTGGAACGTCATCCTTTAGCGTTATTGCGCGAACAAGGCAGGTTACACCCCAAGACCCTGACGGCAGAGCAATTGCACGAATTGAATCCGCACAAGCAAGCTGTGGTGGTGTGTGGGTTGGTGACGGGGCGACAGCGGCCCGACACTTCGTCAGGCGTGACCTTTGTGACTCTAGAAGATGAAACCGGCAACACCAATGTGGTGGTTTGGTTGAACACTGCACGGCGTCAGCGTAAGGCGTTGCTGACCGCGCATGTGCTGCAAGTGAATGGCGTGCTGGAAAAGGAAGGCGATGTGGTGCATGTGGTGGCAAACCACCTCATTGATCGCAGTGAATTATTGTCTACGTTGCGTATTCGGTCGCGTGACTTTCATTAGAAGAGGCACTAATAAAAGGCGACAGCGTCGCCCTCAGACGTACAACTCTGACTAGATCCGCCGAATGGTCAAAATGATTTTACCAACGCGGAAACCAAACTTTCGCATAATCGTCTCGTTGATCAGCGTATCGTCGCTGACCTGATAGAGCCAATCGTCCATGTTCAACACGATACTACGTCCGTTTTGCAGTGGCACATCCAGGCGATATTTCATCTGAATGGCATTGCCATCGTGCACCAAACGCGATTCACCCACCACATCACCGGCCGTGCCTGACCACGTATCCGGCCCCGTGCGAGTGAACTCCCAGTAACGCTCTGACACTTCGCCGTCGGAAAACAAGAATACTTCATCCAGCACGCCGCGCTCTTCATCCCAGTAGGCGTCGATGGTCGCCACAAAATGTCGGGTGACCTCGCCTGACCGATTTTGCACCACGCCTTCAGCGATCAACTCACCGTTGAAAAATTCAATGGGGTCAAAACGCGGCTCGACATCGGCGTAATCTTTCACCGAGACACCCGCACAACCCACCAACGTCAGCATTGCCGCAATCAACAAGACACGCATAACAGCACTCCAGAAAAGTAATCGGTCATTAACAATACTTCGGAGAGTACGCAACCAACCCTTTTGGCGGTTCATTTCGGCGGTTCATTGCCATGACATACAACGCACGCATGGCGCTAGATCACCATGAGCGTTAAGATGCCCACACTTTTGCGTTTACGGAAAATCCGCCTCGATGTCATTGCCTGAATACCTGTGCCCCATCTGCCAATCGCCATTAAGCCCTTCAACCGAGGCCACCAATAGCCCGTGGCGCTGCGAAAACAACCACAGTTTCGATGCTGCCAAACAAGGTTATTTGAACCTGCTGTTGCCGCAGCAACGCAAAAGCCGTGCGCCGGGGGATACCACCGATATGGTGCAGGCGAGAACACAGTTTCTGAACGCGGGGCACTATCAGCCGCTGGCGGATGCGCTGTTGGGAACTGCGCAATCGAATTCGGGAAAAGACAGCGTGCTCTTGGATTTAGGTTGTGGCGAAGGCTATTACACCCAACAACTGCATACACTGCCCTGGCAGCACGTGTACGGTTTGGATATATCCAAGCCGGCGGTCATTGCAGCCACTCGGCGTACTAAGGATATTCATTGGTCGGTGGCCAGCATGCGTGCTATTCCGCTGGCCAGCCAGAGCGTGGATTTGGTGACCTGCGTGTTCGCCTATTACCAAGCCGAAGAAGTCGTACGCGTACTCAAGCCAGATGGACAACTCCTGCTGGCCGTGGCCGGGCCGGATCATTTGCTAGAACTGCGCCAGGCGATTTACCCTGAACTCAAGCCACAAGACCCGGACAAAGCACTTACTGCCGCCACAGAACACTTTGAGCTGACCGACGACCGTAAAGTGCAATTTAGCCTGTCGAACCTGCAAGGCGACGCGCTGTGGCAACTGCTGCTGATGACCCCGCACTACTGGCGTGCTCCGCCGCCCGTGCAGGAGCAGATTCGCAGTACCGTCTTTCCCACCATGACGGTGGATGTGCGTATTCTCGCCCTGACACCCAAGGTGCAGCCTTAAAGGTCAGCTATTTAAGACCGCTTCTCTCCACTATGCTAAGCAATGAAAATAGATAGATGATTAAACATGGGGGAGCACTATGCCTGACATGCTGGTAGCACTGAACACCTTGCCGAGCACACCGACATTGGCGCCGGAATACAGCGTTGAGCTGGCTAAGCCTTGGGACAGAGAAACAATTCTTAACTGGGTAACGGCGAACTTCTCCACCGGCTGGGCCAGTGAAGTCGCTTGTGGTATGGCGGGTCACCCGTGCAAGGTATTGGTCGCTCGCAGAGGGAGTGAGCTGCTGGGTTTTGCTTGTTATGACGTGACCTTTCCCGGCTTCTTTGGCCCAACGGGTGTGAGCGAGGCCGCCCGCGGTGCAGGCTTGGGCAAGGCACTGTTGATCGAAGCAATGCATCGGCTGCATCACCAAGGCTACGTATATGCTTTTATTGGCGATGCAGGCCCGGTCGATTTTTACGCCAAAATACTGGGTGCCGTGCCGGTGCCCGATGGACTAGAAAGCGGTTACACCCCACCCTTAAACTAGAGAGTCATGTAAAAACCCCTGCCCCTTCTAGTCGACGAGAGGATTGGTTTGTTGCTGCAGCTGATACATATGCTTGTACAACCCCTCTTCCGTCATCAACGCGCGGTGTGTACCGCGCTGTTGAATCTCGCCTTGATGCAACACCAATAATACGTCGGCGTCTTTCACCGTACTCAGCCGATGCGCTATTGCCAAAATCGTAATCTGCCCGCGCAGCAACATTAACGAACGCTGCACCAAGGCTTCCGTTTCACTGTCGATGTTGGCGGTGGCTTCATCCAAGATCAGTATGCTGGGCTTGCGCGCCAGCGTACGCGCCAAGCTCAGCAGTTGCCGCTGACCGTTGCTTAGGTTGCCGCCACGTTCCGCCAATTCGGTTTGATAACCGTTTGGCAGTGCCATGATGGCGTCGTGCAATTGTGCTTGGCGCGCGGCGGCTTCAATGTCTGCATCGCTGATGTCTAAATCCAAGCGAATGTTGTCGGCGATGGTACCCATGAAGATGAACGGATCCTGTTGCACCAGTCCCAAGCGGCGCGTACGTACCGACGATGCAACCTGATTGAGTGGCACACCACCGAGCGTAACTTGCCCTTCTGGTACGGGATAGAAACTCATCAACAACGACATCAGGGTACTTTTCCCCGAGCCGGTATGCCCGACAATGCCGACAAACTGGCCTGGTTCGACTGTCAGTTCGATGTCACGCAGTACGGTTTTTTGACCGTCGTAGCTGAACGAGGGTATCTGAAAGACCAAGCGGTCGGATGTTGGCACCTGCGGCTCGGTGGGTTCCTGCTCGCTTTCTTCGTCTAATAGTTTGAACACCCGACTGGCCGACACCAAGGCTTGCTGAAACATGTTCAAGCGCGAGGTCATATCCACCACCGGCTCCGTCATGCTGCCCAGATAATTCAGGAACGCGTAGATCACACCGATTTGCACGGCGCCTTCTAGGGTCAACGCGTCTATGCCAAAACTGAACAGCAGTACCGCCAGAATCGCCATGTAAAACAGATCCACTAAGGCCCGCAGCATAAAGCCGTCGATCATGACGTTGCGCAAACGCATGCGGTAATGGTGTGTGCTGGTGTCGCGAAAGGTGTTAGTGAAACGGCCCTGCTGATTCATGATCTGAATCACCGACATGCCTTGAATGCCTTCGTTCAGGCGCGCATTGATATCGCTCAGCAGCGATCGCACACGCTGAAAGACCGGTGTGGATAGCTTTTGATAAGTCACCATCAATACCGCGACCATGGGCACTAACATGGCGGCAATCAGCATCAGTTTGACGTCTAATATCGCCATGGCGATCAGAATACCCAAAATGCGAATAGCGTTTTGGATGAACACTGAGATCACGTTGACGTAGAGGTCTTTTATCGCCTCGGTGTCGTTGGTGATGCGGCTGACGAGGCTACCGGTCGGAGTGTGATCAAAAAAGGACAACGGCAAGCGCATGACCTTGGCAAACACTTCTTCGCGGATGGTCTGCACCACATTCAAGGCGATTGTGTTGAACCGAATCGCCTGTTGAAAGAAGGCAATGGCTGAAATGATCTGCCCGACTATGTACACCACCGCCAAGGCCAGCAAAGGGTTCAACGCCAGCTCTCGTGGGGTCAGATAGTCGTCGATAAACACCTTGATCAGAAACGGCCCGAGCACACTACCGGCAATGGCAATGCTCAACAGCACCAGCGCCTGAATCAGCAAGCGCCGGTAGCGCAACCCATAGCGCAGCAAGCGCGTAAACGCGCCTTTGACGGAGGGTACGCTATCGTTTTGCAGCTGTGTCATATGAGATTCCCTATCTCCTGATAGCGTTTGAGGCGAGTTTTAACGCAGCCAGAGCGAGCGTAGTAGATTTTAGGGGTTCTCATCATCGCCCCTCCTCCACTGCCAGTTCTAGCTGCTGGTAGTCATACATCCGACGATACCAATTGCCCTGCTGCAACAACTCGCTGTGTGTGCCGCGTTCGGTGATCTCTCCGTGGTGCAGTACAACAATGTGATGCGCCTGCTCAATGGCGGTCAACCGGTGGCAGGCAATCAGTGTGGTCTTACCAGCTCGCGCCAAGCGCAGGTGCGTTAGAATGTTCTGTTCGGTGTGCACGTCTACGGCAGAAAGCGCATCGTCCAATACCAAAATGGGAGCATCCACTAATAAGGCGCGGGCAATGGCTAAACGCTGCTTTTGGCCACCCGATAAAGTAACCCCTCGCTCACCGACGAGGGTTTGATAACCCTGCGGAAACGCCATGATGTCATCGTGCACATGCGCAATGCGCGCAACCTGTTCGATGTCTTCTGCTTTAGCTTCCGGCATCCCTAAGGCGATGTTGTCAGCAATGGTCGCGGTAAACAGAAACGGGGTTTGCGGCACCACGGCAATGTGCGCGCGCAAGTTGTGCAGCGTCAGTTCACGCACATCAACACCGCCTAGCTTTACCGTGGCCGAAGGGCTTTCTTCCAAGCGCAACAAGAGTTTAAGCAGCGTTGTTTTGCCTGAACCCGTATGCCCGACAATACCCAGCATACTGCCAGCGGGTATTTCGAGATCGACTCGGTGCAAATACGGTGTGGCATCACCGGGGTAGCGGAATTCATCAATGCGGAACGCCAACTCTGGCGTTAACGTTTTTGTCTGTGTACCTGCATCAAGAATATCCGGCTCGGTGTGCAGCAGTTCATAAATGCGCTCGTACGCGGCATGACCGCGCTCGACCAGATTCAGCATCCAGCCCACGGCAAACATGGGCCAGATCATAAACCCTAGATACAGGGTAAAACTGGTGAGTTGCCCCAGCGTGAGTTGATCGTGCACGATCATCCAGCCGCCACCGGCGACGCTGAGAAAGAACGACATGCCTACGGCCATGGAGATTGCAGGGTCGTATTTGGCATCCGTGCGGGCGACACGGGCGTTGGCGGCATTGGCTTCGCGTGCGATCTGGTTAAACTGTGCGTCTTCTGTGGCTTCCCGCCCGTAAGCACGGATTAACCGTATGCCTGATACGCTTTCTTGCACCCGATCGTTCAAGTCGCTGAAGCGCGCTTGCGCTGTACGGAAAGAGGCGTGCAGCTCGCGCCCAAAGCGCCACATAAAATAACCAACAATGGGCCACGGCAGTAAAGCGACCAACGTCAGTTGCCAACTGATCTGCGTGGTCAGTATCACCAAGACCACGATACCCGTTAAGGCTCCGTCAAACATGGCCAGCACGGCTTCACCCGCCGTCATTTCGACCGCTTGTACGTCATTGGTGGCGCGCGCCATTAAATCGCCGGTTCGGTGCTTCTGATAAAAGCCGCCGTTTTGGCGCGTCAGGTGCCGATAGATGTCTTGGCGCAGGCGATTGGCCAGTTGGTAGCTGGCACCGAACAGCGCAACGCGCCACACCACCCGCAGCAGATAACTCACCACGGCGACACCTAACACGATACCGATGTAGAGATACAATGTGCGATACGTCAGTGTTTGTTCGGCGATGCTGTCCACCAGCAAGCCGGTGATCCACGGCGGCACCATGACGGCCGCAGCAACACCGACCAACGCCAGAATGGCGATGACGTAACGACGCCATTCAAGGCGAAAAAACCAACGGAGATTCCAGAAGACAGACACGAACCAACATTCCTTTATTCAAGTGTGGAGCCTAACCCGTGTGTAGCGCCCAGCAGGATACGACGATGCCCGAGATTACACCAGCGTCCTAGCGGTGCGATGTGTTATCACATTGGCAACCAGCGCTGCCAATTCACAGCTCTATCTGTTTCCGGTGTTCCGCAATGCCCAATAACCATAGTGCACCCGCATACCAGCGGTGATAAAACACAGCAGCGCGAAGCCACCGGCCAACCATGGAAACAAACTAGGCAGCAGGCAAAACGCCACAAAGATCGCAATAGTTTCGGTGCCTTCGGCCAGCCCTGCCATGTAATGCAGGCTTTTATTCGGGTAGGTTAGACTCTTGATTTGCTTCTTTTCGGCCAACGCCGCAAAGGACAAGAAGCTAATGCCCGTTCCCACAAACGAAAGCATCAATATCAACGCCCAGAGCGTATTGGCCGGGTCTGCCAACGCAAAGGCAAATACGATGGCTTGATAGAAGAAGAAGTCCAAGGTGATGTCGAGAAACCCGCCAGCGTCGGTCGGCTCGGTCATGCGCGCCAGCTCGCCGTCGATACCGTCGGCGATGCGGTTAAGCAGAATGAGTACCAACCCTAGCAGATAGAAGTTGGCGATGATGGCGGGCACCGCTAACAAACCGACAAAGAACCCCGCCACCGTTACTTGACTGGCGGTGACATTACGATCAGCCAACAGGCGTGCGGCACGCTGTAGAGGCTGCTTGATCATCGGTAAAGTATAACGGTCTAGCATGGTGTCATAACTCCGCTAGGTAAGTCGTATACACGCCCGCCAGGGCAGTCGGCTGGGTCGTGTGTTACCAATATCACGGGCACTTCACGTTGGGCCAGTTCGGCAAATACCCAGGTTCGAAATTGCGCGCGCAGTTGCAGGTCTAGCTTGCTGAACGGCTCATCCAGTAACACGGCATGCGGTTCTGCTAACAGCGTGCGCAACAAACTGATGCGAGCGCGCTGGCCGCCGGACAGGCTGGCCACATCGCGCGAACCGTAGTCATCTAAACCCGCTTCGTTCAGTGCGGTGGCAATTCGGGCTTGTTGCTCTAAGCGGCTGAGGCCGGCCGGCAAGGCAAACAATAAGTTCTCGGCCACACTCATGTGCGGGAACAGCAGGTCGTCCTGATACAGCAAGCCGACATGGCGCTGTTCCATCGGCAATCCGTCTAATTGCTGACCGTTCAGTTCTATCTGACCGGTGTAACGAAACGCCGGAGCCAGATCGCCAACGACGGCAGCCAACAAGGTGGATTTACCGCAGCCACTTGGCCCCATGAGCGTCACCACTTCTCGCGCCTGCACGGTCAGGGTCACTGGCGGGAAAAGTGGCTTTAGGTTCTGTTCTATATGTAGGTTATTGAGGGTCAGCACGGTATTTAAGTACCCAATTGCATGGCTCGGCGATGACGAAAGCGCCAAGCAGGAATAATAAGAGCCAGCGAATAGATCACCATGGGCGCCAGCCATTGAAACAAAGCATACACCGCCACAATGCGGCGATCTCCGCCCGAGGCGATGTTCACGGTTTCGGTCGTAATGGTCGCGAAACGCCCGGCACCGACGTACAACGTCGGTAAGTATTGTGCCAAACTCACAGCGAAGGCCAATGCGCTGACATAAAGCAGCGGACGCAATAGCATTGGCCACTTTACCTGCCAAAGTGCGCGCAACTCGCTGCCACGGAGCAGAGTCGCTTGACGCAGATAACGGTCGTCAAAACTACGATACGGCCCGGACAAACTGAGAAAGATATAGGGCACCACAAACATCAGGTGTGACCACAACAGCGTTAGCCAGTGTCCGTCCAACGAAAACCACACAAGCACGACCTGAACGCCAAACAGAAAAGCTATCTGTGGGACGATTAACGGCACATAGACCAACCACAGCGTGCGCGGTCCGTTGTAATGTGGCTTAGTCCGCCGCAGCGTGACTTCGTGCTCCAAGCAGCCAACCACCAACACCAACCCAATAACGGCCGCCGCCAAACCGGTATAGAGCGTCAGCCACAGCAGTTGGAGCAATTGATTCCAGCCCCGTACCCAAAAACGGGTGCTGTACTGCTCGGGCAAGGCGTCGGGAAAGCTCCAACGAAATGCAAAACTCCACACCAGCAGCACAAGAAACGACCCCACTGCTGCTGCGATCAACAAGGCGTTCAAACTCACTGCAGGCCAAGTGAAGTGCTGCCAGATGGACGTCCGGCGCCCGCCTGTTAAACGCCACTTTAAAAGACGTCGCAGACCGCATTCGCCCATCCACCATAACAATAGACTAACCAAGGTGACCACTAACAGTAAGGTTGCACCGGCACTGCCGGGCAAGCGCAATAAGATGTCCGGGCTGTTAAACCAGCGGTGCACCAAGATGGCAAGCGTCGGGGGTGCATTCGGCCCCAAAATCATAGCCATATCTACCACCGACAGACCATACGCCAGCACGGCGAACATAGGCAGTCGTATTAAAGGCAAGAGCTGCGGAATGATTACCCGCCACCACGCCAAAAAGGCGCTGTAGCCGAGGCTACGCGCCATGCGCAACGAGCGGTCTACCTGCAGTTGATTTAATGCGGCCAAGGCCATGAATAGGACAAATGGCGCTTCCTTCAGCGTCAGCACCAACATCAAGCTGATACCCCAGGGGTCTTTAACCAAGGAAAAGTTAGGCGGTAAATCAAAGCCTGTAAGGCTAGGGCTGACGAGCTTCAGCAGCCAGCCACTGGGGGCGATTAAAGCGGCTATGCCGATGGCGAAGGCCGCATGCGGTACGGCCAGTAAAGCGGACAGACTGCGACGCAGACCGCGTAAGCTGCGACTGTCCCACGTGAGACTTAGGATCAGCAGCGTCATGATCAAACACAGCAGCGTTGACGCCCAAGCCGTCCACACAGAAAGAAACAACGCCTTCGGCAAACTGGGGTGCTGAAATACGTACGCCCACGCGGAAAAACCGAAGTCGCGTGCGCCCAGCACCGGCAAATAGCCGAATGCTGGAAGCCAGGTGCCCAACAGCCCGACCACTACGGGCAACACGAACACGCCCGCTGTCAGGATAGGAAACCAGGCCAGTACCCGTCTCAGCCCAGAAGGCGGTACTGCTGTCATCGGGCGTAACGGTTCTGCCATTCAGCTTCCAAAACGCTCACCCAGCTGGCATGTGGTTCTGGCAGTACAGAAGCCAGTTCGGCACTGGTGAGCGTTTGCGGACTCAGTGGGATATCTTCAAACCAGCGACGCTGTTGCTCTGTCATGCGCTGTATAGACAGCACAGTCGGGTCACCCCAAATTTCAGGATCGGCCTTGCGTGCTTGAGCATCCGGCGACATCAGGAAATTGGCCACAACCTGTGCCGCTTCTGGCGCACTGGCATTGGCTGGAATAGCCACAAAGTGGGTGTTGCCGATGGTGCCACCGTCGTGCACATAACTACGGATACTGTCAGGCAGTTCGCCCAAGGCGACGGCATTGGCCGCGTCATTCGGGTTGAACGACAACGACAACAGAATCGCACCGTCGTTCAACAGCTGCTTCATTTCAGGGGCGTCGCTGGGGAAAGTCTGTCCATTCTGCCAAGCGACTGCATGCAGTTCATCCAAGAAAGACCACAAAGGGGCTAAGGTCGCGCCAATGTCAGCACCTTCTGCGCTGCTATAAAGAACGTCAGTGTCGTCTACCAATTCCAGCAAAGCTTGTTTGAGGAAGGTTGTGCCGTAGAAGCTTGGCAATGCGGGGTACGTTACCCGCCCAGGGTTCGCTTGGGCAAATTCGAGCAACTGCGCCATGCTGCGTGGTGGCGCGCTGACGCGACTGGAGTCGTACATAAACACCAGTTGTGCCATGCCCCACGGGGCTTCCATATTATCGACCGGCGTGGAGAAATCCATCAATACGGTGGGCTTGTTCTCAACGTCCACATAACGGTAGTTAGGCAGTCGGTGTGTCCATGGGTCAAGCAGCAGATCCTGTTCTTTCATGGCGCGGAAGTTTTCGCCGTTGATCCAAACCAAGTCCACCGTGCCATTGTCTGTCCGACCGGCGGCTTTTTCTGCCAGCACGCGGCTGACCACATCGCCAGTGTCGCCTACTTTAACGTGTTCAAGTCGAATGCCGTATTGGTCACGCACTTGTTGCGCCGCCCAAACGATGTAATCGTTGATTGCTTCACTGCCGCCCCAAGCATTGAAATACACTTCTTGGCCGCGCGCAGCATCGACAATTTCGTCCCAGCTTTGCGCGATGGCCGGGGTTGTGGTGAGTGTGGCGGCGAGTGCTAACCCTGCCCAACGTATCTTTTGCATGTGTTACTCCCAGTTTGTGGCATCTGCTACGACTCCCGTTTGAAGCCATAGTTCCTTCGACTTTCTAATTATTATCTGCGTTCACTCAGAATCGTATCAAGCGCCGTGCGATTAATTCAGAGCTTCCCTAGGCCTGTGCGTATGGCTTACGCTCTAGCAGCGTCCCCTGATGATAGGCATCGAGACCCGCCACGCTCAAGATATTCCAGTCATCCAACTTAATCCAGCCGTCTTCTCCCACCGCGCCTTCAGGTACCCAAACCTCCTGAACTCGCCCGATGAGCAAAACTGTACCATTGATCGCCATGGTGTGCTCTTCTTCAAAACGCAAGCCCACCTTTATTGGGCTCTCTTTAACATAGGGTGCGGTATGCATCTCGCTGTACCAAGGCGTAAGCCCGGTGGCGCTGACTTCGGACTGGCCCGTTTCGTATTTCGCGCTGGTTTGATGCGCCGCATCCAGCATGGTGGTGGTGACCAGGTTCAATGTGAAGTCGCCGGTTGCTTTGATGTTGTCGTAGGTGTCTCGCTGTGCAGTCAAAGGCCTGAACAAGATACCCAGGGCTGCCGGGTCGGCACCGATGTGAATGACGGAGTTAAAGACCGCTACGTTTTCAGCGCCACTTTCAGCCCTCGACCCGACAAGGTGAACACCTTTGATACCACTCAGAGCGTTAATGAATTGGGCACGATGACGAGAGCGCATGGCGGCTAGATCGTTCAATGTTATTTGGGACAACGGCTGCGACATGATGGGCTTTTCCACTAGACGAAAAATTAACAGTAGAGTTTACAGTGGATGGTGTAAATCAGATTAGTCTGTTCAAAGAGTTTCTAGGGAGCATCTACTCTACCGATAACCCACTCAGCGAGTGTTACCGAACAACACACACCGAGTTCCTTACGGTAACACGACTGTCATAAACGCCAGGCTTGCGCCCAAAGAAATAGTCATAAGCCATTGTTTTATATGGTTTTTTTAAAATTGGCACAGCACCTGCTATAACCTAAGCAGCTATCTGATGAAGATACCTAGAACAAAAAAGCTCCAAAACAAAAATAACAACCGAGCACAGAGACAGCAGCGTCGCCCAAAAATAAAAATAAGGCGCTGATCAAGGGAGAACGGATACAAAAACAATAATTTCCCGTTCTGCTGACGACTCAGTAGATAAGCCGACATCTTGTCGGCTTTGTTATTTCTGCCTCCTGTAAAACACATCACTCTTCCCTGGGCATTACTGGGCATAAAAAAGCCTCCCGAAGGAGGCAAACTAGCGCAGACGTTAAATCGGTTTGTGCTTATTGATTGTTGTCGTGTGACAACTCCACTTCTAAATAGGTGTAGGTCACTGTGCTGCCGGACTGGAAAGCACGAGTGTTACTGTTCACTTTCAGTTCAACTTGGTACTCAGGATCATCTTCATACGAAGTGCCTCGTGCTACTGCGCCACCATTCACAAACAACGCAGTCGCCATATCCAAGTATTCAGTCTGATACAGAATATCGTCCGATGTCGTTGATGCAGATGGTGAAGAAGCAACCGTTTTGACAGTACGACCCTCGTCCACATGAATGACATAGGTTTCTGTCGCGGGGTACCACACAAAGCTATCACCTGCGTTGAGGTAATGCGTTGTTACGCCGCGCGCTTCGAAAGGCGCATCAGCGATGGTTGTTGCTGTCTTGTAATCCACGATGTAAACACCTGAACGACCCGACACCGTCATTACGACACGCTCTTCGTCATTTTCATTTTTCTCGTGACGAACGTTCAACGCAGTGGTTTCATCAACACCAAAGCCAAAACGTACGTCGCCATGTTCGACAAGACGAATCAAGCGAGTTTCACGAGCGCGTTCAGAGAAGTGGGTATCAGCAACACCAAAGTCAAAGATGCCCATGCCACCCGTTAATTCTGCCGAGTTGGCGTTGTATCCACTCTTCAAAATGCCATGTGGCGAGCCAGCGGTAACCATAGGATTAATTTCGGCGGCGTCATTCAATCGACCACCAGCCTGCACTGCGGCGCCAGCGGACGTGCCTCCAACAACAAGTTCTCCAGCAGCATGACGCTCCAATATCTGTGTCAATTCAGCACTTTCTTCTCGGCTGCCTTCATTGAAAGTCACAAGGGCTTCAAACGTACGTACCTGATCACCACCGTTAATGAAGATACCGTCCGCACTGGCAATCATTTCAGCCAAGCCGTTCTCACAGGCATCTAGATGAGCCGTAAAGTAGTCTGGATACAACAAGTCTAAATGCGCGGCTGACGAGAAGCCTGAATGATAGGCACTGAGCCAATCGCATTGTGCGGCATCACGCGCTTTGCGGTAGGCACGATCCAATGGCAACCAATCAGCGGTTGCACCCTGATGGGTAAACATGCCGACATAGTAGTCAGCTGCTTCATAACTGTTGGCCGCTGAAGACGTCATGACCAGAATATTAGGCGTTTCGGTATTACCCGCTACCTTTGCCTGTGCAATGAAGTCTTCGATGATAGTAACCGAATGATTATTACTGGTATCTTCGAGGCTGACGTATTCAGTAGGGCGCTGATAATCTGGGATATCGTCCACCAGCTCTTCCATCAAGCGGAAGCGCAGCTCTGCGGACAAAGAGTTCCACAGTTGGCCACCGTTTTCGAAGCCTTCGCTGATCAACGTTGCAACAAAGTCCGCGCGAGCACCAGCCGACCACGAGCCATCATAGTCTTTCTCTCCATGCTTTTCGAGCATGGCTTCAAGTATCAAAACGGCTTCATCACGATGTTCTGTGTTTTCCCAATCTCTACCGGCCAGATGGTCAATGGCATCCTGATTTAAGACATATCCGTTGTACAAATACCAATCGTCATAGAGAATATCGCCGTCTGCATTTGAAATTCTATCAAACCAAAGTGAATCTCCGTCTGCCAGAACATTACCTTCTAACTCAACACCCCGAATTGCCGCCAGCAATTCGTCTTGATTACGTGTCGTCGCAGACTCAAGTGAATCCAATACTTCGTTGATGGCTATTTGATCATCATTCAGCATGCCCGCTGGCAATCCGGAAACCACGGCCTTAGCGGCTGCTACCTTGCCGGCACTGACGGTGTAATTCAGACGCTCATCGGCTTTTTTCAGGCTTTCAAAAGTGGCGTACTGTGCAGATGTAGAATCAAACCAGATAACATCGCCGTCGATACCTTCCGGCAAGCCGACCACATCGGTATTTGCTACTCCTATAAACGCGGCACGGAAGTCGCTCCAATCGGCGTACTCTTCTGATGACGTGTCAGTTAAAAGTTGGTCACGCAGATGGTTGAGAATGAGCTCAACACCTGTTTTGAAATCTTCGTCGTCTGACCATGCAGGGTCCGCGACCAAGGCAGCAATTTTCGCCGCTGAAAGTTCTATAGGCTCGGTGACCGCCTGAGCAGAATTATCAATTTGTTCAGATGTCAGATTTGCAGCCGCCCATGCGTCCCAGTCTACACAAGCACCTTGACCAGCACTTGAGCAGACACCTGAAGCACCACCAACCAATTGGTTCTGGCGTAAAACTGTCCAAGTACCGGCAGTACTTAAAGGTGTCTGTAGGGTGCTCGCGTTCTCTGCCAGTCCTTGCGGCATGGTGAAAGAACCGTTGTCTTCTTCCTCTGGCAAACAACCAGCCAGAGCCAAACTCAGGGCGCACAAAGCTACCCCACTGTATACGTGAGTAATTTTTTTCATTATTTTTATTTCCGTCGGGCACAGGCAAGCATCAGACAATACGTTCAAGCACACGATAAATTTCGCGCGCAAAAATGCCGTGCATTAAGGTTTAGAAACTAGATTTTGGGGTGCAGCAGAAACCAGTGGCTATTCGTCAAACCACTCGCTGAGATAGAAAACTTTGAAGGGGAAGGCCATAAAGCCTCTGAAACTTAACAACATGATGATTGCGCGTTCTCGTTATTATTTTGTGATCGCGACATCCAAGTCGGAAGCAATCCTTGCACTCATTTCTACCAAATGTATTTTAAATTGGAAAGTTTTATTTTGTAATTCTCACGTTACAAGCGCTCGCTATAGATGACAGAAGCGACCTACCCCACCATACTGGACGCTGTGCTTATTTGTTATCCATCGTTGCTATCTGGAGTCAATCAATGACGGCAAAAACCCGCACCGAGCAGGACAGCCTAGGAAAGATACAGGTACCCGCAAATGCTCTATTCGGCGCGCAAACCCAGCGCGCTGTGGACAACTTCCAGTTTAGTTCATGGCGAATGCCGCCCGAGTGGTTGCAAACGTTAGCACTGATCAAACAAGCGGCAGCGCTGGCCAATGCCGAACTGGGGGAGTTGGACGCAACAAAAGCAGAGGCCATTCAGACAGCAGCCCAAGACATCGTCGACGGTGAGCTACTGGATCATTTCCCTGTGGATGTATTTCAAACCGGCTCTGGCACCAGCAGCAACATGAACATGAATGAAGTGCTCGCGCGCCGCGCGTCGCAGCAAAGTGGTCTAACCATCAGCCCCAATGACGATGTAAATCGTGGCCAGAGTAGCAATGATGTGGTGCCGACGTGCAACCACTTGATGGCCGCCGTCATGATCGATACGCAACTGCTGCCTGCATTAAAACACCTGCGCGAGCGCTTTGATGCGCTGAGCGATCAATACGGACACCTCGTCAAAACCGGCCGCACTCATTTAATGGACGCGATGCCGATCAGCGTGGCGCAAGAAATTGATGGCTGGCGGCAACCCGTCATTGATATTGAGCACCAATTGCAAAACAATCTTAATACACTCTGCAAGCTTACGCTTGGCGGTACGGCGGTGGGTACTGGCGTAAACGCACATGAAGATTTTGGTAAAAAAGTCGCGCAACATCTGTCTTTGGGCACCGGGCTGACGCTTACCCAGACGAATCACCACTTCTCTTTGCAGAGTGGTCAGCAAGATTTAGTGGCATTGTCGGGAACCGTTCGACAGCTTGCCACCTGGCTGATCAAGGTCGCCAACGACCTACGCTGGATGAATTCAGGCCCATTGGCGGGCTTACAAGAAGCTCAACTACCCGCCTTGCAACCGGGGTCGTCCATTATGCCGGGCAAGGTTAATCCCGTTATTCCTGAGGCCGTCGTTCAAGCGGCGTTTCAAATCATGGGTAATGATCAGGTGATTGCATTGGGAGCACAAAACGGTCAGTTTCAACTGAATACATCGATGCCGTTGATCGCATACAACCTACATATTAATCTGACGCTTGCCAGTCGTTGCTGTCGTTCATTGGCGGATCTTACACTGGATGGATTGCTCTACAATGAAGCGGCGATCAATTCACCGTTAGCACGCAATCCAATTCTGGCGACGGTGCTTAATCCGGTGATTGGCTACGACGCGGCAGCCGACATTGCGAAAACAGCCTACACCACCGGCCGTCCAATATTGGATGTTGCGCTCGAAAAGACAGATTTGTCGGAAGATGAGTTAAAAGTGCTGTTAGACCCAAGACGAATGGTTTAGCGATAAAAAACTCAGCCACTCTTACACTGTTAACGTTATACTGAGACATATAACAAGTTCCAGGAGGAGATTCTCGATGCCAGATACATACCGGTTAGTAACGCGCAGTGATTTCGACGGCCTAGTGTGCGCCGCACTGCTGAAAGAAATGAATATGATTCACGATATTCTGTTCGTCCATCCGAAAGATATGCAGGACGGCAAAGTAGCAGTGACAGAGCGAGATATCACGACAAACCTGCCCTACGTACCGGGTGTGCACTTGGCGTTCGATCATCATTTCAGTGAGACGCTGCGCAACGAAAAGCACAACAACCATATTATTGATCCCGATGCGCCCTCGGCAGCGCGTGTAGTGTACGACTATTACGGCGGCGCCGAGCGCTTCAAAAACATCAGTACTGAGCTGATGGAGGCCGTTGATAAAGGTGATGCGGCACAGTTCAGTCGTGATGAAATTCTGTATCCGGACGGTTGGTCGCTGCTCAACTTTTTGATGGACGCACGTACGGGCTTAGGGCGTTTTCGTGAATTCCGCATATCCAACTATCAATTGATGATGAAATTGATCGACGAGTGTCGAATCAAGACCATTGACGAAATTCTGTTGTTGCCCGACGTCGCCGAGCGCGTGAAACTCTACCGTAAGCATGAGCCGTTGGCGGTGGAGCAGATCAGTCGTTGCGCTGATGTGAAGGGCAATCTGGTGTTGCTCAATTTACAGCGCGAGAGTGATATCTGGGCGACCAATCGGTTTACCGTCTATGCACTCTACCCCGAATGCAATATTTCCATCCACCGGCTGTGGGGGTTACAACAGCAAAACACCGTATTTGCGATCGGCAAGTCTATCTTGGATCGCTCCAGCAAGACCAATGTTGGTGAACTCTGCTTAAAATACGGCGGTGGTGGTCACGAAGCAGCAGGCACCTGCCAAGTGAGTAACGCCGAAGCAGACACCATACAGGCGGAACTGATTGCACAAATTAATAAGGACGGCTAACTACTCCCGCAGCTCCCATGACCAGCCCTAGCCCTCGCTAGGGCGATCCTTCCCCCGTTTGTTTAGGACCTTTTGATGCTTAGCTATCGCCACAGTTTTCATGCAGGCAATTTTGCCGACGTGCTGAAACACACGGTTTTAATGTATGTACTCGATTACATGAACCGCAAGGACAAACCTTATTGCTACATCGATACGCACGCGGGTGCTGGCATGTATCGACTGGACAGCCCTGAAGCCAACAAGACGGGCGAGTTCATGACAGGCATTGGCCTATTGAATGATGAACCTTTAGAGGGTTTGCTTGCAGACTACACCGCGCTGATTCGAACGTTCAACAACAGCGCTCAGCTCAATACCTACCCTGGCTCACCAGCTATTGCACAACACTACCTGCGTGACCAAGATCGTGCCCAATTGACCGAATTGCACAGCAGTGACGTTAAACTGCTCAGCGACTACATAGGCCGCCAGCGGACGATCAGCGTTCTGCAAAAGGATGGCCTAGAGCATTTGATTGCTACCTTGCCGCCTAGGGAAAAAAGAGCCCTGGTGCTGATCGATCCGTCTTATGAAATCAAAACCGACTATGCACAGGTTGCCAAAGCGTTAGCCGCCGCTGTGCAACGCTTTGCAACCGGCACCTACATGATCTGGTACCCGGTTATCAAGCGCGCTGAAACGGAGTCATTCATAGCCGCACTGATTAAAACCGGCATCCCAGATATGTTGCGCTTAGAAATGTGTGTCCGCCCGGACGACGTGGAGCGTGGCATGACAGGCAGCGGTATGATACTGGTCAATCCTCCCTACAGCCTGAAGCAGGACATGGAAATCCTTATGCCAGAACTCCATCAACGGTTGATCAAAGAGCCCATACATCTTTCGGCACCGTGGCAGGTCACCCAACTGAGCGCAGAAAAGTGAATACCAATGCCGACTTTTTTGGCGGTCTTTACGACGCCTTGAACACGATTTGATTTAACTTGAGTTAAACTGCTTGCAGTAGAACTGGAGTATCGTTCATGCCCGCAATGCGGCCTGAAAATGTCACCTTACACTCGCGCACGCTATCGGCTACTGCAGCAGCCCACCAGGGGCCTGGCTCGTCGATCCGCGCCGCGCTGTTGCTTTTCCTAGTTGCAATGGGCAGCGTTGTGTTGACTGGCTGTAAAAGCGCACCACAAAGCGAAGACATCGCAACCGATGCATTGATTCTCAATCTAGTGGTTGTGCGCCACAACGACCAACTTGTTGTACAAGCGACCATCGGTGTTGAAGACCAACCCTACGCGCGTGCCGAGTTAACGGGAGAAGACCATCTTTTGGTTCGTTTGAACAACCAAGAGTATGCAATGAATGCACAATGGAACGGCGTGTATTCAAACGAAATTCCCTATGAAGAAGGTGTTCTCCAGCTCGACTTCCTGCGCTCCGACATATACCCTTCAGCGCGCAGCACCCTGCTCCACCTTCCCGTATCACCAGAATTTCATAGCCCGGAAGACAATGAGATCTTCGATACGCAGAATAACGAGTACATTCCTCTAGGCTGGACAGGCGTAGCCACTGAAAACGGACGTTATGAGGTACGCTGTTCCAGCAAGAAGCAGGGCATCTCCCAAACCTCTGGAACCTTTCAAGCGATCAATAGCCAATCATTGACCCTGTCCATTGACGAGTTAATTGAAGCAGCCACAAGCAGCAACGAACGCGCTTTTTGCCAAGTCGTATTCACGCTTCGCGGGGTATCTGATCGAGGCGACATTGCCCCTGAGTTTGCCAGCGGTAGTGTGCACTTTGAAAGCTTCGTCAGTCGCAGTGTTATTGTAAGACACAATGCCCTATTTCAGGGCAGAGACCAAACATCCCTGTATCAATAAGCACAATATTGGGGCATATTCAGTCACCTGAAATACGTAAGGTGACGATGTGTTTGATTATCATTGCTTATGGCCGCTTATTTGCTAGAGTGACGCTCACCTCTTCCGTTTTAGGGTGCGAGCGCACCGCTATGAGGCCATGATTACTCACTATGAAAGAACTAGACTACCAACGCGTGTTGCCCGGTTTTCAGCCCATCATCGATGTTGCACGAGGCACGGTAGTGGGCCACGAAGTACTGGCCCGCGAACGCTTAGATGACGGCTCTTTGAACAGCTTGGGTGATCTGTTCTACGATACTCCAAGCCATTCGCGTGCCCTACTCCAGCTCGACCGACACATTCGGTCGATGGCTGTAGCTCAACTCAATTCCTACCCCAGTGGTTTTATCTCTTTAAACATCAGCCCTGACTGGATCAGTCAACTGACGGCTTGGACTACGACGCCACTGCTGCAAATGTTGCAACGCTCTGGCGTGGATCCGAGTCGTATCATTATTGAGATTACGGAGCAGAAAGGTACTGTAGAAACCATTCGTCGTGTTGTCGAACGCTATCGTGAAGAAGGCTACCGGGTGGCGATTGATGATTTCGGCGCTGGCAACTCCCACATGCACCGCATTATGGAGCTGGAGCCCGACATCCTTAAGTTGGACATGAAATTGTTCAAGCAAGCCGCCAACAGCGGCAAGCATTACGACCTGGTACACAGTGTTTCGGCTTTAGCGGAAAAGACGGGATGCCAGTTGGTCTGCGAAGGTGTCGAGACTGCACGCGAGTTCGAATTTGGACTGGAACTGGGTGCCTCTTGGATGCAGGGCTACTTATTTTCGCCCGCACAAGATCACTTTCTGCCATCAGACGCCTACCAGGATCAAATCAGTGCATTACGAGCCAATTTCTTTGAGCACAAAATCGCCCATCACAAGCAGCAAATGAGCTTTGATCAAAGCACTGAACAAGTGCTGATGAAGTTGGTGGCAACCTGTCGCAGTCAAGAGCGCTGGGACGACATTACTTTGCCAACAGACACCAATATTCTTAAGTTCTATCTGTGCAGTTCTGACGGCACGCAGATTTCAGACAATTTCGAAGTGACTGAACAGGGTATCGTTGCCAACAACAGCATGCTCGGCATGAATTGGTGCTGGCGACCACATTTTTACCAATTGCTGGCTTCACGCGAAACCTCGGACCAGCAGTTTGTCAGTTCCGGCTATTATCGCGACATCCAGTTAAAACAACTGTGTCGCTCGTATGTCACGCGCTTACAGCACAATCAGTACTTGTTCGTAGACGTGCTGCAACCGGAAGAAAGCTAAACGAGCGCAGTTTTTTAGCTCAAGGAAAACTCTACCGTGACGACTACCTCCTAATAGGAGCATGGGCATTATGGGTGTAGAGTACAGGCATGGCTAAAATAGACAGCATCGGTAAAATGCGCCTGCCGCCGGACTCAGCATTACGGCCGCAGGCCTATTCAGAACGCGAGCGCGCTTCGTCAGAACCGACCAGACGCGCCCTGACCGATTGGTTTCAAGTCGTCCAACAGCAACGGCAAGGTCAAACAGATCAAGCCTTGGTGCGAGCTATTGAAGCCGCTATTGGCCCACGCGTGGATAATAACCAGCAAGCGCCGCGCAGTTTACCGATGACCGTCATCTCTGCTTTAGAGCCTACTCAGCCAGGGCGGCATGAGTATCAAGTTCAGCTCGGGCAGCAAGTCATTCGCATCAGCAGCGGCACAGTGCTGGAGGCCGGGCAAACCCTGCTACTCATTCCTTCCACCAAGGGCCCACAGATTTTGGTGCCGAGCCGCCCGGAACAGCAAATCGTTATGCTGGATGCAGCGCAGCGGCAACAACTGAGCCTGCTCCCTGCTCTGCAAGTTCAGAGCGCTTTGGTTGCTCTAAAGACATTGCTTCCCGACTTGCTCCGAACTGCGAGTACGCCCTCTGCTCTTGCATCGACACCTTCGCTAACACCGCCCACTGCAGCGCCATCGACTACCAGTGGCGCGATAGCAGCGCCGGGAAATCTGCAGTCAAACACAACTGGGGAGCCCGCTAGAGCTGCCGTAAATACGGCGCCAGGCACTACCCCGGAAGCGCTACAAATAACCGCGCTGCGCGATCTTATTACACGCTGGGTACAGGCTATGCCAACCGCAGTACGTACTGCTCCAACAGCAGAGAGCACCCTAAACCCGGCAACACCAACACCACTCAGTGCCAGCGGCCTCGCTAACGTGGCCACCACTACCGGCAGTACGTTGGAAGGCTCTGCAGCCGTTAAAAACAGCCAGCACTGGATCAGCCAATTAATTACCACAGCACAAGATACCTATGGCAAGACCACACCGGAGACAGTGCGTGCTGTTTGGACGCAATGGCAGCAGGGAGCGCAGGCTCAGTTGCAACTCGGAGCGGACAGCACCCGCCTCCCGGCAACTACTGACGGCAAAGCAGTCAGCGCAGGGGCTCAAGTGGCATCGCCGCCCAACAGCGCGGGCGTAAGCTCTCCTGTTACTGGCAACTCTGCCTCGGGTTCTACTACGAAAGGCTCTGAGAACAATCCGCTGTTGCAGCTTCCTGTGATGCGAACCAGTCCGAAAGCAGCTCATGCCGAGCGGCCACCGCTACCCCCTCCTGCCGACTGGTGGCGAGTAGTGGCCGAACAAGTCATAGATCAGCGGTTGTTGCAACAAGGCGTACAAGCACCTCAACTAACCTTACAAGAACAGCTAAAACAGCGTGCACAGGACATTCTTGCCCGCTCGAACACACTGTACTCACCGGATCAAATGCGTCAGTCGCTCGCGCCCAAAGTCGGT
This sequence comes from Natronospirillum sp., assembly GCA_049115955.1. Taxonomy (GTDB): domain Bacteria; phylum Pseudomonadota; class Gammaproteobacteria; order Pseudomonadales; family Natronospirillaceae; genus Salinispirillum. The sequence continues at coordinate 48,636 of JAGDZJ010000027.1, forward strand.
AGAGGCCCAGAGAACGCGGTACTTAGAGAGCAGCAAACGCTGTTAGCTATTCGCCAAACGTTGGAGCAAGTGGCGCAACAGCATCAAGTCCGCACCTTATTGAGTCTGCCCGCAGACCAAGGCACGGACGGCCCAAGGTTATTGCAAGGTATTCCCGTTTGGAGCGATCAACACTTGGTGTGGTTCGATGTCGAACGCCACCCGCCTGAGGACACCAACGAGGAAGCTTCTGGCAAGTCAGCCGAGTGGGTGTTGGATGTCCACTTTCATCTTGCACCCATGGCACCGATATGCGCCCGCATGCATTGGCGCAACAACAGTTGCAGCCTGCATTTTCTGACCGATGACGCGCCCACCTTGCGCGCCATACATGACAAAGTTTCAGATTTCAGCCAACGCCTGACCAGCATGGGGCTGCCAGTGGAGGACGTACAGTGTCGCCATGGCTTACCCAAACGTGTCAGTGGTAAGGCCAACGCGAGCAACCCATCACAGCATCAAGTGGACATACGCACATGAACGATGACCTGACCGCTGTTGCGCTGAACTATGATGGCGCCAAGGCACCTACGGTACTGGCGACCGGACAATCGTCGCTGGCAGAAGAAATTCTGGCCATTGCGCGCGAACATGAAATTCCCATTTACGAGAACCCCGACCTGGTCGCTCTACTGTGTTCGCTCAGTGTTGGCGACGAGATACCGCCGGATCTCTACCACATCATTGCTGAAATCATCGCTTTTGCTTTTTACATCAAAGGCACACTGCCACCAGGCTTTCATCCGGAAGGCGTTTCTGAGCATCGTCATTACGATATTTGATCAATTAAGTACCAGATGTAAATGCCCTGCACCCTAATCTGTTTCCATTCGCCGCTTAGCTGCTAGCATATTGTCTCCGCTATCATCTTCGCAGGCAGTACATCTATGGACGCGCAGGATCTGGAGTTCGACCGCCAACATCTCTGGCACCCTTACACATCAATGCTCGACCCTCTGCCGAGCTTTCCTGTGCGCGCCGCACAAGGGGTTGAGTTCGAATTAGCCGATGGACGAAAATTGGTGGATGGCATGGCCTCATGGTGGTGCGCCATCCATGGTTACGGTGTACCAGAGCTTGATGCGGCCATTACTGAACAGTTAGGTCGTATGAGTCATGTGATGTTTGGTGGCATCACCCACCAACCTGCTGTTGACCTTGGGCGTAAATTGGTCGATATGACGCCGCCTGCGTTGCAAAAGGTGTTTCTGGCGGACAGCGGCTCGGTGTCTGTAGAAGTCGCCCTCAAAATGGCCCTTCAATACCAACAAAGTACCGGCTCATCACGGTTGCGTTTCGCCGCCCTGTCGCGTGGCTACCACGGTGATACGACCGGTGCGATGTCGGTGTGCGACCCGGTGGGCGGCATGCACAGCCTGTTCAATGGTTATCTGCCCAATAACCTGTTTCTTCCCGAGCCGCCGTTAGGCTTCGATGCGCCATTGGATGATGCTTATCTGCAACGTTGTCGAACGCTACTAGCAGCACACCAAGATGAGTTAGCGGCACTGATCGTTGAGCCCGTAGTGCAAGGTGCAGGCGGTATGCGCTTCTACAACCCGGAGTATTTGCGGCACTTTCGTCAGTGGTGTGATGATTTCGGCATTCTATTGATCTTCGACGAGATCGCGACCGGTTTTGGCCGCACAGGCAGGCTGTTCGCACTGGAGCACGCGGCAGTCGTCCCCGACATTCTTTGTTTGGGTAAGGCGATCACCGGTGGCTATATGACACTGGCTGCCACCCTGACGACGAATCAGGTGGCCGAAACCATCAGCCGCGGTGCCGCCGGTGTTTTTATGCACGGCCCGACCTTTATGGGGAACCCACTCGCCTGTGCTGTCGCCAATGCCAGCCTATCGTTGCTACAGGTATCCGACTGGTCGAGCCGTGTACACGCCATAGAGCAACAATTACGTGCCGAATTAATGCCGCTGAAAGAAAAAACCAGTGTGCAGGATGTGCGGGTGTTGGGAGCCATCGGTGTGGTGCAGTGCCACGAACCGGTTCAGGTAAAAGAATTACAACAACGATTCGTGGACTTGGGTGTTTGGATACGGCCCTTTCGCGAGGTGATCTACATCATGCCACCGTACGTGATCCGTTCAGAGCAGCTTTCTCGATTGACCTCAGCTATTGCTGAGGTGCTTTAATCCAGAAAGCATTTCTGAACAACGTTACAAGCAGAGCGCTGCTAAGCAGACTGCGCATGTTTAAGTAACGTCACCTCTAAGAAGTCGGCGATCGGGTCATCATCACAATCACCAATAACCAAATCCGCCACCGCCTTCACTTCTGGCTTGGCGTTGCCCATGGCAATGCCTAAGCCGACCATTTCCAGCAAACGAATATCGGGAATTTCATCACCAAAGGCCACCACATCGGCGGGCGCAATGTTCATCCGCGACAAGAGCTGTTCAACCGTCTTGGATTTCCCGACCGCCGCCGGCACGATATTGATGACACGGAAGTCGTCCGCAGGCACAAAGCGCAGGTCAGAATAGTCTTCTTGCCACGCCATCAGGTGCTCCAATGAGTCACCTTGGCCATCGGCGGTGATTTTGCTCAACCAACCGTAGTCAATATCGTCTAGGCCTTTCAGCATATCCGGCCGTGCGTGTTGCTTAGACAGCAGCGTCTCTGGGCAATATTCTCTATTAGTAGCGAAGTTCTCACCCCAGCATTCTGCGGTGATTTGAATCGGCGGGTCTTGCTCGCGCAGTGCGGCAACCAAATGCTTAGCTTCGAGACCCAGGCACGACATCTGCCACTGATGGTCACGCGTAAACTCGTGCACGACGGCACCATTCAACGTAATGAGCGTGGTTCTTTCCAGTAGTTCTGCGGGCACTAAACCACGCACCACTCGAATAGGTCGGCTCGTAGCAATGATCAACGTATAGCCCTGTTCATGGGCTTCGATGAGACTTTCCAAGGTCCGCTGGCCTACCGTTTTGTTACGGTTTAGCAGCGTATAATCTAGGTCTAGAACAATGGCTTTTATGGCCACACTCGCATCTCCCACTGATTACGTCGAACGCTAGACTCTGGTCACAGAATTGGCAGAACGACGTTGCAATTGCTGAATTATTTTTATCGGTGCGGAAGTATCGCACATCGCAGCAAAATTCTCTATCTCATCAGGTTAAAGTGTGGCCGTACGCCCCGATACCGTATATAACCAATTCGCATATCTGATAATTTTTTAATATTTTATTTATTGGCCAATCTGCCCTACTCTCCCTTTTCCTTTATCGTTTTCGAGAACCGCATGAGCTGGCAAGCCTACCTCACCCTCGCATTGACCCTAGGCGCTCTAGTGGCATTGATTGTGACCCGTGTCGCACCGCACTGGATTCTATTGGCTGTGCTCGCCATTCTCAGTACGGCGGGCGTTATTTCCGCAGACCAAGCACTCAGCGGCTTCAGCAACAGCGGCATGATCACCGTAGCGGCCATGTTTATCATCGCCTCTGGCATGTACCATTCCGGTGCCATAGAGAGTATGGTACGGAAAGCCATGGGCCGTCCGAAGTCGACCCGCAGTGCTATGTTGCGCATCTTTGTGCCGGTCATCGGCCTCAGCGGTTTTTTAAACAATACGCCGGTGGTCGCCACGATGATTCCGGCGATTCGCGCGTGGTCAAAGCAGATTGATATTCCCGCGTCTAAACTGCTGATACCGCTGAGTTACGCCGCCATTCTGGGCGGTACACTGACCCTGATTGGCACCAGCACAAACTTGGTGGTGAACGGACAATACAGTGCACTGACGGGAGCTGACGGCTTCTCTATCTTTGCGATCACGTGGATCGGTTTGCCCGTCGCATTGGTTGGTGGCTTGTTTATGTGGCTGGTCTTTCCGCGCCTACTGCCCGACCGCAATTCGACCCAGTTGATCGACGAAATGCGCGAGTTCACGGTTGAGGTACAGGTTGACCCTAGCGGCCCTCTCGTCGGTAAAACCGTGTTGGCCGCCGGATTACGTCACTTGCGCCAACTCTACTTGGTCGAGATTGAACGTGACGGCAGCGTGGTAACGGCCGTGCCGTCGGAAGAACGCTTACGCGGTAACGACACCCTGGTATTCGCAGGCGAAACCGAAGCCATTACTGAGCTTCTGCGCATCCCCGGTATTCGACCCAGCATGAACCAAAATGGCAGTGCAACCTTAGCGCAGCAGCGTGAAGAGCGGAGTTTGGTTGAAGCCGTCGTCGGTACCAGTTGCACTTGCTTGGGCCAAACCATTCGCGATTGCCGCTTTCACGATCGCTACGGCGCGGTGGTGTTGGCTGTCGCCCGCAATGGCAAACGCCTGAACGGCAACCTAGGGCAAATCAAACTGGCACCGGGAGATACCCTGCTCCTAGAAGCTCGCCCTGCTTTTGTTAGCCGTCAACGTTACCAGCGCGATTTCTTGCTGATCAACGATTTGGACCAGCAATCACCCAACCACAGCCAAGCCAAATGGGCATGGTTGATTCTGGCCGGTGTAGTGGCTTCTGCGGCATTGGGCCTGACCTCAATGCTCAACGCGGCACTGGTGGGTGCTGGTTTGATGATTCTGGCTGGATGTTGCTCGTTTGAGCAAGGCCAAAAGAGCCTCGATTTGTCGGTGCTTTTAACCATCGGTGCATCCTTTGCGCTGGGTAACGCCATTTTGGAAACAGGCTTGGCGGCCAGTATCGCGGCATGGACGGTCGACATCAGCAATGGGCGACCTTGGCTGCTGCTGATCCTAACCTACTTGGTGGTGTCTTTGTTAACGGAAACCATCACCAATAACGCAGCGGCTGTGTTGATGCTGCCCGTCGTGTTAGCCGTCACCGGAGAGGCGGGCCTCAACCCCGAGCCCTTCGTACTGGCGATCATGATGGCGGCCTCAGCGAGCTTTGCAACACCACTGGGTTACCAAACCAATATGATGGTGTACGGGCCGGGTAACTACCGTTTTACGGACTTTCTGCGTTTGGGCTTACCCATGAACTTCGTTGTGGGTGCCGCTGCGGTCAGTTTGATTCTGTGGCGTATGCCGTTGGTGGCATAGGGC
>JAGDZJ010000028.1:0-660 GCA_049115955.1 Natronospirillum sp.
GTAGAGATAAACTGATTTTCTCGCTGCTATACGGGTCTGGCTTGCGCATTACCGAGTGCCTTCGATTGCGGGTGAAAGACATCGACTTCACGCGTGGGTCCATAACTGTGCGCGACGGCAAGGGCGCGAAGGACAGGGTTACGGTCTTTAGTCCCGCCCTCCATGAAAGCACCAAAGGCGCAATTGCCGATGCGTTGGCCTTGCAAGAACTAGACAATACAAAAGGCGTCGGCCCCTCTATTCCTGGTGTTCTCGCGAAGAAGTATCCTTCTGCCTATCGTCAACCTGCCTGGATGTTTTTGTTTCCATCTAGCAACATCTGTAGGCACCCAATCACCGGTGTCCTGTGTCGTCATCATTTGCATGATTCAGTACCCAGAAAGGCGCTGAAAAAGGCTGTCTCGGCTGCAAAGCTTTCCAACAAACGGATCTCATGCCATACGTTTCGTCACAGTTTCGCCACGGAGCTTCTGAGAAATGGTAGGGACATTAGAACTGTACAAGAGCTTCTCGGTCATACAGACGTTTCAACAACGCAGATTTATACTCATGTGCTGGGTCAGCATTTTGCGGGGCTAACAAGTCCTTTAGATGCTATTGCCAGTTAATGCTTATCGAAGTGTAAAGGCCGTTAGATTGGCTACCGCCCGTCCGTATACG
>JAGDZJ010000029.1:0-31809 GCA_049115955.1 Natronospirillum sp.
GAGTTGTTGTCTGGCGGATGACGCTGCGCTTTTCCGCCCTATACCCTCTTCAAGTTTCCCCATTTTCCGCCGCTATATTAATTATCGCCAGCTTTGGCACAGCAATTGCTCTACAAACTACAGAACAGCAAATAACAAGGCTCTACCATGGCACTGAATTCCTTCAGTAATACAGCAACCGGCAATGCATTCGTTTACAACGACCTGCAGGGATTGGAAGCAATCAAGCGGCAGTCTGAGTCNNGTAGCGCAGCAGTTTGAGGCCATGTTCACGCAAATGATCATGAAAAGCATGCGTGAAGCCACCAAGACACTGAACCCTGACTCTTTCCTCAGTTCTAACGAAACCGAATTCTATGAGCAAATGCTCGACGAGCAGATGTCACTGAATATGTCGCAACAGGGTGGTATGGGGTTGGCGGACGTTTTGTATGATCAACTTAGCAGCCAGGCACGGCGCGCAGAGGGCGGCAATAATTCGCCGGATGTGTTGCCGCTCGATCATTCTGGACGACCAATTTTGCCGAGTCGTTCTATGGGTGACATGTTGGACCAAGCAGTAGAAGATTTGTCCGTCGGCAGCGCGACAACTTCGCCGAACAACGACGATCTTAAAGTATCCGAATTTGCCTCGCCCGAAGAGTTCGTCAGTGCTGTTTGGCCGCATGCTGAGCGTGTTGCCGAAGAAATGAACGCCGACCCGCGTTACATCGTCGCTCAAGCCGCGCTGGAAACGGGTTGGGGGCGTTACGTAATCAGTCGTGGCGATGGCGAAAGCAGCCACAACCTATTTAATATTAAGGCTGATCACCGTTGGTCGGGCGACAGTGCCGAAGTGACCACTAAGGAATATTTGGCCGGGCGACCCGTGCATGTCCAAGCGGCATTCCGAGCGTATGACGATTTCGCACAAAGCTTTGCTGACTATCAAGCCTTCCTGTCCAGCAGTCCCCGCTATCAAGAAGCCTTGTCTGTAGCCAGTGATGGGGCTGCTTACGCTGAAGCACTGCAGTCCGCCGGGTACGCTACTGATCCTCTGTACGCTGAGAAGATTCAGCGTATCGCTAGCAGTCCGTACATTGAGTCCATGCTCCACACCACTGTGGCATCTCTGGGAGAGTAAGCAATGAGTCTGCTCAACATAGCCCTTACCGGCTTGAACGCATCACAGAAGCAGTTGGAAGTGATTGGTAACAATATTTCCAACGCGAACACTGCTGGATATAGTCGCCAAGAAGTCATACTTAACTCCTCCCAGTCGCAGTTCATGGGTGTGGGCTATATTGGCTCGGGTGTAGACGTCACCACCATTCGGCGTCTTCACGATTCCTTTGTGACCGAGCAAATGCGCGCTGACACTCAGTTGTTTAAGGGCTTCGAAACTTACCGCGACAATATTGATCAAATTAACCGTTTACTCGGTGATGAGCGTACCGGAATCGGCCCGGTATTGTCCGATTTCTTCTCAGCGCTACAGACCGCCTCTGACAGCCCGGGCTTTATTCCCGCACGTGAAGCTTTCATTGGAGCGGCCAGTGTACTGCAAGACCGATTTAATCTGATCTATGAACGCATGGATCAGCAGAGTAATCTGATTAACGATCAATTGCGCAGCTACTCTGGCGAGGTCAATACGCTGGCTACTGGCATCGCGCAATTGAATGAAGATATTCAGAACGCGAGAGGCGACTCCCGTCGGGCGCCACCGAATGACCTGCTCGACAAGCGCGATGAAATGGTGCGGCAGTTATCAGAAATTGTGTCGGTCGATGTGGTCGTCGCTGACGGCAATTACGATGTCTACATTGGCTCTGGCCAAGCTTTGGTCATCGGTTTCGAGGCTAACAGACTCGAAACTCAACCTGGCATAAAGGATCCCAGTCGCAGTGACATCATGTTTGTCAGCAAAAAAGAACGCTTGGCGATCACGGACAGCATAACCGGTGGTCAACTGGGCGGTACGCTTAAATTTCGCAATGAGAATCTAGACGAAGCGCTGAACTACTTAGGGCGTGTCGCCATTGGTGTAGCCACGGCCTTTAACGAACAGCAGGCACGCGGTATTAATCTATTTGGGGCCTTTGGTTCCGACATGTTTACCGACTACAACGACCAAGCTTTGGCGCGTTCGCGAGTGCAATACAGCGCCAACAACGCTCGGCCTAATGATCGCGTGGTTGAAGTCTATATTCGTGACATTGGCGAACTGTCAGTCAGTGACTACGAAATGCGTTTCACGGGACCGCGTGACTCCAACTATGAAGTTGTTAGGCTAACAGATGGTGAAGTCGTCAGCAGTGGCGTGATATCCGGGGAACGTCCGGCCTCCGTATCGTTCGACGGTATCGAAGTGAAATTGGTATCGGGCACCTTTCAAGAAGGTGACCGTTACGTCTTTCAGCCGACGCGCGGCGCGGCTAAGGACTTTGATTTAAAGCTCACTCTACCTGCAGAGCTGGCTTTCGCTATGCCTATTACGGGTGGCAGCAGCTTGGCTAATCAGGGCACAGGGGCTATCGACAATGGCGTGCTGTTAGATGCTAATACGTCGTCTTTTGCTGTACCCGGTGAGCTTTCTCCTCCTATATTGGTCGTGTTCGAAAGTGCAGACCGTTACACCCTGTTAGACAACAGTGACCCGTTGCGACCACGTCAGTTGCAACCGCCTATGCGAAACTTGCCATTCACTCCAGGTATCGCGAATGACATCTTTTCCAATAACCCGGGTGAAACGCAAGTAACCAGCTATTCCGGCTGGTTACCGAAAGTGCCCTTTACGCAAGCTGCAAATCAGCCGGATTCGTGGCCCAGCAACGGTTTTAATCCCGAACGCATTACTTTTCAAACATTGGGGCCGGATGGCAAACCACAGTTGCTTGAGCACGTTTCAACACCTGGCGGTGCCAGCGCTAAACAGGTGGCGTCTGAGCTGAACGGTGTTCCTGGGGTGACGGCGCGTGCGTTCACAGAGGTTGAACTTAGTAACTTTCGGGATGCTACGCCACCTTATGATCCGCCCGTACCTTTTGAGGTCTACATTAATGGTGTCGATATCACCATGCCAGGTGAAGACATCGGCGATATTCAGGGTATTTTTGAAGAAGGTTTTATAAAAGAGGTGCCGTCGCCGCTGACAGCAGATTTTATTGCCAGTCGCATAAACAGCAGCTTCGAGCTACAGGACTTAGGCATCTCTGCGAAGAGCGATGGATTTTCGGTGAAAATCACATCGGCTGATGGTGACGACATTCGAATTGAAATGAAGGGTGATCGTCCTCAAGATGTTGCCAATGCTCGAGGAGACAGTTTTGAGGTCAGCAACGGCCAGCAGGTCTTCCTGGATTCTGTCGGGGCTGATACGCGTGGCTTGTTAACTCAGTCGCAAGGGTTCGATTTTTCTGAGCGAGGACCCTATCTTTACGAGTTCACTACCCCCTACGGCGATAAAGCTTCTATTGAATTGACCGATAACTATGCTGACGCTGATGACATGTTGCTTGGGATCGCCCAAAAAATAGAAGCGGAACTGGCCAGCCAAGAGCGTATTAAGCGTAATGACCCCTGGCTTAATGGCGCTGATGCACCGGGTAGAGTGGACGTTTCCATTGATGAGCGCGGCAATATAAGTTTTAAAGTTGTAATGAAAATGGAAGGGCAGGGAAATGCTGATAGTCAGAAAATGACTATGGGTGGGCAGGTAGACGTGGTGATGGATGATGGTATCACCATGACGACGGAGCCGCCTTACGGCAACTTATTTACCGGCACCCCGGATGCGTTGCCAACGTACACAGGCTATCAATTTCAGATTGATGGGCGGCCCGTGGCCGGTGACCGATTTGAAATTGGCTATAACAAAGACCCGAGTGCTGATAATCGCAACTCGGAACGCATGATCGACTTGCAAACAGCAAAACTGCTGAACGGCCGAGACGGCGGATTGAATTTTAACGATGCCTACTCGCAGTTGATTCAGCAGATTGGCTTATCGACGCGACAAGCGCAGATTAATACGGAAACTGCGCGCGTGTCTCTCGACCAAACCGAGTCAGCGTGGCAGCAAGTATCGGGCGTGAATTTAGACGAAGAGGCGGCGCGGTTGGTGAGGTTTGAGCAAGCCTACAATGCCAATGCCCAGATGATACGCGTCGCACAGGAGATTTTTAACTCCCTGTTAGGCGCCTTTAGATAAATAACGGGCAAAGGGCGGAAGAGCAAAGCTTCATCCGCCAAAGAAACGAACATCATAGGGCGGAAGAGCGCAGCGTCATCCGCCGAACATTGCGTTTTGAGGAACACACCATGGCTGACCGTTTATCCAGCTATCAAATATCCACCGCTTCGCTGAATAATATTCTGCGCGCGCAGTCACAGGTGGCTAAAACCTCAGAGCAGGTCAGTAGCGGTCGTCGTGTTGCTACACCGGCTGATGATCCCGTCGCTAACAGCCGCATCCTGCAGTTGAACCAAGAGCTTGCGTTGGGCAGCCAGTACGTTAAGAATATTGACTCCCTGCAAGGTCGTTTAGAATACCAAGAGTCCATCATGGTCGGAATGGAAGTGGTTATGCAGCGGGTGCGCGTACTTGCAGTGGCTGCGGGCAATGGCACCACAACTCAAACGGACCGGCAAGCTTTTGCCGCTGAAATCAAATTACGTATGGACGAGCTGTTCCAGCAGGTCAACAGCAAAGATGCCAGTGGTGAATATTTGTTTTCTGGCTTTTCAGGCCAAACCCAAGCGTTCGTAAAAAACCCGGGGGGCGGTTATACCTATCAAGGTGACGAAGGCCAGCGCCTGATCCGTATTTCTAACTCGAACAGTGTGGCAGTCAGTGACAATGGCAAAGACATTTTCCTAGATGTCCCGATCGAAAAGCCGTCCTTTTATACTTACGGTAGTGAACTCAATCGTGGAAATCCACCGGGAGTCATCTCTCAAGGCATTATCTTTGACGAAGAAGAATTTCAGGACTTCTATCCCAACGACGCCATCATTACTTTCAATAATGAACTGGACGTTGAGCCTCCAGGCGCTAATTTTACCATTCGGCGGCGCAGCGATAACAGCGTGATTGAAGGGCAAAAGAACGTTGCCTTTGTGCCCGGCCAGCAAGTACAGTTTGCGGGTATGTTGGTCAGTATAAGTGGCAAGCCTGTTGCGGGTGACAACTTTGTAGTCGAAACCACGACTAAGCAAGGACCTCTATATACATTAGAAAAGCTGGTGGACGGCTTAATGATGTTGGGAGACTCGGCTGATGAATCCGTGGCTGTTTCAAATTTGGTCGGCGACTCCCTAAACAACATCGATTCCGCGATCGAGAACATATCCATCTACCGGTCCAAGATCGGGGCGCGATTGAATACTGCAGAGACCACGAAAGACATTCATTTGGATTTGGAGTTGGTGTCAAAGGACGTGCGCTCTAAGCTGGCGAACGTTGACATGGCCGAAGCGGTTAGTCGATTGCAAATGCAGACCACGGCCTTAGAGGCTGCGCAGCAGACTTACGTTAAAGTCAGTAGTTTGTCGTTGTTTAACTTTATTCGCTAGTAGGACGGGTATTCATACCCGCATGCTGAACCTTTTGCGCAGAAGGCTGCGCTCTCACGTCAAAGTCCAGCCGGCCCCTCAACGACTCTTCAGCTTCGACCCTGTTGATACGCCTTAGCAGCTTTCGCTTTGTTGTTGTCCTGTTTGAGTTGGTTTTGAATACGCTGCTGTTCTGTACTTAATGCATCGCGCAAACGCGTGTCCTCCCGCATGAATGACTCGACTTGAGCTTGCAGCCACGACAGCTCTTCCGGCCCGAGCAGACTCAAGAAAGATTCGCTGAGCAGGTCTCGTAGCAAGGCATCACGGTCTTGCAGCAACCGCTCGGCCTCATCTGTATTCTGCGCTCCGGCTTCCAACTGTCGGCGTATTGCCTGTGAGGTTTGGGTTACCTGCTGCCACCTTTGTTCTAATGCATTCATACTAGACTCTTAAAAACGTTACTATAATTTACGCTGACACGAGAAAACCACCTCAAGTGTAGCATGGAGTCGTCGTCCTGTAAGCGAGTTCAAACCTGAATAAAATGGTGATTGGAATGCCATACATAGTGAGTAGCTTTGTTCGATTTATTGGTCTGGCTTTGGTCCGATGGCTTAAATATTGCTCGCTTGCAAGGTGTGTCAAAACATTGTCTCATCAGCACAGGAGAAATTAACGTTGACCAGGCATGCGCTTGTTACCGGAGCCGACGGATTTATTGGGTCACATCTTACTGAGTTATTGCTGGCTGAGGGCTACAGTGTTCGAGCACTCGCACAATACAATTCGTTCAACACCTGGGGGTGGCTGGACGATGTAGCACAGCATCGCCATTTAGAAGTGGTCACAGGAGATGTTCGTGATCCAAACTTTTGCCGCCACATCATGGACGGCGTAGACGATGTTTTCCATTTGGCGGCGCTCATAGCAATACCCTATTCGTACATTGCGCCCGCATCCTATGTTGAAACGAATGTGATGGGAACACTAAACATTTGCCAAGCCGCCTTGGATGCGAGGGTTTCCAGACTACTGCACACTTCAACAAGTGAGGTATATGGCACGGCCAAGTATGTTCCTATTGACGAAAGCCATCCAAATCAGCCGCAGTCGCCTTACAGTGCGTCGAAAATTGGGGCTGATGCTATTGCAATGAGCTTCTTCAATTCCTTTAACTTGCCGGTAACCATTGCAAGACCATTTAATACTTATGGACCCAGGCAGTCTGCGCGGGCGATCATTCCTACCATTATTGGACAAATTGCGTCCGGTGCAGAGCGAATTAAGTTAGGGGATCTGACCCCGACGCGAGATTTCAATTTCGTCGCCGATACATGCCGCGGCTTTGTAGCCTTGGCACAATGTGAGCAGGCAATAGGGCAAACGGTTAACATTGCGTCGAATTTCGAAGTGTCCATGCGTGACACGCTAGAGCTCATTAGAACTCTGATGCACAGCTCTGTAGAGTTCATCACCGATGAACAACGCTTACGACCCGAGAAATCCGAAGTGTTTCGTCTTTGGGGTGAAAATGCCTTATTGCGTGAGCTGACAGGGTATTCACCCAGTACATCTTTGGCAGATGGGTTACAGCAAACTATTGACTGGTTTGAAAAGCCTGAGAATCTCTCGAAATTTAAAACCTCGATTTATAACCGGTGACCTAGCCAATGTTATCTCAGCTTGTTGAATTCATCAGAGAACACTACAGCACAACGGAAATTATACCTTTGCATAGCCCAGTGTTTGGTGTTGAAGAAGAAAACCTAGTGGTTGACACGATACGCTCAACCTTTGTGTCCAGTGTGGGTGCCTATGTTGATCAGTTTGAAACCCAGCTAGCGCAATACTGTGGGGCTGAAAAGGCGGTGGCGGTGGTGAATGGTACAGCCGCATTGCATATCGCGCTGCGACTGGTGGGGGTAAACTCCGGCGATTTAGTGCTCACACAACCTTTAAGTTTTGTGGCTACAGCGAATGCTATTAGTTATTGTGGCGCACAGCCGGTGTTCTTAGATATTGATGCCAATACTTTGAGTTTGTCGCCAATAGCAGTCTCGGAATGGTTAACGGAACAAGCTTTTTTGGATGACGAAGGTATTTGTCGTCATCGCGCTACTCGCTCTGTAGTTCGCGCTTGTGTACCTATGCACACGTTCGGTCATCCTGCCGATTTGGACGGTTTGGCTAATATCTGCGCGCAGTGGAATATCGCATTGGTAGAAGACGCTGCCGAAGCCTTAGGCAGCTTCCGAAACGGCCGGCATGTTGGCACTTGGGGGGCCGCCAGTGCACTCAGCTTTAACGGCAACAAGATTATAACGACAGGTGGTGGCGGTGCAGTGTTAGCCGATACAACAGCTGCTGCCTGGATAAAGCACATGACCACGACCGCCAAGGTAGCAGAGCGGCAGGATTTTACCCACGATGATGTTGGGTACAACTATCGATTACCGAACCTGAATGCCGCATTGGGTTGTGCGCAAATGAACCGTTTGCCTGCATATGTGCAAGAAAAGCGTAGGCTGGCGAGTCATTATAGAGACCTCATGCGGGGCAGTACATATCAATTTATCGATGAACCATTGGGGACTCAAAGTAACTTTTGGCTGAACGCCATACTTGCGGAGGATCGACAAGCTCGTGATGCCATGCTGACAAAGACACAAGCACACGGCATTCAGACCCGTCCCGCATGGCGCTTGTTGCATCAACAACCTATGTATGAAAGTGCATTAAGAGGTGAACTTACTGTCGCCGAAGAAATAGCTGAACGTTTGGTGAACTTGCCTAGCAGTGTGCGTAGGAGTGCTGTTAAATGACAGCACGAAGGACCATTGCGGTTTTCACTGGAACGCGCGCCGAGTACGGGCTTTTGTACTGGCTCTTAAGAGATATGCAAGAGGACTCAAGCATTGACCTGCGGTTGATTGTTTCTGGCACACACCTCGTTACAGGTTTTGGGCGCACGATCAGTGATATTGAGCGAGATGGTTTCGACATATCTGCGCAGGTCGATATGCTCTTAGCAAGCAACACATCTGTATCAGTCGTAAAATCCATGGCGGTTGGTATGTTGGGATTTGCTGATGCTCTGGAACGGCTGGAGCCGGATGCCGTATTGATTTTAGGAGATCGTTATGAAGCATTAGCTATGGCGCAATCGGCCATGATCATGGGTGTACCTATAGTACATCTGCACGGCGGTGAAGTGACGGAAGGTGCGTATGACGACGCCATTCGACACGGCATTACAAAAATGGCAAGTCTGCATTGTGTGGCGGCTGAGCCATACCGTCAGCGGGTCATTCAATTGGGTGAAGATCCTTCTCGGGTGTTTACAGTAGGTACCCTTGGGCTCGAACATTTAAAGCGAACGACGCTGCTATCACGTCAAGAGTTGAGCACACAGCTCACTTTTGATCTGACACGGGATTATTGTGTGGTTACACTTCACCCTGAAACCCATGCGCTGGAACAGACCAAGCAAACTTTAGAGGCGTTGATTACTGCGTTATCAGAATACCCTGACCTAAGCGTATTGTGGACCTATCCCAATGCTGACCAGGGCAGCCAAGAGATTATTGAGACCATAGAAACGCTTCAGAAACGGCAGCCCGAGCGTTTTAAGGCAGTGGCCAATTTAGGGTCACAACGTTATCTATCTGCAATTGCGGGCGCGAAAGCCGTAGTGGGTAATTCATCAAGTGGACTAATTGAAGCGCCTGCGTTGCACAAGCCAACGTTGAATCTTGGTAGTCGCCAATATGGACGGTTGCTGGCAGACAGTGTGGTCAGTGCTGGGATAGATGACATAAACACGGCTTTAGCGAAGGTACTATCGAAATGCTTTGCTCAACAATGCTTAGCAGTAACCAACCCCTATGGAGATGGTGATGTGTCGCGGCGCATTATTCAACTACTAAAAACCGAAGCCTTGAGCACAAGGAAAACCTTTCATGACGTTGGCTAACAAGAAACAGTCGGTTTATATCATTGCTGAAGCCGGTGTTAACCACAACGGCGATGAACAGCGCGCTTTAGACATGGTGGATGCAGCAGCAGATAGTGGTGCAAACGCAGTAAAATTCCAGACTTTCCAGGCTGATTACTTGGTTTCAGCAACGGCACCGAAAGCAAAGTATCAAACGGTTAGTACCGATGCGACTGAGAGCCAGTTAGATATGGTACGGCAACTAGAACTTCCCTACGATTTCCATCACGAGTTGAAGGCTAGAGCGAAAGAGCGTGGCATTGATTTTGTCAGTACCGCTTTTGAGTTACCCAGCCTGCGGTTTCTGCAAACGCTCGATTTGCCTTGGTATAAAATTCCATCCGGCGAGATTACTAATGGCCCACTTTTGATGGCCTTTGCTCGTACGCAAAAACCACTGATGCTATCCACTGGCATGTCAACGCTGAGTGATATAGAAACGGCGTTGGCAATTTTGTCTTGGGGTCGTTGTCGCACAGATCAACCTGATTCGTTGTCAGCGATTTGGGAGCACTGGAGTGAGGCGCGGGCTTACCTAGGTGTGCCGCAATGGCTCACCTTGTTACATTGTACGTCACAGTACCCAACCCCAGCGGCAGAAGTTAATCTGTTGGCACTGCGCACTCTCTACAGTACTTTCGGCGTCCCAGTCGGGTATTCTGACCATACCGCAGGTCATCTTGCGACTACATCTGCTGTAGCACTGGGCGCAAGGGTCATAGAAAAACACTTCACCCTCGACCGTTCTCTACCTGGCCCAGACCATCAGACGTCAATGGATGTTCCTATGTTGACGGAGATGGTTGAGCGTATTCGCGAGTTGGAAGTGATGTTGGGGGATGGTATCAAAGCTCCACAACCCAGCGAATTGGACACTCGAAAAGTAGCACGGCAACATCTTATTGCGGCACAGCCAATTGGCGCTGGTGAACTCTTAACGGTAGATAACGTTCGTACCGCAAGAACCGGACTGGGAGTATCTCCGATCCACTACTGGGATGCTTTGGGTACTATCTCACAGTTGGAGCTTGCTCCAGGAGAGGTCATTCGTGTCTAGATTAAACCACGCTGCCATATTAGGCGCAGGTGGCCATGGCAAGGTAATTGCTGAGATTATAGAAGACTTAGGGTTCGCAACGGTAGACTTGTTCGATAATGAATGGCCAGACCTCAACAGGAAAGGTAGTTGGTTTGTCGTTGGTAAGGAAAGTGAGTTTTTTGAGCGTCTTGACAACTTTGAATGCCTAGCAATTGCATACACAAACAACCAACGAAGGTTGAGTATTATTAATCAACTACTTGCTATGAGCGTCGAGCCAATGCCTATCGTTCATCGTAAAGCAATGATAAGCAAGCGCAGCAAGATAGGTTTTGGTACTCAAGTTTGCATAGGTGCAATCGTACAAACAGACGTTGAGTTAGGGCACGGTGTAATCATTAATACCGCAGCGTCTATAGATCATGATTGTCAAATTGCGGATGGCGTACAAGTTGGACCTGGAGCGAGGTTAGCGGGTGGTGTGAGTATAGGTAATTGTGCCACGATAGGTGCAGGAGCTATTTTATTGCCAAATATAAGTGTAGGTCATAGTGCTGTCGTTGGGGCAGGGAGTGTTGTGCTACATGACGTTCCTCCAGAAACTACCGTTGTGGGTAGGCCTGCTAGAAGCATTCAGTGATAGCAAACTGCATGCTCAATGGGATCTTATTCACAATAAAGTTTTTTCTTTGTAAGTCGATACAGATGTATAACTGGCATGCTCATTGAGGTGGAAAACATGAAACAGTGGCAACGTACGTTGGTATCTGCTGACTTACCCATGGTGCAAGCCATCTCAGTACTGAATGAAAGTGGGCTACGTATTCTCTTAGTGGTAGATGCTGAGTGCCGACTGCGTGGGACGGTTACAGATGGAGACATCAGACGAGCGTTACTCAATGGTTATTCGTTGGACGTTCCCCTTGATCAGGTAATGAACCCTGAGCCCGTCAGCGCGCCGTTGAATTGGTCGCGCAGTAAATTTGCAAAGGTGATGCAAGAACATCAGGTCCTGCAGTTGCCGATCGTAAGCCACGACAATAAAGTGGTCGGTTTAGAGACTCTTCTTACTACATCTGATTTTCCGAAACGAGACAATGCCATTTTTCTGATGGCGGGTGGCTTTGGGACGCGCTTACGACCACTGACCGATGAATGCCCAAAACCTCTACTAAAAATAGGTGGAAAACCAATCCTTGAGATTATTCTAGAAGGTTTCATTGCGGCTGGCTTCCATCGTTTTTTTATCTCTACTCACTATATGGGTGATAAGATTCGGGATCATTTTGGAGATGGAACTCGCTGGGGTGTAACCATAGAGTATGTTGAAGAAAAGGTGCCCCTTGGGACCGCCGGCTCTCTCAGCTTGTTGCCAGAAGTGGCCCTAAATAGTCCGGTCTTTGTCATGAATGGGGATCTGTTGACGCAATTAAATTTTAACAGTCTTTTAGATTTTCATATTGAACACCAATCCATGGCGACAATGTGCGTGCGTGAGCATGAATTTCAAATACCCTACGGTGTTGTTAAAAACAATGGTCAGAGTATTGCTTCAATAGTTGAAAAGCCTACGGAGAAGTTTTTCATCAATGCTGGAATATATGTATTGTCACCAGCGTTAATTAAAACGGTTCCCGAGAAAACAAAGTTGGATATGCCTGATCTTTTTTTAAAGGCAATTGGTGGTGGTCATTCTGTCAATATGTTTCCGTTGCATGAATATTGGATGGATATTGGCAGGCTAGAAGATTTTAAGCGTGCTCAACATGATTTTATCGCATTATGATGAACACGATTAAAAATGTATTGGTTGTGGGATCTGGTGCCATAGCGAAGAGGCATATCAGGAATATAAAGACACTTTTCCCTGAATCATCCATCTTGTTAGTGTTTCCGACCGGGCGTCAGGCTTTGGAGGGTGAGTTCGATCACGATGTTAGTGTTACTGCTTGGTCCGAGATCGGTCATGTTGCCTTTGACGCTGCTATAGTAGCCTCCTCGTCATCCACTCACCTGGAATATAGTTTTCCCTTGGCAGAAATGGGTATCCCTGTGTTGATCGAAAAACCCATAGCACATGATGCAAAGGCGTTTGGCGTGACTTTCGATAAAATATCGGTGTTACCGCCGCAAGTGCTTGTCGCTTACAATATGCGCTTCCTTTCTTCCGCAAATAAAATTAAGCAAATGTTGAGCGAGGGTGCTGTCGGTCGACTAGCTGGCGTTCATGCGTTGGTCGGCCAGTACTTACCCGATTGGCGACCGCAGAAAGACTACCGAACCAGTGTGTCGGCGCGAACGGAATTGGGCGGTGGTGTTTTATTAGAGTTAAGTCATGAATTCGATTACTTGAGATGGCTGTTTGGTGACTTCACGGGTGGATTCTGCCATGCAAGAACGTCGGGTTTACTAGAGCTGAAAGTTGAAGATACTGCAGACGTTATTTTGGAACATGCCGGTGGCTGGGTGGCCAATGTCCATTTGGACATGTTACGCCGCGAGCCTAGTCGTCATTGTACTATCGTCGGAGAACATGGGACTCTGACTTGGGATATATTAAACAATACTATCTACAGACAAATGAGCGGTGAACATCAGAAAACCTTGATCTATGATGGAAGCGGGTGGGATAGAAACAATATGTATATTGATATGTTGGTGTCGTGTTTTGCCGTTGAAGGTTGGCAAGACGATAGGAGGTGTACTGTAGATTTTGCTTGGCAGACGTTGCAATTGGTAGATATTTTGAAAGAGTCAAGCCGGTCAAGATCCTGGCAGGAATTGCGATGATCACGAGAGGCCAAAAGGTGCAAAAAGTCATTGCATTTGTTTTTGCGCGAGGTGGCTCTAAAGGTGTGCTCAGAAAGAATGTGCGCATGCTGGTTGACAAGCCATTGCTTTACTATTCGATTGATTTAGCGCATCAACTACCTGAAATAGACGACATATATGTATCAACGGAAGATTCTGAAATTGCTGATCTAGCATTGCAGCGCGGCGCCAAGGTGGTTCCGCGACCAGCAGAAATGGCCACAGATAAGGCAGAAGAGTGGCAAGCTTGGCAGCATGCGGTTCAATATGTGCAAACGAAGGGTGTGGGATTTGATGTGTTTATCAGTTTGCCCACCACCAGTCCGTTGCGGAGCCGCGCAGACATAGAGCAATGCCTATACGCGTTGAACGATCAGGTTGACATGGTAGTCACGGCGTCAGAATCAGCTAGAAATCCCTATTTTAATATGGTGACGGTAGACGATGTAGGGCATTGTCGACCTGTGATAGCGGGGTATTCTATTGCCAACCGGCAGCAGGCTCCCAAAACATTTGACCTAACTACGCTAGCCTATGTAACGACGCCAAAGTTCATTTTAAGCGCCGGTGGTGTGCTGGAAGGTGTGACAAAGCTTGTTGAAGTGCCACGAAGTCGAGCACTGGATATTGATACTGAATACGACTTAAAACTGGCCGAGATGATGATAAAACATGATATTTGAAGACCTGAAGGATAAGACAATCATTGTCTTCGGCGCCTGTGGACGGATAGGCCGGGCGGTGACAGTGGCAATGGAAGGAGCAGGCGCGTGGGTGGTAGCGGTCGATCTGGATGCTAGGGCACTGGAAGAATTAGCGCTTGCCAACGGAGAAAAGCATGTTGTTGATATTTCGGACAGAAACGCCTTGCGTGAGTTGTTTGCACGATTTGCAAATAGCGGCGCCAAGCCCTGTGCTGCCGTCAATGCCTGTTATCCAATAGGAAAGAATTACGGTGCCGATTTTTTCGATGTTGAATACGACGACTTTTGTGACAATGTCAGTCGTCATTTGGGTGGCTTTTTTGTCGTGATGCAAGCCTGTGCTGAATACTCGCTGACGGAACAGTCAGCATTTTCCTTGGTCAATCTATCGTCTATTTACGGTGTAACCGCTCCGCGTCTGGATATCTATGAACAGACCAACATGACCATGCCTATTGAATACGCCGCGATTAAAGCAGGTATCCAGCATATGCAAGCATTTGTAACCTCCTACACGAAAGGCTCATTGTTTCGCGTTAACTCAGTGAGCCCAGGTGGGATTCTCGATAACCAGCCAGCCCGTTTTTTGGCGGCCTATCAATCGTATTCCCGTTCCAAAGGAATGCTGGATGCAGAAGACATCACGGGCGGCATTCTGTTTCTGTGTAGTTCGGCGTCGAGCTACATCTGCGGTCAGAATGTAGTGATAGATGATGGTTTTACTTTGGGTGGGCGTCGATAATCAAACGGAGATTAAGCTATGACTAAGAAGAATAAAATTGGTGAACATTCTTCTGCTTCGGCTAACGAAGTAGAAGACTGGCAGAAGTTAAGAAAACATCATATGAATTTAGTTGCGAATACCGATTATAACTGGAATATGCATTCATTGGCAACTTTAAGCAGGCAGTCATTGAGCAGAATTTTGTATTGGAATCAATTATATGGGAAAATAATTGAGGTTCCAGGTGTGATCATGGAGTTTGGAGTTCATTGGGGTGCATCAATAAATATATTGACGGCACTTAGGGGTATTTATGAGCCTTATAATTATTCTAGAAAAATTATTGGTTTTGATACATTTTCGGGGTTTCTTGGTGTAGATATAACTCAAGATGGAAAAATAGCCGAGGACGGTGATTATTCAGTTTCCGATGATTATGAAAAAGCATTGAATGATATTTTAGATTTGCAAGAAAAGAATGCGCCTTTAAATCATTTGAAAAAGTTTGAGTTGATAAAGGGAGATGCGGCACTCGAGGTGAATAGGTATCTAGAAAAAAATTCTCAATCTGTGGTCGCAATGGCCATATTTGATATGGATATTTATGCTCCTACTAAAAAAGTGTTGGAATCAATTGTTCCGAGGTTAACCAGAGGATCCTTGATTGTATTTGATGAGCTAAATTGCGAGAAGTTTCCAGGTGAGACAAGGGCGGTAGATGAAGTATTAGGCATAAACAATTTGAAGCTCAGGCGCGATCCAAACATGCCATTTTGTTCTTGGGCCGTCTTTGGCGAATGATTAAATGTACTTTTTGTTTTAAATGATCATGAGGGATTGAGTTATGCGAGTAATGTTTCAAAATCATGCTAGCCTTCTGTTTGAGATGGATGGCCATTATTTGTTAACAGACCCTTGGCACGAAAAACCAGCTTTTGGTAGCTGGCTCCCTACATATCCAAGTTACGTTCATCCTGTATACTTGGCTGCACTAAAAGATAAATTATCAATTTTAATATCACATGGGCATGATGATCATTTCGATGACGAAGTGTTGGCACTATTCGATAAGGAGACTATTTTTATAACAGCAAACTTTAAAGCCCCTTCAGTTGTTAATAGACTCAAAAAATTGGGTTTTAATAATATAATTTTGATTGGGGAGGAGGAGAATAAGATTAACAACAAATGGGTGGTATCTTCTTTCGTTGTAGAAGAATTTTCACATGATGATGCCATTTATTTGATAAGGACTGAGTCTGGTGCGGTTATACACGCGAACGATAATTGGAATGAGTTCCGCGGGGACCACGTAAAGCTTATAAAAAAGCGTTGTGATGAATATGATAGGAAATCAATAGCTTTATTCTCTCAATCAAATTCAGCCAGTGGATTTCCTTTGAATTACCGGTGCTTTAGCGCTGAAGATAAAAGAAGTCTACTGGAGAAGAAGATTTTGGATATGTTAAAAGGTGCTGATGAGAATGCCAATCATCTGGGTGTTGATCAGTTTTATGCTTATGCTGGTTTTGCTACGCCTTACGTGAAAAGTAAATTTTATCATTTAGAATCAATTTTTGTAGATCAAGAAAATATAGATGACTTGATAGCGGGGTCAGGAATTCGCTGTAAGGTAAAGAGTATTGTTCCTGGGACGATACTAGATTTCCCAAGCGCAAAAACATCAGAGCCTTTCGTTACTGGATATACAGGAAACTACTTTAAGGCTGTTTCTGATGGGTATTATAATAAATATAATAAGTTGAATGGGTGTTTAAGCTATAGTACGAATTATAGTAGGTCTGACGTCGATGTTGATCTTCTCGAGTACTTCATGTTTCAATTCAATGACTTCGTTATTAAAAGAGTTGCGAATATTGATTCGCATCAAAAGGGTATCTTGGGAAAAACATTTAAATTTATTTTAGAGTGTGATGATAATGTCGTTGTTGAAAGGTCTATAATGTTTGGGACTGGACTGGTTCAAAATATCGAAAAACCGAATAAAACATGTTTTGTTCAAGCGTCAGTTATGATGCATGTCATCAAGGGTCAGGCGTTGTTTGAGGATCTCTATACTGGGTATAATGCCGAATGGTCAAGATACCCAGTTGAAGTCTATAATCGTGATATAATTATGATGATTGTTATGTTTAGTTATGTTTATAAGAATAGAATTTATCCTAGTTTAATTGCATCACAAATCTAGTGGATTGATTTTTTGTGAGATTAAGGGCATGCGTTACTCTTTCGCGATTGGATCCATTATGGATACGTTCAGTCTTTCTAAGTACTTGCTGTCAGGGGATTGTTTGAATATGGCGTCCGTCTCACTTTGAATCAATTTTAGCAATGTAATAAGGTTTTTTTTCCAATCAATCGCAAATGGCTTTTTCATTTCTTCGTTTTGTGTCATTAAAATGGTAGATAATCCCATGTATAGGTATTGCCGAATCGTTCCAGACAGTATGATGCTTACTCCTGAAGTCTTACGCTCCGTGTTCAGGAGTGCGCTATTTATGACGCCAGATTTTCTGCTGATGTATTCAGTTGGGTCACCAGATACCTTTTCCTTTAAAGCCTTATCAATGACGGCAAAAAGATGGTTTTGAATTTTAATGACTTCAGTATGAAGCCGACTTGCATCGTCATATGTTAAGCTGTTGCCATTATTTAATAATCCATGAATAATGTCATCATGGAACATGCTATTCTCTTGTTTTCTACGGGGGGCATCCAGAATAACATCTCTAAGGCAGCCCTGAATGACAGCGCCGTCGGAATGGTTAATAAACAATACGTCTCTCTTGCTCTGGATAAGTCGTTCCAGCGATTCTCTTGCCAAGTCAAAAACCCAGTATGTTTGTATTGGCCCATTATAACCAGCGCGCGTCAGTTGATTCGATTTTACGCTGTTCACTTTATCCATCGCGGCATTCAGTTCTTTACCAATATCACTGTCTTCGAAGTATAAAGAAGATTTACTGTGATGTTGTTTGGTGTCGTAGTAGCCAAGGTCAACACCTAGTAATCGTACTTCGGGTGCCATGAAGTGCGCCGCTAAGCTTGCTGCAGTGTTGGTGCAAGTTGGCGTAGCAAATCGCAGCAAGTTGGTTTCAATAGGCTCTAGAACTGGCGCAGAGTATAGGCTATCTTTCACAAACGCTATTTTTTGCTCAAACATTTCGAATAAGAAAGGAGAGCATTGTACCGCAGCGCAAAGAGGTATCTTTTTGATCGTCTCCGAGTGGCTCGACTCTGACAGTTTTTTGTAAGTCAAGTAATCACTTTCAATCTCGACATGAAGGTCAGGAACAATATTTTGCTCTAATAGGGCGGTAATCGCGCTACCTGCGCTGAAGACAAGGTAGCTGTCCCTTAGTTCTTTTATTTTTTCAAAATGTCGGTCTAGTGAGGGGCCTGCACCGACAACAATGACGGGTTTGCTTAATTTGAACTCCGACTTGTCTGGAATTAATCTAATCCCATTTTTCAGGTTTTGCACTATATGATTGGTTTGATTTATCTCATCGTCATATTGGCCCCATGATGGTGGTATAAGGTGGCGCGTTCTATGTGCCGCTTTAGCTATTTGAAGGTAGTCTAGATTAGAGTTATGTATGAAAAAATGAGTGCTCAACGGGAAATGAGGTGCTCTGGTTGCCAAGCATCTCAATACCGCTTGTCGGCCTTGCTCTTTCCTGCCTGTTAAGATAGTCAGTGAGTGGCCAGGCTTGCTTTGTTGCTTGTAAATGTCTTCCCAGTCTGTCACGAATGTGCTCATGAGAATCATAGTGAAATCTGACTCAAACAGTATGAGATTATGCACATGATGATTTGCGAGAAATTTTGTTATATGAAGGCCAAGCCCAATGCCCATAACGACTACTTGGGGGTAGAAGGAAGGAATGGGCCAAGCCGTATTTATTGGAGAATCCTCCTGAACGTACTGGCTAAGAAAATTAGAGATGAATGTATGTGCTGTACGTGGGATAGCATAGAGGCTTGGCCGCACGGCTTCCATGCTTTGCGATAACCTCCCTTCGCCACATGAGTTGATGAAAGCTTGGTAGTCAATCTCTGCTTGATTCTTGCCTGAGCCTTTGTAGAGCAGTTGGCCTCGTATTTTTACGTCGGCATCACCTGATGCAGCGTCAATCAGCAATTCATATTCGTGATGCTTCAAACGGATCAAGTGATCGTGAATTACTTTGTAGTTACTCGCAAAGAAATTCATGTTTTTCTGATGAAGTTGTTGAGGTGTAAGTGACATATAAAGATCCAATTTCTACCAATGCTCTCAGTTAAGCACATTACGTGCCGACAAGCATTCTTGGTTCATGTGGCGCGCGATAAGGCTCGCAGATCTGTGTCTGAAATTTTTTTGCCGTTTTTTAGAAAAAAATCCTAAAGAACGGCAAAAGCCTGCCGCCAAACCCACTGTGAATAAAGTGCAACGGCGGTTCGGGTGAGTCGTCGGCATGTAACTGAGGAGAGACTCTCATGGCACAGATTATCAATACCAACTTAGCGTCATTGACGGCTCAGCGTAACCTGACCACGTCACAGTCTGCTAACGAAACCGCCTTGCAGCGCCTGTCATCGGGTCTACGCATCAACAGTGCGAAAGACGATGCAGCCGGCTTGGCCATCTCAACCCGCTTCGAATCTCAAACCAAAGGTTTGGGTGTAGCGATCCGTAACGCCGGCGACGGTATCTCTTTGGCGCAAACCGCTGAAGGTGCCTTGCAGTCTATGACTGACGCCCTGCAGCGTATTCGTGAACTGGCAGTACAGTCAGCCAACGGAACCAACTCTGATGACGACCGTGTTGCTCTGCAATCGGAAGTTAACCAGCTGATCGCTGAAATCACACGTACTTCAGAAGAAACAACTTTCAACGGCCGCACGCTGTTTGATGGCGAGTTTAACGGTATCTTCCAGGTCGGTGCGAACGCGGGTCAAACCGTTGCTGTATCAATTGGTGAGCTAACTGCTGCTAAACTGGGTGCTTCTGACCAAGTGGGTGTTTCGGCATTCGGAACAGACGAGGCATTGGCCAACGGTGACTTGACCATTAACGGCGTGGGCATCGATGCATCGCGTGCTGGTGATGACACGGCATCTACTACAAATGCAGCCGCTTCTGCGATTGCTAAAGTAGAGGCGATCAACCGTAAGTCTGATGAAACTGGCGTGCGCGCGTTCGTAAACGACAACGTCGCGGCCGGCTCGGCGATGACTGGTGCTGCTACCACCGGTAATATTACGCTGAACGGTGTTGAGATCGAAATCTCTACCTCTAGCGACACTAATGCAAGTCGTGCTTCTGTTGTTCAAGCCATTAACTCCTTTGCTGAACAGACTGGCATTCGTGCCGTAGATACTGGCTCTTCCGCTAATGGTGTCCAGCTGATTGCAGAAGACGGGCGTAACATTGACCTTCAGTTTACTGGTGTTGATGGTGATCCAACAGCAGCTTCCACGGGTCTTGGTGAGGCAAAAACTTACTACGGTGGCTATACGCTTATTGCTGATGGGGCTGTGAAAGAAATTACCATCACCGGAGGTAATGGCACAGGTCGCGGTGATTTAGCAAATGCTGGTTTGACTGCGGGTACATACACTCGTTCAGTTGCATCAGGTGTGAGCGAAGTTCAATCGAAGACCTTTGTTGAAGGTTCTCTTAACAACGATGGTACTTTGTTCAACAGCGCACTCGGCACTGCGGCAGCAGCTACATTTGCTGATGCAACTCAAACATACACGTTCTCAGTAAATGTAGGGGGAGATTCAGTCTTTTCTGCCCCGCTTGCGGGAAGTACAGAACAGGGAAACGCAGTTGCTGCAATTGCAAACAGTATATCAGCAAATGCTAATGGCGTGGTTGCTTGGGAGGAGGTTAGTGCGACTATAACAGTCGGCACTTTCGATTCTGCAGACTCTATTGTGTTTAATGGTACTGCAGGTGCTTCAGTAGGGATCGTAGCAACCGCAACGACTGCTGCTGAAAATGCTAAGCTGACAGCTCAGGCGATTAATGAGACAGACTTTGGCGCAGATCTTCAAGTTACTGCTGCGGCCAATGATGATGGCACTATCTCATTGACCATCAAAAACTTTGCAGAAGAAGCAGTTAAGTTGACGAAAGATGGTACTGTTGGCACTCTGACAGTCTCTGTTCTTGATGGTACAACCCCAGGTACTGATGTTGCTTTGACAGGCTCTATAGACACTACTGTTATAGGCTCTTTGCAGTTCTCTAACCTTGATGGAAAGAACACCAGTATTTCGATCAGCTCTGATTTGGACGGTACAGCTTCGACCCTCTTGCTGGGTAATGGCTCAACTGATACATCATTTACTGCATCCTATGAGGCTCCTAAGGGGCTGACAGATGGTGACCTCGTCATCAATGGTGTGGGTATCGGTTCTGCTCGGGTAGCGGCTGACACCGCTAGTGCTACGACAGCATCGGACGGCGGCAAAATCTGGTCCTCTATTAAGGAGCAATCTGCCATAGCGGTAGCCGCAGCAATCAACGCTGTTTCCGGTGAGACTGGCGTGAGTGCCTCTGTAAATGCAACGCAAGTTGTGGGTGGTACTGGTGAATCCTTTAACGCAAATGATACCGAATTGGCGGTTGGTGATCAGGCTGGTCTTTACATCAATGGTGTAGAAATCGGTGTGGTGACATTACAGGCTGATAGTGGTGGCTTGATTGATGCTGACCGCGCACGTGCGGATGCCTTGAATCTGATCAACCAGAACTCTGGCAAAACAGGTGTGGTTGCTACCGACAACGGTGTGTCACTGACGTTGACTGCAGCGGATGGCCGTAATATCTCTATCGCGATCGACAACCAATCTGGCACCAGTGAAAGCATGGGTGCTGTGTTTGGCTTGGAAGGTGACGGTATCGGTGAGGCCGCATTCGGAACTGAGTCTATTGATGGCCGTATCTCTGCTGAAGGCGTAACCTATGAAACCACATACGGTACGGTTACTCTGGAAAGTGCGGGTAAGTTCACGCTGGAAGGTGGCTCAAACGGAACTGCAGCACTGGAGGCTCTTGGCTTGAAAGTCGGTACTTTCGGTGGTGGTGAAGATGGTCAGTTCTTGAAAGACATCGACATCTCTACCTTTGAAGGTGCAACGGCTGCCATTACTGCGGTAGACAATGCATTGCGTGCTGTAACCAGCACCCGTGCTGACCTCGGTGCGATTCAGAACCGCTTCGAGTCTACCATCAGTAACCTGCAGATCACTTCAGAGAACCTGACGGCTGCAAACTCTCGTATCCGTGACGCTGACTTCGCATCTGAATCAGCTGAGCTGAGCCGGACGCAGGTACTGCAGCAGGCGGGTATTTCCATCCTGGCGCAGGCTAACCAGCGGCCACAGCAGGTACTGTCACTGTTGGGATAATCGGTTAATAACCGATAGGGTGAGCCGATATGGCTCACCCATTCGTCCCTTGAGATAGTTTAGTGGTTATACACAGAGAGGTATTTGCAGATGGCAAATTCAATGGAAGCAAGCTTGGCGGTCTTTAAGGCCACAACAGCTAAATCCGCCTCTTCACCTGCTGTACAGCAGACCAGAGCCAACGAGACGGGCAAAGCGCTGCCCAGTTCCACCGCCACGATGGCAAGTCTCAGCGGTACTGACCTGAGAAGTTCTGAACAGAGACAAACGGTTGCCCAAGCGAAAGTGCAAGCAACCAACGATGTGAACGACGCCGTAGCCCGCTTGAAGGACTACGTGCAGGACACGCAACGAGCGCTGAATTTCAGCCTAGATGAAGAAAGTGGTATTACCGTCATCAGTGTGTATGACGCGACGACCCAAGAACTCATCCGGCAGATTCCCAGCGAAGAGGCGGTCTCCTTGGCACAGAAGTTAAACCAAGAAGAACCTCTCTCCCTGTTCAGAGCGCAGGTGTAGTTAGGCGTTACGTTATACAAATGCTTACAATGTAGGGTGTAAAGTTTAGCGGTGATGAGCCGATAAACCTTACACCCTTTTTGTGTTTGTGCGGAACCAAAAAGGGCAGTAAGGTGATTCACAGGGCGATTAGGTTTGCCCGTACATTGGCAGCGGAGTTTTATCATGGCGAGCATTCAGTCTTTAGGTATAGGTTCGGGATTGCTGACCGCAGATCTTGCGGAGCAGATCATTGCGGCGGAGCGCGAAGCCACAGATAAGCGCCTGGAATTCAAGACAGCCAAAGTAGAAGCGCAAATCACCGCGTACGGTGAAATCAAAAGCGCTTTGAGTAGTCTAGAGGCGGCCGCTAAATCGCTCGCAAGTGCTACCAATATACGTCAAACCAAATCAACCTCTAGCAATGCCAGCGCAGTCACCGCAACCACTTCATCTACGGCAGAGGTGGGTAACTATTCAATCGCAGTCGACTCCATTGCACAGTCCCACACCGTTGCATCACCGCGTTACAATTCAGTTACCGATACAGTCGGTACCGGTACGCTGACCTTTCGTTTTGGTACTTTTGATTATGACGGCAGCGACAATATTCAGGGTTTCGAACAAAACAGCGCTGGGCGAGAATTCACGCTAGAGCTCGATTCGACCAACAACACGTTAGGCGGAGTGCGTGATGCCATCAATGCGGCGAATATGGGCGTGCAAGCATCATTAGTCAATGACGGTACAGGTTATCGTTTGTTGTTGAGTTCCAAGGAAGCTGGCTTGGACAATGCTATGGAAATCACAGTTGCCGGCGACGCTGGGTTGCAAGCGTTAGCTTATAACCAAGCACAGAACGATCCGAACAACAACATGCTGATGACTCAGAAAGCAGCAGATGCCGAACTGACAGTCAACGGTTTGGCGATCACCTCGCGTTCTAACCAGCTTACTGAAGTAATTCGTGGGGTGACCATTAATCTGAACTCTGCAACAGCTGGTAGTACGGTTAACCTGAACATCAGTCGTGACACCTCAGGTGTGGTTGAAAAAACAGAAGAATTTATCGAGGCCTACAACTTTTATCGTGAAGTCTATTCGGAAGTGACCAAGTTCAGCCCCGATGATCCGCAGGGCGGTTTGTTGCTGGGTGACTCCACATTGCGTACTGTGCAAAATCAGGTACGCAGTGCGTTAACACAGATCGTGTCCGGACTTGAAAATTCGCAATATCGTTCGTTGGCGGACATAGGAATTTTCACCGACAGCCGCGACAACTACAAGCTGGCGCTCAATGTCGATAAGCTGGAAGAGGCGTTTCAAAATTCCATTGAATCGGTTACCGGATTGTTTGCCAACCGTACGGTGGCAAACGATGGGTTGATCAACTACATCGCTAAGAGTGCAGACACCAAGCCGGGCGAATACGCCGTTGAGATAACCCAACTGGCCACTCAGGCCAAAATGAAAGGGCGGCCGATCACTGAGCCGACAGCGGGAAATCCGGTTATTATTGGTGGGTCTAACGATTCCTTCCGTATTAACGTGGATGGGACAACGGCAACCATAGACTTGACGCAAGGTACTTATGACAACATCGACGATTTGGTGTTGATGATTCAGAACTCCATCAACAACAATTCGACGTTGTTAGGGCGTGCGCGGAGTGTGACGGTGGGCTTCAATGAGGCCACCAGCAGTATTGAGATTACGTCCAGTCGGTTTGGTAGCAGCTCGCAGGTGTCCTTGGTGGGGGCCGATGCTAATATTGCGAACACCTTAGGCCTGACCTTGCCAGGTCAAGGCGGTGTTAGCGGCCAATTCTATAACACGCTAAATGATTTGGCTTTTGCTGCGTCGACCATTCCTGGGTCGCGCGAAGTCTTCGAAAAAGACAGCTTCAACTTCGCCAGCAACACGGTTTCATTTGATCTGATTCTTAACGGTGATGCGCCGGTCAATATTACGCTCGACCAAGATATGTCGAACGTGTTGGACATCAACGGCAATGTAGTAGAAGAACGCACGCGCAACGATACGTTGTCGTACATCAACGCGCAGTTGAATGCAGCCGGGCTATCCGGGCAAGTGACGGCGCAATTCAATTCATCGAACCGTTTAGTGTTCAGTTCTCCGATAGACGCTGCACCGCAGACCATTGAATTGGCCAACGTGAATGTGACGGGTAGCAACGACGTTTTAGGCTTGGAAAGCGCGCAAGGTCAGGCGACGTCTGGTGTGAGTATTGGTGCTGGTGTGGAATTTCAACTTAGTTATGACAATCGTTATATCGAAGTAAATTCAGGTGTCGTCATAGTGCCCGAAGATATTTATGAAACACCGGAAGACTTGGCCGCCGCTATTCAGGCGGCCATTAACTCTGACCCAACGGTGGCGGGCGCTGCCGTTGGCGCGATTACCACCCCCGGTACTCGGCCTATTGGAACGGCTATTAACTTTGATGCGCGGCCGGCCGGATTCACCTTTGAATACAACGGTCAGTCGTTCACTGTGGATGTTGATGCCGACGGCACCGACAACTTAGACAGCGTCCAAACAGCGATTGATAATGCTCTAGTGGCCGGTGGATTGGAAGAGGGTGATGTCAAGGCCATCAATTCAGCGGGTGGTTTGGCTTTAGAAACGCTAGCGAAGGGCAGCTCCGAAGTGTTGACCATGTTGTCTGACGGTCGTGGTGATATGACCACGCCGGGCAAATCCATTACGTCGGGTATCGACTTTTCAGCCGACCCTGCGAACTTCACGTTCCGCGTCGATGGCGTCAACATTGATGTGTCGCTCACCGAAGACCTCAGTGCAGGAACCGCTGAAGATACCTTGGCGTATATTCAGCAGCGTCTGAACATTGGGTTGGCGAACGCCGGTGGCGGAGGTAACTTCACCGCCGGCGATGTGGTCGCGCGCTTGGACGAGAATGACCAGATAGTCTTTGAAACACGCTCTAAAAACGGCGCGAGAACCAACGCGACCTTTGGTGCTTTGGCGTCTCTTGAAGTCGTCTCCGCCGATGCCGGCGCTGCTGCCTCGTTAGGTTTGGCCGCGGCTGGCCCGAATATACTGGGCCGCGATGCATTCGGGTTCGAGTTGGGTTCAGTGCAGGGTTTTGATTCACAATCGACCGTGACCTACGAAAAAGACGAACAAGGCCGTGGCCGGTTCAATATTTCGTTCGATAACTCGACCAATGTGTCTTTTGCGTTCGTTTCCAATCCGGCAACCAGTCAGTTGGGCTTCAGCTTGTCGGACGGCTCTGAAAATGAAGTGGCCATGGGTAAAGACGTACAGGGTACCATTAACGGTATTCGCGCCACCGGAAA
Organism: Natronospirillum sp.; assembly: GCA_049115955.1. Lineage (GTDB taxonomy): Bacteria > Pseudomonadota > Gammaproteobacteria > Pseudomonadales > Natronospirillaceae > Salinispirillum. Next base: position 26,078 of record JAGDZJ010000029.1, read on the forward strand.
CGGACAGGTGCTAACCGCAGGCAGCGGCGCGCAAGCGGCGACCAACGGGTACATTCTGGGTTCCCCGGGCTTTGACTTTTCTACGGCCGTTGGTTTGGATTCAACCAGTAATACCATTCGCGTTACGATTGATGGTGTAGCGTCGGGCGAAATCAATTTGACGGAAACGGCGTACGCAACGGGCAGAGCTTTGGCGGATGAAATGAAGCGCGCGATCAATAATGACAGTGCTTTGGCATCGGCAGGGAAATTTGTTGATGTGCAGTACGATCCGGCTACTAATACTTTCGGTATTTTCTCAATCTCTACCGGCGAAGAGTCCACGGTGCGTATTAACTCAATGGACCCCGCGTTGTCTGCAGTGACTGGCTTGTCGCCTACGTCAGCGACGACAGACGGTAAAAATGCGTCAGGCTCTAAAGATCCAGCGGCGGGTATTCAGTTACGTGTGCTGGGTGGTCAGCTTGGTGAGCGTGGAACCGTTAATTATGTCAGTGGTGTTTTCGAGCAGTTGGGAAGCTTGTTTTCCGGTTTGCTGAGGACTGATGGTACGGTTTCAACGCGCATCGCTGGGCTAGACCGAGAGATGGATTTGATCAACGAAGAAAAAACGCGCCTGGAAACAAGGATTGCCGCGCAAGAGCAACGTTTGAAGTCGCAGTTTTTGTTCAACGATTTGATCATCTCTCGTTTGAACAGTACCGAGTCGTTCTTACAACAGCAGTTCGACATCATGAACTCAATGCTGTCCAATAAGAAATAAGCGTTTCGTAGGAGCGCAGCCCTCTGCGCGAAGGTTTCGGCCAGAGGGCTGGCCTCCTACAACTTCCGCAAATACATCTGATACATGCCGCCAAAGAGCCTAGGATTGTCTATTTCTAAACGTTCCCAGTTCTTCAAGTCGTTCATTAAACAATCTTCAGGGAAGAAATGCTGATACGAACGGCGCACCGAAGGTGGCAGTACAAAGCCTAAAAATTCCAGTGGCAGTTGACGAATCAAACTGGCTAGATCGTTCGGCGTGAACAGGTGTTCTTGTGCATGGAAAAGCAGATCTCTGATGCCGCTCATGGAATAGAAGTCAACCGATGTAATGATTGTCTTCAAGTCTTGGCTATCGCCTTGTTGTTGCAGCAGGGCGTGTCGGAATCGACGAATGTCGTCTGGTGTAGTGCCAAAGCCCTGTTCCTGAATTACCTTTCTAAGGCTGGTGATAGTGTTACGTGCGCGACGACTGTACAGGCCGACTTTCATTAGGCCGTTGGGACGCAGTAGGCCACACAGTGCTTCCCATCCTGCCATGGGGTTGCCCATGTGGTGTAAAACACCGGAACACTCAATGACGTCGAACAATCCTTGTTCCGGGAAGTGATCAGCCGTTAGCGCTAGGATGTCAGCATGATAGAAACGAATGTTGTCTACTTCATACCGTTCTGCCATAGCTCGCCCGTAAGCTAGGCTACGACGGCTCAAATCGATAGCGGTGACGTCGACGTCATGAAAATGGCGCGCCACATGAATAGCGTGTCTACCGGTGCCAGAGCCTGCGATCAATATGCGAATAGGCGTTTTAGTTTTATGTCGGCTCAGGTCAAGCGCGGGTATTTCGCTGGCTACCGCGCGTACGTAATGTGTCGATGTGTACAGTGGAAGATGTGTCCAGCGCGGATACGGATTGTCTTCGTATTGCGCACGCACGGCGTGCGATACACTGCCTTGAATATCGGTGAGCGCTTCAATGTCGTTCGCTCTGACGATCTCTTCCGCTGTTTCCAACAAGTGCGCATGTAGCAACGCTTTGGTTTGCGGGTCGGTAGACTTCATCAAGGATTTAACAGGCCAGGTAAGGTCTTTTTGTGCCAATGGTTCATACAACGACAAAAGCAGTGCTGGCAACAGCAGTTCTTCCGGCTTGCTTTGGCCAGCCAATTCCTCATGCAGGTAGCCTTTTAGGGCTTTTACAGTCTGTACTTCGTCTGGTGTTTGGTACAGCAGGAACTCGTTGTGTAGGCTATATTGCGCCAGTCCTAGCAGTAGCGATTTTAAGTCTGAGTCAATGTGGCCCAGGCTCAAATGATGATGAAGCACAGTTTGGCGGAGTGATGCCAAAAGGTCATCCAGCTCGGGGTGCACGAACAACAGCCGATGCAAAGATTCCAGCAGCAAGTCGTCCTGCACTAACTGGTTCAGTTCAATAGCAGCATTGGGGTTATGCAGCTCATAGCGATGAATCAGCAGCGAGCCGGTTAAAGGCGCTAGACTCTGGTGATCCAGATTGTCTGTGCGCAATAGGTTTATAATGTCAGAGGCGAGCGTCGCGTCGTAATAGTCAGCTTTTATTTGCCCGGCGCACTCTAACAGGCGAGAAGTGAGTGCGGTCTTCTGCGGGTACTTGCGCACTAGTTTACGATAATCGCTAAAGGCTTCTGCGTACATGCCGCTGCGATACTTTACATAGGCCAGCGATTGGTCGGCTACTGTAGCATTGGGGTCAAAATCAATTGCGTTTCGAAAGTGCGCCGCAGCATCACTCAGGCTGTGACGTTGTAGGGCTAGATGACCTCGACTGAAGGCTATGCCTGGATCTTTAGGTGCCAACTTGGCTGCCTCGGACAGAAATAGCTCAGCGTCGTCAAATTGCCCTTTCTCTAGTGCAATGCGGCCATTAAGGTTGTACGCCAGAGCACGGTGCTCTGGGTATTGCGCGAGCGCTTCCGCTAGTAGAGCGGCTTGCGCCAAATGCTCATTGCTGGCTTCGTAGCCAAGGTCATATTTACCAGCTTGGTCTAGATGCCAAACAGCTTGGCGCTCCAATACCTTGATGTCGGTATATTCCGGTAAGGCGGATGGCTTAACCTGTCGTTTTGCCTGTGTCATCTCTCGTCTCCGGCGTCTTTTTGCCATAGCGGCGGCAGTCACTTGCCACTCTTACTGCTGTTGGGCAGTACTTTTGATCGGACAATCCCAGTAAATCCGCGTCTTTGCGCTGGAAATGACTCGAATTGTGTCTAAACTCTAAAGACGATATTTCAAGGAGCGTGCCAGCTTTGCGCGGCAGGCATGAATACCTGCCCTACAGATGGCTGGAGAAGGGCGGGCGCTCCTACGTAGAAAGAACACCTGCGCATTAAAGAAAACACTCAAGTTTTACCGTAAGAAGTCGCCACACTGTATGAACCGTTGACATCAACACGAGGGGCGCGAGTATGTACGCACGAGGTGCTAGGCAGTATCAGGCGGTAGGAACCGAGACCAGTATCATGGATGCTGATCCGCACAAACTAATTCAGTTGTTGATCGACGGCGCTCTGGCACGTATGTCCGCCGCGAAAGGCCACATCCAGCGTAATGATATTGAGCAGCGTAATAAGATGCTCAATTCTGCGATTAACATTATTTCCGGCTTGCAAGAGAGTCTAAACATGGACGCCGGTGAGCTGTCGATGAATTTAGAGCGCTTGTACGATTACATGACGCGCCGCTTGTTTGAAGCGAACTTGCGCAACGATGAAAAAATTGTCGATGAAGTGATCGGGTTGATGATGGAAATAAAAGCCGCTTGGGATGGTATTCGTGAGGAAGCCTTGGCCCTGGCACGATGAAGGCATCTGATCGTCTGCAGTTAGAATATGATCTGATCACGGCACTCGCTACGTGTGAGGAGCAAGCGCTCGATGCTATCGGGCGCGCTGATTGGGCAAGCTTAGCGGGTTTGGCGACCGAGCTGGACCGTATAGCAGGTGACATCAACAAAGCCATGGCCCAGGGCTTCCACAGTCCTGATGTGGCGACGAAACTGCAGCGCCTGCTAGAACTCTACCAAAAGGCTCTGCTGCAAGCGCAGGGTGCTGACAACGCGTTGAAGCAACAGGAAAAAGATCTGTTGCAGCAACGTTCTGATATCGCCACTCAAATTTTACCGGAAGATTCGTCGCCTGATTCATAATGCGGGTGTTCACACCCGCTCTACCTCCGCACGCACATTCTCTACGCATTTCTGACAATTCATTGACAAATATTTGACTCTTTCTGAAAACATGCTAAAAAGTAACAAGAAAGTCAATTCCATGACGGTGATTGCCTAATAGTTTGTCAAATCAAATTGCAGTAAGGGCGGAACGGACGGAAAACAGACGTGATTGTCGTCGAAATGCGGCATCAACTTGACAGTCTGCAACTGAACGTATGCCCAGAGGATAGGCGCAGCATGTGGCGAGATAATAAATTCTTGGTATTGACCGATGACGTGGCCTTGCGCCAAGAAATCGAAGTCATTTTTTCTTTTCTTCAAGAAGAAACCATCACTTTGTCTATGCAAGAGCATTGGCGCGACGAGTTAGATCGTAAACTCGCCTCGTCAGAAGACACTGGTGCATTGGTCGGAATTATTCTTGGCCCTGTAGAGCAGTCAGTCAGCGATCTCGTTGAGTCGCTTTTTGATTGGAATCCAGGCATTCCTGTTGTGGTTTTGAATGACGCGCTGGATGTCAGTGCTGTCGCTGAGCCGGCGCGCGCCCAAGTATTGGCACAGATCAAATGGCCGGCGAGTTACAATAAGGTCGTCGATGTGCTGCATCGATGCCAAATGTACCGTGAGCAGTACGAATGGGGGCGCAATCGTCAGGTTCAACGTGATACCAAGCTCTTTCACTCCCTCGTAGGCAGCTCTCGCCAAGTGCAAAGTATTCGTGAGCTGATGGCGCAAGTAGCGGACAAAGACGTTACGGTACTCATTCTTGGTGAGTCAGGTACGGGTAAGGAAGTGGTTGCCCGCAATTTGCACTACCACAGCGAACGCAAGAAGCAACCATTCGTGCCCGTCAACTGTGGTGCTATTCCTCCCGAGTTGCTTGAAAGTGAATTGTTTGGCCATGAGAAGGGTGCCTTTACTGGTGCCATTACGTCGCGCCCAGGCCGTTTTGAATTGGCAGAGGGCGGTACGCTGTTTTTAGACGAAATAGGCGACATGCCTTTAGCAATGCAGGTGAAGCTGTTGCGCGTATTGCAAGAGCACACCTATGAGCGCGTGGGTGGGAGCAAGACGTACAAGACCGATGTACGCATTGTGGCTGCGACGCACCGCAACCTGGAGCAGATGATTGCCGAGGGTACCTTTCGCGAAGACCTCTATTACCGTTTGAACGTGTTCCCCATTGAGATGCCGTCGCTGCGCGAGCGCTCGGAAGATATTCCCCTGTTGATCAATGAATTGATTCGCCGTATCGAGGCGGAAAAGCGCGGGTCATTGCAGTTTAACTCGGCGGCCATTATGTCGCTGACACGGCACGATTGGCCCGGTAATGTGCGTGAACTGGCCAATCTGGTCGAGCGCTTGGTGATCATGCATCCATTCAGCGTGATCGGTATTCAAGAATTGCCGATGAAGTATCGGCATGTTGAAGACGGCGACCCGGTTGAAATTCCGGTGCGCGCGCCGGCCGCTCCGGTGGCCGCTACACGTACGAGTGCTCTGGAGACTAAGGCGCTGCTGCCCGTTAATGGGTTGAACCTGAAAGAATATTTGACCGATCTTGAACAAGATTTGATTCTGCAAGCGCTGGAAGATTGCGACAACGTGGTCGCTCGGGCGGCAGAGCGGTTGCATTTGCGGCGGACCACCTTAGTAGAGAAGATGCGCAAATACGGTTTAATGAACAAAGAAGAAGTTTAACATTTTTTGGCGGGTGTGCTTACTCCCGCTAAAATATATGGCGGATGACGCTGCGCTCTTC
>JAGDZJ010000029.1:31843-81664 GCA_049115955.1 Natronospirillum sp.
AGGGCGGAAGAGCGCAGCGTCATCCTCCATGTCGGGTTAAAACCCGATCCACACCCTAATCGGCACGCCCCTTGCTTTAACTACCAATAACGTATTAAAGACAAATTATTGGCAGTTATGACGCAAAGCATCGCCACCACCAAGCCTATTCAGCCTAAGGCCGCGCCTGTCGCGGGCTCTGGGCTACATGATGTGGATGAAATACTGCAAGTTTTCCGCCGTATGACGGAGGAAATGAGCGCCTCGTCGGAAGAATTCGAGCGTCGTGTTGCAGTGCTGAACGGTGAAATCAGCGCGCTCAGCGCACAACGGATGGAAGAATTACGCGAAAAGGAGCGTTTGGCTGATCAGCTAGAAGGCCTTTTGCGCATCCTGCCAACCGGCGTTATCGTCATTGACCGATCGGGTCGCATTCAACGTGCTAATCCTGCCGCTGAGCAAATGCTGGTGCATGATCGCCTACCGGTGCTTACAGGTGCCGTCTGGTCCAGCGTTATTCAAATTGCATTTCGTCCACAAGAGCACGACGGGCACGAGATATCCTTGCACAACGGCCGCTTGGTCAGTTTGGATACCTGTGCTTTAGAGGGGTTCGGGCAGTTGGTGGTATTAAACGACATGACCGCCACACGCTCTTTGCAGGCCGAGGTTTCTCGTCATCAACGCTTGGCCGGTATGGGCCGCATGGTGGCCAGTATGGCACATCAAATTCGCACGCCACTGTCTGCGGCTATGTTGTATACCGAAAATCTGCGTAAGCCCGGTATCAACGAATCGCAACGCCAACGCTTCGCGGAAAAAATTCAGTCGCGGTTGGAGCACCTTGAGCAACAGGTGCGGGACATGTTGATCTTCGCAAAGGGCGATACCAAGTTAGTCGACCGACAGCTCAGCGGCGAACTGTTGCAAGCATTGCGTGAGTCTTGCGCGGCGGCACTAGAGCGCAGTGCCTCGCAGCTCAATGTACTCAATGAAGCACCTGACGCACAAGTCATCTGCAATCGCGACACGCTCATCAGCGCCTTTGGTAACTTGGTGAACAATGCGATAGAAGCGGTGGGACAGAATGCGTCTATTGACTTGCGCGTTTATGTCGAAAACAACCTGATTACCTTTGATTTCCACGACCATGGCCCCGGCATTCCAGAAGAGGTGCTGCGGCAACTGGGCGAACCCTTTGTTACCACGAAAGCCAACGGCACCGGCTTAGGCCTGCCGGTCGTGCAGGCAGTTATGCGCGCCCACAACGGCTCTTTCTCACTTTTTAACGTCAAAGGCGGCACCTATGCACGGGTTTGCCTGCCATACCAAACACTTACGGAGGCATCATCATGAGCCTAAAGCCGACCATACTGGTTGTTGAAGACGATCAGAATCTGCGTGACGCTTTACAAGACACGCTGGAAATCCATGACTATCAAGTGTTGGTGGCCGATGCTGCCGAGTCTGCGCTGCAACTGTTAACCCGTCATGCCGTTAATATGGTGGTCAGTGATGTGCGCATGCCGGGCATGTCTGGTTACGAACTGCTGGCCGTATTGCGCAAAGAGCACCCGCACATTCCGGTGTTGCTGATGACCGCCTACGGTGAAGTGGCGCATGCGGTAGAAGCTATGCAGAACGGCGCGGTGGACTACTTGGTGAAGCCGTTTAAGCCGCAGCAATTGCTGACTATTTTAGGGCAGCACGTGGGCGGTAAGGCGGCGGCAACTTCTGATGGCGACCCGGTCGCCGTAGACCCAAGCTCAACCCATATTATGGAGCTGGCGCGCAAAGTAGCGCCAACCGACTCGACGATCCTGATCTCTGGCGAAAGCGGTACGGGTAAAGAAGTATTGGCGCGCTACATACATGCGCATTCTAAGCGTGGCGGCGAAGCTTTTGTGGCGATCAACTGCGCAGCCATTCCGGAGAATATGTTGGAAGCAACCTTGTTCGGGCATGAAAAGGGTGCTTTCACGGGTGCCATTCAAAGTATGCCGGGCAAGTTCGAGCAAGCGAACGGCGGTACTATTTTGCTCGACGAAATATCTGAAATGGATCTGGGCCTACAAGCGAAGCTGCTGCGTGTGTTGCAGGAGCGCGAAGTAGAACGTATAGGCGGTCGTAAAACCATTCAGTTGGATGTCCGTGTGTTAGCCACCACAAACCGTGACTTGAAGCAGGCGGTCGCCAACGGTGATTTCCGTGAAGACTTGTTCTACCGTTTAAGTGTTTTCCCCATTGCGTGGCGTCCATTGCGTGAGCGCCCAGCGGATATTTTGCCCATGGCAGAGCGCTTAATTCGCCTTCATGCAGAAAAAATGCAAAAGCCTTTGGTGCAACTGGATGAATCGGCGCGGCGTGCTATTTTGGCTCATGCGTGGCCAGGTAATATTCGGGAAATGGACAACGCCATTCAGCGGGCGCTGATTTTGCAAAGTGGCCAGTTTATCAGCGAATTTGACTTGGGGCTGGCCGGAGAACATTTGATTGACCGCGATACGCGAGCGGTGGCACCGGAGGCATCATTGGATGCCAGCACCAATGCCTTGAATGCCGGCGTGAAAAAACACGAGCACCAATTAATTATTGACGCTTTGCGGGCCGCCGGTGGCCGGAAAAAGCAAGCGGCGGAAGACCTTGGCATTAGCCCGCGCACGTTGCGTTACAAAATGGCCCGCCTGCGTGAGATGGGCGTTGAAGTGGAAAACAGCAAGGCCGCTGTTTAATTAATCCTCAGGCCGCTTCAAGGGCGGAGCGGTCTTTCGGGGGTATGCTTACGGCGCTTCACGGCAGGCCGAAAGGCGCGCCTTGAAGCACACCCCCTGCGCCCACTCCTCGCCATTACTCTGTCTGCCCTCGAGGTTTTCATCCGCCTAAGCTTGTCGTTATTTCCCTCCTCTAAAAAGCGGCAACACAGCGGCAAAAGTTGGCCTCATTGTTGCAACTCTCCCTCTATCAGTCCCGTATAACGGTTTTTTGACGGTTTAGATACAAAGCCTATACAAGGCTCTAAGCGTCAATCAAGAGGTGAGCAGCATGATCAACAACAGAATGGATGTGCAGAACGTATTGAGCCAAATGCGGCAAATGCGGTCTCAGATGCAGGTCGATAATCAGCCTGTGCAAGCGCAAAATCCAGCGCAGATGGCGCAGCAGTTGAATCAGCTCTCGCAAGGTACGGCACTGGGTGATCAAGCACTGGGTATGCCATCAGTCAATGACGTGGGCATGGTGCGTGATGCGCCGCGCTTCGGTGAGATGTTTAAAGCCGCCATTGATACCGTGAATGCCAGCCAGCAGCATGCATCGCGTATGCGTACGGCCTATGAACAAGGAGTCCCTGGCGTTGACCTGCCGGAAGTCATGATTGCCACCAACAAAGCATCCATCTCTTTTGAAGCAACCACACAGGTGCGTAACAAGCTCCTGGAAGCCTACAAAGAAATTATGAACATGCCGGTGTAAGAGGCTAAGCCATCATGGAAAACGTACCTGCAGCTCCAGCGAGCCATCAGCCGCCAGCCACAACCGCACAAAACAGCGGTGGTATGGACGCGCAAGCGAATGCTGCCTCTGTTAGCGACACTGGCGGCTTCGACGTCTCGCCGCCAAAGAAAGTACACCCGCTAATCGAAGGCTTTCAGCGTCTGAGCATGATGCGTCAGTTATGGATGATGGTGGCTTTGGCGGCCTCCATTGCCATCGGTTTGGGTGTGGTGCTGTGGTCGCAGGGTACAAACTACCGTCCTTTAATTACCTCATCGGAAAACTACGAGGTTCGTGAGGTCATTGAGGTGCTGAGTACGGCGCGCATTGATTTCACCATGGACCCTTCCAACGGGGTGATTCTGGTCAAAGAGAGCCAACTGCATCAAGCGCGCTTGGAAGTCGCACGTGCCGGTTTGAGTACCGACCGAACGGTGGGACTTGAGCTTCTGGATGAGAGCAGTGGTCTAGGTACCAGTCAGTTTATGGAAACGGCTCGTTTCCGCCGAGCGTTAGAGGGTGAGTTGGCGCGTACGGTAGCCTCGTTGAACCAAGTGCGTACCGCCCGAGTGCATTTAGCCATTCCAGAACGCAGCGTATTTGTGCGTGATAACCGTCGTCCGACGGCGAGTGTATTTGTTGACCTGTACGCTGGCGCGATGCTTGAGCGTGATCAAGTCAAAGCCATTACCAATCTTGTGGCTACTAGTATTCCTGAAATGTCGGCCGAGCACGTGAGCATTGTCGACCAACGCGGCCGTTTGTTGAGCGACTTTGAACGCACCAATGCCGAAGAAGAGACTGAGCGGCAGTTTGAGTTTTCCCGTCGCGTAGAGGACAACGTCTCGCGGCGCATTCAAGGGATTCTTGAGCCAGTCATTGGGCATCGTGGTTTCAAAGCTGAAGTGTCTGCCGACGTCGACTTCACTCGAGTAGAGATGGCGGAAGAGCTGTTCAATCCTGATTTGATTGCTTTGCGCAGTGAGCAGACCATTGATGAAACAACGGTAGGGCAGGTGCAGGGCGGTATTCCTGGAGCGCTGACTAACCAACCGCCGGGCAACGCAGAAGCGCCAGAAGAAGTAGATGAAAATGGTAATCCCATCAACCAGCCGCCAACCACGTCGCGTGCTGAGGCGACCCGTAACTTCGAAGTGGACCGCACCTTAAGCTATACCCAGAATCAAGTAGGGCGTCTGCGTCGGTTGACGGTTGCTGTGGTGGTTGATGATATGCGGGTGCCCGGTCCAGATGGTACAATGATCCGACAGGCGTGGACGCAAGATGAATTGAACCGCCTGCGTATTTTGGTACAGGATGCCGTCGGTTTTGATGCCGCGCGTGGTGACAGTGTGAACGTCATCAATACCGCTTTCATGGCACCCGAAGAACTGGTCGAAGATATCCCGTTCTGGATGGAACCTTGGTTCTGGGATTTCATGAAGATGGTATTGGCCGGTATCTTTGTGTTGATCATGATCTTCGGTGTGTTCCGACCTGCGTTGCGCAGCATCATGGATCAAGGCGGCGAAGAGCTGGAAGAAGATGCAGCGTTGGATGCTCTGGATATTGATGAGGAAGCCATCGCAGATGACAAGGTAACCTTAAGTATGTCGGATGAGTACTTGTTGCCTGGACCATCTGAAACCTTTGAAAAACAGTTGGATGCGTTGCGTGGTCTGATTGCTGAAGACCCGGGCCGAGTCTCTCTGGTAATGAAACAATGGATACTGAGCGATGACTGAGAACATCGGTAACCAAATGCCCATGGACCCCAAGCGCAAAGCGCTTGACGGGGTGCGGATGACTGACCGAGCGGCTATTTTGCTGATGTCGTTGGGCGAAATGGACGCCGCTGAGGTGCTGAAGAACTTAGGGCCGAAAGAAGTACAGCGTGTGGGTACGGCCATGTCTCAGCTTTCCAACGTCACTCAGGAGCAAGTCGAAGGCGTCGTTCAACTGTTCTTGGACGAAGTCAGTGGTCGCACCAGCTTGGGTGTTGGCTCGGACGAATACATTCGTGCCATGCTGACGCAGGCGCTGGGTGCTGATAAAGCTTCTGGTCTGATTGACCGTATCCTCTTGGGTGGTAACACAACCGGCCTCGATACACTCAAATGGATGGAGTCGCGCTCGGTAGCCGACATCATTCGTAACGAACACCCGCAGATTCAAGCTATCGTTATTGCTTATCTGGAAAGCGATCAATCGGCGGAGATTTTGTCGCACTTCTCCGAGAAGGTGCGTCTGGACATCATGATGCGCGTGGCCGCACTGGATACGGTGCAACCAGCCGCCTTGCGCGAATTGAACGACATATTGGAACGTCAGTTTGCATCCAGCGCGGGTACACAGCAACAGGCTCTGGGTGGCGTGAAGCGTGCTGCGATGATCATGAACTACCTGGAATCCTCAATCGAAGTCGAATTGATGGATGGGATCAAAGAGATCGACGAAGATTTGGGGCAGGAAATCGAAGACCTTATGTTTGTGTTCGAGAATCTGGCCGATGTGGACGACCGAGGCATTCAAGCGCTGCTGCGCGAGATCAATACCGATCTGCTCAAGGTGGCTTTGCGTGGTTCCGAGCCACAGTTGATGGAAAAATTCTTCACCAACATGTCCAAACGTGCGGCCGAACTGCTGCGTGATGACATTGAGGCCATGGGTCCTGTACGCGTCAGTGATGTAGAGGGTGCGCAGAAAGAAATTCTGGCTATTGCACGTCGTATGGCCGATGCCGGCGATATCGTGTTGGGTGGCGCCGGTGGTGGCGATTCCATGGTATAGGAGGCCAGTCCTCTGGCCGAATCTGTATCATGGCGACGGGCGCTTTTTCAACAAAGGCACACGCTGTCCTACGGTAGGGCGGGTATTCATACCCGCCGAAATTTCGTGCGGTAAACTGATCGTTTTAATTTAGTAACACCCTTCGGGAGCACAAGTTTTGGTCACTAAGTCATTCACGAGACGTGAACAGATGCACGTAGAAACGTGGCAACTGCCGCGCTTAGATGGCAAAGTCGTCAATGAGCCTGTGCCTGACGTACCAACCGAGCCGGAAGAAGAGGAGCTGTTACCGCCTTCTGCTGCTGAGCTGCAAGCGATCCGTGATTCGGCCCGCGATGAAGGCTTTACTGAAGGTGTCAGCCTGGGTCACACCGCCGGTGTGGAGCAGGGCCATGAAGAAGGCTTTCAAGAAGGCTTTGAAGCCGGCAAACTCGCCGGAGAACAAGCGGGGCGGGAAGCGGCTGAAGCTCAGGCCTTGAAAGAGCTGGGTGAGGCTAAGCAGGACTTCGCTAATCGCTTTGCTGCTGTTCTAAACGAGCTGAACACCGCTGAAGCAGCCCTTGAAGACGAATTAACGCCGATTGTACGCGATCTGATTCTGCGTATTGCGCAAAGCCTGGTGGTTGATTCCCTGCGTCATTCCCCCGAACAAATTGAAAAGATTGTTCACCAAGCCATTCAGTTGATGCCGGTGGCGCATGAGCGCATGGACATTTCGTTGCACCCTGATGACCATGCCATTCTGAAAGAAATTGATCGCCCGTGGTTGGAGCACGTTGAGATGCATGCGGATGCGACGTTGTCGCCCGGTGGATGCATCATAAAAACACGACATAGTTTATTGGATTACACGCTCCAAGCGCGCTACGAGCAGCAGATTGCGGCCTTGCTAGACGTGGATCGTACTGAACTGAGCGAGCCCTTACGTACGTTAAGCGCTGCACGCTTCAAAGCGCTGACTGAGATTAAACCAGAAGTCGAGCCAGAACCAGGATCGGTAGCGCCTGCTGAAGATGCTCTCGACGTAGAACCTTCTTCACAAGCAAACCCCGATGACTCCGTACCTGATACCGACGCAACTGACGTAGGAGAGGAGCCCTCACCGGGAACAAATCCTGAGGCATCAGCCGAAACAGACTTGCCTGAGGTAGAAGCAGCGCCCTCGACGCGAATGGACTCCCTGCAATCAGATCCTGATCGCAGTGAAGATGAACCCAGTGATGATGAGCGCAATGACCAGCAGTAAACTGGGCACAAAGCTGCAGCAAATACTCGCGCGTACGCCCGACTTCGTAGAGCCCCCAGTTGCCGGTAAATTGACGCGCTTAGTGGGCCTTACGCTCGAAGCCTCTGGCTTGTCTGTCTCGGTCGGTGACCGTTGCTTGGTCAAAGACGCCCATCAAACCGTTGAGGCCGAGGTGGTTGGCTTCACGGAAGACAAAACCTATTTGATGCCGGTGCAGGCCATGGGGCATTTGCGAGCTGGAGCAACCGTCATTCCCATTGCCAGTGCGTCGGAACTGGTGATCGGCGACGAACTGTTAAGTCGAGTTGTAAATGGTTTTGGTGAGCCGATCGACGGTAAAGGCGCCTTACATTGCCGGTCTCGTCAACCGCTTAATGGCGAATACATCAACCCCATGCACCGTCAACCCATACGTGAACCCCTAGACGTTGGTATCAAAGCCATCAACGCCATGTTGTCTGTCGGTCGTGGGCAACGCTTAGGTTTGTTTGCTGGCTCAGGGGTCGGTAAGTCGGTCCTGCTGGGCATGATGACGCGCTTCACCAACGCCGACATCATTATTGTGGGCTTGATCGGTGAGCGTGGCCGTGAGGTGAAAGAGTTCATCGATGAGATTTTAGGTGAGGAAGGTCTGGCGCGCAGCGTCGTTGTCGCCTCGCCGGCTGATGATCCACCGTTACTGCGTTTACGTGCCGCCCAGTACACCACGGCCATTGCCGAATATTATCGTGGGCAAGGCAAGAATGTTCTTTTGCTGATGGATTCACTCACCCGTTACGCGCAGGCGCAGCGGGAAATTGCTCTGGCCATTGGCGAACCGCCTGCCACCAAGGGGTATCCGCCTTCGGTGTTTGCGCGCTTACCACACTTGGTTGAACGAGCCGGTAACGGCGAAGAGGGTGGTGGTTCCATTACTGCGTTCTATACCGTGCTAACCGAAGGTGATGACCAACAAGACCCGGTGGCGGATTCCGCGCGAGCGATTCTCGACGGCCATATTGTGCTGTCACGTCGTCTTGCTGAGCAGGGCCATTATCCGGCCATTGATGTGGAAGCCTCAATCAGTCGTGCTATGCCGCAGGTGGTCAGTGAAGGACACCTAAAAGCCGCCCAGCGCTTTAAACAGTTGTTTTCGCGCTATCAGCAAAGCCAAGACCTGATCACGATCGGTGCCTATACTAAGGGACAAGACAAAGAATTAGACACGGCGATTCACTTGATGCCACAAATGCGCTCGTTCCTGCAGCAAGGCTTGAAAGAGAAATTCGACTACCTGAAGAGTGGGCAGTTGCTTAACGCTTTGCTACAAAATGCCAACGCCCCAGCGGCGGGCGCTGCCGACGGCGGTACATTGCGCAGGATGTCGCCGGGTGGTGGCGCTGTACAAGCGGGCTCTCAACAGCAAGGTTCGCAACAACCGGGCGCCCAACAGCCCGGTGCAGGCCCGGCTGGACGCGAGGGTGGTATTAGACCCGTCGGCGTACCGAAAGCATCCTCATGAAACGCTCCAAACGCCTTGAAGTCGTCTTAAAGCTCTTCGTGCAACAAGAAGAGAAGGCGAGCCAGCATGTGCAAATGGCACGAGTAACGCTGGAACAACAGCAGAACCAGCTACGTGATTTGGTTGCCTACCAAGAAGAATACTATCAGTCGGTGACGGGCGAAGCGCAGCAGACGGTCAGCATCATGCAGTGGCGGCGCTTGCAGGATTACATAGAACAATTGAAAGGGATCATTGCCAAGCAAGAGTACCAAGTACAGCTTGCAGAAGTGGATGTGACACGCGCTCAGGAAGCGTGGCAGCAGGCTTATCTGAAGCGCAAGTCTTTGGAGGGTATGGTCGAAAAGGTGGTTCTGCAGGAGACTTTAGACGACGATCGGAAAGAACAGAAAAATTTAGATGAATTGGTACAGCAGCTTCAACAAAGTCGCTACAATCGCTCTTGAACAGGATTAGATACATCGACAGACTGACAAATGTATTTTTCCCCACTAGACTGACAGTGATTGATATTGAGGAACTTCTGGCATGACCGTAACAGCCCATCCATCGGAAGACCGTTCAGCGCTCACCATTCAGGTTACAGGGCGATTCGACTTCAGCTCGCATCAAGAGTTTCGTAAGTTGTATGAGTCAGCTCCTGCAGACGTTAAGCAGTATGTTATTGATATGACAGACGCTACCTACCTTGACAGCTCGGCACTCGGTATGTTGTTGCTGTTGCGTGATCATGCCGGAGGCGACAACGCCAATATCCGTATTGTGAACAGCAACCCCGACGTAAAAAAGATTCTGACCATTTCAAATTTTGGTCAATTGTTTACGCTAGAATAAACGCATGAAAGATGTCCTCAAGATATTGATCGCCGAGGATAATGAAACGGATCGACTGATTCTCTCACGGATTATCAGTCGCGATGGTCATGCAGTAACGCTGGCTGTGAATGGTGCGCAAGCAGTAGAACTGTATGATCGCGGTCGACACGACATCGTACTGTTGGATGCGCTCATGCCAGTTCAAGACGGTTTCGAGGCCGCGCGGGCTATTCGTGAACTCGCGGGCGAAGAACTGGTCCCTATTATCTTCCTGACCTCTCTGCAAGACGTAGACTCTTTGACTCGTTGCCTGGAGTCGGGTGGTGATGATTTTCTGTCCAAGCCCTACAACAGCTTAATTCTTAAAGCCAAAATCAAAGCTTTCGGGCGGATGCGGAGTATGCACGCCGCTTTGCGTGACAACCATCGTCAGCTTTTGTTAGAACAGTCGGTCGCTAAGAATGTATTCGATAACGTGACTTATTCAGGCAGTTTAGCGGCCAGCAATATTCGCTATTCGTTGTCACCCATCGCCATGTTCAACGGCGATACGGTATTGGCGCAGCATCGTCCCGATGGCGGACTGCATGTGTTTTTGGGCGATTTTACGGGACATGGTTTGCCTGCTGCGATTGGTGCAATGCCGATTGCGGACACTTTCTATGGCATGACATCGAAAGGCTTTGAGCTGGAAGAAATCGTCCGTGAGATGAACAACAAGCTCTGTAAAATACTGCCTACCGGTATTTTCTGTTGTGGCGCTGCTGTACATATCGATATGGCAGAGAAAACCGCGCGACTATGGCTGGGTGGCGTGCCTGACTGCTATCTGTACTACGCGTCGTCGAATCAGATACTGCCTTTTGGTTCGAGCAATATTCCACTGGGTATTACGACGGGGCGAAAATTCACGGTAATGACCGATGAGTTTTCAATGCAGAACGGGGACCGCCTGTTTCTCTGGTCGGATGGCATTATCGAGGCCGAAAATGAAGCCCAAGAGATGTTCGGTGAGGAACGATTGCGCAATGTGTTTCAACAAGCCGCAGCCCCAGAACGTATTTACCCCGATTTGTTAGCGGCCGTGGACGACTTTATCGGTGTCGGTGAGCGCAGCGACGACATCACGCTGGTCGAAGTAACCATGTCTGATCCCGTAGTAGCAGACCTGGAATACCTTGATGAAGCCGCCGAGCGGGTGCCGCCCGCCCTGGACTGGGAGGTCAGCTTCATCTTCTCTACCATTACCTTGAAAAATCACAACCCAATGCCGTTGGTTATGCATGTGCTGAGTGAAACTGAAGGCTTAAAGCCCTACATCAGCCAGCTCTACACCCTGATTGCTGAACTGTATTCCAACGCGTTGGAACACGGTGTGCTGCAATTGGACAGTGGGCTGAAAAAGACGGGCTCGGGGTTTGGGCGTTATTATCAAGAACGTCAGGATCGGTTAGAGCAGCTAGAGAAAGGTGAAGTGCGGCTATTAATGCGCCAGATACCACTGGGTCGAGGCGGACGTATTACAATTCGCGTGGAGGACTCAGGAAATGGTTTTAATCATCTGGGGCGTGTGTATGATGAAAGTACGGATTTAAATTACAGTGGCCGTGGTCTGAATTTATTGCGCAAACTCTGCACTCGAGTGGAGTACCTTGGTTGTGGCAATCAGGTCGAAGTCGATTTCGAATGGCCGCGTAGACGTTTGGGTGAGGTAGGTAATGGGCAATGAAAGTCTGGATCTTCGTGCGCTTTCTGAGCTGCAGGATATCATGGAGGAAGATTTCGTGTTGCTGATTGAAACCTTTATCAGTGACGCAGATGAGCGTATGAAAGACATTATCGGTGCTGTTGGCGATTGGCCAAAATTGCGTCGCGCCGCCCACGCCTTTAAAGGCAGTTCCTCCAACGTAGGGGCGATTAGGCTGGCGAGTTTGTGTAGAGCACTCGAACACCACGCTGTCGAAATACAAGAAGATGCCGGCGTGGAGGAACAAGTTGAACAAATAAAGTCGGAAAAGGATTCAGTCGCACAGGCTTTGACTGAACGTTACCTGTCTTAATGTTAGCGGCGTAAAAAACGCCCGGCAATGCTTAAATTTCCATTCTGGCGTACTTTTTGCTCTGGTTAGTGTGAAACCACAGATGCGGTATTGGGTATGCTGGATAACATTATTTCGATTACTACAAGAAACGACTCTGGAACACGTGCATCCAGTGTTGCGCCCGTTCGTGAGTCGCCGCCAGCGGCGCCGGAAGATCGGGGCTTTAGTCGTCATTATAAATCAGCCCAAGCTGAGGTTCAGAGCCAATCATCGCAGCCAGTAGAGCCGCAGCGCCCGTCTAAGCGAACGTCCGACGTTATGGAAAGCGGCAAAAATATACCTTCCGCCCATGCCCCCGCTCAGCCTGCAACAGGAAAGAAGTTGCCGCCTGATTCGCGTGATGCGGAGATTGTGAACGATCAGACGGTCGAGCAGATATCGGAAGATGCAGATGCAGCCGATGTGCTGGCGGGTGTACAAATATCTATTGAGGTTGTGCAAGAATCAGAAACGCCGGTTGATACACCTCTGAACAACCTTGAACTATCGGAAGAAGGCGAAGAGGCTTTGCTGTCAGTGTTGACGGAGATGTTTCCTGGTGTTGAAGGCATGCCTGAAAGTATTCTGGACGCTTTGCGCAATGGCGGCTTCGCTCGGTTGCGTGAGTTGGTCTTGGCTGACATTGAACGCCAATCCGGGTTGGACAGTGGCGCCGAAGTGAGTCTTGATGGTGGCGCGCTTGGTATGCCGGAGGACGTTGAAGGTGATGTCGAAGGGGCTGCTCTGTCGGCCTTATTGGCGGCATTGGATACCTTTGCTGCTGAACAAGGGCTAGACGAAACAACGACAGCGGCAAACGCTAGTGACGAAGTATCGACAGATACGGGTGTTTGGAACACTGTTGCCGACGATCAACGCACTCTGTTGACGCAATGGGTTACCAAGTTAATAGGCGATCCGAGTGAAGTAGTCAGTGGTCAAAGCAGTGACATCGACAGCGACGGCGTGGATCTGGCAGAGGAATCAGGAAAGCCGAATGCGCTAGCTGAGCTGCTAGAGGCTGATCAAATCTCAGATGTGGATACCGTGATTGACGTAGACAACGATCGGGCAACTTCACCTACTACAGAATCGACGCCAGAAGAGTCGGGCGAGACGGAAGAACAAGTGCCGTCGGCTTTGAATGCGTTGGCATCCAGCGCCAATGAAGGTTCGGATGAGCCGGGAGAAGAGGGGTTGGTTGCACGTAAACCGGGCAGTGAATCATCTTCTCCGAATACGACGAATAGCTCTAACACCGCTTCTACCAACAGCGCCGCTAATAACGCAACTGCCAATACGCTGGTTACGGATGAGACTACACTCGTGCGTCAGCCAATGGAAGCAGCAGCGGTGCGGGAGAGTGTGGCTCGGCAAGATACAGAAGCCTTGATTAAGCAGCACTTGGAGCGCGAGTTGCCGGTACGTAATAGTGCAACAGAAGTCACACAGCGACTGACTGAGCGTTTAGTGATGATGGTCAGCCGTGACATTCAGACTGCGACCATTCGCCTAGATCCGCCAGACTTGGGTAAGTTGGACATTCGAATTACCACGACCAACGAGCAAGTACAGGTGCAAGTCGTGACGCATCAACCTGTGGTGCGAGATCTGCTGGAGCAGCACGCTCATCGTTTGCGTGAAATGTTAGAGCAGCAAGGTTTCGCCAAAGTGGATGTCAATGTGTCGGACCAGTCGCAGCAGGATAGAGAGCGCGCCTCTAAAGAGAGCGGCTCAGGTGGATCGAGTGACCAAGGCGAAGACGGAGAAAACATTGTTGTCGCAGATAATGTGCGTCGAAGCGTGGGATTGGTAGATCATTATGTATAATGCAAAGATCGGCCAAACATTTAGACGAGGCATGAAATGACCGAACAAAATAATGACATGGTCGAAGACGACGGCGCAGGCAAGCGTAGGCTGCTTAAGATTCTGTTGATGATCATGGGTCTGCTGCTGGTAATTGGCTTGTCCGTTGGGTTGACGTTGTTCCTGACCCGTGGCTGGACCAATCAGCCTATGGATGCTCAGTTGATGGGCCTTGAAGCGGTGCGCGGCGAAGCGCACTACATGGCTTTAACACCGGAGTTCATTGTTACTTATGAAGTGAACAGTCGGCAGCGCTTCCTGAAAGCAGATATTGCGATTAGAACACGCAACCAGCAAGCGCTGGATATTTTAACCCAGCACATGCCGCTGGTGCGCAATAACATTATTCAAACGCTCAGCGAACGCCAATTTGGTGATTTGCAAACGGATGAGGGGCGAGAGGATCTTGTACAGAGTATTACTGAGTCTGTACAAGGCGTCATGGAAAGTTTGACCGGACAACCTGGCATTGAGTCGGTGTTGTTTACCAATTACGTGATCCAGTAAAGGCACGACTATGCAGGACTTACTGTCACAAGACGAGATTGATGCGCTCTTACACGGTATCGACGACGGTGCTGTAGAAGAGGACGGCGCGGTTGATCCCGATGGTGTGCGTCCCTACGACATAACCAGTCAGGACCGTATCGTTCGTGGGCGTATGCCGACGCTCGAAATGATCAATGAACGCTTTGCGCGCTACACACGCATCAGCATGTTCAATTTCTTGCGGCGTAGCGCCGATGTAGCGTCTGGTGGTATTCAGATTCTCAAGTTCGGTGAGTACATACATACCCTGTACGTACCGACCAGTCTTAACCTGGTAAAAGTGAGACCGTTGCGCGGTACGGCACTCTTTATTTTGGACGCCAAACTGGTTTTTAAACTGGTCGACAACTTTTTTGGTGGCGATGGTCGTCACGCCAAAATCGAAGGACGTGAATTCACGCCGACCGAAATTCGAGTTGTACAGATGGTGCTCTCTCAAGTGTTTTCCGATATGAAGGAAGCTTGGGGCGCTGTAATGGGGGTAGACTTTGAGTACGTATCGTCGGAAGTGAATCCGGCAATGGCCAACATCGTCAGCCCTAGCGAAGTAGTGGTGGTGAGTACGTTCCATGTTGAACTCGACGGCGGCGGCGGCGACTTACACGTCACGCTACCGTATTCCATGATTGAACCCGTGCGCGAGATTCTCGATGCCGGGGTGCAAAGTGACGTCGACGAAATTGACGAGCGTTGGGTACAGTCTTTGCAGCGTGACATCATGGACGCCAAAATCACCATTACGGCACGCGTGGCGCAGCGAGAAATTTCGTTAAAGCATCTTGTGGATATTAAGCCGGGTGACATCATCCCTATTGAGATGCCTGAATCGACGATCATGTCCGCCAACGGCGTGCCCATCTTTGAAACGCAGTTGGGGCAGTCGCGTGATCAACTGGCGCTGAAGATCAAGCGTCCTTTGGAGCGCGAACGTCGAGAAGAAACCGACATTGCTTCAGTGGTGCTGGCTAACCGTCGGGCATTGCAACAGGCGCGCCGTGAGGCGGAAGAGGCTGCAGAGCAAAAGAAAATAGAAGAACAACAGAAACGAATGGGGCGGCGTCGATAAGCGTCGCTCGGTTCGAGAACCGGATAAGAAAGGGCACATTTAAGAACCCAGTAGGTTTTAAGTGTACCCACAACGTCCCTTTGAGGGCATTAGAGGAGAATACTCATGGCTGACGAAAATTTGCCACCTGAAGATAACGAAGAAGGCATCGATGCCGATCAGTTGGCCAACGAAGTCGCGGCTGAAAGCGGTGATGACGGGCTGGCGGACGAATGGGCTGCTGCCATGAGTGAGTCCGGCGACGATGTGGCGAGTGATGAGGAAGAAGAAAGTGCTGCACGAGCGCCACTCGAAGAATTGATGGACGAATCCAAGGGGCCAGGGCAATCCTCGCCAGACTTGGACGTGATTCTGGATATACCGGTGTCTATCGCTATGGAAGTGGGGCGTACAGATATTCCAATCCGTAACCTGCTGCAGTTGAACCAAGGGTCAGTTATCGAGCTGGATCGCTTAGCCGGTGAGCCGCTGGACGTGCTGGTTAACGGCACCTTGATCGCCCATGGTGAGGTCGTCATGGTGAATGAGAAGTTCGGCATTCGTTTGACGGACGTTGTCAGTCAACAAGAACGGATTACCCGGTTGCGCTGATGATCACTAAAATGCGCGCTATAAGCTTTTTGCTGAGCGGCACCTTGATGGTGCCGTTGGCGCTTGGTTCACCACAAGAGCAGGTAGTACCGGCGGTGGGAGTGAGCGAAATCACCACCGTCATTCTTGGGTTGATCTTTGTTATAGGTATTATATTTGCATGCGCTTGGTTTATGCGTCGAATTAATGGCGGTACCGCGGTCAATGGCCGCGCAATTAAAGTACTGGCAGTGACGCCTCTGGGTGCAAAAGAAAAACTGGTTCTGGTTGGAATAGGGAAACAGCAGTTGTTGCTTGGCATTACGCCACAGCAAATAACAACGCTGCATGAATTGACAGAGCCGCTTGACCTTCAATCGCACCCGGAAGGCAGTCCATTTGCCCGACAGTTGGGAGCGTTGATAGGTGGTAAAGGTTCAAATAAGCAAACGGGCTCTCAAGCGGAATAGCCTTTGGCTGCTCGGTGCACTCTTCCTTTTGTTACCGATATTAGCGGGTGCTGCCCCGTCTGGTGGTGTCGGTGTCCCCGCCTTGACATACACCACAGACAACGCGGGTAACGGCCAATATACCGTTACTATTCAAATATTAGCGATCATGACGGCGCTGGCGTTTATTCCGTCAGCGGTCATCATGATGACGTCGTTTACTCGTATCATCGTGGTGCTGGCTATCTTGCGCCAAGCCATGGGGCTGCAGCAAACACCGTCAAATCAAGTGCTGATCGGCATGACGTTATTTCTGACGTTTTTTATCATGTATCCGATCCTGCAAGACATTAACACCCGCGCTATTCAGCCCTACATCACTGAAGAAATAACCCCTTTGGAAGCATTGGAGGTCGCACGCGGTCCGATTCATGCGTTTATGCTCGGGCAAACGCGACAGAATGACCTAGCGATGTTTTCTCGGCTGTCACAACAACAGACGGGTGACGACATCGGTACTGGTGAAGACATTCCATTGACGGTCTTGATCCCGGCTTTTGTAACCAGTGAGCTTAAAACGGCGTTTCAAATCGGCTTCCTTCTGTTTATTCCTTTTCTGATCATCGACCTTGTGGTGGCCAGTGTGTTGATGGCCATGGGTATGATGATGCTATCGCCGCTCATTATATCCCTGCCATTCAAAATCATGATGTTCGTGCTGGTGGACGGCTGGGCGCTGGTCATGGGGTCTATGGCTGCGAGCTTTGGTGTTTAGAATGGGAGAGCGCATATGAGTGCGATGTTCATTGGTGATCTGTTCCGCGAGGCGCTGTTTATCGTCTTCCTGTGTGTGGCTGTACTGATTGTACCTTCACTTTTGGTGGGGTTGGTTGTGGCGACATTCCAAGCAGCCACTCAGATTAACGAGCAGACCTTGTCCTTTTTGCCACGCTTGTTGGTAACCATTCTAACCTTGATTATCACCGGCCCGTGGTTGGTCGCTAAGGTGGTGGATTTTGCAGAACGCATCTATCTCGACTTGCCCTTCTTGATGATTTAGGGCGCGAGAATGGAAATCACTGATGCACAGATCTCTAGTTGGGTTACACATTACTTGTGGCCACTGTTCCGGTTTTTAGGCTTTTTTGCTGTTGTGCCTATCTTCGGCGCCCAGACCGTGTCCATGCGGATTCGGTTGTCACTGGCTTTCGTTTGCACCATCGCATTAGTGCCTGTTTTACCTGATATGCCAGATATAGAAGCGGTTTCTCTGACCAACTTCATTGTTATTTTTCAGCAAATGGCGATTGGTGTCGCATTGGGGTTTTTGGTGCTGATGATGTGGCAGATATTTGTCATCGCTGGTCAAACGATTGCCATGCAAATGGGCCTGGGTTTCGCGTCCATGATGGACCCGTCTAACGGCGTGACGGTTGCCGTTTTGTCGCAATGGTACATTGTATTGGTGACGTTAATTTTTCTCGCGGTGGACGGGCACTTGGTCGTGTTAGAGGTGTTGATTGACTCTTTCTACACCATGCCCATAGGCACCGCAGGCTTAACGCAAGGCAGTTTGATGGACATCGTTATGATGGGTACTTGGATGTTTGCAGCAGCCTTTGTCATGGCTTTGCCTGCAATTACCGCACTGCTCATCGTGAACTTGGCGTTTGGCGTTATGACGCGCTCTGCGCCGCAGTTGAATATCTTCGCCTTGGGTTTTCCTATCACCATGCTGATGGGAATATTTATTGTTTGGGCCTCCTTTACTGGGGTGTTCAGTTTGGTGACCGAGCTGGTGCTGGATGTAGTACCCGCTATGCGACGACTGGAGGTGACCGGTGGCTGAGGGTCAAGACAGCAGTCAGGAAAAAACAGAAGAACCCACGCCCCGAAAACTCGAGAAGGCCCGTGAAGACGGGCAGGTGGCGCGATCAAAGGAGTTGGCGACCACTGTCGTGCTCGTAGCGGCGGCGATGTCGTTCATTATGTTTGGTCCGTTGGTTGCGCGGCAGATGTTGGACGTGGCGACTTTCAACTTTGCCTTTGATCCTGCGGTGAAAGGAGATACGGCGTATATGTTCCGGCACATGGGGGCTTCCTTTAGTGCCATGGGTATCGCTGTTGCACCGTTCTTCGCTGTGATGGTGCTGGCCGCTTTTGCAGGGCCTTTGGGCTTAGGTGGTTGGAATTTCACGACGAAGGCGCTGATGCCTAAAGGGTCGCGTATTAATCCTCTGGCTGGTATTAAGCGAATGTTCTCGCTGAACTCCTTGGTTGAGCTGCTTAAAGGCTATGCCAAGGTAGGTTTAGTGGCAACCATGGCGGTACTGATTTTATGGAGTCAAGTCGATGAACTGCGAGCCATTGCACGGGAGCCGACACGCCAAGCTATTGTCCATGCGGCGACTATTTTAGGTTGGAGCTTTCTCTTAATGGCGTTGACGACTGCCATTATCGCGGCGGTGGACATTCCTTTTCAGATCTATTCGCACACCAAGAAACTAAAGATGACGTTTCAAGAGGTGAAAGACGAATACAAAAATACCGAAGGTAAGCCTGAAGTTAAAGCCAAAATCCGCCAACTGCAGCGGCAGATGGCAGAAGGGCGCATGATGTCCGATGTGCCGCAAGCGGACGTTATCATCACCAACCCGGAACACTATTCAGTGGCTCTAAAGTACGACCCCAACAGCATGCCTGCGCCGTTAATGCTGGCGAAAGGTGTTGATGAAGTAGCGATGAAAATTCGTGAGATTGCGCGAGAAAACGGCATAAGCATTATCGAAATGCCACCTCTAGCGCGGGCACTGTATCACCATACCAAGGTGGGCGATGAAATTCCTGCCGAGCTGTATCTGGCCGTGGCACAGGTATTGGCCTATGTATTCCAAATGAACGAAGCGAAAAAAGGGCAAATGCCGCCGCCGGAGCGTAAGCCTAAGGTAGAGATACCACCTGACTTCCGCCGCGACGATTGAGGTGAGTGCCTAAAAACTACTGAGCTCGCTACGTTTTTAAACATCCACCTCCTAGTCGATCCCTTCACTACAAGTAAATTGTCCTTCTTACCCGGCGGCAACCTTTTGCCGCATTCTGGCAAGGGTTTTGCAAAGTTCCCGTAAGAATCTGTAAAGAGTCATCGTTTTGGCGTTTTAGGAAAATATTCATGGCAATGCCGGGTAGCAGTACGCTCCAGCAACTTAAGAACATGGACCGCAGCACGTTGCTACGGGGTATGCGCGTGAATGCACAAAATGTATTGACGGGGCACTTGGGCGTTCCGTTGTTTTTGTTGGTGTTGCTCGCGTTTGTTACGCTGCCAATGCCCACGCCGGTGCTCGACCTGTTTTTCACCTTCAATATTGCATTGTCCATCATTGTTCTGTTGGTGACTATCTACGCTCTACGGCCTCTCGATTTCGCCGTATTTCCGTCCATACTGCTTGTTGCTACGCTGTTGCGTTTGGCCTTGAACGTAGCGTCTACGCGTGTGGTTTTGCTGTACGGTCATGAGGGGGGAGACGCAGCCGGTAAAGTAATCGAAGCGTTCGGTGAAGTGCTGATTGGTGGCAACTACGCAGTCGGCTTAGTCGTGTTTGCTATCTTGATGATCATTAACTTTGTCGTGGTTACCAAGGGTGCTGGCCGGGTTTCCGAGGTCAGCGCTCGTTTCACCTTGGATGCTATGCCTGGTAAGCAGATGGCCATTGATGCCGACTTGAACGCGGGTTTGATTGATGCGGATGCGGCCAAATCCCGGCGTGCTGAAATCGCCCAAGAGGCTGACTTCTACGGCTCTATGGACGGTGCGTCGAAATTCGTGCGCGGTGATGCCGTGGCTGGCATCTTGATCCTGATCATAAACATCCTAGGCGGTATCGCCATCGGTATGGCGCAGCACGGCCTGAACTTCGGTACCGCAGTTGAAAACTACGCGCTGCTGACCATCGGTGACGGCTTGGTGGCTCAGATTCCTTCTCTGCTGCTGTCGACCGCAGCGGCTATCATGGTGACTCGTAACTCCAGTAGCCAGGAAATGGGTGGCCAGATCACCGATCAGGTGCTGGGGTCTCCCCGTATCCTGGCTGTCGCCGCGGGTTTGTTGTGGGTGCTAGGGCTCGTTCCTGGCATGCCGCACATGGTATTTTTGGGCTTGGCTCTGGTGTTGACTATTACTGCATTGTGGACGTACTTGCGCAATAAGGAGGACGCCGAGGAGTTAGCTGATGACATCGGACGCCCGGGTGGCGGTGGTGGCAAGGGTGGCGGTAAAGGCGGTGGCTTGCCCGGCAGTTCACCGGACGGGGTTGCGCCACGCCCAGGCAGCAGGGCGCAGGAAGGCACCTTGGAACAAGACAATAAAGAGCTCAGTTGGGACGATGTGCAGCCCGTTGATATGGTGGGCTTGGAAGTTGGCTATCGTTTGATACCTTTGGTGGACAAGTCACAAGGTGGCCAGCTGCTCGGGCGCATAAAAGGCGTGCGTAAGAAATTGTCGCAAGACGTTGGCTTCCTGATGCCGTCCATACACATTCGCGACAACTTGGATCTGTTGCCCAATCATTATCGTTTGACTCTGATGGGTGTAACAATTGCCGAAGCAGAGATCCACCCTGAGCGCGATATGGCGATCAATCCCGGGCAGGTGTTCGGTGATATCGCGGGTATCGCCGCGAAAGATCCTGCCTTTGGTTTGGATGCGGTGTGGATTGAATCCTCGCAAAAGGATCAAGCGCAAGCTCTAGGCTATACTGTAGTGGACGCCAGCACGGTGGTAGCGACGCACCTTAACCAGATTCTGTTCAAGCATGCACACGAACTGCTGGGTCATGAAGAAGTTCAGAAGTTGTTGGATCAGTTGACGAAGAATTCGCCGAAACTGGCTGAAGAGCTGGTACCGAATACACTCAGTGTCAGCGCGCTGTTGAAAGTGCTGCAAAACCTGTTGCTGGAGCAGGTGCCTATACGCGATATGCGTACCATTGCTGAGGCCCTAACCAATGCCGGTACTCAGGATACGTCGCAGTTGACGGCCGCAGCGCGTACCGCGCTGGCTCGATTGATCGTGCAGAACATCATCGGCAACGATACGGAAATGCCGGTTATGACACTGGATCGCGATTTGGAACAGTTGTTGCAAAGAATCCTTCAGCAGGGTCAACAAAATGGCGGCGGCGATGCCGTTATGATTGAGCCTGCGTTAGCTGAAAAATTACAAGGATCTGTCAGTGAGTTGGTACGGCGCCTGGAAGCAGAAGGTAAGCCCGCCATATTGCTGGTGCCTGGGCCGCTGCGCATGATGCTGGCCCGTTTCTTCCGGTTTGCCGTGGATAACTTGAATGTACTGGCTTACGACGAAGTGCCGGAAAATAAAAGAATTACTGTAGTGGCTTCGGTCGGACAGTCTTAGGAGCGAGAGCATGAAAGTACGTAAATTCATTGCGCGGAACATGTCAGAGGGTTTAAAACTCGTGGCCGCTGAACTGGGCGATGAGGCGATGATTCTGTCGAACCGCAAGGTGGCAGAAGGCATTGAGATACTTGCTGCGGTCAAGGCTGAAGACGAGGGCGACGATCCGATCGCTGCACCACCTATGGTTGCGCCAAAAGCGGCCGCTCCGGTCCCAGTGCCGTCTGCTCCCGTACCTGCTCCGGCTCAACCGACTGCATTAACGCGCGACTCCTTGCGCGAACTCATTGCACCGCGTTCCGCCATTAACCCGCAACCGCGTGAAACCATGCAAGACAGCATTATCCGTATGTCTGAGCAAGAAGGAGGCGGTGGCTTGACGCGTGACGCCTTGATGCAACTGCTGACCAAACACAAAGATCCGCTGCAAGAGAAACGTCAAAAGCTGCGTGATCAGATTACCGAACAGAGCAAGCAGGAATTCGATGATGAATTGAATGATGCCATGGCTAAGCCAGCGCGCTCTGCAAAACCGGCTGCGAAACCCGCAGCTCGTAAGCCTGCGCAGTTGTCTGAACCGAGAACGGCAACGCCGAAGCAACAAGTACCGGTGCGGCCAGTGGCCAGCGCGGAGCAGCAAGAGCTGTCGGCGATGCGCGAAGAACTGACGGCCTTGCGGCAGTGGTTGGAGGTGCATGAGCGGCAGAACATTGGTGAGGCTGGTGGTCCATTGGCACAGCGCCTGATGTTGTGTGGCTTTGACAGCCGTTGTATTACCCCAATGGTTGAAAAGTATGGCGATCAACTGGCTGATGATAGCTGGACTTTAGCATTGGAAAAAATCGCCAGTTTGGCGGAGAACAACGCCGAATGTCTGGTAAAACGTGGTGGAATCGCTGCTTTGGTTGGTCCTACAGGGGCCGGTAAAACGACTACTCTGTCAAAAATCGCCACCCGGTTTGCTATGCAGCACGGTGCCGATGCGCTGGGAATTATCTCTCTCGACCAATACCGTATTGGGGCGCACGAGCCAGTCAAAATTCTGGCACGCATTTTGGGCTGCGAGATTATCTTGCAGGATCAGTCCGACAATTTAGAAGAATCGCTGGCCAAGCTCAGTAATAAGAAGTTGATCTTGATCGATACCAACGGTTCCGAACGAGGCTTAACGGCCTATCTGGCTCAGTTAGGTCAGAGCGCGTTGGAACGTCACATTAAGCCTATTCTCGTGTTGCCGTCTAACTTGTCGGTACACAGTCTGCAAAACGCTTTCGCGCGATTCAGTGTGCTGAAACCACGCGGCATTATTTTGACCAAGTCGGATGAGAGTGCCGAGATTGGCCCCGTGCTCAGTCTCAGCCTACGAAAAAAAGTACCCTTGTTGTATTGGAGTGATGGCACCTTGGTGCCGCAAGACCTCCATTTTGGTCAGGTTAAACGCCTGGTCGAGGAGAGTTATGCCAGCTTAAAGCGAGATTTCTCGGGGGCTAAAGTAGCCCTCACCGGATAGTCTTGAAGTAAAGAGGCTGCTGGAGCTCTAGCAGTTGGAACCTAGCAGTTAGGAACAGGCCCATTATGGCGAAACAGGAACCCGTTCAGGTAATTGCCGTTACCGGAGGTAAAGGCGGCGTTGGGAAGAGTAATGTGTCTATCAACGCAGCTGTGGCTATGGCAAAACTGGGCAAGCGCGTGGTGGTACTGGATGCTGACCTAGGGTTGGCAAATATTGACGTCTTGCTCGGCTTGCGGGCGACCCGTAACCTAGTGGATGTACTCGACGGTCGTTGTGGACTGAAAGATGTCATGGTTGAGGGGCCGTGTGGTATCAAAGTTATTCCGGCATCGTCTGGTACGCCTTATATGGCCAACCTAGCAGAACAAGAGCATGCCGGTATTATTCACGCCTTTTCATCGTTAGCGGATGAAATGGACGTATTGGTTGTTGATACCGCCGCGGGTATTTCCCGAACAGTCGTTAGTTTTGTCCGTGCCTGCCAAGAAGTGTTGGTCGTTGTATGCGACGAACCGACGTCGATCACCGATGCATACGCCCTCATCAAAGTCATTAATCATGACTACAATATGAACAGATTTCGCATTTTGGCCAATATGGTCAGAACCAAGAATGAGGGTATGCGGCTGTACCAGAAGCTCACCAGCGTAACAGAACGCTTCGTAGACGTTGCGTTACAGTATGCGGGTGAGATACCTTTTGATGACAACGTGCGTCGCGCAGTGCAAAAACAAAAGTCAGTGGTAGATGCGTACCCGAATACGAAAGCATCAATCGCTTATGAACAATTAGCGCAACAGATGATACGGTGGCCATTGCCGACTTCGCCTAAAGGACACTTAGAGTTCTTTGTTGAGCGTTTGATTACTGGCAGTGTGAGATAGTGAATGTTACAGGTGCCTCCTTTCATGTATGAATCACAAAACAAAAGAAGCCAGATGGATGAGTTGGTGACAGCGCATGCCACCTTGGTCAAGCGTATTGCGCACCATCTCATGGCTCGGCTGCCTGATACGGTACTGGCAGAAGATCTCATACAGGCAGGCATGATTGGTTTGATTGAAGCGGCTAAGAATTACGACCGTACAAAAGGGGCTACGTTCGAAACGTATGCCGGTATTCGGATTCGTGGTTCGATGCTGGATGAAGTGCGCAAAGGTGATTGGGTACCGCGCAGCGTGCACCGCAACAGCCGTCGCGTGTCAGATGCCATACGCACGGTAGAAATGCGCGAATCGCGCGACGCTCAAGATCAAGAAGTCGCGGCAGAAATGGGCATATCGCTTGATGAGTTTTACTCACTGTTGAAAGATACCCAGAATGCACGCTTGTTCAGTTTTGAAGAGTTGATGGAAAATTCGTCTTCTGGAGAGTCTGATCAAGCCTGGCACTCGGCCGTGGAGCAAGGCCCTTCATCGAGTCATGAATCGTCCAGTATGCATGCGTCTATGGTAGAAGCTATAAAAACACTACCCGAACGAGAGCAACTCATACTATCCTTGTACTACGACGAAGAACTCAACTTAAAAGAGATCGGAGCAGTGCTTGGCGTCAGTGAATCGAGAGTCAGTCAGATTCATTCGCAGGCCACTCATCGACTCAGAGCCAGGTTAAGAGACTGGCGCGAAGGTGAAGAGTGACGTATACCTGTATATTATTAAGTGTGTTTATTAAAAAAGTTAATTTGCGCCGATAACCTTAACAGGGTTTGCGTGTTTTGGAGGTAGCCTTGGATAAGAACATGAAAATTCTGGTGGTGGACGACTTTTCAACGATGCGTCGCA
Organism: Natronospirillum sp.; assembly: GCA_049115955.1. Lineage (GTDB taxonomy): Bacteria > Pseudomonadota > Gammaproteobacteria > Pseudomonadales > Natronospirillaceae > Salinispirillum. The sequence goes on from JAGDZJ010000029.1 coordinate 56,962, forward strand.
TCGTTAAAAACCTGCTGCGGGATTTGGGGTTTACAAATACTCATGAAGCCGATGACGGTAGTACCGCTTGGCCAATGCTACAAAGTGGTGATTTCGATTTTCTGGTGACCGACTGGAATATGCCCGGCATGACAGGCATCGAACTGTTGCAGAAGGTGCGCGCGGATGATCGCCTCAAAACGCTCCCCGTTTTGATGGTGACTGCGGAAGCCAAACGAGATCAGATTGTTGCCGCAGCTCAGGCTGGCGTAAACGGTTATGTGGTCAAGCCCTTCACTGCTGCAGCGCTGAAAGAAAAAATCGAAAAGATTTTTGAGCGCGTGGATGCCAGCAAGTAACCGACTGACGGAGTAATTATGAGTCAGACAGGTGCAGATAACGCCAGACAAGAATTTGAAGAACTTATCAAGCTCAAGTCGCACGAGTTGCAAGGGTTTATAGAGCGTGGCGACCTTAACGGTGCCATGAACATTATTCAGCAATTGCAAGATGCTCGCGAACAGACACTGTACAAAGAGGTGGGTAGACTTACCCGCGGCCTTCACGACGCCATTACCAATTTTCATATCGATGCCAACCTCGACGAGGATTTCACGCAACTGTCTGAGATGGCCGATGCTACGGACCGCCTAGGTTATGTGGTGAAAATGACCGAGGACGCGGCCAACAAAACCATGGATAAGGTGGATGAGTGTATGCCCATCGCCAACGACCTAGGTTTGGTTGCCGATGAATTGCGTAATGAATGGCAGCGCCTGTCACGACGTGAAATGTCAGCAGAAGAATTCCGGGAACTGTATTGGAAAATGGATCAGTTTCTTGATCGGTTGGGCGGCGATTCCAAGGCGCTGTACACCCATTTGTCTGACATCCTGTTGGCGCAGGATTTTCAAGACCTTACAGGTCAGGTCATTCAGCGCGTTACCGGTCTAGTGCGTGACGTAGAGAAGAGTCTCGTTGATCTTATGCTTTTGGCCAGTAAGGTCGAAAATGTCGCCGGTTTTACGCGCGAGAAAGCGCCAGAAAAAGAAAAAGATAGCTTGGCGGGTCATGGACCTACGGTTAAGCAGACCGAAGATACTGTATCGAGCCAAGATGATGTCGACGATTTATTGTCCAGTCTGGGCTTTTAGGGAGCTGTTGTATGAGCTTTGATGCTGACGAAGAGATATTGCAAGACTTCCTAGTTGAGGCCGGTGAAATACTGGAATCCCTCTCGGAGCAGTTAGTGGAGCTGGAACAGCGTCCAGAAGATCCTGACTTACTCAATTCTATTTTTCGTGGCTTTCACACCGTCAAAGGTGGGGCCGGGTTTTTACAGCTGACCCCGTTGGTTGACTGCTGCCACATTGCTGAAAACGTCTTCGACGTGCTGCGTAAGCGCGAACGTCCCGTAACGTCCGCTTTGATGGATATCGTGTTACAGGCACTGGATACCGTCAACGTGATGTTCGATCAGGTACGCGCAGGCTCAATGCCGGATCCCGCGTCACCTGAATTGTTGGCGGACTTAGAGCGTATGACCTTACCCGATACGGGTGAAGATGAGTCTGCAACGGAGCCGGAAGCTCCTGTGCAACCAGAAGCACCGGCAGAAACACCGCAAGCCACTTCCTCGCCGGGTGGTGATCCGGAAGCCATTGTTGCTGGTGGCGACATCACCGATGACGAATTTGAACATTTGTTGGATGCGTTACAACAAGGTGGCAGTGCCGCCCCCGCTGAGGTTAAAAAAGAAGCTGCGTCTTCAACTGCAAGTACTGGCGGCGCTGATGACGAAATTACTGATGACGAATTTGAGAAGCTGCTCGACGAGTTACATGGCGAAGGGCAGTTCAAAGTCGAAGCAGCCGATGTGCCCGCAGCACCGAGCAAGCCGAGCGCCAGCAAGCCTGCGACAAGTGGCGCGGATGGTGATGAGATCACTGATGATGAGTTTGAGAAGTTGCTTGATAACCTTCATGGTGAAGGACGTTTTGATGGCGCAGTAGCGGAAAAATTTGACCAAGATCAAGTGAAGCAAGTGGCTGATGTGCCGCCTGTAGACGATTCTGCAGCGGCAAAGAAGGCTGCTCCAGTTGCTCCAAAAGCGGCATCCGCAGCGACACCGGCTCCGAAAGTTGAGGCTAAATCTGCCGCCGCTGCACCCGCACCGGCGCAGCCGGCCGTGGGGGGCGACCCTAAAGCTGCCTTGGCACAAGAAGCCACCGTGCGGGTTGATACCAAACGGCTTGATGACATCATGAATATGGTCGGTGAGTTGGTGCTGGTGCGCAACCGGCTGGTGCGTCTGGGTGAAGCTCAAGGCGACGAAGAAATGCAAAAAGCTGTCGCTAACCTTGATGTGGTTACGACAGACTTGCAAAACTCCGTCATGAAGACACGGATGCAACCGATTAAGAAAGTATTCGGTCGTTTCCCTCGGGTTGTCCGGGATCTGGCGCGTAGCCTGAAGAAAGAAATCAATTTAGAACTGATTGGCGAAGACACCGACCTGGATAAAAACTTGGTTGAGGCCTTGGCCGACCCATTGGTCCACTTGGTTAGAAACTCGGTAGACCACGGTATTGAAGCGCCGGATGTGCGTGTTGCTGCCGGGAAGACCAAAGTCGGCAAAATCACCCTGTCTGCAGAGCAGGAAGGGGATCACATTCTGTTGTCCATCCATGATGATGGTGGCGGTATGGATCCGAACCGGTTGCGTGGTATTGCCGTCGAGCGTGGCGTTATGGATCAAGATGCGGCGGATCGGTTGTCAGACAAAGAAGCCTTCAATCTGATATTTGCGCCAGGGTTTTCGACCAAAAAAGAAATTTCCGATGTGTCTGGCCGTGGTGTCGGTATGGACGTGGTGAAAACGAAGATTGCTCAGCTCAACGGCAGCATCGATATTGAGTCCCATATGGGCAAGGGTACCAGTATTCGCATCAAGGTGCCTTTGACGCTGGCTATTATGCCGACGCTTATGGTGATGCTCGGTGAGCAGGCGTTTGCACTTCCGTTGGTTAATGTTGACGAAATATTCCATTTGGACCTGACAAAAACGAACGTGGTCGACGGAAAAGAAGTTGTGGTCGTGCGCGGTCGCCCGTTACCACTCTTTTATCTGAAACGTTGGTTGATCAAGGGTTCTGTGCAGCATGGTAAAGAAAGTGGTCATGTTGTGGTGGTGTCTGTAGGCACGCAGCAGGTAGGCTTTGTGGTGGACCAGTTGGTCGGTCAGGAAGAAGTCGTTATCAAGCCGCTCGGTAAGACCCTCAACGGTACGGCGGGCATGGCTGGTGCAACCATCACGGGTGATGGGCGAATTGCTCTGATACTTGATGTACCGAGCATGCTTAATCACTATGCCTGAACCCATTAGGGTCAGGCCAGCAAAAGAGAGACAGTAATGGCAATCAGTGTTCTGGTGGTCGACGATTCCTCATTTTTTCGCCAGCAGATAATTTCTATTTTGCGCAATAGCTCGGAGCTAACCGTTGTCGGTACTGCCAGCCATGGGCGTGAAGCGGTAGAAAAGGCCATACAGCTTAAACCTGATGTCATTACCATGGACTACGAAATGCCCGTAATGGATGGCATTTCCGCGGTGCGTGAAATCATGGCGAAAGCACCTACCGCCATCTTAATGTTCTCTTCGTTAACCACCTCTGGCGCTCGTGTTACCTTAGATGCTCTGGACGCTGGTGCGTTGGATTATTTGCCGAAGTTCCGCGAGAGCATGACGCAAAACGAGTTGTTGAAGCAGCAACTGATCGAAAAAATTATTGCCGTAGCGAAGAAACGCCAGAAGCCAGCAGCCAGCGCACCGGCAGAACGGCGCACTGGCCGTGTGACATTGCCTCGCAAGCCCGAACTGATTTTAATCGGTACCAGCACGGGGGGGCCAGTTGCGCTGCAAAAAGTGCTGACACAAATTCCTGCTACTCTTCGTGTACCAATACTTCTGATCCAGCATATGCCTGAAGCCTTTACGGGACCATTTGCGGAACGCTTAGATAGGCAATGCCAGATTCGCGTCGCCGAAGCCAAAGACGGTAGCGCGCTGGAGCCTGGTTTGGCATTACTTGCGCCGGGTGGCAAACAGATGATGTTGAGCTCGCGGAACTCAGTACGAATCATGTCAGGCGATGAGCGTTTGAATTACAAGCCCTCTGTCGACCTCACTTTTGGCAGTGCTGTGAAATATTACCGTGATCGTGCCTTGGCTATTGTATTGACGGGTATGGGGGCGGATGGTCGTGACGGTGCCCGCCTGCTGAAGGAGGCGGGTTCTCATGTATGGACGCAAGATGCGGCCAGTTGTGTTATTGATGGCATGCCAGGCTCTATACGCAGTGCAGGGCTATCTGACGCTGATATTCCGCTTGACGACATCGCCAAAACGCTTGTTAGCGTAATGTAAGCGGGCATTGTGGATGTTAGCCCTTGGAACCCTCATCGCATGCGGATTGATTCTCTTTGGCTTCGTGCTTGAGGGAGGCAATCCCCTGGCACTTTTCAATCTGCCCGCATTAATGATTGTGTTTGGCGCAACGATTGGTATTGGCGTGGCGCAAAGTGACCGCTCGCGTTTATCCGATTTGCGATTTGCGCTGCAGCGTCTGCTCTCACCGTATGCCCCGTCTTTTCCTGAAACCATTGATTCTTTGACGCGCTGGGGTCATTTGGCGCGTAAAGAAGGCGTGCTGGTGTTGGAGAAAGAAGCGAATTTGCAGCCTGACCCCTTTTTGCAGGAAGGCATGCTGCTACTTGTCGATGGCGTGAAAAGCGACGGTGTGCAGCAGCATTTAGAGGTGGCAATGACCGCCGAGGAAGAGCGCTATCTTAGTGGCGCGGAGTTTTTCGAACAATTGGCTGGTTATGCGCCCACCATGGGTATTCTGGGTGCCGTTCTTGGCTTGATTCAGGTGCTGGTTGACGTGGCTGATAGTGAGAGTTTGGGGCTCGGAATAGCTACGGCGTTCGTGGCAATTGTTTACGGTCTGGCTTTAGCGAATTTATTGTTTTTGCCTGTAGCGTCAAGGCTGCGGTGGCAAGCTCAACGATTGTATCGTCATAGAGAAATGGCGTTAGCGGGTTTGCTGGCGATCCAGCAGGGCGAAAACCCGCGTCATATAGCACAACGGCTACGGCACTTTAGGTGACCTAATGCGACGATCCGTCCGGACATATTCTCCACAGTCTCATCAGTGGCTACTGTCATATGCCAATTTTACTACGGTGCTCGTGGCGCTTTTTGCTTTTTTGTTTGTGACTATGGATGTTGATACAGAGCGGCTCGGTGCATTGTCCGGTACCGTAAAAACGGTGTTGGGTAGTCTTGAGCAACCTAATGTCCATCGTGCTGCGCCTGAGCGGGAAAGTATGGTGGGTGAGCTTCGTTCATTACCAGCGCCTGAAGTCGAAACAGAGCCTCTCGCTGAAGATATTGGTACCAGCTCTGTGGATGAGACCTTACGCCGTATAGAAGCCGGTTTATTGCAACAGATGGTCTCTGAGCGTGATGCTGGCAATCTGTCTATTGTGCGCTCTTCAGGGTGGGTTATGCTGTCGTTGGCCAGTGATCAATTGTTTGCTCCCGGCGATATCAACTTACGTGTTCAAGGTGAAGATGTGCTATACGTTGTTCTACAAGTGTTGCTTAATGAGTCGGTAGTAATCAATGTAGGGGCGCATACCGATGACCAGATGGCGTCAGCCGAGGCCAGTTGGCAATTGTCGAGTCGCCGCGCTGCTTCAGTAGCTCGATATCTGCAGCGCGAGGGTATTGCTCCTCAACGCCTAACAGCACAAGGTTACGGTCAATTTCAACCGCAACGGCCAAATGACACGGCGGAACAACGCGCACGCAATCGACGTATCGAGATTTTGATCAGCAATCCGTTGGGCCATTAAGTTATTAGCTCTACGGTTGAAATAACTAAAGTTGAATCACCGTTGGCAGATATAACCTAGAGTAGAGAAGAACGTTGCAGATAATGCCACATTCAGGCATGTCGGTAATGATGAGACGAAGGTGAAAGTCGTCAATAAGAGTACAGTTTTTGGCTGCGCTTATAAGAACATTACGGGAGTAACAAACGTGCACGTTTGGGCCGTTGCAAACCAGAAGGGCGGTGTTGGTAAAACAACGTCGGTCGTCAATTTAAGCGCTCTGCTTGGCGAACAGGGTAAGCGCGTATTGATGGTAGATATGGATCCGCAAGGCAGCCTGACCAGCTACTTTCGGCTTAACCCGGATACTATCGAGCACAGTGTGTATGACTTGTTCATGCACCAAGGCCGGGTGCCTGAAAACATCACGGCGCAGTTAATCGTCGACACTGGCATGCCTAACGTGAGCTTGTTGCCTGCCAACACGGCACTGGCAACTCTCGAGCGCAATATATCCCAGCAAGGTGGTATGGGACTGGTGCTTTCAAGAGCCCTAACGCAGTTATGGGACGACTTCGACTATGTATTGATCGACACACCGCCGCTGCTTGGCGTCTTGTTAATCAACGCAATTGCGGCAGCCCAAGTTCTCGTGTTACCCGTGCAGACTGAGTTTATGGCCTTAAAAGGCCTGGAGCGTATGATCCACACGCTGCAAATGGTAACGGCATCGCGCAAAAAACAACTCAAATACCTCATTGTTCCGACCATGTTTGATCGGCGGACACAGGCAGGCCAGCGCAGTTTGCGCACGTTGCGTCAGACCTATGACGAAAAACTTTGGAAGTCTGCTATTCCCATTGATACACGATTACGCGACGCTTCGAGAGAAGGGTTGTCGATATGCCAGTTGGATCCTCAGTCTCGCGGTTGCGAGTCTTACGCGAGTTTGTTGCGTACGTTGCAGCAGGAGATTGCATCGTGATACTGATGTATCCTGTGACGAATACATTTCACCTGATTTCGGGAGCCTAGGGTGAGTAGCTCTGATTCTACCAAGAAAAAAGTAGCGACCGAGTTGGCGCCTGCAAAGCTGGCTCTGAATAGCTATCTTGCCATCATGTTGGAAGAAGCGACTTCGTGGGAAGATGATTTGGCGGAAGAACCGGAAGTCGCGGAGCCTGAAGCAGTTGCTGAACCAGAACCTATTGAAGTGGTGCCGGAAGTTAAGCAGACTCCAGAGCCAGAGCCTGAGCCTGCAATAGAGCCCGAGCCAGTTGCTGAACCGGAGCCCGAGCCCATAGCGAAAGCACCGGTACCAGAAACACCGGTTGTTGTTCCTGAGCCGCAACCTACTTTTGACGAAACAGTGCACTTGGCAGAAAGTCAGCCGGTGCTGGCATGGAAGGAAAATGGCCGGCCTGGGTGGGCACAGAACCGTTTTGATTGTCTGCTGTTCAAAGTTGATGGCTTGGCGTTGGCTGTACCCATGTTGTTGCTGGGCACCATTTATCAAATGGACTCCGAACTGACGTCATTGTTTGATCAACCTGAGTGGTTTCTTGGCCTGTTACGTGTGCACGACGGTCGGAATATTCGTGTGGTGGACACAGCCCAGTTAGTGATGCCGGAACGTTATCGCCCGGAGGCTGTAGAGTCTTTGGCTTATGCTATTGGTATCCATGAATGCGACTGGGCGATGGGTTGTCATGAAGTCATCGGATCTATTACGTTAACCCCTGATGATGTGAAGTGGCGTACAGAACGTACTCGCCGCCCATGGTTAGCGGGAACGGTCGTGGACCACATGTGTGCGTTGATTGATCTGGACGCCTTTGAGTCGCAATTGCTGAGTCAGGCGGCGAAGAAAAAGCGATCACGATGAACGCCGGAGCCTGCGCTTTAGGGGTTAGTTGAAGTCTTTCAACAAATTGTTATTGGGTACTCTGCCGAACAAGGGTAAATTAGGCTATATTGATTATGTCGAGAGCAGTGACGTTACCGATCACTGGATCGTAAACACGCTGCTTGGGTGCAGTTGGCTGATTTAAGGTGAATAAACTATGAGTACACAAGCTGCCAAAACCTCCGATGATCCTATTCTCCAATGGGTGACCTTTCGTCTGGAGAATGAGTCTTACGGCATCAATGTGATGCAGGTTCAAGAGGTGTTACGTTACACGGAAATTGCACCTGTACCCGGAGCGCCCTCCTATGTACTGGGTATCATTAACCTGCGCGGCAACGTCGTTACGGTCATTGATACACGCGAGCGTTTTGGTATGTCTGCTTCTGAAGTGACTGATAACTCACGCATCGTGATCATTGAGACCGATATGCAAGTGGTAGGCATTCTGGTCGACTCAGTGGCTGAAGTAGTGTACTTGCGTCAATCTGAGATCGAAACAGCACCTAACGTCGGCAATGATGAAACGTCGAAGTTTATTCAGGGTGTTTGCCACAAAAATGACGAGTTGCTCATTCTGGTTGAATTGGATCGTTTGTTCAGCATGGATGAATGGCAGGAGCTTGGCGAGATCTGATGCGACTGGCGGGCAAACACAGCACGGCAGCTAACGAGCTCATCGCTGAGCATATTCGGGTTTGCTCATGGCGGTTCTAGAAGATACTCAGTTACTCGTATTGCTGGTCCCCTTTGTGTGCTTGCTGGTGCTTGTGCTGTTTTCCTTGTGGGTGTCAGCAGGCCGACGAAATCGTCGGCTTACGCAGGATGTCGAGGCCATGCGCCGAGAGTTGTCCATGATTCAGGCGGGTAACATAGGGTTGGGCAAGAAGCTGCTCGCCGTTGCCCGACAATCACACCATGTACAGCAGCAATTTAAGACTTTAAAAGACGCTCAGGCGACTGATGCGGCAGGATCAAAAGTAGCTTCCGGGTCTCCTGTACGGCAGCCAGAGCGCAAAGCAGAACGTAAAAAGATAAATGTCGCGTCCTTGAACGCTGAGGAAGACGACGCAAACGAAGAGGATACCTTGGTACAGTTTGATACGGCGCAGTCGATGCTGCGTTCGGGTGCTCAAATAGACCAGGTGATACGCAGCACCGGACTGACACGCTCTGAAGCGGAGCTGATACTGTTGCTGAATCAGCCTAGCATGAACGCTAGGCAGTCGTAATATAGGCCGGCACCCCGGCCGGCCGGCTCTACATTATTTAATCTGTTCTATTTCCAAGCCTAGTTGAAACTTCCCACCGCCCATATCATCGACCCGGTGCACTTTAACTGCGGCATCTAACGGTGCGAATTGGCCTGTTAGTGCGGGTAAGTGAACTTGAAGTTGGGTGCCTTCGGGAAGTGACTGGTCGACTTCAATCAGCATGCCGACAGCGCTCAAGTCTTTGCAGATGCAATGTTTCTGCGTGCCGTCTTCCATTTGGATAACAGCGGGCGCATCCATATTCATGCGCATGAACGAACGCTTTTCCATGTAATCTCGATCAATCATTAGAATAACCCTTCTCTGTGTCGGCTTTCGCCGAGCTGCGTGCCTGAGTTTGCAGCGCTGTACGCGCGCAAAATTTGCTCACTCATGCTGTTATAAAAACAATTGGCGTCGGTGTCAAAGGCAAAATGTTGTGAACACCGCAAAGTTCTCATAACAGTCCATCTGTTGTTTTTAGAAACCGCCGCTTGCAGGGTTTGAAGTGAAGGAGTACGCTCGCTCGAAAATGTAAGTTAAGGGCAGTTCATGGCTGTTGCCAAAGCCACTTTGTTGGTTATCGACGACGATGCGTCTGTTCGCGAATCACTGGCGGGGTATCTTGAAGATTCGGGTTATGACGTTCTTCAAGCCGCCGATGGTGTCGCGGGTCTTGAAGTGTTTTATAGCGACTCACCCGATTTGGTGTTATGCGATCTGCGTATGCCGCGTAAGGATGGCTTAGCGGTTCTGCAGGAGGTCGTTGAGCGTCGTCCGGATGTACCCTTTATCGTCGTGTCTGGTGCAGGTGTGATGTCGGATGTGGTGTCCGCTCTGCGTTTCGGTGCGGCGGACTATATCGTCAAACCCGTTACTGACCTCGCTGTTGTTGAACATGCTATCGATAAAGCACTTGAACGCGTGCGCTTGGTGCATGAAAACAATACTTACCGCGAAACCCTCGAAGACACCAATCAACGCCTACAAGATACTATAGAGACCTTGGAGGCGGATCTGCGCGCGGGTCGTCATGTCCAGCAGAGTATGCTGCCGCCAAAGCCTTTTAAAGCGCACGGACTGAATGCCGACTATGAGCTTCATCCTTCACTGTTTCTCAGTGGCGATTTCGTAGATTATTTCGAATTGCAACCTGGCGTTCTGCTGCACTATATCGTTGATGTGGCCGGTCATGGTGTTTCATCGGCCATGGTTACTATTCTGATCCGCAACGAAGTGAATCGCCTGAAAAACGAATGGCGTTATAAAATTTCGCAACACATTGAACATCCTGCTGAGGTTCTAAAGCACCTCAACCAAGAATTGCTGCGCAGTAAAATTGGCAAACATGCCACGCTGTTTATCGGTATTCTAGACTCTCTCAATCAGACCTACTGCTATGCCAACGCGGCGCATTTTCCATACCCTATCTTGAAAGTGGACAGCGTAGTGAAATCGCTTGAACTACCGAGTTCGGCGTTGGGCTTGTTTCCCAACGCACGATACGAAGAATTCACCTTGAATTACGACAGCGACTTCGCGGTTGCCATGTGTTCAGACGGGTTGCTGGAAATAAATACGGATCAGCCATTGGCTGATCGTGAACAAGCGTGGATGGAACTGGTCAGTGCCTGTGATTTCAGCGTGCCAGCCATTTGCGCACAACTTAGACTGCAGGACATCGTAGAGTCGCCAGATGATATGACCATTTTATCGGTCACGCATTGGAATAGACTCCGGACAGAGAAAGTATGAGACAAGGTCAGATTTTGGTCGCCGAGACCGATGATGCATATATTTTGAAACTCGTGGGTGATGTGCGACTGACGCTGTCGACTACCCTTGAAAGCTGCATTCAGAAAATGTTGACCACCGGGCATTACCAGCACGTTATGGTCGATCTTACTGAAGCCGATGGCTTAGACAGCACAACCCTAGGATTATTGGCTAAGCTCAGTATCCAAGTACAGCACTTGTTGAACTTTGTGCCCGTCTTGGTTTGGCGTTCGCCGGACATTCAGCGAGTGTTGTTGAGCATGGGCTTTGCCGATACGGTGTATCATATGGTTGATACGGTCGACCTAACGGGTACACCCGCGGAGGTGGTAGAAGCCATCGACAGTGACGAAACAGAGATTCGTGAACGTGTGCTTGAAGCGCATCGCGTGTTAATGTCATTGAATGAAACCAATCAGAACACCTTCCGGGACTTGGTTTGCACGCTGGAACAAGGTCAGTGCTGACTAACCCGATGAAACGCAGTCAAGGAATGTTATGAGTACCAAGTCAGCTAAGATCGCTGTGCTGGGTGGCGGTAGCTTCGGCACCGTTATCGCCAATATTGCAGCCCAGAATGGCTGCGACGCATGGTTGTGGATGCGCAGCGAAAAGCAGTTAGAAGACATTCGGGAAACGGGAATGAATACCCGGTACCTGCCGAAATACGAGTTGCATGAGAATCTGACCCCAACAAACGACATGGCCGCAGCGGTAGCAGAATGCGACGTGGTATTTGTCGCTGTGCCGAGTAAGGCGTTTCGCGTGGTGGTAACCGACGCATTGGAATATTTGCCGAAAAATGCTGGCTTGGTCAGCTTAACGAAGGGTATAGAGCCACAGACGTTTCACTTGATGAGTGACATTCTGCACGAGCTGGCTCCACAGCATGACATCGGTGTGATCAGCGGACCTAACTTGGCAAAGGAAATTGCTCAGGGTCAGTTGACGGCCACTGTGGTTGCTTCGGCGTCGTCTTCGTTACGCAACAAAGTGCACGACTTGCTCGGTAGCCGTACCTTCCGGGTGTATGCTAACCCCGATATTTATGGTGTTGAGTTAGCCGGTGCATTAAAGAATATATATGCCATCGTCAGTGGTATGGCCGGAGCGCTTGGCATGGGTGAAAACACCCGTGCTATGCTGATGACACGCAGTCTGGCGGAGATGAGTCGGTTTGCCGTTAAAATGGGTGCTAACCCCCTGACATTTATAGGGCTGGCGGGTATGGGAGACTTGATAGTTACCTGTACATCGCCGTTGAGCCGCAACTACCGAGTCGGCTATGCTATTGGTCAAGGTTATTCGCTTAAGCAGGCAGTGAAACAATTAGGCGAAACCGCCGAAGGGGTGAATACCCTGCGTATGGTGAAGGAAAAGGCAGACGAGCTCGGTGTCTACATGCCGTTGGTTAAAGGGCTCTACGAAGTGGTACATAATAACCAGAACGTCGACTTGATCGCCGAACACTTGATGTTGGGTGAGCGTGCACAAGACGTCGACTTTATGTTCGATCAGGAATGAGGAAGCGACATGTCTAGTAACGAGAGAAGTAAGTGGGAATATTTGTTATTTCGTGTGCTGTACATGATTTTGTTCTGGCTGGTTAGCCGTATCGCCTGGGTATTCGTGGGTATCTTTGCGGTCGTACAGTTGGTGTTTGTCATGGTGCGTGGAGAGAAGCAAGCAACCTTGCTGGATATCTCGGCCAGCACCGTGACTTTCGTAGAGCAGTGCGCTACCTACGTCACCTTTAACTCGGAATATAAGCCGTTCCCATTCAACGACTGGCCAGAAGCGCCAGCACGCGAGGGTACGGAAGCAACTGATGATTGAGCTGTATCTGTTGCGTCATGGTGAGGCGGAGCCGAGAGCAACGCACGACTCGCAGCGTCGCTTGACGCGCCAAGGCCAAGTGGAGGTGCTGGCTGCAGCGCAGCACTTGCCTAAACATCTAGACCACCTGTTACACAGCCCCTATTTGCGCACGCATGAAAGTACCTTGCAGGTGCTCTCATTGCGTTCGTCTTCAGATGTGCAAGTGGCGGATTGGCTAATGCCTGAAGCTCCGGTCGATGTGGCCATCGATAAGCTCGCGGGCTTAAGTGGTTCGATATTACTGGTAACGCATAACCCGTTTGTAAGTTATTTAGGCGCTCGCCTGAGTGGCCAATCAGTTAACCAAACCAGTTTTGGCACCGGCTCGCTGGCGCGCTTGAGAGGCGATGAAATCCAGCCGGCGAGTATGGAGTTTGCTTGGTTGTGATGACTGCCCAATGAGCAAAGACATTCTGCATTTCGCACATGCCAATGGCTTCCCTGTCGCCACCTATCGGCGTTTTCTGGCGCCGCTCAAAGCTGAGTTTGACCTCGCTACTACCGACTTTATTGGTCACCATCCCTCGTACCCTGTTACCAATAACTGGTTTAAGCTGTGCGATCATTTGATTCATGATATCGAGCAACACGGCCAGCCTGTGGTTGGCGTCGGGCACTCGTTAGGCGGTGGTTTGATGTTCATGTCGTCGCTACTGCGTCCTGATTTGTTTAAGGCCGTGGTGGTGTTGGATGTCCCTTTGATGACCTTTTGGGAGTCCTCGCTGTTTGCAATAATGAAACGTACGCCGTGGCTTGATCGTGTGACGCCGGCGGGGCGTGCTGCACGTCGCCGTGCCGAGTGGCAAACTCAAGATGATGCCTTTGCTTATTGGCGGACGCGACCTTTGTTTCGTCGTTTTCCCGACGACGTGCTGTGGGATTACGTGCACGCTGTTACGGATCAAAACGAACAGGGGCTCTGGACACTGCGCTTTCGCCCCGAAATAGAGGCCAGCATTTTTCGTACGTACCCGACCAATTGGGTGCGCCACTATCACAAACGTCACGATGGGTTGCAGGTGGTAGTGGGTGAAGATACCCGTCTCGTTAAGCCACATCACATTCGCTTGATGCGAGAGCGTTTGGGCATTCCAGTGCACCAAGTGCCGGGCGGTCACCTCTTTCCACTGGAATTGCCGGAAGCGTCCGCCGAAACTCTATTAACTTTATTGGGCCGTAACAAGGCGAAAGCTCATGCGTAACCAAGAGCATGCTGTGTTAGGTCTCAAGCTGGCTGAATGCCAATGGGGCCGTGGGGATGTCCAAGTTTTTGCCCTGCATGGTTGGCAAGACAATGCTGCCAGTTTCACGTCGCTAGGGGAGGCTTTGGAGCGCACTCAATCGCAGTGCCAGCTCGTCGCCCTTGATTTGCCCGGACATGGCCACTCCGACCATTTTCCGTCGTCGCAATTCTATAACCTTTGGGACTATGTTCCCGTATTGGTTGCGCGCTTAGAGTTGGCATCGCAACCTGTATGGCTGCTAGGGCACTCGTTAGGCGGCATGCTCAGTACCCTTATCGCAGCGCTTAGACCCGATTTGGTCAAAGGCATTATTACGCTCGACATCGTAGGCTTGGCGACGGATCCGGCAGACAAACAACTGGCGCGTTATGTTGCATCGCTTACAGAACAATTACACCCAGTAAAAGCACTGCTGCCGGCGGCCAGTTTGGCTGCCGCTATTGCCCGTCGCTCCCGAATAGGCAGCCCTGCTACGGCCCCCGCCAATAAGCACCTTACCTTGCGTGGCGCCAGTGCGGTAGGAGAGGGTGATAACGCGATCTGGCAATTTCGCCTCGACCCAAGAGTCCGAATTGGGTCGATTTGGCGTATGACTGAAGAGCAGGCCAAGACAATGACCGCCAGACTTCATTGCCCTTGGCACGCTATACTGGGTGAATCTGGTTTTTTTTCGCAAAAGATTGTAGAACGCTTACGACTTGAGTTGCCAATTACGACTGTGACTTGGTGGCCGGGAGGCCATCATTTTCATATGGAATCACAGCCTGATGATTTGTGGCTAACGCTAGAGCAGAGGATAACATTATGAATAGATATTGGCTCGCAGGGGTCGCCTTGGCCCTGACCCTTACAATGATACCGAGCGTGCTGGCGACTGCGGTGTCAGATGTTTTGGGAGGATTCCCGCCATCGCGTCTACTTGAACAGCAGGTAGAGACTGAGCCACAACAGTTTTGGTGGCTGAAAAGTGCGGTAAAGCGCGTGGGTAGTGACTACGTGGCGGATAACGAAGAACGTATTCAAGTGCAGCGTCAGCGTTCGGAACTGTATGAAATTTCCAGCAATCACAGTGAAGCTACGATCTTTGATCGAATTATGGAGGCGTGGAAAGCAGAGGGCTATGAAGAGACCTTCAGTTGCCGAGCGGTTAGTTGTGGCTCGAGTCAGCATTGGGCGGTGCACGTGTTCAATTTGCCCACGCTGTATGGTTTGAACCGTAATCAGTTTTACTCGACGGGTACAGTGGATGGCAATATCCGCGTGCTTTACGTAGTACGTCGTGGTACCCAAACTAACTACGTTTATTGGGTAGAGGCCTCACAGCGTCATAGCAGCGAAGTATTGCCTGATCGGTTGCGATCAGGCGTCGCAGTAAAAGCAACAGACTATGAGCCCAGTGTCTGGGTAGAGTTGTTGAGTCAGAATCCGGAGTGGACATTAGTGCTGGTCGGGCATGATTACAGCCCCGCCTTGGATCAAGCGCGATCCGCCGGTCAAGCGGCCGCTGATAGCGTGCGCACGAGTTGGGCTTCTGCGGGTGTGCTCAGTGATCGAGTAGTTGTCGAATCGGTAGGCTATTTAGCGCCGAACGAATCTAGCCCGCAAGCGCGGGTCAAGGTCATTCTTCCACCGGAATTTAGATAGCAACATCATAGACAGCAGCATTAGGAGAGCAGGGTTGGTAGAGCGCAATGCAGTGTCCAATTGGCAGCACCCGGAAGAGTATATGGCGTTGAGCACCGTGGGCGACTTTGTGCGTTGGTGCAGCAGCGAGATGACCCGCCATGGGGTGTACTTTGGGCATGGCTCCGACAACGCGTGGGATGAAGCCACCTATCTCGTCTTGTCAGCCATTGCGCAACCGCTGACCGCCGGGCCCGAGCTGTTGGGTTTGACTTTGCTGCCCAGCGAACGGCACCAAGTAGCAGCATGGCTGGGCGAGCGCATTGAGCGCCGCTTGCCGCTTCCCTACATCACTGGCGAGGCTTGGTTCGCCGGGCTGCCTTTTCATGTTACCGCGGACGTGTTAATACCGCGCTCGCCCTTTGGCGAGGTGCTGGCGCAGCACGGCAGTCCGTGGCTGCAGAATGATCCTGCGACTGTCTTGGATATGTGCACGGGTTCTGGCTGCATCGGCATTGCGGCGGCGTTTGAGTTTCCCGGCGCATTGGTTGATTTGGTGGACATCAGTCGCGCCGCACTCGACGTCGCCGAGCAAAATATCGTACGTCATCAGGTCGATGATCGTGTACGCACGGTAGAAAGTGATCTGTTCGCCGCACTGAAAGGACGGCGTTATGACCTGATTTTAGCGAATCCGCCTTATGTGGACGCAGAAGACCTTGCTGAAATGCCCGCTGAGTACCAGCATGAACCGGCGTTGGCACTGGGGTCAGGTAAAGATGGCCTCGACCTTACAAGGCGTATGCTCGCCGAGGCCGCAGACTATCTCAATCCAGGCGGCCTTCTATTCGTAGAAGTAGGTAACAGTGCCGCCGCCATGGACGAAGCCTTTCCAGAGCTGCCGCTCACGTGGTTGGAGTTCGAACAGGGTGGACACGGTATCTGCGTGATCAGCCGAGAAGATTTGATGGGTTAGCACCCTATACCGCTTTTTATTATAATGCTTCGACTTATAACACAGCGGCATAAAGACCGTATTCCACAGAGAGCAAACACGCATGTCAGGTAATACCTTTGGTAAATTATTTACCGTAACTTCCTTCGGAGAGAGTCATGGCCCGGCGCTTGGCGCCATCATTGACGGTTGTCCGCCAGGATTGGCAATTTCCGAAGCTGACTTGCAGATTGATCTTGATCGTCGTAAACCGGGTCAGTCACGCTATACCACACAGCGCCGTGAGGCGGATCAGGTGCGCATTTTGTCCGGCGTGTTTGAGGGCAAGACCACTGGAACCTCCATCGGTTTGATGATTGAAAACACCGATCAACGGTCGAAAGACTATTCCAATATCGAGGATACTTACCGCCCGGCCCATGCGGACTATACGTACGATCAAAAGTACGGCTTTCGTGATTATCGGGGCGGTGGTAGGTCTTCAGCACGCGAGACGGCGATGCGCGTTGCAGCAGGCGCGATAGCGAAGAAGTTTCTGCACGAGCATGCTGGCATTGAAATTCGCGGCTATTTGTCGCAATTGGGGCCGATCGAGCTGGCCCCAGTTGATTTGTCGATCGTCAACGACAACGCCTTCTTTTGCCCTGATCCTGATAAGATTCCACAGTTGGAAGCTTACATGCAGGATCTGATTAAGGAGGGCAATTCCATCGGTGCCAAAGTCAGTGTGGTTGCCACAGGCATGCCGGTAGGGTTGGGAGAGCCTATATTCGATCGCTTGGATGCCGAGCTGGCGCATGCCTTGATGAGCATCAATGCAGTCAAGGGCGTCGAGATCGGTGACGGCTTTGCATCTGTGGCGCAAAAGGGCACCGAGCACAGAGATGAAATGACGCCGGAAGGCTTTCTCAGCAATCATGCTGGCGGTATTCTGGGAGGCATCAGTACCGGTCAGGATATTGTTGCCCACTTGGCGTTAAAGCCGACGTCGAGTCTGCGTCTTCCTGGGCGCAGTATTGACCGCCGTGGCAATGCCATTACGGTTGAAACCAAGGGCCGACATGATCCTTGTGTGGGTATCCGCGCCACCCCTATTGCAGAGGCCATGATGGCATTGGTGTTGATGGATCATTTTCTACGCCACCGTGGGCAAAATAGCGGTGTGGTACCACCATTGCCGCCCATTGCCTGACACATGCTGATTGGGTTTTTTAGATGCGCTGAATGACTGAACACATTAAAGTATGCATTCAGTTTGAAGCAAAAAGGAGAGTTCAGATGAAACGTTTTATGTTCGTTGTTGTGGCCGCATGGCTGTCAATCACTATGGCTAACGCCAATAATCATGGTGAGCCTGTCGAGTTGGTGGGTGAGGTGGCCAGAGCCATTTTTACCACGGGTATTGAAGACCGTGAGCCGGTGGATCAGTTGGCGACCATCCCATCCGGTTTAGACAACGTGTATCTGTTCACCGATCTGCGTGATTTTACGGGCCAGCGCGTGATGCATCGTTGGATGTATAACGAGAATATCGAATCGGAAGTTGGCTTTAATGTGGGCGGCCCCCGCTGGCGCACTTGGTCAGTAAAGACTATCCCTGCGTCGCAGTCCGGAGAGTGGCGTGTTGACATCATCGACGGTGACGGTTTTATCGTTGAATCGCATTACATCACTGTAGAATAAGTCGACAAGATTAACGGAGCGACTGCCCGCCGCTGTGGCTCAGCGGCGGGCAGTTTGGTAAAGCTCGATGTCTTCCAGCCAGTCCAGCTCTGCCAGGGCCTGCTCCCGTTCGCGTAAACAATCCTCAGCCGGTGTTTCCACGAAATAGAGTTCCAGCCGGGCGCGTTGGCGACGATAGTGAATCTGCATGCGTTGGTGTGCACTCAGCGCCGAATATTTCGCCATGGCCGACATAATGTCAGGCCGCAGTGGCGCCACGCCCGAACGAGAAATAGCGGCATCATCTTCTGGGTCAACGTGCAGTGTGATGTCCGTTAGATCCGGGAAATTGCGTCTTAACCGAGCAATAACGTAATCGCCTATTTGGTGGCCCTCGGATACCGATATAAAGTTGCCCACCTGAATGTGTACATCGATAAATATCTCGTTGCCCATTAAGCGTGTCCGTAAGTGGTGCACGTTATCGACACCAGGCACGGCCTTAATTTCCTGGCGGATACGATTTTGAATGTCTTGTGGTATGGCCCGGTCTGCAAGGTCTTGTAAGGCGTTCCAGCCCAACTCAATACCCATCTTGCCGATCAGTACCGCAACGATCAGCGCCGCCCAAGACTCCATCCAGCCGTAGCCGAACCAGGTGGCGATGACTCCGATTAACACCACCAAGCTGGACCATGCGTCGCTGCGGCTGTGCCACGCATTGGCTTCTAACAGCGTTGAGTTGAGTTTTTTTGCCCACAACATGCCATAGCGGAACAGCAATTCTTTGGCCACCAATGAAATCGCGGCCGCACCAATAGCCCATAAGCTGGGGTTACTGGGCGCGTTACCCGCGATCAGTCGACTGATGTTGTCCCACGCCAGTCCAATGCCGACAGCCGTTAACACGATGCCTAAAATGACCGTGCCCAGTGTTTCAAAGCGCGCGTGTCCGTATGGATGGTCTTCGTCCGGCTCGGAGTGCGCTACTTTGTTGATGACTAACACTAAGAAGTCAGTCAGCAGGTCGGACAGGCTGTGTATGCCATCGGCGATCAGGGCGGGAGAGCGTACGAGAAAACCGATCACCAATTTCAAGACAGACAGCAGCAGATCAACGGCGGTGCTGATCCAGGTGACTTTTTGCATAGCAGAACCGCGTTCATCGCGGCGGGTAGCGGTGGTCATTGATCTGTTGCTCCGAGGGTGTGGCGTGCTCTGTTGGCACGTACATCAGCATACCACTGTGACGGATTGGCGATGTCGCCATCATCGTCTAACGGTGGGTAAGGTAGGTGGTGTTGTTGGCAGTATCTAGCCATCTTGGGGTGGCACCACTCGAACAGTGTAGCGGTATATTCATCGGCCGGTAAGCGTGAGGGGTCCTCATACAAACCGGCACGTTGTCGCTGCTGCTGCGCTTCAGAGAGAATCAAGGCCGCTGCAACCGATACATTGTACGACTCCACCATGCCAAACATTGGTATCGTAATCTCGGCGTCCACTGCGTCGATCACTGCAGCGCTGACACCTTCTTTCTCCGCCCCCATTACTATGGCGCACGGTTGCGTATAATCAACGGTGCGATAGTCCACCGCCTGAGCTGACAAATGCGCGGCATACAGCTTGAAACCCGCTTGCTTCAAATGCGTCGCGGCTGCTTGACCGCTGGCATGAAGGTGACGTTTCACCCAACGTGCGCTGCCGCCAGCGCTGCGCTTCCAGATGCCGGTACGCTGGCCGCTTTCGGCCGCAATGTGCAGGTTAAGCACGCCACTGGCGTCGCAGGTGCGCAGTATCGCAGACAGGTTCTGCGCCTTGTGCACGCCGTCTGTCATCACGGCTAAGTCGGGTTGGCGTTGGTTGAGCACGGTGCGGATC
The DNA here is from genome assembly GCA_049115955.1 of Natronospirillum sp. Classification (GTDB taxonomy): domain Bacteria; phylum Pseudomonadota; class Gammaproteobacteria; order Pseudomonadales; family Natronospirillaceae; genus Salinispirillum. The sequence continues at coordinate 77,017 of JAGDZJ010000029.1, forward strand.
TTCTGGAAACGTTCGGGCGTCATAATGTTCCATTAGCAAAAACGAAGCGCGAGTATAAATCAATCTAGGCCATAGGGAAAAAGCATCATCAAAACAGGTGAAAAAACGACCGGCATCGGCTACACTAGCGCGCTTTATACCTGACTAAAACAGTAGGATATTAACTGAATGAATGTGAAAGACACTCAAGTGAACCAACTGATGCCAGACGTTGCCGAAGCCGGTAAACCAGTGCAGAAGGGTAAGCTGGATTGGGTTGGAATGAGTGGTATCAGTCTGCCGTTTCCATTGCGGGACGCACAGTCGGAGCAACCACTGCAAGTGCAGGCTAAGTTGAATACCTACGTTAGCCTTGACGATCCCAACGCCAAGGGCATCCACATGTCGCGGCTGTATCTGTCGGTTGAGCAAATGTCGAGAAGTGATGCGGTCACGCCCGCCGAATTTGCTCGTCAACTGGATACCTTTATTGAGAGCCATCAAGGCCTGAGTGAACGCGCGAGTATTGCGGCGGAATTCGACTTGGTTACCTTGCGCTCTTCGCTCAAAAGCGGCAATGCTGGGCACAAAGCCTATCCGGCCGCTATTCGTGCGAGCTATAAAGATGGGAAGGCAGAACTGGAGATGGAAGTGAATGTACCCTATTCCTCCACATGCCCTTGTTCCGCAGCCCTGTCTCGCCAAATCATCCAACAAGACTTTGCCGAGCGCTTTGGTGCCGAGGGACAAGTGAATGTGGAAGATGTTTTGGCTTATCTGGCGACAGAGGAAGGTATTGGGGCAACGCCGCACAGCCAGCGTTCTAATGCGCGGGTTAAAATCAAAGTTGATCCGAACCTGACTGCATTCCCATTCTTGTCGTTAATTGATGCGATAGAAGCGTCGTTGAATACGCCAGTACAGACAGCGGTTAAGCGCGAAGACGAACAAGAGTTTGCTCGCCTGAACGCACAAAACCTCATGTTCTGTGAAGACGCGGCACGCCGAGTGACGGCTATTCTTAACCAGCAAAGTTGGGCGCGTGATTTCTGGTTGCGTGTCGACCACTTCGAAAGCCTGCACGCGCACGATGCGACCGCGATAAACAGCAAGGGTGTAGTGGGCGGCTATCAGCCTTGGTGAGTTAGTGTCAGTGTTCAAGTATTTCGAGCGTCAACTGTTGGTGGTGCCTTAGCGGGGTCGGCGTGAATCCATCCATGGAGCCTAGGCCGCAGCATCCGTGCTGCGGACTCCCCCGCTTATGCACCACCAACAGTTGACGTCGACCATCCAGCATTCCTAGCAATCATTTTCAGTCTCCAGTCAGATTACCATTGGAAGGCACGAACCAGCCCGTTTATACTGACTGCTACATCCTCAATCCTCCAATCTAGGAATTGTTCATCATGTTTGAACGAGTGTCTGTGGCACCTGCTGACCCCATTCTTGGCCTGAACGAAGCATTTAAAGCGGAAACACGGGCGGAAAAGATCAATCTGGGGGTTGGCGTGTTCAAAGACGCCGGGGGTAATACCCCAATTCTGGAGACGGTGAAAGAAGCCGAGCGTCGTTTGCTGAACAGTGAAAGCAGCAAGAGCTATTCCAGCATCGAAGGGGCCTTAGAATATGCCTTGGCTGTGCAGAAATTGCTTTTGGGAACATCATCCCCCTTATTGTCATCTGGTCGAGTAAAAACAGCTCAAGCCCCTGGCGGCACCGGCGCATTGCGCCTAGCGGCCGAGTTTATGACACGCCAATTGGGCGTCAAAACAATATGGCTTAGCGAGCCGACCTGGGGCAACCACAACAGTGTGTTTGCGGCCGCAGGCTTGGCCATCAAAACCTATCGCTATTTCGATGCCGATACCAAGGGGCTGGATATTGATGGCATGTTGGCCGACCTCGCCCAAGTACAGGCTGGCGATGCTGTATTGCTGCACGGTTGCTGCCATAACCCAACCGGTGTAGACCCCACCATTGCACAATGGGGCCAAATCACCCAAGTAGTGAAACAACAGCAAGCGCTGCCTTTCGTCGATTTTGCGTACCAAGGTTTTGGTAATGGTGTGGAAGAAGACGCCGCTGGTTTGCGCTTGTTAGTTGAGCAGATACCTGAAGTCATCATCGCAAGCTCGTTTTCCAAAAATTTCGGTCTGTACAACGAGCGCGTCGGTGCCATTACCCTGGTTGCTGCCTCGGCCGATGAAGCAGCAGCGGTGTTGAGCCAGATTAAAGTATTGATCCGGGCTATCTATTCGAATCCGCCGTTCCATGGTGCCGCAGTCGTCAGTACCATCTTGCATGACCCTGAATTAACGGCGCGCTGGCATCAAGAAGTGGCGGCGATGCGCTCGCGCATTCTGGATTTACGGCAAGCCTTTGTCGATGGTTTGAAAGCGCAAGGCGTTGGTCAAGATTTTAGTTTTATCGCCCAGCAAAAGGGCATGTTCAGTTTTTCTGGGCTGAATAAAGAACAGGTGCAGCGCCTGCGCGATGAATACGCAATTTATATGGTGGGGTCTGGTCGTATGAACGTCGCCGGTATGAGTACCGAGCGTATGGCGTATTTGTGCAAGGCCATCGCCGCGGTCCTTTAACGGAGCTTTCACCTAAAGGAGCTTTCATGAGCAAACCCTTCAAGGTTCATTCACCTTATGCGCCGGCCGGTGATCAACCGCAGGCCATTGCGGGTTTAGCAAAGGGCCTGGAAGCCGGTTTGCGTGCGCAAACTTTGTTGGGCGTGACCGGCAGTGGTAAGACCTACGCCATGGCGAAGGTGGTCGAAGCGGTTCAGCGCCCGGCCATCATCATGGCGCACAACAAGACGCTAGCAGCACAGCTTTACGGCGAATTTAAAGAGTTCTTCCCGGAGAATTCAGTCGAGTATTTCGTTTCTTATTACGACTATTATCAGCCCGAAGCCTATGTGCCCGCCTCGGACACCTTCATCGACAAAGACGCCACAGTCAATGAACAGATCGAGCAAATGCGGCTGTCGGCCACCAAGTCATTGCTGGAACGACGCGATGTATTGATCGTGGCGACGGTTTCGGCCATTTACGGTCTTGGCGAGCCCGAATCTTATATGCGGATGATCCTGCATCTCGTGAAGGGCGATCAGATTGATCAACGCGGCGTGCTGCGCCGTCTGGCAGAGCTACAGTACACGCGTAACGACATCGACTTCTTTCGCGGCAACTATCGGGTGCGTGGCGATGTCATCGACATCTTTCCTGCGGAATCCGAAACCGAAGCCATTCGTATTGAATTGTTCGATGACGAAATAGAAAAGCTGGTGCTGTTTGATCCCTTAACCGGTGAAGTCATCCAGCAATTGCAACGCTACACCGTCTACCCCAAAACGCATTACGCCACCCCGCGTGAAACCATACTGGGGGCGCTCGACCACATCAAAGTAGAATTGAAGGCGCGGCTGGAGATTCTGCGCAAAGAGAACCGCCTGGTTGAAGCGCAGCGGTTGGAGCAGCGCACGCTCTACGATCTGGAGATGATGCAGGAACTCGGCTACTGCAACGGCATCGAGAACTACAGTCGCTACCTGTCCGGGCGCGGCGTGGGGCAACCGCCGCCAACCTTGTTTGATTACATTCCGAAAGACGCGGTGGTCTTTGTGGATGAAAGCCACGTCACTATTCCACAGTTGGGTGGCATGTATCGAGGCGACCGTTCGCGCAAAGAGACCTTGGTGGAATATGGTTTTCGCCTGCCTTCTGCACTCGACAACCGGCCATTGCAGTTTGAAGAGTGGGAGCGTTTGGCACCGCAACTGGTGTTTGTATCGGCTACACCAGGGCCCTACGAGGCCACACATTCCGGCCAAGTGGTCGAGCAGGTTGTGCGGCCGACGGGGTTGATTGACCCTGAAGTGGAAATTCGGCCGCAGAGCACGCAGGTGGATGATCTGTTACAGGAAATCAATCTGCGCGTACCTAAAGGACAGCGCATTCTGGTCACCACCTTAACGAAACGGATGGCGGAAGACCTGACGGACTTTTTGGCCGATCATGGTGTGCGCGTTAAGTACTTGCACAGTGACATCGATACCGTAGAGCGCATTGAAATCGTTCGTGACCTGCGTCTCGGTGAGTTCGATGTGTTAGTGGGTATTAACTTGTTGCGTGAAGGCTTGGACATTCCAGAGGTTGCCTTGGTGGCGATATTGGACGCCGACAAGGAGGGCTTTTTGCGCTCTGAGCGCGCCTTGATTCAGACCATGGGGCGGGCGGCACGAAACTTGGAAGGCAAGGCCATCCTCTACGCGGAGAAAATCACACCCTCTATGGAGCGCGCCATTGCCGAAACCGACCGGCGGCGGGCGAAGCAGGTGCAGTACAACTTGGATCGTGGTATTACGCCGCAGGCGTTGAAGAAAAACGTGCAAGACATCATGGAAGGTACGGTGATCCCCGGTAAGGCCAAGAAGCAGACCGGATTGCGCGAAAAAGTTCGGCAGGTGGCGGAGCCCAAAGCGGCGTATCGTACGCCGGGTGAACTCACTAAGCGCATTCGCCAAGTGGAAGACGAAATGCACAAGGCCGCCAAAGCCTTGGAATTCGAAAAAGCCGCTGCCTTGCGCGATGAACTGATGTCCCTCAAAGAACAACTCAAAATGTAGCAGCCAGTTGCCCGTCATCCGCCGTTGGTATTC
>JAGDZJ010000030.1:0-45090 GCA_049115955.1 Natronospirillum sp.
TCGAACCCCTGTTACCGCCGTGAAAGGGCGGTGTCCTAGGCCACTAGACGAAGGGGACGCATTTCCTTCGAACGAGGCGAATAATACGGACTCACCCTGTAGGTGTCAACAAATTATTTAGTTAAATCAACAGGTTGGCAAACTGGCCCTGATTCAGGTTTAAAGTTTCCCAACGGTCGCATTGTGGGCAGTGCCAATGGTGCGCCGATGTCTCGTAACCGCAATGCGAGCAGCGATAGAGCCAGTGCTGATCTTTCAGTGGCGAAAGCGTACGGGCTATGCGCTCTAACGAGGGCTCACGCTGCCGTTGCGACAAATGCTGAAGCTGATAGGCAATGGTTACGCCGTTGACGGGCACGCTGTCGAGCAGTGCTACGCCCTCTTCCATGCGGTCCAGCCGACACAGTAAATCACCGTGTATCAAGCGTACGTCGGCGTTGTTGTGGTTGCGTTCTAACACGGGCGTGATGCGGGTAACGTATTCCGGGCGCTTTAAGCACAGTGTGCGCAGTATGTCGCGCAGCAAGTCCATACGGTCGCTGTGCTGGTCGATGTAGCGTTGCAAATGCCTGTTCAGGTCGCGGTCGGCACCGGACTGCACGGCTAAACTGATGTAGGTAATGAGCGGTCGACGCGACACTACACTGATGTCTGACGCTTCTTTCACCAGTTTAAGGGCTTTGTTGGTGTCACTGGCGGCCAGATACTGCGCTTGTTCGCACAGCATGTGTACGTGGTCCAGGTTCAAACCGTTGCTTGCGAGTGTTCGATGGGCGTCAAACAGGCTGACGGCGGCGGCCCAGTCTTTTTGTTGCTGGTAGATCTTCAGCAATAAGCGCGCGGCGTCGGTGCTGTAAGAGCCGTGCTGGGCGATTAATGAACGAAACAGGTCTTCGGCACGGCCTAATATGCCGGCGGAATAGAAGTCTTTCGCCAGTTCTAGCTGGGCGCGTTGCTGGGCGTCCCACGACAAGCCAGGTCGGCCGTATAACGACTGGTGAATGTCGATGGCGGCTTGAACATCCCCTTGGCGGCGGTGTACTTCGGCCAGTTCAAGGCTGGCATTAAAGCTCAGGGTGCCTTGTAAGAACTGGTCTTCCAGGCTGCGCACTGCAGATGATTTGGGTTCTTTAACTTTGATGGCCGGTGCGGACGCGGAGTCGTTGGCACTGATGTCTTTAAACGACGGGCGCCGACGCAGGTAGTTCAGCCAATGAAAACGGTATTGCACCCAACTTCCTGCGCCAAATAATAAGACACACAGTATGACTACTTGTTGCCAGCTAAAGTCAGGCACGGTGCATTACGCTCTAAGGTGTTCAGGACTGCGGCTTATCCGCCAGTGTTTTTCGTAACTGCTTAATCTCTCGACGCAACCGGCGCTGACCCCACCAGAAGAAACCACTGGCGATCAGGAAGCCAATGGCGGTTGCGACCAATAGCCATAAAAAGAATGGCAGGCGTAGCGTAGAAAAGCCAAGAAAGGACAATGCCAATGGAGTGGTGTTGGACAATCCGAGCCCTACACCGATGAGCAGGAGCACGATCACGACGATCAGGCTCATTAATGATTTCATAGGTTATTCGTCTTCTATTGCAGAGTTGACGGACTCGCGCAGTTCTTTACCAGGCTTGAAGTGTGGTACGTATTTGCCATCCAGCAATACGGCTTCGCCTGTTTTGGGGTTACGCCCTTGGCGCGCAGAACGATAATGCAATGAAAAGCTACCGAATCCTCTTACCTCGATGCGCTCGCCATCCGACAAGGCTTCAGACATATGTTCGAGGATGGTCTTAATGGCCAGCTCGACATCTTTAGCCGATAAATGCGGTTGTCGCTCCGTGATGCGCTCTATCAGTTCCGACTTTGTCATTGTTCCTCCTATATAGGGTGACAGCAAAGTCGGAAATAAGAGTAAGCCAGAAGGGAAAGAAACGCAACAGTCTAATTTTTAAGCACTTTTTCGGAGCGAACACGGACTCCGTTATATGGATAGGGCTCGCCACGCGGGTATGAATACCCGCCCTACCCGGTAGTTATAAATTACGGACGAAAAAAAACCGGCCGAGGCCGGTTATGTCCATGGATGGACGGTATGCTGGCAACGCAGGAGCAGTTGCCAGTAATCGAAGGCTAAAACTTAGCCTTCAGACTTGTCTTGCATCTTTTGCTTGATCAGATCACCAATGGTGGTCGGGCCAGCAACGTCTTGCGACTTGTCTTTCAGTTCACGTACTGCTTGCTTCTCATCAGCCATATCTTTCTGCTTGATGGACAGCGTAACAACGCGGTTCTTACGATCAACACTGATGATCTTCGCTTCTACTTCTTCGCCTTCTTTCAGTACGTTACGCGCGTCTTCTACGCGGTCACGGCTGATTTCAGAGGCCTTCAGTACAGCAATTACGTCTTCAGCCAGTTCAACAGAAGCGCCTTTCGCGTCTACTTCAACGACCTTACCAGTAACGATAGTGCCTTTGTCATTTACGCTGACGTATTCTGCGAACGGATCGCTTTCCATCTGCTTGATACCCAGTGAGATGCGCTCACGCTCAGGATCAACAGACAAGATCAGAGTTTCCAGCTCGTCGCCTTTCTTGTACTTACGTACTGCGTCTTCGCCAGTTTCGTGCCAGCTGATGTCTGACAGGTGAACCAGACCATCAATACCGCCATCCAGACCCAAGAAGATACCGAAGTCAGTGATGGACTTGATGGTGCCTTTAACACGGTCACCTTTATTGAAGCTTTGGGCGAAATCTTCCCAAGGGTTAATCTGAGTCTGCTTGATACCCAGAGAGATACGACGACGCTCTTCGTCGATATCCAGAACCATAACTTCAACTTCGTCACCCACTTGTACCACTTTAGATGGGTGGATGTTCTTGTTGGTCCAATCCATTTCGGATACGTGAACCAAACCTTCAACGCCTTCTTCCAGTTCAGCGAAGCAGCCGTAATCGGTCAGGTTAGTAACCTTAGCTTTAACAACTGAATCTTCTGGGTAGCGTGCTTTGATGTCGACCCATGGATCTTCACCCAACTGCTTCAGACCCAGAGAAACGCGGTTACGCTCACGGTCGAACTTCAGTACTTTAACGTCGATTTCGTCGCCAACTGCAACGATTTCAGACGGATGCTTGATACGCTTCCAAGCCATGTCGGTGATGTGCAGCAGGCCATCTACGCCGCCCAAATCAACGAATGCGCCGTAATCGGTAAGGTTCTTAACGATACCTTTAACGCTCTGACCTTCCTGCAGGTTAGCCAACAGCTCTTCGCGCTCTTGCGAGTTAGCAGACTCCAGAACCGCACGACGTGAAACCACGACGTTGTTGCGCTTCTTGTCGAGCTTGATAACTTTGAATTCAAGTTCTTTGCCTTCCAGGTGTGCTGTGTCGCGTACTGGACGTACGTCAACCAGTGAACCAGGCAGGAACGCACGAACGGTTTTCACGTCTACTGTGAAGCCGCCTTTCACCTTGCCGTTGATGATACCCATGACCACTTCATCAGCTTCGTGGGCTTTTTCCAGATCAATCCAGGCTTCTGCACGCTTGGCTTTTTCACGCGACAGGCGAGTTTCACCCCAGCCGTCTTCCACTGCGTCCAGTGCTACTTTAACTTCGTCGCCAACGCTGACTTCCAGTTCGCCCGCTTCGCTCAGGAACTGAACGCGAGGAACAACGCCTTCTGACTTCAGGCCAGCGTGGATAGTGACCCAATCTTCGTCAATGGCTACAACAACACCAGTAACAATAGAACCGGGAACCATATCAATGGTTTTTAAACTTTCTTCGAAAAGATCTGCAAAGCTTTCGCTCATGGTTAAATTTTCCTAATCGATCAACGGCTTGGTCGACAAGCTTTTCCGTACGCCAGCTCGTCCGGGTCAATCCAACAAAGTGCCAATACGTCTCGGTGCTGGGTAAGAGAAGTGTACAGGCACACCTAACCCTTTTCAGGGAGGTGCGTATTGTACATATTGTGCACGTGAATTAAAGGGTTTCGGGGTATTTTTACCCCAAAAGACGCGGATTTTATGAATCAGACGGCGTCAGACAGACAGCTTGCTCAAATCTGCCCGAATAGCTTCCAATACTTCCTCTACGGTGAGGTGCGTACTGTCGAGAATGCGGGCATCTTCGGCGGGCACTAAAGGCGATGCGGCACGGCTGCTGTCGCGCTCGTCACGCGCCATGACTTCTGACAATACTTCGTCGTAACTGGTGGCTACGCCGCTGGCTTTCAGTTGGTCGTACCGTCGACGCGCGCGCTCTTCCGAGCTGGCGGTCAGAAATACTTTTAAGGTGGCATCAGGGAACACTACGGTGCCCATGTCGCGACCGTCTGCTACTAAACCGGGTTCAACGCGAAACGCGCGCTGACGCGCTAGCAATGCTTGACGCACTGCGGGATAGGCGGCAACGCGAGACGCGGCTTCACCGGTTTTCTCGGTGCGTAGGTCGTGGGTTACGTCATCCCCTTCCAGCAGCACAGTGCCGCTGTCGACATCAAAACGGATATCCAAGTGGGCCGCTAATACTGCAACGTCGGCGTCTTGGTCGAGGTCAATGCCATGATTCAGGGCGCACAACGCCGTCAGGCGATACAGTGCACCGGAGTCCAGAAAATGCCAGCCCAGTTCGCGTGCGAGCATGGTGCTCACGGTGCCTTTACCTGAACCGCTGGGACCGTCTATGGTCAGTACCGGTGCTGCTTGATCCTTAAATACTGTCATTGCTATATACCTGGATTATCTGGAACGTTCTTCGAGTATCGATGAAAAATAGTCACGCGCGCGTTTTGCTCGAATGAATACTTGCTTAAGTGTCTCCCCATCACGCTCACGCAACGCAGTGCGCAAACCTTCGAGATGACTGATGTAGTGATCCAACACGTTCAGTGTAGCGGCGTCATTTGACAGGAAGATGTCATGCCACATGGTTGGGTCACTGGCGGCAATGCGCGTGAAGTCACGAAAGCCACCGGCCGCGTAATGGAATATTTCGTATTTTTCCGACTCTTGCGCCAGCGTATCAACCAAGGAGAAGGCCAGCAAGTGCGGTAAATGGCTGGTCGCCGCCAATACTTCATCGTGCCGCTCAACGGTCATCAGTTGAATATCGGCCCCCACTGCGCGCCACAACGAGGTGACGGTTTCGATGGCGGCGATGTCGCTGTGCTCATGCGGTGTCAGGATGACTTGATGGCGATCAAACAAATCGGGGTCTGCCGCGTCCACCCCACTACGCTCTGCCCCGGCAATCGGGTGGCCCGGCACGAGCCAGGTCGGCAATTCACCGAATACGTCTTTAACCGACTTAATTAAGGAACCTTTTACGCTGCCCACATCAGTCAGTACGGTGGTGCCGTCGGCCAAGTGCGGCGCCAGCAAGCCCAGTACTTCGGTGGTGCTCAGTACCGGCACCGCCAACACTAAGACATCAGCCTGCGCGCAAATGGCTTGTGGGTCGTCAACAATGGCGTCGATCAACCCGCGCCCTTTGGCTTTGGCGGTGGTTTCATCCGAGCGGTCGGAGCCAATGATGGTGATGTCGACGTTGCGTGCACGCAGCCCGGCTGCCAACGATGCACCGATCAATCCCAGACCGACAATCCCGACCGTTAACGGCGGCTTTCCTTGAATGCTCATGCTGACTTACAACACGGCGACTGGGTATGAGCCCAGCTCTTTAACTTCTACTGCGCGCTCGCGCACTTCCACCATGGCTTTTTGTACGTTTTCGTCTTCGAGGTGACCTTTGAAGTCGATAAAGAAGACGTACGCCCAATTGCCGCTCGGTGAAGGCCGTGTTTCCAGGCGAGTCAAATCGACGTTGTACTTCTGGAAGGCTGCCAACAGATTAAACAATACACCGGGGCCGTTACGCATGGACACGATCAAACTGGTTTTGTCTTGCCCGCTGCGCTGCACATACTGCTGCCCAATAATAAGGAAGCGTGTGGAGTTGTCGGGGCGGTCTTCAATCTTCTGACTGATGATCTCTAGGTCGTACAGCTCAGCAGCCATTTCGCCCGCGATCGCGGCGGCGTTCCACTCCGAATGCACGCGCTTGGCGGCTTCGGCGTTGCTGTTGACGGCAATACGCTCAACGTGCGGCATATGAGCATCCAGCCATTTCCGGCACTGGGCCAGTGACTGCTGGTGCGAATAGATGCGTGAAATGGCTTTCTTTTGTGTGTTCTTGCCAATCATTAAATGCTGGTGAATGCGCAATTCCACTTCGCCGCAAATTTTCAGATTGGAATTCAAGAAGGTATCCAGCGTGTGGTTGACCACACCCTCGGTAGAGTTCTCGACGGGCACCACGCCGTAATTCACGGCACCGGCTTCGACATCACGAAACACTTCGTCGATGGCGAGCAACGGCTTGGTGTTCACCCACTGCCCGAAATGTTTCAATGCGGCCTGCTGGGTAAAGGTACCTTCTGGCCCCAAATACGCGACTTCCAAAGGCTTTTCCAGCGCCAGGCATGCGGACATGATTTCCCGAAACAGTTTTGCCATTTCTTCGTTGTCCAACGGGCCATCGTTGCGCGCCATTACACGCTGCAACACCTGCGCTTCGCGCTCAGGGCGGTAAAACACTGCGTCTTCTTCACCCGACTTGCGCGCTTCTAATTTCACCTCGGCCACGCGCTTGGCGCAGTTGGCTCGCGCGCTGATCAGGCGTTGAATTTCAGCGTCAATGCCGTCAATTTCATCGCGCAGTTTTAGCAATTCTGGGTTATTCGTTGGCTTGGTTGCCATGTCGTTGAGACTCTCTCTGTGACGATCATAAATGACCGACTGTTCTTTTAAGTATGTTGCGGATCAGAACAGGCCGAACATCCGTTCGGCCTGACTGTTTCCTTATTCTTCGTCTTCGCCTTCAACATCGCCGTCTGCTTCATCAATATCAGCATCAATGTCGTCAACGGCAGGAATCACATTGCCTTCTTCATCTAAGGTTTCTGCGCCTTCCACTTCTTCTGGCTCGGCAATACAGTCTACGCCCACCAGTTTTTCATCATCGGCCAAGCGAATAATGCGCACGCCTTGCGTGTTACGGCTCAGCACGGAGATTTCATCGCCACGCGTCCGTACCAGCGTACCTTGATCAGAAATCAGCATGACCTCTTCGCCATCCACCATCTGACGAGCAGCCACCAGCGGGCCATTGCGGTCGTTTACGACCATGGCAATAACACCCTGTGTTGCACGGCTCTTAGCGGGGAAATCAACCGTTTGCGTACGCTTGCCGTAACCTTTCTCTGAAACAGTCAATACCGTGGCGGCATCATCAGCCAGGATCAAGGAAATCAGACGATCGCCTTCAGCCAACTTGATACCACGCACACCGCGCGCGGTGCGGCCCATTTCACGAACAGATTGCTCATGGAAACGCACGGCCTTACCGTACTGCGAGAACAACATGATGTCGTTGTCGCCGTGGGTAACAGCGGCCTGTACCAGGTGATCACCCTCGTCCAATGCCAGCGCAATCAAACCGCTGGAACGACGACGCGCAAACGCTTGCAAGCTGGTTTTCTTCACGGTACCGGCGGCGGTGGCCATGAGCACAAAGTGGTCTTCGTAGTATTCGCGTACGGGCAGAATCGACGTTACACGTTCTTCAGCACCCAGCGACAACAGGTTCACCAGAGGTCGGCCACGTGACTGACGTCCGGCCTGCGGGATCTGATACACCTTCAACCAGAACACACGGCCCTGATCGGTAAAGCACAATAAGGTATCGTGGGTACTGGCAACCAACAGCATGTCGACGAAGTCTTCGTCTTTCACGCCCAGCGCTGACTTACCACGGCCACCACGGCGTTGCGCTTGATACGACGTCAACGGCTGTGTTTTAGCGTAGCCGCTGTGCGAAATGGTCACGACCATGTCTTCTTCGGTGATCAGATCTTCCATTGAGAAGTCTTCACGGTTTTCAACGATTTCAGTCCGGCGCTCATCACCAAACTCATCACGTACCGCAACCAATTCACCTTCAATCACTTCCATCAAACGCGCTTCACTGCCCAAAATGCGCAGCAGCTCGCCGATGTCTTCGATCAACTGTTTGTATTCGTTGATCAGCTTCTCGTGCTCTAAGCCGGTCAGCTTTTGCAGACGCAGATCCAGAATCGCTTGCGCTTGCACCATCGATAAATAGTAACGACCGTCACGCACGCCCAGCTCGGGCTCTAAATCTTCGGGGCGGCAGGCATCAGAACCGGCGCGCTCCAGCATGCCGGATACGTCACCCAACTCCCAACCACGCGCCATCAAACGCTCTTTGGCTTCGGCCGTACCGGGCGACGACTTGATCAGCTCAATAACCGGGTCAATATTGCTCAGTGCAATAGCCAAGCCTTCCAACACGTGGCCACGCGCCCGCGCTTTGCGCAGTTCGAAGATCGTCCGGCGCGTCACGACTTCACGACGGTGACGGACAAAGGCTTCAAGGAATTGCTTCAGGTTCAGTGTGCGTGGCTGGCCGTCGACCAAAGCCACGGCGTTGATACCAAACACCGACTCCATTTGGGTCTGGGCGTATAAATTGTTCAACACCACTTCGGACATTTCGCCACGTTTGATCTCGATGGCGATGCGCATACCGTCTTTATCCGACTCGTCGCGCAACTCGGCAATGCCTTCTATCTTCTTCTCTTTAACCAGATCGGCGATTTTTTCAATCAAACGCGCCTTGTTGACCTGATAAGGAATCTCGGTGACCACCAAGGTTTCACGCCCGGAGCGGTCATTCATTTCAACGTGAGTTTTGGCGCGAATGTATACGCGGCCACGGCCGGTACGATAAGCATCCACGATGCCTGCACGACCATAAATAAAGCCGCCTGTTGGGAAGTCAGGGGCTGGGATGTATTCCATCAAGCCATCGATGTCGATGTCGGCGTCTTTGATCAAGGCCAAACACGCATTAATGACTTCGGTTAAGTTGTGCGGCGCAATGTTGGTCGCCATACCCACGGCGATACCGGCGGAGCCGTTTACCAACAGGTTAGGAATTTTGGTGGGCAGGACTTCCGGGATCTGCTCTGTGCCGTCGTAGTTGGGCACGTAATCCACGGTGTCTTTGTCTAAGTCTGCCAGCAGTTCGTGTGCGAACTTGTCCATGCGGATTTCGGTGTAACGCATGGCGGCGGCGGAATCCCCGTCGACCGAACCAAAGTTACCTTGGCCATCCACCAGCGTGTAACGCATGGCAAAGGGCTGGGCCATACGAACGATGGTTTCGTACACCGCAGAGTCGCCGTGCGGGTGGTATTTACCGATGACGTCACCGACCACACGGGCCGACTTTTTATAGGCTTTGTTCCAATCGTTACCCAGCACGTTCATGGCAAAGAGTACCCGACGGTGTACGGGCTTCAAGCCATCCCTTACGTCTGGCAACGCACGTCCGACAATTACGGACATGGCATAGTCAAGATACGACTGTTTGAGTTCTTCTTCGATGTTGACCGAAAGAATTTCTTTGGCTAGACCGCCCATGCATTAGTTCCTATTGTCCCTTACAAAGAGCTGTCCGTAAGACTCGCCCTGTTAGGTGTCGTTATTATTTAATCCGTACACACCCAGCTACCTGCTGGATACGCCACAAAATTCGCCGAATTGTACCACAAATCAATATTTTAGGGAGTGTTAGAAGCAGTCATTCTCGGCAACCCGAGCGACTTTGTGAAAACCTGACAAAGAGGTCATATTGAACTCCACTCGGAAGTTCGCAAATGGTTAAAAGAGTGCCTAAACAATCGGTCAGAATGCTGGCCTCACTCTGTCGGAATCAGTATCCTTGCGGCACTCATGAACGAAAATGGAACTCTTCCCCTATGACAAGCGTCGACACTCTTATTCACGCCGGATGGATCGTCACCATCAACGCCGACAAAGCGGTGCTGCAAAACCACTCGCTGGCGATTAAAGACAACCTGATCACCGCCATTGTGCCCACCGCCGACGCGCGAACGCAATTCACCGCTACGGAAGAGTTGGAGCTGACAGAACACGTGTTGATGCCCGGCCTGATCAACATGCACGGCCACGCTGCTATGGCATATTTTCGCGGCATGGCCGACGACCTGCCTCTGATGACGTGGCTGAACGACCACATTTGGCCCGCTGAAGGCAAATGGGTCAGCGCCGATTTCGCGCGCGATGGCACCGAACTGGCGATTGCTGAAATGCTGCGTTGCGGTACGACTTATTACGCCGACAACTATTTCTTTGCCGAAGCCACGGTAGACACCATTATTAACAGCGGCATTCGGGCGCAATTGTGCTTCCCCATCATCGACTTCCCGACCAACTGGGCGGCCACACCGGATGAGCACCTGCAAAAAGGCCTTGCATTGGCCACGCAGTATAAAGGTCACGAGCAAGTCATGGTGTCTTTGGGGCCACACGCGCCTTACACCGTGTCGGACGAGCCATTCCGTAAGATCGTCGCCGCCGCCGAAGAGCACGACATCCTGATTCAAATGCACGTCCACGAAACCCAAGGTGAAGTGGACGACAGCATCAAGCTACACGGCAAACGCCCGATTGCACGTTTGAAAGACCTAGGTCTGTTGAGCCCTAAAATGCAATGCGTACACATGACTGCATTGAACGACGACGACATTCAAATGATCGCCGAAAGCGGTTCAACCGTGGTGCATTGCCCGGAATCCAACCTTAAATTAGCCAGCGGTTTCTGCCCGATCGATAATCTGCAGAAAGCCGGCGTTAACGTCACCATCGGTACCGACGGCGCGGCGTCCAACAACGACCTGGACATGCTCAGCGAAGTCCGCACTGCCGCTATTTTGGCCAAAGCCGCCAGCGGCGATGCCGAAGCCCTACCTGCGCACGCTGCACTTGAAGCAGCAACCATCAATGCGGCACGCGCCCTGCGCTTGGAAGACAAAATTGGGTCGCTCGAAGTCGGCAAATGGGCTGATTTGATTGCCATCGACTTCAGCGAACTGGAAAGCCTGCCGGTGTATGACCCGGTGTCGCACATCGCTTACGCCACCAGCCGTAACCAAGTCACCGATGTATGGGTGGGCGGACGCCGAGTACTGGCCGACCGTGAACTGCTGACTCTGGATGTTGAAACCATCGCGCAGAAAGCCAAAGCCTGGCAGAAGCGTATTGCGGAGGCACGCAATGTCTAACGTCGATCCGCACGAAGTTGCCAAGTTCGACGAAGTAGCCGCACGTTGGTGGGATCCGGAAAGTGAGTTTAAGCCACTGCACGAGATAAACCCGCTGCGCGCTGGCTACATTGAAGGCCGCTGTGGCGGCGTGGCCGGCAAACGCATACTTGATGTCGGCTGCGGCGGCGGGCTGATGGCGGAAGCCATGGCCCTGCGTGGTGCCGAGGTGCTGGGGATTGACCTCAGTGAGGTTGCCATTCACGTAGCAAAAGCACACGCCGAACAACACGGCGTACAGAACCTAAGCTACCAGCTGACCGGCATTGAGACCTTAGGGGCGGAGCATGAGGGTCAGTATGACATCATTAACTGCCTTGAAATGCTGGAACACGTGCCCGACCCGGCAGCCATCATTGAGCAATGCCAACGCTTGCTCAAGCCCGGCGGCCAGTTGTTTGTGTCGACCATCAACCGTAACCCCAAAGCATTCTTATTCGCTATTGTGGGGGCGGAATACGTGCTGAATTTGGTACCGCGTGGCACGCACGAATTCAAAAAGTTCATTCGCCCGAGCGAACTGAGCGCGTGGTGCCGCGAATACGGCTTCAGCCTGCAGGATGAGATAGGTCTGACCTACAACCCGGTCACCAAAGTGTACAAGCTGACACCAGACGACGTGTCGGTCAATTATATGATTCACGTCTGCAAAGACGCCTAAGGGAGAGATTAATGCCCAGTAACGTCGCTCACCTCGACCTACAGGACTTTGCGCCGCAACAAGACCTACTGAAAGAGAAAACCATTCTGGTCACCGGCGCCGGCAGTGGCATCGGCGCCAGTACTGCCAAAGCCTACGCCGCGCACGGGGCCACGGTGATTCTGCTGGGTCGTTCGCTCGACAAGCTGCAACAAACGTACGATGCGATTGTTGCAGCCGGACACCCCGAGCCGATGCTGATGCCGTTTGACTTGGAAACGTCAGACGCCGAGCCCTACCACCAAATGGCAGCGGCCATTGGTGAGCAGTTTGGCGCGTTGGACGGATTGGTGCATTCCGCTGCAGTGCTGGGACAACGCACGCCACTGTCGAACTACAACCACGGTGCGTGGGAAACGGTGTTTCAGATCAACGTGCACGGTGCCTTTCACCTGACCAAAGCAATGCTGCCGGTACTGGAAGCCTCACCTGCACCGCGGATTCTGTTTCTGACGTCCAGCGTCGGCCGCGAAGGCCGTCCTTATTGGGGCGCTTACGCGGCCAGCAAGTTCGCCGTGGAAGGAATGGCACAGGTGTTGGCTGGCGAGGTGGTTACGCACCCGGACTTCTGCGTAAACGTGGTGAACCCAGGGCGCACGCGCACCGCCATGCGGGCCACGGCCTACCCTGGCGAAGACGTAATGACCGTGCCTGAGCCGGAATCACACAATGCGCTCATGCTGTATTTAATGAGCAGCCATTGCGCCGGTACGAACGGACTCAGCTTCGACGCGCAAAAGTAATTCAGCAACAGCTACAAAAAAGGGCGGACAACTCCTGCCGCTTTTACTTTCTAAGGGCCGCCAATCTTTGCCGATTGGCGGCCCTTTTTGTATTCCAGAACCTCCCACCTCTTTGTTTTATAACGCTTTTATTCCTTCGGCATAGACTGGCACGCTTTTCGCTATTGTTAAGGCAAACCGTTTTCCGGATGAGCGAGCATGCCAACATTCAACTCTTCAAGTGGCGCGTCACGTGATAAGAAAGTGACCCACCTTGACCTAAAGAGACCTCAGGACCGTCTGCCTGAACGCAGTACGTCGTTTCTGCGTGAGCTTCGCCTGCGGATATCCAGTCTGTCGCAAACCACACTGGAAATTGAAAAAATTGTGCAGTACTTCTTTGATGAAGTTCAGGCCGCCGTGCATGTGGAAGGCTTGAACTATGTGCACGAAGGTCATAGTGTAAACGTTCAAACAGGTACCACCCAGAAACACAAAGCCAGTTATCGGTTGAACACACAGCAATCGTACTTTGGTGAGGTGACGTTCTCACGCCGCAACCGCTTTTCTGAAGTGGAGTTAGCACGCCTTGAGTCGCTGCTGGATCTGTTCGTTTATCCGGTGCGCAACGGCCTGCAATATCGTGAAGCGGTTCGCTCAGCCCTGACTGACCCTCTGACAGGTGTGGGCAATCGCCTCGGTTTGAACAGCACCTTGCAGAAAGAAATTGAAGTGAGCCGCCGTTATGATCGGCCGCTGGCCGTCATGATGCTCGACATCGATAAGTTCAAAAGCATCAACGACATCTACGGTCACGCCATGGGTGACCGTGTACTGATTGATGTCACTAACTACATGACACAAACACTACGTATCGCGGATTCGATTTTTCGCTTAGGCGGAGAAGAATTTTTGATCTTGCTGACAGACACCACCTTGAGTCAGGCGGTTAATATTGGCGAACGCTTGCGCCAAAACATTGAAGAGTCGCATCAGGGCGGCGATAGCAGCCCTTACGTAACGGCCAGCATTGGCATTGCGGCGTTCCAGCCTGACATGACAAGCGACGATCTGTTGAACGCCGCTGATCGCGCCATGTATGCGGCTAAAGCCAAAGGCCGCAATAAGATCGAGTGCGCCTAACGTTTTGTGCGTTTGGGCCGCCGATCCGGCTTCGCGGCCGCACCGACACCGGCACGTTTCTTCTGCAAACGATCGGTTTTCTCTTTGATCTTACCCGCCAATGATGGCAACTTGATCGGCGGTAAACCGACCGAATCGGCCAAGGTATCTACGACCTTTTGGTCCAACTCTTTCCACTGGCCCATGCGCAAATCAGAATCCATAAATACGTTGCCGTAACGTACTCGCTTCAAGCGACTGACTTTAACGCCTTGCGACTCCCACAGGCGACGCACTTCGCGGTTACGTCCTTCCATGATCACCACGTGATACCAGGTATTCGCACCAGAACCGCCGAACTCCTGAATGTCGGTGAACTTTGCCATACCGTCTTCCAGCATCACGCCTTCATGCATGGCTTTTACCATGTCCGGATTCACTTCACCCAAGATACGCACCGCGTATTCCCGCTCGACTTGCGAAGAAGGATGCATCAAACGGTTCGCCAGTTCGCCATCGGTAGTCACCAACAGCAGGCCGGAGGTATTAATGTCCAAGCGACCGATGGAAATCCAGCGGCCTTCTCCCGGTGGCGGCAAGCGGTCAAACACCGTTGGGCGCCCTTCTGGGTCTTGCCGTGTACAGACTTCGCCTTCTGGTTTGTTGTACACCAGTACACGACGATAGGTGGTGAACGCCGCCACTTCTTTGCCGTCAAACATGATCTTATCTTTGGCTTCAACACGGTCACCCAACTTTGCGGGTTTGCCGTTTACCGTGGCGCGACCACCTTCAATGGCGGTTTCCATTTCGCGACGCGAACCTAAGCCTGCGCGTGCCAATACTTTTTGCAGTTTTTCGCTCTGCACCGCGTTGTCGTTATTCGCTTCCGTCGTCATCGGTATTCTTTTGCTCCAGTAAACCGGCTTGTTGCGCCAGCTTTTGTTGAATAATGGCTAGTTGTTCCGCTTCGGTCAGGGCGGCTTCCCGCTTTTCCGTCTCGGCCGCCGGGGCTGACACCATGTCAGCTTCCAGCTCGTCGTCGTCGTTCATCTCTTCGTCTGCTGCCTCTTCCGCTTCAGGTGCGGGCGGACGCAGGCTGTGTTCAAATTGTTCGTTCAATTCATCCAGCGTTTGCCAATGTTCGTTCAGCTCTTCGTCCAACGCATGGTCGGCTTCGGCGGCCTCTTCTTCTTTCAAGCGTGTCAGCATGGCACTGAACGACACTTCTTTTTCGGCCTCGTCGATTTCGTCAAATTCCAGCTCGGGCTCCAGCTCCGCCATGGTCTTGATTTCCGATAACGGCGGCAGTTCATCCAGTGAGTTCAGGCCAAAATAATCCAAAAAGGTTTGCGTGGTCGCAAAGAGTGCCGGGCGTCCCGGTACGTCTCTGTGCCCTACCACCTTAACCCATTCGCGCTCTAATAGAGTCCGTACAATGTTACTCGCCACCGATACCCCGCGAACGTCTTCAATCTCGCCACGGGTGATGGGTTGACGGTAGGCAATCAAGGCCAGGGTTTCCAGCAAAGCGCGGCTGTACTTTTTAGGCCGTTCTTCCCAGAGGCGAGATAACCACGGATGCAGGCCTTTCTTGGTCTGAAACCGATAGCCGCGCGCCACCTTAACCAGTTCGATGCCCCGTTCGCCGTTCTGCGCTTCTAAACTCTGCAGAATTTCTTGAATCTCACGACCACTGACGGGCAAGTCGTCGCCAAACAGTCCGCGCAATTCATCGACATTCAACGGGCGTCCGGCGGCAAACAACGCCGCTTCGATGACTTGCTGGCGTGCATTGTCTTGGTCCGGAAAATGTTCAAAGCCCGTTAACTGCGGCGCGTCATCAGCGGCTTCGTCGTCACGGAATTCATCATTCATGTTGTTTCGCTCGCATGTGCACTGGCCCGTACAGTTCAGATTGCAGTACCTCGACCAGATTCTCCTTGGTTAATTCCATCATGGCCAGAAAACTGACCACCACACCCTGACGCCCCTCTTCCCGGGTGTAAAGCTCATTCAGTGACACCACATCGCGCTGCTGCAGCATATCCAGAATAAAACTCATGCGCTCACGCGTCGATAAAGCTTCTCTGGATACATGATGCTGCTCGAACATGGCCTGCCGATTGGTGACGTGCTTCATCGCCAGCAACACCTCAACCCATTGTACCGGCGGGTGTTGGACGCCGCCGATGTCGATGTTTTCTCCCGGCGTAACAAAGAACTCGCGTTCCTGGCGTGGCAATCGATCCAGGCGCTCGGCGGCTTCACGGAATTGTTCGTATTCTTGCAATCGACGAATCAGCTCGGCTCGTGGATCGCCCTCTTCTTCGTCTTCGCTGTCTCGGCGCGGCAACAGCATACGCGATTTGATTTCCGCCAGCATCGCAGCCATCACCAAGTATTCTGCGGCCAGTTCCAGTTGAAACTCCATCATGAGATCAACATAGGACGCGTACTGGCTGGCGATTTCAAAGACATTGATGTCGAGGATATCGAGGTTTTGCTTTTTGATCAGATAGAGCAGTAAGTCCAGTGGACCTTCAAAGGCTTGTAGAAAGACTTCAAGTGCTTCCGGCGGAATGTAGAGATCCTGCGGTACATTCGTATAGGCCTCGCCCATTACAATGGCAAAGGGCAGCTCTCCTTGCTCCTGCCGGGCAACCTCACGCAGCGCCGCCAGCCCTTTTACGGGTTCCGGCGTACTGGTCGGTTGCTCGTCCATCGGTTGCTCTTCCATACGGATCAGGCGAACGGCTCGACGGGCCCGGCACCTTCGCGCAAGACTACCGGTACATCGTCCAACAAACTAACGACCGTCGTAGGAATGAAGCCACAATAACCGCCGTCGATGACCAGGTCTAAACTGTGTTCCAGCGTTTCACGGATATCCCACGCTTCAACACGCGGTTCTTCCTCACCCGGCATGATCAACGACGTACTGAGCAACGGCTCGCCCAACTCTTCCAGCAAGGCCATCGTAATGGGGTGTTCCGGTATGCGCAGCCCTATTTCACGCTTTTTCGGGTGCATCAAACGGCGCGGCACTTCGCGCGACGCATTTAAAATGAAGGTGTATGGCCCCGGCGTGTTGTTCTTCAGCAACCGAAAGGCAGAATTCTCAACCTTAGCGTACGTCGACAGTTCAGACAGATCACGACAAATCAGCGTCAGATGGTGGCTGTCGTCGATCTGGCGAATAGCACGAATACGATCTACGGCGTTCTTGTCGCCCAAATGGCACCCCAATGCATAACCGGAATCCGTTGGGTACGCGATCACTCCGCCATCGCGGATGATCATCACGGCCTGGCGGATCAATCGCAGTTGCGGCGTTTCGGGGTGTATAGCAAAAAACTGACTCATGTGTGTTCTCTAAAATTTATTTTCTGTACGAAACCGCGACCACACTGGCACCACATCTTTCGGTAAGGGCGGCACTTTGCCTAACGCCAACCAGCGCTGCTCATCGTGGTGAAAATCACTGCCCGACGAACCGGTCAATTCATATTCTTGCGCCAACTGCACCAAGTGCTGACGCATGTCCGGCATAACACCGGGTACGCCGATCTCAATAGCCTGGCCACCTGCGTCAGCGAAGTCAGCGACCAACTGCGTGCGCTTAGTACGGGTCATCTTGTAACGATGCGGGTGCGCCAACACGGCTTGACCGCCAGCGTCCGTGATCCACTGGACCACCTGTTCCAGTTCTGGCCACTCGGTCTTTACGTCGCCTACTTTGCCAGCTCCCAAGTGTCTTTTAAAGACTTGGGCCATATTCTTCGCTTGTTGGCTTTCGACCAAATACGCTGCGATGTGCGGGCGCCCAATACTGGCCGCATCGTCTTGCTGGCTCAGCCATTCACGCACCCCCACAAAGCCTTCGCGTTCCAGCTTGTCGGCAATGCGGCGTGCTCGACGGGCGCGTGATCGCACCTGTGCGGTTTCGGCCTCTACACTGGCGGGCGCGCTAGGATCAAAATCAAGCCCCACCACATGAATCAGATAACTGCCCCAAACCGCCGACCATTCGACGCCTGTTACATAATGCATTGCCGCAGATTTTGCAGCGGCTAGTGCTTCTGCCTGCCCTCGTAGTGTGTCATGATCGGTGATACTGAAGTATTTCAGCTCTGCCACTTGCGCACGCGCCATCAATTCAGCGATGGGCAAAGCACCGTCGGAATGTAGGCTGTGGCAATGCAAATCGACCGCATCATAACGTGGGTCAGCAGGAACGTGGACAGTATCGGGCATGGTGATTAAACTGGGCGACGAGAATGATCGCAACTCTGATGCATGAAGGGCCACAGTATAAGGCATCATGCGCTGTTTTCTTAACACTATTTTAGTCGCTGGCCGATAGCCGAGCACGGATCTCAAACCTCAAGGAGTCTCGATGTATTACGCCATTATGTCGCAGGATGTGCCGAACAGCCTGCCTTTACGTCAAAAAGCTCGACCCGATCACCTCGCACGACTGGAAATTCTCCGCGATCAGGGTAAATTACTGCTCGCCGGACCACTGCCCGCTATCGACGCTGAAAATCCTGGCGACGCCGGATTTACTGGCTCGCTTGTGGTTGCCGAGTTCGCTTCGTTAATTGCGGCGCAAGAATGGGCAGATGCAGACCCTTATATGGCTGCTGGTGTATATGCCAGCGTTTCCGTTAAACCCTTTAAAAAAGTATTACCCTAAGGTCACTTATGAAAACGTCGCCCCACTATAACTCTCTGATAAAGTCCGTGCTGTTATGCTGCTTAGTAGCGATTTCAGCCGTTTCTTTGAACGCTACCGCGCAGACGCGCTACGTCGGTGACGAGCTTAGAGTACCTCTGCGTACCGGCCCATCCGTTGAGTTTCGCATCATCAATGCGGGTCTGCCCAGCGGCTCACAACTGACCCTCCTGGACACCAATGAAGAAGGCACTTGGTCCCTCGTGCGGTTCAATAACCAAGAGGGCTGGATACAGTCGCAGTTCGTGGTAAACCAGCCAATTGCCCGTGATCGTTTGGTTACAACGCAGGCTGAATTGACCGCATTGCGTACCCAATACACTGAGTTGCAGCAGCAGTTCAATGACTTACGTGACGACCGTATGGCCGTAGACTCTCTTTACCAGTCGTTGGAGCAAGAGCGCGATGCGGCACTGGCTGAAGTAGAGCGTATTCGCGAAGTATCAGGCAATGCTGTTCAGTTGGATGATCGCAACCGAGAATTGGTTAACCGCAATCGCGTGCTGGAAAATGAAAATGATCAACTGCGCCGCATGAACGAGACATTGGAAGACACCAGCAGCCAGTGGAAAATGATTGCTGGCGGCGGTCTGGTGCTGGCTGGTTTGATCATCGGTTTGTTCTTACCCGTATTAATGCGTCGTCGGCGCAGCGATGGCTGGGCTTAATCCCCCGTGCCATGGAAGCAAGTCACCATAGAGCGTCCTTACACTGAGGACGCTCTCTATGAATTACTGCGCGAAGGAGCCAAAGGCTCGGCGTCTCGCTATACCCACTTCGACATCGTGGAATGGGCGGGGCGCTACGCGCAGGAATTGAGCAAGCTACACCCGATACCTGACGATCTGTTTCGCTACTGGCAAGTGACGGACGACATGCAAGTGCGCTGGGAGCTACATATCGCCAGCCACTATTCCATCAATGACATGAAGCGTTTCTCTCATGTCGACATTCTGTTACCAAGGCAATTTTTTCAACAATGGCTAAAACTCATAGAAATCTAACTCTGACCGCCCTTCTCTTATCCACCCTCGCGTTGGGCGCCTGTGGCCAGAGCGACGAAACACCGACTCAGTCTGCCGCTGCACCACAGCCGACAGAGGCCAGTTACGTTAATGTTGTTATGCAGACCTCTGCTGGCGAAATCGTATTGGAGCTGGACGCAACCAACGCCCCCCTTACCACCAGTAATTTTGTGACTTACGTGGAAGAAGAGTTCTACGATGGTTTGATTTTTCACCGCGTGATTGATGGCTTCATGATTCAGGGCGGCGGTTTTGATGCCGACATGACCCAACAACCTGTCCGCGCACCCATTCGTAACGAGTCGAACAATGGCTTGAGCAATTCACGTGGCACCATTGCCATGGCCCGCACGCAAGCGCCAGACAGTGCCACCGCTCAGTTTTATATTAACTTAGTGGATAACGACAATCTGGATTACCGCAGCGGCCGCCCTGGCTATGCCGTGTTTGGCCGTGTCATCTCAGGTATGGAAGTGGTGGACAGTATTGCCAAGGTACGCACGGGTAATCGTGGCATGCACCAGAACGTACCGAACGACGACATCGTTATCGAATCAGTGCGACTACAACCCTAAACGTAACCGGCACACAAGCATGCAATTTGCTGATCTTGAGTTGCGCAACGGTGTGCCGTTTTCGCCCCGCTTTGACGACATCTACTTCAGTCGTCAGGGCGGTACCGAAGAAACACGCCATGTGTTTCTAGGTAACAACAATCTCCCCGAACGCTTTCCTACTGAATCCGGCCATTGGTTTACCATCGGTGAAACCGGCTTTGGGACCGGACTGAACTTCATCACCACATTGCACGTATGGCGCGAAACACCGCGTGCCAGCCGCCTGCATTTCATCAGTGTTGAAAAATACCCCATCGCGCCCGACGTTTTGAATGCTTTGCTGGTGCCCTTACGGGACGAGCTGCCAGCGATTGACGAATTTCTAGCCCAATACCACAGCCTTGTTCCAGGCTGGAACCGATTCAGTTTTCGCGACGCTGAACTGTCTTTGTACATCGGCGAGGCTCTTGCCGGGCTTAACGATATTGATGGCAAAATCGATGCCTGGTATCTGGATGGATTTACGCCCGCCAAAAACGAAGACCTTTGGAATCCTGACGTGTATCACGCCATGGCACGTCTAAGCGACTGGGGCACCACGGTTGCTACATTCACCGCCGCCCTACCCGTGCGCGAAGGCTTGAACGCCGCCGGTTTCCACGCTGGCAAATGCCCCGGTTTCGGTTTGAAACGTACCATGTGTCGCGGACATTTTATCGGTGCACATGGGCCGCAAAGGCCCGACCCTAAGAGATTGTGGTGGGCCCGCCCGTTACATGCCCTGCAGCCGGGACAGACGGTAGGCATCATCGGCAGTGGCCTGGCCGCCGCTGAAACCGCCCAACGCCTGCAACAGCGAGGTTACGCTGTAACCCTCATTGCACCCGATGAGCCGGGTTCGGCTGCTTCCGGCAACGGCCAAGGTGCGGTTTACGCCAAACCCGGTTTAGAAGCCGACCCTGCAACCTGTTTTTATGCTCACGCCTTGAGCTACCGGGTACGACTGTGGCAAAGCCAAGGTCACCATTGGCCGGGTAAGGCCTGTGGCCTCGTTCAAGTAACCTCAGAAAAACGCTGGCAACGCCTGACGGAAGCCGTTGACCATCCGTTTGCCCAATTGATGCAGCCGATCTCTCAAGCTGACGCCAGCAGGCTCAGTGGTGTGACGCTGTCGGGCCCTGCCCTGTATTTCCCATTGGGTGGCTGGCTCTCACCGCAGCAGTATTGCAAGGATCAACTCGCCCCTTTACGCAGAGTAGCCGCCCACGCGGACCAACTGGCTTTTGATGAGTCACAGCAGCAATGGGTCGTCAGCTCTAACGGTACGGAGATTCATCGCTGCGATGCACTGGTGATTGCTGCAGGCCAGCACAGCAACCGGTGGCCGCAGACCGAACACCTGCGTTTAAAGCCGGTACGGGGCCAGGTTTCACAAGCCACGAGCTCACCCACGGGCGCGCCGAACTTGGTTGTTTGTGGCGACAGCTACCTCACCCCTGCAGATGAACAAGGGCATTGGCATTTTGGCGCGTCCTTCGATGTGGGTAGCGACCACAATGACGTAAAACCGGAAGACACCCTACTTAACCGATCTGCGTTGGCTGTACTGGTGCCTGAAGCGGCACAAGCCATAGAAAACCAAACCACGTTGGAGCGTGCAGCGGTGCGCGCCACTACGCCCGACTATTTACCGATGACGGGTCCGGTACTCGGTGAACAAGCCTTGCATAGCAACCCGAAAAGCTGGGCCAGACACAACGATAGGCTGCCGTTGTTTCTGCCGGGGCTGTATGTGTTGACCGGATTGGGCTCGAAAGGACTGGCGTCCTCTGCTTTGTGCGCCGAACAATTGGTGTGCTTGATGACGGGCGAGCCAACGCCCATGGGGAAAGAGACCGGGGGTAGAGTTCACCCGGGGCGTTTTTGGTTGCGTAAAGGGTGAAGAGGCTTGACGGGTAATGGCTAGAGTGGGTGCAGGGGTATGCCTTATGGCGCGGCTCTCGGGCCTGCCGTGGAGCACCGAAGGCATATCCCTGTACCTACTCGCAGAGATATCCTCGGCGGATGACGCTTCGCTCTTCCGCCCTATGGGCTGGATTCGTATTCGATCTTAGTTACGTACCACAGGGCGTCACCTTTGGGCGTTTTGACCACCACCTCGTCGTCTACCGACTTTTTCAACAGCGCACGCGCCATTGGTGAGTCGATGGAAATGTAATCGTTTCGGTCGAATATCTCATCGTAGCCCACAACACGAAACCGCTTAGTGACTTCGTCATCGTTTTCCACCGTCACCCACGCACCGAAAAACACCCGGCCTTCTTGCTGCGGTGAATAATCCACGACCTTCAGATGCTCCAAGCATTTGCGCAAATAACGCACGCGGCGATCAATCTCGCGCAAGCGCTTTTTGTTGTACTGATAGTCAGCGTTTTCACTGCGGTCGCCCAAACTGGCAGCCCAAGTGACTTTCTTCGTCACCTCTGGCCGCTCGCGCCGCCATAGTTCATCCAACTCGGTTTTCAGCGCCTCGTAACCAGCGCGGGTGATCAAAGGGGTTTTCATGCTAACGTCTCAGGTGTCGACCAAGCAAAAAACAGCGCTTGACGAAATTAATAAGTGATATATCATCGATTTAATCATATTTTAAATGATACATCATACAAAAATGATTTCTCTATTTTCCAGCGAACAATACATACAACACCTTGGTTTGGATCTCCGTGCCGCACGTAAGAGGCGCAAATGGCCCGTACGCAAAGTTCACGAGGCGTTATTGTGCAGTGCACAAACCGTTCAACGCATGGAAAAAGGCGACCCTACCGTCGCCATCGGGCGATACATGGCTTATATACAATTGCTCGGGCTACAGATGCAAGACCTAGATGACTCGGCGCGTATCCGTGTAGAGTCCTTACGTGCTGGTGTCGACCCGCTCAGCGGTGACTTCTGATGACACAGCAATTGTATGTTTGGACACGCTCGCTGCACCCCGAGGGTCTGCCTATCATCGCCGGTCATTTGCAGATCACTCAGGGTATCGGCGAATTTATTTATGGTCGAAGCTATCTCAGCAGACCCAACGCCTTTGCGTTAGACCCCATCAACCTACCCTTGCAAACTGACAGTCGAATCATCTCAACACTTAATGGCATTCCCGGCGTGCTGATGGACGCTGGCCCCGATGCGTGGGGACGTCGCGTGGTGTCTGACCTCACGGGAAAAACCCAAGATACCGATATACTGCTGCATGGCAACGGCTATGGCGTCGGCAGCCTAATGTTCAGCGAAGCACCCGACGTGCGGCCTAAACAGCACCAGCGGACCACTGTGACGTCATTGACCGACCTGGAACTCGCGCTCGCAAAGTTCCAAGCGGGCCAAATCCAAGACTTAACGCCAGCCGAGAGAATGCTTCTGGATCAGGGCTCAAGTATTGGTGGCGCACGCCCCAAACTCGCCATTCAATACCAAGCAAAGGAGTGGATAGCCAAGTTCAATCGGCCGTCTGATCGTTTCAATCATGCCTTGGTCGAGCACGCCACAATGACCCTTGCCAAAAAAGCGGGCATTGACGTTGCTGCATCACACGTTGAGCGCATCCATGATGAATGGGTGTACCTGACACAGCGCTTTGATCGCCGTAAAGGATTCAGCCACTACCTATCAGTGGCGTCTTTATTCAACGTCAGTCGACTAAGCCCTAATGCGTTTCTGAACGACTACTCCTATGCAGGCATCGCTCAACTGATCGGGCGGATGGCGGACCAAGTGCAAGTCCAACGTGAAGAGTTGTTTCGGCGCATGATTTTTAACATCCTCATGCATAACACCGACGACCACAGCAAAAATCACGGATTCTTGATGCAGTCTCCGGAAGAATATGCGCTAACCCCAGCATTTGACCTATTGCCCCACCTCGGCAGTCATCAGCATGCTCTGGGCATCGGTACCCACGGGCGCTCCGGTAACTTACAAAATGCTATGTCGCGTGCCAATGAGTTTGGCTTGTCTAACCCTGCAGCAAAAATGCTGGCTGAGGGCGTACTTGATGTCGTGCAAGGCTGGGGCGAGCATTTTTCAGCACAGGGCGTTGTCCCTGAAGACATCGCCACGTTGCGCCCGTACATTCTTCAACAAGAAGCGATTCGCTTTTAAAGCACACTTTTAAAGCCTAAAGGGAACCGCTCGTTAGGGACTTCAATCAATGCTGGTGATGATCGTCCATCGAGTGCTGCATTTCAACATTAGGGTGCCGCACGGGCGCTTTGATACTTTGCTCAGTGCCATCGTCGTATTGCAACGTAATCTCCACCATCTGGCCATCTTGCAGCGGTGCTTTTAGGCCAATCATCATGATGTGCAAGCCACCCGGCTGCAATACCACGGTATCGCCCGCAGGCAAATCAATGTGTTGTACCTGGCGCATCTGCATCATGCCATCGACGACGCTGTGCGTGTGCAGTTCCACCGCTTCAGCCACGTCACTGACGGCACCGATCAACACACGATCGTTGGTGGAAGCATTCTCCAACCGCATGAACGCTGCGGTATTGGGCTGCATGGGTGGCATCAGTCGCACGAACGGCTGATGCACCTGAATGCCATTCTCGGCGTCCGTATTGTGATGGCCATGATCGTGCGCTGACGCAGCACCCAATAGGACAAGACCAAAAGAGACCAAAAAGGCCGAAGCCATTGCAGTGATTTTCATAATGTTCCTTAGCTTAATTTAATATTAATTCAATACCGACTGCAGCGACCGCAGCAAGGTATCCGGCCGCTGGTCGTGATACACGATGTCAGCTAATCCGCCCTGTTGATCTATCACATACAAACTTGAACTGTGATCAACGGCGTAGCGACCTTGCGCATCCGGTTCGGCAAAATGCCACGCTACGCCGTACTGTCGTCCGGCCTGTTGCAGCTCAGATTCAGTGCCCGTAACGCCAATTAAACTGGGATGAAAGAATTGCACATACTCTTGTAAGCGTTCGGGCGTATCCCTTTGTGGGTCGACGCTGACAAACACGGGTACGATGTTGTTTTGTTGCTCGATCGACAACTGGCGGATCGACTGATTCATTACCGCCAAGGCAGTAGGGCAAATATCCGGGCAATAGGTGTAACCGAAATAGATCACCACGATCTGACCACGATAGTCCGACAACCGGAATTCACTCTCTGGCGTGGTCAACGAGAAATCGCCACCGACAGGCGCGGCTGCCAGCGTGCTCAGCGGTGCATGCGAATCTCGAAGCAGCAAAACAATAAGCAGAACCGTAGCTAACAGGCCAACAATGACCGCTAGTATGCGATTGAATGTAAACATGTTTAAAACCGCCGCGTTGTGGTAAAGAAAAACGACACGGCACCCACGCCGTCGGGTTGTTCCAATAGCACTCTCGCTTCCCACGTCATGGTTTCCAAGATACAGATAGCCAAAGACGTAGCGCCCACATATTCACCGTGATTTTCCGTCGCCTGCAAGGTGGGACGGTTATAACCCATGTACATATCAGGGCTGCTGAAATCGACCTGTACCCCAGCCGGCGACAGGCCTCTCGTGGTCACCTGCACCGACAAGGGCGTCAGCAGTTCAATGGGATTCGGCGACAGCGACAGCTCTACCCACCCTCCAGGCACTGTCACGCGACACGATGACTGGTGTAAATCGCAGGACTCAGGGGCCTGCGCCACCCAAAGCTGCGCATCGGTATAAAGATGGCGCAACCATGGAAAGACCGCATAAGCAATCGCGCCAGAAAGCACAGCCGCAGCGACAATAAGCAGCGACATCTGTTGGCGCTGACTTGCTTTACCTGCGCTTTTTACAGGTTCTGTTGTAGGTTTAGAATGGGCCACGTTGAAATCAAGCAAACGTTAAAGCACGAAATTCTACGTTATTTTTATCGTGGATGCCCTGTGGCGTTTTGTCGCAGCGTGTTCATTCTGGATCTTACTCTAACCCTTCTGGCCCAAAGCGTTGCTGCGCAGCTTCTTGTAACAGAAAGTTCACCACGGTGCGCACCCGGCGGTTATGCTTACTTTCACGAGCATAGATTAACTGCACAGGGGTCGGGTTCGGCGCTACGTCGGGCAGCAACTCTACCAGCGTGCCCTCTCTGATCGCGCGGCGAGTCATGTAGGTGGGTAATTGAGCGATACCGAAACCGGCTTCGGCGGCTCGTTTCACGGCAATACCTTCGTCAAACAAATAGCGATGTTCCAAATTCATGCTGCGGTCTGTTCCATCGACGTGTCGAAATAGCCAAGGCCGCACCCGGCCACTGGAGGCATGCCGGAAACCCAGGCATTGATGCGCGATCAATTCTTCCGGCTGCATGGGTTGCCCGGAACGCTCCAAGTATTCTGGCGAAGCCACCACCGCAAAGTGTTGCTGATCAAGCGGCCGCGCAATCAGCGAGCTGTCAGCGACGGAACCAATGCGTACCGCCAAGTCCACCTGATCGGCCACCAAGTTGCACAGTTCATCGTTTAAGCGAATGTCCATGCTCACGCCGGGGTAGATTTGCGCAAAGCGTGCCAGCATCGGGCCGATCACCCGAGCGCCGTACACCTTAGGCAAGTCAAGCTTAAGATTGCCACTCAAAATATGGGCGTCTTGCCCGGCCAGCACGTCCACCTCTTTCAGCAGTTCAAGCACATCGGCATAGCGATTAAAAATCGTTTGCCCAATCTCGGTCAGCGCCACACTGCGCGTTGTACGGTTGAGCAGCTTTACGCCCAAGCGTTCTTCCAGCCGAGTCACACTTTTTCCCACCGCTGAGGCCGAAAGGCCCAACTTACGTCCTGCGGCAGCAAAGCCGTTTTGCCGCACCGTGTGCACAAACGCCACTACTTGCGGCAAGGAATCATGAATCGGTTTCGCTGTTTGCATCGTTGGCGCTCCAGACTGAACAGGGTTGCGTAACTGTCGTTGTTAGGAGTCTCTGTTATCAAAGTCTGATTGCAGTTACGTGACACATTACTGCAAAGAATGTCCGCAATACTTGGACGACCAGCCACATTCCGGAACCGATCGTAGGTGGTTAAGGTAGTCGGGCCTAACAAACCCATGCTCTCAAACGGAGAAAAAACGATGAAACGATTAACCGCCTTGGTCGCCCTAATGTGCGCGAACGCCGCGATGGCCTCGTCGCTGGTGTTATACACCAATGACTTTGAAGACATCATCGGTGAGCGTTTTACCGCTGATACTGGTTACGAAATCGAAGTCATACAAATGAGTGGCGGCAACTTGCTGGCCCGGATCGCCGCTGAAGCCAATAATCCGCGCTGGGATGTGCTGTTATTTGATGGCGTTGGCAGCCTGCACGCCATGGACCAACAAGGATTGTTCCTACGCAACCTAAACCCCGACAATGCACGCCACTTAACAGAACAAGGTCGGGCGTTGGTGCCGCCAACGCGTGCTTGGATGCCAGCCGGCACCACGGCTTCTTGTGTTTTGACCTATCGCACTGATTTGGTCGATAACCCGCCACGCAGCGTTGCCGACCTGTCGCAACCGCGCTTTAAAGGCCAAATTGGTCAGGCAGACCCCGCTGTTGCCGCCCCCGCTTACCCCTGTGTGGCGTGGATGCATTACAACATGGGCATGAATGAAGCGCGAAATCTGTACGCCGGTATTCTTAACAATGACTTGCGCGTATTCCGTACCAATGGCCCTGTCCGCCGCGCCTTAAGCGCAGGTGAAATCCATGTCGCCATGCTGTCCTCACCCAATGCGTATGACATGAAAGCATCAGGCGAGCCCGTTGAGATTATCTGGCCAGAAGATGGCGCCCCGGCTTCGTCTCGTGGTGTTGCTATTCAAGCAAATAGCGAGCACATGAGTGCTGCGCAAGCCTTTGTGAACTGGATGATCAGCCCCGCAACGCAACAGTTCTTAACGGACAACGCCGGTGCCGATGGCATGTTCCTCTCGCCAGTACAGGGTGTTACGCCTCTGCCTCAAGGACCGGGCAGCGACGCCCAATACAACGTTGCACCTGCCGCATGGGCCGCTGAACACGAAGCGGATATCAAAAGCTGGTTTGCTGATCAAGCCGTAAACTGAGGTGATACCGATGCGCCGCTCATTTCCTCTGCCTCGCCCTGACACCCTGCTGGGCATCGGCATCAGCCTGTTTCTGCTGGTGTTGGTGGCTGCGCCAATGGTCTTGGTGCTGGCGCAAGCCTTTATGCCCGGTATTTTGAAAGGCGATTTCCACTTCGTTGGCCTAAGCAACTTACAAGAGCTGTTCAACCGGCGCTTGTGGCGCGTGTCCTTGATGAATTCGCTGTACCTGTCCGGTAATACAGCGCTTTGGGGGACGTTACTGGGTACTCTGCTGGCCGTGATTCGCCACCAAACCCGCATCGTCGGCGCAACCGCTCTGGATTTATGCGCTTGGGCATTGCTGATCATGCCCTCGTTCATCATTGCGCAGGGTTGGATTCTGTTCAGCATTCGTAATGGCATTGCGGCGCAGTGGTTGGGGTTGCCATGGATCTACGACGCGGTCTTCACGCCACAAGGGTTGGTGGCGATCATGAGTTTTAAGAATTACCCATTTGCCTATCTGGCCGTCAGTGCTGCCATGCAATGGCACGTTAAGGAATACCAGCATGCGGCGCGTTTGTGCGGTGCTGGCCCATGGCGCGCCTTGATGACAGTGCGGCTGCCTTTGCTGCTACCGGCTATTTTGTCGGGCATGGTACTGGTGTTCATTGATACACTGGGCGACTTCGGTCTACCTGCGGCGCTGGCCACCACCTACCGTTTCCCTACTCTGCCCTACACCATTTTTACTGCGATCAATCAGTCACCTATTCGGTTTGACCTTGCCGGCGTGCTGTCGGTCTATTTGATGTTGATTCTGATGGTGGCCGTTGCACTCTATTTGTGGCTGTTGCGCCGCTCCCGGTTTGATTTCCTAACCGCTAAGGCAGAAGCCGGACATGCTTCCAATGCACGCCCAAATCCGTGGCTATCGGCGTTGTCGATTGGTTTCATTGTGATTGCGCTCGGCATTCCCTTGGGTACCAGCCTGCTTGTATCTATGGTCGACACCGTGAGCGTTGGTTTAACCTTTGAAAACCTCACTTTGAGTCATTATCTCGCGGTATTGCAGCCCAATTCGGTATTACGCCAAGCGCTCAGCAACTCGTTGCAAATTGCTCTCATCGCGGCCATATCCAGTGTGGTAATTGCCTTTCTGTCGGCCTATCTACTCACCTTCAGTCGATTTTCTCTGAACGGCTTAATTGAAGTGATCTGCACGCTAACGTTGGCCGTGCCCGGCGTCATATTGGGCGTTGGCTTTATTTTCTTCTGGAATCATCCGTGGTTGGATGCCGTCGGACTGAGCCTGTACGGCCATCCGTTTATCTTGGTGCTGGCCGGTATGGCGGGTGCTATTCCCATCGCCATACGGGTTTTGTTGGGGGCCATGG
The DNA here is from genome assembly GCA_049115955.1 of Natronospirillum sp. GTDB lineage: Bacteria > Pseudomonadota > Gammaproteobacteria > Pseudomonadales > Natronospirillaceae > Salinispirillum. Next base: position 29,554 of record JAGDZJ010000030.1, read on the forward strand.
GGCAAATTCCGCATTCTTTTATGGCCGCCGCCGCGTTGCAGGGCGTTGGCCTACCTCGGCGTTTAATGACCATTTTGCTGCCCTTAACGCTGGCCGCCTTCTTATCCGCCGGGTTAGCAAGCTTCGGTTCCAGCGTGTTTGATCTGGCTGTTACCTCCATTCTGCATCCGCCCGGCTATGCGGTGTTGCCCGTGGTGATCGACCGCATGTTCCAACAAGGCTATTACGGTCAGTCCACGGCTTCTACGTTGATCGCCGCTACCATCACCTTAACGCTTATTCAGCTCACGCAGGTCAGCGTCAGACGCCTGTTTAAACACCTGTTTCAGAGCACCACACAGTACGGTAGCGACACCCTGCAACCGTCTATGCCCATGCAAACGCCAACTGCCGCCGAGGTCCGTCATGCTTAATATTTCTCAATTGCGCCGCCATTATGGCCAATCGGTCGCACTCGATAACCTCGACCTTACATTGGAAGCTGGCCGGGTTTTGGCCGTGCTCGGGCCATCGGGCTGTGGTAAGTCGACTCTATTGAAACTGATTTCTGGCTTGGAAGATCCCGACCACGGCGAAATTCGCATTCATGATCAACTGATTGCCCGGCCCGGATTCTCGTTAGCCCCAGAACACCGCCCGATTAATATGGTGTTTCAGGATTATGCACTCTGGCCACACATGAACGCCCGCAAGATCATTGGTTACGGGTTAGTACATTTGTCACGCCAAGCCCGCGATGCGCGCGTTGATGAATTGCTGGACTTACTGCAACTCACACCCTACGCCGACCGCTTGCCGTCACAGCTTTCCGGTGGACAACAACAGCGCGTGGCCATTGCGCGCGCCCTCGCCACCGACCCGGAAGTGTTGTTGTTTGATGAACCGCTGTCTAATTTGGATGTGCAGTTGCGCATGGAAATGCGCCACGAGCTGGCCGACCTGTTCGAGCGTTTGAACAAAACCGTGCTCTACGTCACGCATGACCCGCTGGAAGCCTGTGCTTTTGCTGATGAACTGTTGATTTTGCGCCATGGCAAATTGGAGCAAACAGGTTCGACACAGGCTTTGTTTGCCAACCCGGCTACGGCTTGGGCTGCTGGATTAGCGGGCTACGACAGTCGTTTAACGGCGCAGCTTGAAGCGCCAGCGGAAAACGGCTTGTGGCGCGCCCGTATCGGTGAGCAAACGGTACTCGCGCGTGTACCCGAACAGGACAATTGTCAGCCTGGCGATGCGGTGAGCTTGATGTTGCACAGCGAGTCTATGCGCTTATGTGATGAGTCCGCCAGCGCCGTTCAGCAAACGAATGCGCGTACCCATACATACCTTCAAACACACACCAACGTGCTTTCCGGTGTGGTCAAACAGTGTATTTTCGAGGGTCACCGCTGGCGGCTAAGGCTTGATCTGGGAGATGCCTTGCTATCGCTGATCAGCCCAATCCAACAAGCTCGCGGCACGACGTTGCAAGTCGCCGTTTCGCCACAGCATGTACTGGCGTTTCGTTGATGGTGCACATCATCAGGACTCTCGTCGCTCTCTAAAAATAAGGAATATCGTGGCACTATTTATTATGGGCGATGTGCACGGCTGCATCGCCGAACTCGACACCGCGCTCACTCGCATTAGCTTTAACCCGCGTACTGATCGACTTTGGAGCGTCGGTGACTTAGTGGGTAAAGGCGCACATTCGTTAGAAGTTTTACGGCTGGTAGAGTCTTTCGGAGGTGCGTTCAATATGGTCTTGGGCAACCATGAGCTGCGTTTACTCAGTGTGTTGACCGGCAATGCAGCCAGCGCTGATTCTGTGCTGCAGCCTGTAGTTCAAGACGCCAACACGACAGACTGGGCCGACTGGCTACGGCACCAACCTCTGTTGCTGCACGATGCGCAATTTGGCGTCACCATGACCCACGCGGGTGTGTTTCCTGGTTGGTCGCGCGCACAAGCAAAAGCGTTGGCCGAACAGGCAAGTCAGCAATTGCGTGGCCCACAGTTCCAGCCATTGCTAAACCATCTGTACGATTCACCGTACAAGCGCGCCAGCATGGTCGAAAGTACAGAACTCGGTTATTGGGTGACGGTACTGCACGCCTTTACTCAAATGCGCTACATAAACACGCGTAGCTCAACGCTAACGCTGGATTTCACCGAGAAACTGCCCAACAGCAAGACACCGCATTTGGTGCCGTGGTTTGACCTTTGGCCCCGTAGTGAAGACTTGTTAGTTTTTGGGCATTGGTCGGATTTAACCGGAGGAACTGCGCGAGAGGATATTCGCTGCTTGGATTCGGGATGTGTTTATGGAGGAGGCTTGACGCTCTTGAGGGTTAACAGAAAAACAACGCCAGCTTGAGAAAAGGCGGTTTTTAGATGTTCTCAGAGGACTTCCAGAAACCAGCACCTATGCTGCCTTTTGGAAATCCTCTGCGCTAGGTTTCTTATCACGCTTACGGTCATACTGAGTTTTGTCGCTCACCACGCGCAAGCGGTACTTGGGGGTACGTAATTCGCGTTCGACCTGACTGTGTTGCGTCGGTTGTCTTTTTTTCTTGCTCATCAGAGCCTCCATACGGACAGTTAAACGTGCTGAAGTGCACGGCGTGTATGATAGAACTGTCCGCAGGAATTACAAGGCGATTAAGCTGATTCAGCCTTCCGCTTCAAATCCGCCAACCCTTTTTCAAAATCCTTGCCGATCATTTTGTCCATGTTCATGAACACTCCAAATACTCGCGAAACAAATGGGCTTGGGCCATGCATGTGCCAGCGCACTTCCGTGGCGGAATCACCCACTGGCGTAAAATGAAATTCGGTGATGTTATTGGCAGCAAACGGCTTAATGAAGTCCAGTTTCACCTCAACTGAATTCGTACTGGCCGCGGTAATTTCCATCCGCCCTTGCCCGACTTTTTTATCACCCAGCCATTCGTAAACAGCGCCTACGCCCTTATCGGGACCGCTATAGGTTACGTCCATATTTGGATCCAGCTTTGCCCACGGCGACCAGTGTTCCCACTGATGAAAATCTTCCACCAATGGCTCCACTTTTTCCGGGGTAGCCTGCACCGTAATACGGCGTTCAATAGAAAAGTGCTTCGGTTTACTCGCCGCGAGAACGAGTATCACAGCCAATGCGAGGACGATAACCAGAATGATGATATTCATACGTTTTAATCTCCTTGGGGAGGTACTACCGGGACAGCATCGATTTCGCCATTTGAACGACGCACCAACGGAATCGCTTGTCGGATAGCACGCATCTCTTCAACAATGGCCGCGCTGATTAAGAACGTTTCCGCCAACGAAGCGCGTAAATCCTTCGCTTCATTGCCTAAACGCATTATATCGTGGCCGTTCGAACCGCCCTTCTTCTTAGGTTTACTCATAGCGCGCACCCAACCACGATGTGTTTTTACTGTAGCAATAAAGTTCACACTTCGCCGATTATTTCTGCATCTGGAAACCTCTTCGTCAGCCACTCCGTTGGTTGCATGAATAAGTTACTTACGGCCCTATCTAAAAAACGTGCGCTGGCTCAAATTTATTACACCTCGATTTGCTTCTAACACCATATTCGTCTTAGATGCACCTTCAGGAACTGAAGGATCGGCCATAGTCTTGGCCACTCGACCCGTCTCGAAAGGAAAAAGGAATCATCATGGAGCATATCCTCAATGGGGATCAGCATCGCGCTGAACCCGCGTCTGCGTTTGAATCATCACAACCATCATCACCCGCATTAGATACCCGAGGCCTGCGTCGAATAGACCGTGCACGCGTGCCGTCTGCGGTGCTGCAAGCGCTTAGACCTGATGTGCAGCGGTTTTGGTCGGTCACCCCTAAACGCGGTGAAAATTGGTATCGCTCGCTGCGGGCCGACGAGCGCACTCGTTTGGTGTTGTGGGATGGGCGGCGTGCCCAAACCGTCATGAGGGTTCCTGCTGGCTATCGTGGTGAAGTGTTTGCGTTTCAGGTCCCGCGAACGACGGTTACCGAACCCGAGCGTAATCGCCGCGCTACCTCTGCTCCCAGAACGGACAATGCCTCCTCCTATTCGCCCGTCGATACGAGTGCTGGAATTCCCCGCACGCCCAATGTGTACATCAGTCGGCCATCCCGAGATTCGGTGATCGACATCATGGACCCCGCAGCCACCGACCGACATTTCATCGACCACACCCTCAGCGACGATGAGACGCTATTTACCGTGGCAGAGCAGTATCTGGGTGTGCCAGACATCCAGCCCATTTTGAACTTGGACGATAACAGCCGTTGGCGCCGCGAATGGTTTCAGCGCCGACGTTTGCCGAACGTAGGCGATACCGTGCGCGTACCGTTCGGCCGCGTGTTACGGGTCCAAGGCGGCGCTCGACATGGGCATGCCGTACAGTATCAACTGCAAGGTCCGACGCAAGAGCAAGGGGACGTTTCTATTTCACCCACCCGCCCCGGTGGGGATGATGATTATTTTGATCTCCGCTTGCCCATTCGAGCCGGACATTACCAAATTACGGCAACGTTGCAGGATGTTGAAGACCGTGTGAATTTTGAAGTGACGGGCACTCTTCCAGCGCATGAGTTACCCATCCAAGACCTCTGTTACCTCCCCAGTGAAGGGGCGCTGTTGGTGCTGACCGACGAACTCAGCTACATCATCGACGAAGACGCCGCACTGTTTGATGGCTTAATGCAAGAACGCCTGAACGCCGAAGCCACGCTAAACGCACAAGGCCAACCCGATGAAGCCGCCATTGTGTCGGCTAAACAGGCTCTTGCGCACGCTCTGGAACCCTTAATGGACCCTCGTACGGGCATGGACGCCCTAACCGAAATCATCGGTTACCGCGGGCGCAAATACACCTATGTACGCAGTGACCGGATGCGTGACCACTGGCGGAAGTATGGATTACAAGTAGACGTTCGAGACGCTCAGCGTTTCACCAATGCCGATGGACAGTTTGATCGAGAGAAAGCGCTACAAACTGTGAAAGACGATTTCGCGCCATCGAACACCCGTTTCAATTTGGTTCTTTTAGAACGCAATTTCAAGACGGCCCACCTCACCGCCTGGGCCGAACAATGGAACACCGGCGAACATCAAGGCAAGGACTGGCTGGCAGTCAGCGAACACTTTTCGGCCACTACAGAATCCGCCTTAATGCGCTACACGCAAGGGGCCAGTTTAAATGTCACCCGTCAGAATGGCCGTTTGGGCATTCGCGGCGAAGGACAAGCCAACGTAGAGCTGGCGTCTGGGCGCACCGAACTGGCGACGCACCTGCCGAGTAAAGACGGCCATCCTCTGCAATTCCAGATGCAGAACCGCCATCAACAAGAGGTTGAGTTCTCCTTAGGGGTATTCCGTTTTACCACCCGTGTCGTGCTCACCGGCTACGCCGGCGCAAAAGCGAGCTTGGCCATCAACCTAGCGGTGGACATGACCGGTGGTCAAGCCGAACTGCGCGGGATGGACGACACCGACGTCGAACCGGCACGTGAAAAAGACCCACACTTCACCCCCGCCCAAGGGGAACTCACTGCCTCGGCCTTCGCCGGTGTATCCGGTGGTTGTGCCACCACCGGCGCACTGGAATGGAAAAGCGTAGAACACCACCCCAACTTCGAAACCCTAGCGGAAATCGGTGGTGAACTGTCTGCGCAAGCAGGCGTTGGTGCCACCGCTGGGCTGTACTTGCAGTTTGATGATGGCAGATTCCGCTTTCGTGCCAAGGTCGGCGCCGTCGTCGGCGTTGGCTTTACTGGTGGTGTGGTGGTGACGGTCGGCACGGAGCAGTTGGTTACGCTGGTGCAGTTTGTGTACCACCAGTTGAAGGATAACAACTACGGGTATATGGATTTTATTGAGGGTGACACGTTCAGAGCGCTGCAAATGAAGCTGTATGAGGCCTTTTTGGATAGGGGAAGGGAAAAGTTCGAAACTCTTCAATCTACGTATCTCGATATTTTCAGGGAATGGCGTGGTTTTGTAGAGAATCAAGCCAACGCTCTGGATGTGGCCAAGAACATTATCAGTGATGACCACGGGCTACTGCCGTTCACCTCGCCAGAGACCAAAGCAACGATGCTACGTCAACTACTGCAGGTTCGTTATATCTCACGCAATTTAAACGGATTGCGCGAAATTGCTCTCAACAAACTATTACGCCACATCACCTGCAAACGGGAATACGTGAAGGTGATGGAGCGCTTGGGACCGAACGGTCCGTTTGCGCCGGTCAATCGTCATGAATGGAACTCAGCGCATGGCCGTTATTTCGTTCTTCAGCACTTACGGGGCGACGGGCCAGCGGCCTTCGAAGCTTGGTTTTACTCATTGCCGGACAATGCTATGCCGCATACTGCCATGCGCGAGACCATGAAAGCGGCCAGTTCGAGACTGAGGAACAACCCTATCCCCTTCGGGCACTTTAGGGGGTAGTGTCCAGAGGCAGAACATCCAGATTCAGAACACAACGGACACCTGCCGGTCCGAAATCATATTCAAGGTCAGCTTGTAATTGCCGAGTAAATACATTGGCCCCACTGGGGGATTCGCCGAAGGAGCCCCCTCGCAACACTTTGGCCTCGCCAGTGCTTGGCCCTTGCGGGTTATATTGCTGTGCCCACTGGTAATAGTCTTCGGCGTACCAGTCATTCACCCATTCGATGACATTGCCTGACAGATCGTAAATACCCAAAGGGTTGGGCGGGTAGGTTCCGGGCGGGTGTGGATGATAAGGCTCAAAACGTCCGTCGCGGAAGTTCTCACCCACCCGAATGGTGCCGTCATCGGTGGCAAAGGGGATAACCTCGCCACGGTTGCGTGCCGCAAACTCCCACTGCGCTTCGGTCGGCAAATCAAACGGCAAACCGGTGATCTCCGCCAACCACAAACAATACCCCTTAGCCCCGTGCCAACTGACGCCGGCAGGATACTCAGGCTCACGCCAACCTTCACGCCATGCCCATTCGTAATCCACCGTTCGCGGCAACCCGTTCACGGCCGTATATAGATCATGCTCGCCATAACTGACTTCATAAGCACCCATATAGAACGTATCGAGCGTCACCTGAAAGGCGGGTTTGTTGTTTGTTCCTAGTGTGAAGTAGAGGTTATCCAGCAGGCTACGCTGATCCCCCATCAAGAAGGTGCCGCCCTCCACCCGGCGCAGGTTCGCTAATGTCTGCTCGCGCAACGCATCAATTTGCGCGCTGTAGTCAACTGGCGGTTCACGGGTGCAGGCAGCAAAGAATAACGAAAGGGGAATAAACGACAACGGTAATGCAGCAGCCAAGCGCGAAGAAGCAGACATGATGATTCCTTTTATTTTTTAACGGTATTGCAAGTTTCCTTAGCGGTAAGCATACCGCACTCGCACGCGAATTACCGTGGTTTAGGGCACGTTTTAGGCACTCGGTGCATGGCCGTGCCTACGTGTTTCAGCACTTACGCGGCGACGGGCCGGCCGCCTTCGAAGCATGGTTGAAAAGGAAGCCACTTAAAAACCTCAGAGGCGAAAAGCGGGCTAGGCAAAAAGCACGAGAAGAGTCGAGTTTACTGATGTAAACGAGCGATTTGAGGGTCTTTTTAACAACGTCCGCTTGAGAAAAAGAGGTTTTTCGTGCTTCCTTTGGCGTTGCCCGATGACGCCACATTACAAACCTCCATGCGCGAAACCATCCATGCGGCTTACCAGAAGAACGACCCCATCCCCTTCGGACATTTTAGGGGGTAGGCTCAGGCAATGTATCTAGATTAAGAGCGCAGCGGACTCCGGCTGCGCCATAATCTTGGTCTAAATCGGTGTCAAACTGCCGGGTGAACACATTGGCCCCGCTGGAGGACTCGCCAAAAGATGCGCCTCGACGAATTTTGGCCGTTCCCGTGCTTGGCCCTTGCGGGTTATATTCCTGCGCCCACTGGTAATAGTCTTCTGCGTACCAGTCGTTGATCCATTCGCTGACATTGCCTGACAGGTCGTAAATACCCAACGGATTGGGTGGATACGTTCCCGGCGGCTCAGGATGCATAGGAGCAAAGCGAGCATCTTGATAGTTTTCACCCACACGAATGGTGCCATCGTCTGTGGCGAACGGAATCACCTCTCCCCGGTTGCGCGCCGCGAACTCCCACTGGGCTTCTGTAGGCAGGTCAAACGGCAAGCCGGTGATCTCCGCCAACCACAAGCAATACCCCTTGGCTCCATGCCAGCTCACGCCAGCCGGGAATTCCGGTTTACGCCACGGATCACGCCACGCCCAGTCGTAATCCATAGTCGGTGGCAGCCCGTTCACCGCAGTATATAAATCATGTTCGCCGTAAGTGACTTCATAGGCCCCCATATAAAATGTATTGAGCGTCACCTGAAAGGCGGGTTTGTTGTTTGTTCCTAGTGTGAAATAACGATTCGTAGGTCCACGCTGATCCCCCATCAAGAAGGTGCCGCCTTCTACCCGGCGCAGGTTCGCCAGCGTCTGCTCGCGCAACGCATCAATCTGCGCGCTGTAGTCCACCGGTTGTTCACGGGTGCAGGCAGCAAAGAATAACGAAAGAGGGATAAACGACAACGGCAATGCAGCAGCCAAACGCGAATAAACAGGCATGATGATTCCTTTTATTTTTTGACGGTATTGCAAGTTTCCTTAGCGGTAAGCATACCGCACTCGCAGGTGAATTACCGTGGACTGGAGCAAACTTTAAGAACGACACTTTTCATCCGCACAGGTGCCTATGAATACACTTTCAGGTAGAATTCGACTCCCTTTAGGAGGATTCATGGCCAGTTTGTTTGTCGATGCACTTACCGTTGTAGATTTCAGTTACCTCGATGCCGAGCGCGGCATTGTGGGCGAAAGCTGGATCGTCGATATCGAATTGGAAGGCGCGCTGAACGACGAAGGTATGGTGTTTGACTTCAGTCACGTTAAGCGGGCGATTAAAGCCGAAATCGACAGCGGCTTGGATCACCGTTTTGTGGTGCCAGAACACATGCCGGGCTTAGTGATTCAACGCGGGGCTGAAGAAAGCACACTGTCGCTCAAACAGCCACAACTGGGCTTTATGCTGGATTACCGCGCACCCAACGAAGCCTTTTATTGGCTCGACGCTCAAGCCATTACGCTGGCCGATGTAACCCGCCATATTACCGCGCAGGTGCGCCAAGTCGTACCCGCCAATGTCAGCAATATCGTAGTGCGCTTGCGACCCGAGGTACACGACGGTGCGTACTACCACTATTCACACGGTTTGAAGAAGCACCAAGGCGACTGCCAGCGCATGATTCACGGTCACCGTTCACGCATTATTGTTGAACGTGACGGTACGCGCGACACTTACACAGAGGCATCGTTAGCAAACCACTGGCGCGACATCTATTTGATCACCCGCGAAGACATCCGCGGCGAATGCCAAGTGCTTGACATACCCTGCTACCGTGTCGCCTACACCGCGCAGCAAGGAGACTTCGAGTTGACGCTGCCTAAGGCGCGCTGTGACATTCTGGAAACGGACACCACGGTAGAACTGATTGCCGATCACTTGGCGCAGTTGTTGCGCATTCAATCGCCCGCTCACCATTGGAAAGTGCGTGCCTTTGAAGGTGTTGATAAAGGCGCCATTGCTTCTTGTTGAGCCGCACCGCGCACTTTTTACTGTATTCTATCTTACTTAATAATTTAAACCTGATTCTGGACCCGACATGCCCATACAGATCTACAATTCGCTGAACAATCGCAAAGAAACCTTTGTACCGCTGAATCCCGAGCGAATCACGATGTATGTCTGTGGCCCAACCGTGTACAACTACATCCACATCGGTAATGCGCGGCCCGCCGTGGTCTTCGATACCTTTGCACGCGTGTTGCGTTTGTTTTATCCGCAACTGGACTACGCGCGCAACATCACCGACATCGAAGACAAAATCAATAACGCCGCCCACGCAGCCGGTGAAGACATTGGCACTTACAGTGCCCGTTACACGGACGCCTACCGCAAAGACATGGCGTCGCTGTTCAACCTGCCGCCCACGATAGAGCCTTTGGCGACCGAACACATTGATGTGATGTTGGAGCTGATCAACAACCTGATTCAGCGCGGTTTTGCGTATGCCGCCGAAGGTCACGTGTTGTTTGATGTAGCGGCTATGCCCGACTACGGCAAACTGTCGAAACGCAAAACGGAAGACATGATTGCCGGTGCCCGCGTAGAAGTTGCCAGCTACAAGAAAAACCCGATGGATTTCGTGCTGTGGAAGCCATCTACTGAAGCCCATGAACCTGGCTGGGAAAGCCCATGGGGTTATGGTCGCCCAGGCTGGCACATTGAATGTACGGCCATGATCAACAAGCACCTCGGCCCGACCATCGACATTCATGGCGGCGGTGCCGACCTGATGTTTCCGCACCATGAGAACGAAGTGGCTCAGGGCACCTGCTGCCATTCGGAAGAACACGAATACGTGCGCTATTGGATGCACAACGGCATGATCAACATCAACGGCGAGAAGATGTCGAAGTCGTTGAATAACTTCATTACCGTGCACGAGTTGCTGGAAAGCTATCCGGGCGAGCTGTTGCGCTTAGCGTTGTTGTCCGGCCAATACCGTTCTTTGCTGAACTGGTCGGACGATTTGCTGAATCAGTCGCGCATGACGCTGGACCGTTTTTACGGTGCGCTGCGCGACACCGCGACGTTGCCTGAAGTGCCAGCGCCAGACTTACGCGAAACGCCCGTGGTTCAAGCACTGTGTGACGATATGAATTCGCCGTTAGCCATTGCTGAACTGCACGGCTTAGTCAGCCGTATCTACCAAGACGACACCAGCGACACCGATAAAGCAGCGCTGCGCGCCGAGCTGATCGCCTGTGGCCGTGTACTGGGTTTATTCAACTACACGCCGGTGCAGTGGTTCCAAGAACTGTCGGCGCAAGACAACGCGGTTACACCGGAGCAAATAGAAGCGTTGATTGCCCTGCGCGCTGCGGCCAAGAAAAACAAAGACTTCGCGGAAGCCGATCGCGTGCGGGCCGAACTGGACGCCGCTGGCGTAGAAATTCAAGATACGCGTGAAGGCACGCGCTGGCAGTGGAAGTAAACCATGTTGGCCTGGGTATTAAGGAAGGTCGTACGTGGTTATCAGGTGGCGATAAGCCCTCTGATGCCACCGCGCTGTCGCTTTTACCCCACCTGTTCCAGCTATGCGATTGAAGCGTTAGAAAAACACGGGGCGGTTAAGGGCTCTTGGCTGACCATTAAACGCATCAGCAAGTGCCACCCGTTGCATCCCGGCGGCCTAGACCCTGTGCCGGACCCCAAACAACCTCATGTTCACGGCCCACAGTGTGGTCATGGGCACCATCAGGACGAGACTGAAAAATGATCGATGCACAATTGCTGAACATTCTGGCCTGCCCCGTTACCAAAGCGCCGGTGCGCCTGAGCCAGGACAAAAACGAGCTGATCTGCACTGCGAGCCGACTGGCGTTCCCAATTCGTGACGGCATTCCCGTGATGTTGGAAGAAGAAGCGCGACAAATCGGCCAAGATGAATACGAAGCACTGAAGAAGAGCGGATATTGAAATCCCTATTGATGGTGGCGCACGGCAGCCGCCTAAAGAGCAGTAACGAAGAATTTGCGGCCTTAGCGCAACGTGTAGAAGCGCGTTTAGGAAATGCGTTCGACTGCACGGCCACGGCTTTTCTTGAACTGGCCGAGCCTTACATCGACACCGCATTATTAGCGCTGATCGAACAAGGTGCGACCGACATTGAGGTCATGCCCTGTTTCCTATTGGCCGGTACCCATGTACGCAATGATATTCCTAATATCGTTGCCGCAGTGCGTGAACAACACCCCGCCGTGCGTATTCATTTACGCGAGCATTTGGCCGCCGAGCCGGATTTTGTAAGCTATTTGGCCGCACAAGCCAGTCAACAGTGACTGGTTTGACCCTTGACGCTGTACATGCGCTGATCTGCGGCCTCGACTAGCGTTGCTTCATCTACGCCATCTTTAGGGAAGCGGCTAATGCCTGTGCTGGCCTCCAGCAGATGCGAACCAAAGCTGCACGATAACGGTGCCAGCACCTTAGAGCGGATAATTAACATCAACGCCTCGTCATCGACGTCTGGGCTGATGTCGTCCAGAATCACAACGAACTCGTCACCGCCGACCCGCGCCACTATGTCTGACGTGCGAAAGCAGTCGCGCAACCGCCGCGCGAACGCCACCAGCAATTCGTCACCTACTGTATGCCCGTAACAGTCATTTACTTGTTTGAAATTGTCTAAGTCGATGTACAGCACGGCGAACTCGGCTTTTTGCCGCTGCGCACGAGCAATCGTCTTACCCATGTGGTCGTGAAAGCCTTTACGGTTCAGCAGTTGCGTCAGGTGGTCGTGCTCGGCCAGATAACGCAGCCGCGCTTCGCGCTGCTTAATTGCTTCGCTCAGTTCGGTTTCTAGCGTGATGTCACGCAGCGTAACGATGTACACCAGCGGGCCATCTGCCGCGCGTGCAATAGCGGCCTGCAACGAGACCGGTACAATGCGATCCTCACGCTGTAAATCAAAGGTAATGCGTGGGATATGGTTGTCGCCACTGTGTACGCGTCGAAAGTGCTGCATGATCTCCGCTTGTGCGGAGCGAGGCAAAAAACGGGCGTAGTGATGATCCACCAGAAAATGCAGTGGCTGACCGAACAGTCGACATGCCGATTGATTCGCAAACACAATTCGACGCCCAATGATCATCAACACAGCTTCAGGCAGCAGAGTGAGTATTTGACGATAAAATTTTTGCGGCAACTGCTCCAATTCCGTTCGCAGCAGCTCTTCCTTTACATCCATGCGCTGTCTTTTTAGGTTATTTTTTTGTGCGCCCAGTCTAGAGCATGACAACAGAATGAAAAATACTCTTTAGCTATAACAGTGTACGATTTAATAACTAGTCGCTGCTGGCTTGACGTTCTGCGTGGGCACTTAACTCCTTGCTTTTAGGCTGGTCGTGCTCCTGTTCACCCGGTTCACTGTTCTTGTGCTCCTCTTCGTCGTCGTATTCATCGTCGTCATCAAACATCGACGGCAAACTCTGCTGAATACGCGCCACGCTGCGAATAAAGGCGTACACCGCAACAAAGGCGACAAGCAAGGCGAGATGGGTATCCACTTGAATACTGAGCAAGCTGGTCCACAACACCCAAAGCAAAGTGAAACAGATGATCAAAATCGTGATTCTGCCCCACCATCGGCGAGGTCGACAAAAGTGGCCAACCAGTACCGGAATGGCCAGCGACGCTGCGAAATGCTGCAGCAACGTAAACCAAAAAGTTTCGAACAAAGCGGTCATTACATCTTCCGATATCGGCGGGTGGGTGTATCCTAACCTACGCACACCGCTAAAAACCACCGCGCCCCTTCAAAAACCCTCGCACAGAGCGATCTGTCGACTCAATTGTCTGGACAGCGGCAACAAGTCTCGTTTATTCACCCCATGGACGTTATAATCTGCGGCCATTTTTCATCTGTCACGGGCTGTAATTTAATGCTGAATCTTGATTCTCTGGCGCAACTCAACGCGCTGAAATCCCAGATCAAAGTCGAAAAGAATGTCCAAAAAGGCGTGGTGCGCGGTACCGCCAGCCGTTTTGGCTTCGTCGACACCGACGCCGGTGAGAGTTTTTTCATTACCCCTGACGAGATGAAGCGTGTTCTACCTGGTGACGTTATTGAATTCAGCGTAAACGAAGTAGACGGCAAAGCCCAAGCAGAACTCGATACCTTGCTTGAAACATCGCTGAAAAACTTTGTCGGCAAAGTAATTCGCAAAGGCCCCAATGTCCTCGTGAACTCAGACCATCCTAGTATGAATCGCTGGGTGAACTTGACTGCCAACTCATCAAAGAACCTCGCCGACGACACTTGGGTAAGTTGCCGCATGACACGCCACCCGTTCGAGGATGGTAAAGCGTTAGCCAAAGTGGAGTCGACACTGGCGCTGCCCGATGCTGCATTTATTGAACACACGGTGGGGAAAGCACGTTTCAATGTTAAATCAGAATTTACCCCCGCTGTAGAAGAGGCCGTCACGGCCATTGATTTCGAAGGCATCATGGCCGCTCAGAGCGACTATGAAGACGCCACCGCACTCCCATTTGTTACTATTGATGCCGCCAGCACGCAGGATATGGATGATGCGATATGCATCGACGACAAAGGTACCCATTGGCACCTACAGGTTGCCATTGCCGACCCATCGCTGTTTGTTGAGCAAAAATCGTTACTGGATCTGGTCGCAGCACAACGCAACAGCAGCAGCTATTTGCCCGGCGAAACGCTGCACATGTTACCGAAAACGCTGTCGGTCGATTGGTGTTCTCTGCAACCCGACGTTAAGCGCCCCGCGCTCCTGTTCTCCGTCGACATTGAAAAAGGCACCGGTGTGGCTGGTGAGCCAACCATTCGCTTTGGTTTCATTCAGTCAAAAGCCAAGTTGAGCTACAGCCAAGTCTCTGCGTTCATAGACGGTGACGCCAGCCAGTTGCCTAATGAAACCTTGGCGCAGCAAATCGAGCATTTAAACGCCCTGACTACCGACTTGCAAAACTATCGCCACGCCCACTGTTTGGTGATGGAAGACCGCCCGGACTATCGTTATGAATTGAATGAACAGGGCCATATCGCGGTGGTACGTGAAGAGTTCCGATTGCGTGCCCATCAAATTGTTGAAGAGTGCATGCTGCTGACCAATCGCCTCAGTGCTCAGTATCTGCTGGCCCGTGATGCTGGCTTGTTTTTGTGCCACGAAGGGTTTCGCGATGATCAGCACGAGACGCTAAAAACACTGCTACAGCAAGTGCTGCAGGCGGAGCCGAAAGATCTAAACGACTTTGCTGAAATGCTACCGATCCTACAGAAGGCGCAACAATACACTGATCTTCCACTGGCTAAGATGCTGGCGAAAAGTTACCAGCGCACCGAGCTGCTCACCACAGCGCGTCCGCATTGGGGCTTGGGTTTCCCCCACTACACCACCATTACGTCGCCCATTCGCAAATACCTCGACCTGGTATTGCACCGCCAGTTGAAAGCCATTTGGCGTGGCCAACCTGTACCAACGCTGTCTGAAGCGGAAGTCACGGCGTTACAGAACGGTCAAGGTAATGGCCGTGCACTAAGCAATTTCGTCGAGCAATGGCTGAAAGCCGTTTACATGAAAGCGCACGAAGGACAGCAGTTCACTGGTGAGATTCAGCATGTGGCACCAAGCGGTTTTTCCGTTCAGGTAGATGGCTTAGGTATCAGCGGGTTTATCAATGTGAAAGGCTGGCGAGACAAAGACGCCACCTTTGATGAGGTGTTGCAAACGCATCACACCAAGCGTGGCGAATTCCGATTAGGCCAGAAAGTGACCATTGAAGTGCAAGCCGTCGATTTAGAGCGCCGGAATGTGCAGTTTAATTTGGTAGATGATGGGCAGAAAGTCAGATAATTGAGCCCCAGCCTTGGCGGATGACGCTTCGCTCTTCCGCCCTAT
>JAGDZJ010000031.1:0-35920 GCA_049115955.1 Natronospirillum sp.
CCCTAGAATGAACGGTTACGCCTTACCGCCATTCATCAGCAGACAGCAACACAATCACCGAGATCACTATCACACTGCCTACCGCTATCTTCTTCTCAGGTCTCCTACTACTTTTAGCCCATGCGTCCCAGTCTTACAATGCCGTATGTGCTACAAAATAGGCATGGTTAAGTTCCACTCCCCACCCTCTAAATTTGACCTCTCCCCTTCAAGCAAGTAGGCTTAACTTCATTGAACGGTCATTCAATTTACTTTTTCACCATCGTTTTTTGTAGTTGAGAGCTTTATGCCACGCATTGATATTGAGCCCATTCGCCGCCGCCAGTTGATTAATGCGGTGTTAGAAGTCATCGGTGAGTACGGTTTTCAGGGCACTACCATGGGCCGCATCAGTGCACAGTCGGGTATGTCGGTGGGCATTGTCAGCCACTATTTCGGCGGTAAGCAAGGTTTGCTCGAAGCGGCCATGCGTCATTTGTTGACTGAGTTGCACCAGGACCTTATGAGCAACATTGCGAGCCGTTCCAGTTCGCCGCGTGATCGCTTGATGGCGATTGTAGAAACGAATTTTTCCAGCGTGCAGACCAATCCAAAAGCTGCGCGTACTTGGTTGGTATTTTGGTCGCAGTCGGTACACGACCCCGAGCTGGCGCGCTTACAGCAGGTGAACGAACGTCGTTTGTACGCCAACCTGATTTACTCATTACGCCCTCTGCTGCCGGAAAGCTGGCTGCGTGGCACCGCACAAACCATCGCCGCTCTGATCGATGGTTTCTGGCTACGCGCCGCACTCAGCGGTGGCCGTATCGATTCCGAGCAGGCCATGCGCCTGTGTAAAGCCTATATAGATCAGGTGCTGGCCGACGGTCAAAAGCATCGCTCTGTCTGATTTCGAAGGAGTTTTCATGTCTGACCTCACCCTGCATTCTTGGGTTAATGGTGCACCAGCGCCGACGACCTCCGGTAACACCTTTGATGTCATCAATCCCGCCACCGGCAAGACCATTTACCGTGTGGAGCAAGCCGATGAAGCGGTGATGGCGGCGGCCATAGAGTCTGCACAGCGTGGCTTTGAGGTGTGGTCGAAAACGCCCGCCATTGAACGCGCCCGCATTCTACGCCGTGCCGCCGATCTGCTGCGCGAGCATAATGATCGCCTGGCCGCCGTAGAAGTGCTGGATACCGGTAAACCATGGCAAGAAGCCAGCGTGGTCGACGTGGTGACGGGCGCGGACGCGATCGAATTCTTTGCGGGCGAAGCACCGGGATTAGAAGGCAACAGCCAACCCATCGGTAACGACTTCTACTACACGCGGCGCGAGCCCTTGGGTATTTGTGCGGGCATCGGGGCGTGGAACTACCCGATGCAAATCGCCTGCTGGAAAGCCGCACCGGCGCTCGCGGCGGGTAACAGCATGATCTTCAAGCCTTCGGAAGAAACACCGCGCGGTGCCGTTGAGCTGGCGATGATCTTCCAACAAGCGGGCTTGCCCGACGGTGTGTTCAACGTGGTACAGGGTGACTACCGAGTGGGCCAGATGCTGACCGCCGCGCCCGAAATCGCCAAGGTGTCTTTCACCGGCGAAGCAGGAACGGGGCGCACGGTTATGGCCGATGCCGCACGCACGCTTAAATCTGTCACCATGGAGCTGGGCGGCAAGTCGCCACTGATCATCTTTGACGACGCCGACCTGGAAAACGCTGTGTCGGGCGCCATGCTCGGTAACTTCTACACCCAGGGCGAAATCTGTACCAATGGTACAAGGGTATTTGTGCAACGCAGCATTTACGACGCGTTCTTGCAGCGCTTGTTAGAACGCACCCGAAATAATGTGGTGGCGGGCGACCCCATGCACCCCGACACCAACTTCGGCGCACTGATTTCAGCCGGGCATCTAGAAAAGGTGTTGGGCTTTATTGAACAAGGCAAAGCGGAAGGTGCCACCTGCGCCATTGGCGGTGAACGCTTAACCGCTGGCGCGTTGGCCGACGGGTATTTTGTTGCCCCCACGGTGTTCACCGAATGCACCGACGACATGACCATCGTGCAGGAAGAAATCTTTGGCCCGGTCATGACGGTGTTGGTGTTTGACGACGAAGAGGAAGTGATTGCGCGCGCCAACGACACCGAGTACGGCCTTGCTGCGGGCGTGTTCACACGCGATATTCAACGGGCCCACCGTGTTATTCATCAGTTAGAAGCCGGTATTTGTTGGATCAATGCTTACGGCAATTCACCCGCCGAGATGCCCGTAGGCGGCTACAAGCTGTCTGGTTTGGGCCGCGAAAACGGCCGCGAAACACTTGCCCACTACACCCAAATTAAGTCCATTTATGTGGGCTTGGGCGATATCGACGCGCCCTTCTAAATTTCTGCATTGACCGCTACCAGCCTGCCTCGGCGGGCTGTTAGCACTTACTCACTCCGAGACAGATTTTGCTATGACTTTTGATCAGATTCATGACTACATCATCGTTGGCACCGGCTCTGCGGGCTGCGTGCTGGCTAACCGCTTATCTGAAGACGCCGACGCGCGCGTGCTGGTATTAGAAGCAGGACGCAAAGACGATACGTGGAAAATCCACATGCCTGCCGCCCTGATGTACAACCTCAAGGGCGACCGCTACAACTGGTACTACCACACCGAACCGCAAGAACACATGAACCACCGCAAACTGTATTGGCCGCGCGGCAAGGTGTGGGGTGGCGGTTCGTCGTTGAACGCCATGGTGTACATTCGCGGCCACGCGTACGACTACGACCGCTGGGCCGAGGAAGGCGCGGAAGGTTGGCGCTATGCCGATATCCTGCCGTATTTTCGCAAGGCCGAAACGCGCGAACAGGGTGCGGACGACTATCGCGGTGGCGAAGGCCCGTTGAACGTGCACACGGGCGATGAGCCTAACCCCTTGTTTGATGCGTTCTTGCAAGCCACTCAGCAAGCGGGCTACCCGGCGACCGAAGACATGAACGGCTTCCAGCAGGAAGGCTTCGGCAAGATGGACATGACCATCAAGCAAGGCAAGCGTTGGAATACCGCGCAAGCCTATTTGCGTCCGGTATTGGCGCGCCCGAATTTGAAGGCGGAAGTCGGAGCCATGGTCACCCGTGTGCTGTTTGAAGGTCAGCGTGCGGTGGGTGTGGAATACCAACAAAACGGCAAAACCGTGCGTGTGCGCGCTGAACGCGAAGTGATTCTGTCGGGCGGCGCCATCAATTCACCCCAACTGCTGATGCTGTCTGGCATTGGCCCCGCTGAAGACTTAAAAGCGCTGGGCATTGAGGTCAAACAAGACCTACCCGGTGTGGGGCAGAACCTGCAAGACCACCTTGAACTGTACGTGCAGCAAGCCTGTACGCAGCCCATCACCCTGTACAAGTACACCACCCAGCCGGGCATGGCGTTGTCGGGCATGCAATGGTTCATCAATAACGATTGGGGCGCATGCCGTACCGCGCACTTGGAAGCGGGCGGTTTTATTCGTTCTGAGCCCGGCGTGCGTCACCCGGACATTCAGTACCATTTTCTGCCATCGCAGGTGATCGACCACGGGCGCAAGAACCCCGAGCTGCACGCCTACCAAGCGCACGTGGGACCGATGCGTCCTACCAGCACGGGCTTTTTGAAGCTGCGTTCGAGCGACCCGACCGAGCACCCCTTGATTCAGCCGAACCTGTTGAGCACCGAGCGTGACCGCTGGGAAATGCGCCAGTCGGTGAAGCTAACGCGCGAGATCTTTGCTCAAGACGCCTTTAAACCCTTCCGTGGCGAAGAATACCTGCCCGGTAAAGATGTGCAGACCGATCAAGAAATTGATGCCTTTGTGCGTGCACACGCCGACAGCGCTTACCACCCTTCGTGCACCTGCAAAATGGGCGCAGCCAGCGACCCTATGGCGGTGGTGGATGCCGAAGCGCGGGTGTTTGGTATTGAAGGCTTACGCGTCGTCGACGCCAGTATTATGCCCAGCATTGTGAGCGGCAACTTAAATGCCCCCACCATTATGCTGGCCGAAAAATGCGCGGACCACATTCGTGGCCGTGCGCCCCTGGCGCCATCCAGCGCGCCGGTCTGGGAACACCCGGAGTACCAGACTCAACAACGATAATCCGGAACAGAGGAAGACTCATAACATGAATATGAAACACCTAACCACCGCCACAGCTTGCGTGCTGATGAGCGCCCCTATTACGGCCTGGAGCCAGCAATGCACTGACGTCCGCTTTTCTGATGTAGGCTGGACTGACATCACCGCCACCACGGCACTGGCCTCAGAAGTACTTGATGCCATCGGTTACAACCCAACGGACCGTGTGTTGTCGGTACCGGTAACCTACCGTTCACTGGCTAATAACGACCTCGACGTCTTCTTGGGTAACTGGATGCCGACCATGGCAGCAGACATCGCCCCTTATCATGAAGACGGTACGGTTGAAACGCTGCGCGCGAACTTGGAAGGCGCCAAATACACACTGGCCGTCACCCAGACCGCCTACGATGCAGGCTTGCAGAGCTTTGCCGACATCGCGCGTTTTTCCAGCGAGCTGAACGGTCGGATTTACGGCATTGAGCCAGGCAACGACGGCAACCGTTTAATTCAAGATATGATCGACGACAACGCCTTTGATTTAGGCGATTTCCGTCTGATGGAGTCGAGCGAAGCCGGTATGCTCAGTCAGGTAGCACGCGCTGTGCGACGTGATGAGTGGATTGTCTTCTTGGGTTGGGAACCACACCCGATGAACGCCAATTTTGACCTTGTTTACCTTGAAGGCGGTGATGATTGGTTTGGGCCGGATCTCGGCGGCGCGACTGTCTATACCAACGTGCGTGCAGGTTTCACCGAAGACTGCCCGAACTTGGGCACCTTCTTCAATAACCTGACGTTCACCTTAGAAATGGAGAACGAGGTGATGGGCGCGATCATTAACGACGGACAAGACCCCGGCGTTGCGGCACGCACCTGGCTGACAGATAACCCCGAAGTGCTGACGGCATGGCTGGACGGTGTAACCACACCCGCCGGCGAACCTGCTCTGCCAGTCGCTCAGGCGACGTTCCAGTAACATCTCCTATGGGCGTGCGTCAGCGCGCCCTCATTTTCACCCTGAGGAGATGATATGTCTTGGTTCTTTGACCACAAACTGCCGGTCGGCCGTTGGATGGAAACCCTCTTAAACTGGTTTGTTGATAACGGCAGCCTGTTTTTTGATGCGGTATCCGACAACCTGTCCGACCTGATTTATGGCCTCACCGCCATTTTGCTGTGGTTCCCCCCGCTGCTACTGATCGCCCTGCTGACGGCACTGACCTTCGCCGTACAACGACGTTGGGGTTTAACGCTGTTTACCTTTATCAGTTTCTTGCTGATTCTTAATCTTGGGTATTGGACAGAAACCATGGCGACCCTGTCATTGGTGCTGTACGCCACCTTGATCTGTGTGTTGTTCGGCCTGCCGATAGGCATCGTGGCGGCACATCATCCGCGCGTCTATCGTGTCCTGCAGCCGGTACTGGACTTGATGCAAACGATCCCGCCTTTTGTGTATCTCATCCCCACGCTGACGATGTTCGGTTTGGGCGTCGTGCCGGGGGTGATCTCGACCGTTATTTTCGCCATTGCCGCGCCCATTCGACTGACGTATTTGGGTATCTCGCAGGTGCCGCAAGAGCTGCTGGAAGCCGGGCGTTCCTTTGGCTACACCAAGCGACAGTTGCTCGTGCATGTGGAATTGCCCGCAGCGATGAGCAGCATTGGTGCCGGTGTTACGCAGTGCATCATGCTGTCGCTGTCTATGGTGGTTATTGCGGCACTCGTGGGCGCTGATGGTCTTGGCGTACCAGTAGTCAGAGCCTTGAACACCGTTGATATTGCCAGCGGTTTTGAAGCAGGCATGGCCATTGTGTTGCTCGCCATCTGGCTTGATCGCTTGTTTAAGCAACACGTTCGACACGAGGCACACTAGTATGATTAATATCAATAACGTATCCGTGGTGTTCGGCAAGCAACCAGAACGCGCCTTGGCGCTGATGGATCAAGGGCTGGGTCGCGATGCCATCAAAGAACAAACCGGCTTGGTACTGGGCGTTCAAGAGGCAAATTTGCGCGTTGAGCGCGGTGAAATCTGTGTGTTGATGGGGTTGTCCGGCTCTGGTAAGTCCAGCCTATTGCGCTGCATTAACGGCTTGAATTCAGTTACCCGTGGCGAAGTTTGCATTGAGCACGAAGGCAGCAGCATCGATTTTGCGGCTGCCGATAGCAAAACTCAGCAGGACATTCGAACCAACCGGGTGTCCATGGTGTTTCAGAGCTTTGCGTTGATGCCTTGGCTCACCGTAGAAGAGAACATTGCCTTTGGCTTACGCCAGCAGAATCTCAGCAAAACCGAACTGAAGCGCCGTATTGAACAGCAACTGACGTTGGTGGGCTTGGAAGAATGGCGTTCAGCCTACG
Source organism: Natronospirillum sp. (assembly GCA_049115955.1). GTDB lineage: Bacteria > Pseudomonadota > Gammaproteobacteria > Pseudomonadales > Natronospirillaceae > Salinispirillum. The sequence continues at coordinate 6,457 of JAGDZJ010000031.1, forward strand.
CGCACGAGCTGTCGGGTGGCATGCGCCAACGCGTTGGCTTGGCACGCGCACTGGCGACGGAATCGGACATTTTATTGATGGACGAGCCGTTTTCTGCCCTAGACCCGCTGATCCGCCATCAGTTGCAGGAAGAGCTGTTAGAGCTGCAAACCACGCTACGCAAGACCATTGTGTTCGTGAGTCATGACCTAGACGAAGCCCTGAAGCTTGGGAATAAGATCGTCATCATGAAAGACGGGCAAATCGTGCAACAGGGCCGACCTGAACAGATCATCCTATCGCCTGCCGACGACTACGTTAAAACCTTCGTGGCCAATACGAATCCGCTGAATACGCTGCAAGCGCAGTCGGTTATGACGCACCTTAAAGACACGCCGGCCGATGCCAACAACAACCTGTGCGTCAGTAAGCGTTATGACATCTGGGTGATGACACAGGACAACCTGGCGGACACGCAAGTCACCATGGCGGGTAAAACCTACCAAACGCAGTCGTGGCAGCCGGGGCAACCCATTGACGCGTTACAGAAGCTACCCACGTGCATACCGGGCCGAACCCCCATGCGTGATGCGGTGGAGATCTGCTACGTGACGGGACACAACATTTTGGTGGAGCAGAATGGTCAGTTAACCGGCACGATCGGTGAGCGTGAGATATACCACACGCTGCTGAGCAAGCACTTAGCGGACGACTTGTTGTAGCGGCAAATGCTTGAACGGGGGCGCGTTTGCCCCCATGATTCATTGCTCCACCCTTAGGTAGTTGCTGTTCCTATGTCGGAAAACGGTCTGCGACAAAAGTTTTCTCGTCTGGTCATTGTGCTGCGCGTCTGGCGCTTTTCCGGTCGGGTGGTCCGAGCCTTTATGCGCAATCGCGGCATTCTGCTGGCCGGGGGTGTGGGTTACAACGTATTGCTGTCAACCATCCCATTGTTTGCTTTATTGGTTGTCTCGCTGACGCACATTGTTGACGAGCAAGACCTGCTGAACATCATGGCCATTCAAGTGCAACATCTGGCGCCCGGTTACGCCACCTTGTTGTTGGATACCGTGCAAGCGTTACTCGACTCGCGCGATGCCATAGGTATCTTCGGTATTTTGGTGTTGCTGTTCTTCAGCTCGTTTGCCTTTCGCATGCTCGACGACTCCATGGCGATTATTTTCCATCGGCCCGATGTACTGGCCAGGCGCAGTACTTGGGTTTCGGTCGCCCTACCCTATGCATTTATGTTGGTGGTGGGTGCAGGCCTATTGGCGTTAACCCTCTTGTTCACTTTTCTCAGCAGCTTCACGGACTACCTCTCCGACATCTTTGACGTGAATTTACCGTTCGCCAATGCACCCTTTTTCTTGCTGAATTTGGCCAGCTTTCTGGGGATGGTGATGTTGTTTACTGGCATTTATAAAGTACTGCCCGTGGTTCAGGTAGCTTGGCGTCGCGCGGTCATTGGTGGGTTTATCGCCGCGTTACTGTGGGAAGCGGCACGTCTCTTTTTGCTCTACTATTTTGCCAATATCTCCTATGTGAACGTCATCTACGGCTCGGTCACTACGGTGATTGTGGTGCTGATCAGTTTGGAAATAGCGGCCGTCATTCTGCTACTGGGTGCGCAGATCATCGCCGAACTGGAGCGCAGTGCGCGCCATGGCGTGCCGTGGCACAAAGACCCCCGACACGCCGAACAGCGCCGGGTTGACGACCACCGCATCCAACGGCGCGGCAAGCGATAGGGTTATGGAAAAATTATGAAACTGGCCCTGCGTATTATCGCCACGCTTGCCCTAGTTGCTGTGGTGTTTACCGGCTTGTATTTGAATCAAGGCGAAGGTCTTCTGGGCCAGTCGTTACCAGCCGACAGCCGCGCGCTGCTCTTGGTGTTGACCTCGTCGCTGTACGCGCTCTTATTGGCCATTCCTTTTGTGCCGGGTGTTGAACTGGGCTGGATGATCATGGGGTTGTTTGGCCGCATGGGTATTTTGGCGGCATGGCTGAGCACGATATTGGGGCTGAGCTTGAGCTACTGGGTGGCTCGTCGCTTGTCTGACCACCCGAAACTGCAACGCCTACAAGTAGCGCGCTCGGCGCTGTTGGAAACCCCTCGACATGAATTATCAATGAGCCAGCGTCTTTTCGCCTCTGGCGTGCGCTTGTATGACAAGCACCCCTACTTGTTTATCTTCGTCACCTTGAACTTGCCCGGCAATTGGCTGTTGGGTGGTGGTGGCGGTATTGCGGCTACCGCTGGCATCATGCCCAAGGTCGGTTACGGCCGTTTTGTGCTGACCTGTGCACTCGCCACCGGCATTGTGCCTGCGCTGTTGTGGTTGGGCTTGGCCAATATTCCTGTTAATTAATAAACCGCGCTTTCACCTTTTCGTTGATCTCCGCCACCGGCACAATAATCCCCAATTCCAGGGCGTTTCCAAAATCCGCATCGAAGACCGTTTCGCCACACCAAATGCCAGTCGACAATGACATGTAAGACTGCAACACCGGTGGGATGTTCATGTCATAAGGGGTTAATGAATCGCGCAGTTGGCGGATACGCTCGTCGGCGGCGTCGTTAGCTGACAGCGTCGGAGCGGCTTGTGTGGGTTCATAGCGGCAGGTATCGCGTGCTACCAGGTAGGGTTCTGGCGGGGCATAGTGCGCCTGCATGGTGCTGACCAACAAGTCTCTGCCGGTGTTGTTCAGGGTCTGATACAGCGACACATTGCCAAAGAAGTACTGCACCTCAGGATGTTTGCGCAACAAAGCGCCCAAGCCTACCCAAGTGGCGAAGAATCCCAGCGCACCTTTTTTGGCGGCCCGGTTAACCACCGAACGGCCCAGTTCAATGGCATAGGGCAGGATGTTGCGCTGAAATGAAACCGAATAGTCGAACAGACCATAGGTACGCAGGCACTCGGGGCCAAAGACGGTAGCCTTAGCCCCCTGCTGATAACGGTACATGGCGACCATTTCTTGGTGTTCGGGGTCCCACGCCACCAACTGCGAGTAGCACTGTTCGCCATAATCGCGATGATCGAGGTCCAGCTCGTCACCTCGCCCGGCACCAACGGCGCGGAAACCCGCTTCACGCAGCCGCCCTATTTCCTGCATGGCGGTTGGGCATTCATCGCCGGTAAAGCTGTAAATATTCAGGCCACGAAATTGTGCCAGCGGCGTCAACGCGGCGAGTTCTTGCACAACACTGTTGGCGGTAGCGTTGGAGATGGCAATAGGGTCTGCTTGAGCAAAGGTCGGTTGAGGAGCGAGTGTCATGATGAAGTCTCCTTCAAGACAAGAGAGGACATAGACTGAGCGGGCGCTGGATGCGGACGCGTCAGCCGATCATAGTGCGCGCGGACGGCCGCCATGCGCTGCTGATCGTTCGGGGCAAGCTGTTCAAGTTCCTCGACAGTGATGGCCTCTCCCGTGCTCACACCAAAGGTGCGGGTGGCGGGTTTCAACAGCTCGCGGGGCAGCAACGCCATTTCGAGGTTCAGAGCCACATTGAAGCGCTGGCGCAAAGCCGCGACGCCATGAAACAACCGCGAATTCGTGCCTTCCAAATGGATGGGCACCAATGGGCGACCATAGCGTCGGGCCAGAGTCACAGGCATGCTGTGCCATTCAAAGTCGGTCAACTTGCCCTGTTGCTTACGGGCGGTGCGACCGGCCGGGAACACTAAAATAGCGGCATCGGTGGCGAAGGCGGCGTGCAGATTACGCACTGACTGGCGCGAAGACCGATAGCGATCCACCGGCACGACCAAGGACTTCATCGGTGGAATCAAGGTCAATAAATCAGTCACCACCACCTTCACTTCCGGATAGTAACTTTGTAACCAGGCCAGCAGAATGAGTCCGTCTAAGCCACCGGTCGGGTGATTCGCAATAAATACCGGGCGCGCTGCGACTGCGGGGAGCATTGCGCCATCAGGCACCTGTGCGCTGACGCCCAAGCGCTGCAACACCTGCGCGGGAAAACGGCGCTCGGGTGTCCAGGTTCGCCACCCCTCACGCTGGGTTGACCAAGGTAAGAAAAAATACTGCCGCAGCAGGGGAATCCACTGCGGCAGTAAGGAGGAAGTACTGAACGGCGAGCTGGGTGCTACCGTCTCCGACCAAGCCTGCTCTGACCAACGCCAGCACAGCGGCTCTTGGGTTTGCCAAAAAACAAAGACCACGCAGGGCGCGAAATCCATTGGCGCAGTATTCTGCAACTGCAAGCGCACGGCCATCGGCGTGGCGCAGGTACTCAGGGCGCGTACCAAGCGGCCACGGCTCTGGGTAGCGGTGGTGGTCCGGTGTTGTTGCTCAGCGGCGTAATCGTTCAGCAAACAAATCGTCAGTCCGTGGTCGTTGGTGGCCAGCCAAAAGCCATCACCTTCGGGGTCACGCGGGGCCAGTATCTTGCGCCCCCCCTCATTGAACACAGACGGCGGCTCGGCTTCGATACGACTGCACCGTTCATCCCGGCTGAACACAATATTCAATGCGCCTTGGTGATGTTGCCAACTTAGGGTGCACATAACGACTGCCCCGCAAACTGCGACGTTTCATAGCGGCGGGTAGACGGGTTAACGCCAAAACCCGGTGGCATGGCACCGCCCTGTATCACCACCAGCATCTCCACCAAGGCAAAGTGATGAATGCTGTGTTGCGTGAGAAACACCAGTTCGCGGGCCAAGGTGGTTGTGACCTGCGCATTGCCATCGTCGGTGCAGTAGTCCAGCGTGAGCGTCTGGTCACCCTGTTGCATGTGTGGTGCCAACGCTTTCTGGACACGCTGCAACAACGTCAAAGCATGCTGTGGGTCGGCTTCGACGAGCGGGTCACGTTGGCGGTGTTCGTAGTCGATGTCGGTGCCACCGGATAAGGCGGCGGACAAGGCGAGATAATGATCCAAGATATGCCGCACATGGCGGCCCGGCGTCTGCCCGTGTGGCAGGGACTCACAACGGCCGCTGTACTCCGTGTGGCTCACTTGCGCCAGCCAGTGCTCTAGGCGCTGCATGACACCGATGGCTTCGCGCCACAACACGCTCATGTCGGCCCGTGTCCGTTGGTTGCTGTCCATCAATCGTCCCTCGGCTAGGCTTCAAACTCTCCTTTTGACCAGCGAACAATCAATTAGTTCAAACTCCCGTTTCTCGGGCGAAGCCGCCAGAAATTACTGTTATACTTTGTAACCAGAAATACGCGCGAGGCGACAAGCACGTCGCCGCCACACAGCAGGGGAAGAGCTTATGGCTTACACAGTCATCGCCGACGAACTCAGAGAAGCCATGGCACAGGACGATGTGCAGACCATGGAAAAGCTGGTTGCCGATATGCAGCCCGCTGACTTTGCCGAATTCATTCAGGAACACCCTGCTGAAACCAGCTTAAAATTACTGTCGTGTCTGCCCATCAAGCAGCGTGCGGAAACCTTCGGTTATTTCAGTGAGAATGACCAGCGCGAACTTGCCGAACACATGGACGAGTCTGCTTTAGCCAACCTGTTCATTCACATGAACTCGGACGAACGCGCCGACTTATTCAACCTGCTGCAAGACGAACTGAAAGCCGATTTGATGCGCCGTTTAGCGCGCAACGAACGCGAAGATTTGCGACGCCTGTCGAGCTATGAAGAAGGCACCGCCGGGGCCATCATGACCAGCGACTATGTGGCCGTGCCCGCTCAGTCGACCATTGCACAAGCCTTCGAGATTGTCCGGTCGACCGCGCCGGATGCCGAAACCATTTACGACATCTACAGTATCGACCATATGGGCCGACTGATGGGTGCCACATCGCTGCGCGAACTGATTCTGGCCCGCTCTACGCAGCGGCTGGAAGCCATCATGACCACCGAGCTGATCAGCGCGACGGTTGACACCCCGCAGGAAGAAGTGGCGCGTTTGATTTCACGTTACGACTTACTGGCGTTGCCGATCATCGACAACGATGCACGCTTAGTCGGCATCGTGACCTACGATGACGCGATGGACGTCGCCGAGCAAGAAGCCACAGAAGATATCCACAAGGGTGCCTCGGTTGGACGCTTGGACGACGGCTTTGGCCGAGCACGTTTGCGTGACCTGTACCGCACGCGGATTGTCTGGCTGGTACTGCTGGTGTTCGGCAACTTGTTTTCCGGCATGGGAATCGCATTTTTTGAAGACACTATTGCCGCTCATGTGGCCTTGGTCTTCTTCTTACCGTTGTTGATTGGCAGCGGCGGTAACGCAGGTGCACAGGCCTCTACATTGATGGTGCGGGGTATCGCCACGGGCGACGTTGGGGTGTCGGATTGGGCGCGTCTGCTCGGCCGTGAACTGTTGGTCGCTCTGGCATTGGGACTGACCATGGCCTTGGCGGTATCACCCATTGGCTTCTGGCGCGGTGGCGAAGACATCGCCTTCGTGGTGGCTGCGGCGATGATTAGTGTCGTTGTTCTGGGTAGCCTGATTGGTATTTGCCTGCCCTTTATCCTCAACCACATCGGTTGGGACCCGGCCACGGCGAGCGCACCACTGGTGACCACCCTGATCGATGCGTGCGGGGTTATCATTTATTTCAGCATTGCGGCGGCGGTGCTGGATCTGCCTGCGCTCTTTTAGCGTATTCACAGCCATTCAATCATTCATCATTGGCGTTGGCTAAGACACAGGATCACGACATGAAGTTTAAGGGCATAGCGGACTACTCCCACGCGCAGGCAGACAAAACCGGTATTCTGATTACTAACTTGGGCACCCCTGACGCCGCCGAAAGCGGCGCGGTGCGTCGGTACTTGCGCGAATTTTTGTCCGATTCCCGTGTGGTGGAAATCCCCAAAGCCATTTGGTGGTTTATTCTCAACGGCATTATTTTGGCCATTCGCCCGGCACGCTCCGCCAAAAATTACCGCACGGTATGGACCGAACGCGGCTCGCCGCTGCTGTATCACACGGCCGATCAGTGCGAGGCCGTGCGCGCATACATGAAGGGCAAATACGGTGACGACGTGGTGGTGGAATTTGCCATGCGTTACGGCAATCCGTCGGTGACCTCCGTGCTCGAACGCATGCAGCAGCAAGGTGTGCGTCGCTTATTGGTACTGCCGATGTACCCACAATATTCGGCCACCACTACTGCTTCGACCTTTGACGCAGTGGCGGCGGATTTCGCCAAGCGCCGCTGGATTCCCGAGCTGCGCTTTATCAATCATTACCACGATTTCGAACCCTACATTGACGCCATGGCGGCGCACATTCAGGCGTATCAATCCGAGCACGGCAAGCCGGAAAAACTGGTGTTGTCATACCACGGTATTCCGAAACGCAATTTGCTGGAAGGCGACCCTTACCACTGCGAGTGCTATAAGACCTCTCGTTTGTTAACCGAGAAGCTGGGCCTGACGCGGGATGACGTCATCACGACGTTTCAGTCACGATTCGGCAAACAGGAATGGTTGAAGCCGTATACCGACGCCACCATGCAGCAACTGGGTGCCGACGGCGTGAAATCCATTCAGGTGTTCTGCCCGGGCTTTCCATCGGACTGTTTGGAAACTATTGAAGAGATCGGCGAAGAGAACCGTGAATACTTCGAAGAAGCAGGTGGCGAGCACTTTGGTTATATTCCGGCGCTGAACGCCACTCCAGGGCACATTGACGCGTTGACCGCGTTACTGGAACAGCATTTGAAAGGCTGGCAGCCGTTGGCTACCCAAGACAAAAGCACGAGCGTGCGGGAGCACGCTCGGTTGGCTGCCACGAAATAAGTTCACCGTTTAAAAAACGCCTGCACCGCAGCCTGAAACTCTTGGCTGCGCAGGCGCTGTTGAAACACCTCGGCTTCGGCATCAATCACTTGCAGCACCTGGGCCTGCTCCGGGCCTTTCATCAACGCCTTGGCGGCCTGCATGGCTTCGGTCGGACGGCTGGCCAGTTCGGCAGCCAATGCCGCACCCGCCGCCAGCGTTTCACCGTCGGGCACCACACGATTGATCAATCCTGTGGCTAAGGCTTCCGCTGCACCAAACTTATTACCCAGCAGCAACCATTCCGCCGCTTTGACATAACCGACTTGCCGTGGAATCAGCAACGACGACGCAAATTCCGGCACCAAACCGAGATTCACAAAGGGCAATTGAAAGACAGCACTCTCACCAGCAACCACAAGGTCACAATGCAACAGCAAGGTGGTGCCAATGCCAACGGCCGAGCCGTTCACGGCGGCAACCATGGGCTTGGGGAATACGGCGGCGGTGCGTAAGAAGCGAAGAACGGGTGCGTCGCGGTCTTTGATCGGATGCGCCATGAAGTCTTGCAGGTCGTTACCTGCGGTAAAGCAGGTTTCGTCACCTTGGAACACCACAGCCCGCACCGTATTGTCTTCGGAGGCCTGCTCTAAGGCTTCGCGCATCGCGGTGTACATGGCTTCGGTGATGGCATTGCGTTTGGCAACACGGTTGAACAGGATGGTCATAACGCCCTGTTCCGTCTTGGTCAGAATATCACTCATGGTGGCCGGTCCGTTTTTTATCTATTGGATGACGCACAGATTACCGACTCTGTGCGTTCTGTACACTAGAATAAGAACCGTGCGGATCGACCTTCAACCCAACTGGGTTAATCGCCACCGATTGCCGCTGGTTTTTGTCTATTTGGCACGACACTTCAATCCTCTACTTGCCAGCGCGTGGCATTCTGCTGCAACTCCTGCGCGGTAATCTGCAGCTTTTCACTCTCGCGGGCATTTTTCTCTGCTTGCTCCTGCGAATGACGCGAGCTGTCGAACGACTCGGCCAGCACTTTCGCAAGATCACCGGTCATCATGCTTTGTTCATTGGACACCGACAGAATATCTTCGTTCGCCGTTACAATGGCCTGCAGTGACTCGCCGATGGTGCTCAACGCCTGTTGCGACGCCTGCGCCGTAGACTCCAAACTTTCAGAGCGCTGCTGTTCAGCGGTCATCATTTGCTGCGCCTTGTCGGTATTGGTCAGTAAGCCATCAATGATGTTCTGAATTTCTTCCGTGGCCCCGCGTGAACGCTGGGCCAAGTTGCGCACTTCATCGGCCACCACTGCAAAACCTCGGCCGTGTTCGCCCGCCCGCGCTGCTTCTATTGCCGCATTCAACGCCAGTAGGTTCGTTTGCTCTGCAATATTAGAAATAACTTCCAGCACATGACGAATCTGTTCAAAGTCATTCGCCAGTGTATTGATGGTGGTCGCCGCTTCGTTTACGCCGCGCGCCATCTGGTGTACTTCAGAAATAACTTCTTGGATGGTCGTGGTACTGGAGGCAATGCTGTCGCGCGTGCGCAAGGTAACATCTGCCGTGCTGCGCGCTTGGTCGGTGACCGTTTGCGCACTGCTGACCATGCCTTCCACCAAACCTTCGGCTGACGCGTTGCGCTGATTCTGCTCGTTCAGTTGTTGCAGCGTCTGCTCCGACCCTTGAGTCATCGCTGTAGAGGCGTCATTCACCGTAACCGCCGCTTCGCGCGTCAGTTTGATCGAGTGTTGAATATCATCCAACAGCAAATTCACTGCGGCGGAAATCTGGCCGAATTCATCTGAACCGGTCAGTGGGCTGCGCCGTGTGAGGTCATGGTTCTGCTGGATGCCCAGAATCGCGCCGCGCAACACCGCGACGGGTCGACTGAATGAACGAGCCATCCACAGCGCTGCGATAAACGCCAACACCAGCACGATCAAGGTCACGGCGACGGCGTAGCCAATGACTTCGTTGCGCAGAACGCGCCCCGCTGCTAACGCTTCGCTGGTATCCATCTCGGTAACCAACACCCACTCAGCACCAGCAAAACGCAGTGGCCCGTAAGCACCAATCACTTCGTTGCCCACAGGGTTAACGTAACGCGCTGTACCGCTGTTACCACGCAACGCTTGTTGGATGCCGTCGCTGTCCATCTGAACCAGACCCGACAAGCTTCCACGCAGGTTAACGCGCTGTCGTTGATCCTCTGGCATACTCAGTTGCGCTAAGGCTGTGGCTGGCGAGTCATCAAACTCGCGCTTACTCGACAGCAAAACACGGTCGGCGTTGAGCAAATAGGTATCGCCCGTGGCGCCGAGCCCCAGGGATTCTCGGTCACCAAAGTTCGATAACGTCGCTTCTATTTGCTGCGCTTGAATACGAGCAACAAAGACACCCAACATTGTGTCAGTGCCTGCTTCAAACATCGGCATGGCGAGAAACGCGCTCTGCTCACCCAAACTGGGCACGTAAGCACTGAAGTCTACGAACACTGGTGCGCTGGTCGGCGTGCCAACCACCGCTTGTTGAAAAGCGGTCTCCATACCAGTACCCGCTAACACAGGATGTTCAACATTGATCCCAAAGTCGATTTGCTTGTTCACCGAATAAACAATGTCGCCGTTCACGCTGAGGAAATACGCATCGGCTAGACCGTAAAAGTCGGCGAAGCCACGCACTTCCTCATGAAACTCGCGGTGCGTAATGCTGTAGCGCGACTGATCTCCGGCATCGACAATGTCAGCCCGAGCATCCCACGCACCGCCGGACTCGATTAAATAATAGTAATGCAGAACGAGGCGTGGCCGGTCTATTTCGGCCAAATAAGCATTGGCGTCAAACGATAAATCGGGGGCAACTTCTTGCAGCCGCGCATTGAAGCCGGCGTTGATGAAAGCTGCCAACTCCGCCGTTTCGGCCGTCACATCGGGCCGATTGCGCACCACCACATTGAGCTGATAACCCCGATACGCTGAGGCGAAGGCAGTAATGGCGCGTCGTCCCTGCGTGTTGGCCGCATAGCCTGCTACCTGCTGTTGTAAGGAGCTTAGGTAATCTTCCAAACGTTGGGTTTGAGTGTCACTGACGAGCTGCAAGCGCAGGTTGGCCTGCTCAGACAACAGTTGTTGCCCTGCCCGAATACTGGTGGAACTGATCATGATGCTCGCCGCAATGGCGGCCATCAGCGATAGCCCTAAAATGACAACGAGAAGTTTTCTTTGAATACTCATGCACCTTCCTACTGCTTCGTGATTCGGCGTGCTGGTCTGTCTGACCCGATAACGGCATGTTCAGACAGATTAATTAGCAAGAAACCGGCCACTGATCGCTGTTGTTATAATTATGAGGCTGAGTCGCGCGCTACGATTCGGCATGTACACATACATACTATGTAAGAACGCTGAAATGCACCATTTTTGCGCATGAAATTAGCCAGAGAACTCAGACGGTGCAGTCTGCTATTGTTTACAGTGTGCGACCAATGCCTATTTGGAATACGGTATGCTTGCATCGCATGGGGCGGGTGGAGAAATCTATCAGTGATCTACTCGGAAGAAAGGACGGGCAAATGCCACCGCTGCGGCACGGTCCTCGACGTTCATTTTGCGATAGATGCTGCGAATGTGGCTCTTCACCGTCGAGGGCGCGACGAACATCTGACGAGCAATGTCTTGATTACTGTAGCCCTCGACAATGCGCGTTAATACCTCAACTTCTTTCGGGGTTAAGGCTTCGCTTTGATCAGTCAGATTGGCGTTCAAGCGTGACACCCAAGGGGTGCCTGTTGGTGTTTCCGCTGTATGATGGGCCACCCGATCGACCTGCGGCAAAATCATCCCTAACTCAGGCAGTTCCGCCATCAAAGGACGCAGCGCTGCGCGCCATACCCACAATGAAAACAACGGTTTGACCTGCAGCAGTTCGTGGCGCACCGGTTCCAACCAACGCGCCCCGGCTGCATCGTAAGCGGCTAGGCACAGCCTGTTGCGCAGCGCTTCTAGCCGCAGCCCACGGTCATCCGCCTGCAGCAAAAGAGTCTTAAGCAGCGCAATCCCCGACTCAACATCACCGCGCAGTATCTGTGTCCACGCTGCTTGGCGATGATAACTTTGCAAGAAGTGGTTATGTGCGGGGCGAGCTAATATTGTCTCATCAGTGTCCGGCCAGTCGCCCTCTCCGGTTTCGTGGCGCAACACCAGCTCAAACTGCAGTACATGCGCCAACCAATCGGTGTGGTAGGCAAAACGACTTTTTAAATGCTTCAGATGAAACGCCACCTGACGAGCGCGCGTCAGTTCACCCGTCACTAAATGCACCCGCCCCTTGATGGCAAAAGCGGGCAATAGGCCGTAATCGCCCAATGGCTGCATGATCGACAATTCTTCTTCCACATAATGCAGCGCCTCGTCCAACGACAGACGCTCCAACAACGCCAAAGCTCGATTGCGATATAAAAACTCCATATGCAGCACACGTTCAACGCACTTTTCATGCGCCGTTGCTACCGCCCGTGCCTGTACCTGAAAGGCTTCATCCAATTGCCCCATGGCGCACAGCGTGTCGCTCTGCAAACACAGTGACCACAGTTGCTGCTGCGCCAGCTTGCTGACCACTGCCTGTTGTTCGGCCGCTTGCAAGCTGGCCAAGGCCTCACGCAAACGCCCGGCGCATAAATCACTTTGCCCCAGCACCAACCAAGCCACCGTGCGAGATATGGCGCTGTCAGACGGCAAAGCCTTCAGTGCTTCACGCGCCAAAGCTTGGGCGCCGGCGTAGTCCTCCCGATTGATGGCTTCTTGAGCCCGCACCACTTGGAATTCAGCCCGCAGCTCGGAACTGATGTCCATGCCTTCCGCCTCCGCGGTGGCCAGCAAGGGCAACGTCTCTGCCTCGCGATAGGTAGCCAAGTTGAGCCACAGTTTCAGCAAGAGCAAGGCAGAATCTTCCAGCATGGCCGACTCACTGATCATCGCAAAGGCCTCGTCCAGCAAATCAAACTGCCCCCGTCGATAAAAAAATTCTCCAGAATGGTGCAGTACGGTACAGACCGCAACGGCATCACGCATCGACAAGGCTAACGCGAGCGCATCATAGGCTTGCCCGGTCAGCAAGTACGCGTCCACGGCATCGGCTTGAATACGCGCCCACTCAACGGGGTCGTCCATCCCCCAACTATGAAGGGCTTCTCTGAACAGGTCTTGTAGCCGATACCATGTGTCCTGCTCTCCTGTCGGATGCACCAACATGTGCGCGTGCACCAATTGCGACAACCAATGCGACACATCATCCTGGCCCGTCATGCGGCGACACATATCCGCATTGAAGCGATCAAACACGCAGATGCGCCGCAACAGCAGTTGCAGTTCAGGTGCCAGAGAGGGCATAACTTCATCACGGAAATAATCGAAGATCAGATGGTACGGGCCACTGAGGCGCGCACTGCTGTCTACCAGCTCTTCAGTGGTCTTGGCATGGCAACTGATGAGCTGATATCCAGCGGGCCAGCCTTGCAGCCGATGGTCTATTTGGCGCAACACTTCAGGCGTTACCTCGCGCGCCAAACGACGCGACAAAAACTCTGCGGCCTCATCAGCGGTAAAATCCAGCGCGGGCGCATCGACCTCCAACACCTGCCCCCGCACACGTAAAGCAGCAATACCGATGGCTGGCTCCACATGGCTGCCCATCAGCAAATGAATATTCGGCGGTAAATAGCGCACCCAATGCCGCATGGCGGCATGGATGTCGGGATTGTCTATCACATGGTAGTCATCCAGCACCACATACAAGTGCGCGGCGGTACGCGACAACTCGACAGACACCTTACCGAGCAAACTTTCCAGTGACTTGAACTCGCCGGTTTCGACCAGCGCAATACTTTCTGCACAGCCGTTTTCTGTGGCCTGATGCAACGCCGACAGGAGGTGTGCCGCGAAGTGCTGCACCTGATTATCGCCTGCGTCGAGAGAGAGCCAAGCATATTGGGGCTGGCGCAGATACAGCCAGCTCACCAGCAAGGTGGTTTTACCCTGGCCCGGCGGCCCTTGCAGCAGTGTGACCGGATAAGCCCATGCTTGATCCAGCACGGTTTCCAGACGTGCGCGTGCGACCACCGGCTCGGGAATGCGCGGCGGAATCAATTTGTACGGGTTCACCCACAGGCGTGTGGTGACATCGGTGGCCATTAGCAGCTCAGTGTTGTTGTTTTTATGGTGTTAGCATGCCTGAACTTCCAGCATCGCTGGCAATATGCTCCTGCATTGCCAGCATACCGCCCATCCATGGGCATAAAAAAGGCCGATTTAGAGAATCGGCCAATTGGAGGTCAAAGGGGTGGAGTTTTATCGAACGTCCTTCAGAATCCGCCCGTGCTGTTGACCACAGAGTTAGTACCGCCCGTCGTCACGACGTTGTTAGCACCGCCCTGCCATTGCACTCCGGCCGTCGGGTTCGCATCTTCGCGCTTCACGCATTTCCATTCGATTTGCGTGTTCTCGGGTAAACCGTTCACTGTCACTTGCCATGTTGGGTAGTTTGCCGCCCCCATTAAGACGCCATTAGCTGGGCTCCAACTTCCAATACCGGAAACACTGCCTACTACGTAGACACTCTGGCCCCAATAGGTTGAACCGTTGTTGCAGGTGAACGATACCGACGCGCCGCCGCTATTCGATGGCGCTTTGAAGTTCTGGATGAACTGCGCATAGCGGTTACGGCCCGTCGTATTGGCCGTGACATTGGACAGGCGCAATACGGTTAAGCCGTTGTAGCTCGTCCAGGTGAAGGCGTTTTCAATGTTATTCCAACCGGTGTCCGTCTGTACGCCACCCGCCAAGGCATTTTCGCCCTTGAGGTCAACGCCCATCGCACCCGCCGCATCACCGACCCAGAACACCAAGTCTTGGGCGCGTGAATAAGCCAACGAACCGCCGTCGTAATCCTGGTTGTTCATTTCCAAGGCGGTAAAATGCAGTACCACGTTACGGCTTGGGTCGCTGCCCGTTTGGGCGGTGCTGATCATACTGTTGTAGCCATGGCCGGTGCCGGGCACATTGATGTTGATGTCGGTTGGTATCAGACCGGCGGTGATTTCAGGCACGCGACGCATGCTGTCGCTTGGGTTGCCAATCTGCCAGTGAATACCAGGTATTTTCATACCCAACTCGATGTCGGACATCGGGCCATTGAATCCTTGCAGTGCGGCGTCGATCATGCGCGTACCGTGCTGAGTCAATGATTCGTGGTACCAGCGAATGAAATCGCGGCCGTACTGGGTGTACAGGTGGTCCTGATTATCAAAGAAGAAACTGGCATTCGACGGCGGGTTGATTTGCCCCCAGCTGGTCAAATTAGTGCCCCAGGCATTATTTAGTGTGGTCAGGTTGCCGTATCGGCCTTGTGCCCAGTTACGGAAGTCGGCCACCGCCAAATTGCCGTACGCCTGCAAAGTACCGCGATTCGGGTAGTGCGCCAGCGGCGAAGCACCGTCGTGCTGATTGTAGGACGGATAACGCAATTCACCGGCCGGGCCCATGCTGATGTTCAGCTCAATGATGTGGTCGGCTAAGTGGGCGTAGCGGTCTTCGAACGCTGCCATAAACTCCACGTACTGGTTCAATACAAAGTCGTCCGCCCACAGCGATACGGTTTCGTACGAATAATTGCCCAGCTCACTGCGGTAGCGCAGATCATTTTCGCTGATATTAGGGTCTTGGCTGGCGGCTTGGCTCCAGAACCAACCCGGAATGGGGATATTGCAGTCGTCACCGACGTTACCACCGCACTGGTGAAACGACATAATGGGCACGACTTTCAGTCCGGCGTTGATGATGGTGCCGA
This sequence comes from Natronospirillum sp., assembly GCA_049115955.1. Lineage (GTDB taxonomy): Bacteria > Pseudomonadota > Gammaproteobacteria > Pseudomonadales > Natronospirillaceae > Salinispirillum. The sequence continues at coordinate 22,036 of JAGDZJ010000031.1, forward strand.
AGATCTGGTCGTAATAAGACCAGTCGAATTGGTTGTCGCCTGCGGCTTCAACCTTACCCCACCAAACATCGACCGAGATGCCGTCGAGGCCATAACTGGCGGCTTCACCGAGCTGCCATTGAAAGTCGTTCCATTGGCTTTGGTTGGTCAGTTCCAACGGTGCCATGGCATTGGTGGTTTGCGCGAGGTCGGCCCAACTGGCCGAAGCAAAGATCACAGCGGTTGCCGCAATCAGGCTTTTAAACTTGAACATGGTGTGCACCTTAGAGTGTTATTGTTTTTATCACTACACCCGCAAGGTTACGAATTCGATTCCGCCGCACAAGGTTGAGGGGGGCGTATTTTGGGGGAGGAATTTGCACCCACCGTTAAGACAGACGTTATGACGAGCTATTAAAAACGTCGCGAGCGCAGCAGTTTTTAATCACCAAACCCAGTGACGCAAACGCAGCAGCAGTAGCTCCGCATCCGACAGCCCCGCCCGCTCCGCCAACACCTCGGTCAGAATTTCCGGGCTATCGGTGATGATGCCGTCCACCCCCATATCCAGAAAACGCGCCATGCTGGCGGCATCGTTCAGCGTCCAAACGTGAAGTTCCTGGCCTTCGTTGCGAATTTGCCGCATCCGCGACGGGGTGATAAATGCATCCCGCAAAGCCAAAATATCAAACGGCTGGCCCGCGTACGCGCCGATGGAGCTGTGCACCAATAGGCTGGTGCGTAAGCGAGGCTCCAGTCGTCGAACCTCATGCAGTACCTGTGGGTTCAAGGCAGCAATGGTGGTCTGATCAATAAAGTCCAGCGCTTGCAGTTCGGCCACCACATCGCGTGTGAGTTGCGGCGTTTGCGGGGCGGTTTTGATCTCTAGATACAAAGCGCCGCGCCCGCGAATCAATTCAATGGCGTCGGCCAGTGTTGGAATGGGTTCGCCTTGAAATTCCGGGCTGAACCAACTGCCCGCGTCTAAGGTCGCCAGTTCATCGTAGCTGACTTCCCAGATGGCCCGACGGTCGCCTGCCACGCGCAGTAAGTCGCGGTCGTGCAGCAGCACCAGTGCACCGTCAGCTGTAGCACGGACGTCCAGCTCTATGGCGTCTGCGCCGTCGTTTAATGCGCGCTCTATGGCTGCCAAGCTGTTCTCTGGTGCCAAAAACGCGCTGCCCCGATGGGCAATGTTCAGCGCGCTGTCGCGTGGTGTAAACACTTGCACGGCATAGGCTAACTGCCCCAAAGCCAACATCACCACCACGACTTCGACGCCCCATGTCAGAACCCCGACGCGACGTGGCTCGTTGGTATCGGCTAAAACAAACGACTTGCCGCAGCAGAGCTTATACAGCTTTAAAATCAACATGCTGTTGGCACTGACGCCTACAATCACCGCCACCGCAGCCAAGACGACGTAACTGGCAATAAGCATCAATAATACGGGGATCAATACGGCGTGGCGCTCGGGCAAAGCAAACAGCACGCCGCGCCCCAGGGCATCGAAACTGACCGACAGCACAATGGGTAACAGGGCCGCCACTCCAGCCACAACCAACACCCTAAACGCCAAGCGCCAACGCGAACCGCTGGTCAGGGTGCTACTGCGCTGTAACGCTGCCCAGGGTGATTTGCCTTCCAGCAACATGACCGGTAGAGCCAGAACCCAGCGAAAGTACAAACCGCCATTGAGCGCGGCCATCGCTAATATCAACGGCACCGCCATGGCGAAAAACCACCACAGCTCCGTCGGCTGACCGTTGATCACGTAATAGATGTCGTAACTGCCGAGCTGCCATTGAAAGGCTAAGGCCAGCAGCATCAACCAAGGAAGCGCCAACACCAGATGCACAAAGACCTGGATGCTCGCTAAAGGCAGCAACTTAGGCAGCCGACGCGCCAACAACCACAGCGCGGACGCCGCCGAATGATAACGACCATCAGCACGCGGTGAGGCGATCAGCATCATCCCTGCGTGTTGTAGGAAGAAGAACACCGCCGCCAAGGTGCCAGATACCAGCACCCATAGCAGGCCCGCCGGGGTAATAAGAAAGCGCACCATGTCTTCGTTGCCGAGCATGGTTGCGCCGCTTAAGCGCACCAGTCCGCTCAGGAGCCAAGCAGAAAACGGGGCTAGAGTACTCAGCGTCAACAAAGCAAAATACACATGAAACGCCAGCAGCGGCCGCCAATGGTAGCGGATGCTGGCGAGAATGGACTGTGCTAGGCGACGTGTTTGACTCATTCAAATCCTGTTTGTTCCGCGGATATGTTCCTTACAGAAAAGCACCCGCCGTACAAATTTACAACGCATCTTACTCTACGGGAAGAACCGCAATAGCTTCCAAACCTTGTAAGGTTTGAATCACCGCACGAGCCGCTTCTTGCCCTTTCTTAACGAAATGCGCGCGGTAGAAATTCACATGCTCGTCGTGACCATGGAAGTCGTGCGGGGTCAGCACCACAGAGAACACCGGTAAATCAGTGTCGAGCTGCACGCGCATCAAACCGTCGATCACGGCGGTGGCGACAAAGTCATGGCGATAAATACCGCCATTCACCACCAAGCCTAGCGCGACAATGGCGCTGTAGCGACCGGTTTCGGCCAGTTTCTTGGCATGCAAAGGGATTTCGAACGCGCCTGGCACCGCAAACAACTCGGTTTCGAACGCCAGATCAGACGACGTTTGCAGGTCCGCTACCAAGGAGTCGCGCGCTTGCGCAACAATGTCTTCATGCCACGAGGCAGAAATGACCGCGACACGACGCACAGACGAGTCGGCTTTCGGAGCCGTTGGGGGGATTTTCTGGAACTGATTCATGGGATTCCTCATTAAGGGATAATTAGCCAGAATCAGGGCACGCGAACACACAAACAGGCCGCCACGGGTGTGGTGGTCTACTGATGTACATCGCACTCTCTCTCATCCGGACTTTAACCGTCGGCTCTGGCATCGCACCAGATCTGCTGACCCTTAGCCGCCCAAAGGCGACTAAGGCGCTCGCGGGCTCCTGTGGCTAGCAGCATATCGGACTTGACCGCTAGGCACAGATACCGCCGGTGGGGAATTTCGCCCCGCCCTGAGAACGCTGCCGATCTGTATGATCGACGCGGGCATTTTAGATCAATGCCCAGCAATTACAACCTAACAAGCCTATAGAGGACGCCTATAGGGAGCATCTACATACTAAGCTGTGCGCCCGGCTCACCCACCGCTTCATCGGCAGCGATCATGGCGATGGTTGCGCCGACATGGGCCAAATAGGTATGACTCAGATTGAACAACAGGCCACTGACGGGTGCCCGCACTGCAACGCGCTCGGGCTGGTCACGATCCACCAGCACGATGTCAGCAAAGTGCTCACCCTGCGCCAACCGCGTACCCAAGTGCTTAAGATGCACCAGAATACCGTTCTCGGGCGAAGCGACCAATTGCACCTGCTCCACATCAAAGCGCTCCGCCTCGCCTTCCATTGGCTGCGCCCGTGCGCCGCTATCTGCGACAAAGCCTTGATGCTCCAAGAAGGCCAGAATGCCTTCGGCGTCCCGCTGCGCCAACGCATCGTTCACATCGTGTGAACCACGCAATTCCAACGTGGCGGCAAAGCACGGTCGATCGAAGCGCGCGCCAACCGCATCCTCCAGTACCACCCAAGGCTGAGTATGGGTGCCATCAAAGGCAACAGTGCCACGTACGTCTTCTTCCACGCTCAACGGGAAACCCAAACAGGTGGCCAGCGCTTGGCCCTGCTCCACTTGATGCTTGCCGTAAAACAAATACGGAATGGCGCCGAGGTCGCAATGCAGATCCAGCATCACAGTGGCATCAATCGACTCGTTCAACAGTGCTTTATGCAGCGTCTGTATTTCGTATTCCGCTGTTTTCTCCGCGACCAAGGCGCGCAATTCGGTGCGCACAACGCGGTCATTGTAGGCCACATCATCCGTTAAATTTGGCGTCACACGCTCGACCAAAGCCTTTGCCGATACCGCCATACCGCGATTGAAGTTCTGTCCCGTTACCATATCGAAGCGCCCGGGCACCGTGCCGAAGATGCGCTGGTTCATGCCAACCGGATTGGCATAAGGTACGACGCGAATGGCTTGGCGTATATTGCCCGCCGCTTCCAACACCGCCAGCTTTTCTAAAAGGTGCTGTACCACCAGCAAGCCTGGCCATTCGTCGGCATGGAGCCCTGCTTGGATGTAGGCAAAGTGCTCACCCGTACCGAATTCATGGACGGTCAGAAAACGCTCATGCCCCGGCGCGGGGGCAGGTAAAGGTACGCGACGAATGCTCATGCTTCGCTCCTAATAAAGATGGATCAGTACAGGTGAACAATGGAGAAACGGGAGTGTACTGAGGTGCTCGGAAGGTGTCACGGCGCGGTTGTTTTCACACTGTTGAGCAATAGACGGCATATCAACTCGAAATCAAGCAACTTCGTGCTTAATCGACACAACTCAGCGTTTTTCGCTCATCGCCATACACCGCGCCGAAGCTCTGTCATAAGAGTAAATACGGCGCTAACCTGCATGAACACTGACCATTCACGAAACGAATGCCGAAAATACGGCATATAAATTTTCGCTATGCCCCCCATAGCGCATAGATTAAGTCCATCGACGGATCGCCGCTGAGCGCCCAGCAACGCCGCGACAGACTTTAACTATAATTAGGCTTACCCGAGCCAGCCATAACGAGAAGGTACTTCACATGACATACCGTAACGACATCGACTCAGTCGCCTCTGTGCTGAAACAGAACCCAACGTGGAACGCCATCAAGCCTGAGCACGCAGCCCGCATGCGCGCCCAGAACAAGTTCCAAACTGGCTTGGACATCGCTAAGTATACCGCGAAGATCATGCGTGAAGACATGGCCGCGTACGACAAAGACACTTCCAAGTACACCCAATCTTTGGGTTGCTGGCACGGGTTTATTGGCCAACAGAAAATGATTTCGATCAAGAAGCATTTCAAAACCACCAAGCGCAGCTACCTGTACTTGTCTGGCTGGATGGTTGCCGCTCTGCGTTCCGAGTTTGGTCCTTTGCCTGACCAGTCCATGCACGAAAAAACCTCTGTGCCTGCCCTGATCGAAGAGCTGTACACCTTCTTACGCCAAGCCGATGCTTGGGAGCTGAACCACCTGTTCCGTGAACTGGAAGCCGCTAACGAAGCAGGCGACCAAGTGAAAGCGCGCAGCATTGAGCAACAAATCGACAACCACGAAACCCACATCGTGCCCATCATTGCCGACATCGACGCCGGTTTCGGTAACGCTGAAGCGACTTACCTGCTGTCGAAGAAAATGATTGAAGCGGGTGCGTGCTGCATCCAGATTGAAAACCAAGTATCTGACGAGAAGCAATGCGGCCACCAAGACGGCAAAGTGACGGTACCGCACGCTGACTTTTTAGCGAAGATCAACGCCGTCCGTTTGGCGTTCTTAGAACTGGGTGTGGACGACGGCGTGATCGTTGCCCGTACCGACTCTCTGGGTGCTGGCCTGACCAAGCAAATCGCGGTCACCAATGAGCCAGGCGACCTAGGTGACCAGTACAACAGCTTCATCGATGGCGAAGAAATCAGCAGCGCTGCCGACATCAACAACGGCGACGTGGTCATCAAGCAGAACGGCAAGTTGATCAAGCCTAAACGCTTGGCCTCTGGTTTGTTCCAGTTCAAAGCCGGTTCAGGCGAAGACCGCGTCGTCATGGACTGCATCGCCAGCCTGCAAAACGGTGCCGACCTGCTGTGGATCGAAACGGAAAAGCCACACGTTGGCCAGATCGCTGGCATGGTTAACCGTATCAAGGAAGTGGTGCCTGATGCCAAGCTGGTTTACAACAACAGCCCATCGTTCAACTGGACGCTGAACTTCCGTCAGCAGGTGTTCGACGCCATGCAAGCCGACGGCAAAGACGTATCCGCCTACGAGCGTGCCGACCTGATGAACGTGAAGTACGACGACACCGAATTGGGTAAAACAGCCGATGAGTGGACGGCTAACTTCCAGCGTGATGCCGCGCGTGAAGCCGGTATCTTCCACCACCTGATCACCCTGCCCACGTACCACACGGCTGCTTTGTCTACCGACAACCTGGCTAAAGGCTACTTTGGCGAAGAAGGCATGTTGGCTTACGTGAAAGGTGTGCAGCGTGAAGAACTGCGCCAAGGCATCGCCACCGTTAAGCACCAAGACATGGCTGGTTCGAACATCGGTGACGACCACAAAGAGTTCTTCGCCGGTGAAGCGGCGTTGAAGGCAGGTGGTAAAGACAACACGATGAACCAGTTCGGCTAGGAAACCTCTTTTTCTCATCCCCTAATCACTATCAACTATGCCCCTTGCGGCGTCCGAGCGATCGGACGCCGTTTTTTTACCAGTGCTGCAATAAGCGATCGAGCTTGATAATCAGCAAACGGTAACTTTCATCCACCTCAATTGGCATGGCGAATCCCTTGCTTATTTCCAGACTGATAAAACCGTGCATCGCACTGCGTAAGAAGCGAATGGCGTGGTATTTCTGCGTATCCTCTAAGGGATAGGTTTGTATGACGCCCTCTACTACGGCCAAGCTCTGCCGACCAACCTCTCGCAGTTCGTCGTCTTCGTATTCCGTTGACGATAATGTCATTTGATAAAGGCCCGGCTGAGCCAGTGCAAAGGTGCGGTAGCCGTGGCACAGTGCCTGCAATGCCGCAATTCCTGACAGCCCTTCGACTGACGCTTGCAGCGTCTGATTCAGCTCCCGTAGCCCATGCAAGCGCATATCGCGGTGCAGCTCCTCCAAACTCGCCACATGATTATAGAGAGACGGCGGGCGCACCCCCAAGTGCGCCGCCAATGCCTTAAAGGTTAACGATGCGTCGCCCTGCTCCTGCAGTACTTGCACCGCCGCCTGCACCAATTTCGCTCGATTAAGACCCGGTCGTTTTGCCAACTGAAAATACCCTTATCGCTGTCGCTATTTTAACCAATTCAATAATGCCGCTGCGGTGTCCTGTGGTGCTTCCGCTTGCGGATAATGACCGACGTTTGGCAAAAGAACGACCACCCCATCGGTTTGCTCAGCAATCCACGCAGCTTCGGCGGCTGGATCGGGGTAGTCGGGGTCTTTTTCACCCATGATTATTTGCACGGGTACGGTCAGTTGAGTCAAGCGCTCGGCAACCGCCGTATCGTCGCGATCCAACATTGCTTTAACCGCAGCAAATCGGCCCGGTTCAGCCAAGTTTTGCTTTAGCGTCCGCTGGTATTGATCGTAATCAACCGGGTGCTCGTGAGTAAACAATGTCCGGTGAAATGTGCCCCATGCACCGACTTTCCACGGTCCATTGAACATGACCGCCATGGCGGAACGAATCATAAAACTCACGTCCTGAGGTCGAACGAACGGGCCACTCATGGAAACACCCGCAACGGCTTCTGGCTGCTCGGTGGCAGCCCAGACGGCCACTCCGGCGCTGAAGGAGTTACCCACCAATACCGCCGGGCCAGCATCTAAATGCTTAATCAGATCCAGCACATCACTCGCTACCGCCTGAGTACTGTAATCCGCCCATGGCACTGAACTCTCGCCATGGCCACGCAGATCAACGCTCACCACACGATAGCCGGATTCGACCAATATTGGCGTGAGGAAACGATAGGTTTGACGCAGATCGCCCAAGCCGGGCAAAAGCACAATCAACGGGCCTTGACCTTGGTCATCAAACGCGATCCGCCCTTCCGGTATCACCAACCACTCTGTTGCAACTGACATTGTATGAGACTCCTCTACAGGATTATGTACTTTCGACTGACAGCCTAAACTGACTAACGTAAAGGCCATTAATAGCATTACGGTTTTATATCTGAACATGACAACACCAAAAACTAATCTGATTAGTTATTTATAAACTAACTCGATTAGTTTTACAACAAAGATCGCAAAATATTTTGCGGGTGTCACTTGGATCGCTTGCGCCACGGCATCTTGATGAGGTATCTAAATGTATGCCAACATCACGACAAACGAAAAGCGTGCCGTCAATATGACCAATAACCTGTGCCCCTGCGGCAGCGAACAAACCTATCGACGCTGCTGTCGCCCCTTCCACAAGGGAACCGCCGCACCCACCCCGGAGGCCCTTATGCGCTCGCGCTACAGCGCGTTTGTACGTGGCCTGACCTCATACCTGAGAGACAGTTGGCACAGTAGTACCCGGCCGCCAGACCTAACGCTGACCGATAACCCACAATGGCTAAAGCTGGAAGTATTGGCCGCCACTGTGGACGGCCACACGGGCACCGTGCATTTCAAAGCACACTATCAAGAAGGGGGCGTATTGGGCGTTTTAGAAGAGCGATCAAACTTTGTACACGAGCGTGGCCGTTGGTATTACGTCGACGGTAAAATCCTCTGATCTGACAGCGTCAGACATCCTTTCCAACCGGTCAAAAGACTCTGTCGATGAAGCGCCTAGCGCAGTCGTTCTTTAGGCTTCTATAATGAACTTCTTGTACCCAAGGAGTTTTCGCCATGAACAATAATAAACAGGCGCGCTACGCTCACCCTTCGTCATCGCTGACCCAGACCGCTTGCCGCTTAGTATTGCGTGCTTTGGGTTGGTACGTCGCCCCCTTTCCCGACGTAAAAAAAGCGGTGGTGGTCGGTGGTCCGCATACATCAAATTGGGATGGTTTACTGGGTTTGGTCGGTGCTGCCGCCCTCGGTTTGCAAGCGAACATCTTGATCAAATCGAATCTGTTTTTTTGGCCGCTGGGGCCCATCCTGCGACGCTTTGGCGCAATCCCCATTAACCGGCAACAAAAAACCGGAGTGGTAGAGCAAGCGGCTGAACAGTTCAAACAACGCGAGCAGTTGATCATGGTGGTCACGCCGGAAGGTACGCGCAGCAACGCACCGAAGTGGAAGACAGGCTTCTACCACATTGCACAACAGGCCAGTGTACCCATCGTTGTGGCGACCGCCGACTATGGCAAGAAAGAAATCACCTACCCGGCAGTGGTCATGCCCTCCGGAGACATCGACGCCGATTTTGATACGTTTTACGCCCTGTTTGCCAGTATTACACCCAAGCACCCAAGCAAGCTGTCAGCGCCGGTTAAAGCGCTGTTTGATGCCAAGCATAAATCACAGGCTAACTAAGGGGGTTTTTAGATGTTCCTTAAGGGCTCTCGCAACACATCTATAACCGCCCGCACTGCGGCTGGCATATGACGGTTTTTGGGGAAATAGAGATAGAGTCCGGGCCAATCCGGACTCCAATCGTCCAACAGGACAATCAGTTCTTTCGTAACAACTTCATTGCGTATCAACGGCTCGGCAACGTGTGCGATACCAAGCCCGTTCCTGACTGCCCTCATCATCACGCCAGGATTATTCGTTGTCAGCGTGCCCTTAACGTCAACCACCATGCGTTCATCCTGTTGACGAAATTCCCACTCATAGCGTCGTCCGCTTTGAAAACGAAAACCAATGCAATTATGCGCCAGCAGATCCGAAGGTGTTTCGGGCAAGCCACGGCGTTTTATGTACTCAGCCGATGCGACGGTGACAAAGCGAAAGTGCTCCACAACGGGTATCGCTACCATATCCTGCGGTATCGCATCTCTTAGCCTGACACCTAAATCAAAACTGCCCGCAACGATGTCAATCAAGCGATTGTCCACGATCAACTCGACTTCGATGTTGGGGTACTGCTCCTGAAACGCGACGTCCAGCTTGTCGAGCAACATGGGTGCCGCTACTTCGTTCACGCTGATTCGTACCCGGCCATGGGGCTGATCGTCATCCGTATCCAGATTCTCGACCGCATGACTGAGGTCGCTCAATATCGTACTGATTTGACCAAAGAGCGCATGACCCGCCTCGGTTAAGGAGACGCTGCGTGTCGTACGGTTAAACAGCCGCGTTTTTAGCCGCTCCTCAAACGCCCGGATCAGATGACTGAGTGTCGATGGGGTCAAGTTCAGCTCTTCCGCTGCCTTCTTGAAACTCAACTGAGTAGCCACCTTCTGGAAGGCCAGCAGCTCGTTCATGGGGGGCAGTGACATTGATGGCTCCTATCGAATAACCCATTAAGATTATAGCTATTTTACTCACAATCGATAATACCGATACTCAACTTGTAAGTGAACCGTCACAACGACGTCACACCATCAAGAGAGAGAAAATCATGAACAGCAAGGTATTTTTGGTGACCGGTGGTAACAAGGGCATCGGCAAGGCAATCACTGCACAATTGGCGCTTGCAGGCCATACGGTTTACCTCGGTGCACGCAAGGTTGATGAGGGCAGGAAAGCAGCAGACGAACTCAACGCCATCGGTGACGTGCGATTTGTACAGATCGACCTGACCGACCCGGATTCACAAGCCGCCGCGGTCAAGCAGATACAAGCCCAAAGCGGCTACCTAGATGGTCTCATCAACAACGCGGGTATTATTGCCGATTATGGCACGGCGTCCGGTGTGCTTTTGGAAGACCTGAGAAAAACCTTCGAAACCAACTACTTTGGCACCATCATGGTGACCCAACACATGCTGCCACTGCTGCGTGCCGGTAGTCACAAGGTGATCGTCAATGTCTCAACCGGTCTGGGCTCTATAACCCAGCACGGCGATCCGTCCTGGCCCTTTCACGGTGTGACTCCGGCAGCCTACAACTCATCCAAAGCGGCCTTGAATATGTTCACCGTGCTACTGGCCAAAGAACTGAGAAGCGAAGGCTTCAGGGTGAATGCCGTTAGCCCGGGCTGGATCGCCACTGACCTAGGTGGTGAAAGCGCGCCCGGCACCCCTGAGGAAGGTGCGGAAATCGCAGTGAAATGCGCACTTGAAGGGCCCGATGGGGCAACGGGATTATTTCTAACCACCGGTGGCGTCATTCCTTGGTAGTGCCGATAATTTAAGTCAGAACAAGGCGATGATTCTGTCTGCGGATAAACTTCCGCAGACAGACGGTGGTTTAGCTACCGGTGTTACTGGTGTTACTGTTCGCCCAACGAGCTCGGACGCCAACCTTTTATTCCACATCGAATCGTTTCCTCGCCTGCTCAACCTGCGCAAGGTTTTCCGCCGCCCATATCCAAACGCCGCAAAAGGCAACACCCAGAGACAGTCCAAGATGGGACAAACTGTACTCCACCTTGGGCGGGACAACAGGAAATACCTGGCGCTCAACCAAGCCATCGCGTTCCATCGCTCTGAGGGTTTGGGTCAGCATTTTCTGGCTGATATTGCCAATCTCTCTGGAGAGCTCCCCAAAGCGCAACGTTCCTTTCTCCGCCAGTATTTCCAAAATAAGCATTGTCCATTTATCTGCGATTCTTCCAATGAGCTCAGTCACCAGAACTTCAATGCGAGGATCAATTGAACTTGGTGGAGTCAGGTTCGCATAGCGTTTAGCTTCAGCAATTTGTTCCGGTGAGAACTTCTCTATGCCCTTCATTTCTCGATAGTCTCTATTTGGTAAGTATGGAACTTTTTAGTGCCTTCTTTCTTTAAGAGAGAGTAGGCCATATTCTGCCAGCACACACAACAGAGGCGTTAGCAATGAAACTATCAGGCAGAACCATTTTAATTACCGGTGGCAGCAGCGGCATTGGCTTAGAGCTGGCAGAGCAACTCATGGGTAAAGGCAATACTGTGATTATTACTGGCCGCAACGAGCAAGCGCTGGAGGCAGTGAAACGCCGCCTACCCGGAATTGAAACCCTGCAAAGCGATGTCAGTAACATGATGGAGATACGATCATTGTATGAGAGGGTCGAAAGCCGTTTTCCGAAGCTTGATACCCTGATTAACAACGCAGGAATAATGCGCATTCTCAAATTGAATGAGGACAACGCACTAGATGATCTAACTGCAGAAATCGATATCAACCTCAATGGCACAATGCGGATGGTGCAAGCATTCTTTCCCCTGCTCAACCGCCAGTCTAACGGCTTAATTGTGAATATTTCCTCGGGTCTGGCGTTTGTACCTTTTCCACTGTCACCTGCCTATTCTGCGGCCAAAGCAGGTGTTCACGCTTACACCCGGTGCTTGCGCGTGCAACTCAAAGAGACAGCAGTGAATGTAGTCGAACTGGCACCACCGCTCACCGAAACACCACTTTATCAAGCAGAGTTCGCTAAGAAGATGAACGGACAAAGAGGCATGCCAGTGGATACACTAGTGCGTAAGGCCATTGCATCGATCGAATCGGGGAAAACCGAAATTCGCCCTGGCCAAAGCAACCTACTGAAAATTGCCAGCCGCGTGGCTCCTGGCCTTATGTTCAATGTATTCAGCAAAGTAAAATAGGCTGTTAGGTACATGGCCTAGCGCACATTTAAACCCGTCATCCGCTTCCAACAGAAGCGGATTCTCGGTTCAAGTCTTCCGTCAGCATCCTTACGAACTGCTCCGCCGATGGACTCAATGATCGATGCTGTTTGTAAAAAACGGACAATGGTCGTGTCACCACAGGTTGAACAATCGGTCGTATGTGAACCTGTGGATCAACAATGGCTTGCGCTAATTTTGACGGGAATGGCCGTAGCTCTTGCCAAGCGCTGTAACGCAGCTAGAAGCCTTGTAGGGCTCGCCCTTCGGGAGCCTGTGTCAGGCACGAGTACTACGTTGCACTTCTGGGAAATAGAACCACTATTCCCGGCGAAGTGCGCCTTGTACTAGCACCTGACACAGGCTCTGAAACCGCACGAACTTCCGTTAAGGGGCACTAGTAGCCGCCAAACCAAAATTGGTTAAGGAACAAGACTACCGGTAATATGATCATCGCCATGAGCGTTTGCGCGGTGATGATCGCTGCCATTAATGGCGCGTCACCACCTAACTGACGCGCCAGTATATAGGCTGACGTTGCCGTCGGCATGGCCGCAAACAGCAACAGCACACTTTGTTCCTGCACGCTCAGCCCCAACCACACACTGAACCCCACCGCCACCAGCGGCATGCCAACAAACTTTAACAAACTGGCGTACACCAACGGCATCTTACCCGCACGCAAAGCATCAAGGTTCAACGCCACACCCACTGCCAACAACCCCAGCGGCAACGCCGACCGCGCCAGAATTTCTACCGTTAACCGACTCCAACCCGGCAAACCAATGCCCGTCACATTCAATACAATGCCCGCCACACAGCCTAGAATCAGCGGGTTTTTACCGATAGCGGTTACTGTTGATAAAACACTCGCCCGCTCATCGCCGGCATAAAATGCAAACACCGACACGCACAGCACATTCAACAACGGAATCATCAACGCCATGATCACCGCCGCCAGCGCCAAACCGGAACTGCCAAAAAGCTCCGACGCCACCGCCAGCACAATAAAAGAATTGAAGCGCATACCGCCTTGAAATACCGATGTGAACTGCGCACCGCTTTTACTGACCAAGGGCTGGAGTACAATGGTTACAACGGTCATTACCGCCAGCATACCTACCACTGCCAACAATACCCGCGACACCGCAAGGCCGCTGAAGTCAGCGGTTGCTAGCTCGCTTACCAGCATGGCCGGGAACAGGACAAAATAGACCAGGCGCTCTAACTGAGGCCAAAAATCAAAAGTAGGAAACGCCAAACGCCGCAGCGCGACCCCCAAAAGAATGACCAAGAAAACGGGTCCTAGCGCATTGATCAACGGCCACATGAGTGCTTGTTTTCCTTTGAGGGGCGATGAATTGATCTTACCGCAGCCAATCCATAACAGAAAGACAATGGCCTGTTATGAGCAAACAGCCTTGGAGACAAATTTCTGTCTAATTCTTTGATTTTTAATCAGAAAATAGTTGCATTCAAAAAAAGGGTTGGTAATATACGCGCCACTCCAAACGGAGTTACACACGAAGGTTTGCGTCCCCTTCGTCTAGTGGCCTA
>JAGDZJ010000031.1:35996-36804 GCA_049115955.1 Natronospirillum sp.
AGTTCGAGTCTCGTTTCCCGCTCCAGTTTTACTAAAGCAGCCTCAAGGCTGCTTTTTTTATGCGCGTTCAGTATGTTCTTAAGTGCGCCCAAAGGGTGACGAGCAGACTAGGCGCGATTCAAGGGGGTAATTTCTATCATTGCCTCGCCTGTCCCGTACCACTCTATAAGTTGCTGCGCTTGATTACGTAGACTTTCGCGCCAACGAGATGGTTCCAATACCTTAATGGTTGCACCTTGGCTCTGCAGCCACCAAAGCATTGCTTGCTCGTCATTCACAATTGCCATGAACGTACTCCAGCCGTTTTCGTCTGGCTCCCCTATTTCTTGTCCGGTAGTCAGTGCCGTCTCAATCAAGCGGATTCTTAGCTCTGGATTGATGAGCGCATGCAATTCGACTTTCTCATCAGACTCTTTGAAGCCAAAAGCACCACCAGAAATGTACTCATCGACATCAAAGCCAGGAAGCGAGAAATACGCAGAGGTAGATCGCTCAACACGCGAAAAACGATGTAACGCAAACTGTAGGGCCTGCTCATAGTCTTTTACCGTTGCGACGAGATACGTCACGCTGTGTTTGTGTACAAGTGCTTGGGGGTGAATTACATAGGTCTGACTCTCGGTCTGCCCTCTGGGGTTATAGGTAACGTCCAGCGCATAGGAATGCAGAAGTCCACCTGTGACTTCGCGCCATACATCAGGCTTCACGTCGGCAGGTATTAAAGAAGGGCCTGAAGATATGGAACGTACACGATCCCTCCAGCGCGAGAGATCATTTGTCTCTAGGGAGGATCTAAAAACCACCATTT
>JAGDZJ010000032.1:0-14709 GCA_049115955.1 Natronospirillum sp.
GTAGGAAAATCATCTTGAACATCAGCACCACATCCAACGGTGGCCGACCGCCTTTTTGCTTATCATACTGGGGGCGTATCTCTTCCAGCGTCAGCCGAAAGCCTTCCCAGTTGACGATCTCATCGATCTTGAGCAAGGGGTCGTTCAATTTGTCGAGTTTGGACAGCACACGGTCTTGGTCGAAAAAGCTGGGTTGCATGTTCATGGCTTCAGGCTGAATAGGATGGCTAAGATTTTACCAGATCATGGGGGTTTTTAGATGCTCCCTACAAGCGAGTGTAGGTGAAAATGTCAACCCTTTCCCTGAACTTACAAAATTGTTATGGCATAACAAATTTTAGCTACGACTTTGATTTTAATAATAAAGACGCAAGAAATAGACCCATCCAAAAAGCCTGTGCTATTTATGCGCCTAACGATCTAATGAAAACCTCTTTTACTAATACAGAAAACATTAACAACGGAAATGAAGTAGTTATAGCTCTTATTCTTGAACAACCTGATAAAATAGCAAACAGTACTAAGCAGGCAGGCTTAGATTTAGAAGGGAAGTAGTGCTTTCCATTGCCACACGCTTAAAAGCTGAAAAGTACATGACAAATGTACTTAAAGAATAGTATGAAACCCCTAATTATTGGTCACCAGCTACAAGTAATTAGTTTGGTAAATTATTGGACGAATACAAAGAGCAACGTCCGAATAGTTCAGAACTAGGCCAGTTAGTGCAGGCCAGTATCACTGTTAGCTCAAATATTCGTTTTAACTCATTTATGTATGAGCCCGTTTTAGACTTAACCAAAGACCACCTAGTGCAGCTTTATCAAAGCATTAAGAACCTTTAAATGTGATACGACATAAAATTTGAAAATATAAACAAGGCCATTATGAAACGCATTATTACTTATGGAACTTATGACCTTTTTCATGAAGGTCACCGCCGCTTATTAGAGCGCGCAAAAAAACTTGGTGATTATTTAATTGTAGGTGTAACGACCGAAAATTATGATGAGGCACGTGGGAAGTTAAATGTCCAGCAAAGCCTTATGGAACGCATTGAAAATGTAAAAGAAACTGGGTTAGCAGATGAAATAATCATAGAGGAATATGAAGGTCAAAAAATCAATGATATTCAGAAACACAATGTTGATATTTTTGCTATAGGCTCAGACTGGTTTGGGAAGTTTGATTATTTAAATGAATATTGTGAAGTTATCTACCTTGAAAGAACCAAAGGTGTTTCTAGTACAGAGCTAAGAAATACAAAACATGGCTTATTAACACTTGGTGTAGTAGGTAACGGCAGGATCGCAGACCGCTTTGTAAATGAGTCACGTTATGTTAGTGGAATAACTTTGGAAGGAGTTTTTGGCCGTACTGAAAGTAATTTAAAAGAATTCGCTAATAAACATGAACTTTCATTTTACGAAACTGATTATAATGAGTTTTTAAAAAAAGTAGATGCTGTTTATATTGCGACCCCACATAGTACTCATTACTTTTATGCCAAACAAGCACTGGAATCTGGGAAGCATGTTTTATGTGAAAAGCCAGCAACACTTGTGCGATCTGAGCTTGAAGAGCTATTTTTACTAGCTGAAGAAAAAGAATTAATATTTATGGAGGCTATAAAAACTGCTTATGCACCAGGATTTATAAGAATGGTCGCTATTGCTAAAAGTGGATTAATTGGTCGGATAATCAATGTAGATGCTAGCTTTACAAAGCTTTATGAAAGCCAAAACAAGCGAGAGTTTTCAAAAGAAGAAGCTGGTGGTAGTTTCACGGAATTAGCTACTTACCCTTTATTGGCAATCATTAAGTTGCTTGGATTAGATGTAAAGGATACACAAGCTTATACTTATCATCCAAAAGAGGGTGAAGTCGATTTCTTTACCAAGATGAATCTTCAGTATAGTAATGCTATTGCTACCTTAAAGGTAGGAATTGGTGTTAAAACAGAAGGAGATTTAATTATATCAGGTACAAAAGGTTATGTTTATGTACCTGCCCCATGGTGGCTAACAGAGTATTTTGAAGTTAGATTTGAAAATCAAACTCATAATAAAAAATATTACTATGGTTTTAATGGCGATGGTCTTCGTTATGAGATTTCTGAATTTGTAAATATAATAAACAATCATAGGGAAGCATACAAACTATTACCTAAAGAGTCATTGTTTATTGCAGGAGTAATAGAAGACTTTAGAAAGAACATAAATGTATTATGCCTTGAATAAAGTATATCTAATTATTTTTTGAGTATGTGTTCATGTCACAGCAGGGGTGGTTACCTAATGATGGATCAAAACAAAAAATGCTACTTCGATTATGAAAAGCGCAAACAACTGCTGGAAGCCATAAGATTTGTAGACTTAGTAATTCCTGAAAATAATTGGGAGCAGAAAGTAGAAGATGTGAAGATGTACCATGTGGATAAGTTTGTAATGGGTGACGACTGGGAAGGTAAGTTTGATTTCCTTAAAGAGCATTGTGAAGTGGTGTATCTGCCAAGAACGCCAGAAATTAGCACTACGCAGATCAAAGCAGAAATAAAGGGATAATATGTCTACAGAGCAAGATGTATTAAAAAAATATTTATTAGAAAACATGATAGCTTTTCATGATTTTTGTGAAGAACATAAGCTTCAGTACTTTCTTTTAGGTGGAACTTTGCTAGGTGCAGTAAGGCACAAAGGATTTATCCCTTGGGACGATGATTTAGATGTTGCAATGCCTCGTAAAGATTATGAAAAACTGCTTGAAATAAAAGAAAAAATACCAAGCAAATACGAACTTAATTATTATCCTAATAGTCGAGAGTACATTTATCCTTTTGCAAAGTTTTGCAGTAAAAAAATGATTGTAGAAGAGCCTTTATATAAACCATTTATTACTGGTGTTTGGATAGATATTTTTCCACTAGATTTCACTTTTAGTAGTAATGTAGCTAAAAGAATACATTTTTCAATAATAAAATTTATTAGAAATTTATTAATTTTAAAAACAGGTGCGTTTAAATCTCATAAGTGCAGTTTTTTGTCATTAAAATTAATGATAATTCTTTTTTATTTGATGAAGCCAGTTCCAAAGTCTAATATTTTTAAATCTTTAAATTTTTTCCAATTATGGCTTCCTAATAAGTTTTCAAAAAAACAGGATGTTGCGAATTTTCATGGTGCGTGGGGATTAAAAGAGGTGGCTCCTTTATCAATCTTTCATCAAGTGAAGCTATATGAGTTTGAGGGGAATTTCTTCTACAGTATTAAGGATGCAAGTTATTGGCTGACTAAAGTTTATGGTGACTTTATGCAATATCCGCCAGAACATAAACGTGTATCAGAGCATATTGGAAGAGTCTTAGAGCACAATGAAAAAAGCTAATATTGTTTCTATAATTACCCCTTTATACAACTGTTCTGAATTTTTGGATGACACCTTGAATTCAGTTCTAGCTCAAACCTATCAAAACTGGGAAGTCATTATGGTGGATGACTGCTCTAGTGATAATTCAGTTTTAATAGCGCAAGAATTTGTAGAAAAAGATCATCGAATTAAACTGATTCAACTTGAGAAAAACTCAGGCGCAGCGATGGCTAGAAATAAAGCAATAGAAGCAGCTACTTGTCGTTTTATATAGCTTTTAAAGAAAGTAAAAGGAAAGTTAAGTGAGTAATTTTAACGAAATTAACAGTGGTTTCTCAGTGCTACTTTCCGTTTATTATAAGGAAGAATCTAAATATTTGAATGAGTCTTTAATTAGTATATGGGATGATCAGATATTAAAGCCTTCACAAATTGTTTTAGTGCAAGATGGCCCTCTAACGCAAGAATTGGCTAATGTTTTAGAGGCTTGGTCTGCAAAACTGGGTAGTGTCTTATGCCTAATACCTTTATTGAAAAATGTAGGTTTAGCTGCAGCACTAAACGAAGGCTTAAAGTACTGCAAGTATGAAATTGTTGCTCGTATGGATACTGATGATATTGCAATGCCTAACCGGTTCGAGAAACAGTTTACTTTTATGCAGAATAACCCGGAAGTCGCAGTATGCAGCGGTTTAATCGAAGAGTGGTCGCAGGATTTTTCACATAAAATCTCTGAACGCCATTTGCCGCTTACCCATCAAGAGATTGCAAAGTTTGCAAAACGTCGTTCGCCCATCAGTCATCCAGCAGTCATGTTTCGTAAATCAGCGGTCTTAGCTGTGGGTGGTTACCCTAATATTTACCCAGAAGATTATCCCTTATGGGGTTCAATGCTTGCTCAAGGATATATCTTTGCCAATTTACCAGACCTACTTTTAAAAATGCGAGTTGGTAATGCCTTAACTGAAAGGCGCGGGTTACAGTTTTTAAAGGGTGAAATAAAAATCTATAAATATTTACTTGATATAGGTTTTATCAATCGCTTTGAGCATTTAACCAATTGTATTTTGCGTGGTGTTGTACGTTTATCGCCTGTTTGGTTAAAGAAAATATTCTATAAATATTTACGTTAAATCTACATACGAGATAAACACTGTGATCACCCCTTGGCTTGATGCCTTTTATTCTGTTAAACCCGATTCTACTTTTCCTGCTCAGTTAGTCAGCTTCGGCACCTCTGGCCATCGCGGTTCTTCTTTAACCGCCAGTTTTAATGAGCTGCACATTCTCGCCATTGCTCAAGCTGTGGTGGATTACCGTCTGCAGGCGGGGATTACTGGGCCGTTGTTTATCGGTTTAGACACTCATGCTTTATCACGCCCGGCTTGGGAGGTGGCGTTGCAGGTGTTGCTGGCCAATCAGGTAGCGGTGCGTGTGGCGCAGGATGAGGGCGTGACGGCGACGCCTTTGGTCAGTCGGGCGATTTTAAGCTATAACGCGCAGCGCTCGGCGGATTTGGCCGATGGTTTGATTATTACCCCATCGCATAATCCACCGGAAGATGGCGCGGCGATTGGTGGGATTAAGGTCTGTACCGAGAACGGCTGGTTTGCCGCGCGGCCCAGTGGTACTGAGGCGTTGTATAAGATTTATGCTGAGAGCTTTATCAGTGAAGCGCATTTGCAGTTGTTGATTGATGAGGCGCGGGGTTGGATCGTTTGAAACGTCTTTTCGATATTGTTGCTTCTTTTTGTGGTTTGGTCTTGTTCAGCCCAGTTATTGCCATCGTTGCGTGGCAAATCAGGCGCAAGCTCGGCTCGCCCGTGTTGTTTCGTCAGGTGCGCCCCGGTAAAGATGGCAAGCCCTTTGAAATGATTAAGTTTCGTACTATGCGTGATGCCGTGGATGCCAATGGTAATCCACTACCCGATGAGGAACGCATGACACCTTTTGGTAGCTTTTTACGTTCCAGTAGTTTGGATGAATTACCTGAGCTGTGGAATGTGCTGAAAGGCGATATGAGTTTGGTTGGCCCACGTCCATTGCTGATAGCCGGATATTTTTGTTAAAAAATGTTCTACAGCTTCGACGCAGAGCAAGAGATACGTTATTTCTAATGGCTGTGCTTATTTTGGGAATTTATTAATGATTTTAGTCACAGGCGGTGCTGGCTACATCGGTTCTCACACTCTGGTTGAGCTGGCCTCTGCTGGGTTTGATTTTGTTGTGTTGGATAACCTGTGCAACTCATCTTCCGTGTCGTTGCAGCGTGTACAGGCCATTACCGGTAAGTCAGTTGAGTTTGTGCAGGGTGATATTCGTGATGCCGGTCTGTTGCAGCAGATTTTTTCTCGTTATCCCATTACTGCGGTAGTGCATTTTGCTGGGCTTAAAGCAGTTGGCGAAAGTGTGGCGCAGCCGTTGCGTTATTACGACAACAACGTACACGGTAGCCAAGTGTTGTTGCAGGCGATGGCCGATGCGGGTGTGTTTAACATCGTGTTCAGCTCGTCGGCGACGGTGTATGGCGACCCGGCTGAAATGCCAATTTCAGAGCGGTGCCCGGTTGGCCGGCCAACGAATCCGTATGGTCGGTCAAAGTTGATGGTGGAAGATATTCTGCGGGATTTGGCGTTGTCCGATCCGCGCTGGCGAGTGGCAATTTTGCGCTATTTTAACCCGGTGGGCGCGCATGAAAGTGGCACCATAGGGGAAGACCCGAACGGCATTCCGAATAATCTGTTGCCTTTTATTACCCAGGTGGCGGTTGGAAAGCTGCCGCAGTTGTCGGTGTTTGGTGGCGATTATGCTACGCACGATGGAACAGGTGTGCGCGATTACATTCATGTGGTCGATTTGGCTCAGGGCCATGTGGCAGCATTACGGTATTTGCAGCAGCATGCCGGTGTGCATACCTGGAATTTGGGTACAGGGCAGGGCTATTCGGTGTTGGATATGGTGCAGGCGTTTGAGGTTGCCAATGGTGTGAAAGTGCCTTACCAGATTGTGGCACGCCGTGCTGGTGACATTGCGGTGTGTTATTCCGATCCTGCCAAGGCTCGTGTTGAACTCGGTTGGCAGGCACAACAGGGGCTTGACGATATGATGGCCGATGCCTGGCGCTGGCAAAGTGCTAACCCGAATGGGTATGGTTCTTAACCTTGGTTCGGAATTAATAATCTGCTTCTGGTGTATTAAGAAACCTTCGTTTTCTTTCTTGGCAGCAGAATATAGAGGAGTATTCAGGTCTATTCTGATAGAATTGGTGGTATCGCATGGGTAGCGGGAGTCAGGAACATGTCGACTAGAAATGCCTTGTTTGATGCCATGAAAGCTCGTGGCTTGTTCTGGAGCTATCGTAAGGATGCTGATTTAGTTTCAGTCGGAGAGGATAATTTTATCGAGGAGTGCCTGCGTTACGGTGATTGGCCTGACTGGGTTCAGCTATTCTCTTTGTATGATCGTGCAAGACTGTTCCAGATATGGCAGGAGCGAATAAAAAATGATCTTCGATTCAAGAAACAGAACCTTTTATTAGCCAGAGTATTGTTTGGTCTGGATATTGAAGCCGAATTCTTTACTGGTGGACGTTATGATCGAGATAAAAAACTCCGACTTCTTGCTTCCTGATACTCGGAATGTTCTGTTTCAGTTAATAGATACAGTTCCCTTTCTTGGTGAATATGTCTTTGTTGGTGGGTCTGCTCTGGCCTTGCATTTGGCTCATCGTAAAAGTGAGGATCTGGACTTTTTTACATGGAAAGAAGGTGTCTTTAATGCCCGGGATATCCAAAAAAATTTATCCGTCTGGAAGAGTAAAACAATTCTTAATCTGAGTGACCAGCAACTGGATATGACTCTTGATGGTGTTAAGGTTTCTTTCTTTGATGCTTCATGGCCTTTTCTGGAACCGGAAAGCGCACAGGTGTTTAATATCGCTTCTTTGGAAAGTCTTGCTGCAATGAAAGCCCATACTCTGTTCGTGCGTGCTAAATATCGTGACTATTATGACCTTTATTTTCTTGTGAAAGAGTTGGGTTTGGAAAGCGTGTTCAATTCGGCAGAAAAAATAGTCGATGGATTGACGCGTAAAATTTTTTATATGGCGCTTACTTATCTTGATGATATTGTTGATGATGCCATTGACCATCTGGAGCCTGAGCTACTGTTGGATAAGAAACAAATACGCACGTTTTTTGAGCAACAAATTATTAATATAGAAAGTCAGTAATGGCATTGGGTGGTATACTCTTTGCTTTGAGGTGTGCCTTGGTGTTATAGGTTAGGCATATGGTTTTAATGCCATCGCAGGAAGACAAATTTAGTCTGATCGCTTACATAATTGATTTCCAATGAAAGACGTTTACAGGTATTTTTGTTGGTGTTGAAAATAACACTGAGTTTTCTGAATTTTACAATATTTTAAAGAAATATATTTACAATGGAAAAAATAATATTAGTAGTGAATGCGCCAGAGTTCTTGTGGTAACTACAAACCATACAGGGTGTCGTGATGCAATCATTCCTGACGAAACGGGTTTGTTGGTGCCGCCGCGAGATGCCATTGCCTTGGCAGATGCTATTCAGCGATTGTTGGAAGATGCTGAATTACGAAATAAGTTAGGTAATGCTGGACGCATATTGGCAGAGCAAGCCTTCGATATTGATAATATTGTTGAACAGCACTTGGATATTTATAGGGAGTTGCTAACAAATGAAACAGGATGAAACGAAATTGACAGAAAGAGTGTTGATAACCGGTGCCAATGGCTTTGTTGGTAAGTATGTACTGGCAAAACTGGCGTTATCGGATAGCCAGAAAATAGTCCGTGCGGCTTTGCGTAGCAGTACACAGGCAAATCATAATCTGGATACTGTTGAGATTGGGGATATTGCCAGAACTACTGATTGGCAAGTCGCCTTAAACGATGTGTCTGTCGTTGTTCATACCGCAGCCCGTGCCCATATCATGAGTGATGAAGTTGCTGACCCTTTGGCGGAATACCGGCGAGTGAACGTCGAGGGCACTCTGAGTCTGGCTCGGCAGGCGGCACAGGCAGGAATTCGCCGGTTTGTGTTCATCAGTTCCATTGGTGTCAATGGTATCAGCAATATGGAGCCATTTACTGTTGATGATGTGGCAAACCCTGTTGAGCCTTATGCAGTATCGAAGCTGGAAGCGGAAATAGGTTTGCGGCAACTTGCTGAAGAAACTAGCATGGAGGTGGTGATTATCCGCCCTCCATTGGTTTATGGGCGTGGCGCTCCCGGCAATTTTGGACGGCTGGCGGCACTTGCTCGAAAGAATTTGCCTTTGCCGTTAGGGGCTATTCATAATCAGCGTAGTCTCGTAGGTATCGACAACCTGATGGACTTGATCGTCACCTGTATTGACCACCCAGCTGCCGCGAATGAAACCTTTTTGGTGAGCGATGGGCGTGACCTTTCGACCACCGAGCTGTTGCGTCTAATGACGCAAGCGGCAGGCAAGTCGCCTCGGTTAATTCCGGTACCTATGAAGTTGATTACCTTAGGTGCAACATTGCTGGGCAAGAAGGCGATAGCTGACCGGTTGTGCGGTAGCCTGCGGGTAGACATTACCCACACGAAGGCAACTTTGGGCTGGCAGCCGCCAGTGAGCGTGGAAGAAGGCATTAAGAGGTGTTTCGAGTGATCCGTTTTTTTGATGTGGTGTTTTCATTTTTTGGTTTGTTGTTTGGTGCACCCGTTTTGTTGGTACTGACGATTGTTGGGTTGTTTGATACCGGTTCGCCGATCTTTCGGCAGGAGCGTGTGGGCCGCAACCGGAAACCCTTTACTCTGGTGAAATTCCGTACGATGAGTATAGACACGGCGCATGTGGCCAGCCATTTGGCGAGTGCGTCGTCGATTACGCGGTTTGGCAATTTTTTGCGCCGCACTAAGTTGGATGAGTTGCCGCAGTTGTGGAACGTGTTGAAAGGTGAGATGAGCTTGGTCGGCCCGCGCCCGTGTTTGTTTAATCAGGAAGAGCTGATTGCCGAGCGCGAGCAACGCGGTGTATTGAAGGCTCGCCCTGGTATTACGGGGTTGGCACAAGTGAATGAGATTGATATGTCGACCCCGCAGTTGTTGGCAGAGACGGATGCGAAGATGTTGGCGTCGTTGAATGTGGTGGATTATTTCCGGTACATTTTTATGACGGTGTTGGGAAAGGGCAGCGGGGATCGGGTGCGGTCGTAGGGCAGGTGGTTTCACCTGCCGTGTTTTAGGAGCGCAGCCCTCTGCGCGAAGGGTCGGCCAGAGGGCTGGTTCCACCCACTTAAGAGCGACTAACGGAGTTGCTGACTTTTATATCATCAGGTGATACAGTTTGTGAGTAAGGAAGTGCCCTACGGCATCTTGGCTGAGGTATCAAAATCATGAAACCCGTTGTGATAGGCATAATGTCGCAAGATAAAATTCGTGAACGGATTTTGGCGATTGCCCGTGGTGATTACACACCGAAACAGGGTGAACCGAAAGTTTGGTTTACTTCTATGAAGTCATTGGCGGAAGTTTTGAGTGATGACAACCGGGCGTTGCTCAATGTTATCAAAGAAACAAAGCCGGTATCTATTTCAGCGCTAGCAGCTGCCACAGGGCGTCAGCCGGGTAACTTATCTCGGACTTTAAAGAAAATGGAGCACTATGGGCTTGTTGATTTAAAGCGGGAGAAAAACGTTGTCCGCCCACTGGTGAAATCGACTGAGTTTCGCATTCATGCTGCCTAGCGGCGGGTGTGAACACCCGCCCTACATGTTCGGCCAAGGGCTGGTCTCCTACGAGGTGAGGTTCGGCCAGAGGGCTGGCCTCTACGGTACGGCGGGCGTAAACTGCTGTGTGACAAGTGCGCATGCACCAAAATGTTATGCCATAATAATAAGAATCATCTGATTTAGACAAGGATCGCTCAATGAACGCTGGCAAGAAGTTAGCCGGGCCTGAGACCGAATTGCTAAAACGCAATCTTCACTTACGCGTGGCTACGTTAAGTCGCAGAGCCAAACGCGTGATTATGGTAATGGCCGATTTCCTCGCGTTGCCCTTAGCGCTTTGGACGGCGTATGCTTTGCGTTTTTCTACGTTACTTCCCCCTCCCAATTACCTCATCAGTGCGTTTTGGTTATTTGTGACCGTGCCCTTTATTGGGGTGTTTATCTTCGCTCGTTTAGGCCTGTACCGTGCTGTGGTGCGTTACATGGGCGTGCAGGCGATGATGGCGGTAGTGAAAGGCGTCGTGTTGCTGGCGCTGATTTTGTTCGCAATGGCGTTTGTGCTGCGTTTGAATGTCTTTCCTCGCTCTATTCCTATCAACTTTGCCCTGATCGCCATGCTGTATGTAGGTGGCAGTCGACTCTTGGTGCGCTCGTACTATCAATGGCTAATCAAACACTACTCGGATAAACAAGCGGTCATAATTTACGGTGCGGGTGGTGCGGGTGCGCAGTTGGCGAATGCATTGGCCTCCGGGCGTGAGTTCTATGTGGTCGCTTTTTTAGACGACGACGAGAGTTTGTGGGGTAGCTCTGTGCTGGGGATTCCGGTGTTTTGCCCGCAGAAAGCTCCGGAATTAGTTGAGAAGTACCAACCGGAACGTTTGTTGCTGGCCTTGCCTTCGGCTTCACGCAAACAACGTAAGCACGCGTTGGATATGTTAGAAGGCTTACCGGTTCACGTTTTGACGGTGCCGTCTATGCCCGAAATTGTCTCAGGTGAGGCAACGTTAGACCAACTGCGTGAAGTGGAAGTAGAAGACTTGCTGGGGCGTGACCCCGTGCCGCCAAGGCAAGAGCTGCTGGACCACAGTATAAGAGACAAAGTAGTGATGGTGACGGGTGCCGGGGGCTCTATTGGTTCAGAGCTGTGTCGGCAAATTCTGCGCAGTGGCCCGCATAAGCTTATTTTGTTTGAGGCCAATGAATACAGTTTGTACAGCATAGACCAAGAGCTGAACAAGCAATGCCAGGATGAAGGTATTTCAACGCGCATACTGCCGTTCCTGGGGACGGTAGTGAACCGGGCTCGGGTAGAAGCCATCATGCTGCGTTACAAGGTGCAAACGGTGTATCACGCGGCAGCGTATAAGCATGTGCCTATGGTTGAACACAATGTGTTCGAGGGTATTCGTAACAACGTAACCGGTACTCAGGTGGTAGCGCAGTGTGCGGCGGATACTGGCGTGGAGCGCTTTATTCTGGTCTCTACCGATAAGGCAGTACGTCCGACCAATGTGATGGGTGCGACGAAGCGTCTTGCGGAGTTGATTTTGCAAGACCTCGCATTGCAGGGCAAAGACACTGTGTTTTCAATGGTGCGTTTTGGTAATGTGCTGGGTTCGTCTGGTTCTGTTGTACCGATGTTTCGCCAACAGATCGAGAATGGCGGGCCGGTAACGGTAACGCACCCGGACATCAATCGGTTTTTTATGACCATTCCTGAAGCGGCATCGCTGGTTATTCAAGCGGGTTCTATGGCTCAGGGTGGCGATGTGTTTGTGCTGGATATGGGCAAGCCGGTGAAGATCGTGAACTTGGCCCGGCGTATGATCGAACTGTGTGGCTTGGAAGTGCAGTCGGATAAAAACCCGGACGGTGATATCGCCATTGAGTTTACCGGTTTAAGACCGGGCGAGAAGCTGTATGAAGAGTTGTTGATTGGTGAAGACGTTGAAGGTACGTCACACCCTAAGATTATGCGTGCCAATGAAGACTTGGTAGATCATGAAACCCTGTATGGTCATCTGCACGACTTGCAGGTGGCCGAGCTGAAGCAGGACATGGACAAAGCTCGCAAGATACTGCGGGAAGCCGTACACGGCTTTGAGCCATCATCAGAGTTGGTGGATTGGTTGTTGCCAGCGAGTACTAACACATCGGATGACAAGCCGATTCATTGATTCGTAGGAGGCCAGCCCCCTGGCCGAACCATCATTCGGCGGATAACGCTGCGCTCTTCCGCCCTATAGGCGAACCTTCTCGCAGAGGGCTGCGCTCCTACCCGATAATTGTGTAGTTATATTGAATAGACTGAGTGCTTTTATGCGTTTAAATACTGAACAAGTTGCAAAAATTCAAACGGCGATCTTTTCAGTGCTCGTAGATGAGGACTTTTCAGTGGCCCTTTTTGGTTCGCGGTTAAATGACGATGCAAAGGGAGGGGACGTCGATCTCGTCATCACAACGCCAGTATCTTTGCCGTTACGGACAAAAGCGAAGGTGCAACTAGCACTTGAGTCTGCTTTGCAGTTACCTGTTGATTTGGTTTTCTATTCGCCCAGCAGTCCGTCAACACCTTTTCAGCGCCTAGCTTTACGGAATGCACATTCTTTAAGCCGAGTATCAAAATGAACTCTACCTTGACGGAACAACAAGAACATTTGTCTTTTTTAAGGAATCAACAATGGAAAAGGTATTTCCATCCATCATCCACCACGGCGGCGCTGAGGGCGTCACTGGTAGTTGCCACCGCTATGTAGCAAACGACACTCACCACCTACTGGTCGACTGCGGCTTGTTCCAAGGTGAAGATGCAGGGCCTTCGCCACTAGAACAACACCAAGTGACGTTCGATATCTCTGCCGTAAAAGCGCTAATTGTTACTCATGTACACATTGACCACATAGGCCGCTTACCCTATTTGATGAGTGCGGGCTTCGATGGGCCGATTATTTGCACGCCTGCTTCGGCAAAACTCTTACCGTTGATCATTGAAGATGCGTTGAAGCTGGGCTTCACGCGTGATCGTCGGTTGATAGAGCGCTTTCTGTCCCGAGTGAATGATTTGCTATTACCGGTGGAGTTCGATTCTTGGATGCCGTTACCGGGCACATTGGACTGGAAGGTGCGGTTTCAGCGGGCAGGGCATATTCTCGGCTCGGCGTTTGTCGAAATTGATTTAGGCAACGGCCATGAACGGCCTCACCGCACTGTGTTTTCAGGCGATTTGGGTACACTCGACAGCGCCTTGCTGCCGGGACCCAAGTCACCAGAGCGTGCCGACATTCTGGTGATTGAAAGCACCTACGGTGACCGCGTACACGAAGACCCTTCGACACGACGCGCGCGCCTTAAAGAAGTGGTGGCACACGCGTTAGAGAACCGTGGCACGGTGCTGATTCCCGCCTTCAGTATTGGACGTACACAAGAACTGCTGTATGAGATCGAGCAGGTCATTGGTGACTTAGCTGCTGGTATGGAAGATGGCGCAGTCGACGTGGTGGTGGATTCGCCTTTGGCGGCGAAGTTCAACGAGGTGTATCGTGAATTGCTGCCTCTATGGGACGCGGAAGTGGGTGACGGCAGTCTTGATAAATCATCCGGCGTGGTCAAGCGACACCCGCTGTCGTTTTCTGAACTCACTACGATAGACAGTCACCAACAACATGAACAGGCCGTTCGACTGTTGGCATCGACCCATCGTCCGGCCATTGTGATTGCTGCCAGTGGGATGCTCACCGGCGGACGGGTAATGAACTATTTGAAGGCAATGATAGAAGACCCCGTTCACGATCTTTTGTTTGTCGGTTATCAGGCATCCGGTACTTTGGGCTCTGAGATTCAGCGCAAAGGGCAGGGCGGACGAGTACGGATTGACGATCAGGAGTACAACATCAAGATGGGGGTGTACTCTATCGGCGGATTCAGCGCGCACGGCGACCAAAGTGATTTGGTGGCGTGGGTGCGCGGTATGAACGAGCCGCCAGTTGATGTGCGTATTGTTCATGGGATCCGCAGAGCTCGTGAAGCCTTGGCGGATGCTTTAGATACTTTGTAGATCAGGCCATGAGTTGACAACCTAACAAGCCCGGTGCAATCTGTTGCCGCCTTATTGCTTACATATAAGAGCGCACACCAATAAGCCACACAAGTAGACAATAACTCGATGACATCTCCTTTTAAAAAGCTCGAACTTATCGGCATAGACTTAGAACACAGCAGTTCGCTGCGTCGAAAGGATGTGCGTCCTCCGGAAAGACGAGCAGCTCATTATCTAGAAAATTATGACTATACGACGCTGATATACGACTGTTTCTACCAACCGGACAAAGGTTGTTTTGTGATCACAGCACCTCGGTTTTTAAATCTGTGGTCGACCTTTAGTCGGCATCTGTTGCTTAACGGAAGCCCATTCAAAGGACGCTTAAAACGTTACAGGTGGCAGCGTTGTGAGCAAATTGAGGTCTATGCTCAAGGTAATGACACACTGAGCGTTTTGCTTGACGGGACAGAAACCCCTATTCCTAGCCGCTCTACTGAACAAAACATCTTCGCCGACATGAACGTTGCTGTGGCAATGAACAAAGTAAGCGATCCATTAACCCCACCT
>JAGDZJ010000033.1:0-47065 GCA_049115955.1 Natronospirillum sp.
AGATGTGGTTTATGGAGCGCTTACTGAACAAAAATAACCGGCTTGAGTGGATTGTCGAGAGGTGCATGAGCTTACGCCAAGGTTAGAAGGAACGCTTTGCGGCCGATCCGAGGCAATCAGATCTCTATACGGTGTGCAACCACGCCGTATAATGAACGGTTACGGTTTGCAAGCGCTTGTGCTTGTGGCGATAGTACGTGGAGGGTGCAATCTGTAAAACGTTGCAGATCGGCTCGACACCATGAGCACCACGTTCGCGGTCAATAAAGTCGATGATTACTTCGGTTTGCGGTCGAGCTCCGCTTGGGCGAAAAAAGCAGCGGCTTTGCGTATTATCTCGTTGGCTCGCTTGAGCTCTTGGTTCTCGCGTTCAAGCTCTTTCATGCGCGCCGATTGTTCACTGGTCACGCCGGGCTTGGCACCGCTGTCGACTTCCATTTTCAGAATCCAAGACCTTAGGGTTTCAGGGGCGCAGCCGATTTTGGCTGCGACAGACTGTATAGCAGCCCAACGTGATTTATGTTCGTGCTCGCCGGTCAAAACCAATCGCACCGCGCGTTCCCGTACTTCGGGTGAATATCCAAGTCTCTTGTTCATGGGCTAATTCTCTCAAGAAAGTTAGCCTCCGACAAAGCCGGGGTGATTCACCGTTCATTTCGCAAGGGCTTTGTACAGTTTTTTGTAATATTCTCTCGGATTCAGCCAAGCATTTAACATTGGTAAGTTGCTTAATTCAGGGCTCTGTTTAAGAGCAGTGGTGAACTCGGCGTTGCCAAATCTATGCTTGCCTCCCCATTTGGGATTTACTTCTAGTAGATGGATTTCGCCATCAATATAAAAGAATTCGACGGCAGCAGTCTGTAGACCTAATGCCTGCATTGCCTTCCAAAGTACGGTCTTTAGATCAGTATCTGCTGCTATGTCATGGAGCTTTTGATTGTACTGTAGGAATTCTTCCCAGTCTTCAATGCTCTGGTCTGAAGCGTGGATGATGCTTTTTCTGCTGACAATGGCGTATCCGCCCAATAGCTCTGAATCACTGAAATGAACTCTATAGACATGTGCGAGGCCATTGGCGTCAATGTTGTTGATTGGTAACACCATCATGATCTTTGAGCCGCTGACTCGGTTGGTTAGGCAGCGAAAGCGGAGTTTGGTTATCACACCTTTAATGTAGTCGGTACTGCTTCCCTGAGGTATGAAATAGAGTCCTTTTCCCGAGTCTTCGTTGCTGGTGCGCAGATAAACACCTGGATATTCTTTCAAACACTTTAGTACCGCTGTAACTATGTTCTTGCGGGGCTGCCAAGCACTCCAATGTTGGAATTGTGGGCATTTAAAACCTTGATTTTGCCATTGCTGGAAACAAGCGATCTTGTCTGCACATGCTTCGAAGCTGTCGCTGCGATTTATCCATTTCGCACTAGGATTTGCTGCTTTTTCGGCGTTGCGAATTCTGCGCAAGCATCTACGATTAACATGTTCTGGATTGATTCGGGTGTAGACAATATCGGCAGTTTTGAGGTCATTGGACTTTATGAGTCCTGATTCAGCTAAGCCTTCTTCTTCATAAAGCCTTGGCTTTTCTAAGGTCCATTGGCCAAGGAAATCCTTCGCTCTACGGTGCAGTGTACCTTGTTTTCTACCAATGAAGGCAATAGTTGATGGTTTACCCACAGTTTGGCCTCGCTAATTTATGCATCAGGTGTGCGAAATTTATAGTGAGCACGAATGGCGTTCCACTGCTCTCTGTTTTGATCTTCTTTGATATTTACTCTAGACAGCGTAATTTTTTTTGAGCCGATGATAGGCATGGGTCTTTGTCCTGGAATCGAGGCTTTTTTACAGAGGGTACCATTTAAATATGACATTGCTTTAAACCAAAGATCATCGGCCTTTGGTGACAAAGTAAGGTAGAGCTCATGGTTAGTAACATCACTGTTTAGTGAGCCCGGAGGATAGATAACCCCCCCATAACCTGCCGGCATGATCGCTGGGCTTATGGTGCCTGCAGGAACGTCTTTAACCCATTGACGATAGGGGAGGGTATTCCCATCGGTGTCATACGATATAAGGTTGCAGCGATTTGCAATAATGTAATTTGGATTAGTTTCATGATCTAGCCATAGTCTTTCCAGCCATTCTGGATCATAAATTAAATCATCGTCACAGGTTACAATCGTCTCGGTAGGGTGGCTTAATAATGTAGGCACTAGTTTGCAGTGGGGGCTATCGAGATCAGTAAAGCGGATCTCGAATTTTTTGCCTTCAACCGAGAGAAGACTATCCGGTAGCTTTCCTTTATGTCGCTCGTGCAGCCATAGAATTATTTTTTTAGGGGGGCGGGTTTGGTTTAAAACACTTCGGATTGTGATGTTAAGGACATGGAATCTGCTGGGGATGCTCGTGCAGCTCACAATGACAGGTAGATCTTGAGCTGAGCTCTGATTCAGTCTCATTGGGTCAAGAAGTTTAAGGCGCGCCATTTTTAAGGCAGATGGAAAGAACTCTTTGAGCTTCATTGTGTGGCCTTATGGTGCGTTGTCTTTACTTGCTCATCTGGAGCTAAGCCGAAAAAAATTTGTTCTGTCAAATTCATCATAATATTGAGATCGTGATCACGTCTTATTTTGCCACGCTGTTTCGCCGGGTCAAAGGTAATCTGTCCGGTTAATACGGCTTGGACTGCGGCAGTCAGGGCTTGGGTATCATTGATGGCAGTCATTAAGCCGAATTCACCCTGCATTATGTTTTGATTGCCTAGCAGGTAATGCGGGTTGTCGATGTCTATGCCCAATAATTCTGTGCTGCCAGGGACCTGGGTAGATATGGCGGGTAGACCGAAGCTGAGCGCTTCGTTAAGTACATTGGCCATTCCTTCGTTGCGTGACAGCAACAGGAAGAGGTCTAACGTGCGGTAGAACGCTGTCATGTCTTGTTGCGGGCCAATTAAATGAATGCGGTGCGACAGCTCGGAATCAGCAATAAGTTGTTCTATTTGAGGTTGTAGTTTACCACCTCCGGCAACTACGACATGGATATGTTCGGGAAGGTTGTTGACGATATCCGGTAAATGATCGAAGCCTTTCTGTCGGCTGAAACGACCAGCACACCCGATTACTATGGCGTTTTGCGGTAGCTGTAAAGCAGTGCGTAAATCAGGGCCCGGTAGGTCGAGGTCTGGCAAATAGAAGCCGTTGTATATGAGTTTGAGGTTTTGGCTGTTGAAGTAGCGATTGCTGTTCAGCAGATGTTGTTTTAAGTCCTGGCTATTGACGATGACTAAGGCTTTGAAGCGATTGAGTATCAACCGATATTTGATGTTTTGTTTAATGCGCCGCATGATGCCTAGGTACAAGACTACGTTTGGCACCTTGGCCCAGCGGGATGTAACGGTAGCTGCCCACCAGTCTTTTTTGATGGGTACGAATACACAGTCTGGTTGGTAACGCTTGATGAGTTGTAGATAGCGCCAATAAAGCAGAGGTGAAAGGTCCGATGGGCGACTGTTTATCGTTTCAACTGTGATCTCCGGTAGCCCAGAAAATTTTTCTTCAAAGGTGTTCTTGACGAGTACGACGATAACTCGATGGCCGCGCTTTGCCATGGCACTGGCGCGCAAAAGAACATTTTTTTCGACCCCGCCCCAGGTATCTGTAGGGCAGATAATCAGTAGACAGCGTGGAGCCGCAGATGCGTCAGTATTAATTGTGGTAGAAATGTTAGTCAACGTGATTAACCTGTTTTCAGCAATGAGGCGCCAGAGAATTGAATGCCTGTTCGGCCACGGCACAGTCTACTAAATCCTCTGGAGATTGGGTGCGATTTGCTTTCCAGTTGGTGGTGGTTGCCTGGCAATGTAGGTACTGGAATTTGGAGGTTTCTGTAAACGGAAAAAACCCGCCACCAAACCGATGTACTGCCCAGCCAAAATTGTTCATAAAGCCGGAACCGCTGACGCACCATTTAGTATTGCCGGGCTTTGCGTTTAATCTCATCTTGGTGTGACTGGCATGGCGGTGTTCGGCATCGTCTTGTTCTCTTGCATAAACCCGAAGTTCACGGAATGATACTGCCCCAAGCTTTGAGTCGACTGCGGCATCGAAAACATTTTTTTGCCCAAAGGAAGTGACAAGTTCGTCTATATCAACGCTCAGGATGGCTCTTGCGTGATTGAAGGCATCTCTTTTTACTAGGTTAAGCATGGCTGTCTGTAGAAAGCGGGGGCTTACTTCCAGTTTTCTGCTGGCAGAGACCGGGCCATAAGGAAATGGCGAGGACACAACGAGCGCCGCTTTCAGGTCAGGTATATTCTCAAGCGCCGCTATTAGGTCATCGGTCGAGTAGTCTGTAGAGCTGTTGTCTATGATACAAACACCTTCGAGCTGTTGCGCACGAATGTGATAGGTTACCCAATCAACAATCCATTCAATGCGATTGTTCTTGTTCATTGCTACGGCGACATTCATATTGGTGAACAATGACTGTTCGGACGGACGTGTGTGAATGGACACTTCGTCTTCTTCCAACTGAATACTTAAACGGGCGTTGCTCTCTGTATAAATCTCAACTTGCTCACACCGCTGCCACCGATATCGCTTTATCCGTCCACTCAAGGGGTTGCCATTGATCCTTAGATTCTTCTTAAAAATCGGCCATAAATTCAAAAAGCGCGGTGCGGTAAATACGAAACAGCCCTTTTGCGGTTGGTAAAAGCAATCGTAGAACAATGTGGTGTAGTCATACCTCTCAAGGTAATGACTGGCGCGTCTGTCTGGTGGCCGAACATCTTTTCGGCGCAGTGACGGATATTTGACTAGATCAACGCCGGAGAGTTCGATTTTCTTAAAATGCGATGTCATGAGGATCTCTTCATACTCCGATGAGGCACACTGTAATCTGTTGTTTTCTACTGCTATTGGACTACGACCGGCGTTTTAAGAAGTCTCCAAGCGCGGGTATAACAGTATCAGGAGTGAACGCATTGTAGAAGCGCGAGAAGTCACTTGGCTGATGCCGCTGATTGTACATCTCTGGATGAATATCCTTAAGGTGCACTGCAGCGTGTTTCTTCCCATCGACAAATGCCCCCCACGCTGATTTTGCGACAAACGGGGAGAATATTGTGAAGGTAGGTATGTCCAGCGCTTTCGCCATGTTGACGGCACCGCCTTCGTTACCAATCAAGGCGTCGCACTCTTTCGTTAAGGCGAGGAACTCCCTGAGTGAGCGGGCATAAAGGTGACGAGCTATACGTTGTTGCGTGTGTGCTTGGCACAGACTGAGCAGGTGGTTGGCCTCTTCTTGTTGCGCTGGAAAGTAGTTTACTAAGAGATGGGCGTCTGTTTGCTCGACAATGTAGTCTAACAGTTGCGCCATATAAGCGTGCGGGTAGGTCTTTTCCTGCGCTGATCCTAGCAGACTGATCATGAAAGTGGGCTGTGCGCTCTGCCTCTCAAGGGTTTGCAACTGTTGTTGGGCGTGTTGTTGTTCGTCGGGTGAGAGATAAATTGTAGGCTTTAGGTGTTTATAGTCTATCTCTAGCGGTGACAACAGTTGTCTGCGCTCGTTGATCGCATTTCCTGCGTTATCTTGATGCCAAGAACCGCGTTGAATCGGGAAATGGTAGGCGAGCCGTGCACCTGTGCGAGCGAACCCAATTCGGGCAGGGGCGTTCGTCGCCAGTGTCAGTAGCATGCCCAACCCTTTGCCATAAGCATCGATGACGACGTCGTAGTTGGACTTTTTCAGGCGAATTAAGAGCTGCATGAGCTTATTGGGACGATGCAGGTCTTCATGCTTTACGGTAACCCATTCGTCGATAAAGGGATTGCCTGCTAATAACGGGGTAATGCTTTCATCAACCAAGTAGTGCAACTGAGCTTCTGGATAGCCTTGGCGCAGCCCTTCAAAAAGTAAACTGGATGTTAAGACATCCCCAAAGAGTTTGATTTGGATGACGAGAATCCGTTTGGGGTTTTCAAAAGGCTGAGTCATTCGTTCTGACTTCCTGACTGTAGTATGGATTGATAGACTTGATAAGTCCGGTCGGCCATAACTTCACTGGTAAAGTGGGTCATAAATCGGCTATAGGCGTCGTCTACCCACTGCCGAACAATGTCGTGCTGAGTCAAGACGATGCGGATACCTCTCACTAAGTCTTCGGTGGCTCTTTTCTCTGTTACATAACCCGTTTTTTCATGCAGAACGACCTCGGAGATACCGCCCGCATTGGTTGTGACAACCGGAACGTGATGAAAATTGGCTTCGTAAATGGTTTGAGGGACCCCTTCAACTACCGATGTCATCAACAGTGTGCTGAACTGAGGGATGAAACTGGATGCATTAGTTTGGAACCCTAGAAACGTTAGGTGACTGCCAAGCCCTCGGCGTTTTGCATCGTCAATTAGATCCGGGGTGTCTCCCAAGTGTTTACCAATTTGTACAACATGAAAGGCTGGGAGTCCTGCCACCTGTTTCAACTGTTCAACAACGTTAAGCAGAGTAGGTAGGTCTTTGGCACCATAATGATTGGCAATATTACCAACAATTACGGTCTCTGCAGGTAGGTTTAGATGGTCTTTTATATCAAAAGGGGCGGGTATGCTTTTGTTGTCAAGCCTTGTGCCATGATATATCGTTTCTACAAGCTCGGGCCGTTTGAGGCTAGGACGCAAAACATCGGCGGTTTCCTGCGATACGCAAAGATACCGTTTTATGCATTGGTGATTGTATTTTAGGCGGGTAAGGAAGCGATTCTTTACCGGAAAAGAGATTTTTTTGCTCAAAATCATCGGCGGTAGCTTACAAAACAAGCTGGCGATAACAGCTAATTGGTGAGCCGTTGGGTCGTGTATATGAATAAGATTGATTTTATGCATTTTACAGGTTGTGATGATACTACGTACGTAACGCCAATCAATTTTGTATTTTCGTGGTGCCGTCGTATAGTTGAACCTCGGCGAAGCCAGCTCCAGACGTTTGTTGAATTGTGCACCTGCTACACAATGAATCATGTTGAAGGCATCCGGATGCAGTCGCCTGAGTTCTGTGATTAAACTCTCTATGTGATGCTCACCACCACCCCAGTTTCCAACGGCTGACAGATGAAGAATTCTTGGGGTAGTGTTCGAAGCCATAGTTTATGTACTCAGTTAGCTTGTGATGTTTTTTTTCTATTTTCTGAAATACCTTGTAGGTGATTTCTGAGAATAATAGTCGCTGCGGGAGCATAAGTGACAGAGGTAATAAATGCACCACTCCAAAAAAACCAGTATGACTCAAATAAGTTTATGAATAATAAAAATATTGTACCAAGGGCAGTAAAGTAAAAAACAGGTTTATTCTCATCATCTTGTTGGGTTATTTGCCACGTTTTGAAGTTTATCCAGGCGAAAATTGACAGAAGGGCTAATACCCCAATGAGTCCATAGGCTATACCAAACTCAAAATAGCTGTTGTGGAAGTGCTCAATGTTACGCATCTGAAGGTCTGAGCTTCCAGGCGAAGAGTTTATCGCGTGTGTTCTTATCTTCTCGCCCCAGCCGGTTAGCGGTCGCTCAGCTATCCAGTCTGTAGCAATAATCCAGCTATGAATGCGCAAGCCAGTGCTGTTGGGCGGTATTGCAGTAAGGTCACCTTCGAATAATAGCCCTATTGTTCCCATCTCGGCCTCGAATCGGCTGATGATTCTATCAGAGAACAATAGGGTCAAGGCGCCGCTCGAAACAACTACGACCGAAAGTAGAGATGCTCCGATTTTTCTGTACTTTGGGTCTTTTATAATGCACCACATCAAGAAGAGACAGGTTACGATGGTACACAGGGCAATGCCTAGCCAAACGGCGCGTGTTGTCGTCGCTACAATGCCTAAGAATGAGATAACGGCAATAAGTATGCAAGTTGCCAAGGCTATGCCTCTGATGGCCGGGTTGCTGTTCAACCTGTGAAGACCGATGAAGCATAAGGCCCCTAGAAAGGATATACCGAAGTACATCGCTTGATGCTGGGCATTAAGAATTCCAAAGTCAGCTCTTTGGCCTATTAGAATATTTGAAATTAGATTCAAAATATCAGAGTTTATTAATATACTTATCATGTAGCCGAGGAATACGAGAGCCAAAAAGTACATTGTTGTACGTAGGTTACCACCTAAAAACCATGCTATTGGAAGAAAGAACAACAAACGGACGAAGCGTTCTCCGCCAAAAAACCTCATTGCGCTTTCAGGATCTATCAAATAGTTCACGGACAGTAGAAGTGGTGGTAGTAGAACTGTGATGCCAAGCATCCACACTAATGGCTGATGCCTCATGACACGCCAATTTCTTGCGATGGCAAATAGAAAAAACAGGGTAATTAGAGTTTCAGGTATTCGACTTACGCTGGTGGGTACAGAAAGCTTTGTCAGTGCCCAGCCAGTTATGAGTAAGAGAGCCAATAGAACCAGTATCGGATGCCCGCGATGAAAGCTCGATGGCGCAATGCGATCAATAATCCCAGATAGTGTCATTTTCTTGCTCTTGTTTATTCTTGTTATAACTCAAGTGTAGAGTTCAGTTTGAAATAATGACCCTTCAGTGCTAGTAGCTCTTCGTGAGTACCACTTTCAACTACGGTGCCTTGATCCAAAACATGAATCACATCGGCGTTCATGACTGTTGACAGGCGATGCGCAATGACGAGGGTGGTCTTTCTTTTTGCCAAGGTTTCAAGCGTCTCCTGAATGAGCTTTTCCGTACGCGTGTCCATTGCTGATGTTGCTTCATCCAAGAGTAGAATGGGTGCGTCACGCAGTAGGGCACGAGCAATGGCTACTCTCTGGCGCTGTCCGCCGGACAGGTTTGAGCCTCTTGGTCCGGCCAGTGATTCAAGCCCATCAGGCAAGCTGTCGGTAAACTCCAGTACTCGTGCTTCCTTGGCTGCTTGATAAAGCTCTTCGTCCGTCGCATCGAGTTTTCCGAGTAGGATGTTCTGACGAATGCTTTCGTCGAACAATGCTGAGTCTTGGCTGACGACTGCAAACAATGAACGTAAATCTGTTATGTCCATATTCTGAATGGGTAAGTCTCCTAAGCGGAGTGTCCCTTCCTCTAGGTCAACCAGTCGTGTTAATAAATTGAACACGGTCGATTTACCCGCACCGGACGCGCCTACGAGTGCTGTCATCTTGCCTGCCGGTGCGACAAGATTGAGATGGCGCAACACGGGTTTATCGCCATAGCTGAACAACACACCATCAAACACCACATCTCTTTGCGCTACATCTGCTGGTAACGGTACAGGATTGGGTGGGCTCTGGATGTTTGGCTGCGAATCCAGAACGGCATAAATACGCTCCAAACTGGCGCTGGCGGCCTGAAAGGCACCACTGATGTTGCTGAGTCGACGCAGTGGATCAAAAGTCAGGGCCATTGCGGTAAAGAAACTCATGAAGTCACCTACTGATTTTTCTCCGGAGATGATCTCTTGACTGCCGTACAAAACTACGGCAACAAAGCCGAAGCCTGCAACCAAGTCGATCATTGCTGG
This sequence comes from Natronospirillum sp., assembly GCA_049115955.1. GTDB lineage: Bacteria > Pseudomonadota > Gammaproteobacteria > Pseudomonadales > Natronospirillaceae > Salinispirillum. Next base: position 9,532 of record JAGDZJ010000033.1, read on the forward strand.
CATTCCGGCTTTACCTACTTCAGAGCGTCTTTGAAACTTGAAGAATTGGCCTACTTCTTTTTCAAATCTCTTTTCTTCGTAGTGTTCTAGATTGTTCTGCTTGATGGCGTTGACGCCGTGGAATATCTCATCCAAGCGCATTGACAATACCGAAGATACCTGGCGCGAGCTGCGTGTGGTACGAAGGATCAAACGTCTTAAAATGGAAATTGGGTACGCCAGTAGAGGCAGTCCGAACAAGGCAAACAAAGCCCATTTCCAGTCCACAAGAAAAGCTACTGTTAACAGGGCAACGAGCGAGATGGCGTCACGGCCAAAGTTCAATAAAGCGGTGCTGGCAAAACCTTTCAGCGCCTCGGTGTCGCCTCTGACGCGGTCGATCAAGACACCCGGTGAATACCGAGAATAAAATGCTGCATCAAGGCGAACTAGGTGACTCAGCATCGCCGTTTGTAGGCCTGTTACAACACGTAAGCCTACCGTTACGGTAATGACACGCTGACCTAACCCACCTAGGGCACGGGCAGTAAAGACGATAAAGATTGCCAGTGAAATCCACATGACATCTGACTGGCTGCCTTGCACAAACACCAAGTCAAACATGGGCTTAACTAAATAACTTAACAGCCCTAACGCACTGCCTTCAATAACGACTAACACCGCAGCAATGGCGATAAAGCCTAGGTACTTTCGTAAGTAGTCTGTCCAAAGTCGTTTGAGCAACGTCCGCCGAGGGGTGTCGCTGTGAAAGTCCAAATTGTATTCATTCACGTCGTAGTACCTTGTCAACCACCCAACTGCTGAAACCAGACGGTTTAAAATTTTGCTTCAGATGATTGGGGTTGTAGTGTTGTTTAACCCAAGTTAAAAACTCGATGGGTGTATGAGATGCGAACGTTTCGTAGTCGACAAGAAACGCATCCAATAGTCCCGTCTTGGCACCTTTGAAATGTAAGTACCGCCAGGAGAGTTGCTCTTTTGCATCGGTAATACTGCCTTCGCCCGTCAGTAACAAATAAAGCGCTGCTGCAAACCCGGCGCGATCTGCCCCTGATTTGCAGTGGAAAAGAACGGGCTTTTTAACGTTTTCAAGCAGTTCTCCGAAGGCAATGATTTTCTCTCGGCTTGGCGCGCCACGTGAGGTCATCTTAAACGACACTAGCTCTAGGCCGACGGCTTTGCAGGCCTCTTCTTCAAACAAGTAGGCGCCGCCCGAGTGTACGCCACGCAGATTTACGATGGTTTTGATGCCATTTTTTAACAACCATCGAACTTGCCGAGGGCTAGGTTGGTTGGATCGCCACGCGTGTTCTGTGAAAGGCTTTGGCCGATTCCAAAATATCCGCAGGAAGCCATGATCTATTAGCGTCGCGTCTAACCAGGCGGTGAACCGAATGATTTTGACATTAAATCTATGCGACCAAGACGTTCGCCATTGGCGATAGCCCATCATACCTCCGCTTCTAATGCGCTGTCGGTTCAGCGCCATACGTTATTGATAAAATTATGCTGCAGTTGAGGAGTTCTATAACTGTGCGCAGAATGATAAACGCATGTGCCATAGTAGCATAAGGCCGGTCAGTATAAGTGCTTGGACTATCAAGTCAATTGAGTTGATGTAAACTCGATGAGAAGGCCTTTGATGACTACACGAAGGCAAGCTCTTTGCGCTATGATTACCGCCTTACTATGAATAATGGACCTATACACATGACCAATCTCACCTGCTTTAAGGCCTATGACATTCGCGGCAGGCTCGGTACGGAGCTGAATGAAGAAATTGTGTACCGTATTGGACGCGCCTATGCTGAGTTGCTTAAGCCCAAGAAGGTCTGTGTGGGTGGTGATGTTCGTTTGACGTCTGAAGCCTTAAAAATGGCCCTGGCACAGGGTTTAATGGACTCTGGTGTGGACGTTGTGGACCTGGGTTTGATTGGTACGGAAGAGGTGTATTTTGCCACCGAATTTTTAAAACTGGATGGCGGTATAATGGTGACCGCGAGCCACAACCCCATTGATTACAACGGTTTGAAAATGGTGCGCGAGGGCTCGCGTCCGCTGAGCAATGACACCGGCCTATTGGACGTTAAGTTATTGGCTGAGAAGAACGTATTTACTGGGCCGTCTAAGAAGGGTGTAATGACCCGTTTAGACAATTCCGGCCCCTATATTGATCACTTGTTGACCTACTTGGATCTAAGTGACGTTAAGCCCATGAAACTGGTGATGAATGCTGGTAATGGTGCGGCGTGTTACACGGTGGATCGTATGGAGCGGGCGTTTAAAGAACGCAATATTCCCGTGGAATTTGTGAAGCTGTACAACACACCCGATGGCACCTTCCCGAACGGCATTCCTAATCCTATTCTGAAAGAGCAACAGTCAGTTACCGGTGATGCTGTGCGTGAACACAAGGCCGATATGGGGATAGCGTGGGACGGAGATTTCGACCGCTGTTTCTTGTGGGATGCGGATGGTCGGTTCATTGAAGGCTATTACGTGGTGGGTTTGTTGGCGGAGGCGTTCTTGGTGAAGAACCCTGGTGCAACCATCATCCATGATCCTCGTTTGGTATGGAACACTAAAGACATTTGTGAGATCAACGGCGGCAAGGCCGTACAGTCGAAAACAGGCCATGCATTCATTAAGGAAGTGATGCGCAAAGAAGATGCCGTGTATGGTGGTGAAATGAGTGCGCACCATTATTTCCGCGATTTTGCTTACTGCGACAGCGGGATGATTCCTTGGTTGCTGGTTGTGGATCTGTTGTGCAAAAAAGGTCAAAGTTTGTCTGAGTTGGTTAGCGAGAGGATGTCTGCCTGTCCGTCACCTGGAGAGATCAACAGTAAAGTGGACGATGCTGATGCCGCTATTGCCCGTGTGTATGAGGCATTTAAAGCCGATGCTATTGGTGAAGAGTCGGTGGATGGAGTGTCGTTGGAGTTTCCTGAGTGGCGCTTTAATCTGCGTAAGTCAAACACCGAGCCGGTGGTTCGCCTAAATCTCGAAACACGAGCGGACGAGCAGTTGATGCAGAAAAAGACTGACGAAATTTTGGCCATTCTGCGTGGCTAATATGGTTGCCCATGTCGGTTGCTCCATCCGGTTGTATGGGGTTGAGTCTCAGCACAGGCAAGCCGATGGCAAGCTCTGGATGATCCGTGAGGTAATAGATGAGTAGTACGATACCTTTGAAGTATCAGAGTAGGGTTTATCGATTCGGTGCTTGGTGCAATTTGATGTTTGCTGACTTCGGGATATTACGGCTGTTTTTTAACTTCCCGGTGGAGGTTGCCCCAGGGATATGGCGATCCAGTCAGCCTACGCCCGGGCGCATCAGACGATTAGCCCGGCGCGGAGTGGTGTCGGTACTTAATTTGCGGGGTCAAGTAGATGAGCCATTTCATCACTTAGAAGCCTATGCTTGTAACGAAGCTGATATCGCGTTCTATAACATTCATCTGAGTTCAGGAAGACCTCCGTCAAAAGAGCAGCTTCATGAGCTTCATGATATGTACTTGCACGCCAAGCGGCCATTGCTTCTGCATTGTAAGTCGGGAGCGGACAGGGCGGGTTTAATATCCACACTGTTTCTTATGTGGTCGGGTGTGCCTTTGTCAGCCGCTAGATCACAATTGTCCAAGCGCTTTTTACATTTTAAGGAAGGCAGAACGGGCGTTTTAGATACATTTCTCGATGACTACGAACGAGCTGAACAAGCGACTGGTATTGATTTTTGGTCGTGGGTAGATAAAGAGTACGATCGTGATGCCGTAAGCAGTAAGCATCGTCCAACAAAGCTGGGGACACTGTTGGTCGATAAGATCCTAAGGAGAGAGTAACTGGTGATGTTACCCTCTTCTGGTGGACTTAACGAACAATGTTGTCGTTAGAATGCTTAGTGAGATGGGTACCAGTGTTCTAACAAGATAGTTGATATTCATCTTTTCTAGCAGTAGGAAGGATGCTTCAATAAGTATTGCAACCACTATTAGAGCAAGAACCATTTTTCCAACTATAGTACTTAATGCTATTTTTCTATTGAAATCTGTCACCAGTGACAACAATAGAAAGAACATAGGTAGTGACCAAAATATTTGAACTGTCCTCGCGGAAAGTAGATTTAGTAGGTCTGCAGATTGTGACCACGGCGAGGCAGCGTCTAGATACTCATTGATCAGTGAAATGTAAGACCAGCCAGGGGCTGGTCTGGGTATGCCCGACGCCACTACGTCCAGAGCGTAGGCTATTTCGTTAGAACGTTCCGTCGGCGCATTGCGGTAAAGCGGTGTGGTGTTTCTTTGTAGTTCGTCGCCAAATTCAACGATCTGGTTGTCCTGCGTGTGGAAGTAGGCGACATTAAGTTCTTTGGCACCCGTCTCACTGTTTCTTTTAATAAATAAATCGTTAAAAGAATACCAACTGTTTGTAGCTGGCTCTGATTGTCTTAGGCCATCCAGATGAATTTCCTTTACGGCAGGAATTTCAATAATAAAAATATGAAAAACCATGATAACCATTACCGATAGGCTAGCGCATATCTTTATACCGCGACGACCAGGTGCGCTAGAGTTGATGATGATTAACTCTCTTGATGCGAGCATTCGCCCAAGGCCGATTGCGGCACCGGTAAAACATACCAGAGGAACAAGCAGGTGACCAATACTTAAGTTTAGCACCAATATCTCTCGAATTTTTTCTATCGCAGATAAGTTTTCTGAGAGACTGAACCAAGTGGCGCTAGCAATAAACCCAAATATGCTAAGCGCGGTTACGGCAATGCCTAGAAGGGTATTTTTAATTAAATAAATTCTAATGATGCTTAGCATTGATTTTATTTCTTAACACATTGATAAAAATAATAGCCAACGATGTAGCGGTATAGTAGGTGATTAAAGAAAAACTCGGGTTAATCACTCCATTATTGGCCAGTCCTCTGATATGGTTGGCCAGCGAGTTGAAAACAAAAAAAGCTGTAATTCCCAAGAAAATACCTATTGCTGGTGTGGTTCTTGTTGATCTGGGGCTTAAGCTGGTCATTAGAAGGAATAGGGTGAGGCAGTAGGGTAGTTGCGTAATCCGCCACATCAGCTCAGATCGGGCTGAGCTTCCATTGTCGGTCAGTAGGTCTGTGGTGTATCGAAACCGGCGGCCACCGGATACGTAAAAATCTTCACTAATGAGCAGTTGGTCAAGCTGCTCGAAGCGAGTGTGTTCGATATTTTTGTTGCTGTCGTTAAGAATTAGTATCTCGCCTTCGAACAATGAGAAGTAAAATGTTCCTGGTAACTCCTCTGTCAGTGCGGCCTGCTTTGCAGTATAGGCCGTTTGGTTTTTTTCATCGAAAAAGAAGGCGTTATACAGGGTTCCGTTTTGGTTTTTGTCCGTCCAAACAACGAAATCTGAGTTGGGTAATGCATAAAATATCTTTTCACTTATGTAGACTGTAAAGTGCGATGTGAATACTTTATGAAGTGTCTCTGCGAAGGCAATTTCTGCTCTCGGTTTGACAGCGGTCAGATTGAAGGTAAGCAGTATGCCTACGGCTATTGATGTGAACAATGCAGGTTTAAATATGTCGTTTCTGCTCAGGCCAGCATTGTACAAGGCAAAGATTTCGTTGTTATTGTAGAGTTGGCCATTGGAGAGGAGAATGGACAAAGATAAAGCTATTGGTAGAACATCTCCAATAATGTTTGCTTGCATAAACAGTAGCATCTGACCAAGTTCAAGAGGCTGAATGCTGGGGAGTCGCATTAGTGTATTAATGGTCTGTTGCCCAATCAAAAGAAGGCCGAACCCCATGGCAACATAGAGTTGATACCTTATGAGGTCGCTGGCTACGTATTTGAAGGCGATTTTCATTAATATCTTATCGCTCTGTAATAATAGTAAGTACTTTCTTGACCGTATCTGTTGATCCGCAGCTCGCTAAGCTGCTCAACCTCATCGAACTGCGCGTAGACGCTTTCTGATATTCTGCTGGGAAGCACCAAGATGGCTCTTTTCTCATTGTCAGAAATGACATATTTGAGGCCATAGTGATCAGCAGGAGGTTCACTGGGGTTGATGGTTCTGACGCTCAGGGTGTCGTCCAGATAGAAACTTAAGTAAGAGTTGATGTTTCTGCGAGTAGAAACAAAAACATGATCAGGGTATGCCTTAGCAAGTTGGTTCGAGTACTCTCCAAGTTCACGCCATCCATCTACTCTCGCATAGGGCGTTGTATTGCTGGTGAGGTTTATGCCTGCGAAGTTAGCCAACGCTGTGAAGTGATAGAAGATCAGCATGGCCAGTACATTGATGCCAATTGATAGTTTAAACAGTCTAGGCTTAAACGTTGTAAAGCTGATGCCAGCTAACACTGAACCGGCAACATAGCCCATTGCAGCCCAGTTGACGTAGGCTTCATTACGAAAGGACTGTAAGAACAATAGTATTATCGGTATCAAGGCAAGAGATACCGCTAGCGGCATGGTTTTGTACTTCTTTGGATGCAGCCAAGACAGTAGTAGCGCAAATGCGATTGGCCCGAACACTAGAAACTGGCCTAAGAAGAATTCGATTGGATTTCCTTGTTTCTCGCGCACCCCTGCTAGGTCAAGGGTATGCATGATGCTCGGAAAACCATATTGATAATTCCACACCATATTAGGTAAAAAGATGATGGCGGTAATTAAAACCAATGCCCAGAATCGCAGGTTCTTGAACTGGTGAAAATGCAATGTCGCTACAAAATAAAAGAGGATTGCGATGGGGAAGAGTGCCATGGTGTATTTGCTAAGCAGCCCTAGCCCGCCGAATACGCCACCGAGTATCCAGTCTTTCCAGTGGTTGGTTTCAATGGCTCTGAGGTAGAAGAACAAAAGCAAAGACCAGCACAGCAGTAGCGGTGCGTCGGTGGTAATGAACCACGACTCAAGACCAATAAAGGGCATGGTCAAAAAGGTTAAGAATGCGTAAAAGCCAGCCTTTGCACTGTGTAGGCGCTGGCCGATAAAGTAGATAACCAGTGCGGTACAGGTATGCAATATAGGTGCAGCAAGTTTGACTGTGAATTCGGACTTGCCGAATAGTTCGGTAGCAATGAAGATGATCCAGGCGACCACTGGAGGCTTAGAGTAATAGCCCCAGTCTGGCGTTTGCGACCAGCCGTAGTAGTACGCTTCGTCAAAAAAAAGGCCGGGTGCGGTTAGATAAAGCGCTACAAGGCGATAGATTAACAGTACTACACCAAAAACCAGTGCTAGTGTCAGGTAGGAATTGGTGTTTTTCGGCTGTGACTGGTGTCCCAACTCAGGCATGATCGTCACCTGTTACTGTTTTTGGTTCTTGATTGGCGTGCTTAAAAGCACCCAGTTCAGAGCTTCTTTTGCTGACGTAATAGGAGCCCTGCGCATCCTGTGAAAAATAGATTCTCGACAGCATTTCGGCAATTACGCCCGTCGTAATGAACTGCATCGAGATCATGACCAGCAGTACTCCGCCGATCAGTAACGGACGATCACCAATATCTACGCCTAGTACGAGTCTTATGCTAAAGAGGTACGCCAGTATGATGCCTCCGAGTGTTCCAAACACTAGTCCAATGATGCCAAAGAAATGGCTGGGTCTGGCGCGATAGCGCTGGAAGAAAAAAACAGATATTAAATCGAGGATCACCCGAAAGGTTCTGGAAATACCGTATTTAGATTCACCAAACTGCCGACTATGATGCTTCACTGGTATTTCGCCAATTCGGTCCGGTGATGTAACACTGGTGGCCCAAACAGGTATGAATCTGTGCATTTCGCCGTACAGACGAACCTGTTTGATCATCTCCGCACGATACACTTTCAATGAGCAGCCGTAGTCGTGAAGCTTGAGCCCTGTAATCTTTCCGATCAGCCAATTGGCTATTTTCGATGGTATTTTACGCAGCACGAGACCGTCTTTCCGGTTCATACGCCAGCCTTGAACTAAGTCGAGATCTCTGCTTAAAAGCTCGTCAATGAGCTTTGGAATGTCGCTGGGGTCATTCTGCAGGTCACCATCCATGGTTACGATAATGCTGCCTTCGGCGTAGTCAATGCCAGCCTGCATGGCAGCCGTTTGACCGTAGTTGCGTGAAAGGTCTATGAGCTTTATGTGTTCGCCTTTTTCATCTCGCTGCGCCTGCATGGCGAGAAAGGTACCGTCTTGACTACCGTCGTTTACCAGCAGAATCTCAAATGCGTGTTTGGAATTGGTTAGAGACTCGGTAATTCGGTCCACCAAGATCCCTACATTTTCTACTTCGTTGTAGAGTGGTACTACAACTGAAACGGTAACTTTGGAGAGGTTTGACATCAGTTGATCCTTGGTTTCTTAAGGTAAGCAAGTAGTCCGCAAGTGCACGCCATGCTAAGTATAAAAAAATGCAGGTTTACGGCGGCATTGAATACGGTCGCGTTATCTAGAGCGAAGGGGCGCAGTGCCACCCAAATACTGGCTTCTAGTGTGCCGAAGTTTGCAATGCCATTGATGGGTAGTATAGCGGTGGCTTCCGTGGCGAGTACAGCAACGAGAGCCTGAAGATATGTTGAGTCTAATGCTATCTGAATGATTATTAAGTAGCTGAGCACCTTGCTTACCCACACGAATGTTGAGATGCCTAGTAATAGGGGCATCTTCGGCAGTATATAGTGCAGACCCGCTTTGAGTTTGAGCAACACACGTTTGAGTATTTGTCTGAAAAAAAGTAGGACAATGGCAACTCCGATGGTGGCCGCTATAAGAGTCCATTTAATCAGGCTGCCGGTGTTGATCTGGTCGAGTGTGTCTATGCCAAGCAGGAATAGGACGCCAACGAGAAGTCCGCCCATGAGCGCTAGGTCGAGGAGTCTCACCAACACCAATGCGGATGCGCTGGTGACGATTGGCATTTTGTAATGTCGACTCATCAACGCTGGGAATGTTAATTCACCAAGGCGCATAGGGATGATGTTGTTGAGCGCGTTGTGTATAAGCGTTACACGGAGTATGCCAAGAAATGATAGGGTTGGTGAGAGCGGCCGGAGTACAACATAAAAACGCCACGCGCGCAGGATGTACGACAAGAGTTGAAGTAAAATTACAGTTGCGAGACTGATTAATCCCAACTGCCCCAACAGAGTTTGCAATGACTGCAGGTCGTAGTGAGCAAACACGAACCATATGAAGCTAGCAGCTATTATAGTGGCGGTCAGGAGTTTTAGGATGAAGCCTTGCTTGGTGCCGAGGGCCGATCGGCTAACGCTCATGTATGTCTTCCGACTAGATAGCTTAAGGCCGGTCAGTATAAGTGCTTGGTTAATCAAGTCAATTGAGGCGATGTAAACTCACTGAGAAGGCGATGGAGGACTGAGGAATAGGTTTTTCTGACGATCACCTCTTTGAAGAAAGTGAAAATTGCCTAGCTTCATAGGCGTATCCTTACTCCTTGTTGATACCGTTTTGCGCGCGTATCCGCCCTGATTTTTTCGCTTCTGCTCGAATGGCATAGTTCTTCGCCCAAATCTCCGGTTTTGCATATCCCCGTGGGTGATCTAGATGCAGGCACACCGCGCTGTAGCGAATCTGCTTGCTCTTCATGCCTTTGTTCCAAAGGCGTTCGCCCAATTCGCGGTCAAGACCTCCGTATTGCATGTCCTCATTGAAGCCATTGGCTTCTATGATGTCGGCTGTCCAAGTAGAACTGTTCATGCCGTTCCAAGTTGGCTTGGTCGGTGTCAGGCTGTTGAGGAGACGCCGCAATGTGGGGCTGGTTGTGAGTTTCCACAGTTTGTGATTACGCGGCTGGCCCTTGTTCACCAACCAGTCGGTGTTAAAGGTGTCGCCGCTTTTGATGTTGTCGGCGGTGATGGCTTCAGAAACCGGCATAGTGAGTTTGATGTAGCCGCCAGATAAAAAGATTCCCGGCTGAGCTGCTGCGCGATGGACGGCAATGAAGTCGTTGCGCGGGATACAGTCGCCGTCGGTAAAAATGAGGTAGTCACAATCTGTCTGTGTGATGGCTTTATTTAGAATGGTGCATTTTCTAAAGCCTTGGTCTTCGTGCCAGACGTGTTGAATATGAATGCGGCCACGTTGTTGAAATTTTTCGATCACTGCAAGGGTGTCGGCGCCAGAGCCGTCGTCGGCTACGATGGTGGTGAAGGCGGCGTCCGTTTGATTTTCATAACCCGTCAGAACATGCTCAAGCCATAGAGGTGAGTTGTAGGTGGTGATGACGACGCCGATTTTTGCGGGTTTGTTCATGATGGTTTCTCGGTTGTTGTTTGCTTTTTTCTGCGTCAAATTGCAGGTGTAAACACCTGCTCTACAATACGCTCTGGCAATAACCCACGCATACACGGTGGGGTATCCTCGCTGCCCGCTGGCAACTTGGCGCAACTGCGTTTATGACAGGGCATACATTCCAATGCGGGCGTCAGAGACAAATTAGCCGTGTGTGTACCGATCAAGCCTACCTTGGTCGGCGATGTTGCGCCGTACAGTGCAATCGTGCGGCTTTCTAGCGCGCCGGCCAGATGCGCAAAGCCGGTGTCTAATCCTACCACTACGGAGGCTTCTACTAGTTTTTCAGCTACGGCTTGAATCGACAAGCGCTCGGTGGCGCTCGTGGCTTGCGGACAGGCGTGAATAATTTCGTCGGCTAAGGATTTCTCTTCAGGGCTGCCCCAAATCACTTCTACATCGTAGCCTTTTTGTAGAGCATCTGCGGTTAGGGCTTTCCAGTGTGCCGGTGCCCAGAGCTTGGTGCTCCAGCTTGTGCCGATTATAAAAACCAACTTATGTTCGGCTTTCTTGATATGGCTAAAATGTGTGCGAATACCGAAGGTCAATGGTAGGTCTTCTAGCGAGTAACCCAAGGCGCTGGCGAACAACTGGCGCGTGCGCTCGACGGCATGTTGGTCGGTGCTTATACGATGAGTGTGTTGGTACAATCGTGCAGCTATTGCCTCTCTTGCCGATTGGGCATCGTAGCCGTGCAGTTTGGTGTTGCCGGTGACTCGGGCAATCAATCCGCTCTTCAACAGGCCTTGGGCATCAATCACCAAATCATACTCTGTGTGTTTGATTGTATTGCGCCACTGACGCACCTGTTTGAACAGTTCGCCAATACCGCCTTTGCGCCATTTCCTTAAAGCAATGGGGATGACCCTGCTAACGGCGGGATGCCAAGCGGCAATGCCACCCAGTGCTTCCTCTACGACCCAGTCTATTTGAGCGTTAGGTAGTCGGGCTTGCAGATCAGACAGGGCGGGGAAGGTGTGAAAGATGTCGCCCATGGACGACATCTTAATCAGCAGGATGCGCATGAATTACTTGTAGTCTTTGTACGATTTTTCTTCAACCAGTTCGGAGCCGAAGGCCAAGTTGATGTCTTTTTTGACATTGGCACGCTGGTCGTTGGTAACGTAGACTGCGCGGGCGAGGTCAATGAACGTTTGGTCGAATTGCTTGGCGAATTCACAGTCGCGGATGTCGTCTTCGATTTTCCACAGGTCGCCGTTAATGCGCTTCAGTTGTTCTTTCATCGGTGCCAGTTTGGCTTTACCATCAGCATCGAGGATGCTGGCTACTTTGTCGTTCAATACCTTTAGCTCGTGGCGAACGTTTTTGAGTTTGCTTTCGTCGCTGATGTTCACTTCCTTTATTTCAAGGATGGTGATTTTGTCGATCAGTTCGCCAAGGGAAATAGGAGCTTCTACCAGCATTGCTTGGTTCCATTCGTTTGTTTCAAGTGCGCGTACTTTAGCAAATATCCTTGTGGTATGGGTAGTTGGAGCTGTCTTAATTTTAGGTTTTGAGAGAGAAAGTAGCATTATGAGTATGTTCACTAGCAGGCGCTTGCTGGGATTTTTGGTTGTCTCCTTAGTGTTCTCACTGCCACTACATGCCAGAGGGCTTGATTGGTATACGTTCAGTGCTGAGGCCGTAAAGGACTCTAGTTTGAGCGTGTCGGCTTCGTTAGGGCATGGCAGAAATACGGGTGATCAAGCGATTGACGGCCTTTCTGTTGACGCTCCTATTGTGCAGTTAAATCTTGGCTTGGGAGAGCGTGCTGAGGCGATAGTCGGGTACAGTCTTTATCGACAGCGCAATAATGCTGACGTAAGCGTGTCGGGAGGCGGAGACCCTTATTTCTTTACCAAGCTTAACTTCTACCAAGCCAATGTTGAGTACCTTCCTTCAGCCGCATTTATTTGGGGAGTGATTGAGCCTGCTGCAAACAGGCCATTGGGGGATGATAGGCTTTCGTTTTACGCGCTGTTGGCCCTAAGTTGGCAGTTGGATGACATAACCTTTGATGTGAATTATGGTGCAGGTATTTTTGAGAGTTTTAATGAAGATGGCCAGATAGACGTTATCCAGTTTTCTACCGCTGCGCATTATGATGTCCGCGAAACTCTTCGATTCTCTTCAGAATTTGTTTATGAGGAACGGATAGTGGGCTTCTGGTTAGACTTTACGGGTGGTTACGATAGTCCTTTCAGTCGTCGCCACCTAACCTTAAAGTCTGATTTTGGCAACCGTTTACAGTGGTCTGCGTCAGTCACCCGAGGATTGATCGAACAAAGTGGGGACTGGGCCGGAAACGTCGGTTATCGCTACCATTTTTAGGGCGGATTGTTTGTCGTTCATGCTCTAAGTTTTCCATTAATGCGATAATTTTTGCCATTGAGTTAAGGAAGCACATGAAAAAGTATTGTCTTTTGCTCCTGCTATCCCTGAGCGGTTTCACATCGGCAGAGCTTGGTGCTGATGCCCAAGTGTATTTGGGCGTGGTCGACTATCAACGTGACCATGAAGACTCTGTTTACGGAGTAGGGTATTTGACAGCGCAGCGTTGGACACGTTTTGATTTTCGTCCTGTAGTCGGGCTGATGCGCACGCGCCATGCGTCGCATTTTGCGTTTGCTGGAATTACGCGTGAGTCCAAGTTCTCAACGCGCGATACAGGCTTCTTGGTGTCGGTGGATTTTGCGCCGGGGTTGTATCTGCACGGCGGTAACGCGGATACGGATTTAGGCTTTTGGCTGCAGTTTCGTTCTGGAGTGAATTTGGCCTACGAATTCGCCGACCATACGCGCATTGGGGTGGGGTATCACCATTTGTCCAATGCGAGTTTGGCGGAGGAAAATCCGGGTACGGAGACGGTTACCATCACGTACAGCGTGCGGTTGTAAGCGGCGGGTATGAATACCCGCGTGGCGGATGACGCTGCGCTCTTCCGCCCTATGATCACGGGGTCATATCACCGTACGGGTGCTTACTCGCCAACGAAATGCTGTTGGCGAATTCTTTCAACGTGATCTGCTCTTTGCTCAGCTTCACATCGTTCTCGTCCATCACGGACTCACCGAATTTATAAATAATCGGCACGCCGTTTTTAATGGCGTTCTCGTCATTTTGTTTGGCGGTGGCGGCTACAGGCTCGTTACGTTGTTGCCATGCAGCAACAGCGGCATCGCCGTGACGCTTGCGCATCATCTTCAATGTTTCATCCGGCGATAAAATCAGCGCTGAGGCGTTGTTGCCACCAAAGCCTTTGGAGTTGATGACGGAGCCACGCATGGCAGTGAGGCTGCCAGTATCGTGATGGTCCATCAAGATATTCAGATTGCTGTTGTGCACGTCGTCGGCGATGTGATCAATGGTTTTGATGCCGGGAATAATGCCGTGCGCCCAGACGCCCAAGCTGGCGATGATCTGATCCGCGGCGGCGGGCCCCAGTGAGTGCCCCACATAAGACTTCACCGCTGTTACCGCCCAGTCGTTTACGCCATGCAGTTTGGCCACTTCGTTCAGAATGTGTGATTCCGTCACGCGGTTTTGCGGTGTGCCTGTGCCGTGCGCTTGTACAAAGGTTTGCGCCAAGCCACCTTCACCGAGCAAGCTTTCCGCCAGTGCTGCGGCTTTGGCGATGGTGATGTAGTTGCCCACGCCGGGAGCAGAAATCGACTTTTTGTTGGCATCGGCGTTAATGAACACATCCGGTACCGAGCCATGAATGTTGGCGCCGGTGGCAAGGGCCAGTTCGTCGTCCATCAAGATAATGAACTGGGCAGATTCGGCCATGGTAAAGCCAACGTTGGCGGAGAATGGACGGCAGGCACGGCGGTTATCGACGGGCGCACCGTCGGGCAGTTCATCCAGTCGGCGCAGGTTGTCGTCGTTCGCCAGCGCGCCCATGACATCAAAGCCGCCCATGATGGCAGGGTTCACCGGCGCTTCGGTGTTGCCGACGATGACCGCGCGGGCTTTACCGCTTTGAATGTCGATCATGCCTTGGCGCAGGTTGTATAAGAAGGTCGCGCAGGCGCCTACGTTGCTGCCGGTGCTGCCAACAGAGTTAATCATGTAACTGTTGATGAAGTCCGCAGCCATTTCGCCGAGGCTCAAAGCCATCATCTTAGAGCTGGTGCGGCCGCCCGTCAGTTCGGTTTGGTACAAACCACCGTAACCTTTGTCGTCGACCTGACCTAACGCGCTGCCGGCATACACCGACACTTCATCGGGCGAGATGTGCTTGAGAATTTCAGACCAGTCCATGCCCAAGGAGTTGAGCGCGTCGGACGCGCCGTAAACGGCTTGCGTCAGGGCGCGTGGGTGGTGCATGGAGCGGTACATGCTGGCCGCGTCGAACCCGGTGGGTACTTGGCCAGCACTGGATACGGGGTATTTTTTGTGTTCAGGAAACAGGGCAGGGGTTGCGCCGGTCACTTTGACGGTGACTTCGCGCCCGGTGACCGCGGTGACTTCCCAGTTTTCCGGCAGATGACGCGGCAGTTGGTTGCGGCGCGCCGTGAATTCCATGTCGCCGTGCAGGCCATGAATGTCGGCTTTGTGTTGATACAGCACGGCATCGACATCGAAATGCACGGGCTCGATGCGGCGGATCAGGGTGCCTGCGCGCAGAGTTTCAATGAGTTCCGGGGTCAGGCCGCCGCTGGTGTCCAGGTTCATCATGGTGGCGAGGTTCTGCCAGGTAGGCGCCATGGTTTCTGCGGGTAAAGCACTTTCGATCATGCGCTTGTAACCGTGGTGAAACGCACTGCGACCTGCGGCGTTTACGCCGCCGAATCCGACGATGACGGGAAGACGTGTCATTGCTGCTCCTGAGAGGAATATTTCATGTTGCGCTGCATACTAGTGTAGGTGATGGTGGGTAATGTATGATGAAAGCGCCATTAGATAGAACAAAGTAGTCATTTTACGAGGTAGATACAGTGCGAATCGGCTTCATTGCCTTGCCCAAAACCCTGGCAACGGGCATTACCCTGCCCAGTGAAATGCTGCACGCAGCCAGTCAAATGGCGTATTTGAAGCACCTGACGAGTGAGCCATTGTCGCTGAGCGTGTTCTGTCAGGACGGCGATAGCCAAGAGGTGACGGGTGGTTTGACGCTCAAAGCGCAGGGCAGTTGGGAAGGGCTGTTGAACTGCGATATGGTCATCATGCCGCCGTTGTGGGGTAACCCGCTGCCCATGTTATCGCACCACGGTGAGTTGATTGGTATTTTGCAAAGGATGGTGGCTGAACGTAAACCGGTTATCGCAGCCGGCACGGGCGTGTATTTTTTGGCCGAAGGTGGCTTGTTGGATGATCGCGTAGCGACTACCCATTGGTATTTCTTTGGCCGTTTTGCGCGTCGCTATCCTAAGGTGTTGCTGAAGCCGAAACAGGCCATTACCTACGCCGATGAGATCTACTGTGCGGGGAGCGTAAATTCGCTGACCGACTTGGTGTTGTACTTTGTGCGCCAGTGGTACAACGATGAAATCATGAGTGAGGTAGAGCGGCATTTTTCACATGAAGTCAGCCGTACGCTGAACCAACCGTTTTATCGCTTGGGTGGGTTGCAGCACGATGACGAAGATGTTGTGGCTGCGCAAGCGTGGTTGGCGGAACGGTTGGATAAGCCATTTCATGTGAGCGAGTTGGCGGCCGTGGTGGGCTTGACCGAGCGTACGTTGGCGCGGCGATTTGTGCAGGCCACCGGGGAATCGCCGAAGCAATATTGGTTGCAGTTGCGCTTGCAGCGCGCCGAAGAGTTGTTGCGCGAGAGCAATTTAACCGTGCAAGACATTGCCGATATGTTGGGGTTCAGTGATGCCTCGTATTTCATTAAGTTGTTCCGCCAGCGGGCCGGTGTAACCCCAGCCGATTACCGGAACGTGGTGCGAGCGAAGCAGTTTTCCGTGTGATGGGGTTGGGCCCTTTACACCTGCCATGCCCGCCGCATACTCTATTAGCTTTCCATTACTCTCTACGACGAGATCAATAATGACGTTCATGCAGTTCCTCACCGCCGCTATGCCGGTCATCAGCGTTTTTGTGCTATTGGTCATTATGCGTTTGCCCGCCACCAAAGCCATGCCGTTGAGCTTGCTAGTGTCGGCGGTGTTGGCGTTGGTGGTGTGGCAGATGCCGCTGTTGCAGGTGTCGGCGGCGGTGTTAGAAGGCCTGATGGTAGCGGCGTCCATTGTGTGGATCGTCTTTGGTGCCATTCTGTTGCTGAACGTGCTGCGCGAAACCGGTGCTATTGAAGTCATTCGCAGTGGCTTTTCGCACATTTCGCCTGACCGTCGGGTACAGGTCATCATCATTGCTTGGTTGTTTGGTAGTTTTCTGGAAGGCGCATCCGGCTTTGGTACGCCGGCGGCAATAGGTGCGCCCCTGTTGGTGGCTTTAGGTTTTCCGCCGTTGGCGGCTGTGGTATTGGCCTTGGTGGCGGATTCCAGCGCGGTGTCGTTCGGGGCTGTGGGAACGCCTGTTATTGTCGGGATGGGGCAGGGGTTGGTCGGCAGTACGCCAGAACAATTGCAGTCCATTGCGATGACGGCCATTGGTATCGATATTTTGGTGGCGTCGTTTCTGCCCTTGATTATGGTACTGATTTTGACGCGCTTTTTTGGTGCTGAAAAATCCTGGCTACCGGGTTTGGCTATTGCGCCCTTCGCGGTGTTGGCCGGGTTGTCGTTTACGGTGCCGGCGTACCTCGTTGCATGGTTGCTGGGGCCAGAGTTTCCTTCCATTATTGGCGCACTGATAGGGCTTGCTTTGATGAGCACGCTGGCACGCTATCGCATTCTGACTCCCCGCAAGGTGTGGTATTTCTCGGCTGAAGATCGCATTGCGATGAAATCTCTGGTCGCCACTCACCAGTTAGACGAGGCGCTGGGGCATACCAAGCATATGTCTTTGTTGCGCGCTTGGACGCCGTATATTTTAGTCGCTGGTTTATTGGTATTGACCCGCATTGACGCTCTGCCACTCAAGGCCGTTCTGAATTCCGTTGTGGTGGCGTGGCAAAACATTCTGGGTACAGACATTTCGGCGTCTCTCGCACCGCTGTACCTGCCCGGTACGGTGTTTGTGTTGACGGCTGCTATTGCCGCCTTTGTCCAATCGAGTGCGCAAGCCGGACGTTGGCAACCTCTGCAGCGTGCCACTCTGGTCAGCGCACGCACGCTGGTGCCTACGGTGATTGCGCTGGCGACGGCGGTGCCCATGGTACGTATCTTTTTGCAGTCGGGTGTCAATAGTGCGGGCTTGGCAGCAATGCCGTTGGAGTTGGCGAACTTGGCGGCGAATAATTTAGCGGGTCAGTGGTTGTTTGTGGCGCCATTAATTGGTGCGCTGGGTTCGTTTATTGCCGGTTCGGCGACTTTCTCGAATATGATGTTTGCGTCGTTTCAGGCGTCGGTCGCCGGGCAAGTTGGTTTGCCGGAAACCACGGTGTTGGCGCTGCAATTGTTGGGTGCGAACGCCGGTAATATGATCTGTGTGGTGAATGTTGTGGCGGCCGCGAGCGTGGTGAATTTGTCGGGCCGGGAAGGGGAGATTATTCGGTTTACGTTGGTCCCGATGCTTTATTATGCGTTGGCGGCAAGTACCGTGGCATGGGTGTTGTTGTAGAGCTTCCCTAGCCTCCTACGGCTGATAGAGGTGTGGTATCCTTCTTTCATTCGAGAAAGTGAACTGAAAAAGGAGCCATGATGACGGTTACGATTTGGCATAACCCGCGCTGCAGTAAGTCGCGCGAAACTCTGAAATTGATCGAAGACCAAGGCATTAAACCAGCCATTCGCTTGTACTTGGAAGATACACCGACGGTGACCGAGTTACGCTCGGCGCTGGGAAAACTGAACCTGTCAGCACAGCAATTGGTGCGCAGTAAGGAGGCTGTTTTCAAAGAGCTTGGCTTGAACAACTCCGGTGCCGATGAAGACATGTTGCTGGCGGCCATGGTGGAACATCCTAAGTTGATTGAACGCCCCATTGTGTTTTCGCCCAAAGGGGCGGTATTAGGGCGTCCGCCGGAAAATGTGTTGGAGATCCTTTAAGGTGGATAATCCCTTTATCCTCATCTTGTTTTACAGTCGCGGCGGAAAGACTGCACAACTGGCGCAGCATTTAGCTCATGGCGTGGAATCCGTCGCCGGTATGGATGCTCGTTTGCGCACGGTACCGTCGTTGAATACGGACGATGACGAGAGCGACTATTTGGTCGCGGAAGTAGCGGATCTGCGCGACTGTGCCGGTTTGGCCTTGGGCAGTCCGACTCGCTTTGGCACCATGGCAGCACCCATGAAACATTGGTGGGAGCAAACAACCCCGCAATGGCTAAACGGCGATTTGGTGAACAAGCCAGCGTGCGTGTTTACGTCAACGTCGTCCTTGCATGGCGGGCAAGAGGCAACACTGTTATCGATGATGTTGCCACTGCTGCACCACGGCTTAGTGATCATGGGTACGCCCTACACCGAAGCGCTGTTGCATACGACCGAATCCGGCGGTACGCCTTACGGCGTTTCGCACTGGGATAAAGACAAGAAAGCGCTGACCCGAGAGGAAATTCAGTTAGCCCAAGCACAGGGAAAACGCCTCGCAACCATGGCTTATCAGCTCCACAATGGGAACAATACGGCTTTATGATTTCTATGACGCAACAACAAAAATGGCTCCGCGTAACGTGGGCCAGTTATGTCGCACTGGTTCTGATGTATGCCGTGCAAACGTGGGTCACGGCCCCAAGTGGCGTGGGTACCTCCTTCGAGGTTATTGGTGCAGGGATGGCCTTGTGGTTTTTGAAAACCCTGCCTTTGTGGCTTTTTTGTCCCGCTCTGATTCGCTTGAACGTACGGCAACTGAGCTGGTTTGGCTTCGTTACGCTACTCTACATTCCTTTTACCATCATGGCGGCGTTCGACGAGCCGCGTTGGATCGGCTTGTTGATGAGTGTGGCCAGTATGGGGTTGTTTTTGGGTAATGCTTATCTCGTGCGGTCACTCAAACGCAACAATGCTTAACCGTATTGGTAGGTAATCAAACTTGCGATTTGAGCCACAGGGTTTATCCTTTTAAGACGCTCACAGGTGTGGGTCGAAGCAGAAAACTCATAACTATAATCAGAGTACACGGAGACGACCATGATTAATTTTAAGAAAGCCTTGGCAGCGGGTGCAGCCACTGCAGGCCTCACGCTAGCACTGGCAGGTTCTGCCACTGCTAATCAATTCATCACCATAGGTACTGGTGGTGTTACTGGTGTTTATTATCCTGTTGGTGGCGCCATTTGCCGCCTTGTGAACGCGGGCCGAGCCGATCATGGCATTCGCTGTTCAGTGGAAAGCACCGGTGGTTCAGTATTCAACGTGAACACTATTCGGGCGGGCGAACTGGATTTCGGCGTGGTACAAAGTGATGTACAGTTTAATGCCATTGAAGGCCAGGCACAGTTTGAGAACAACGCCTACAATGACTTGCGGGCGGTATTCGCGTTGCATCCAGAAGCCTTTACTGTGGTCGCGCGCAGTGATGCGAATGCGCGCACCTTTGCTGATCTCGAAGGCAAGCGAGTGAACATTGGTAACCCCGGTTCCGGTCAGCGTGCGACGCTGGATCAACTGCTGAGTCTAGAAAATCGCGACACCAGTATTTTTTCGCAAACCTCTGATTTGGTAGCTGCACAGATGGCCAGCGCCATGTGTGATAACCAAGTAGATGCCATTATCTATGTCGTTGGCCACCCCAGCGGCGCGATTCAAGAAGCTACCAGTACCTGCTCCAGCAACCTGGTTAACGTGACTGGCCCGGCAGTGCAAGAATTGTTGGAAACCTTCCCTTACTACGCACCCGCTACGGTGCCGGGCGGCATGTACCGCGGTAACGCGGACCCCGTCGAAACTTTCGGCGTGGCGGCTACCTTGGTTACCTCTGCCAGCACATCTGACGAAGCTGTTTATCAGTTGGTTAAAGGTGTTTTTGACAATCTGGAAGCATTCCGTAATCTGCATCCTGCGCTGAGTGGATTAACCCGTGAAGGTATGATTGGTGCGGGTTTGTCGGCCCCGTTCCATCCCGGTGCGGAGCGTTACTATCGTGAAATTGGCTTAATGGACTAAGAGAGCATCTAACAACCTCTTTTTCTCAATCAGGCGTTGTTAAAAAGCGTCCAAAATGCTCACTGGCTTGCCAGAACGACCATGGGTCGGCCCGGAGGGTGAGCGTAGCGAATATTTACTTCGTGTAAACTGCGCGTTTTGGACGCTTTTTGCCTAGCCAGATTTTCGCCTCTGAGGTTCTTAGGTACTCCCTGAACGTGCATTCTAGGTAGTAGAGCTTTGGTAACGCACGTTCTTTTTTGGTGGAACGAAGATGAACGATAATAATAAGCCGCAGCAGGCTGACGCAGCGCAGGGTGATAGCGGTCTGCGAGATTTGTTGGAATCAGAAACAGGGGCGCGCAACCCCGGTGGTATTGCAGGTGCGGTCATTATTCTGGTTGCCCTTGCATGGGCTTTGTTTCAACTGTGGAATGCCTCTCCGTGGTCGTTGTTGTCGACTACTTTGGCCCGTCCTATTCACTTATCTTTCGCTATTTTCCTGGCATTTATGATGTTTCCGGCGTTCAAACGATCACGCCGCGACCGAATTCCTGTAATAGATATTTTGCTGGCGCTGATGGCGTCGGCGTCCTCGCTTTACCTCGTGGTTAACTACGAAGCGTTGTCGCAACGCCCTGGTATTCCCAATACGGCGGATCTAGTGTTTGCTGGAGTAGGTCTGGTATTGCTGCTTGAGGCAACCCGAAGAGTGTTGGGGAAACCGCTGATGGTGGTGGCAGGGGTGTTTCTGATTTACACCTATTTTGGACCGTATTTCCCTGAGGTGATTTCACATCGCGGTGCCAGCGTAAATCGCCTGCTATCGCACCAGTGGTTAACAACCGAAGGTGTGTTTGGTGTCGCCATTGGGGTGTCGGCCAGCTTTGTGTTCTTGTTTGTGCTCTTTGGTGCTTTGTTAGACCGTGCTGGAGCCGGAAACTACTTTATTCAGGTGGCGTTTTCTCTACTGGGGCACATGCGCGGTGGCCCGGCCAAAGCAGCGGTGGTGGCCTCGGGGATGACCGGTATTATTTCGGGGTCGTCCATTGCCAACGTCGTCACGACGGGCACCTTCACCATACCTTTGATGAAACGAGTGGGCTTTTCGGCGACCAAGGCCGGGGCAGTGGAGGTTGCAGCGTCTACCAATGGGCAGTTAACACCACCCATCATGGGGGCAGCGGCCTTCTTGATGGTTGAGTATGTCGGTATTTCCTACCTTGAAGTCATTACACACGCGCTCTTGCCCGCGCTGATTTCGTACGCCGCGCTTATTTATATTGTGCACCTTGAGGCGTGCAAGGCTGGCATGATGGGCCTGCCTCGGCGTAAGGCTACTACCGCGTTGCAATCGATGATCAGCTTTTTGACGGTGTTTATTGGCCTGTCAGTGCTGACGCTGATTGTGTATTACGGTATTGGGTGGACCAGAACGTTGTTTGGTGAGGCGGCTACGCCCTTGATCATGGGTCTGCTGTTGGCATCCTACGTGGCATTGGTTTGGTACGCTTGCCGCTTCCCCGAGCTGATGTTGGATGACCCTGAAAAAGAATTGCTCGAACTGCCAGAAGTAGGGCCGACCGTGAAGTCAGGTCTGTATTTCTTCTTGCCGGTGGTGTTGCTGATATGGTTTCTGGCCGTTGAACGGCGCTCGCCCGGCTTGTCGGTATTCTGGGCCACGCTGTTCATGATGTTTATTGTCATTACTCAACGTCCCCTGCAGAGCTTTTTTCGTCGCACAGGTGTGGTGCAGGCTGCGACAATTAAAGAAGCGGTCTTAATTGGCTTTGTGGATCTGTACCAGGGCTTGGTCAAAGGCTCGCGTAACATGATCGGTATCGGGGTGGCCACGGCCGCTGCCGGCATCGTGGTCGGTACGGTGACCCTTACCGGTATCGGTTTGGTGATGACCGATTTCGTCGAGTTGATTTCCGGTGGCAACCTGATGCTGATGCTGATTTTTACCGCAGTGATCAGTTTGATATTAGGATTGGGGTTGCCTACTACGGCGAACTATATTGTGGTGTCTACCTTGATGGCCCCCGTAATTGTCGCGTTAGGAGCACAGAACGGACTCGTCGTGCCATTGATCGCCGTGCATCTGTTTGTGTTCTATTTCGGCATTCTGGCGGATGATACGCCGCCGGTCGGTCTGGCGGCCTTTGCCGCCGCTGCCGTTGCGCGAGCTGATCCCATCAAAACGGGTATCCAAGGTTTCGCGTATGACATTCGGACAGCGATTTTGCCATTTATGTTCATCTTCAATACGAACTTATTGTTGATCGATCTTACTGGTTTCTGGGATCTGATGGGCGTCATAGCCTCTGCGCTGTCGGCAATGCTCATTTTCGCTGCGGCCACACAAGGCTTTTGGCTGGTACGCTCAAAAGCGTGGGAAATTGTGGCCATGTTGTTGGTTGCGTTCACGTTATTCCGACCCGGGTTCTGGTGGGATAGGGTGTATCCGCCATTGGAGCAGGTTGCGGCAACCGAGTTGTACAGCGTTGCAGAAGAACTGCCCGATGACGCTACTCTGCGGATGCGCGTTTCGGGGATGACAATGGACGGGCGGGACGTGTTTACCGTCATTCAGTTGCCTTTGGGTGAAGCAGGCGCTGGCGGACAAGCTAGACTGCAAGAGAAGGGCTTGGTGACGCGATTGGCGGGAGACTATGTGGCGGTTGATGCGGCCGTTTTCGGCTCGGAAGCACAACGCCTGGGTTTCGACTTCGGTTGGCGTATTGAGTATTTGGAATTGGAGGCTGACCGTCCGCCCAAGGAGATAATGTGGGGGCCTGCGGTGTTGCTGTTGTTGCTGGTGGCGGGTGCGCAAGTGCGACGGCGCAAATTCGAAGTAGCTCCGGGCGCTTCAGCTAGTTAGGGGCGCGTTAATTGACCATGGGCTGTTTTAACAGCGCATTCGAAGACAGACGTATGCTGATTTGGCATAACCCATTCAAACACGGCATTGGTGTCTAAAATCAATGCCCGTTAGATTGCTTTTGCCGATACTGCTAGCGCGTGTCGGCCATTGGTGTGCGCCATCCTAGTGCCGTGTAAACATTCATGCACTTAAATGGATCCGACTTTGGTCGAAAAAGATTTGTCTCGGTGACAATATGGGCTAGTCTAAGGGCACATCATTCATCTAGAAACGATGTACTTGCAGAATCTCTGCTTTTGAGATGGCAGTCAGGTCAACAACAAGAATAATTGGCCCGGTACTTGCCTAAGAGAGATGCTACGCAGGAAATTCCTTGTTGCGTAACAACTATAATAAGTCATGGGAGATATGACATGAAGAAACTTGCAACGTTGATCGGCGGTGTTGCTGCCGTCGCTACACTGTCAATGGGCGCACAGGCTCAAACTCTGGAACAAGTCAAAAACCGTGGTTCATTGAACTGCGGCGTGAGCACAGGTCTGCCTGGTTTCTCCAGCACCGACTCTGCTGGTAACTGGCAAGGTCTGGACGCTGATGGCTGCCGCGCTATCGCTGCTGCAGTATTGGGCGACGCCAATGCAGTGAGCTTTGTGCCTTTGACTGCGGTAGAGCGTTTCACAGCGCTGCAGTCTGGTGAAATCGACGTATTGGTACGTAACACCACTTGGACACTGACGCGTGACGCGTCTCTGGGTCTGAACTTCACTGGTGTAAACTACTACGACGGTCAGGGCTTCTTGGTGAGCTCCGATCTGGGTGTTTCCAGCGCTCTTGAGCTGGACGGCGCAGCAGTATGTATCCAATCAGGTACTACTACTGAGCTTAACCTGGCTGACTACTTCCGTTTTAATGGCATGAGCTATGAGCCAGTGTTGTACGATACGTCTGAACAGACTATCTCTGGTTTTGAAGCGGGCCGTTGTGACGTTCTGACTACCGACCAATCTGGTTTGTATGGTCTGCGTTTGCAACTGAGCAACCCTTCAGGCGCAATCGTATTGCCAGAAGTCATCTCTAAAGAGCCTTTGGGTCCTGTAGTTCGTCAAGGTGACGACAACTGGTTCAACGTAGTTAAGTGGGTACATTTCGCTCAGCTGAACGCTGAAGAAATGGGCATCACTATGGCCAACGTTGATGAAATGCGTTCTTCTAGCAACCCAGAAGTGGTGCGTTTGTTGAACTCTAACGAAATGGGTAGTTTCTTGAATCTGGACGCTACTTGGGCGTACAACATTGTTAAGCAAGTAGGTAACTACGGCGAAATGTTTGAACGCACTGTAGGTACTGGTTCACCGTTGCAGATCGAGCGTGGTATTAACGCGCTGTGGACTGACGGTGGCTTGCAGTATGGTATGCCAGTTCGCTAACCATCTCTGACCGAGACCTTAAAAGCCGGGAGCATGTGCCACGCTCCCGGCTTTGCTGTTTGCACGCATCAACTTGATGCAGTGTCCAGTGTGCAAAGGGAGCATTTCAGCCTACCATGAACGATCAATCAAAAACGCGCCGTGCGGCGTGGTTATATAATCCAACCTACCGCAACCTGTTTTATCAGGCTCTTGTGGTCGGTGGTCTCTTCTGGTTCCTGTATACCATTTCAGGAAACGTAATTTCGAACTTGGAAGCACGCGGTATCTCTACCGGCTTCCGGTTTTTGAATCAACCGGCGGGTTTTGCGATTGCCCAGACGTTGATTGAGTACAATGAAACCTACACGTTTGGACGGACTTTCGTAGTAGGGTTGCTCAACACCCTGCTGGTATCGGCCATGGGTATTGTATCGGCGACCTTTCTCGGCTTGTTTATCGGGATCAGTCGTTTGTCGCCTAACTGGTTGTTGCGTAAGATTTGTGCCGTTTACATAGAAACCTTCCGTAATATCCCGCTGCTGTTGCAGATTTTCTTTTGGTATTACGCGGTTTTGCAGACGTTACCGGGCCCCCGCAACGCGATTAACTTCGGTGGCGAGAGCTTCTTTCTTAGTATTCGTGGTTTCTACTCACCCAAGCCTATTCCAGAGCCTACGTTCGCCATCTATGTTGGCCTGATCGTAGCTGCTGTTGTCGGCTTGATTGTATTGGCCCGTTGGGCGAAGAAGCGGTTCATCGCGACCGGCGAACAATTCCCTGTATTGCCGACCACCATTGCGGTGCTGGTGGGTGCTGTGGTGATTGGTTATTTTATTACGGGTCGTCCACTGACCTTTGAATACCCCGAGTTGCGCGGGTTCAGCTTCGCTGGTGGTATGCGGATCATCCCCGAGCTGATTGCTCTGTGGTTTGCGTTAACCATTTACACCAGTACTTACATTGCTGAAATCGTACGTTCTGGTATTCAAGCAGTGGCGCACGGACAAACCGAGGCCTGCCGGGCATTGGGTTTGACTGAGAAGCAGCGACTGAACCTTGTCGTACTGCCGCAAGCGATGCGCGTAATCATTCCTCCAATGACCAGTCAGTATCTGAACTTGGCGAAGAACTCGTCGCTCGCGGTGGCTATCGGGTATCCCGATCTGGTGGCGGTGTTTATGGGCACTACGTTGAACCAAACAGGTCAGGCAATTGAAATCGTAGCCATGACGATGTTGGTTTACCTCACGATCAGTTTGTCGGTGTCTGCCTTCATGAACTGGTTTAATAAACGCGTCGCTCTGGTGGAGAGATAAGATGACACAATTTACTCCAACCCCGGCGCGGCCTGCACCGGTATCCGAAGCGGGCCTTGTAGGCTGGTTGCGTAAGAATCTGTTTTCGAGCATTCCTAACAGTATTGTCTCGTTGTTCGCTATCTGGGTGGCTTGGCAAGTTGTCAGCACCGTGTTCAGTTGGGCGATTTGGAACGCGGACTGGATCGGATCAACAAGAGCCGATTGTTCGGGAGAAGGCGCTTGCTGGGTGTTCATCGGTGTACGGATGAAGACCTTTATTTATGGCTTCTATCCGCCTGAGCTCTTGTGGCGTCCGAATACCGTCTTCGCGGTTTTAGCAGCACTGTTGGCGTGGATGATGTTGCCAAAAACGCCGTTTAAGAAGTGGGTGATCATTGCGTCGTTGACGGCATTTCCGGTATTTGCCTATTTCATGCTCTATGGCGGTTCATTCGGCCTGACAACTGTACCAACATCACGTTGGGGCGGCATCTTGTTGACCTTGGTTTTGGCCATTGTCGGCATTGTTGCTGCACTGCCGATTGGTATTGTGTTGGCCTTAGGGCGGCGCAGTGATATGCCGATTGTGCGTTTCGTCAGCACGATCTTCATTGAGTTCTGGCGTGGCGTTCCGTTGATCACCGTGTTGTTTATGGCCTCGGTCATGCTGCCATTGTTCTTCTCTGGTGGTACTTCGGTCGATCGCCTGTTGCGTGCCTTGATTGGTATTACCCTGTTCCAGGCAGCCTATATTGCGGAAGTGGTGCGCGGCGGTTTGCAGGCTATACCCAAAGGGCAGTATGAAGCGGCCGATGCACTGGGGCTGTCGTACTGGCAGAAGACCAATCTTATTGTGTTGCCACAAGCGCTGAAAATTATGATTCCTGGCTTGGTGAATACTTTGATCTCGCTGTTCAAAGACACCACCTTGGTATTGATTATCGGCTTGGGTGATCTGTTGGCCATGGTGCGTCAAGCTTTGGCTGACCCTGCGTGGCTGGGCTTCCCAACAGAGGGCTATGTATTTGCAGCTCTGATGTTCTGGATCTTTTGTTTCAGTATGTCGCGCTACAGTCAGTACCTTGAGCGTCGTCTCAATACTGGCCATAAGAATTAGTGGAGTAACCAAACATGACAACGAATACTAAAGACAGCGGCGAAAACGAAATTGTAATTTCGCTGAAGAATATGAATAAGTGGTACGGCCAGTTTCACGTGCTGAAGAACATCAATCTAGACGTGAAACGTGGTGAGCGCATTGTTATCTGTGGCCCTTCCGGTTCTGGCAAGTCGACAATGATTCGCTGCATCAATCGCCTGGAAGAGCATCAAGAAGGGGACATCATCGTTGATGGTGTGCCATTGACTGACGACTTGAAAAACATCGGTGTTATTCGCCGTGAAGTCGGCATGGTGTTTCAGCACTTTAATCTGTTTCCGCATCTGACCGTGTTGCAGAACTGCACGCTGGCGCCTATGTGGGTGCGTAAGATGCCGAAAAAAGAAGCTGAAGAAGTCGCGATGAAGTACTTAGCTCGGGTAAAAATCCCTGAGCAGGCGGACAAATACCCCGGGCAGTTGTCTGGTGGTCAGCAGCAGCGTGTGGCGATTGCGCGCAGTCTGTGTATGAACCCTCGCGTTATGCTGTTTGATGAGCCGACGTCTGCACTTGATCCTGAAATGATCAAGGAAGTATTGGACGTAATGGTTGAGTTGGCTAACGAAGGTATGACCATGTTGTGTGTAACGCACGAGATGGGCTTCGCCAAGAAAGTCGCTGACCGCGTTATCTTCATGGACGCTGGTGAAGTTGTGGAAGAAAATGAACCGCATGAGTTCTTCAATAATCCGCAGCATGAACGTACTAAACTGTTCTTGAGCCAGATTCTGGGTCATTAATAGAGCGTATGACGGTGCGGCCTCAACAGCCGCCCATCCATGGCCATAAAAAAAGCCACTCAATGAGTGGCTTTTTTATTTGTTCTTTCTGTCTGACCGGCCATTCAATCCATCGATGGCTTCAGCCAAACGCCCGGTTTTTATTGTCTTTGTCGTTGGCGGTTGTGCGAAATTCGTAGGCTTTATCAGATTTTCCAGAAAGGCTTACGCACTTCCTTCATTACGTCATACTTAGTCATACCGATATCACGCAACAGGTAATCAGGCATGTTCATCAGCGCGCGACGCTGCTGGTGACGGCTCCACATACGCTTGAGGCTTTTTACTGCCTGACGGCCTTGTGGGTATTCAGGGATCTGGATCATCGTTTGAGCTTGTGCAGTCATGGTATTTCTCCTTACCGGGATGTTGACTTACTGGGTTTCTTTAAGTGTGTATATTTTCACCAGAATCCCTTATGCTCACAAACGATTGTTTTTTTCCGATACTTAAGTGGTGCTTATGTGAAAGTGAAGTTCCCACCCTTGCATACGCTTCGATGCTTCTGGATTGTCAGCCAAACGGGAAGTTTCAAGGCGGCGGCTGAAGAGCTCTATATTACTCAGGCTGCGGTGAGTCAGCAAATTCGGCAGTTGGAAGAGTGGCTGGGTTTTCAGTTGTTTGACAGAGGCCACCGACAAATAGAGTTAAATGCTACGGGTAAGCAATTATTGCCTTACGTTCAAAAGGGTTTTGACAGTTTGGCAGAGGGCCTGCAACGCCTCAGTGGCGACCCCTCGCCGAACGTACTGCATTTGTCGGTGTTGCCGTCATTTGCCAGTGCTTGGCTGCTGCCACGGGTGCCGCAGTTCCAAGAGCAGCATCCAGATATTTATCTACAAATCGATATGGATCGGGATCAGCCGTTTAATAACGACGGCAAGAACGATATGGGCATACGCTACGGTATTGATGACTTCGTTGGCCTGCATACTCACTGGCTGAGTTATGACACCATTTTTCCGGTATGTCATCCGCTGCTGTATCAAGGCGAAGAAGATGTGTGGAGTTGGCTCAAGCGGCAATATTTGTTGGCGGATCAAGACCCCATGGATTATCACTGGAACCAGTTTTTGATTTCGCACGATCAAGAGCCAATAGACTATAGGCGTCGTTTGCATGTGTCGGACACATGGGCGTTAACGGAAATGGCGTTGGCGGGGCAGGGGGTGGCGTTAGTGCGGCGTAGCATTTGTAGCGACGCTTTGGAAAAAGGGCAGTTGATTATGCCGATCAAGTCGACCTTCCAGTCGCGTTATGGGTATCTGTTGGTGGCGCCGGAGCACCATTTTAAGTGGCCGAAGGTGGTCGCCTTCAGCGAGTGGATTACGCAGTCGATCCAGAAGATGCCTTGGTATCGCTTATAGCGGCTAAAGCCATGGGCTTTCGGGTTATGCCTCCGGTGTTCCTGCTAAATTGGCGGATGACGCTGCGCTCTTCCGCCCTATGCTATGGATATGGTGGCATATAGGGCGGAAAAGCGGAGCGTCATCCGCCGAACAAAGGTTTACCACAATACGGTAGATAGGGCGGAAAAGCGGAGCGTCATCCGCCAAACAAAGGTTTGCCACAATACGGTAGATAGGGCGGAAAAGCGGAGCGTCATCCGCCAAACAAAGGTTTACCACAATACGGTAGATAGGGCGGAAAAGCGGAGCGTTATATCCAAGGATGGATGGTATGCAGGCAACGCAGGACGCAGTTGCCCGTCATCCGCTACCAAGACGCCTACAAATCCGGCGCGCCCTAGCGCTTATCATAAGTTTCCGCTATAAAGGGCGGCTGAATTTTTTTGCGGGATGATGATGAGCGAGTTCGACGATATCCGTCCATACAACGACGCGGAAGTACCTGTGGTGTTGCGCCGTGTGGTCGCTGATAAAGAATTGCGGATGGCGATGATCTCCATGTTAGCGCCGCGCTTCAAAACGCGTTGGAGCTGGCTGCTGTCGCCATTGATTGGTGTGGCGCTGCGCATTCAATTCCTCGGCGTAAAGACCGTAGACGGCTTTCAGCGGCGCTTGGAAGGCTACCTGGGTAGGATCATTCGCCGTTCTTCGGCTGAGTACACGGTGTCCGGTCTGGACAAGCTAGACCCCAATAAGCCCTACTTGTTTGTCAGCAACCACCGCGACATCGTGATGGATCCGGCATTTGTGAACTGGGCGTTGTATCAGAACGGGTTCAAGACCATTCGTATCGCGATTGGCGATAACTTGCTGAGCAAGCCGTTTGTGTCGGATCTGATGCGTTTGAACAAGAGCTTCATTGTGCAGCGTTCAGTTGCCGGGCGACGCGAGAAGTTGATGGCGGCGAAAAAATTGTCGGCCTACATCCATCACTCGATCGTTCAGGAGCAAGCCAATATTTGGATCGCACAACGTGAAGGGCGAGCTAAAGACGGTGTTGATAAGACTAACTCCGCGGTCATTGGTATGTTTTCGTTGAGTAAGCCGAAAGATCGTTCCTACGCCGACTATGTGAAAGAGTTGAACATTGTGCCGGTGGCGATTTCTTACGAATACGACCCTTGCGACGTTATGAAGGCGCGTGAACGCTATTATCAGTTAGAAAAGGGTGGCTACCGCAAGGCGCGCAATGAAGACGTGCGCAGCATTGCGCAAGGTATTACCGGCTGGAAAGGGCGGGTGCATTTGGCTTTCGGTGACGTGTTGGATGGCGACTATCAGAATGACGCTGAAGTGGCGGTGGCCATTGATGCGCAAATCCACCGCAAGTATCGATTATTTGAAACCAATGAAACCGCGCATCGCTGGTTGAACGAGTGCCCGGACGATGAAGGCCCGCACTGGGTGCCAGAGAAGCTGCGGGAGCGGGTAAGGGCGTTGCCCAACGACGTTCGCCCTTATTTGCTGGCGCAGTATGCGAATGCGGTAGAATCACAGCAGAATGCGTCGTAGGAGGCGAGCCCTTAATTGAAGCTTACCCCGTAGTAGGAGACCAGCCCTCTGGCCGATTCGCGCAGAGGGCTGCGCTCCTACGCGACAGCCGTTTCCGCAGCAACCTTCGCAGCTGGTTTAGACTTGGCCGTAATGGTCTCGACCTTCTTCTGCTTCTCATACAAGAAACGCAGCACCGCCGATCGATAGTGGTTGTAGGTGGTGTTGTCAGCCAACTCCAAGCGGTTGCGCGGTCGTGGTAAATCAATGTCCAGTATTTCGCCGATGGTGGCGGCCGGGCCATTCGTCATCATGACAATGCGGTCGGACAACAACACGGCTTCGTCGACGTCATGGGTGATCATAATCACGGTGTTGCCCAGTGCTGTTTGAATTTCCATCAGTGAGTCTTGCAAGTGCGCACGGGTTAGCGCGTCCAGTGCGCCGAAGGGTTCGTCCATCAGCAATACTTGTGGTTCCATTGCCAGTGCGCGTGCGATGCCTACGCGTTGTTTCATCCCGCCAGAAATTTCTGAAGGTCGTTTATGCATGGCGTGGGTCATCTGCACCAACTCAAGATTGTGCTCAATCCAAGCCCGCATCTCCGCGCGAGTCTTGGTGCTGCCAAACACGCGTTTTACCGCCAGCTCGACGTTCTGATAGGTGGTCATCCACGGTAGAAGAGAGTGGTTCTGAAACACGACGGCGCGCTCGGGGCCGGGCTCATTTACTTCTTTGCCGTTCAACAGAGCGCCGCCTTGGGTGGCCTGATACAAGCCGGCCACGATGTTGAGTACAGTCGATTTGCCACAGCCGGAATGGCCGATCAGCGAGACGAATTCGCCTTTTTTGACCTTCAGATTCACGTTGTTTAGCGCGCAAAAAGGGCCTTTTGGGGTGGGGAATTCGATGCCCACGTTGGTGAGTTCGAGGTGTGTGGTGTTCATGTTGTGTTCCTCCTATCAGCGTATTTCGGCTGATTTATCCCAATTCAATTTGGTTTGTAGTAGCAGCATGATGCGGTCGAGCATGTAGCCGATGAAGCCGATCATCAGTACTGCGACACAGATGCGCCCTAACGAATCCGAAGAGCCGTTCTGGAATTCGTCCCAGACGAACTTTCCCAGTCCAGGGTTCTGCGCGAGCATCTCGGCGGCGATCAGAACCATCCAGGCGATGCCCAATGAGAGTCGAAGCCCAGTGAACATGGCGGGTATGGCTGAAGGAATGACGATTTTGCGCACGTGAGTGAACCAACCAAGGCGCAGTACACGGCTGACGTTCAATAAGTCTCGGTCGATGCTGGAGACGCCGACGGCGGTGTTGATCAGTGTTGGCCACAGTGAACACAGAGTCACGGTGATCATAGAAATCAGAAACGAGCGAGAGAACATGGGGTCGTTGGTGACGTACAGCGCACTGACGACCAAGGTAACCAGCGGGAGCCAGGCCAGTGGTGACACCGGTTTAAACAACTGGATCAAGGGGTTAAAGGTGCGGTACAGCGGTTGACTCAGGCCAACCACGATACCCAGTGGTATGGCTATGAGGGTGGCAAGGCCAAAGCCGCTCAATACTGTCCACAGGCTGGTGATGGTTTGGTCGAAAAACGTTGGTCGACCCGTAAAGTCGCGCCAGCGTATTTCGGCGTCCGGGTTTTGTGCCAACATGGCAGCGTTGCGCGCTTCTTGACGGTCGTAGAAGTCTTGTTGGCGTTGCCGCTCGGTGCGGTGCTCGTCGATCAAGTTGGACCATTGCTCGGACACTTCAATCGGGCCCGGAAAGGTACCAAGCGATGTATTAATTTGCTGTGCACCAAAGTGCCACATGGCCAGAAATGCCACCAAGCCAAGTGCAGGGAAGAGCAGACGTTGGGCTAAGTCTCCCCATTGAGCACGTGACCACTCGAGTGCGTTGAATTGTTTGAGCCAGGTCAGGGTGGCGTTCATGGTGTCTCTTCCTCAGTTCTTGGGTTGTACGATTTTTCTTAAATCGGGAGCCTAATCGTCTTAGGGGAGTATCTAAAAACCTCTTTTTCTCAATCTGGCGGCGTTAAAAATGGCCTCAAAATGCTCATTTACACCCAGTAAACTGCGCTTTCTCTGTCATTTTTGCCTAGCCAGATTTTCGCCTCTGAGGTTTTTAGATGCTCCCCTAGGCTCCCAGTTTTACGTGCTTTCGTTAATTAAGGTGTTTCATTGCCTTTAAGACCAATGCTGAACTGCTCTAGGTAGGCATTGGGGCTGCTGGCGTCAAACGACACACCGTCAATGAAGGTGGTGTGATCGACCGGGCGAATACCGCCGTTGAGCGTGGCGAAGTCAGGAAACGCGGCGGCCGGCAATTTGCCTTCGGCAATCAGTTCCTGTGCCGCTTGCTCGTAGACTTCCGGCAGAAACACTTTACGCGCCATATCCATGTACCACTCATCAGGCTGATGCTCAGGGATTTGCCCCCAGCGGCGCATTTGCGTGAGGTACCAAACTGCATCGCCGTAGAAGGGGTAGGTGGCGTTGTAGCGGAAGAACACGTTGAAGTCGGGTGCGTCACGCACATCACCTTTCTCAAACTCAAAGATGCCGGTCATGCTGTTGGCGATGACCTCATAGTCGGCACCGACATAATAAGGCTGTGAGATGATGCGCGCGGCTTCAGAGCGGTTGGCGTTATTATCGACGTCCAGCCAGTAGCCCGCGCGAATCAGCGCTTTAACGACGCGGATGTGGGTGTTGGGGTTTTGTTCGGCCCATTCATTGCTGACGCCGAAGACTTTCTCCGCGACGTTGTTGCGAATGTCGTAGTCGGTCACGACTGGCACGCCGATGCCACGAAACACCGCTTGCTGGTTCCACGGTTCACCCACGCAATAGCCGTTGATGGTGCCCGACTCTAAGGTGGCGGGCATTTGCGGTGGTGGCGTAACAGAGATCAATACATCGGCGTCGATTTGTCCGGCAATGTCGCCTCGGTTTGGTGCGTAGTAACCGGGGTGAATGCCCGCTGACGCAAGCCAGTAGCGCAGTTCGTAGTTGTGGGTCGACACCGGGAACACCATGCCGAGATTAAAGTTTTCGCCGCGATCGCGGAATTCTTCAATGACCGGTAACAGGGCGCTCGCTGAATTGGGGTGGACAGGCTTGCCGTCTACGATTTCAAGGTGCGGCTTCATGCTGGCCCAGACGTCGTTAGACATGGTGCAGGCGTTGCCGTTAAGGTCCATGGTGAACGCTGTGACAACATGGGCTTCAGTGCCGAAACCGATGGTGGCACCCAAGGGCTGGCCTGCCAGCATGTGTGCGCCGTCAAGGTCGCCGGTTATTACTCGCTCCAGCAGTACCCGCCAGTTGGCTTGGGCTTCAAGTTCAACGTAGAGGCCTTCGTCTTCAAAATACCCGCGCTCGTAAGCTATGGCTAAGGGCACCATGTCGGTCAGCTTGATAAAGCCGAATTTGAGGTCTTCTTTCTCGGGCCAGCCCGTTTGAGCTGTGGCAACGGATGTCACCAAGCCGGCGGCGAGGCCAAGAGAAACACTTAGGGTCGTCAGTTTACTCATCGGATTCTCCGTATATGAAAAGCGCCGTGCATAAAAAAAGCGCCAAATCATCACCCCGTTAAGAGTGATCATTTGGCGCCATTGCCTTGATCAAATTGTGTGGCCATCGTTGGCCATTCGTATTCTCGTCACAAGAGATAATGCAGGTGCCGTGCCATACTGGAAAATGAATGGGAAAAGTTAAGTATTTCAAAGAGTTGTAAGCCTGTGTGTGTTGTTAGCGGCGTGCCGGGTCGCTTAAGGGGTAGTGGACAAAGCACCAGTACAGGGCGTAAGGGCACCGCACCTGTGCATGATCTGTAGGAGGGCTGCTCTCCTACGCTGGGCACGGTACATTCAGCGACAGCGCTGCGGCGCGGTACAGGTCGGTACGGTACACGTCGGGAACCAACGTCGGTGGTAAGTCCAGTGGAGTTGCACTCAGCTCTTGCAGTTGTTTGGTTATCCAGTGGCCGTGCGCTGGCCAGGGCACCGTGGCATCGTGCTGAAAGAAGTGTTTGTGCGTCGCTGGCAATGCAGAGCCTTGAGGGGCAGACATTTGCTGTACGGCCGCCTGCAGGATGTCGCGGTTTAAGCCGAGGTAGTCGGGCTGGCAGAGCATACCGCTGATGTCGTTGCGATTCTCTGGGCTGTCGAGCCATTGGCAGGCGCGAATCAGGGCTCGTATCAACAGGTGATGGGTCTCTTCATGCTTTGTTGCCCACTGTTGCGTCACACCGAATACTTTTTCCGGTGCATTTGGCCAGACATCATGGCCCGTCAGCAGGATATCACCGAGTCCTTTGCGTTGTGCCAAACCATTGTAGGGTTCGCCCACACAGAAACCGTCGATGTCGCCTTGCTCCAATGCCGATACCATCATCGGCGGGGGGACGACCACGATGTTAAGGTCTTGCTCCGGGTTTACGCCACCCGACTTCAGCCAGGTGCGCAGTAGGAAATGGTGCATGGAATGCGGGTGCACTATAGCTAAGGTAATGGGACGAGACTTGGTGCCGCTGTTACCGCCACGTGTCAGGTCACGCAGTCGTTGCGCCCACTCGGCGGGTGTATTGGGTTGCGGGCGTGCGCCACTGTTGGTTAAGGCAGCCGATAAGGCTTTACTGACTGTAATGGCATTGCCGTTTAGGCCCAGACTGAGTGCGGTCAACATGGGTTTACGCACTGAGCCTAGCCCCAATGTGCTGGCGAAGGGGATGGGTGCGAGCATGTGTGCGCCGTCCAAAATACCAAAGGCGACCTTGTCACGAATGGTCGCCCAAGATGATTCGCGTACCAGACTGACGTTCAGGCCTTCTTCTTTATACAGCCCGAGTTCCTGAGCGACTATTAATGGCGCTGCATCGAGGAGTGGCATAAAGCCCAGCTTTAACGGGGAATCGATGAATGACATGTGCTACTCCTACAATATCTCGAATACGGAAATGACGTTGCGGGCGACGTCGGCCAGGCGGGCACTGCGGTCCATGGCCATCTTGCGCAGCGCGTCGTAGGCTTGCCGTTCATCCACTTGGCGATGCTTCATGATCAAGCCTTTGGCTTTCTCGATGATCTTGCGATCCGCGAGTTCATTGCGGGCGATATCCAACTCTTGGCGCAGTGCTTGGAATTCACGAAAGCGCGCTACGGCAACAGCCAGTGTCGATTTGATGCGTTCGGGGCGCATGCCGTTCGCTACGTAGGCGCTGACACCCGAGCGAATGGCTTGTTCAATGAAACTGGAATCATCCTGGTCGGAATACATGACCACGGGGCGAGGGTTATGCGCGGACAACTGAGACATCTGTTCGAGTACATCGCGGTCAGGTGCGTCGACATCAATGATGATCATGTCGGGCTGCCACTGGGCAACGGTGTCGTTAAGACTGGTGTGGCAGTCGATGCGTTTGACGGTGTGGTGTCCAGCGTCGGCCAAGGCCTGTTCTAAAATCGCCGCACGGCCAGGCTCGTTGTCCACAAGTAATACGCGCAGTGGGGTGTCTGACATTGCTGGCTCACATAAAGAGGGTTGTTTCTCTTTATAGGAATTGCAATTTCAGTGCCTGCTTTTAGGGCGCTTCGGGTGTATTTTGGGCAGGAAAACGCCCCTCGAAAGGGCGTTTTGAATTGTTTTGTGAGCCCATATGGTGCGTTATGTTTCGTCGAAGCCTTTCACTTCACCTCTGGGGCGATCCAGGCCTTGCAACTGAATGCGTATGGCGTAGCCAGAAATAACGATTTCATACAGGCTGATAAACAGCGAGATAAGCAAAGCAACC
This sequence comes from Natronospirillum sp., assembly GCA_049115955.1. Taxonomy (GTDB): domain Bacteria; phylum Pseudomonadota; class Gammaproteobacteria; order Pseudomonadales; family Natronospirillaceae; genus Salinispirillum. Next base: position 46,171 of record JAGDZJ010000033.1, read on the forward strand.
AAACTCCCACCGAAGCAGTACAGGGCCGTCGGGCTCCATTCCAGTAAGTTAAGCAGCATGCTGACCGTGCACAATATAAAGGCAATAGCGCCCCATGCCTGCATCGCACGAATTAGGCGCACGCGGGTGCGTAAGTGCTCGATTTGTAAACGCATGAACCGGCTGGGCGTTTGTTGGTGCTGCTGATACAGGTTGCGGATCAGTTGTGAGATCACAATGAACCGGTTGGTGTACGCTAACATCAACAGTGAAATAGCAGGAAACAGTAAAGCGGGGGTGGTAAGGCTGAATTCCATGTGTGTTTACGCCGCGTCTTTTGAGATCCATTGATATACTAACGTCAAATGAGCCTAACAACGAGACAGAATATGCTGAGTAAATTGTTTGAGTGGTTTAAAGCCGAGGCAGAGACGCCCTCTAGTGCGCCGCGTGTGCATCTGGCTGCTGCTGTATTGATGGTGGAAGTCACCATGGCGGATCACAAAATTGAACCGGAAGAAGAGCAGATGCTACGCCAGCGTTTTCGGGAATCATTAAAGCTGTCGGACGCCGAAGTGGAAAAGCTGATGGCTGAGGCGCTGATAGAGCAGGAAGAAACGCTCGACCTGTATCAGTACACGCGGGTAATCAACGACGCTTTCGGTGCGTTGGAAAAGTTTGAGTTGATGGTGGATCTCTGGTTAATAGGCTTCGCTGACGGTCATGTGGATCGCTATGAAGACTCTATGGTACGCAAGGTGGCGGATTTGCTGTATGTGTCGCACAGTGACTTTATGATGGCGAAGCAGGAAGCGCGTAAACGCCTTGGTCTGTGAGGTTGACGTGGGTGTGTATTTCACACAAATGCACATGGCCTGCGCAAGGGTTTTGGCGGATGACGCTGCGCTCTTCCGCC
>JAGDZJ010000034.1:0-33142 GCA_049115955.1 Natronospirillum sp.
TGCGGGTCATGACCTCGTTCGGGGTCCAGCCGAAAGGCATTTTTTCGGCCGCGGTTAGGTTCTTCACCCTGTCTTTGTCGAGCTTGACGATCGGATCGACGCCAAAATAGGATTTCGCACCTGCTGCAAGATAACCCAGACCATGCAGGCCCGGGCCGCAGCCCACATCCAGCACATCTTTGCCACGCACGTGTTCCGCGATTTTGCTGGCCCAGCTCATATAGCCAAAATCATAGGCGCGGCTGATGATGTCAGGGGCAAAACCTTTGCCGCGCCAGTCTTTATCAGCGTTGTTTTGCCAGAAGGCGCGCAGGGTTAGCGAAATGCTGCGGTGAAACCCTTCGGCAGGGGTGACATCGCCAATCAGGTCATTGTGCAGACCGTTGATTTCGGAAAAGACTGAAAACCAAGGTTGGTCGGCCACATGCCGCGGCATGTCTGTGGTCAAGCTTTCCCAGAAAAACGTGTTTTCTCGGCTGGGGGGTAATTTGGCGAGTTCTTGATAGGCATCTGCCCAGCGTTCCGCCTTCACGAGTTCGGCGATACTGATCAGCGTGAGGTTTGCGGGTACAGCAGAGCTGTCGGCGGCAGTTGACAAAAGTTCTGCTGCTGCGGCGCTGCCGCTTGATGAAATTGATGCGAAATCGCCAATGTTAGAGCCTGCTTTAATCACTGCAGCCTTGGATTTTCCATTGCCATTACGATCTTCAATCTCAAAGACACCACCCGCAACAAGATTGCCGATATAGCCGGTCATATCTTTGTATTTCGGATGTAATCCATTGATGATGATGACGCGAGCACCGTCTTGCAAATGAGGTGCGATTGGGCCAAGGCAGTCGCGCAGAGCTTCCGCAGACTTTGGGCAGTCGATTAGGCAAAAGGCGATTTTGTCACCGGCCCATTCAAAATCTGTATAGGCAGAGACATGCGTAGTGACGCTGCAATCGCGATGCTGCAAGATGTCCTTGTATAGGGTTTCAAAACTGTCACCAGCCGCGAGCACATCTGGCACCCGCCGGTCGTGATCTGCCGTCCATTTGAATGTATCAACAGCATGCAGTTTTGCATGACGGGCGATCGGCAAACTCAGACGCCCTAGCCATGGCCCAATCTCTATAGCGATGTCATCAGGGGAAAGGTCGCGCGCGAAATGTTCGACCAGAGTGACGTCCACATCACTAACCATTCCTGGGATCGGTTGCACCGGATTCAGGAGTTGGTCGTTGACGAAACGGCTATCACTCTTCATATTTTTTATATGATCCTCATTTGGGTAGAGGTCTTTGCTCAACGATAACGAACTAGAAATAACGGGGCAAGTCCGCAGAGAGATCGGTGATCTATGCGGCAAGGGCGAGTTTCTCTCGGCCTATTTGCGTTTGAAGCAATCGGGGCTTCAGCCGGACACAAATCCAGGACCTTGGGAATTTCTAGCGCAGCGTTGCGAAGAAGCAAAACTTTCGGAATTGGCACATAACTTGCGGCGCAGACTGTGGGAGGCAGGTATTCGTACTGGCGATATCGCGTTGCGCGAAGCCGAGCGCGCTTTGCAAAGCGGCATGCCTGAATATGCGGCTTATTTTTTAGGTGAGGTCTTTGGGGACACGCCAACTGAAGGCGAGCCACGCATTCTTTTGGCTTCCGCGCTGACAGAGAGCGCACCGGATCGGGCCCATGCCTTATTGCGCGATATTGAGGTGGACGAGGCGGATGCAGCTTTGGTTGTTTTGGACCGCATGCGTGACATCGGCGAATTCAGCGCCGCTGAGGAAAAGTTTCAGATTTACGATGCGCGTTTTCCAGAGGATGTGCGCATCCTCCAGCGTGGCGCACGCATTTTTCAGAGCCAAAACAATTGGGCCGCCGCGCTTTCAATCTGGAAGAGAGTGCATGAATTTGGTGATCCACATCGGGTGCGCGCATTGCTGGAAATGGCGCGGATTGAGGCGCGGTTTGAGCGACAGGATCGCGTGCGCGCCTTGGTTGCGGAGTATTTTTTAGCGGACCCACCGATCCATGAAGCGATTGATTTCGCCTTTGAAATGGGTCAGCCGAATTTTGGCATGGCACAGTTGCAAGATGCTGTTTGGTTTCAAGGTAAGAGCGGGCGGTCGACCGCACAATGGTCCAGAATAGCAACGGGTTTGATTGATCGGGGCGAGTTGGGAATTGTGGCCTGGCTTTACCAGCAAGGTGTCGATGTGGGGCCGCAAGTGATTGCTTTGATCGGTAAGGCCTTTGATGAAGGCCTGATCAAGATTGCTGGCCGTACACCATTGGCAATAGCTGCGCGTTTGAAGGGCCCAGACATTCTGTTGCCTTTGGAAAAGTTTTTCCGTTTCCCGCCGGTCCCGCGCAATGGGGTGCGCACCACTGGTGGCAAAGTTTTACTTGTGAATAGCACGCTGTCAGCAGGTGGCGCGGAACGTCAACTGGTGACGCTAGCACGGGCATTGATTGCACAGGGTGTTGCGCCGCGCGATTTGCATGTGGCCCTGTTTTCCTGTGTGCCGGACCGAGGTCACGCGCATTTCCTGCCAGCACTTGATGCGCTTGGCGTGCATATTCACCGCATTGATCAACGACGCTGGCCTTTCGGTCAGTTCCCCGAAAACCTGAAGGTGCCTTTGGCACTGTTGCCAACGCCTCTGCGCAATGATGCCGCCGCGCTATGGCAATTGGTGGCCGAGTTACGACCAGACGCTATCCACGGTTGGCAAGATCGCAGCGCTTTGGCGGCCGGGCTCGTAGGAGCATTGCAAGGGATTTCCCATATTGTGTTGAGTGCCCGAAATATGAGCCCACCCAAACGCGGTGATCCACGGCTGAACCAGACCCGCGGGCTTTATCTGGCAATGGCAAAGCATGCCAATGTTACGATGACAGCAAACTCCAGCAACGGCGCGCGCGACTATGAAGAGTGGTTGGGGCTGCCGAATGGGGCGATTTCGGTTCTTAACAACGGTCTGGATGTTGCAACGCTCGCAGCCCCACGATCGATGCCCAAGGTACATCCGACGAAAGGTAAGATTCGGATCGGTGGGGTGTTTCGGTTTGCGGCTAACAAACGCCCGGATCTTTGGATGCACACGCTTGCCGGGCTACGCGAGATCCTTGGACGCGAGGTGCAGCCTGTCTTAATTGGCACGGGGCCATATTTGGCGGATATTCTGAAGCTGCGGGACACTTTAGGCTTTGATGATATGGAATTTCATCAGGCACTTTCTGAGCCCGAAGAGATATATTCCAAATTCGATGCGCTTCTTTTGATGTCACGTGTCGAAGGCACGCCAAACGTCTTGCTGGAGGCACAGGCCTTTGGTCTGCCGGTGGCGGCCTGCGACGTGGGCGGCGTACGGGATGCGATGTTGGGCAGTGGCAAAGCGCATGGGCTTTTGTTGCCCGCTGATGTGACTGCCCTGTCGGCCTCTGAGACCATCGCCCGGTGGTTGCCAAAGGCATTAGAGGCCAAGGCTGATGCACGGCGCGCCTTTGTCGCACAGCAATTTAGTACGGAGAGATTGGGGAAATCAGTTCTGGATTGGTACGGACAGGAGGCAGCGCAATGAGCGGATTTTCTGGACGCATTGCCTTGCTTTGCGATTTTGACGACCCGGCGGCCCAGCTGTTGGCTGCAGAGTTGCGTCCCGCTGATGTTGTGCCGGTACTGGATGTGCCAGAGGAAGGATTTGATCACCTGATCATCCTGTCTCAGACCCTGTTTTTACTGCATGCTTCAAAGTTGGGTGGCATCAGTGCCAAAATCTCAGTTGTTTTACGCCGACGGTCGGCGGCTGAAACCCATTTGGAATGGGCCGAAGGGCTAGAGATTGCCGCGCAAACCTTGGTGCTGATGACGGAAACTTCAGTTGCGCTTTATGCCTTAAGCGAACGTGCTGCCTCACATACCGGAGCAGCGGGATTGGCGGGAATTTTGCTTTGGCCACAACAAGACTCAGACTGCCCCCGTATTGATCGCGCAGTTGTGGACGTTGAAAAATCCGTAATCACGCTAGACGGCGTTGCAGCACGGTCGATGAAAATCGATGCGCTCAACTGGGCGGCCTTGGCGCGCAGAGCACAGTTGACGATCTCTGGCGGCAGCTCTGAAGACATGCGGGATGTGCTGGCCTTTTCCAATCGCGCGTCTTTGGACCGCGGCGAGGAAGCGATCCCGACCTATGTGATCGTGGTTCCAAATGGTGTCGGGCTTGGGCATTTGACCCGCATGTTGGCAATTGCGCGAGGGCTTGGACGTTCTGCGCGGCTGATCTTTTGGTGTTTTTCCCGCGCAGCCTTGGTGATCAAACAGGCGGGTTATCCCGTTTTTGTGCGTCAGACGGCCAGCCATTTGGGCATTGATGGTGAAGACTGGCGTGCTTGGGAAACGCAGGAATTCGCGGACCTTCTGCGCCAATGCGGTGCGCGGAAGGTGATATACGATGGCAGCACAATTGATGCTTTTATCACCCGAGCAATACGCCAGCCTGGGCTTGATCAGGTTGACCTGATCTGGATGCGTCGCGCGATGTGGCAAGAAGGGTCTGATGCGTCGGTGATTGAAGGTGCGCAGTTTTGCGATGCCATTGTCGAACCCGGCGATCTGGCGGCAGAAGCTGACAAAGGCCCAACCACACATTTTGTGCCACAACACCGCGGATTTTCTCGTTTGGTGAAAGCCGGACCAGTCACTTTAATGCAGCCGGATGATCAGCGAACCAGAAGAGCAGCGCGTAAACATCTTGGGCTTGGGCGCGGGTTTTATTGCTTGATTAACCTTGGGGCTGACCATTTTGTGGATCGCACGATCCTCACCGCGCAGATTGCAGAGATTGCTGCGAAACATCAGGTCCAGTTGGTTTGGGCCCAATCCCCACTCGCCGCTCCGACACCAGAATTGGACCAATCAGGCACTGCTCTACGCCAATATCCTCTGGCACGGGATTATGCAGCTTTTGACGGTGTGGTTTCGGCGGCGGGTTACAATAGTTTTCATGAGCTGATGATGCTTTATGCCGGCCCGGTCCTATTTGCGCCAACCCGTCATGCGCGTCTGGATGATCAACCGGCACGTGCTGGCTATGCCAACAGTCGGGGGTGGGCGGATGTATTGGACTCAGGAAGCTCTGCTGCTGGGCAGTTTCGAACATTGGACAATTTCTTCGCCGAGGTGCGCAATCGGTCTGGCGCACATACGCGTTCAAGCTTTCAAAGTGGGATTTCTGAAATATGTCAGGTGATTTCAGCGCCAGCGCTCACGGGAAGAGAAGATGATTAATCAAAACTCCAACCTAGAAGAGATGAACACAGATGCCAGGCTGCGGGAGCTTTTGCAGCAAAATGCCCAACGAGGCGCAAGGCTTGCGCGGTTGGAATTTCAATCTCTGCTGAATGAACTGGCTAGCGGCGTTCTGGCAAAAAACCATGATTTTGATTTGCCATCGTTTGAGATTGCCGACCCTTCGGATGCGTGGACGCGGCCTGACTTTACCGGGCTGCCCGTCCCTGACGCAGTTGATGTGCCGCTCGGGTCCATCGCTTATAGCAGTGAAATGAAGGACTTACCGACGATCGGTATCTACTGCCCTGCGGGTGCGGCCCTGGCCAACGGTTTACCAAAACTGCTTTTGGATTTGAATAAACGGGCCTTCGCACGGCTGGTGTTTATCTGTCAATCTATTGATATTATTCCATTTTTAGGTCGGTGCGGATTTTGCACGATGGCGCAACTGGAGGCTCCTATTGAAGAGAGTTTTATTTGGGCATCAAAGAAATTCGATGTCTCCGAGGTGCGATCGGCGCTGACGGCTGAATTGCTTTGGCAGCGGCAATAATTCGCCAAGATTAACATAAATCCGCCCAAAAACCGTTGCATTCGGGCCATGCGCCACAGTTTCGCCATATTTTGAACTGTTGTTAACCAAAATTCACTATTAGGAGTTATGTTGACTCGGGCGCTAACAGCAACACATGAGGCAGGGCTGGTTCGGGTTGCAGGAAACCTTTTTGGAGGCAAAAATGAAACGCACACTCGCAGCAGCAGTGGCGATCTCAGGATCGTTGCTGATGTCCACAGGCGTCCAGGCCGCAGAATGCGCCGACCGTACCCAAGTTGTTGAGCGACTAAAAAACGAATTCAATGAAACGCTCACATCGGTCAGCGAAATCCGCAACAATGCGGTGCTTGAGGTCTTTTCATCCTACAACAATGAAACTTGGACCGTCATGTTGACGCTTCCCGCGCGCGGGCTCAGCTGTATGGTGGCCACGGGCAAGGCAGACGAAAGCCTTGAAGCCCGTATGCCAAACCGGACATTTGTTCCGGTGAAACACCACGGCTAAAAAATACAGGCTGCGACCGATATCTCGATCGCAGCCCTGATGACTGGTTAACAATTTACCGATTAACAAGTTAGCGACAACCAGGAGTCGACGGGTTAGGCCCGTTAGGTCCACCGTTGTTACCACCGCCGCAATCGTAGTGGCCGGGCGCGTGGTGCGCTTTGTGGAGCCATTCTTCCAGATAGGTTTGACGAGAAACCGGGTTCATATTGACGGCAGCTGATCTGATAGTGAGCAGCTCTTCCGTCAATTCCGCTTCGCCACGTTCTGCGATGACCTCCAGCCAAAAAGCATCCACCGCTGGATAAGATGCTATTGGCGCGGTTTCGTAAGAAATTTGCATGTTCAGCAACAATTCATCTCGTGATGTTGCTGATTTCGCCAATTCAAACAGGTGTTGCCGAAGTTCGAAATTATCCGAACCAGTGTCACCCTGTGCGTAAAGTGAACTCCAATCCGTATCGCCAAACCCCCAAGAAAATGGAGCAATCACCGTTGCAGTTGCTTTAGAGGCGAGGGCTGAACTTATCAGCGTCGTCTTTAAGATGCGTTTGAGCAGGGAGTGTTTTTTCTGTGCCATGTCTATTCCCCCTTAATTCACAACCAGACCAGCGACCGAAAAGTCGTTGCTGGTACTAAGCGGTGCTTCGATGGTGATCATGCTGGCGCGGATCGGTTGATTCAGAATGCCAGCCACTTCGCCATTATCACGTGTGCCCACGACGCGTCTTATTTGCGCGTTGTTTTGAAGCGATGACAGCAATGCGGGTTCTTCGATGATGCTGCGAATACGATCCGCATTGCGCGTCCCATTTTCAAACAAGGCTGCGCCATCAAGCGCAAGCAAGAGGGGAAGAATGTCGATCTCGACGGTTTCCAAGCCAGCGAAAATCACCTTCTTCTCGGGATCAATATCGCCAATCGGAACACGCAGGAACTGTCCGCGGCGAGTACTTTCATCTGGGTAATACAAAATGATCTCTTCATTTGTCAGGCTTACGCGGCGACGCATGTCACCCAGTTCGCGCCATGGATAGACATCGGCAGAACCAGGTTGGTTCGGATTTGCCGCGCGCACGGTTTCGTTAAATGGATCCCGTGGCAGGTTTACGACGCCAGAAATCTGCATCTGCATCATGGACTGCGCGCCTTCGTCGTAAAACTCGACATTTGCAAATTCGATATTCTCAGTGAAACTGTTAAATCCGCCATAACGCCCGTGTTCAGAGATAAAGAGGTCGCTTAACCAAAGGCGATTTACTTCAACCGGCTCGGCAAAATTCACTACCAAGCGTTCATCGACATCAATTTCGTCATTTTGGGCGCCGCCCAAGATGCCGAGGCCGTCGATTGGATCCCAGTAGATTTCGGTGGGCAGCCATTCTTGTGTGATTGCATCCTGGCGGAAGCCTTCAATGGTCACATCACCGACAGTGCAACTCGTTTGATCAAAACACGTTCGAAAGCTGACGTCTCGGAAATCCAATTGATTGAGAAGATCCACATCTACCTGAGCGCGCTGTTGCGCGGATACAGACAAGGGGAGAAGGGGCAGAAGCCCAATAAATAACAAAGCCGATTTCTTCACAGCACACCTCGATCGTTATGGCAGCCCGTGCGATTTTCGCTGGGTAACCAAGTGCTGCTCGTTTAGCCTCATACGTCGTCTTTTTGGATGCGAGTGATGTGCCGCGTTTCGTCGGTGTCCGGACTATTTGCCAGTATGTAACACCAACCGGGCGTTCTTCACTCGTACGTCAGATCAATAGGATTGTTCGAAAATTGTAATATGTCAAACTTTCGCCAAACTTTTTGTCATTTTTTGTCCAATTGTTTACCCGGGTTTAACTTTGGGCCTATTTTTAGGCTGAATTGGCGTTAATTGTCATAATATTGTGTATAATTATCATAATAGTTGCCTAATGTTAATTATCGCCTAGGTTGTGCGCCGTTTTTACACTCTCTTTATGCGTTTTAGTTGCCCATTTTGCCGAATCAAAGAACTGTATTAGGCTTTTTATCCGCAGACTTATTCAGATCAGGGGAGGCTGAAGAGAAATGAGTGTTCGAAAAGTGATGTTTTACGTTTTAACGAGTGTGGCCCTCGTTGGGGGAGCCCCTGACACTTTGCTTGCCTCACAAGGGGAATTGGTTGCCGAAGAAAAAGTCCAAGAGACATATCGCCAGGCAGAAGCCTTTCGATTGGGTGCTCGCGTTGACAAAAACATTGAAGAGGCCGTGCGCTTGCACAGCTTACTTGCTTCACAAGGTCATGCTGCATCCGCGCGTTCTTTAGGAGCTTTGTATTTCTACGGACGCGAGGTTCCTTTGGATCTGAATCGTGCCGCTGATTACCTGAAACAGGCGGTCGATGCCGGAGATGATGAAGCCTTGCCATTGTTAGCGCGCGCGCTGGGGCGGTCCAATCAACATGCTGAAGCCTACGAAATCGCCGAGCTTGCGGTCGAAAGGCTGGGTTCAAAGGCAAAACTGCAGATGGCCATGTCTCATTTGGCTGGCGAGTTTGGGAAATACTCAGATTTAGAACGCGGCTTTCGGGAAGCGTCGGCCTTCGCTGCTGAAGGCAATCCACAGGCCAAATTGGCTGTCGCCAAAAGCCACATCTATGGGCGTGGAACGGCACAGGATCGAGAGACCGGACTGGCGATGTTGATGGCGCTGAATGATGAAGGCGCGCGCTCAGCCCCACGCACAATTTCCGGTGTCTATTTGAAAGGGATTGGTGGGCCTGTTGATCTGGCTCTTGCACGCAGCTATGCCGATCAAGCCGTTGCAGAGGGGGATATGTATGCGCATATCTATCTCTCTGAATTAAATTGGAAAAATGGCGACTATCAAGCGGCTGTTGCCTCCATGAATAAGGCGCGCGACGCAGGTATTGGATCAGCTGATCTGGCCTTTGCTCGTGCACATCATGCGCGTGACTTTGGTCCGTTGAGCAACCGCACTTTGGGTGCCAATATGATTGCCCAACTTGCCGAAGATGGTGATTTGGCGGCGGCTCGGTTGGCACTCCGCCTGCATGAGCGGCGATCGCAACGTCTGACAAATATGGATCTGGAACGCGTCATCGGACATTTGAATGTGGCGATGGAAGAAGGGGATGGTCGCGCGACAGAAAGCCTTTTGCGGTTCTACCGGAAACTGTCCTGGGCCTATCCAGATCATCGGGCACGGCGGTCTGAAATCATGGCCTCTTATGGCGATCAAGTCCGCTCCGCCCGCCGCTTTCCTGAGCAGCTTCAAGCGACCTATGATCGCTATCAGCCACAGAAATCCTGGGCGGCAATGGCCGATATGATTTCGGAGGCAGAGGGGGACGATTATTATAACGGCCTCATTGAAATCCGCTACATGAGCCAGAACGCATTCACCTATGTTTTGCAAAATGAGATGCGCCGAATCCAGAAGTACGGCGGCCGTCCAACAGGGTGGATGACCCGCGGGACTTTGCTTGCAACGATGTCCTTCTGCAAAGAAGCTGGGGCTTACGATAAGTGCGTGCATGGGCCACTGAACCACGATTCTGTAAGAGCAATGGCGGCCGAATTACAAAGCCGAAAATAGCGGGTATATAGCCCAGCATAACAGCCCGACCTGATCCTATTCTGGTCGGGCTCTTTGTTGTGATGTGGTGTAAAATGGACCTCAATTGGAACGCAATATCCAGGTTTTACCCCCATATTTGCAGGTGATTCTCTGTTGTTTTACTTGAATAAGGGGGGCTTACAATCTGCCTCACGAGCGGAAAACCTATTGGTTTTTAGCTGTTTAGTGAAGATTTCATCATTTTTTGTGATGTGGTCTATCCATCAATGAAAAACAGACATGCGTTGCGCGCGTAATGATGATTATGTGAATAAAAGTTGTTATGACGATGTACTTTAAATGCAACCAGTTGCCTGCCGCCTCATCTTTATTGTCTGAGTAAAATTCTGGCCTTGCAAGATCAATGCACTACTCTGCTTATCCCCCAGGCTGCATTTGCAGCAGTAGTTGCAGCAGGCTCATCATGATGGGCACAAGAACAATGATCAGGCTGACTGGGAACATAAAAAAGGCCATGGGGAAGAGCATCTTAATTGGTAGCTGGTTTGCCTTTTCCTCAGCTTTCACAATCCGCATCTGGCGCATTTCGCTGGCAAAGGTGCGCAGGGTTTTGGCGACGCTGCTACCGAGTTCCTCAGATTGGCGGAAGAGCACGGCCAGCGACTTCGCTTCGTCTAGTCCAACCCGTTCAGCAAAATTGTGTAGCGCATCTCGCAAAGGGCGCCCTGCACGGGTTTCCAGATTGATAATCGAAAGTTGAATGCCAAAGTGCGGAACGTTCTGCAAAAACTCGCGGGTCACCCGAACAAAGGCCGCATCGATGCTGAGGCCCGCGTCCAAGCAGACCAGCAGCAGATCCATGAAGTCAGGAAACATTTTGCGGTATTCGCGCTGTAACAGGTTGCCGCGGCGCTCAAGGAAGTAAGAGCACAGAATAAAGGCCAGTCCACCGAGCACCAGTGCGATCACCCATGCGACGAGATTGGTCACGGTCTCGGCCACCTGCGGCAAGAAAATGCGTGTACCGGCAATGACAGTTGCGACAATAAGCAGGCGCATCAGGTTGAAACGCCCATAGGCAGATTTTTCGTAATACCCCGCACGTACCAGCCTTGCCCGCGTGCTGTCCTTATGTTCATTCATGACAACATCGAGGTAATACCGCAGGTTTTCATTGCCCGTCGCCAGCAGCTCATCAGTGTTGATCTTGGGGCCAACCTGTTGGGCTGTTTGGATGTTTTGTTGGATCTGTCGACGCTGCGCAAAGATATTGATCACGGCAAACGCGCCTACCAGAACGGCGGTGAAAACAGCGAGAAGGATAAGCGTTTCGTTCATGAGATGCCTTTCAAACGCAGGGCGTTAAAAATCGAAATTCACAAGCTTGCGGACGATCAGGAAGCCAAACAGCATAAATCCTATGCAGACGACTACGATGGTTTCTCCCCAGCCGCTTTCCCAAACCAGATCGAAATAATCCGGCACCAGGCTGATGATCATGGCAAAAAGGAAAAACGGGAAGAGCAGCATGATCCAAGCGGTGATGCGTCCTTCTGCGGAAATCGCCATGATTTTCGCGCGCAGCATCAAACGATCTCGCAGCATCTGCGCAAGGTTTTCGAGGATTTCAGACAGGTTGCCGCCTGTGCCCTGTTGTACGCTGATTGTCACGGTCAGCAGGTCGATTTCGGGTGCCCCCACCCGTTCAGCTAGATTGTGCATGGCGGTTTCTAAATCAGACCCAAAGGTGATCTGGTCGGTCAGAATGCCAAACTCGGACCCAACAGGATCGGGCATTTCACGTGCGACCATGCTAATGGCGGCGGTGACCGGATGGCCCGCATTCAAGCTGCGGACAATCACATCAATGGCTGGCGCAAGTTGAGCCGTGAATTTTTTAATTCGGCGGCGACGCGCAATCACAATGTAGCCGCAGATCACGATCACGGCCAATGCAACGCCTAAAATCGCTTGCAGCACAAGGTTGGCCAGAAACAAGTCAGACCCAACAAAGCCAATCAGAAAAATCATAATGCCATACAGGAACAGTCTCGGAAAATTCGTCTCGATCCCAGATTGGCTGTAATACTTCCCCATCGTACCCAGCCAAGAGCGCCGCGTATTATCAGCGCGAAATCCGCGGCGAGCCAAAAGCTCATGATGGGCCTCTTCGCCCTCTTTGGTAAGTTTGATGTTTTCGAGTCGGTTTGACACGTCCTGCGAACGGCGGCGCGACCCAAGAAGGGTGCGAAAAAAGGCCTCAAGCAACAGCAGAGCAGCGGCGAAGACTAGGGCATATATGACAACAACTGAATTCAGCATTTAGAGCACCTTTGCCGGGTCAAAATATTCGGGTTTGATATCCAGTCCCATGGATTGCAGATCTTCCATGAAGGTTGGACGAATGCCGGTTGCGCGGAACTCGCCTTGAATTTTACCGTCATCAGACATTCCGGTGCGCTTAAAGAACATCAGCTCTTGGGTTTGAATAATGTCACCTTCCATGCCTGTGATTTCGGCAATCGACATCAAGCGTCGGCTGCCGTCTTTCAGACGCGCCAGTTGCAGGATGATCTGCACTGCAGACGTAATCTGTGATCTGACGCTAAGCTGAGACATTGGCATGCCAGCCATGCCGATCATCTGTTCGAGCCGTGATACCGCATCGCGCGGTGTGTTGGCGTGAATGGTCGACATCGATCCTTCGTGGCCGGTGTTCATCGCCTGCAGCATGTCAAAGGCCTCCCCGCCCCTGACCTCACCAATAATGATGCGATCCGGCCGCATCCGTAGTGCGTTTTTCACCAGGTCGCGCTGAATGATCTCGTTACGCCCATCCACCGTTGGCGGGCGGGTTTCCAGTCGCACCACATGGGGCTGTTGCAGTTGTAATTCGGCCGCGTCTTCGATGGTCACAAGACGCTCGTCGTTCGGAATATAAGCCGACAGCGCGTTGAGCATGGTGGTCTTACCAGACCCCGTACCACCTGAGACAATCATCGAGATTTTACCCTCCACGGCAGCGCTCAAAATGGCCGCCATTGCAGGCGCGAGGGCGTCTCCGGCCACCAGTCGCTGTAGCGAATAGGGGTGTTTAGAGAATTTCCGGATTGAGACCTGCGGTCCATCCACAGCCACCGGCCTGATCGCCACGTTCACCCGCGAGCCATCCGCAAGACGCGCATCCACCAGCGGCGAGCTTTCATCGACCCGCCGACCCACGGAGGCCACGATTTTGTTTACGATGCGCAGTAGGTGATCTTCATCTTTAAACCGAATGTCGGTCTCTTCCAGCTTACCAAAGCGCTCGATAAAGACGCTGCCAGCGCCGACCACCAGAATGTCGCTGATCGTGTCGTCATCCAAAAGCGGCTCGATCGGACCAAGGCCCAGCATTTCGTCGGCGATGTCTTTGATCAGCGTATCAAGTTCGGATTTGCTGAGGGGGAAGTTCTCAGCTTTGGCGTAGTCCCACACCAGCGGCCGCAACTCATCATGCAGCTCGTCTTCTTCCATACTGTCCAAAATAGATAGGTTGATTTTATCGATCAGAAACCGGTGCAGGGTCACGCGTTCATGCACGAAATCAGGCAGCCCACCCGCCTTGGCTGCACCATTCACCGCCCCATTAGAAGCGCCGTTTTTGGCAGCTTTTTTGGAACCTATTTTCTTCTTCGGTTCCTCTGGTCGCGCGAAGTCCTGCACCCGGTCCGGTGCTTCATCCGCTTTGGCTTGTTTAAAAAACCTGCCTACCATGTCAGTCCCCTCAGTTGAGTGTATTCGTTAATGCACGATGACCTTTGTTCCGTTTTTCACTTTCTGAAACAGATCCAGCACATCGGCATTGGTCAGCCGGAAGCAGCCAGAGGTCTCAAAGCCACCAACGGTGTCCGCACTATTGGTGCCGTGAATGCGATAAAGGGTGTCCGCCCCGCCCGCGTAGAGATAAATCGCCCGAGCGCCCAAAGGATTGTAAGGCCCCGGTGGCACATAGGTCGGCAGCGAGGGATCGCGCCCACGCATTGCCGCGGGTGGCCGCCAGCCGGGCCATTTGGCCTTGCGACCCACATAGGTGGTCCCTGTCCAGATGAACCCGTCACGCCCGACCGAGATCAGATATTTCTCGGCCTTTCCATTGCCCAAAAGGCGATGCAGGGTACGGTCTTTGTTAGAGATAATGATCGTTCCCACGCGTTCACGACTTGGGAAGGTGACGATCTCCATCGATTTTTTGCCATGGCTGCGCGGTACTTTGGCGTTTTGCGCAAAGGCGGTCATTGGCACGGCCCCGACAAACGCAGAAGCGATCAACACGCGGCGGCGGGTGATCTTTGATTTGTTCATGACGTGACCCCTTCTTTTTCCAGCCCCAGCCCTTTGAGGTACTTGAGCGCGCGTTTCACATAGCTTGAGCGCATCCCCAATGACGTTGGTGGCACGCCGCGATCGGCCGCTTCGCCCACAACCTGCAAAGATAGGGGCACGTAATGCACCGGCAGATCGCCAAAGAGTTCCTTGATGCGTTTGCTGCCAATCCGTTGGCCAAAGAGGCTGGACTGCCATTTGTTGATGATCAGGTGGATCTGCGCATCTTCGCCGCGTAGCTTTTTGATGCGGTTCACCACATCCAGTGCATGCTTCAGGGCAGGCGGATGTAGTTCAGTCACAACCGAGTAGGTGTTCACGGCTGACAGCACATCTTCTTTCCAATCGGTTTCATAATAGGGGATGTCGAGGAAGGTGTTGTCATGTTCTGATGTCACCGCATCCAGCATCCGCAGCACCAGCTCATAGCCTTTTAACTCGGTGGTCAACTCGGGGTACTTAAACGAATAAAGGTAAAACCCATTGTCGTGACGCATCTGTATGAGACGCACAAATTCTTCATCCACTCGCTGAGGCGCTGCTGTGACGCTGGCCAAATTGAAGGTGTTTGCCATGTTCAGCGTATGGCCCGCATCACCCACAGCGAAATCCAGATCAAACAGGGCCACAGATCCGGCGACTTTTCCTAGTTTCTGCGAGGCCAAATCGGCCATGGTCATGGCGAGGGTTGTGGCCCCTGCCCCACCATTGGCGGAAATCACCGCATGAGCGCGATTGTCATGCGCGCGCCGTTTGCGGGCATTGCGGGCAATACTGTCAAAAAGGTCATCCAGATTGAGCGGTTTTGGAATCCAATCCGCAACTTCCTGCTTCAACAAGAGCCGCGTCGCATCGGCATTCAAAACAGGGGTAGCCACCAGAATGTTGGTTTCCGGAGCAAAGGCACGGGTCTGTTTCAATAGGGTGGCGTCGTCATCGGTAAACCCATTAAGGTTCACGAGGATCACCTCGGCTTCATCCAACTGGTTGTTTTGGTCGATCTTGTCACGCGTTAGAACTGTCGTGCTCACATTGCGGGCCGTTGCCGCACCGGTTGGGATTTCATCAATATCCACGCCATCGCCGGCCACGACGGTCAGGTGAACTTTGGGTGCGCGACCCAGGGATAAGACTTCTTCTACTCTCATGTTCACGGGCATGTCCCTTTGCAACTGCTAAGATCTTCACTGGTGATCGAGACCGGATGCGCGGGGATTGCGATATTGGTCAGGGCCGTGATGATGCGGTCTAAGATGAGGAAATCGAACGTTAGGTTTCGTGTCTCAACGGTGATGGTGGCGACTGGGCCGTCGGGGCGGCCGATGTAGCCAAGTCCCGAGCGGTGATAGCTCACGCGGATGTTTTCGGCGGCAATGAAAGGCGCTACATCGCAGATGCCACGAATGCCATTTGTGACCTGACCACAAACACCGTCGCCGCCAGTTAGAAGCCGCGCGAGTTCTGTTGTATCGCAGGCCGCCGCCCCTGCCCCACAGACCACTGAAACCGGAGAGCTGCCGGGATCCGGCGCCGGATCGCCTTGCGAATTCGCTGGATAATCCGCGATGAGCGCACCCATGGCAGCCGCCGATGCAACTGGATCACTCACAGCTGCAAGTCGTGCCCCAACCTGAGTGGCTTTTGCAGTTTGGGCGAATTGGTTCATCATGACGCCAAACTCGACCATGGCACCCATCAGGATAATCACGATCGGGATCGTCATCAGCGACTCGGTCATGCTGAGGCCGGATTCATCTTTCAGGAATGACTGCATCAGATTTACCATCCGATAAACCTCGTTTCGAAGCGGTAGGTCATGGACACCGTACCGTCGAAAATTGCGCGTACTGCCGGAGAGCCCTGATAGTCGGTTGTCGCGGTCATGCTGACGAGGTCTGATGCGGCAGGCGCAATTGGCAGCGATGCCGCGTCAGGTGAGATGGTCAATTGTGAGGCCTGGTTCCAGCCCGGCACTCGCAAAGAGCCACCACTGGCGCCAGCGGGGTGGCCATAGAAAGCTATATTGCGCGCGATGGTTTCTGAACAGGTGGAAAAGCTGGACGGGCACCGTGACCAGTAACGGGCCGCATCGCGCACACCGACCTGCATTTGCATTCGGTTCCACAACATGTTGCCGAATTCCAGAATGCCAAAGGTCAGCACCAACATAACGGGTACCACAATCAGCGTTTCCGCCAACACAGCGCCATCTTGATCCTTTCGGAACCTTTTGGCGAAGCCTTTTCGATTTTGCCGCTGCTCCATACCGTGAGCACCACCTAAATCGGCGTCATGAACAGATCCCGTGCCAATCAGGCGACAGGTATAAGTGTAAAACGCTGCTCAGTTCCGTTAGCCGCCGTGACTAACAGTCGTTTTATAGGCGATTGGCTACCAGGGTCGAATTTCCTGGATGGCCGTGTTCGCCTGGTTGGCATTGCCTGCGCGCGCAGAGACCGTGTCGCGGTTGCTCAGGTAGTCTGCGCAGGCAGAAAGGCCGAAAGATGCCGCCAAAACGAAGACGGTTAAGACCCGCTTATTTCTTCTTTTTGATGACGCCATCGTCGAACTCCAAATCAATAATATGGCCATATGGGCCTACAACTCCGTCGCCTTCACGGAAGCTCCGTAGCAAGCGGCGGTCCACTTCAAGCATGCCCAAGAGGAACAGCTCTACGTCGTTAGATGACCGTGTGTCGTCTAGCGGAGACACAAGCGGTGTGTTTGCATTGGACGGGCGGACCAGTCTTGGTGTCACGAGGATCACAAGATCGGTTTCGCGTTTTTCAAAGCTGCGCGAACTGAACAAAGCGCCGAGGACTGGGATTTGTCCAAGCCACGGGAATTGTTCGATGTTGCGCGCGTTGTTGGCCTGCAAAAGGCCGGCAATTGCAAAACTTTGTCCATTGCGCAGTGAAACTGTGGTTTCAGCTTTGCGTGAAATAAAGGCCGGCTGCCCATTCACAGTGAGAGAGGGATCGATGTCGCTGACCTCAGGACTGATGCGCAGGCGGATTTGTTCGTTATCAAGCACAACAGGGATAAAGTTCAGACGCACACCATATTCGCGATAGTCAGTCGATTGTGTGACGGTTCCAGATTCATCGCGGGATGCCACGTTGATCGGTACTTCACCACCCACAACAAAGTTTGCTTCAATCCCACTGGTGGTTACCAATTTCGGATTTGCTAAGCGTCGCGCCAATCCTTTGCCTTCAAGCGCGTTGATCACAAAATCAATCTGTGTACCGGAAATCTCTAGCAGGCTGCCTACCGCAGTGCCGAAGGGTGTCCCAGAGAGAGCGAGATTGCTGGCGCCATTGGTGCCAAACACCTGCGTGCCATTGCTGTTGGTTGCTGACAAATCAACACCCAGGCTTCGCCCTGAATTGCGTTCAACTTCCAGAATACGTACATCCAGCTCAACTTGTTGCGCGCTTTTCACCCGCATGGCGTTGATGACCGGATCCCCAGAAAACTGCTGTGCAATCTCTAGGATGCGGGCTTCTTCGACATTGTCGCGCACAGACCCAGATAGGCGGATGCGGTTGTTGACGTTAGAGACGCTCACCTGCGCATTGGGAACGGCGCGATCAATGGCGCGTTCCAATTCGCTGAAGTCGGTGAGAATGCGGACAGCAATCACTTCTAGAAGGCGTTTTTCAGAGTCATACAATGTGACGTTGGTCAGACCGTTTGCCTTGGCTTGGATATACAAAGATGTATCCGTAAGCGGGAAAACATCCACCATCGAGGTGTCGCCGATCAGAATATCTGTGAAGGGTTTGTTGGTTTCAATCGTCAACGTGGTACTGCGCGGAATGTTCAATTTGGTGATGATCCCATCATCCAAAATGATTTTTCTCGCTTGCGCCTCTAATGGCACCGTTGTCGCCAATACCACGGCGAAGGATGTAATCGCGGTACTTATCGCGACCCATCGATGAATTCTCTCTCCCAGCCTCATAATGCGCACCTGTCCCTTTGTATCAATCTCTAGTCACCTATAGATTGAATCTTAGCCATCTCCCGACACCGAAAGCAATGGAACAATTGGTTGGGTCTGCTCTGTTCCCTCGCCTTCTTGCACACTTTCGACGACCTCAAGGTCCTCTTCCAGTTCGCCGGGCTTTACTTTGTACTCGTTACGCTTGCCATTTCGGATGACCCCGACCGTTGTATTGCGAGGCAATATCGGTACGGCGATGGGCTCTTGAACGGCCACTACCTCTTTTGGCACTGTAGCAGATTTAGGGGTGCTAATGCTCTGTTCAACACCATCTAGACGATCAGAAATCCCATCACTAAGGCTTTTCAGCAACGCTTCTAGCTCATTTTGGCGCGCTTCGGCTTCTTGCTGTAGGCGGAGACGCTCCTCCGCAGCCAAAGCCAGCGTTTCTTCTTGCTGCAGTTTCAGCTGCGCTTCAGCGGCAGCGATTGCAGCCAGGCGCGCGGCTTCGGCCTCTGCTTGGCGCTGCGCCTCCGCTTTGGCGCGGCGTTCTGTTTCCAGAAGTTCGGCCGCCGCATCGGTTTCGTTCAAATCGCTAAGCGTGATGCGCTCAAAGTTTTGCACATCCGTTGACGCCAAATTGCGCAGCGCCAAAGACAGCGTACCTACGTTGGAACCTAGAACCAGCTTCTGAGCTTCATCCGTATCCACTTCGAAGGTTACAGTGCGAACAACGCTTGGTTGATCTTTGCGGTCATCTGCGATCTGGTCGATTGCCAGAACTTTCACGCCCTGTAGCAGCACGTCTACAAAGGCTTTGCTGTTGCGCCCACGTGTGAGCAATACATCCACCCGGTCGCCGGGCAAGACAAAGCCCGCAACGCCAAGGACGTCATTCACACGTATAGAAATCGCCTTTTTCCCAGGTGATAATGCGGTCGACAATTTCGCTCGCTGGCCCGGATCTGTGACCTTATTGGACAAGACAGGCTCGCCCACGGTCATGGTTGTCACGGCAAAGCGGGCAACATCATCTTCCTCGCCAACAATCAGATCATCGATCTTGGAATAAGATCCTTCGGGTAGCACGGCGCTAGCCCATTCAATTTCTTCAACTTTTCCAGGGGATATGCGTTCACCAAAATTGATCTGTTCCCGCGCAATCACAATTGTATTGCGGGGTTCTGCAGGTTCCTCGGTCGGAGAAACAGCATTGCGGAACTGATCGGAAATTGCCGCACGTTCGGTCGCTAGAAACTGCTGCGTACCGACAACGGCCAAGCCAGCCAAGATGATGGCCAGCGCGAAGCTGAACAATAAGGAAAGCCGCATTTGCTCCTCCCCTGATAAATGCGATTACTTAAGTTTGCCGGCGACCCAGAAAGTCACCCAGACTTCTAGCCGGAAAACTGAAAACATCTTTGCGACAGTCAGGAGATTTTCCCGGGTCGCGGTTCGAACGCGCCGCTTGCCCAATCACGCGGCGCGTTCGGTGTTTAGGGCAGTTATTTAGGACGGCACATTACCCAACGTTGCCGAAACCCAACCAGCCCAATTGGTCCATGCGGTGCTTAGGTTTGTACCAAACAATGTCACCGCGACGATCAGCCCGCCAACCAGCAGGGCTAGAACGACAAGATATTCAGTGAGCGCCAGGCCCTCTTCATCACTTTTGAAACGGCGGACCAGGTCCAGACCATACTTAGTCAATGTATTCATTACTTTTACTCCAGTGTCTCACGTCCCTTTGGACGTACTCCCTTACGAATGCTCGGCCCCAGATCGGGGCAATTCGCCTCCCGTTTCCCTCTTGATGAGGAAACGACACTTTGGAGACTTGAAGGTGACACAGTTTTGCCTCAATGACAATATTCCTAATGATTTCCGTTAATTAGTGATAATTTAGGCGCTAATACTTCAAAAATTGGAACTCTGTTTACATTTTTTATGTTAACTTACCCGCACTGGTTGTCAGGTCTCAATGTGACGCTCGTTATGGTAATTTATGGTTAATGAAAATTTAACCCACTGAGCTGATCGATTCGCCAAGTGATTCGTCTTTATGATGATTTTGGGGCATCGTTAGCGGACCAGAATCGCCTCTTCACGGATGAAGGTTTGTAGCACTCCGTTATTTCCAGAGCCGGTCACATCCACAATTTCGACATCGATCGTGGCATCGCCAAAGGCAACTGTGTTGCCGCCAAGATCGGTCAAGTTCGAACCCGGCCCCCCTCCGTTGCCTTCCATCGGACGGGTCAGGAAAATCTGCGCGTAGGCGTTCACGATATAATCATTCACTCCCCCACCCTGAACCTGCGCCGCCGGAGAGTTACAATCAATGATCGCGGCGTAGGACAGGCGTGGGTCAGGATCAGTAGTCGGAACAATCGGAAATGGGTTTTGGCTGGCGCCACAGATTGGATTGCCTTCTTCACCTAGGCCATTGCCATCATCGTCCGCAAGGCCAAGGCCAAGTGGATCGTCAATCTCATATCGGTAGATGTCATATCTGGACGGATCGCGACCGGGGAAGGATGGTACAATGTTTGCAATGATCGACGCAGCATTGGCCGCGCTATAAGTTGCGTTCACGTAAGCTTCCCACGCCCATTCGTCATTTGTACCCAAGGCGGCACCGGGAATACCAGTGCTTCCACCAGGGATAATCATTGTATCGTTATCCGGGAACCCAACAAAATTACCACCCGTGTCATCCAATGAGGCGTTGCAGCTATTGTTGCCGTTATAGCTATAGCCTTTTCTGACGCTTTCGCCTGGTGCAATTGTGAATTGATAGTTGTTACGCGTTGGATCGTTTTGCCAGTTGTTGAATGGTCCATCATAAATATCAAACCGTGTGTTGATGCCCTGCGCAATGGATACAGCTGCACCGGGCTTTGTCGTCACTTCGCCCGCGCGATAACAAGTTGGATTGCGACGCCCGGCAAATATCTGGCGAATGGCGTTGGCACTGGCCGAAGTGTTCCCATTTGCGCCCTCAACTTGCAGAAACCCAAAGTTTCCCGGCTCATGCGTGTTGTTTCCCTTGGGGTGCAAGCGCGCCAGTCGGCCATGTAATGCACCTTCGTTGTAGCGTTGCACCAAAGTGTCGCTGGTATGTCCGGGCTCTGTTTCAAAGGGGTTGCACATATAAAGCGGCGCAATATTGCAAACTGCGGCTACATACTGCGCAACCGCGACCGCACCGATTGGCACGGATTGCGGCAGCATATCTGCCGGGTTGAAAAAGAAGGAATCCAGGTTCCGCGACTGCACCGAAACGTACAGGAATTCAGCGGCGGCATCATCCGTGGTTTGGTTGGCACTTAACCAGGCGCTGTCGATTGGCGTTGTGTCATCCGCTGGAATGTCGGTTAAGAATACAGCATTATATTCGTTGCCAGGTGCATTGGCATAGCGCAGCCAGATATGCATATCCGTGCCGCCATGCGCCAACATGCTCACCGAATTATCAATTTGCGTCATGGCTGCTCGAGCGCGGGCAATCGCACCCGTATTGCCATCCAGCTCTCTTGCGCCAGCAAGCGCAACTGAATCCACCGCCGCCTGCAAATCGGCATGGGCGTTGTTGCCTCGACCAACATCGATGATGATCAATCCAAAACCCAGAAATACGGGCAGCATCAACAGAGAAAGTGCAATGATATAACCTTCGCAGGCAGTCAGAAATCGTCTCATGGACCCGTCCACTCTTCAGCTCAGACGCGACAGCAGTTTTGCCTTGGCGTGTCTTTGTCAGTACAGGGGTCAACCGAATGCGACCCACGTTTAAATTCAGGTCTTCAAAGAAAGATATTCACATAATTTTATCGAAATTTCAAGGAAATCAGAGATTTGTGAGAAATTTCACAACCAAAACGGGCAAGGCGGCGAAAGTCAGGACAATCCCATAAGGCACGCGGCCGTTTTTTCGCATATCCATAAACCAGCCCCCTGCCCTGCTATTGGGTGCAGTGCGGCTGACCAAATGGATGGCGGCAAATAATAGGATAGAAACCGCGGTCAAAAACGTGCCGAATGGGATGAGACCAAAATAGCCAATGTGCAGACCAAGCGGCAGCATCAGTTTTACGTCCCCTGCTCCCAATCCGCGTAATAGCCAGAACAAGAAGCCAATGCCAAACAGCAGCCCCCCGGCAATGAAATCTCCGATCAGATCCGGAAACCCAGTTGCGAGTTGCACAATGCCATAAAGGGCGAGGCAAATCAGAACCGATGAATTGCGAATACGAAAATGCCGCCCGTCATGGGCGGCAATTGCGATCAGTAAAATAATGGTCAGGCCCTGTGCCGCCAGAGATAGGATGTGGAATGCCGTCTCCACGTCAGATTAGATTCCGCGCAGATCACCAGGTGCGCGTTTTGGATAGGCGACCGAGTTGCGCAGAAGTTCCAGATTGTTTGCTGTGATCGGATTGGACGGATCTTTTTCATACGCTTGCAGGAATAGGTTCCGCGCCTGCACCAGATTGCCGCGCAGCAACATCGAGTAACCGTAGTTGTTCAGATATTCAACGCGATGACCAATCATTGGTCTCAGTTTGCGATAGGCGAAATCGGACTTATCAAACCGGCGCAGCATGTCAGAGCTTGCGGCAAATCCCAACCACGCGGCTGGATCTTCGGGCACTACGTCGATGGCCTTTTTGTAAAGGTTATACGAACGACCGTAGTTGCCTTCTTTGAACTGAACATTTGCAGAGACCAGCAGTTGGTCATCTGGATAAAAGCTCACGTTTGAGGTGTCTTTATTGGAAGCTTTGGAGTCTGAGAAAGCTGAAAACTCGCCGACTTCGGCGCAGCCTGCCATCAGTACAATTGTCGCTCCAAGAAGAAGTCTTTTCATGTCCCGCGCCCTCGATCTTTCGCCTTGTGGCGATTTTTAGTTGCAGTTTGATAGCACATTTCTGCGGATTTTTCAGGCGTTTCCGCGGTCTTTGCCGCGTAACTCAATCCGCCGTTGTACTTATCACACAGTCAGCTTGCCCGAGTTGTCCTCGATCTG
The DNA here is from genome assembly GCA_049115955.1 of Natronospirillum sp. Taxonomy (GTDB): domain Bacteria; phylum Pseudomonadota; class Gammaproteobacteria; order Pseudomonadales; family Natronospirillaceae; genus Salinispirillum. Next base: position 23,259 of record JAGDZJ010000034.1, read on the forward strand.
GCAAGCGAAAGATGAAGTTTCTTGTGCTTTGTCATATGTTCAATTGGCCTTTGCATCTTGCCAAATCGCCTTTTGCAACGGCGCATTGGTGTTGATCGCATTGTTCAAACGATTGAGGCCGAAGGTCTCTAACAGAGTTGGCGTTTTACCGATCAATGACCGCCCAAGCCCGGCGCGGTTTCCTTCAAGTTCAAAACCCATAATTTCCAACAGGGTTGGATAGATATCCATTAAGGTGCCTTCGCGCATGTTGGTGGTTTTCTGATCTCCAAGAATTACAGCGTAGTTTCGGCGTTGTTTAGAAACGCCCAGCAAATCGGCGTGCAGCGTGTTTTTGAATGCAAGATGATCGGATAGTAAAACCACCAGCGTGTCATCGCGAATTCCAAGATCATCGACTTCAGCGAGCAAAGATTTCACATGTGATCCGCTGCATCGAATGGCGGAAATCAAAGGGGGCTCGGTTGTATTCATTGGCATACAATCTTGGTCCAGATACCCGTCCGGCCCATGGGTCGCGATGGTCAGCGACGTCAAAACAAAAGGTTGATCCTGATCGACCAGCCAGCGCAGCTCATCTTTTACACGTTCAAACAGTAGATCGTCATCCATTCCCCAAACATTGCTACGGGGTTCGCTTTCATACCCTTGATAGGATTCCAGACCTTTCACGCGTTGGAAACCATGACTTCTAAAAAATGCACCTTTGGAAAAAATCGTTAATGGAGAGCCATTCAGATAGCTGGCGTTGTATCCTTGTTCAGTCAGAATATCACCAAGGCAGGTTGCGCCGGATAGAAAATCACTTTCTTCCGGAATGACGTCGATATTGTCGTGGATGCGTCGACGTGCGTTGAATACACCCCGCGGTAAAAGCGGTACACCACATTGCGACGCCACCAACCCGCCAGCGGTAAAGAAGTTCGCATTCAATTGATGTAGGTTCGAAAAGGCATGGCCCGATTTTTCGAATTGGGCCAGCTGGGCAAAGGCCTCTTGCGTGGCTTCTAATTCAGAATATGTGCGTTCCAGACTTTCCAGATAAAGGATGATCAGGTTTTTCTGAACGGCAGGGGCTTCTCGAATAAGTGGTGCCAAATCTTCCACATCCGCAGCGATCAAGGCCTGCGCGGGATGTGGCACAATTGATCTGAACACAAATTTGGTCAGCGGATTTGCAATGAGCAGCAGTAAGGCGAGCGCCACCAACGTTCCGCGCCCCATATAGGCGAATTTGATCATCAAATAGCCAAGCAAAAAAAGACCAATCGTGCCTGCGACCAAGATCCAGAACTCGACGATGAATCCTTCGATCCCAACAGCAACCATTTCTGTGGCTCGATTTTCGGCGATCGTCATCAAAATGCTGTTCACATCGCCGACACGAAAAGCCGTTTCGGTAAAGGAAAAGGGTAATGTCAAAAGCAGCGCAACACACCAAAGACAATAGGTGCTTGTTGCATGGGGACGCCGGCGTATCGGTTTGAATAACCCAAAGACTATCAAAACCAAAAAATGGAGAGAAATAACGATAGCCAAAAAGGCTAGAACAACTGGCCCTGCCCGTCGCAATGGCAATGCGAACAAAGCAAACAGGATGATAAACACCAGCGGTAGAAGGGCGACGAAAGCCCGCCAGGCAAATCGTTTCCAAAGCCCCTCTTTCTCAGACATCAACGAAGACCCCCTACTCTCTTCAACAAATACCGTCGTCATAAGTTAAGTTCGCCGTTTGCTGGCGACCACGTTGCGCCAGACCAAATCCAGCAGGTCGGTGCTCAATTCTGGTTCTCGATCCAGATATCGGCAGGCCGCAAAAATATGGTGCACAAGAAAACCAGGGTGCGCGCCAGACGTGATGAAATTCTCTTTCTCATAACGCTGGTCATAGAAGGCATCCATGACCTCTTGGTTCCACGCGAGCCCCTGCTCCTCGCAGACATCCTTGAAGATTTGCAGATAGTCTTCGCGGGTTGGGCTGGGAACGAAAACCTTAAAATAGATGCGCCTTTGCGCGGCATCATCCCCAAGTTCTGTGGGTTCCATATTCGAGGAAAACACCACCAGCTGATCAAAGGAAATTCGGAACTTCTTGCCCGTGTGCAAGGATAGGATATCAAACCCTTTTTCTAAGGGCACAATCCAGCGGTTCAGAAACTCCTGTGGCTTTTGAACCTGACGTCCAAAATCATCGAGAACAAACACTCCGCCGAGGGCTTTCAAATGCATTGGGGCTTCGTAAAAGCGAGAGTTTTCTTCAAACTGGAGGTCCAGCATTTCCAGTGTCAGCTCGCCCCCCGCGACCACAACAGGTCGATGGCACGGGACCCACCGTTCGTCATAGCGCTGACGACTTTCCGGCAAAGATCCAGTTTTGTGCAACGTTTCATCAAAGAAGCGAATGATCTGATGACCTACAATGATGGCATAGGGAAAACTGAGAATGTCGCGAAAGCTCTCACCAAGCGCTTCGGCCAGCGAGGTTTTCCCGTTACCAGGGTCCCCCCAAAGAAGCATTGACCGGCCAGAGTTTGCAGCGGGCCCCAATTGCGCCTTAAGGATTTTGGGAATGACCAAATGCGAAAAGGCGTCGTCCAATTCTTCGCGATGAATTTCTTCATGGTTGATGGATTGCTGCGCCACCTGAGCTTCAAAGGCTTCCAATGTCACAGGCGCAGGCCCGATGTATTGCGAGACTTTCATGGCATCGATGGCCCAGAACTTACCGCGGTCTGTCAGGCTATAGCGAATGTCCGATTTCACATCGTCGCTTTCCAAACCCTGTGCTTCGACCAGCATGAGGCGGATCATTTCTTTGATGATCATGCGGCAGACGAGTTTAGGCAGTTTGATCACTCCAGCGATTTCTGCCGGGGTCATTGTGCCCGCTTCGTTCAGGATTTTAGCCGTGAGGGATACAAGGAAACTATCGCTTAAGCCGGTTTCCTCAATAGTGCGCGGGGCAGTGGGAGGCAGGAATATTTGCCCCTCACGCCCACGCGCGACCTCAGGATCTGCCTCCGCGCACCGGTCTGGGTTGGATGCAGACGGAGGCTCGGTTGGGAGTTCCTGAGGGGGCAACGGTGCAGCGGCGGGCGCGGTCTTGCCTTCAGGTTCAGTTGAAGGCTCAGACTCTTGGACGGCCTCAGCCGCTGGCAGGTCTTTTGATTTCTTAAGACGGAAGATCACACCACGCTCCTCGTACACTACAATTTCTTCGCACGAACCATGGCAGAACCTTGGTTCGGATTGCGCAAGAGGATTGGGTACTCGAGCGATTTTCAGGGGAGTTCGATTTGGGGTCGGACCGCCCAGGAAAACTATTGGGTAGAATCGGATATTACTCCTAAGCGATAAAAACACCTAGAAAATTTTGAATATATGCCCGTGAACACACTGTTGAATGCTGGACCTGGGGCGGCAAATACGCCAATCTTGAACGCGTTCAAGATTGCTATGAATTCACAGTATTGAACGCGAAACGCTTATATTGGCACGCATGAATTCTCATAGGCGTTTCGTTATTTTGTTGTTCTGCAAAAAACATGCTACTAAATGCTCAATAATCGAGTCGGCTCTCTGAGTCGGAATCGGAGAATAATAATGAGCGGTAGCCTCGAGCAATTTTTAACGGATCTCTCCCGTGGGTTGGAGCGAACGATGGTTGCGGTCAACAAAGAGTTGACCCTGCGCCATCGGATCAATCGCACCTGGTCCATGCGGCAGTGTGCCAAGTTTCTGAATGTGAGCATTCAGTACCTCACCAAATTCGCCAACGCGAATGAGGATTTTCCGGCTGGCGAATATGTTGGTCGCGAACGCGTGTTCACTCTGCAAGAGCTGATGCAGATGCGCGCACTTTTGGCGGGGTCTGCGAAACGGCCTTATGACTATCTTGCGTGGCGCAAACCGGATGATCCTTTGCCGGTGATTTCTTTTGCCAGCCAGAAGGGCGGGACAGCCAAGTCCCTGAGTGCCGCGCATTTCGCACAATATCTCAGCCTGCATTACGGTATGCGCGTGGGTGTAATGGATGCTGACCCACAAAGCACGATCACGCTCTATTTTGCCGGCGGTGCGGATCAGAATGGCATGCCTGATGAAACGGCCGCCACGATGGTTGATTTTGCGGGGCTCTTTCAAAGCGAGTCCGCGCCTTATACCGATCATGATGCAGAGACGCTCGACAGCTTCTTTCTAAAGACCAGCTGGCCGGGGCTGCGGTTGTTACCTGCGCATGGGGAAACCTCTGAAGGCGAAATACAGATTGCACGTCTGGTGCGGGAAGCACCATCGGGGAAAAGCTTCTACCGCTATCTGCGCGATGCGATTGATCGCTGGAAAGAGGGCAACGCGCCAGTGACCGCACCGAATGAACTGGCTCCGGATGGCAAGCTGGATCAGGCGAAACTGGATGCGGCGCTGACCGAAACGCTGGATGTGATCATTATAGATTACCAGCCCGCATTGACCCTGTTCCAGCTCAACAACGTGATTGCCTCGACAAATCTGGTCATTCCGCAAACCATGAAGGGCTTTGACATTGCGACGCTGACGACCTTTGTGAATGGCTTGTTGGGCATGATCCAACACATCTTGGCGCATGAACGGATCGATATTGGGGTGGGGGAAAATATGTTGCTGCCAACCATCGTGCAGCGGACCAACGAACAGGACATCAAACATATCGGCAATCTTCTTGAACATTGCCCAACCGAAGTCTTGCCGGTGTTCTACCTGCGCTCCGATTCAATCAGCAACGCCTCGGACCTTTATCAATCTGTTTACGAATACGAGCCAGATACTCCGGGTAAGCGCAAAGGCATCAACCGGTTCATCACCAACGCGGATGCGGTGAATGATGCGATTGTTTCGCGCCTGTGGGCCGGGATGGAGCGAGGCTATGCCAATGCGTGGATGGATGAATTCTATGAGGATGACACTCAGGAAACGGAGGGCGCCTTATGAAACGCAGCATTCCACGATCCTTGCTGAATGCCACGCAGGCTCAGAAATCAGACGAGGCCACGCCGGTTGAGCGCATGATGCCCAGCACCGGCGCTGGCAGTGCTTGGAAATCGGGCGCATTGGCGCAGAGCAACGATGCTTTGACCACAGGCCGTAAGAAGCTGGCCGATGATATTTTGAGCGGACGACATGAACTGGCTTTGATGCCGGAACAGGTCACCGACCCCTTGGGCACCGACCGTCGCGCCGACTGGAAACGTCAAGATGCTTTCCAGACATTGGTCGATAGCATCGCCGCCAATGGTCAGGACACGCCGATTTTGGTTTGGCCGATGGACCCGACCTGGAAACCCGATCCGCTGGAACCTTCACAGGTTGATGGTGTGCCCTTCATCATGCTGACGGGCCGCCGGCGGCTTGCGGCGGCGAAACAGCTTGGCTTGCCCGTGCGCGCGATCCTTGCGCCGCAGGATAAGCGGGCAGGGGAGGAAGCTGGGTTCGAAATGCTCTTCTTGCGGTTTCGCGAGAATGAGGAGCGTGAGAACCTCTCGGCGTTTGAGCGACTGGTATCGATCGGTGAACTTTACGAAAGCCTTGCCGGCACACAAGAAGATGGCAAGCTGACGGCCACGGCCTTTGCAGATCGTATTGGGGTGCATGAGAGTTTGGTGTCTCGGGCACGTGCTGTTTTCAAGGTGCGCGATGAATTCTTGAACGCGTTCAAGAATGCCTATGACATGAGCTTTCGTGACATTCAGGCAGCGCTTGGGGGATTGACGAAAACCAAGCCCACGCCTGTTAAAAAGACAAAGCCAGCCAAGCTGGAAGTCACCCGCAAGATCGGCAGTCGCAAGCTGTCTGTCGCCTCGCAAGCCAACGGGCTGACGGTGCGGGCGGCTGGGATGAAGCTGGACAAAGACAAGCTAGAAAGACTGGGCGACCTGATCGCTGAGTTCTTGGAACAAGAGAATAACCAAGCGGGCAGGGGTGAAAGCTAACTGACCGCACAACTGAGCAGAACGAGTAGGAGAACCGCGACGGACGTCATTAGGTAAAAGAAAAGCCCTCATCCCATCAGGTCAGAGAGCTTGTCTTCATGTGTAGCAACCTGAAGTTACGAAATCTCGCCTGAATCTGTCAACTCAAAACGCTTTTGAGCGAACGGTTTTTCTTTGCCTCCACTCGTCATAACGGAGGGAAATACAGGCATGACACATTCAGGTTGGCGCAAGCCGACACCGGGTCTTGAGATCGCAGCGCGATTGGCTCAAGCCGGTGAACAGCTTTCTTCATCCCGCAGCGATTGTATCGTGGCGACGAAACGTGTGGGGGTTCATATCGGGTTGAAGCCCAGCGATATGATGCTGCTGGACACTTTGGCGGCCTTTACGCAGGCTCAGGACTGGGAAGAGGGTCAACGGCCCATTGTTTGGGCGTCCAACGCCTATTTGATGGAGCAAACCGGGTTTTCCTTATCGGCGCTGAAACGTCATGTGCGGCGGTTGGCTGAGGCTGGCGTGATCTCGTTCAAGGATAGCCCCAATGGCAAACGCTGGGGGCATCGTGATGAGAGAGGGCGCATCATTGAAGCCTACGGTTTTGATCTTTCGCCCATGTCAGCGCGGCATGCGGAGTTTGCAGATCTTCATGCGGCTTTGCAGGCCGAGCGCGCTGAGTGCCAGCATCTGCGCCGTCAGGTCACCATTACCCGCCGTATGATCCGAGCACGCCTTGAAGAAGCTGCAGGGCAAGGGCTGTCGGGCTCATGGGGCCGCTTCGCAGATCGTTTTCAGGAGCTGCTGACGTCTTTGCCAAGGCCAGGTGTTTCTTCTGAAAGGCTTCTGGTGGTTCTGGAGTCCTTCCGAGCGCTTCTGGAATGTGTGGAAAACGCCTTTATGCAGGCTTGCGGTGTTGATGAAGTTGTGGAAAAATTAGAGCCTAATAAGGCAAATATTCAAGAGAATGCTAAAGAATTGAACCCCAGAGAGGTCATTTCTGAGCCCCATATACGAATTACAAAAGAATCCAATCCTGTAACTCGTAACTCCTCAGAAAATGAGAAACATGTGGAAATCGAGCGGCTAGACCCGCCAACCGAAACTGGTTTGGAAACAATAGAAATCGCAACAGTGATGCAAGCCTGCCCAGAATTTACCGGATGGGTACGAGATTTGGGAATCTTTGTGCGAGATTGGGGTGATTTGAACCGAGCAGCAGGGCGTTTGGGTCCGATGATCGGTGTGTCTGATAGTTCTTGGAAAGAGGCGCAGATGTCTTTGGGGCCGCGACAGGCCGCTGTTTCTATGGCTTTGATCTTTGATAAGTTCAATGCGGGTGAGGTCAGCTCTCCGGGTGGGTATCTGCGCGGTATGGTGGCACGTGCCGGGGCAGGGGAGTTGCATCTGGAACGTAGTCTTTATGGGCGTTTGGGGCCGCAGGCCGCGTGAATAACCTTGTAAATCTACTATGCAATGGAATATATACAGGGTTATGATTGATCGTAGTCACTTCTCAGCCGTCAAAGAAGCTTTGACCCGTCAGGCAGGCGTTGTTCTGCTTGGGCCGCGTCAGGTTGGCAAAACCACTCTGGCCATGGATATCGCAGACACCATGCCTTCTGTCTATTTGGATTTGGAGCGGCGGGCGGATCAGCAGATTTTGGCGGAGCCGGATTTGTATCTGGACGAACAGCGCGGCAAGCTGCTGATATTGGACGAGGTCCAGCGCATGCCAGATCTGTTCAGCGCCATTCGCGGACAGATCGATCGTCGACGCAGGGCAGGGGAGAGAACTGGGCAATTCCTTTTGTTAGGCTCTGCTTCCAATGCCTTGTTGCAACAAAGTGCCGAGAGCCTTGCTGGGCGTGTCAGCTATTATGAGCTGCCGCCTTTGTTGTTGCCCGAAGTGGGCGATGAGAACCTGAATACGCTTTGGCTGCGCGGTGGATTTCCGGAAAGCTATCTGGGCGTGGACGCGCGTCAGAGCCTTGCCTGGCGGCTTGATTTCATTCGCACCTATCTGGAGCGCGATATTCCGGCCTTTGGCTTGCGCATACCGTCTGAAACCCTGCGGCGGTTCTGGACCATGTTGGCGCATGAGCAGGGCGGGGCCTTGAATGCTGCACGACTGGCGGCAGGATTAGGGGTGTCTGGGCAAAGCATTGCGCGGTATTTAGACCTATTGGTGGATCTTATGTTGGTGCGTAGATTGCAGCCTTGGCAAGCCAATGGGGGCAAACGTTTGGTGAAATCGCCAAAAGTCTTTGTGCGGGATTCAGGCCTCGCACACGCGCTTTTGGGCATAGATAGTCTCGAATCTTTGTTGGGACACCCAGTTGTAGGCGGCAGCTGGGAAGGGTTTTGCATCGAGAACCTGATCAACGCAGCACCCGAAGGGACGCAGGCGAGTTACTACCGATCCTCCGCTGGGGCAGAGATCGATCTGGTCTTAGAAATGCCAGGCGGTGAGGTCTGGGCGATTGAGGTTAAACGCACAACGGCGCCAAAGGTGACGCGTGGGTTCCACATTGCAGCGGATGATATCAAAGCCAGCAAACGCATTCTGGTTTTTGCCAATACGCAAGAGGTTCCGGCTCGGAATAACGTCAGAGCCATGCCACTGGCGCGGGCTTTAGAGATGCTGTCAGAGGTGTAAAACCTCGAAAAACTTGCCTGAAAAGTGAAAAGCCTTAAGATCAATTAACTTTTCGGGGATACAAATGACCGAAATCCGGGACAGCACTGTTGAATATCTCAAGGCTGGCATTGATCTGCCGACCTGGGAGGCCTTGTACCAATCCACGCTGAAAAAAGTCGAAGCAGACGGCGAAGCCCGTTGGGCCGCGATGGAGAAGAATTACTCGAAGTATTTCGATCTGGATGCGTGGCTCAAATATCATCGACGCCACGCGATGCAATTAGGCCTGGATAAAGTGGCTGTGCCGCTGAAGATATTCGATGTGGCCTGCGGGTCAGGGATTTTCCTGTATGTCTGTCAGCGATGGGGGCATATGGTTGAAGGCTTTGATGTGCCCTCAGAGATGTATGAAAGCATGGCTAAAACGCTTGGTGTGAACTGGTCGGCTGACTACGTGCGCAAGCTGGAACCATTGGCAGATAAGTTCTCAGGTTATGATCTGATCACATCGATCGCGATCAAGTTTGACCGTTTGGACTGGGCACGGACTACGGATGTGGGGTGGGGCGTGCCGGAATGGGAATATTTCATGTGCGATGCTGGACAGCGGCTGAACAAAGGCGGGCATATGTATTTGAAGCCCAATAAAACCGCCTCAGGTGCGCTTTTTGACGATCCCAAAGTGTTGGATATGTTCCATGAACGCGCCTCGGATGTGACCAAAACAATGGAATTTATTTTCCCCAAGAATAGCTTGATTTAGCGTCGATTTCAGACGCGAACCTTTGCAATACAGAAAAGGTTCTGGGTCTCGAAATCACGGTCGTCGAGATAGGGGTATCGCGCGCGTATACTGTCAGTCAGACGACCGAGACCGGTATCAGGTTTCGAGAGGATTTCCTCTGACACTTCAATATCAAAATTCCGTTCGGTTATTTCGATCAGCTGATCCAACCGCAGACGGTTCAGGCCGCGACCGATATAGTGGCCGGGTTCTGGATCATATTCGACATGACCCCAATCCAGCATATCAAGCTGCTTTGCATCGCTTGGATCAATCGCGGCGACCTTTTTTGGGGGCAAGTGGTGGCCGTTCCAGGCAAAGAAATTATGGTGATTGTAAAGCAAAACCCCACCGGGGCGCAGGCGGGCGGCGATGTCTTCAAAGACGCCTTCGATTTGCAACAGATGCTCAGTCACATTGTGCAGCACGGCGATATCAAAGACACGTTCCTCTTTCATCTCGTATGTGGGCATTGGCGAGACACGCCAGCTTGGAA
>JAGDZJ010000035.1:0-29577 GCA_049115955.1 Natronospirillum sp.
TTAAATACGGCAAACCCCGGGTCAGCAATGGCTCGGGGTTTTTGCTTTGAGGGGAACCGTGCTGTCGCCACGGGCTTTCGGGGTATGCCGCCCGCGCTCGCCGTCACGTAAAGGGCGGAAGCGCCAGTGTTAGGCCCGTAGGGCGGTGTGTTTACATCCGCCATCCCCAGCGCTCATTCACTCAAAATGCCACGTTACCCGCCACCTAAACATCCTTCGAAAGCAACAAACTAAAATGACGGCCATCAGGATGCGAATCACTGACCAGCGCTGAAGATTTTTTGTAACGCTCGAATGCAAGGCGTTCGCAGGCGAGAGCAACGGCAACGGGCAGTGCTGCCGCACCCAGATCACCCGTTTTTCGTGCCGGGCAAAGTTGCTCTAATTGTTTCTGTTTTGTATTTCCCCAGTGGTATTGAAAAGCCATAAGAGCCTCCAAGTCATCCTCTGGGGTCTGCCGTCGGCTATAAACCCAAGTGTCTGGCTCCTTGCCAATATATTGCAGTAAAGGTTGAAGGGATAAAGCCAGGCCATGGTATTCACGAGAGCCATTGCCTCGATCGTTAGGCTCACTGGTACACTCACCGCTATGCCAGCGAATGGTGGGTTGCTGTTCATTGGGCTCTCTTCTACTGAGGGTAAACCAACCGAACCCCTCCCCGACGGCTCTTCCATCCGGGTTGAGTTGGGTGCGCAGCTTGCCTTGCTCCAACCAGTCAGACATGACTGCAGTGCCCGCCATGCTGTCAAGGCCAAACACTGTCAGTAGTTCAATGTCCCCCTGTTGTAAGCTGGTCAACGCAGCTTCGAGATGTTTCTGTAGTTGATGAGGGGGCACCGCCTCTATTTCTGGAGCCCCCATCATACTTTTCAAGCTTGCTTTGATTTCTGGGTATTGAGGATCGCTTTCGCTAGGTAATAACAGCAGAGTTAAACTGCTGTTTGAAGCTTTGTCTTTAAGCGCCAAGCAAGCTTCTTCCATTAAAATCGCAGAATTGTACGAATGACGTAATAATACAGGATGATGACTCTCTTCGTGTTCGGTAGAGCTCAGTAGCAGATTGCTATCTGGTGTCAGCACAGGTAGATCCGCCATGCAGGCCAGCATCAAGTCGTTGGTAGTATTACCTATCGCCAGAGAAACTCCGTAATCCGTTACATGAATTTCAACTGACATCAGTTACCTCCGATGATAAGTCAGGTCCGAAGTTTTCTGGAATAACCAAATAACGATCGTGTTGTTCCATCAGTACCCCAGCAGCCGGAATGCCGAGACGATAGATCAGGCTTAGTTGCCGTTCTTCGGTGTCTACTACTACAGTGTCGCATACAAGCTCATAAGTTTGAGCCAGTGTCTGTTTTCCAATAAGCTGTACTTGGTTAGACCAAGCGGGTAGTTGTAGATCAGTACCACCGGGTTGATCAGCAAAAAAACCGCTAAGGTGCATATGCTCTCCCCCCTGCAAATACCCAGGCAACTGCTGATCGTCAGGAGCGCAATGGTGCAAACTGGCATGGAAACCCTCACCCAGCGGACAAATTGTTTGATTCAGTTCTTCTTCGGAGAGAGGCTCCCCCTGTGTTTTGGTTCGAGGAGCCCAATGGACGGGCAAAGGGCCATAACCTGCCGGACGGGCATTGCGGTTGATTTGCGCCTGAAAGCTATTTTCATACTCAATACGCGGCGCACGAGGGTCATTCATTCCCCATGTCGAAGGATTGAAGCCACGGCCTGCGGGATTTTCCATTAAGTATTGCCCATTTTTCCTGTTCTGACCGCCGTATGCCAGCTCGTATTGCAGTTCCACCGGTTCTAGTGGTTTGACTTTGCCGCGAGTGATACCGGAAAAACCGCGCTTCCAATGATGCTCACCCAGAACCAACAGTGTTTTCTCCAGCGCCCAATCAGATCCGGACAGCTTAACTCCGGTTTTGACGGTTTTATTCTGGGAGTGTTCAGGGTAGGCCTTACCGAACAGGTAAAACTCAGCATTCTTTTTGAATGGTTGAATCTCGCAGCATTTTTTCAGACTGCTATTTTCAGGGTCGCCATGATACTCATCCGCGAGTACTAGGTCCGGTTGCTCATCCGCCAGTTTCAGCCCACCATCCAGATCAAAGCTGCAAGTGGCCTTAATAATCAGCGTCAGTTGAGGCCGTTTATCTAATGACCAGCCAGGTAATAATAAAGTCTTAAGAGAAGAATCATTGATTAAGGTGGGCATGGGGAACTATTCCTTTTGATTGGGTAACGCTGCATCATATTGCGGCTATTGTTCAAACTGTTCATACCACCAACTGCGATTTGGCCCTGGCCAACCACCTTCCTTGAGGCGAGTTTTGTTCAACGATGCCTCGCTGGGCATGCCTTCTCCTCTCAGTACCGAAGCGAGTACTTCGGGGGGTTGGTTGAACATCTGTCCGGTACCGCCATCCTCAATTGCATACCAGCGAGATACGGGTAAAGGGGCTTCAGGGTCGTCTTTACAGTTTGGGTCAGCCCGTGTGCCGCGCAAGTGAGGTGGCAACGTATAGCTCTTGTTCCACAACCCAAACCAGCCAAAACGGGCCCGCACAGCGGGGCGTACTTGTTGCCACCGATCTTGTTCATCCCGTACCCAGTTGGGTTCAGAGGGTAAGCGATTGGGATCAATCAACGAAAAGAAATAACGCTCTTTGTGGATAAAGGTTTTAAAGTCATTCTTGGCTTCATACTCCAGTTCCATTTCAGAGCTCGGCATCACATCTAACGCAATGGATTGCTCAGGTGGTTGGGTCATAAAATCAATGATGAATCGGAACACGGCTTCCGCCCCATCCACGGTGTAGTCGCCATACATCATGTGGCGTTGCTTGCTGTCGTAGTGGTATTTAAAGAATCGCCACCACGGTTTGGTGCCGCTTTGCTTCAAGGTCAAAGGAGGCGGGATGACATGCAGCTCCGTGCTGTTGTCTTGTCCAACATACCCCGTAGGTATATCCAAGACACACAAATCCGCTTCGTCCCAGCGGATGGAGTCTTGTTTGTGGCTGAGCCAGCGGGGCAGATGGATCAGTCGGCGACGCCGGTCAAACACAATGTAATGACTGAACGGGCTGCGAAAGTACCACCAGAAACTGAGATAAAACAGAACGGCACAGACCAGGATTCCGCCGGGCCAAGTCAAGAGCCATATTTGAGAAGGGGTATCTCGCATGACCGTCAAAATAATTCCGGTTATCAGAAAGCCCAGACTGAACATCCACAGCAGGACCATGGGTACATTCCAGGGCCGCCAACCATAGATCAAATAGTCACCACGCAAGTCACAAAGATTACTGATGGTTTTGTCCACCACTCGCTCGTACAAGCGACTGAACGTCTGTTCGCCGGTCAGCACCGAAGCGTCGTTGTTCTCAGAGTAGTGGCCTGAGGCCAGTATCTGCGCGAAGCTCTTACGAAACGGTTTCTGTCTGATACCTCGATAGACGGGCATTAATGACCTCCTTGCAAGGCGGTACTGAAGAGCGCTTGCTCGTCACGCAATTCAAAACCGGTGATACCACTCGGAGGCAACAGTGACAGCAAAATTGTCATGCTCAGGTCGTCTTCTCACTTTCAATTGAAGTACTGGTCGATGAGGCTTCTTCAAACTGCTCATACCACCAACTGCGATTTGGCCCTGGCCAACCACCTTCCTTTAGGCGAGTTTTGTTCAACGATGCCTCGTTGGGCATGCCTTCTCCTCTCAGTACCGAAGCGAGTACTTCGGGGGGTTGGTTGAACATCTCTCCGGTACCGCCATCCTTAATTGCATACCAGCGAGATACGGGTAAAGGGGCTTCCGGGTCGTCTTTACAGTTTGGGTCAGCCCGTGTGCCGAGCAAGTGAGGCGGCAACGTATAGCTCTTGTTCCACAACCCAAACCAGCCAAAACGGGCCCGTACCGCGGGGCGTACTTGTTGCCACCGATCTTGTTCATCCCGTACCCAGTTGGGTTCAGAGGGTAAGCGATTGGGATCAATCAACGAAAAGAAATAACGCTCTTTGTGGATAAAGGTTTTAAAGTCATTCTTGGCTTCATATTCCAGTTCCATTTCAGAGCTCGGCATCACATCTAACGCAATGGATTGCTCAGGTGGTTGGGTCATAAAATCAATGACGAATCGGAACACGGCTTCCGCCCCATCTATGGTGTAGTCGCCATTCATCATGTGGCGCTGCTTGCTGTCGTAGTGGTATTTAAAAAATCGCCACCACGGCTTGGTACCGCTTTGTTTTAAGGTCAAAGGTGGCGGGATGACATGCAGCTCCGTGCTGTTGTCTTGCCCGACATAGCCCGTGGGTATATCCAATACACACAAGTCCGCTTCGTCCCAGCGGATGGAATCTTGTTTGTGGCTGAGCCATCGGGGCAGATGGATCAGACGGTGACGCCGGTCAAACACAATGTAATGACTGAACGGGCTGCGAAAATACCACCAGAAACTGAGATAAAACAGAACGGCACAAAGGATGACGCCCGGCCAATCCCAAATCCAGTGAATGGCATCACCCTCTCTCGTCAATGTTGCGAACAGCGCGGTAATCCCAAAACCGGCACTGAACATCCACAGCAGGACCATGGGCACACTCCAGGGCCGCCAGCCATAGATCAAATAGTCGCCACGCAAGTCACAAAGGTTGCTGATGGTTTTGTCCACCACGCGCTCGTACAAGCGACTGAACGTCTGTTCTCCGGTCAGTACCGAAGCGTCGTTTTTCTCCGAGTAGTGGCCTGAAGCCAGTATCTCCGCGAAGCTTTTACGAAACGGTTTCTGTCTGATACCTCGATAGACGGGCATTAATGGCCTCCTTGCAAGGCAGTGCCGAAAAATGGATCAAGGAGAGGATGGACATTGGGTGAGGTTGATTGACCATTCGGTTGACGTGATTGCGCTCCGGCCCCTGGTTCGCTGGTGGGGGACTGCACTGCCAAGCCTTTTAGGCGATACCACTCATTTTCGGTGATACTGCCCAGGTTGTTTCTGGGGGGGAAACTGAAAGGCACTTGGTTGACGTACGACCAACGGTATTCGGGCGGGGTATCCGGCACTTGGATCTTTCCGCTGCCATCCGGGCCCAGCCATGCCGTGGCTCGAATGCCCAAGCCAATGGCGTCACGCGGCACCTGTGTCAGAAAACGCAGATGCTGTGGCGCCGGGTTGTGCTCCCGTTCTGATGCTTCGCGCAGTTCGATAACGTAACATTCATGCAATGGGATTTGCCAACCATTCACCCGAATATGGCCCTGCAAGCGGGTGTCTATAGGGGCAAAAGCCCCTAGCGTTACATAAAGCTCAACAATGGCATAGTCTGGCCTAGGGCTTCGCATTCCTTTCGGCAAGGCATTGCTGCCATGTAGTTCATGAACCTTAATTTCGGCATTGAAATGAAAAAGCATTTTGGTGATGTCGGTTAATTCTTCGGATAAGTCCGCTTGAATGAAATCCGGAAATTTAAAATCGCCACCTTCTACAAGGCTGGCGAGTGCTTGGGCGTAAAAATCCAGTGCTTCCTGATGGTTTGCAAAGGCTTCAGGTTGTTTAAAGGGACGGCTACTGAACCGGTTGTACGGATCTGCACCAAACCAGCCAAAGCGAAGAATTTCTTCCAGCGGGGTGTACTCCGAAAAAATCCGCAATATAGAGCCACCTACAAAAAAAGCGGCCCCTAAAAGTGCAATCCAAAATACCGGGCCTGCCAGCACTCCAAAAGCGATCAGGGTGGCCGCCAGCAACAGGGCTGCCCCTGCCGCTTCTAATCCCGCACCCAGCATAACGCCGGTATTTCCTGTTTGAAAACCACGCACTGCGCGCCAAATACCCAGGCCTGTTTCGATTACTCCTGCGACTATGGCCAGAAGGCGGTAGATAGCAGTAAAAGCGATATGGTGTACCAGTTTATTAATAGCAACTTTTGAGAAAAAACCTTTCTTTTTGCTGGATGGTAATTGGTCTAGGGCTTTAAGGGAGGCTTCCCTAATAAACGGTCGGGGCGTCAACTTTTGCGCTTTTTCCATAATAAATGCCGCAACTGAAGCTGTTGCTGCGGATGCTGCAAAGTTGTTTTCCGAGCTTGCCCAGTTGGTGCTCCACGCCTTTTGAAGGGCTAAGCCCGCATTGACTAACATCAGGCTACCCAGAACACCCAAGCTAGTACCTTGCCAAGTTCGTGAACGATCCAGATCTCGAATCAGGGCATCAAAAGATTGGCCTTTGGGGATTAATTGCAGGATCTGCTGACTGCCAATTTGGTGCAAGGCTTGAGTCAGGTTGTTCGGTAAGTATCTGTAAGCGCCCGTAGTAACTTGGCTGACGCTTCCCCGCCAGTTGCGCAAGGAAACTGCCACTTTTTCCAGTTCAATCCCAGTCCATACGGTGAAGCGTTTGGCCAGATCATCCAGAAGTGTATCGATGTATTGGCCATGATGGCGGCTGGCGGCTTCGGCGTATTTACCAATCAGAAGATCCAGAGTAGCGGGCAAAAATCCTATCAATGTCAGCCGATCAGGTATTTCTAGCCCTAACAAGCGATCCTCATCCTCTGTCGGCAAAGCGTCTGAACCTAAGGAGGTGCGGCGCAGCAATTGTTGGTTGAGAGCTTCTTTTTTACCCCGGAGCAGATCGTAAGCGGGGTGCTCGTTGGCTTGTCCATCATCCAACAGGGTGTAGAGCCAATCCAAGGATTCCGGCATGACGAGGTGTTGGGTCAGTTGCGCGAAGCAGGTAAGCCCCAGTTCGTTGCTCAGCAGGTCATCGGACTGCATATAGTCACTGATGGCTAAGGTAAAGGCTTCTTGTTGCAGGTAAGCCAGTAACGCTTGTTCGGCCGCTTCCATGCGTTCGGGCAGTTGGTCGCTCACACTGTCCCACGTGTCCAGCAACTGTTGGTCGTACCGGTTTTCCGCCAGGTGCTTAACCAGCTTCATGGGGTCACCACCTGCTGTCAGATCCTGAATCATGCGTGCCAACCCTAACTGGCCCGTCTGCTGGCTTTCGAGCCCTGCAACTTGCAGGGCTATCAGTGCGTCCTGCTGCTTTTTGAGCTCTCGGGCATCTTGCAGGGTATCCACGATCAGCAAGTGAGGCAGGGTCAGAGCTTCTGCGTCGACCTGAGGCTCGGCGGAGACGTCCGGCTGTGAAGGGCCTGACAATACCTTAACCCGACAGTCGTTGATGTCTTCATCGGTCAGCGGTAGTACGCAGGTGCGCTGCTCCAGAGCGGACAGCGTGATTGCGGTTTGCCCGTCTTCACCATTGGCGTTGCGAGGGTCTTCCGGGTGCATGCCACCGACAACCTGTATTTGCTGCCAGCTCCATTGAACTTCGGAAAAAGCCAAACGGTATTCGGGGTTTTCACCATTGACTCGGTAGGGCAACACGAGATCTTGATTCGCGATGCATTGAGCTGGCCGCTGGTCATTACCGGCATGAAGGGAGAGGTTGACGTCCTGTTGTACTGGCATGCTGCCATAAGGCAGCCGAATCTCACGCCAGAGGTAACCGTTCTGAAAGACGTAGAGCCAGCAAGCGGCCCGCAAGGGTTGTGTGCTGCCATCGGCTTTCAGGCGCAACAAGCGCACCGGCATCAGTAGGTTGGGCACGTCAGCCAACTCGGGTAGTGGATCACCGGCTGCACGGGCTTGCCAAGATGTAGGCTGGCTGGCGGTCAGGGGAACCAGATAGTGTCCGCCCCCTTGTTGAGGCAGTCGCATGCCGGGCCGATGGGGCTGTAGGTCTTCTTTGTAGTCGAAGCTGGTAATACTGGAATGGCGGATCGGGAGTATCTGTGTCATGTCCTTATCCTTGAGCGTACTCAAATGTATTTTCTGATTGGCTACACTGCCTGTGCTATGCCCCTAGGGGGTGTTTTGTAGCAATACTGTGCCGAGTAGGGTGTGGGTGAATTTGTAATCCAAATGGTGGCTCACGGGGGCTTCAACCGAATTTACGGCGGCGGCTCGGAGTTCAGGTGGCATAGGGCCGCCGGGCTGCATCAGTGGCGCAGGCGGTGTATTGCCATCGTTGGAGACCATCAGGTCACCCATGCGCACAGCGGGTTCACCTTCAATAAATACATTCGGGGAACTGGTGATGAACTCCGCCGCACCTTGGGTGCTTCCTGAACGGAGGCCTCCTTTTTTACCGGGCTGGTCGCCCGTACTGGACGCAAAAACCGACGCTGCTGTGCAAACCGGGTGACCATTAATGAACACCGTAGACGCCGTCGCGTCAGCGTCTTTACTCTCGGCTATGTTGGGGTAAGGAATGGGCACGATCGAGTTACCGATCTGGGTTTTGCAGACATCTATGGTATTGAGAATCCCGCCGGAACCAGCGTGCACGGCAGTACGGCCGTTGATCAGTACATTACTCATGAAAAAGCTCCTTTATTCAATTATTCCTTAAGCTAGGCAGAAACCTAGCCGTCGATAGTTTGCGGGCAAACCTTGTAGCTGTTGGTGCACGGCAAGCAATGGTAGGCAACGCCCGGAGAGGTTTTGCGCCAAGTGTTGCAGCCCGGCTTTCTCAATAGGGTGGCCTAGAAAATAACGTTGTTGTGGTAGCCACGTTTGCTGTCGCCACCAGCGCCACGCAAAGGCTATATCTGGTACGGTATCTTGCCCGGGAGCGGCGTGGCGCCTGTCTGAATCAACTGCATGAAGTGACGGATAATGCGGCAGTGTACGTCCCGTAAGCCACAGCCATGCCCTGTAGGCCTCGGCCAGAGTTTCCGCATGTTGCATCTGCTCGATCAAAATAGGAATGGCTTCAGGCTTGCCTGTCAGCGCCGTGCACAGCGGGCTTTGTCCAAACAATGTATCAGGGTAAAGCCAGCAAGCAATCAGCAATGCGGGAACAAAGCTCTGCAAAGTTTCCAGGGGTTCCTGAATGAGCCGCTGCCTAGCTTGCGGCCCATCGTGCAGTGCGAGCACCTGCAACGCCGCCATTCGTGTCTGTTGGCAAGCAGAGTCAATGTGTTGGGTGAAAAGAGATTGATGCTCGTGATTGAGTATTTGCCCTAGGCGTTGAATGCAAGCGCCTGCTAGTTTCCCCTCTGCCTGCTCCAGCCAATTGATGACTACAAGGGGTGGTAAGGAAACAGCGTGTTGCAGCAATAACAGACGCAGTGCTTGCGACTGTGGAAGCCAATGTTGGTCAGCGCTCAGTGTCACTTCTGCCAGTTGAATTGCTTGTATCAAGCTGTTCTGCTGTTTCTTGTCCAAATCATCAATGCAGGTGTCGATTGCCTCCAAAGTGGCATCCAGCTCATGTTGTAAGCCATAAAAGGCCTGAAGGAAGAGTTCCGCTGGTTTTTCCGCCGCCAATGCATCAAGCGTAATAGTGTGCGCGGGTTCGAGTGCTGCCAGGCTAGCAAGCAGGCGATAATCCAGTCGCGCAAGTATGCGACAAGCAACAAACGGTTTATCGAGATGCTTGATGCGTCGGTCAATCAGGTCTTTGACTTGGCTACGGTGCAGCTTAATCAGATCCATTGATGAATTTGCCTTTCTGCTCAGTTGATGCGGACAGTACCGCCCTTGATCAGAACGCTTTCCTCCGCCGTCTGGCTTAGGTTGCGCGAGTCACTGCTGATGGTGCCATCCTTGCTGACTCGAAGAGAGGTCTTGCCTGCTTGCAGATGTATGCCGTCCTCGGTGATGCGGATGAAACTATCGTCGATACCGGGTATGGCCAGTTCCAGTTTGCTGGTACTGTAGTTTTGTGTTGCGACGAGGCGGCTCAGCACGGCTACTTGGCCATTTTCTAGAACGCAGAAGACAACCTGATCTCCCTCACTGAGGTGGGGAAGAAACTGACATTGAACGTTGACTGCGTGTACAGCTTGGTTCCCATCAATTACGAAATATTCAGTTTCGTTCTTGCCTTTGATGATATGCCCACTTAAGAGATTAAGTGATGTTCTGTTCAGGGGCTGGATATGAGGTTTGTGTCTAGTGTCCATTCGATTCTTGCTCCTTGTACCGAATTCAATAACGTCAGGAAGCTAACGTAACTTTGGCCCTTAAAAAAGTTATAATCAGGTGCAGTTCTTTGTTATTTCTCATTTTTGTGACGTGGTTCCGATTTGGGTGTGGCGAATTAGATTGGCCTATATTAGGTAATGGGTAATCAGAGTCCTTCGATCAGTGTTTTATGTAAATTAAAATAATTTTGGGGTTGTCATGGATCGATTACTATGGATAAATAAAAAGAGATCGAAATGAATTCGATGGCAAGACTAATTTCCAAGATTGGAATAGGGATGTAGTTGAGATGACAAGAACAGGGATGCATAGTGCTGTATTGGTACTGTGTCTGGCTATTATTCTAAGTGGGTGTTCAACACCTGCAATTGTGCTCGATATCCGAGCGGATCAAATGCTTAATCAAGACCAGCAAGGATATAACTATTCTGTGCTTGTTCGCCTATATCAATTGAAGTCACTTGAACAGTTTGGAAAGGCAGATTACCAACTGTTGTTGGAGCGAAATCCAGCTGCGCTTGGGGATAGCCTTGTGAGTTATGAAGAGTTCATTGTGGAGCCTGGTGAGGCATATAGGCTGGAGTTTCTTCGTGAAGATGGGGCTGAATATCAAGGGTTGGTTGCCTTTTTTCGAAGCGTGGAGGGTGAGCAGTGGCGTTTGACTGGATATCTGCAAAATGGCCTGCTCAGC
Organism: Natronospirillum sp.; assembly: GCA_049115955.1. Lineage (GTDB taxonomy): Bacteria > Pseudomonadota > Gammaproteobacteria > Pseudomonadales > Natronospirillaceae > Salinispirillum. Next base: position 10,702 of record JAGDZJ010000035.1, read on the forward strand.
CCTATGACAACCGAGTTTGACGTTCGCCTGAAAGATAGTGGTATCTATCTGATAGGCCAGTATTGAGGGTTAGGACTTAACAAGGTCGGTAAGGGACGGATGCGTAGGATGAAAGCATTAGAAAGGATTGTCTGGGCAGAAGGTGTTGTCCTGACACAGCAGCATTTCCAGCAGTGGGATGCGGCACAAATGGCAGCTCATGCAACATGGCATGGCATGCTGACAGCCTTTCCTTGGGGTGTGGAAAGTATTGCATGGAGCACTGCTGGATTGAGCAATCGGCTTCTTGAATTGACTGAACTGAACGCCGTCTTTCCTGATGGCCGTTTGATTCATTTTCGTCAAAAAGATAAAGATGCCGCTGTTCAGTTGGTTATTGATGATGAGGCAGTTGACGAGCAACAAATAATTTATGCCGCGATGGCAGACGAGGATTTGGTTGCCGGTATCACTGGTTATGAGCATCCTAAAAGTGGTGTTGCCTGGCGGGCGGAATACTGTGAAGTGGCAGATGCTTATGATGGCAATCGGAAGGAAGAAATTCTTTTTGCCCGTCCTCAGTTGGTGCTAATCACAGAGAGGGAGCTAAGAAAAGGCTTGGTTGCGCTGCCAGTCGCCTGTATTCGTCGTCAGGATGACGGGCGTTATGGGCTGGATGAATCATGGCAGCCTAGCCTGATCCGCCTTAAAAAGCATACCCGCTCTCATGAGTTGCTGAAGTCAGTGCAGCAACAGCTACTGCATCGCGTTTCTCAATACCAGGAAAAGCGTAGCTTCTTGGGTGATCTCAGCAGTTTTTCATCAGTTGAGTTGGCTGGTTTTATGCTTCAGAAGGATTTGGCAACCTATCTGGTGGAGTTGACTTCGTTGTTGGAGCAGGACGGAAGTCATCCTTATTCTGCGTTTATCTTACTCAATCGTTTGATTGCCCATCTGCGGCTTTATGCTGGTTCGGTCGGAGAGAATCACGAGTACCAGCATCATGAGCAAATCAGTAGCCTAAATAGTCAGTCCAGCGAGATTGAACGATTGTTGGGCGAGTTGACCTACGAACAGGATGTTCAACTGCGCCTGAGTCGCAATGATCAAGGTACTTTGATTGTAGACGACCACAATATCGAAGATTTCTCTAAGTCGGACTTTTATCTGGCAATTAATCAGCCGGGCCTGACGCAGGCCGCATTGGATGCATTCCCAGACTTTTGTAAGGTGGCAGCGTCGTCTGACATTAATCAGCTGATAGAGTCTGCTTTGCCCGGTCTGACGTTGCGTTACTGCAAGCGTATTCCCGCTAAAATCCGCCAAAAAAGCGGTCGCGAATATTTTGCTATAGAGAAGGATGGCCTGCTCTGGGAGCAGGCGGTGCAAGACAGAAGCCTTGCGATTTTCTGCAGTGGCGAGTTCATTGATGCTGAAATCGAATTGCTTGCTGTAAGTGCAGGCTAAGAGAAGGGCGGGCGACATGGATCATCAAAAAATGCAGATCATCATGGATTTGAGCGCTCCTGTTCATCATTTAGTAAGTGATTTGGAGCAGTATCCGCGAACTTGCAAAGAGGTGGTGGCCGAAATTGAACAACACTTAGTGCAGTGTCGGAAGACACTTACTGGTCTTGGACTAACTGTTGGTCAGGTCGAAAACATAGTCTACGCCACAGCTGCCCTTGCCGATGAAGTGGTGATGCGATCCGGTTGGGGTAAGAAGGCAGAGTGGGCGCGGCACCCTTTGTGTGTGGAATTATTTGGTGATGCCCGCGCTGGTCGGCACTTTTTTGATCGGATTCATGCATTACGCGACGCCCCTGTAACTAATGCCTTGCCACTCTGGCACTATTGGCGCTGCCTTCAGTTGGGTTTTGAAGGTCAGTATCGTAATGCGGATGGGCGTGCGCTGAGAGATATCTTGCTTATGCTCGAATCAGGTCTGAATGAGGCAGGTTTTGTGCCTGGTCAGGGTAGAAATGATACTTTGAATTCCAAGCAGGTTTTAGGGTTGGCTCGCTTTTCCTGGCCGCTGCACCGATATCTATTAATGGGCGTTGTAGTATTACCGTTGCTTGTATTTTTGGTGTCAGATCTTATCTTTTACGAATCGATCAATAGTTTGCAAGGTTATGTTCAGATTAATGCTGACAACTTACAAAACATATCCAGATTTATTGTGCCTTGAGTTTATTTCATGAAAAGGATTTTTTCATTTTTTAGATCGTTTCATTTCATATTTCTGCTAGCAGTTATACTGCTGGCAGTTGTTATCTATTTCTATAGCCCTCATATTCCGTTTCTAGGTGATTATCGATATGAAAGTTTTTGGGCGCTGGCAGTAATTTACATTACGTATTATGTCTTCGCGTTTATAGCCTGGACGATTAAAAAATGGCGAATTCGTCAAGCACGTCTAGCGGGTGAACCTGAAGAGGCAGAAGTCCTCCTGTATATAGATCAAGTGGAAAAATTCATTCGTCGCGCGAGTTCGGAGCTTGGTGTAAAGCGTTCCATCAAAAACTTGCCATTGCACTGGGTTTCAGGAGCTCGGAGCGCTGGTAAAACATCTTTTATTAAGGGTGGTAGCAAGGACCCAGAAAAGGTTCGGACGCTTGAACTGGCGTTAGGAAAAAATTCAACAAGCTGGCATCTATCCGATAAGGGTATTTTCTTCGAATGGCCTATGGACGCAGCGAGTGGTGCTAGCCAGAAGTTGCTGGTCAGGCTGTTTCGTTGGACGGTCAGAAAGTCCTCTCGGCTAGGGCAACTGTCAGATGTGGTCTTTTTGTTGTCTGTTGATGACTTGACTCTCTTGAGTGCTGAAGAGCTAAAGATGCGAAGTAAAGAATTCGCAGAATTGATGCAGGCTTGTGCTACGGGTACTGGCAGGATTTACCCAGCCTATCTGGTGTTGTCACATCTTGACCATTTGCATGGTTGCCAGTCTTATTTTGATCGACTGGACAAACAAAGCCGGTTGGATTTCCTAGGTGCAGTTTCTTCTGGTCAGCAGTGGTGTAAGGCAACGCCTGAAACTTTGATGCATCGGATAGGGCAGCAGATCGAGGCTATGTATGATTATGTAATGCACCAGCCAGTACCTGCTAATTTGTCATCCACTGAGAAGCTGGCATGGAGTAGTTTCCCGTTCCAGGCGCGGCAGCTCACGGCGCGGCTTGGCGATTTCATGGAAACAGCCACCGGAGAAACAGCATTTCTGTCACATCCGGGTTTTTCCGGCGCATTTCTGAGTGCCGCGCATAAAGACAATTACGAAAGCATCTTTCATGCTACCAATCAAAGTGGATTTTTCAAGCGGGAGACGGCTGTCCAGTGGCGCAAGGAAGGTGGTCCTGCGCTATTACTTGAAGGTGTACACCAGCTACTGTCTTCTGGGGTCAGATCAGCGCCGGTTGCTTCAAGACAGACATCTCTGCGCAATTTTAGGAAGAGTATGCTCGCTGGGCTAGCTCTGCTTTCTGTTACCGTAACTTCTCTAGGTACTGTCTACTCTGATTGGAGGGAGCATGAAGAGCTGATTAACGGATTTCGTGAAAGTGTAGCCCGATTAGCAACACAATATAACGAAGTTGACACTCATCCAATGGCTTCTATTGCGCTATACGGTGATGCAATTGGTCAGTTTGAGGCTATGCAAGAGCAGAAAAGTTACCTAGCCGCTGTGGGTATTGATCTGCCACTGATGACAGCAGGAACCGAAAGCCGTCTTGGCAGCTTCCTAACGGGTACGCTGAAAGATGAGTTTGATTCAGTGCTCGCACAGAGCCTAGCGTCATCGCTTCAACGGCAGAGTAGGCAGTGGAATGGTCTGAGCGATCAGCAAAAAAGTCTACAGCGGGATGCTTACTATGCTCAGTTGGAAGCCTATCTGATGATGACGCGCTTTCCCGATCGGATGCAGCCCGACATGGCGGCCACAACGACTGCATCTGTCTGGTATGAAGACCGCATGCAAAGTACGCCAACTCATATGGATAGTCTTGCACTGGAGGCAATACAGAGCACTCTGACTTATTTCTATACCCATGCTTTTGACAACCGTCAGGCCGAGCGATGGACAGCAAACAACTACAACAGCTCACTCGTGGCTCAAGCTCGGAGCAATCTGGCTGTTGAAGCCACCGCTGAAGCCATTTACCAGCTGCTTATCAGTAAGAACCGGCAGCGTTTTGAGACGATGAAGTTGAGCGACGTGATCCCGTCGGGCTATCCCTACATCCTGCGCAATGATTACCAGTTTAGCTCCATGTATTCCCGGGACATATGGGAGCACTATATTGCTGATGAAATTCGGACTACCGTCCAGCGCATCAGCGTTGATGACTGGGTGCTTGACGCACAACAGGGAAGTCGCAGCGATAGCCCGGCCGCTGGGCCGCTCGAGACTCGCGTTCGTGAGCTCTATTTTGAAGACTACCGAAAGCACTGGGAAGCCTATGTTCAAGCCTTCTATATGCCTGAGTACAGAACCCTCGACGAGGTACATCACAACCTGCGCCTGCTTGGCGGTGAGCGCTCACCGCTGCGACCTCTCTCTCAACATGTGCAGTACCAGATAGGCGCTTATCAACTGTTTGAGCGTCAAACCCAGCCTGTTTCCGCCTTGTTGGCTCGAAGCCAGTCCCGATTTTCTGCTCTACAGTCATTTGTTGAGTTTTACCAAGCCAGTAACGCTGCTGAATTTGATCAGTATCTGAATGATATCGGGCTTTTGGCTGCAGAAATTGAATCGATGCTTGCTTCTGCACGAGTCAGCAATGAGGCACTTAAATATGCTGCAGCCATGCTATCGGATCAAGGTGGTGGTCAACAGTTGCATGCTTTGAATCTGAGCATAAATCGTATCAAGCTTGGGCATGAACCGCGTGCGGGTGATTTGCTTCAGCACGTACTGCTGCTGCCGGTAAAAACGACTTGGCAAACCATACTGACTACCTCTCGGGATGCCATGCAGGCTGAGTGGGAAAGAAATGTCTATGAGCAGTATATGGCTCATCTGAACGGGCGATTCCCTTTTGAGTTGAGCAATGAAGATGCACCCTTGAGTGTCTTTTATCAGTTTTTTGGGGTAGATCAGGGCACTCTATGGCGTTTTCATCATGAGATGACCTCACCATTTGTGACTCTCCATACATCATCTATCCAACATCACACTTGGCTAGGAATGGGGCTCGCATTCAGTAATGCCTATCTGGACGCTCTTAAGAATGGGGGGCAGATTGCTCGTGCCTTATTGGGACAGTCTGGAGAGGAGGTAGGCTTCCGTTATGCGCTCTTACCTGAGCCCGTTCCTGGCATCACTGAGAGTCGTTTTCTATTGGATGAGTTTCTGCTCACGTATCGCAACGAACCTCAACAATGGAGCGATCATGCATGGTCAGCGGGTCGCCAGAATTCGGTTGCGCGCATTCAATTGCGACCGATAGGCCAGCCGTTGGCTATAAGTCATCAATCTGAAGGTGGCTGGTCGTTGTTGCGCCTGCTTTACGAGGCGCGGGCCAGCCGGATTTCGAGCACTGAGTATGAGTTGGTCTGGATGCTCAATAGTGGAAACGGTCAACAGATGAATGCTCGGTACCGCTTTCGCTCAGACCAAGCTGCATTGTTTTTGAACAAGCAACTGTTCACTAACTATCGACTGCCTCGGCACATTTTCTGATAAGGGATCATGCAATGAATATGGACTTTAGAGAAAAGCAAGCAGAATGGCTAGAAGCCATTGCGGCACCCGTTGACGGGCCTGAAGGGGTGGGTGTAGACCCGCGCTATGGTGAGCGTTTTAGCCAGATCAAGTCGGAAATTGAAAGCAAAAGTGAAACCGATTACGAGCGTATTTTCCATACAGCCATTGAAGTGCTTGCTAAGGAGGGTAAAGACTTACGGATAGGCGGTTATCTACTTTTTGCAGCTGCTCGCTTACAGGGCGCGCAAGGCTTGAACTTTGGCTTGCAGGTATTGACGTGCCTACTGACCGATTCTTTAGAAAATCTGTTCCCAGAAAAGCTTAAATCGCGCCAGTCAGCTCTGAGTTGGATCGCCCAAGATCGCATTATTCATTTTATTGAAAGTTACAGCAGCTCTCTTGCTTCCGAAGAGTTAACGACGCTCAAGGAGACCTATGCTTCATTCTGTGAGGCAGCTGGTCAGATATTGGAAGAGGGGTTTCACTGGAAGAAGTTGGACGAATGGACTGAAAAACACCTTAAATCCAGCACACTAACCTCTGAGTCCAGTGGTGGGGCTGCCCCGTCAAGTACGGCGATGCTGGTTGAAATTCAGTCGGATACCCAACTGACTCAAGTTTTTCGTCATGTTTTGAATTATTACAAGAAAAACAATATGTACGGCGTTTATGCAGCTCTGACTCGTTCCATTCGTTGGTCTGACCTGAAAATGCCCCCAGCAGAGGACGGCATAACCCGTGTCGCACCGCCATCTGCTTCAGATATGGCCAAGATTGAAAGCCTGATGGAGCAAGGGCAGTGGATGGACGCTTGGCTAGCATGCGAAGACGCCTTCATGAATCCCAGTGGGCTGTTCTGCCTAGATTATCAGCGTATTGCCCATCAGTGCGCGCAAATGGTTGGGCTTGGCGAGGTGAGTTATGCCATTGAAGCCCACTTGAGCAGCCTCTTGCGTCGCCTGCCGAAGATCACCAGCCTGAGATTTTCCGATGAATCGGCATTCGCATCCAGTCGCATGCTAGGTTGGATTGAGCAGACTTTTTCTTCCGGTCCAGAAGGTGGGGAAGACGGAATAGATTATTTGGGACAAGCCAGAGATCAGGCTCGCTCGGTCAGCCTGACTGCAGCACTCAAATGGCTGAGCGATCAGCCCGCAGCCGGTCAAATGGAACGTATCCGCTTCAAGCTGATGCAGGCGCAGTTGTGTATTGAGAATGATCAATCAGCGCTGGCGTTGCCTTTGCTGAAAAAGCTCAGTGACGAGGTACTTGAGTATCGGATGCAGACTCTTGAGCCATCACTGGCTCTGCAGATATGGCGGCAATTGCAGTTTGCTTTTGAAGATCAGCTAAGGCGTACCCGGAATGCTGAAGGTAAAGCGGAAATAAAGAAACAGCTTCAGCAGGTAAATAACCAGATTTGTTCTACAGATATCACGATGGCCAGTCAGTGGCTTTAAAATAGGAGAAGGAAATGTCCAGCAGTTTTCAGAATGAAATCCCCAGAGCGCGTGTCAATATTTCGCTGGCACTTGAAACAGGCGGTGCGACCAAGAAAAAGGAATTACCTTTTAAAATTCTGGTAATGGGTGATTTCAGTAACGGGCAAGGTGAAGGCGGCGTTAAGGATCGTGAACGCATCAACATCACATCCAACAACTTGGAACAGGTGATGGAAAACCTGTCCCCGAAGATGAGTTTTTCGGTGCCAAATCGAATCAAGAACGATGATTCAGAAATTAAAGTGCAATTGACAGCCAGTAATTTTCGTTCGTTTCATCCAGAACAGGTCGCTAGCCAGATACCGGAAGTCAGTGAGCTACTGTCCATGCGCAACCTTTTAAAAGACCTCAAATCCAACTTGTTGGATAACGCCTCTCTGCGTAAGGAGGTCGAGCGTATCCTCAACACAGAGGGGGACCTCAGCGCTTTGAAAGACCAACTGAAAGGTCTGATTGCTGCTTACAAGGCACAGTCTGAAGTCCCTGCGACCGAATAAATAAGGAGATTAGACATGACGACTCAAACCCAGTCCTCGGCTGACACTTCAACCCAAGTTGAAGAGCAGGGCATTTATGAACGCCTATGCGCCCTAGCCGATTTGCCCCCCCTGAAAGACCCGGTGGATATCCGTAACTTTCATGATCCAAGTGAGATGGCACGAACGGAGGCCAATCAGCGTATCACTGCTGGCTTGCAAGTTTTTTTTGATATCGCTTTGGAATCTGGTCAGCAGATTGAACGGATTGATAAAACACTGCTGGACTTCTATATCGCCAAAATTGATGAAACCATCAGCGCGCAGTTGGATGAAGTGTTGCATCACGATGTTTTCCAAAAGGTGGAGTCCACTTGGCGTGGTCTGAAGTTTCTGACTGATCGCACGGATTTCAAAGCCAATACCAAGATCGAATTGCTGGACATGGATAAGGAAACCTTGCGTGAAGATTTCGAGGAAGCACCAGATACTACCCAATCTGGCCTTTATGATCAGGTCTACACCCAGGAATACGATACGCCCGGCGGTGAGCCGATCAGTGTAATGATCGGTAACTACGAGTTTGATCGTACAGCGCCGGATGTTGAGTTGCTGTCTGAGCTTTCCAAAGTCGCCAGCGCATCACACTGCCCATATATCGGTGCAGTTGGCCCTGTATTTTTTGGTAAAGAGAACATTGAAGAGATCCCTAAAATTCAGGATCTGTCCAGCTACATGGATCGAGCTGAATACCTGCGTTGGAAGGGTTTCCGTGAAACAGAAGATTCCCGGTACGTGGGTCTCGTTTTTCCACGTTTCCTGCTGCGGTTGCCTTATGGCGAGGAGAACCCTATTCGGGCCTTCAACTACCAAGAAGCAGTAACTGGTGAGCAGCACCACAAATACTTGTGGGGTAACTCTGCTTTTGCTTTTGCGTCCAATATGGTGCGCAGCTTTAAGAGTCATGGCTGGACGGTCAACATCCGCGGCCCAGAATCGGGCGGTAAGCTCGACGGCATGCCAATACATTTTTACCAGTCTGGTAAGGGTGTGGAGTCTAAGATACCGACTGAAGTGTTGATCTCTGAAACCAAAGAGTTGGAATTCGCGGATCATGGTTTCATACCGCTGAGTTATTACAAGAACAGTGACTACGCTTGCTTTTTCTCTGCCAGCTCTGCACAGAAGCCAACGGAATACGACACGTCCGAAGCGACGGCCAATTCTCGTATTAATGCACGCTTACCATACATTTTTCTGGTGTCGCGTATTTCCCAGTATCTGAAGGTACTGCAGCGGGAAAGTATTGGTTCCCTTAAATCTCGCCAAGATCTAGAGAACGAGCTCAATCACTGGTTGCAAAGCATGGTGACCAAAATGAACAACCCTGAAGCAGAACTGGCGGCTTCTCACCCGTTGCGCGATGGTGCTGTGGTTGTTAAAGAGCAGGCAGACAATCCGGGATTTTATCTCGTCAATATGTACGTACAACCACACTTTCAGGTCGAAGGCGTGGACGTAAGACTGTCACTGGTTTCTCAGATGCCATCAGTCTAAATCAGGTTTCTTCATGGGTAAGTCTGTTTCAGGCTGAAGGAATGCCAATCGGCACTACCCGCTTTAAATAGGAAATTCATCTAATAGGAGATTAACCATGGCAATACCGGCATATATGTGGCTGACCGATGACCAGGGAAATGATGTTCAAGGTTCTGTTACTGTATCGGGTCGCGAGGGCACCATTGAGGTACTAGCGTTCGAACACGAACTTCGTATCCCCACCGATGGCGACACCGGAGAACTGACCGGTACTCGTAAGCATGAGCCCTTTGTAATCACTAAGTCTTTTGATGCCGCTAGCCCATACTTATACAAAGCGTGTAGTACAGGTCAGACGCTGCAAAAGCTGGTGCTGAGCTGGTACAAAATCGATGAGACAGGGACGGAAGTGGAATATTTCCGGCACACGCTTGAGGGTGTGAAAGTAACCTCAGTGGGTCCGAAAATGGAAAACGTCAAGGACTCTGACAAAGAACGTTACCCGCACCTAGAGCAGGTTTCCATTCGGTATCAGAAAATTGCTTGGACTTACCTAGACGGCAACATTGAGTTTGCTGACTCTTGGGTCGAAGGCCGCTAAATGTTAGGGGCATGGCTTGCCATGCCCCATCTCCGACTTATCCGGATAAAACATGTATACCTTATATGACATCCTGCATGGCAGTTACAGGGACGCAAGTCCTTTGTCAGACTATCCGTCAGAAGATGACCTTCTGCGCAGCATTCATGACCATTTGCAGCGTCTGTTAAGTGCGCGCTGTGGTGTATTGCAGCACCAGCCAGATTATGGCTTACCGGAGTTGGATCGTGTTTATCAGGGATTACCGCATTCAGAAATTTCGCTGGTGTATCAATTGCAGCGAATGATCGAAAAATATGAACCACGCTTGACTCAGGTTCAGGTGTTTAGTGTGCCGGAACAAACGACAGGCACTGTCATGCGCTTGGGCATTCGTGGTGAGATTCGTAAGGGCGTTAGGATAGAGTTCTATAGCCATTTTCACGGCAATGGCACGGTAAGGGTGTCACAGCCTCTGAGGGAGCAGGCATGAAGGAGTTTTTTGAAAGTGAAATGCAAGATTTTGCTACCGCCGCCAGTGGATTTGCTCGTGCCTATCCTGAACAGGCGGCTCTCCTCGACCTAGAGAGCCTGACGGATCGCGACCCCTATGTAGAGCGGTTGTTTGAAGGCATGGCTTTTTTAACGGCCGGTATCCGCAAACAACTGCATCAAGGCGTGCCAGAACTGGCCAGTCAGCTTTTACAGCAGATGGCACCGGCGCTGGGTCGTGCTTATCCGTCCAGCAGCGTAGTTGAGTTTAGCTTGCCGGATGATAGCGTCGGCGTCGTCACCGTTCCAAAGGGACAGAGGGTGACTGCGCGAAATGTGGGCCCGGACCAAACGGCCTGCCATTTCACCACCGTTCGAGAACAGGTGGTCCGGCCATTGCGTGTTACCCATTTTGAACGTAAGGAGTCCAAAAGCAGTCAATCTAGCCTGAGTATCCGGTTTGAAAAAAGTGTGCCGCATGCGTGGCAAAATATTGCTTTGCAACGCTTACCCATTTATCTCAACAGCGATAGATCACAGGTGTACCGGTTGTGGCAACTGCTGACCCATGGAAAAACCACCTGTACTGTGCAGCAGGGAGATGAGGGAGTCAGTGGCCGGGTTCGTTTTGTCCCTCAAGCTCTTGCGGAGACTTCCGGCATGTTGCCGGAGACAGGTCGCGATGTGGCTGCTTACTCCCTCCCTCTGGATTATTTTTGTGGTCGGGATTTCTTTTTTTATGTTGAGCTAGAGGGTTTGGCGCAAATAGATTGGCAGGATGATGCTAACTATTTTACCGTGCAAGTTGACAGTGAACTGAAATTGCCGGTCAGCCACAGTGTGGATGCCAGTCAACTGATGCTGAATACCGTTCCGGTTATAAACCTTTTCGCAGCAGAGGCAGAACCGGTTCGCTTTGACCATACCCGCTCCGATTACCCGCTTTATCCTGATACCACCTACCTAGGTCATATGCAGATTCACAGTGTTGACCGGGTAACCGGCCGAAATCTTCATACCGGGGTGGAACGACACTATCAGCATTTGCACGCCCGACATTATCAACGGGGCCATGAGAATGTTTTTTATACAACCCATGATCGCAAGCCCTCTGGCGAAGAGGTTACTCGGCTAGTCCTGCACCAAGCGGGCCAGCCGGTATCTGAAATCGTTAGCGTAGGGGTAACGGCCACTAATGGGCACTATGCTCGGCAGCACCTTGGAGTGGGTTCGTTGCAGGAAGTGCGTGTAGAGGGCTGTCCGGCACTCGCGGTGCGTAATATCACGCGGCCTACCAGTCCTTGCCGAGCACCTGAAAGCGGAGGGCCAGAATGGCGATGGATAGCTACCATGGCGAGCAATATCAGTAACTTTGCAGACCACGGCCAACTGCAGCAAGTACTCGGGCTGTATGACTGGAGTGGTGATTCAGCCAATCGCAGGCGCATTGAGTCTCTGGTTTCCTTTTCTAAGGTATTGCAACACCGAATTCATAAGGGCGCGCTCTGTCGGCAGTGGGCTGTGGATCTGACCCTGCGCAAAGATGCGTTCGATTCAGAAGCAGACGCCGGATTATTTGGTTTTATGATTCATCAGTTGATGACAGCTCTAGCACCTGTAGGAGAAAAAGTTGATACCCGCTTGGTACTCTTGCCTGACTACGAGGAAATGCGATGGAAGCCGACACCCTGACCCCATCACAGTTGACTCTTAATCGGGTCGTCGCTGAAGGGCATCGTTACCATCCCTTTCAGTTGGTTGAATTGTTGCAGAGACTGGCAGGCTCTCGCGTTACGGTGCGTATTCTGCCCAGTGACTCGCTGGCCTTTCCCGCCGGCGATGTAGGGCGAGTCGAGCAACTCTCTGATGGCAGTCTCAGTGTGCTTATGCGGTTTGACGGCCTTTATGGGGTGGACTCCCCCTTGCCGCATTACTTTCTGGAAGATGCCACGGTCGATACGGATTACGCCGAACGTATACGGGCTTTTTTAGACATCTTTAACCTACCTTTTTATCAGCTGCGGCAAGCCGTCTGGCAGATCGGTCGGTTTTACGATTCTGCACCAGATCAGTTGGGTCTGTTGTCCCAAATTATGGGTGATATGTTGCCACCCAATTTGGCAGAGACCCCAGAATGTCTGCAGTATCCGGGTTTGTATCTGCAAGGTAACCCCGGTGGTAAAACACTGGCAGCCATGCTCCGCCAGATTTTAGACTGTCCTGCGTTGGAGCTCATAACGGATACGTGCAGTTGGCAACACCTGAGTCAGCCATCTTGCCTCGGCAGTGCCCCTGTCATCAATGGAGATCTGGCGTTGGGACGTCGGGTTGCTGTGCGGGGGCAACTGCTGACTATCCGTATGGGTCAACTCAGCCCCTCAGAAGCAGCACGTGTCCAGCCTGGAGGGATGCTGTCCAAGTCTCTGGCCAGTGCGCTCAAAGCGGCCCTGCCGGAAGACATGACGTGGATGGTGGAATTTTCCACCAAAGCCGATACCGAGTCTCGTCAATTAGGAAGTAAAAAGCTGGTGCTGGGACGATCCAACACGCTGACCAATCGGCAGGACACTTGGGTTAGCCAACGTTATGTCAGCAGTCAATATCAATACTTGACGCACCAATCAATTAATTAATTCAGACAGAGGGATTTTTGCCATGGATAACCAAACACTTCGGGTGCTGGTCGAAAAACTCAACCCCACCTGTGCAACCGCACTGGAAGCCGCTGCCGGATTTGCCGTGAGCCGGGGGCATTTCGAGATCGGCATTGAACATCTGTTGCTGAAATTGATGGAAGATACCTCCAACAATCATCTGAACGCCATTCTTCAATACTTCAAAGTCGATCAGGATCAGCTTTGGCAAGGATTGATTGAGAACATCAACGTACTGCGCTCCGGTCAGCCTGGCAAGCCGGGAATATCACAAGCGTTGTACCAACTGCTTGAGAAATCTTGCTTGGTAGCCTCCATTCACTACGGGCAGGAACAGATTCATTCGGCCAGCCTGCTGGACGCCGCGATCAGCCTGTCAGCCAGCTTATCCGGTTACCGTGCGTATCAGCCACTGGATGCCGTTAACCTGCCGCTATTGCATCAGCAATTTGCCCGCATTGTGCATGGGTCAGAGGAATCTTGGGGTGGGGGAGATGCTGCACAAACCGAAGGGAACAAAGCGCGTTCAACCAGCCCTGAAGGTGCCAGTGCATTGGAGCGTTTTACAACGGACCTGACCGAGCGTGCGCGTCAAGGCAAGCTGGACGCCATCAGTGGTCGTAACGCTGAAATTCGTATGGCCATTGATATCCTCTGTCGTCGTCGCAAGAACAATCCGTTGCTGGTGGGTGAGCCAGGCGTGGGTAAAACCGCCATTGTAGAAGGGCTGGCGCAAAAAATTGTGGCCGGTGAAGTGCCCGAATTGCTGAAGAACGTGCGCCTTTGCGTGCTGGATTTGGGGCTGTTACAGGCGGGAGCCGGTGTAAAAGGCGAATTTGAACGTCGCCTCAAACAGGTCATTGAAGAAGTAGAGGCCGCGGCCGACCCGGTGATGCTGTTCATTGACGAGGCCCACACCCTGGTGGGTGCTGGAGGCGAAGCCGGCATGAGTGATGCCGCAAACTTGCTGAAACCAGCACTGGCCCGCGGCGAGCTGCGTACCGTGGCGGCTACAACGTGGAGTGAATACAAACAATATTTCGAGCGAGACCCCGCGCTGGCGCGTCGTTTCCAAATGGTAAAAGTGGATGAGCCGGATACCGAAGCGGCCATTCACATGCTCAGCGGCATCAAAGACAGCTACGAGAAGCATCACGGCGTACACATCACCGATGAAGCCTTAGAAACAGCCGTACAGTTATCTCAAAAATACATCACCGGTCGCTATTTGCCCGACAAGGCCATAGACCTGCTGGATACCGCTGCCGCAAGAGTGCGCATGGGGCAGGCTATGCCGCCGCAATCGTTGGAAGCCCTTCAGGCGCGCATTGCTTACCTGCAAACCCGCTTGCAAACCCTTCAGGCAGAACATTCTCGTGGTCTGGGCATCAATCAGGATGTCTTTCAACATCTGCGCAGTGAACTCGAAAAAACCTTGGTGGATGCTGCCGAAGCGGAACGAGCCTGGCAGGAGCAATCCCAGTTGGTGGAAATTATCCGCGCCGATGGACAACACCTAGATCAGCATGCGGCCAATGGGGATCACGAAACCTTAGACGAACTGCTCGCCCTTAGCCAATTGCGCCGTGAAGCGCTGGCTCGCCTGCAGACCGCTCGTCCACTGGTGCAACCCGAGGTGAATGCCCTGTCTATTGCCGACGTAGTCGCCGACTGGACCGGCATCCCAATTGGCAGCATGGTGAAAGATGAGCTGCATAACTTGCTGACGCTAGAAACCTGCCTGATGGAAGACATCATTGGACAGGACGCTGCTATCGGTGCGCTGGGTCGCACTCTGCGTGCCAGCAAGGCCGGCTTGAAAACGTCAGAGGCACCGCTGGGTGTTTTCCTACTGGCAGGCCCCAGCGGTGTCGGCAAAACAGAAACAGCCCGTAACCTGGCTCGACAGTTGTTTGGCAGTGAAAAAGCACTGATCACCATAAACATGAGTGAATATCAGGAAGCACATACGGTTTCTCAGTTGAAAGGTTCGCCGCCCGGTTATGTAGGTTATGGACAAGGCGGGCTGCTGACGGAAGCGGTTCGCCAGCGTCCGTACTCTGTCGTGTTATTGGATGAAGTCGAAAAAGCCCATGTTGACGTCATGAACCTCTTTTATCAGGTCTTTGACAGGGGCTTCATGCGCGACGGTGAAGGCCGCGAAATCGACTTCAAAAACACCGTTATTCTGATGACGTCCAACCTAGGGGCAGAAAGCATTCAGCAACGTTTCGAGCAACCGGAAGAATTGGAACAGCCGGAAACATCGGATGAAATCAGTGCGGAAGAAGAATCGCCCACCTGGGTGGCTCCAACCTTCAGCGAGCTGGTGGCCTTGGTTCGACCGGAAGTCACCAACCACTTTGCGCCAGCACTGGTAGCCCGCATGCAGTTGGTGCCATTTAACAGCCTGACCGAAGAAAGCCTTCGTCAGGTGGTAGGGCTCAAGTTGGACCAACTTGCCGAGCGCCTGCAAAAACAACATGGCATACAGATGCGTTGTGACGAAACCGTGATGCAGCATCTGGCCCATCAGTGCCGATTCACTGATTCAGGCGCACGCCATGTTAATGCTCTGCTGGAGCAGCAACTTATGCCGGGCATTGCAGCGCAATTGCTGACCTTCATGGCTGAAGATGACATGCCGGACATTATGACACTCGCACTGGATGAACAAGGTGAGCTCTGCTGCACCTTTGCTGATCTAGCGGATGAAACCAGCGCAGAACCTCTGACCACTGAATGATTACCGGAGCACAAGGATGAACAACCCCATGACCAAACGCGCAAAGGCCAGCATCAAACAACTGCCCGTCAATGAAATCAGTAGCCAACTGGCTAGCATTGGTGGCAGCGGAAAGGCCAGCCAGTTCTTTGTACAACTGGCTGAGCATTCTGCTACCTCTACCTTGGTTTTGTCGGCTCAGACAGATGAGCAGGCAATGGTCACCCTGCACGAAGACTTCCGCCTGCAACTGACCGTACTGGTTCAAGAGCGGCTGGATACGGATGCTCTGTTGGGGCGTCCCGCAGTGTTCATGCGGCTAGAGGCAGGAAAACTGGTACCCCTGCACGGCGTGGTTGCCGGTTTTCACGCCAGCCGTACATCGAGTGACCCCGCCGCTTTGGACGTTGTGCTCGCCTCGCCCTTACACCTGCTGAAGAAACAAAGGCATAACCGGGTGTTTGTGGATCGCAGCGCGCTGGATATAGCCGCCCAACTGCTGCGCGATGCGCTGGGCCACTTGTGTGACCTTCATGTACTGGCCGACCAGACCGCACCAGCCGCAATGATCACCCAATACCAAGAAACGGACTATGACTTCATTCGTCGTATTCTGGCTTGGCATGGCATGTTCATTCATCTCTCGCAAACAGAAGAACGCACCGCCCTGTATCTGGTCAATCGCCTGAGCGATGTACCCGAAGCCAAACGCATTGTCCGGCTGCCGTACATGACCAATAGCGGTGCTGCCAAAGATAAAGACCATATCAGTCATATCGAGCAACACTATGCGTTGGCGCCCTCCGCTGTCAGCTTGAAGGATTACAACCCCGATACCGGATTCGACCTCAACATTGCCGGACGCAGTGAAACAGGCGGCACCGCGGGTGAAACCGAACATTGGGGGCTCAACTACGCCACTCCAGACGAGGGGGAACAACTGGCTCGTCGCCTCGCCGCGCATCACTATTGGCAAAGCCAGGTACTGGAGTTGGTCACCTCCAACGCGGGGTTATTGCCCGGTCACCTGATCAACATTACCGGACATGCCAAACACAATGGCAGCTATCGGGTCATCAAATTAGCCTTCGCGGCTGATCAAAGTAGCCTAGGGAACAGTGGTGCGATCGGTAAAGAATTCAAATGCCGTGTTTGGGTATTACCGCTGGCCGTGGACTATGTTCCTGACTGTATGCAACGAAGCAGCTTGCCACTGGCCCTGTCGGCTCGCATTACCCAGGAAGTGGATGACCAAGGTTGTTATCGCCTACGATACCCCTTTGATGATCGCTCAGAAGAAGACGGCTACTCCAGCCCACCAACCCGTAGCCTGCAAGCCTTTGGTGGCAGCAGCCATGGTATGCACTTCCCGCTGGCGGAAAGCAGCGAAGTGGTGGTCTCCGGCCTGAATGGCGACCTCGACCGTCCGGTGATTCTGGGCGCCTTGTTCAACCACGATGCCCCGGACCTGATCAATCGGGACAACGCTCGCACCAACCTCGTACTGACCCGTGGAGGGCAAACCTTCCGGATGGAGGACAAGCCGGATCATGAACACATCCTGCTGGCAACGCCGGAAGACAAAAACCGCCTGTTGCTGGATGCCACCCGTGATAACCACAAAGTCGAGCTGGCCAGTGAAGAGGGCGATGTCGAAATCCTGGCCGGGAAAAACCTGTTGCTGCAATCAGGCAGCAGCGTCATCACCACCGTGGGCGAAGACCAGCAGATCGAAATCGGTGGCAGTGAAACCCTGCTGACCGAAGAAGGCGACATCCAACTGAATGCCGGTCAGGATCTGATGATGGATGCCGCACAAAACATTCAGTGGCGAGCCGAAGAGGGCGATGTGAACATCAGCACCGGAGCCAACCTGTTAATGGAGTCGGCCGGACAGCGCTTTGATGTGGTGAATGAAGGGGATTACTCCGTGGCAGTGGAGCAGGGCAGTTACTTGTTGGATGCCGCCGAAGACATCAGTGTGGTCTCCGAAGGAGGCATCATCACCCTGAAAAATGCAGCGGGTCTGATCCAAATCACAGCAGACGGTAACCTGTTGCTGGAAGGGCCGGAAATAGAGTTGCAGTCAGACAACCTACTGGTATCTGGCAAAGCCTTGGCTAATAACTGAAGCGAATCAAGGAGCGATGCGCATGAAACCCATCAACCAGCTTTATATCACCCTGCACTGCGACGGGCGCAGTACCCCTATCCAGTCACTGACTGCGCGGGAAAGCCTGAACGCACCGATGTGGGCCGAGGTGGCCGTAGATCCCTTGCCGGGCATTACTCCCGAGTCGCTGCCCGGTAAAACCCTGTCCATCTGCCTACCCGGTGGTGATGGCGGACAACGCTGGCTGCACGGGCAGGTCAGTGCAGCACGTATCAGTGACGTATGGGTACTCACCCTGCACAGCCGTTTATGGCAAGGCCACCTGTTGCAAAAAAGCCGTTTGTTTCCTGATCTTACTCGGCGGGAGTTGGTGCAAAAACTGCTGGATGAAATCGGCTACGCGCGGGATCAGATCGACTGGCGGCTGGATCAACCGCATCATCCGGGTTTACCCCCCAACCCCTTGTTGCAGGCATCCGAGACCCATCTGGACTGTTTTAATCGCCTGCTCAGTGAGGCCGGCTGGAACTACTGGTTTGAAGATCAGGGCAAGGATCACGAATGTCTGGTCATCAGTGACCAAGAGCATCATCTGACCCTGAACCTGCCCGACATGCAACTCCCCCCCATGAACGGCAGCACTGGCGTTTCCGACATCAACCGCCTGGTGCGTATCGGTTTTAACGCCGAACTGCAAAACCAGAGTGCCGTGCACAGCAACGTTTTGCAGGGCAATCACTACCAAGCCACCGGACGAGGCCACTGGCAGACCTTTGCGCCACCGCTGTCACCCGATGCCGCCCAGCGGCGCGTTAAACAACAGAACCAGACGTTTGAACAGACCATCGAACACCATCTGGTCAGCCATCAACCGCGCTTGCAAGTGGGGCAGACACTGTCTTTAACCCCCGGCCCCTTGCCGATCACCCACTCACCGATCAGCCAGCGCTTGTTGCTGCTCAGCATTGAACACCACGCTGACCAACCGCACAGCGACCAACCGGGTTTACTCAGCTACCACAACCAAGTGAGCGCCTGTTGCAGCAGCCGACCGCCTTACCCCACACCCGTGACGTTGCCCGAAGACCACCCGTTGGTCTTTCCCG
>JAGDZJ010000036.1:0-66756 GCA_049115955.1 Natronospirillum sp.
TGACAACTAGGTTGACAGATACCGGGCCCAGTTTTCTCCGAGGCGCTGATTGTTAAGCGAACACTGACAGTTTTGATTCATAGTCAATAACTACCGGCACCTTCTTTGAAAAATCTATTTTATGACCTTCACCTAGCAATAGTTCAGCCTGCCCCTCTGCACCACCTGGGAATTTGGAAATTAGCTCCCCTTTCGCTTTAACAATGCGCCAATAGCATTTCGCCTTGCCCTTTTTCGAGATCAACTGAAGTGCTTTTAATGTTGCCGCAGGGCAAGCGGTATCAACTTTGAAGTCTTTGGCGATTCTTTCCCGCAGTTGAGAAACTGTAGCAACGTCCCCTTTTCGGATTTTGCCTACCAATGCCTCCACAGTATCCGGAGAGGGCTTTACCATCTTTCCGGTACAGCCTAAGAACTTCTCCATGGTTTTGGGGATAGATTCAATAATATCTTCCATTTGCTTGTCTCCGGTTCAGCCTAGCGCTAGCTCAGAAGGTAATTTTCGCTCAACAAAACTGGTGATCTTGCCCTAGTACCGGGGTAAGATCAGCGTCGCCGTGCCCGCAATTGTTATGCCTTTGCAATGGCAGGCAACGCCTTGTCATGACTTGTGAGATAAGCAACCAGTTCCTCTACCGAACCTTCCTTTACGATGTCCTTACTCCCCGTCATCTTTTGGCTGGCAACAAGGAATGCAAGCATGAACATCTTGTGAGCTGGCTCGTAGTTGAGCTGACTCTCGGCAAACTGCGCCGTCGGGAGAAGGTTTTCAGAAATGTATGGAACGTCTTTTAGCCACGATTGATTGATAAAAATAAACTCGTTTGCTTCCAATCTGTAATCGATCTTGTCATTTCCAACGGAGCGTAGATAGAACTTGGCAATGCTAGAAAAGCTGCCAACAAACGTCTTGGCTGGACCGTTTTTCTTGGAATAGACCTGATAAGCCTCCATTACCTCTTGTGGATCAGTGCTTTCAATCATTACCTTCCATTCAGGTCCGGGCATCATGGCCAAAAAAAACTGCTCGGGCTTGGTTGTTTCCCCACCGCTCTCGGAAAGACGAGACAACGCATCACGAAGCATAGACCTGACTTGGTCAAGCGCCGAGTACCGCGACATCCTCGCTAGTTCTTGAACTTGAGACTCCAACGCCCGCCTCTGCAGCTGGAGTTCTTTACGTTGTATCGCAAGTTCGTCCTTCTGCATTACGATTGTGATGATTAGTCCTGCGAAAGCTAGACCCGAGAATAAAGAGCTTAGAAATCCGAAGCTGTCTCCGAATACGGCAAAATTTGCGATCGAAAATTCTTTGATCGGCCAAGCTAGCACGATGAGAGTAGTTGCGTAAACGGTAACTACCAGCACTACGCCGCCGATAAGCAAAAAACTCAACTTTTTCACTGACATTTCCTAGTGCCCACCTAAGACATATCGCGAAGCTTTGCGGCAATTTAGGAGCCGCAAAGCGGTGTAAAAATTGTCCCGCAACAGCGCCTGGCTAGGCCTCTTCGAGCTTAGCTTTGACTCTTGCTGCTAGAGCGGCATAGTCCCGGGCGGTATCAGGTGTAATATCGGAATCGGTGCTATGAACGGCATCATTCCTGATCCGCCTCAACTTATCTAACATTTGCAACACGCCTTGTCCCAACGTGGGAGCGTCTAGATTATTCCACTCTATGCTTTGTATTCTACGATGAGGAGGCGCATGCGAATTGACATGCTCTATACCATGCCTTTTCTCGTAGTCGGTCATAGCCCCCTCGACCGATAGCCAAGCATCCAAAATAGCTCCCCTTGGACTGTCCTCGGCAAGCCTATTGATTCTCTCTCGCTCCGAATCTGAATTGGCTTCCGCAACGCCACCTAAAGCTTTGTCAGCGCTGTTTGCTGCGGCCTCGACCTCTCGGGCAAGATCGATTTCTGAATTTTTATGCCTAATCTTCGTGATTCTGGCTAAAAGGTTTGCTACCTCTTTCCGCAAGAGAATCACTATGACAACCACCGCGGTGGGCCATGCTAAGGAATTAATCGTAGCTGCTGTGAATTCTAGTAAACCCATATCGCCTCATAGGCATAACGCAAAGGTAACCGGCGCCGGAGCGCAAGCGAAGGGGACCAAAAGCGGCGAGCTTTTGGCGTCCGGTTGACCATTTGGTTAGGCATTGCTGTTGTACGCCTGAATATGAGCTTGCACTTGCTCTTCTAGATTTTTAAAGAAACCCATCAGAATTCCTATCATCTCCGGCACGAACTCCTCTCGCACAAGGAGAGACCTTCCTGGATCACCAGCTAGATGCATATGCGAACCCACAAATACGTTGGTTTTGTGTTTATCATCCTTTGGAAGAGTCCCGCCATTATGGACGATTTGATTCCTAACCGAGTTCAAGCCCCGAATGTAGCTCACCTCGCTACTAATTTTAGAAAAATCAAAAGCGGCAATCTTCCGTAGAAAAAGCAGGGCTCTTTCCACGCCATGGCCGTTCAAATCTTTGAGTGATACCGAGCTCTTTACAGACTCAGACAAGATATCGCACAGGCTATTTAACTCATGCTCAAGGAAGCTGAATATTGTCAAAATAATCGACTGGCGATGGATGCTCGGGTACTTTACTTGGTTCACGTGAAGGTCCCATCCGTAGCTCTCGACGATCTCATCGTGGCTTGATTGTGGATACTTCACGAGAATCGAATTCAGGTGCTCCTGAAGCTGCTTGTCTCTATCTCCCCATGCCGATTCACTGGCTTCGTTAAAAACCCTAAACTCTTCTAGTTCCTGTCGTGCCAAATGGCAAAGAGTACATAACCCATTCCCAAAGAAATCTACAGACTCATGTTTCATGTCAGCGCTCATTGCAGTGCCTAACATTCATATCGTAGCCCCAAAGGCCGTTTTGCCCGAGGCTACTATCTCAATTTGAAAACTCTTTCCAAAATAGGCCGAAAGCCATCATCGGTCAACGTTTCATGGATTCTGGCTACAATCAGCGGAAGAAACCACGGATATGAACCTCCGAGCGCGCTTTTCCAGCGTCGGTACTTGGTCAACTGGAAAGCACTGTATGACGCAGAAGGCCAACCCTAGGCAAAGCAATCATTCGGCGGATGACGCTGCGCTCTTCCGCCCTATACCTACGAAACGCGAATATAACACCTGCTGCGGCCTCCTAAGGTTCATAGCCAATGGTGGTGCTGAGCATATGGCTTTCCCATGGGGCTAGCAGGCGTTTGTCCGGCCCGGCGTTAGCGGCTTCGATGCACAGCATGTGTTGGTGGCCGTCGGTTGGGAACTGGCTCAGGGTTGCGCCTTTGTCGGCACCGGGGTTCCAGACCACCAGCGCGGAGCAGCCGTTGCGGGTAATCACGCGGTCTTTCATGCCAGTGCAACGCAGTTTTACCGGGCCTGCGTATTGGTAGTACACGCGGTCTACTTCGCCATCAATGGTGAGTGCTGGGGTGTCTCCGGCGCGGTCTTCGCCAGTTAGTTTATCCAAGTACCGCACGCTGTGTAGGCCTTCTAGTGTGGCGTCGGCAATGTGCGTGACTGGCAAGTAGGTGTGCAGTGCTTGGCTGAGCAACTGGGGTTCGCTGCCAATATTGCGCGTGGTGAGGTTGATGGTCAGGCTGTGGCCCAACACAAACTCAACGCTGACGGCCCACGCTTCTTCCGGCAGTAATTGCGTTAATGTTTCAGGCGGGATCGACATATTCACGCGCACTTGCTGGTGCTCAACGGTCACGCCGTCCAACTGCCAGTCGGCGGTACGTGCTACGCCATGGGCAGGCGCGCCGAGGCGGTCGCCACCGAACCACGGCCAACAAATGGGTACGCCGCCGCGCAATGCGGTGCCGGGCTGTTGCGGGTCGGCGGGGCTCATCCACAATAGGTCGTCCTCACCACTGGGTTGGCAATGCACGATGTGCGCGCCAGTAAAGGCGATGCGAGCGCTGACGTTAGAGTGTTTGATGCACAAGAATGACCGCCCGTGGGCGTTGGTTTCATGCGTGATGCCGTCGGGCAAGGCGTTCAATGCTGAAGGGGTATTGCTCATAAGCCACTCACAAATTGGGCGATCCGCCCTAAGGCTGTACGCAAACGCTCGGGTTCACAGGTGTAGGCGAATCGTACGTAATGCGAGGGGTTCTCGCCACCGAAGTCGTCGCCGGGTGTCACTGCCACGTATTGTTCGGCCAGTAGGCGTTCGCAGAAGGTCAGTGCATCTAAGCCGGTGTGGCGGATGTCGGCGTATAAATAGAACGCGCCTTGGCCGTCGTTCGGCAAACCAAAACCCAGTTCCGCCAGCCCTTCCCGCAAGCAGTCGCGGCGTTCGGCAAAGGCACTGACGCGCTCTGCGTATTCGGCGTCCATGTCGGGCTGTAAGGCGCGCAATGCGGCGTATTGTGAGACGGTCGGCGGGGCCAGAAATAGGTTCTGACACAGGCGATTGGCGGCATCCACGGCGTGTTCGGGCACCACACACCACCCCAACCGCCAGCCGGTCATACCGTAGTATTTAGAAAAGCTGTTGATGACCCAGGCATCGTCGCTCAGTTCCAAAATAGAATGCGAGCGGCTGCCGCTGTAGTCGAGCCCCTGGTAAATTTCATCCACAATCAAGTGGGCGTCGCGTGTGGCACACCATTGATGCAGGGCGTCCAGTTCATTGCGCGCCAACACTTTACCGGTGGGGTTGGCGGGACTGGCCACCAATAAGGCGCGGGTGTCGGCGGCCCAGTGTTCGGCCAGCCAGTCGGTGGTCAAGCTGAAACCGGTGTGCGCGGGCAAAGGCGCGCAATGCGTGTTGATGTTCAGTAAGGCGGCGATTTGGCGGTTGCACGGGTAACCCGGCTCGGGCAGCAACAGGGTTTGGTTGGCGTCGAGCGTTAAGCTTAAGACCACCTGCAACGCGCCGGATGCGCCGGGCGTGAGAATGAAGCGCTCCGGGGCGATGTGGACGCCGTAACGGCGTTGATAGCTGGCCGCGAGAGCGGTTTGCAGGTCGGGAATGCCGGTCGACGGGGTGTAAAACGTGCGCCCTTCGCTTAAAGCGGTTTGTGCGGCAGCGACTACACGTTCGGGTGTGGGAAAGTCCGGTTCGCCCACTTCGAGGTGAATGACGTCGTGGCCTTGCGCCATCAACGCATGCGCAGCCCCCAATATATGCATGACCTGAAAGGCCGCGACTTGCTGTTCTCGTTGTGCCAGTGCTGGCATGGCGTACTCCTGTCCTGTCGACGCATCGCGCTTGTATGCGCATCCTACCAGCGGGTAAACTCTCCTGCCATGGCTAACCCACCTTCCAACATGCCTTATATAGGCCGCTTTGCGCCTTCGCCCTCCGGCCCTTTGCATTTTGGTTCGTTGGTTGCGGCGTTGGGCAGTTATCTTGATGCGCGCGCTCAGGGTGGGCTTTGGTATGTGCGCATTGAAGACATTGACCCACCGCGTGAGCAACCGGGTGCGGCAGACAACATTCTGCACACCTTGGATGCACTTGGCCTGCATTGGGACGGTGAGGTGATGTGGCAAAGCCAGCGCAGCGAAGCCTACGAAGCGGCGTTAGACGCCCTGCGCGACGAATTGTTTTATTGCACCTGCACGCGGGCCGACCTGCGACCCTTCGCGGGCGTTTACCCCGGCACCTGCCGTAGCCACACGCAAGCACCGACCAGTTCTTCTGGTAACGCACCGGCGGCCATTCGGCTGCGCACGCCCGACACCGCTCTGTCCTTTTATGACCGACGCCTAGGCAAACAAACGCTGGCGCCCGCCGATACCGGTGGTGACCCTATATTGCGCCGAAAAGACGGCTTATGGGCGTATCAACTCGCCGTAGTGGTGGACGACGGCGCCCAAGGCATTACCGATGTGGTGCGCGGGAACGACTTGCTCACTACGACGGCCGGGCAGGTGTATTTGCAAACCCGTCTGCACTTGCCGACACCGCGTTACCTGCACCTGCCTGTGGTGGTGGATGACACCGGGCGCAAACTGAGCAAACAAAACCACGCCCCCGCAATTGATGTGACACAGCAACGCCCCTTATTACGTGCCGCCTTGCAAGCATTGGGGCTGAACGCACCCGACCTCGACGCAGCCGCTTTACTGCAGTGGGGCGTGGCGAACTGGCTCGACAACATCGCACAACTGCGCAGCGGCGACGTGCTCCAGCCCTTCACCGAGCAGGGCTTGGCCTCATGATCTTTAGTATTCCTCTGCTGCTGGGCTCTGGCTTGGCGTACATTGCAGTACTGATGCTGGCGGGTTACGCGGCGGATCGCGGCTGGCTGCCGCAGCGTTGGTCGGAAAACCCGTTCGTGTACACCTTGGCGTTAAGCCTGTATTTCAGTGCGTGGGTGTTCTTTGGTTTGCTGGCGTTGGCGTACACTTTCCAGACCGGCTACCTGACGCTGATCGCCGGGCTGGTGTTGTTGTTCGTCGCCGCCCCTGTGCTGGTGCGCCCGGTGTTGCGCATTGCGCAGAGTTATCAGTTGAGTTCACTGGCCGACATGATGGCGTTTCGCTTTCGTTCACGCTGGGCAGGCAGTTGGGTCACCATTGCGCTCACACTGACGGCGCTGCCCCTGCTGGCCCTGCAGATTCGCGTATTGAACGACAGCGTACGCATGTTGGTGCCCGGCACGTCGCCTGTTTATGTCGCCTTCGCTTTCTGCACCGTTGCGCTCTTTTTAACGCTGTTGCTCAGCGCGCGCCAACGCACTCCTACGCAGCGCCACCACAGCCTAGTGATTGGCTTGGCCGCCGACGGCGTGGTGAAACTGCTGGCCTTTATTGTGCTGGGCGGTTTTGTGACCTGGCAGGTGTTTGCGGGGCCAGGCGACATGTGGGCGTGGCAGGCCACCGAAGCCGAGCGTTATTTGCGCTTTAACCCTCGATTGGGGCTTGCACCGGGGCTGACCATGGTGGCCATGTTCTTTATTGCGCCCATTGTCTTCCCGCAGATGTTTCACATTCTGGTGCGCGAGCACCCCGACCGCTCGGAGCCCCGTTGGTTGCAGTGGGGTTTACCGGTGTATGCGCTGCTGTTCGCCTTGCCGGTGTTTCCTATCTTGTGGGGCGGCATCAAACTCGGCTTCCCAACGGCACCGGAATTGTTTGTGCTCAGCATTGGTGAGCACATGTCGACGCCCCTACTGACGTTAATGCTGTTCATTGTGATTGCGTCCGCCGCGCTGACCACCACCGTGGTGACCTCGTTGGCGCTGGCTTCGATGTGGGTCAACCACGGCGTGCTGCCCTACTTCCCGCCGCGCCGTGAGTCGTCCGACATTTACCGTTGGTTGATGTGGACCCGCCGTGGGGTCATCGTCACCCTGCTGACCGTCAGCTTATTCGTGGCGCTAAATCTGCACGAAAACCACAGCCTGTCGCACTTGGGTTTGATCACCTTTGCCGCCGCCTTGCAGTTCTTGCCCGGTCTGATCGGCTTGCTGTACTGGCCCGGTGCCAGCCGCAGCGGGTTTGTCGGTGGTTTGGTGGCGGGCATGACGTGCTGGCTACTGCTGTTGGGTCTGCCGTTGCTGTTGGAACCCGGACTGTTCGCGCCTTATCTGCCCGCCAGCATCGGGGCTTTAACCAACGAATGGTTTACCACCTCGCTGCTCGCCATGCTGATCAATCTGGTGTGCTTTGTGGGTTTGTCGATTCGCTTTCCGCCGACACGCCAAGAGCTGGCCGCCGCTTCGGCCTGTAGCCAAAACGCGCCGCTGTCGCCCAGTCGGCGTGGCCTGCGCGCGCACAATGCGCGTGAGTTTGTGCACCAGTTAGCCCGCCCGCTGGGGCAGGTGACGGCAGAGCGCGAAGTCGACCGGGCTCTGAACGAGCTGGGCTATACGTCGGCAGAGTATCGTCCGTTCGCCTTACGCCGCTTGCGCGATCGACTCGAAGTGAACTTGTCCGGCCTGATGGGCCCGAGCGTGGCGCAGGCCTTGGTCGAGCGTTATTTGGCGGTCGACAGCAATGAAATCGACCCCGCGACGGAAGACCTGTATCTGGTCGAAAATCGCTTAGAAGGCCTGCACACCCAGCTAACCGGTATGGCACGCGAACTCGACCAGTTGCGCCGCTTCCACCGCGATACCTTGATGCGCCTGCCCATTGGGGTGTTCTCGCTCGCCGCCGATGGCGAGATTTTGATGTGGAACCGCGTGATGGAGCAGTTGGTGGGCTTAACCGCCGAGCAGGTATTGGGCACACGACTGAACGCCCTGCCGCCGGCGTGGCGTGACCTACTGGAAGGCTTTATTGGGGATGAAAGCACCGAAGCCGCCATGCTGCCGCTTGAATCCGAAGAAGGTCGCCGCTGGCTGGGCTTGCACCGGTCGCCTGGGCCTGATCTGCAAGGCGGTGCCGAGTCGGCGGCGCTGGTGGTGTTGGTGGACGACCAAACGCAAACCAAGTTGTTGGAAGACGAATTGATTCACAGCGAACGCTTGGCCGCCATTGGTAGCCTGTCTGCCGGGGTCGCGCACGAGATTGGCAACCCCATTACCGGCATCGACTCTTTGGCCCAAGAACTGAAATACCTGAGTGAAGACCCCAATGTGCAGGAAGTCGCCGTGCAGATACGCGAGCAAACCCAGCGCGTGACCAACATCGTACAGTCGCTGGTGAGCTACGCCCACGCCGGGCAATCAAAACGCCAGGGCGACCACAACCCGCATTCACTCTATGAAATTGTGCAAGACGCGGTGAACCTGCTGCAACTGAGCAAAGACCGCAAGCCCGTGGTGTTACTCAACGAGGTACCGCCCGACCTCTATGTGCTCTGTGATGCGCAACGCTTGGGGCAGGTGTTCATTAACCTGCTGACCAACGCCCGCGACGCCTCGCAGCCACGCGATGAAATTACCATTGGCGCCCACGCCGACACCCATCGTATCCAGATCGAGGTGGTCGACCGGGGTGCAGGCATACCCAAAGACGTGAAAGACCGTATACTGGAACCCTTCTTCACCACCAAAGACGTGGGCAAAGGTACGGGGCTGGGTTTACCCCTAGCGAACAACATCGTAGAAGAACACTATGGTAGCCTAGAATTTGAGAGTCCGGCCTTTCGTCTGGAAGGTCGGGGAACGCGGGTTATAATCACCCTACCGAGATACAGCATCGACACGGAAACCCTTGAGTGATGGCAAATATACTCGTCGTTGAAGACGAAACCATTATCCGCAACGCGTTGCGCCGCCTACTGGAGCGCCACGACTTTCTGGTGACCGAAGCCGGTTCCGTGGATGAAGCGTGCAAGAACGATCTAACCGAATTTGATCTCATCATCAGTGACCTGCGCCTGCCCGGTGCTGAAGGCACGGAAATGATCACCCGCGCGCCCGACACACCCGTGCTGATCATGACCAGTTACGCCAGCATGCGCTCGGCGGTAGACGCCATGAAACTGGGCGCACAAGACTATATTGCCAAGCCGTTTGACCATGATGAAATGGTGCAAACGGTAAAACGCATTCTGCAACAGACGCAAACGCAGCAGATCATGCCGAACGAAACTCGGGGTGACGGCAAGGCCCGCACCACGCAGCTTGGGCAAATGGTAGGCCAGTGCGCGCCGATGCAGCAGTTGTATAAACAGATACTCAAAATTGCGCCCACGCCAGTCACCGTATTGATTCACGGTGAATCGGGTACCGGTAAAGAACTGGCCGCGCGCGCCATTCACGACCACAGCAGTCGCGCCAAAGCGCCGATGATTTCGGTGAACTGCGCGGCTATCCCCGAAAGCCTGATTGAGTCCGAACTGTTCGGCCATGAACGCGGTGCCTTTACCGGTGCGGTGTCGGCACGCCAGGGTTTGGTTGAGGCCGCAGACGGCGGCACATTGTTTTTGGATGAGATCGGCGAGTTGCCGATGGAAGCGCAAGCGCGCCTGCTTCGTGTGATTCAAGAGCGCGAAGTGCGCCGCGTCGGTACCGTGCATTCGCGCAAGGTCGACATTCGGCTGGTCGCGGCAACGCACCGTAACTTGCAAGAACTGGTGGAGTCAGGCCAGTTCCGTGAAGACCTTTACTACCGCCTGCAAGTCATTGAACTAAAAATCCCGCCGTTGCGGGTGCGCGGCGATGACGTATTGATGATCGCCGAAGTGCTGCTCGACAACTACGCCAAACGCATGGAAGTAGAGACGCCACTGCTGTCTGCACAGGCTCGCCAGTTGATCAGTGAATACCACTGGCCGGGTAACGTGCGCGAATTGGAAAACGCCATGCAGCGCGCGCTCATTCTTTCCGAAGGGCCTGAGATCGACGCCGCGGTGCTGAACGTCAAAGCGCGTCGGCCTATGGTGGTGCGGACCGGCCAAGGCGATTCCTCGGCTCCTATAGCCAGCAGCCCGTCAAGCCAAGCCTCAAATTCTGCCCCAACAGAAACAGCGGTGTTTGAAGACGCCTCGCTGGAAGATTATTTCGTGCAATTCGTGCTGGAGCACGAAGAACAGATGAGCGAAACCGAGCTGGCACAGAAATTGGGCATTAGCCGTAAGAACCTATGGGAACGTCGTCAGCGTTTGGGCATTCCGCGCCGCAAAAGTGGTAAAGCGTAACCGTTACGCATTGTGCGCGCTGGTAACACTCGGTGTTACCGATTACCCCAAATGCCTTTCCGTCAAGTCGCCGTCAAGAGCATAAATATTTATAACCCACTGTTTTTAAAAGGCTTTTTAAATCTGGCACAGCACCTGCAATATCTCCAGTACAATAACAAGTCCGATAACAAAAACAAAAACGGACAACATAGCAATCGCAGCGCCCAACTAAAAATAACAACAAGGGCGCTTTTTTATTGTCTGAGATTCCTCTCCGCCTTCATACGCTCCACACCCTAAAACTCTGAATTCTCACCGTTGCACACTAACCTTTTGTGGCATTCGACATCCTTGCTCGTGAAACATTGTTTCTACAACGCCTACTGTTACCTCATTGTTACCTCGCGACACAAAAACGTGCTCTTTCGGTAACAAAATCGTCAAGGTACAGCCACCAAAAACACCACAAAATAATCATAAGTCATTGTTTTATATGATATTTACAAAACATGGCATAGCATCTGCTATAAGTCAGTCGCTCTGCATAAACGCTCTAAAACAAAAATAACAACCGAGCACATCACCTTACGGTGCCGCCTAAAAACAAAAATAAGGCGCCGTTTCTGCCAGACGCAGATAACAATAAGAAGAAGATGCGTTGACAGTAGAACTTGCTGCGCAAGCTGGCCTTCGGGCCAGCTTGATGATATTTCCCTCCGACCCTCGGTTTCCTTCAGTTTGCACCCACACTGTTCAGTCCTCTCGGCATGGTATAAACTGCACGCCATATTTGATTAGCATATTTCGATTTTCTCGAGGAAAATACCCTTTGCTCCAAGCCATAAAGCGACTATTTGGCCAGGCCACACCATCGTCCACCGATCCAGTGACCCTCACCCATATCCCCCGCGACCAGCACCCGGTCTCCCGCAAAGACATCAGCGAAAACGCCCTGAAGGTGCTGTATCGCCTGAACAAGGCGCGTCATGAAGCCTATTTAGTGGGTGGCGGCGTACGCGACCTGCTCGTCGGTCTGAAGCCAAAAGACTTTGATGTGGTCACCGACGCCACGCCCGAACAAGTACGCGACCTGTTCCGCAACTCTCGCATCATCGGCCGTCGCTTCAAAATCGTCCATGTTCTGTTTGGCCGTGAAGTGATTGAAGTCGCCACCTTCCGAGCGGGCGCTGAAGAGTCGGAAGAGCGCGGCACCAAAGACGAACATTCACGTTCTCAGCGCGGCATGCTGCTGCGCGACAATGTCTACGGCACGCTGGAAGACGACGTGGTGCGCCGCGACTTTACCGTCAACGCCATGTACTACACCCCACGCGACTTCTCGCTGATGACCATGCCGGAGTCCATGCGCGATATCGAAAAGCGCTTGGTACGCATCATCGGCAACGCCGAACAACGCTATCGCGAAGACCCCGTGCGGATGCTGCGCGCGATACGTTTTGCGGCCAAGCTGGATTTTGACATTGAAAAAAATACAGCCGCACCGATACGCGAACTGGGCGAATTGCTGGAACACATTCCACCGGCCCGATTGTTCGACGACGTGCTCAAGCTGTTTATGGGTGGCTACGCGGTACGTACATTCGAACTCTTACAAGAGTACGGCTTGTTCGCTCGCCTGTTTCCTGACACTGCACGGATATTGAAGCAAAAAGATACCCCCAGCTATTTGGCGTTGATTCTTCAGGCACTGGAAAATACCGACGAGCGCATTGGTCTGGGCAAGCCCGTTACCCCGGCTTTCTTATACGCAGCCCTGCTGTGGCCCGTGATGCACCAAGATGCCCTGAACCTGATAGCCAATGGCATGCCCACCCTGCCCGCCTACCAGCAAGCCGGACAGGATGCCGTATCACGTCAAGGGCGCCGCACCTCAATCCCGAAACGCTTTCAGCTCAATATGCGCGAAATTTGGGAAATGCAGCTGCGCTTGCCCCAGCGCCACGGCCAACGTGCCGAGCGCTTGGTTACACACCCGCGCTTCCGCGCTGCATTCGACTTCTTGCTGTTGCGTGAAGACTCTGGAGAGATCAACGAAGGCTTAGGCCAGTGGTGGGAAGACTACCAAGACCAACACGTTGATGGCCGCGACGCCATGGTGAAGAAACTGGGCCGCCCCGCCGCTGGCAAACGTGCCCCGCGTCGCCGGAGACGTCCACAGTGAAACGCTTTCACCGGGTGTTTGTTGGGCTAGGTAGCAACCTAGACGACCCCATCAGCCAGTTAGACACGGCCATCGATAGCCTGCAGCGCACACCCGAAGTGTCGGTACTGGCCGTATCCGGCTACTACCGCAGTAGCCCGGTAGGCCCGCAAGATCAGGATGACTTCATCAACGCTGTGGTTGAACTGTCCACCAGCCTGGAGCCCGAAGCCTTGCTCGAAGCCGTGCAAGCCATCGAGCTAAAGCAAGGCCGGGTACGCGAACGCCATTGGGGCCCGCGCACCTTGGACTTGGATATTCTGTATTACGAAGGCGTTACGCGCGACACCAAAACCCTGACCGTGCCGCACCCACGCATGACAGAGCGTGCTTTTGTGTTGATTCCGCTGTACGACCTAGCGCCGGAACTGGTGATTGATGGTCAGCCGCTGGAACATTGGCTCGACAAGACCGATGACCAAACCGTAGAACACCTCTAAATAACGACAGCGTTCGTTCCTTTTTGCCCCCTAGCAACAAAACAATACACCCTAAATCATCTATAGTTGTGATCACGGGCGGCAAAAACCGCAATTCCGTTTAACGCGGCGGCGCTTTTCGGTATAGTTCCCGCCTTCTAAAAAACGTGTGAGGTTGCTATGGCGAAGGTCACAATCAACACCCTGCAGAAAATGAAAGCCGAAGGTCAGCGCTTTGCTGCTTTAACGGCCTATGATGCCACACAGGCCCATTGGGTCAGTGCAGCGGGCGTCGAAGTACTGCTGGTCGGTGATTCACTGGGCATGGTCATTCAGGGCAACGACAGCACGGTTCCCGTCAGCTTGGACGATATGGCCTACCATACCCGCGCCGTAGCGCGTGGTAATCAGCACGGCTTACTGATGGCCGATGTCCCATTCATGGCCGCAGCCACCGTTGAGCGCACGCTGGACGCCGCGCAGGTTCTGATGCAGGCGGGCGCCGAGATCATCAAGCTTGAAGGCGGTGCTTGGCTTGCTCCTGCCATTGAAATCCTGGCGCGTAACGGCGTGCCGGTCTGTGCGCATCTTGGCCTCACCCCGCAAGCGGTGAATAAATTCGGCGGCTACCGTGTGCAAGGCAAAACCGACGCAGCGGGCGAACAGTTGTTAGCCGACGCCAAGGCATTGGAGGACGCCGGTGCCGATCTCATTCTGGTTGAATGCATCCCTGCTGCTCTGGCCAAACGCCTAACCGCTCAATCGCGCGTGCCGGTCATTGGCATTGGCGCTGGCCCGGACACCGATGGCCAAGTACTGGTGCTGTACGACATGCTGGGCATGAACCCCGGCCGCAATGCGCGCTTCGTGCGCAATTTCATGGCCGATGCAGACACCCCTCAGGCCGCCATTGCCGCGTACGCCGACGCTGTACGTGACCAATCCTTTCCAGCCCAAGAGCATATTTTCTGATGTTGCAAGTCTCTACTCGTCAGGCGCTGCGTGAAGCGCTCCAAGCGGCGCGCGCCGCTGGGAAACGCATTGGTTTTGTACCCACCATGGGCAATCTACACGGTGGCCACATCAGTTTGGTGACGGCCGCCCAGCAAAGTTGTGATTTTGTGGTGTGCAGCATTTTCGTTAACCCCACGCAGTTTGGTTTAAACGAAGACATCGACAACTACCCCCGTACACTGGACGCCGATAAAGCGCTGCTGGCCGACGCTGGAGTCGACCTGCTGTTTACCCCCAGCGTGCACGATATGTATTCCGATCTGGAATTGACGTGGGTTGAAGTAAAAGGCATTACCGAACGGCATTGCGGCGCTAGCCGCCCCAACCACTTTCGGGGCGTCGCTACCGTGGTGTGCAAGTTCCTGAACATGGTGCAGCCTGATCAATCCTTTTTTGGGCGCAAGGACTTCCAACAACTCGCCGTTATACAGCGCATGGTGGAAGACTTGTTCATCCCGTGCGAGATCGTCGGTGTGCCCACGGCGCGCGCGCCCGACGGCCTAGCGCTGAGTTCGCGCAACGGCTACTTAACGCCGGAAGAGCGTGTACAAGCGCCGCAGTTGCATGCCTGCTTGCTGGAAGCGAAAGCTCGCATTGATGCCGGCGCTACCGACTACGAAGCGCTCACCGCTTGGGCGAAATCCGAGTTGGAAGCCGGGCCGTGGCGTTTAGACTATTTTTCTGTGTGCCGTAAGGCCGATTTGGCGCCCGCCGAACCGGATGACCGTGACTTGGTGATTCTGGCCGCTGCGTGGCTAGGCCGTGCACGGCTGATTGACAACCTCACACTGAGCCGTTGAAGCTGTCCCGGCAATGAGGCATACTTTCGCGCCGCAGCGTTGATTACTCTCGTTGCGGACGGTATGCCTGCATGCATTGGACTGCTTGGCTTTGTACGTAAACGTCACATAATAATCTGGGCGCCACTGGCTCATGAATGAGCCCGCCGAACCAGATGACTCTACAGGTATGACTATGCAAAGTGTAATGCTGAAAGCGAAACTGCATCAGGCGCGTGTTACCCATGCAGTACTGAATTATGAAGGTTCCTGCGCCATTGATGGCGACCTGCTGGACATGGCAGGTATTCGGGAATTTGAACAGATCCAAATATATAACATCGACAACGGTGAACGCTTTACTACCTATGCAATACGCGGAGAAGAAGGCAGTCGAATCATTTCAGTGAACGGTGCTGCCGCGCATAAAGCGTCGGTGGGTGACAAAATCATCATTTGCGCTTACGCGGTTTATGATGACGCTGAACTGACGTCGTTCAAGCCGCGCATGATTTACATGACGGCGGACAATGAAGTCAGCCACACCAGCAACGCCATTCCGGTTCAGATGGCCTGATTGCTCGGCAACAGAGCAACAGCACGACTACAACCCAACACTGCCCAGTGACGACAAGCCTGCCCGGAAACGGACGGGCTTGTTGCGTGTCACCTTCGACGAGCACACCCCAATAAACAGACGAACACAGCACAGATAGGATAAGCAACATGGCAGCTCCAATACACCACAGCGCCTGGCAGGCACTCAGCGCACATCAAGCCGAGCTCAGCAACCAGCACATGCGCACACTGTTTCAGCAAGACCCGGCACGCAGCGGCCGCTTTTCACTGGCGGCAGCGGGTATTCACCTGGATTTCTCCCGCAATCGCCTGACCGATGACACTCTGCAGTTGCTGACTCAACTGGCTGAGCAAGCCGAGCTGCAACCGGCCATTCAGGCCATGTTCGACGGTGCAGTGATCAACCAGACCGAGCAGCGTGCCGTGTTGCACACCGCATTACGTAACCGATCTGCCCGCCCGGTGATGGTCGATGGCACTGACGTGATGCCGATGATCCGCGATACCCTGCAACAGATGCGGGACTTTGTAGCCGCAGTCGACAGCGGTCGTTTTGCCGGCTACACCGGTAAACCGCTGCGCACTATTGTGAACATCGGTATTGGCGGTTCGTTCTTAGGCCCCAAGGTGGTCAGCGATGCGCTGAAACCCTACTGGAAAGAAGGCTTCGACCTGCGTTACATCGCCAACGTTGACGGCACCGATGTGACCGAGGCGTGCAAGGGACTGGACCCAGAAACCACGTTGTTCGTGGTGTGCTCCAAAACCTTCAGCACCTTGGAAACACTGAAGAATGCCCAAGCCGCGCGCGAATGGTTCTTGGGCACCGGGGCGACACAAGCCGACGTGAAGCACCATTTCGTGGCCGTCTCCACCAACACCAAAGCCGCGACAGAATTTGGCATTTCTGCGGACAACCTGTTCGATATGTGGGACTGGGTCGGCGGACGTTACAGCCTGTGGTCGGCCATCGGCTTGCCGCAAGCACTGGTGTTTGGCATGGACACTTTCGAGCAACTGCTCGACGGCGCGCATGCTATGGATGAACATTTCCGTACCGCACCTTTGGCGGAAAACATGCCCGTGATCCTTGGTTTGCTGGGTATCTGGTACCAGAATTTCTGGGGTGCGGAGTCGCAAGCCGTGTTGGTGTACGACGAGTACCTGAAAGATTTCCCCGCGCACTTGCAGCAAATGGACATGGAGTCGAACGGCAAGCGCGTGACGCGCGACGGCGAAGCAGTCACCTGGCAAACCGGCGCGGTGGTCTGGGGTGGTACCGGCACCAATGGCCAGCACGCTTACCACCAACTGATTCATCAGGGTACTCGACTGATTCCCGCCGACTTCATTATGCCGTTGCAAAGCCACAATCCGGTATCGGATCACCACGCGTGGTTGTTCGCCAACTTTCTAGGCCAGCAACAAGCCTTATTGGAAGGCAAGACCGAGCAAGAAGTGATTGCCGAACTGACGGCAAAAGGCATGCCCGCGGACGCAGCCGCGACCCTAGCACCGCACAAGGTGATTCCGGGTAATCAGCCGCACAATGCACTGACCTTTAAACGCGGCACGCCAGAAGTGATCGGTGCGTTGATTGCGCTGTACGAACAGAAGGTGTTTGTGCAAGGGCATATCTGGGGCATCAATTCGTTCGATCAGTGGGGTGTGGAGCTGGGCAAGGTGTTGGGAAATGCGGTGTATGAGGCGCTGCAGTCAGGCGACACCACCGGCTACGACAGTTCCAGTGCGAACATGATTGAGCGTTTTAGAGCGGCTCAGTAGGAGGCCCGCCCTCTGGCCGAATATTCGAATGGCGGATGAAGCTACGCTCTTCCGCCCTATTCACGACGGCGAGCATTGGCTGAGGTAGGGCGCAGGGCGTATGCCGCAAAGCGCGCATTCCCGGCCTGCCGTTGAGCGCTGGCGGCATACCCCGAAAGCCCGTGCCGACACGTATAATTTTACCGCGATGGCGGATGACGCTGTGCTTTTCCGCCCTACAGTCGACTATTAATCACGCCACGCGCACGTGCCAAGGCTCAAAGCGCACACCGAAACGATTGTCGACGGTGTAGCGAATTTTGGTGTAACCCATTTCCTGCAGCTTGCGGAATTCGCGCGTAGCGGCAAATTCTGCAGAGAAATTGCCAAGCCCCAAGCCCACCTTACCCACATCGAAATCGCCCAACGCATGAAACGAATACCCCGGTGGTGCGAGCGAGCGCGAGGCACGCGAAATATTGCCTTCCGTCTGCATCGCTTTAGCTAAAAACAGATCAAACTGCTTCGCCATGTTACGTACGCCGGACGTCAGAATCAGCGTATCACCGATGTCTCGGACTAAACGGTCGTACAACTCAGAAGATTCTCCGCGATACAGGAAGTGACCCGATCGTGGCACGCGTACGACATCTTGCTCACGAATCTGAACGGTCAATTGGTTGGTTGTCCGCTCACCGAAAAAGCCCAGTTCACTGGCATCACGATAGAAAAGGCCTTCCATAAACGCCAATTCTTGCGCCGTGAATTCGCCAATCGTTGGGACGGTGCGCGCAAAGCGCAACATGTCGTCCCAGGTCAAAATATTGAAGTTACCGAACCCCACCCAGCCTCGTACGCGCTCCAAACGCGCACTCGCTGACAGCATAATTTGCGTTTCTTGCTCGGTCAGCCAAATATCGTTTTCGAAATTATCATCGAATCGTCGCACGCGCTCCAAATACTCATCGTCTCGCTCTTCAACACCATGGTCGTGCTCAAGCGCGTGCTCATGGTCGTGGGCGTGTTCCGCGTCGGTTTTATTGGCCAGCTCAGTAGCACGAGCCAACACATCGTCGGGAATCTGCGTTTGCGCTTGGGCCTCCAGCTCACGCAACATTTCTACTTCTTCGCGCGTACCACGAGCAAACTCTTCAATATTGAGGGACAGCTCCTGATGCGCCATTTCTACATGGGCTGAATTGCCTATTTCTTGCGCCGTGACGTGTTGATGAGGCACCATCACTTTCTGCCCAAACTTATTGTGATACCACACATAGTGACCACAGGCAGCAGCAGCTCCGGATACAAACAACCCTTCTAAGAAGGTACGTCTCTTCACAACACTATCCCCTTCGCTCCCTTCTCAGTCAGAGCCTGGTGCTTCTTAAGTTTGGCGCAATTCATGGCAGTCAATCTGGGCATTCCTTTTGGTTTCAAACGCCACGGCTAGGTAGCGATGTATAAACAATAAAGCACAGAACTACCAATATCGGCATTGCGACCTCGCAATTTAACAGTTTTAGATGATTTTTTAAACGTTTGGTAATGTAATTTCATCCGCTTGCAATGCTTGGGGCAAGCTGATATGAAATTGCGTACCTTTGCCGACGGCACTTTCGCACCGAATTTTGCCGCGTAACCGCTGTACTACTAGGTTGTAGACAATATTCAGCCCCAGTCCACTACCCCCTTGCCCTCGCCGAGTCGTAAAGAAGGGCTCAAAAACACGCTGCCGGACGGCCTTCTCCATGCCAGCACCGTCGTCACTGAACAGGATATTAACACCCTCTCCCTCCACTTCGATGTCAATGACGATATGCCCCTCGTTCTTGCCATTGTCGAACCCATGGATGATGGCGTTCATTACCAGATTGGTCACAATTTGCGCCAAGGCTCCGGGGTATGTCAGCATTTGTAGCGTTTCATCACCCGTCACTTCAACCGATACCGCCGTGTGCTTTATGCGTGGCAACAGACTGCGCAACACATCCTCAATGTACGAACGCGGATAGATATCTCGCCGCTCTTCACTGGACTGGTCCACCGCCACTTGTTTAAAACAGCTGATAAGCTCGGCGGCGCGGCGCAAGTTCCCCAATATGATGTCGCAACTTTCGCTCGCACTGGCCAGAAAGGTATCAAACTGGGTTTTGGTTAAAGCACCACCCGATACTGCCTGGCGCAGGGTACGCACTTCATCGTCCAGATGTGATGCCGCGGTAACACTGACCCCTAAGGGTGTATTTACCTCATGTGCCACACCACTCACTAGGCCACCCAGCGATGCCATTTTTTCTGCTTCAACAAGGTCATCCTGGGCCAGCTTAAGTTTATCGATGGTCTCGGCCAGCGCATCGTTCGCTTGCTGCAAGTCCTTCGTACGCTCTTCGACCATGCTTTCCAAATTGCTCTGGTGTTCCTGGATTTCTCGGTCTCGCACTTCTAAACCGACTTGCATATCCTGCAACGCATGAAAAGCAAAACCCAGTTCATCGCGCCGCTTGGCCAGCGTATTGTATTCGGTCGCGTCCATACGTGGCCCGGTGTAATCAGGGCTGACGGTTTGCACGGCTTCAACGAGCGAACACAACGGGCGCGCAACAAAACGCATAATGCCCAGCACCACAGCCAGCGCAAAAATAAGCGCCGACAGAACAACGATCCCGAGAGTAACCCGCACCACCGGCCGTAGCTGTTCAGCCACCAAGCGCTCTGCCGAGTACAGCCGCCCAATACCCAGTAAGAGCTGCTCACCACGCACCTCACGCAGCACAGAGAAGCGATATTCGCGCACACTGCCCAATACGGGATCAACGTGATCGTAGCGCGCTATACTAGAACCGGGAGCCTCGGGCATCGACCTGTCGGCAAGCAAGGTACCGGCACTGAGCTGCACAGACTCTGTGGTGTCGATGATTTCAATACCGGAGACGTAGGGGTTGCGTGCTATGGCCAAGGCCTGTGCCGCCACCGAAGACTCTTCAAAATTCCACAGCGAATCGGCGATCAGCGGCGAAAAGTTTTCAATGGTGTACAGAATGGACGACTCTCGGTTGCGCTGTTCGAGCGATTCACTCATAAAATATTGAGCGCCCGCCGTAATAAGTGTCAGCAGCAGGAAAAAGCTTAACGCGTAAACCACCAGCTTGTACGCCAAGCCATTTCTCTGCACGGAAATATTCACAG
The DNA here is from genome assembly GCA_049115955.1 of Natronospirillum sp. Lineage (GTDB taxonomy): Bacteria > Pseudomonadota > Gammaproteobacteria > Pseudomonadales > Natronospirillaceae > Salinispirillum. Next base: position 20,522 of record JAGDZJ010000036.1, read on the forward strand.
CCACCTCTTAGCTAATTTATGGCACCCAACGTTTTGGCTTTATTGCCGTACTCTATTATCATGTATGCAAGCGTGTCGGCATAAACGCTTTCGAACACCCTTATACTAGTATTGACAGCAATGCACATTTGTCAAAACCGCGCGCCATTCCTTTAAGCACACAGAGACCTTTCATGCTCGTTGTCAGCACTTACGAATTACCCGCTATTGGTTGCCCATTTTATGCAGGCGCTGCATGTTGAAGCGCGGCCAACCGACGGTCATCGGTATTGTTCTGACTCCCGGCTTCGCGGTAGGCAGCCTCGGCGCGCTATTGGATGTACTGAGAGCCCTGCAAGAGATTGAAGCGCCTGATTTAAATATCCGTGTTTTTGCTGCTCCAGACACCCAAGCCGATGACTGGCCGCTGGCATGGCCCAGTGAGGCACTGCCCGACGTACTGCCAGATAACATCCGGCATTGGTTCGTCATGGGTGGCCCGGCGCGCAAGCCGGATACGCGCAGCCCATTGATGGCGGCGCTGCAAGGTGCCAACCAATACGCGTGCTGGTGCGGCGTGGCGCACGGCAGCATGTGGCTGGCAGCGGCGGGCCTGCTCGACGGGCACGAGGCCACCATTAACATTCCCGCCGACCTGGACTGGCAGCCGTCTACGTCGATTCGGCGCAGTGCGCGGGTCGTCTGTGTCGACCGCGACCGCTTTACCTGTTTGGGCAACAGCGCCGCACGCGACCTCGGCCTGGCCTGGGTGACGCATTATTTTAGCCCGGCACTGGCAAGCCAACTCGACAGCTATTTGCTGGCCGAACGTACGCCGACCGACCCCACCTATGCGGGCGCACCCAGCGATTTGCCTGTGGGTCTGCACGAGGTCAACAGCCTGATGCACAACAACATTCAGGAGCCGCTTACTGCCGACGAATTGGCCAGCCTGATCGGTGTGTCGCGGCGCCAACTGGAACGTTGGTATAAAGAGTATTTCAATTCCTCACCGGCGCGCTACTATTTGCAGATCCGCTTGGATCAAGCCAAGGTCATGCTGCAACAAAGCAAAGACTCGGTTGCTGACATTGCCATGGCCACCGGATTTTCCAGCCCGGCACATTTTGCCACTTGCTATCGCAAGGCCTTCGGCTTATCGCCCTCAGCGGTGCGCCAACACCCCCGACGACGCCGTTTCTAAACGGTCCTCAGGGCGCATTTCCAAAAACCCATGTCGCAATTGCAAACGCATGTCCCTGCAGAGAGGGATACACTGCTATGCAACAAAAAGAAGGTTTCAATATTATGACTGACTTACATCCCAATCGCGCTTTGTTCGACCAAGTAATGGTTCCTAACTACTCTCCGGTCAGCGTCATTCCCGTTAAAGGTGAAGGCTCTCGTCTGTGGGATCAGGAAGGACGTGAATACATCGACCTCGCGGGCGGCATCGCCGTTAACTCGCTGGGTCACTGCCACCCGGAGCTGGTCGCGGCGCTCAAAGAGCAAGCGGACAAGTTGTGGCACCTGTCTAACGTTTACACCAACGAGCCTGCGCTGAACCTGGCCAAGCAACTGTGTGACCTGACGTTTGCTGAGCGGGTGTTCTTCGCCAACTCTGGCGCTGAGGCCAACGAAGCGGCACTGAAACTGGCCCGCCGTTATGGTTGGGACAAAGTCGGCGAAGAGAAGCATGAAATCATCTCTACCCGCGGTTCTTTCCACGGCCGTACGCTGTTTACCGTCACCGTAGGCGGGCAAGAGAAGTACACCGAAGGTTTCCGTCCGGCTCCTGGTGGCATCACGCACATTGCTTACAACGACATTGCTGCGTTGGAAGCCGCCATCAGCGACAAGACCTGTGCCGTCATGCTTGAACCTGTACAAGGTGAAGGCGGCGTACGCCCGGCGGACAAAGCCTATTTGGAAGCGGCTCGCCGTCTGTGCGACAAGCACGATGCCTTGTTGATTTTCGACGAAGTACAAACCGGTGTCGGCCGTTCTGGCAAACTGTATTCGTACATGACTTACGGCGTAACGCCTGACGTGCTGACCACCGCGAAATCTCTGGGTGGTGGCTTCCCAATTGGCGCCATGTTGGCGACGGCAGAAGCGGCTAAGTGCTTGGTCGTGGGCACTCACGGCTCTACCTATGGTGGCAATCCATTGGCCTGTGCCGTTGCGGGTAAGGTACTGGACATCGTCAGCCGCCCAGAAGTGCTGGCTGGTGTTGAAATCCGCCATGCGCGCCTGAAGAACCACTTGGCGGAAATCAACGCCAAGCACAACATCTTCACCGAAGTCCGTGGCCAAGGCCTGTTGATCGGTGCCGAACTGACCGAAGCTTGGCACGGTAAAGCCAAAGACTTCGTCAATGCAGCGCTGGAAGAAGGCGTGATGATTCTGGTTGCTGGCCCTAACGTACTGCGTATGGCGCCGTCGTTGGTGATCCCGGAAGCCGACATTGATGCTGCCATGACCGGCCTCGAACGCGCCATCGCCAAAGTTCTGGCGGCCTAAGGGAGTAATGTCAATGTGGCAGGTCAAACCCATCGACGCGCAGGATCTTCCGGCGCTGGAAGCACTCTTACATGCCAATCCTCTGCGGTTGAGCACGCTACCTCCGGTGCGTGACCAACTGGCCGAGCGTATTTCCGCCGCTCAGCAAGGCTTTGCTGGGCTGGATAGCATGGCAACATTGCTGTTTGGCCTGCACGATGACGACGGCCACTTGCTTGGCATCAGCGGTATTCAGCCGTATGCCGGGGCGGATGAGCCGTTCTACAGTTATCGAATTGATGAACTGGTGCATGCCTCGCGGCACCTCAGCATCAATCAACGCCAGTCGGTGTTGTATCTGTCGCATGAGCTGACCGGGCAAACCAGCCTGTGTTCGTTCTCATTGACCGCAGCACTGCGCAGCACATCTGCTTTCGACCTGCTGTCACGCTCACGCCTGTTGTATATGGCGGCGCACCGTCATGCCTTTGCCGACGAGCTGATCTGCGAGATTCAGGGTATTTGGGATGGCACCGGGCAAAGCTTGTTCTGGAAAAGCGTCGGCCAGTTGTTCTTCGGTTTGGACTTCATTACCGCCGACCACCAGTGCTCGTTGCACGGTAAAACGGTGATTGCTGAATTGCTGCCACCTTACCCTATTTACACCACATTGCTGCCGGAAGCGGTGCAGGAAGCCATCGGCGAAGCGCACCCGGGCGCCAAGCGTACCATTGACTGGTTGGCTCACGAAGGCTTGAGCAAGACACGGTTTGTTGACCCGTTCGATGCTGGCCCGACGTTCCGCGGCGTACTGGATAACCTGACGTCAATGCGCGCCATTCGCACCGTAAAAGCCATCCAAGCGGGCACACCGCAGGCGGCAAGCTCTTGGCTGGTCAGTCAAGGCGAAGGTGCCGAGTTTCAATGTGTGCTGGTGCAAGGTGAACTGATTGATGACGTACTGCATTGCGCCGGCGAACTGACCTTGTCAGCCAATACGCCGAGCTTGGTACTGCCCTTGGAGACCGCCGCATGACGATAATTCGCCCTATTGCAGAGTCCGATCTGGACTCGTTGATCACCATGGCGCGTGAATCCGGTATCGGCGTAACCAGCCTACCGGACAACCCGGACTTGATGAAACGCAAGCTGGCGCGTGCGGTAGCTTCGTTTCAGCAGCGCCTCTCCCCGGAAGAATCGCATTATATTTTTGTTATTCAAGAAACACCCGACGGCCCACCGGTTGGCCTGTGCGGCATTGAAGCCCGCATTGGCCGCGATGAGGTGTGGTACAACTATCGTTTGGGCGAAGTGATTCAAGCGTCAAAAGCGCTGGGCTTGTACCGTCGCACGCCAACGCTGTTCCTGAGCAACGACCTGACCGGCGCCACTGAACTGGGCTCGCTGTATCTGCGTGAACCTTATCGTCGCAATAGAAACGGTTCGGTCTTATCGAAGTCCCGCTATCTGTTCTTGGCTTCGTTTCCGGAGTTGTTCAGCAGCCGGGTGATTGCAGAAATGCGCGGCTATTCCGATGCAGACGGCAATTCACCGTTTTGGGACGGCTTAGGCCATCGCTTTTTTAATATGGAGTTCAGTGATGCTGACTTCCTGACCGGTTCGGGCGACAAAGTGTTCATCGCCGAGCTGATGCCTAAATTTCCTATCTATGTACCCATGCTGCCTGCCGCAGCACAGAACGCCATCAGCGCGGTACACCCGCACACTGAACCGGCGCTCGCCATGTTAGAGGCCGAAGGCTTTCGCAAGAACGGTTACGTCGACATATTCGATGCGGGCCCCGCAGTGGAATGTGAGCTGCAACGCATTGGAGGGGTACAGCGCAGTGAGCGCTTACATGCGCGCATTGTCGAGCATATCGAAAAAGACAGCGCGATTCGTCCCCAGTGGATGATCAGCAACGAACGTTTTTCTGAATTCCGCGCCATCACCGCGACACACATCTATCGTGATGGCCCTAACCTTGAGCTCACCCCAGAGCAAGCGGACAGTCTCCGTATTAGCGCGGGCGACCCGATTCGGGTAATGAGCATTAACCCTGAGGAGCCGCAAGATGGCTAACGTACACCTGATCAATGGCCAGTGGGTTGCTGGCTCTGGCCAATCTTTTGATTCGCGCAACCCCATTTCCGACGAAGTGATTTGGGCCGGGCAAGAAGCCAGCGCTGAAAACGTCGATGCGGCCGTTAAAGCGGCGAAGAAAGCCTTCCAAAGCTGGAAGCGTACACCGCTGGACGAACGTATTGCACTGCTGCAACGCTTCAAAGCACAGCTGGAAGCCAACAAAGAATTGTTAGCCAGCACCATTGGCAGCGAGACAGGCAAGCCCTTGTGGGAGTCGCGCACCGAGATTGGCGCCATGATGGGCAAAGTCGACTTGTCGATCAACGCCTACCATGAGCGTACCGGCGAGCATGCCACAGAACTGCCTGGCGGCCAGCGCATTTTGCGTCATCGCCCGCACGGTGTGATGGCGGTGTTTGGCCCTTATAACTTCCCTGGCCACTTACCCAACGGGCACATCATTCCGGCCATCATCGCTGGCAACACGGTGGTGTTCAAGCCATCCGAGCAGTCGCCCAAAGCCGCCGAGATCACCTTGCAGTGCTGGCTCGACGCTGGTTTGCCGGAAGGCGTGATCAACTTGGTGCAGGGTGCGCGCACAACCGGCGAAGCATTGGCTCAGCACCCTGAAGTGAACGGCATTCTGTTCACCGGCTCTGCCATGACCGGTTTGGCCATTCAATCGGCTATTCGCAGCCAGCCACACAAGATTTTGGCGCTCGAAATGGGTGGCAACAACCCGTTGATCATCGGGAAAGAGTTCGACACGCAAGCTGCCGTTTGGGCCGCATTGCAGTCAGCGTTCATCAGTGCCGGTCAGCGCTGTACGTGCGCACGCCGCATGATGGTACCCAAGGGGGCGAAGGGTGATGAATTCCTCGACGCCTTTGTTAAAGCCTCTGCGGCACTGGTCGCTGGACGCTATGACCAAACCGAACCCGCGCCGTTTATGGGCCCGGTCATCAATGCCGCCACCGGCGACAAATTGATGGCGGCGCAAGAAAACTGGTTGGCTGCAGGCGGGCGTTCACTGCTGCGCATGGAGCAGATCGACGGTCACAAAGCCTTGCTGTCACCGGCCATTATTGACCTGACGGGTGTGAAAGTTGAAGACGAAGAGTTTTTTGGGCCGCTGCTGACCGTACGCCGATACGACACCTTTGCTGAAGCCATCGAACTGGCCAACGATACGCGCTATGGCTTGTCGGCTGGTTTGTTGAGCCACGATGCCAATGAGTACGCTCAGTTCTTAGAAGAGATTCGCGCCGGTATCGTGAACTGGAACCAGCCTATTACCGGTGCCAGCTCGGCCATGCCGTTCGGTGGTGTTGGCTTAAGCGGCAACTACCGCCCCAGTGCCTATTACGCGGCAGATTACTGCGCCTACCCTGTAGCTTCACTGGAGCAGGACACCATTACCCTGCCCGACAACCTGCCACCAGGAATGACACTATGAAAGCCTTTGAAGTAAATTTTGATGGTCTCGTCGGACCGACTCACAACTACGCTGGCTTGTCATATGGCAACGTAGCGTCAGAGCGCCACCAAAACTTGGTGGCCAAGCCGAAAACAGCCGCGCTGCAAGGCCTGACCAAGATGCGTACGCTCACTGAAATGGGTTTGGTACAGGGTTTGTTGCCACCGCATGAGCGCCCACACATGCCGACACTGCGCGCCTTGGGCTTCAGTGGCACAGACGAGCAAGTATTGGCACGCGTGGCAAAAAACGCACCAACGGTGTTGTCTGCCGTCAGCTCTGCGTCGGCCATGTGGACCGCTAATGCCGCCACCGTATCAAGCAGCGCGGACACACCGGATCGCAAAGTGCACTTCACGCCCGCTAACCTGAACGCCAAGTTCCACCGGTCTATTGAACACCCCGGTACTGGCCGTGCGTTACGCGCCATTTTTTCTGACGACAAGCATTTTGCCGTGCATGACGCCGTGCCAAGCTGCCCGCACTTTGGTGACGAGGGTGCGGCAAACCACACTCGTTTGTGCGCTGATTACAACAGCCCGGCCGTAGAGCTTTACGTATACGGCCAGGTGGCGCTGAACTCAGAAATACCGCGCCCGATGAAATACCCGGCGCGCCAGACTTTGGAGTCGTGCGAAGCCATTGCCCGCCTGCACGGATTAACTGACAAGCAAGTGGTATTTGCGCAGCAGAACCCTGCAGTAATCGACAAGGGCGTATTCCACAACGACGTCATCGCCGTGGGTAATCGCAATGTGTTGTTCTACCACGAAGAAGCCTTCTTAAACACGGCCGACGTATTGCGTGAAATTGATGAGAAGTTGGTCGGCGCTGACTTAATTCCGGTCTGTATCACCAATGACCAACTGAGCGTTGAAGAAGCCGTCACCAGCTACCTGTTTAACAGCCAGTTAATCTCTTTGGGTGACGACGACATGGCGCTGATCGTACCCAAGGAGTGCGAAGACTCAGCGACCGTACGTAACCTGCTGGACCAACTGGTGCACGACGTCAGCAACCCCATCAACAAGGTGGTGGTGATGGATCTTAAGCAGAGTATGCGTAACGGTGGTGGCCCAGCGTGCCTGCGCTTGCGTGTTACGCTGAATGAAGACGAGATCAAAGCGGTGTCCAACTGCATCATCACGCCGCCGTTGTTTGAAGACCTGACGCAATGGGTGGAAAAACACTACCGTGATGAATTGTCGCAGAAAGATCTTGGCGACCCGGCGTTGCTTAATGAGTCACGCACGGCGCTGGATGAATTGACCCGTATTCTCGGTGTTGGCTCGATCTACGACTTCCAGCTTTAATTTTTTAATCGTCTGATGATCGGAAACAAAAAAGGGCAGCTAATCAGCTGCCCTTTTTCGTTGGTACCGCCACGTTCATCAATGCTGTGGTCGAATGACCAAGGCGACACGATGCCCTTCGGGGACGGTGGCATTCAGAAACAACAGTGCGTCACCCTCTTGCTCCACCAACCACTCTTCTACGTCACCCTTCGCAATCACTGTGCCCATTGGCAGAGAACGGAAGTTCACGAAGTTCTCTAAACAGACTTCGAAGTTGCCAACCGGACGTAAGATTTCCCGTACCACTTTATAAGCCACCGGCTGATGCCCACAAGGCACGCTAGGGCCTTTCGCCAGTCGTTCCAGCTCTTTCAATAAAGGCAAGAAACGATCAATGGGTTCGTCTAGGGCGCGGACTTGGCCCAACTCCAAGGTCGCGGCTTGATAACCTAAATTCGCCGTAAAACTCGAAAAAGTTGCGGCTGGCGATACGTTTTGCACCCACGCATCAACCGCAAAGTGCTTGAACCACCCCAACAGGTTGTTCAGGTTGCGGCCTTGGCAAGCATCGGGAATGATGGCAAAACGGTCCTGATCGGAGCCCTTGATCGTTGAATGCATATCGAAGTGCATGCCTTCGGGGTGTGCCTCGATGAACCGCTGAACGTGCGCCATCAATTCGACCGCACGGCGGCATTCCGGTGCATTACCTGCGGCTGACTTAGCTGAGAACAACCGATTCATGTTGTGTTCAACAAACCGTTCTCCGATAAGCACAGACGCTGGGTTGGCAAGGATCACCAACATAGGGCGCTGAATCTCATATGCCTGCGCTACCATATCGGCCAGCCACTGATCCACTAAGCGAATGGGTACCGTTTCATTACCGTGCACAGCCACCGTGATGACTGCACCGGGCAAGTGACTGGGCTGCAGTGGCTCAATGCGCAATACGCCCTGAGCCAGCCATTCGAAATGACCGCCAGCGGTAGTAAATGAATGCAGATTAGGTGACGCGTTGAGGCTTTCTTCAATAAAGGAAATAGCGGTATGGGACATAGTCAGATCTGGGCGTTGATAAGTTTCCCCAGCTCGTCTCTGGCGGCCTGAATGCTCTGATTGCGCAGCAATTCAGAGATAGCTTGTTGTGTTCGAGACAGCTGAACCAATGCTTCAGTATTCACAGGTTTGTCGTCGTCGTCCACCCTTTGGCGCGATTCTTTTGCTTCTTTTTCTGCTTCGCGTAATTCCGCTAATTTAGCGCGTCGTTCCTCGCTGGACAGTTGTGCATCTGCACGAATACCGCGCCGTTTATCCGACGCCTGCTCGCCTTCCTCGATACGTATTTTTTGCGCTTCGGCGCGTGCTTGCGCAATGATCGCCGTGGCTTCCGCCGCAATACGGCGATCCTGCCCGGAAGGGTCGCTGGGGGCAAGTGCTGCCCGCTTGATCTGCTCCATCTTTTGGATGGTTTCTTCCGGATCGCTCGCTGGCGACAAGTCTACACTGACTTCCCCCCCCACCGCATAGCGGCGACCATCGGGCCCTTGCACAAACTGGTATTTTACTGACCCAGTATATTGTCCGCCAACCGCTTGGTGCGTCTGTTCGTGCTGACGCACTTCGCGGTCGCGCTTGGCCAGTTGCTCAATCTCTGCCAGCTTTGAGCGTTGCTGAGCATCTAATTCGCCCCGCCGTTTAGCAGCGCGCAACTCTTGTTCTGACATGAGCGTTTGAGTGCGTTGCGGATCGGTTTCCGCACCCTGCTTTTCTGTATTCTGCGGCTGACGATCACGCTCGCTTTTTCCCATCAGCCGTTCGTCTGGGTTTAACTCACGACGATTCTGCGCGCCCGCAATGGGTTCGAGCTCTTTAACGGGCGTGAACAGTTCGCTGTCGACATTTTGGAGGGTAGAGGGAACTTGCGGCCGCTCTAGCGAGTAAGCCGTGGTGATCGCATTAGGAAACATTCCAGTGACGGAGGACATGCTTTGACCCTCTTAGACCTTAAGGTCGATCAGAGTCCCTATATTGGAAGACGCTACTTCGATCGTCCTAGCATTCGCCTTCACTAGGTGTTTTGCTTCAACCTGAGACACCATAGAGCGCTCTAGGTTAACTTCAGCAGGGCCTTCAGGGCGCTCTGCAGTACGCACATTGAGCCGCGCGACATCGCTGCCAGCTTGATCAAGCTGCCGCATGTTCGTTTGTATGCCCTGCACACCACTGGCGATGGCTGAACTCAACATGGCTTTCCCCTAGTACTATAGGCCTAGTAGGTAGAATAGCATTCCTTACAGTATTGATCAAATATTACACAACACTACACTACTAAATGGCGCTGTAGACCATCGACCAAGTCGAGATGGTCACCGTTGGAGCGCACCGTGCCCAAACAGGGCGCTTCTAGGCGCTGTTCAATGCTGGTGATGTTTTCGGCCAATTGGGCCATCGGGTGCGCCATCACATTGGCTACCCAGCCCACACAAGGCAAGCCGGACAAGCGAATGGCTTGTGCTGTAAGCAGTGCGTGATTCAGGCATCCGAGCCGCATCCCGACCACTAAAATTACCGGATAGCCCAGTGCGACGGCGAGGTCAGCCATAGTTTCTTGGGCATTGATGGGCACCAACCAGCCACCCGCCCCTTCGATCAGTGTGACGTCAGCAGGTCGCGACAAAGCCGGCTGCAGACGCTCGAGAATGTCTTTAACCGTAAGGGTCACACCGGCTTCCGTGGCCGCTAAATGAGGTGATGCGGCTAGAGGCAGCGCGATAGGATTTAATTCAGGCAATGACAGTCCAGTATTACTGGCCCCGAGCAACGCCATGGCATCTTCGTTTATCCAGTGTCCGCCCTCCAAATCCGTTGCGCCAGCAGCCACTGGCTTTAAGCCTTGAACTTGCAGCCCCATGGCAGCGCCGGCTTCTAACAGCCGAGTCGTGACATACGTTTTACCGACGTCCGTGTCCGTACCGGTAACAAAATAACGCTGCATCATAGGGGTTTTCTCAGTACGGCATAGCCGATGTTAAAGGTCAGTGGGTACATGCCGTCGGCTGTCGTGGGATAAGACTGCTGCATGGTCTGCCACCACTGGCGCCCCATCAGCCCTGGTGGACGAGCTGTCGGGCGGATGACCGTGCTAGCCACCGCACCAGTACCCTTGAGACTATTGAATACAGCGCGTAGATCAGCGAAGTGATGAGTTATTGGATCCGCCTGCCAACTCTGCAACTTCAGTCCGCTGTTGGTCATGGCAGACAGATAGACAGACTCAGGCTGTTGCGGATTGACCGGGGCGACCCTATCCGCGCGTTCGTACGCCTGCCGCAGCTCGTGCAGACTGTGCTCCAGCAAGGTTGTGAACAATAGCGTGCCGCCCGGTGATAATACCCGAAACTGTTCGGCCAAAAAGGCTTGTGGGGATAACCACTGCGCCATCAAATTGCTGAACACACCGTGCAAGGATGAAGACAGCACGGGCAAATGGCAGGCGTCGGCCTGCACAAAACAATGATCCGGCTGGCGTTGTTTTGCGGTTCGTAACATCCCTGAAGCGAGGTCTACACCAAACCAATGCGCCTGGGGTGTGCGTGCCAGTAAATCCGGCCAAACAGCCGTGGTGCCGCAACCGAGATCTAACCATTGGCCGTTGGCAGATGTTGGCAGGTACTTGGCGAGCCTTTGCGCGCTGGGTAGCTGGAACACAGCATGATCATCATAGACTTCGGCTACATTGGAAAAGCTCTGCGCGACCTGCCCGGAGGCAATCACAGGTAGATTTTGGCGTGCGTTAGGCGTGCTGTCCCCAACCGGGATGATTGGTTTTAATTGGACACTCATAAGGCCGACCATACTTGCAGTTGCCGCACGATCTCGGGCACTAAACGCAGTGGCAAGCAATGACCAACACCCGGAAACACGCGGCTGTTCGGCAATTGCTTGGCAACACTTGCAGGTACTAAGGCATCATTAGCGCCAAACCAATGGCTGCGATGGCAGGTCGCTGGCAGTACACAGCTTGTCAGATCTGTATTCGCCAAATGGCGCAATGCTAACAGTTCTGTATCACTGATGGTGCTGCGTTCCGCATAAGCTGCTTTCAGTTGACGCCGTAACACCTTATGCGCGTCGTCGTCCTGCACCATTAAAGCCTGAAAGCGCTGTAAGCACAGAGCAGGTTGCTCCTCGGCCATGGCATAAAATTGCGCGAACGTGGCTGAATCAAGCCCGTCACCGGATGCAGACTGCCGAACAAAATGCGGCCCCGTGGCCAGTGTGAGCAATGCCAACACGTCGGCGCGCTGCTGGGCGATTTGCCACGCTATTGTGCCGCCGTGCGACCAGCCTATCAAACAGCCCGGATGGCGATACCAACTGGATACCCACGACTGCCAAGCGGACGGATTCTGCCATGCTGCAAGAGGCACGTCCGGTACCAGCACGGCTGTTAGACCAGACGCCTCTAGCGCTTGTGTCAGCGGCATGAGCAAGGCAGGCGGGCAGCGCCAACCATTGAGCAGGTAACAGATCATCCGTGCTGGCTCTCTAGCGTTTTTCCGACGCCTGTCTCTTTGGGCTCCAAGAGGGGGCGCAGCGCATTGAGCAGCCGATCCACATCCGCCAGCGAGTGCTGCGCTGTTAAGGTAATGCGCAGACGCGCACTGCCCTTCGGCACCGTGGGTGGGCGAATGGGCACGACGAGAATGCCTTGCTGCCAAAGTTGCTCGGCTACCTGTATCGCTTGTTCGGCCGCGCCAATGACCACCGGTTGTATCGGCGAATCAGCAGCACCTAATAACGGTTGACCTAAGGACATCAAACCCGCACGCAAGCAACTGATTAAGCGCTGCAAGTGAACGCGCCGCTCGGGCTCTTGTTGCACGATGTCTAGCGCCGCCAGCGCCGAAGCGGCTATAGCAGGCGGCAACGCAGTGGTGTAACGATAGGTACGAGCGAATTGCAGTAAGTAGTCTATTAGGCTACTGTCACCTGCCACAAAGGCACCGTAGGAGCCGAAGGCCTTGCTTAAGGTGCCGATCAGTACCGGCACTTGTGCACTGTTGAACGGCGCGGTTACACCTCGACCGCCCTCGCCTAACACGCCGATGCCGTGCGCGTCGTCAACCACCAATAAGCTGTTGTGGGTGCGTGCAAGTGCTATCAGTTCTTGCAGAGGCGCAGCGTCACCGTCCATGCTGAACACACCGTCGGTCACCAACATGACGGTCTCACCGTGTTGCATGAGCCAGTTCTGTAGAGTCGCCATATTGCCATGCGGATAACGCCGTGTAGGCAACCCCGCTAGGCGACTGCCATCAAGCAGTGAAGCATGATTCAAGCGGTCGTGGTAAATGCGCTGCACCATAGGGCCCAGTGCTTGTAGCGTACCCAGATTGGCCATGTAGCCACTGCTGAACAACAGCACCGCCTCACGACCCAGAAAGTCGGCCAAGGCCAACTCCAATTCATGGTGTAAGCGATGATGTCCGTTGACGAGGTGCGAAGCGCCTGCACCCGTTCCGTAGCGCTGCGATGCTCGGGCGCCCGCTTCGGCAAGCCGGGCGTCTGCGGCCAAACCGAGGTAGTCGTTGCTGCTGAACGACAGTATCTGCTGACCATCAATTTCTTGGTGTACGCACTGTGCCGACGTCAACACACGGCGCTGTCGGTAGAGACCAGCCTGCTCTGTTTCCGCTACCGCTTGTTGCCAGCGGGCTGACCAGTTCATCCGCGCGCTGCGTCGTAAAACAACGATGGATCGACGGACGTCGAAGATGGTGAGACGAGTGCGGTGGCGTCCTGCTGGGACGATGGCCGCAGTCGTGGACAATCGTCTGGAATGCCCTCGCCCGCACTCGGCATGACACCGCCTTCAGGCATCATGCCGAGGCGTTGCAATAAGGCCATATCGCGTGCTGCTTCAGGGTTCTTCGTCGTCAGCAGCTTATCGCCATAGAAAATGGAGTTTGCGCCGGCCATAAACGCTAGCGCTTGCTGCTGGTCGTTCATGTTTTCGCGCCCGGCCGATAACCGCACATGGCTCTTCGGCATCATGATGCGCGCCACAGCGATCATGCGGATGAAGTCGAAGGGGTCAATATCGTCGGCGTCATCCAATGGTGTACCCGCCACCTTGACGAGCTGATTGATCGGAACGCTTTCGGGCTGTGGTGTCATGTTCGCCAATTGCACCAACATACTGGCACGATCAGCCAAGGATTCACCCATGCCCAAGATACCGCCAGAGCAGACTTTCATACCGGCACTGCGCACATTGGCGATGGTATTCAAGCGGTCACCGAACGTACGCGTGGTGATGATCTCCCCATAATATTCCGGCGACGTATCAAGGTTATGGTTGTAGTAGTCCAACCCAGCATCGGCCAAAGTGACAGCTTGCTCGTCATCAAGCATGCCCAGCGTCATACAGGTTTCAAGGCCCAGTGCTTTCACTTGGCGCACCATTTCAGTGACAACAGGCATATCTTTCGCAGTCGGTGACCGCCACGCCGCGCCCATACAGAAACGCGTTGCCCCGGCCTCTTTCGCTGCTTGCGCCTGAGCCATTACGGCTTCGATCTCAATCAGGCGCTCTTTCGCCAAGCCCGTATTGTAGTGGCCGCTTTGCGGACAATACTTGCAGTCTTCCGGACAGGCTCCCGTTTTGATGGATAGCAAGGTGCTGACCTGAACTTCATTGGGGTTGAAGTGCGCTCTATGCACCGTTTGTGCTTGATGCACAAGGTCCATAAATGGCAGTTGAAATAATGCGAGCGCTTCGTCTCTGTTCCAGTCGCTTCGTAGACTTGTCATTACCTTTGCTTTCCCAATATAGTTCACAGGTGGCGGCGTCTTTATAGACGACCGTTGCCAGTGTAAGGATTACACCGCAACCATCAACACAGGGATATATATATTGTTTACATATGATCGTTTTTCATCCTTTTATGCTCACCTGTTGGGCATCACCTGCCCGCTCTGTGGCATGCCCAGTTCGTTCCATCGATTTTGTACCGGATGCCAAACCGACCTGCTTTGTCAAGCAGCACCCTGCCGCCAATGTGCCACACCCATAGGCTCAGAAAATCTGATTTGTGGCCGTTGTCTCTCCAGCCGCCAGCACTACGAACAGTTGTATGCGGTGGCAGATTACCTAGGCCCATGGGCCCAATTAATCAAGGCGTTAAAGTACCACCAAAAGCTCAGCCTGATGCCCGCTGTGGCCGATCTTCTGGTGCGTCGCCTGCAGGCAGAGAGTACCGTAGACGAGACATGGCAGCACTGGCAGGTGACCGGCATGCCCATGCATCGGGGGCGATATAGGCAGCGCGGGTATAATCAGGCGGAGATATTAGGTCGGCTAATTGCCAAGGGACTGCAGACGGGTTATGCCGAGCCAGCGAAACGCGTGCGAAATACCCGTGCCCTAGAGGATTTGACACGGCAAGAGCGCGCCGCAGCGGTTAAGGGTGCGTTCAGCAGCCACAGCATTCGTGGCAACTGGCTAATCGTAGACGACGTATTCACCACGGGTGCCAGTGTGAATGAACTGGCGAGAGTCTTACGCGCCGCCGGGGCACAGCGAGTGTCGGTCGCTGCGCTGGCACGCACGCCGGTCAGCGGAGATAATCAAGACAACTGGCTGGGCTTGGTATTCGGTGACACTCCGGTCGTAACGGACGAGACAAATAACCCGCCACAGAACGCCAGTATGTAATGACTTCATCGTCGTCTCCAATGACGTCCTGTCGCACCGCTACCGACACCACTCGATTATCTATAAAGCCGAAGGCAACACCTTCGCTTTCACGAAAATAGTAGAATTCCCACGCTTCATCGGTACCTAATCGATCGAGCAAATCGCGAGTGCGCGCACTGGTCATCCGCCGGTCGTGCAATACTTGGTCCCGCCCATACAGTTCAGTGACTTGGCTGCGGTTAGCACCCTCACCAACGAGCCGGACCTTGCCGCGCAACAACGACGTATCATCATCAATAGCGACTAAGCCGCCAAATATCCAGCCGACAAGCCCAGCGTCTGTACGCACCTGTAAGAACGGCGCAGAAACGCGCTCACCGCGTATAGTGACCGTTGTCGGTTCAACCGTATACTCGCCCAGAAACACAATGTGGTCGTACTCATCCAGTGTCGTCAAAACGCGAGACCCTTGCCACGGATCTTCACGTAAAATGGCACTAGTGGCAGTCACGCGTAGCGACTCGCCGAGCATGTATTGTACTGCCGCGCTCTGCCCTGCCAAAAGAAGAAGACAGGCCGCCAGTATGCCCCAGGTGCATCTATGCATGACCATATTCCCCCGACTATTCAAACTGCGTGACCCTCATTATGCCATGTTGTGCAGTATACGACGAATACTACACAAGCGATTACTTCAGACTTCATTCAACGCCTGTGCTGATTTGCAGCATCCGTCGAATCGCCCAACAGCAAGACGAAAAAAAAGCCGCTAATGCGGCTTTTTCAGGTTAAAAGAAGCTTATGCTTCTTCGGCGTCTACTTCAGTCGCCGCGTCCGATACCGGACGATCTACCAATTCTACATAGGCCATAGGTGCGTTGTCGCCAGCGCGGAAACCGCACTTCAGAATACGCACGTAACCACCTGGACGGCTCTCATAACGAGGACCCAGGTCGGTGAACAGTTTACCTACTGCGTCTTTCGAACGCAGACGGTCAAAAGCGAAGCGACGGTTAGCAACCGAATCCACTTTTGCCTTGGTAATCAATGGCTCAGCCACAGAGCGAAGTTCTTTCGCCTTGGGCAGAGTCGTCTTAATCAATTCATGCTCGAACAGTGCAATGGTCAAGTTTTGCAGCATCGCCTTGCGATGCGAACTGTTGCGATTGAATTTACGGCCAGCTTTACGATGACGCATGACTCAATTCCTTACAAATTCGTTGTTAACCCAGAACCTTGTCGTCGTTCTTGAGGCTAGCCGGTGGCCAGCTCTCCAACACCATACCCAAGGACAGGCCTTTTGAGGCCAGCACATCTTTGATTTCAGTCAAAGATTTTTTACCCAGGTTAGGCGTCTTCAGCAATTCGACTTCGGTACGCTGGATGAGATCACCAATGTAATAGATGTTTTCAGCTTTCAGGCAGTTCGCAGAACGCACAGTCAGCTCAAGATCATCAACCGGACGGAGCAAGATAGGATCGATACGATCTTCTTCTTTCTCCGGCTCTTTCTGCGCTTCAGACTGCAGGTCGACGAACGACGACAGTTGATGTTGCAGAATGGTTGCCGCAAAACGGATCGCTTCTTCCGGCTCGATGGTGCCATTAGACTCGATGTCCAATGTCAGCTTGTCGAGGTCAGTACGCTGCTCAACACGTGCTGAGTCAACGTTATAAGCGATACGAACCACTGGACTGAACGATGCATCCAATTGTAATTTACCGACCGCACGCGACTCTTCATCAGGTGAAAAGCGCGATTCAGCAGTCTGGTAACCACGGCCGCTGACAACACGAAGTGTCATGCTCAGTGAACCGCTGTCCGCCAATGTGGCGATCACGTGATCAGGGTTGGCAATTTCCACCCCATGATCTAACTGGATGTCGCCCGCTGTGATAACGCCCTTACCTGCTTTTTTCAAAGTCAGGGTGGCTTCATCGCGGTCGTGCAACTTCAATGCTACGCCTTTGAGGTTTAGCAAAATGTCTAAAACATCTTCCTTAACACCTTCAACGGCGCTGTACTCGTGCAGTACGCCTTCGATTTCCACCTCGACGATGGCTGCACCGGGCAGCGAAGACAGCAGAATACGACGCAGAGCACTACCCAGCGTATGACCAAAACCACGTTCCAGGGGTTCTAACACCACCTTGGCCCGTGTTGGCGATATCTCCTGTACCTCGATGTGTCGCGGAATGAGAAAGTCGTTGATAAAACGCTGCATAGATGCCCCTACCTTTAAGCACACTTATTACTTGGAATACAGTTCCACGATCAGGTTTTCATTGATGTCCGCAGAAAGATCTGAACGCTCAGGACGGTTTTTAAACACGCCTGACATCTTCTTGGAATCAACTTCAATCCATGCGACCGGGGCACGTGAACCCGCCAAATCCAGAGCGCCTTTAATGCGCAACTGAGCCTGACTCTTTTCACGAACAGCCACCACGTCACCAGGACGAACCTGATAGGAAGGAATGTTCACCAGTTGACCGTTAACTTCGATCGCCTTGTGGCTGACCAGCTGACGTGATTCTGAACGCGTTGAGCCATAGCCCATGCGATAAACCACGTTATCCAGACGACCTTCCAGCAATTGCAGCAAGTTTTCACCGGTAGCGCCTTTCTTAGCCGCTGCCGCTTTATAATAGTTACGAAACTGCTTTTCCAGGATGCCGTAGATACGACGTACTTTCTGCTTTTCACGCAGCTGCAGGCCGTAATCTGACAAACGGCCACGACGTGCGCCATGCACACCAGGAGCTGTTTCGAGTTTACATTTTGTATCCAGTGAACGAACACCGCTCTTCAGGAACAGATCTGTGCCTTCACGACGTGCCAGTTTACACGTAGGGCCAATATATCTTGCCATCTCTCTGTACCCTCCTTACACGCGACGTTTTTTGGGTGGACGACAGCCGTTATGTGGAATCGGCGTTACATCTGTAATGTTGTTGATCTTGAAGCCGCAGGCGTTCAATGCGCGCACTGCCGATTCACGACCCGGTCCGGGACCCTTAACCTCGACGTCGAGGTTTTTCACGCCATACTCTTGTGCGGCAACACCGGCACGTTCAGCAGCTACCTGAGCAGCGAAAGGAGTACTTTTGCGAGATCCACGGAAACCGGAGCCGCCGGACGTCGCCCAACTCAGGGCGTTTCCTTGGCGATCCGTAATGGTCACGATGGTGTTGTTGAAAGAAGCAAAGATGTGGGCGATGCCATCACCAATCTGCTTTTTCACCTTCTTACGTGACTTGTTCGTACCTGGCTTAGCCATCTTCGATTTCCTGTCAATAATTCGGTTGATTAACGTTTAATAGGTTTGCGCGGTCCCTTACGAGTCCGAGCATTCGTTTTTGTACGCTGACCGCGCAGCGGCAAGCTGCGACGATGGCGAATACCGCGGTAGCAACCCAGATCCATCAATCGCTTGATGTTCATCTGGACTTCACGCCGCAGGTCACCTTCAACCGCATACTTAGCGACTTCATTACGAACTACGTCGAGTTCGTCTTCAGATAAGTCACCAATCTTGCGGGTTGGCTGAATACCTGATGCTTCGCAGATGCTACGTGCAGTTGTCCGCCCAATACCAAAAATGTATGTGAGCGAGATCGCAGCATGCTTGGCGTCAGGAATGTTAACGCCGGCAATACGTGCCATGTGTTTACTCCGTTTGCAAAGTTGTGAGCACGATGTGTGCTAGAGGTTCACTGATACGAAGGGCGCAGAAGAATAGCGCCTGCTTCACTAAAAAGCAAGCGCTTGTTCTTCAATGCTTATCTTACCCTTGGCGCTGTTTGTGCTTAGGATCTGTACAAATCACTCGTACGGCACCATTACGACGAATGATTTTGCAGTTGCGACAAATCTTCTTAACAGATGCGCGAACTTTCATGATTATCTCCCGATGGCCAACAGCACTTAACGACTGTAGCCTTTCAAATTAGCCTTTTTCATAAGTGACGAGTACTGATGCGACATCAGGTGAGACTGGACTTGAGACATAAAGTCCATGACCACTACCACCACGATGAGCAACGACGTGCCACCGAATAAAAACGGTGCGCCTGCAGCCTGAACCAGGCCCTGTGGTACCAAAGACACCACGGCAATATAACCCGCACCGAACAGCGTGAGACGAGCCGATACACCATCAACATAGCGCGCTGTCTGTTCACCGGGACGAATACCAGGAACAAAGGCACCACTGCGTTTCAGATTTTCTGCAACGTCTTTAGGGTTGAACGTTACTGCGGTATAGAAGTAGCAGAAAAACACGACCGCTATAGTAAACAGTAAGTAGTACAGTGGCTGGCCGGGGCTGAGGTAAACCATCATATCCGCCAACCAACCAGCATTTTCACTCTGACCGAACCACGTACCAATGGACGCAGGGAAGATCAACAGGCTCGACGCGAAGATCGGCGGAATTACACCCGCCATGTTGATCTTCAGTGGCAGATGGCTGGTTTGCGCGGCAAACACCTTACGGCCTTGCTGACGCTTAGCGTAGTTGATGGTGATCTTACGCTGACCGCGCTCGATGAATACCACCAACGCCACCACAGCAATAGCGAATATGCCAATGGCCAGCAGCAACAGGATGTTAAGCTCGCCTTGCCGCGCCGATTCGAACGACTGTCCGAACGCCGCTGGCAGGCTGGCCACGATGCCTGCAAAGATCAGCAGGGAGATGCCGTTACCAACACCACGCTCTGTAATCTGCTCACCCAACCACATCATAAACATGGTGCCTGACGTCAACGTCACCATACCTACAAAATAGAAGTTCCAGGGTACGGTGCCTGCACCATCGGTGAAGGCGATACCTTGACTGGCCAACCCTACGGTAATAGCCAGAGACTGAATGATGGCCAACACCAAGGTGCCGTACCGGGTGTATTGACTCATCTTACGACGACCCGCCTCACCCTCTTTCTTCAGTTGTTCTATATGCGGGCTGACCACCGTGAGCAGCTGCATAATGATCGATGCCGAAATGTACGGCATGATACCCAATGCAAAAATACTCATCCGCTCAAGAGCACCCCCCGAAAACATGTTAAACATGCTCAGGATGGTGTCCCGGTTGCGCTCAAAAAGCGCCGCCAGTTGATCTGGATTAATTCCCGGTACCGGTATATGCGCACCAATGCGATAGACCAGTATGGCGAGGAGCACGAAAAGCAAGCGCGAGCCTAGCTCACCCATACCCTTCTGTGCGCCAGCCGGCAGTGCACCTTGTTTAGTCACGTTACGCCTCTACTTTTCCGCCCGCTGCTTCGATGGCCTTTTTGGCACCTTCGGTCACGTTCAGACCTTTAATCGTTACAGCGCGATTGATTTCGCCGGAGTTGATGACCTTGACCACTTTAATGCTACGCGTTACCACGTTGGCATCTTGCAGTGCTTTCAGATCTACTACGTCGCCTTCAACTTTCGCCAGCTCGTGCAAACGGATTTCCGAACGCACAGCTTGCTTACGAGAAGTGAAACCAAATTTTGGCAGACGACGCTGCAATGGCATCTGACCGCCTTCAAAACCTGGCTTAACGCCGCCGCCTGAACGCGACTTCTGGCCTTTGTGACCACGACCACCGGTCTTACCCAGACCGCTACCAATGCCACGACCAACCCGCTTAGGGCTCTGTTTCGCGCCAGCAGCAGGACTCAGTTCATTCAAATGCATGACTATTCCCCTACTACACGGACCATGTAGTTAACTTTGTTAATCATCCCGCGAACGGAAGGAGTGTCTTCCAGTTCACGCACTTGGCCGATCTTACGCAGACCCAGACCCTGCACACACAATTTGTGCTTAGGCAGTGTCGCTATCGGGCTACGAAACAATTCAACTTTCAATGTCTTCTTAGCCATGATTTACCCCAGAATTTCGTCTACAGACTTGCCACGCTTAGCGGCAATTTCTTCCGGTGCACGCATCGCGCTCAGACCCTTGATGGTCGCCCGCACAACGTTTACCGGGTTCGTAGAACCGTAGCACTTCGCCAGTACGTTCTGTACACCGGCAATTTCGAGTACCGCACGCATCGCGCCACCGGCGATGATACCTGTACCTTCAGAAGCAGGCTGCATGTACACCTTAGCGGCACCGTGACGGCCCTTAACCGGGTACTGCAACGTTGTGCCGTCCAGGTCAATGGTTACTACGTTGCGGCGCGCCGCATCCATAGCTTTTTGAATGGCAGCAGGTACTTCTTTCGCTTTGCCGCGACCGAAGCCTACTTTACCTTTGCCGTCGCCTACCACAGTCAATGCGGTGAAGCCGAATACACGACCACCCTTGACCACTTTGGCAACGCGGTTCACTTGAACCAATTTTTCCTGCAGTTCTACAGACTGCTGCTGATCTACGTTCGCCATACTCACCTCTAGAACTGTAATCCACCTTCGCGGGCTGCATCAGCCAGTGCTTTCACACGGCCGTGATATTTGAAGCCGGAGCGATCGAAAGCTACGCTTTCAACGCCAGCCGCCTTGGCACGTGATGCAATCAGCTGACCGACTTTGGTCGCTGCGTCCACGTTACCGGTTGCGCCACTGCGCAGATCCGTGTCCAGTGTTGAAGCACTGGCCAGCACTTTAGCGCCATCAGGTGAAATCACCTGCGCGTAGATGTGCCGAGGTGTGCGATGAATGCACAGGCGATTAACGCCGAGTTCACGAATTTTCATCCGACTACGACGAGCACGGCGAATACGAGATTGCTTTTTAGCGTCCATAATGATGCCCTACCCCTTACTTCTTCTTGGTTTCTTTACGGCGAACCTGCTCACCCGCGTAACGAACACCTTTGCCTTTATAAGGCTCTGGCGCACGGAAAGCGCGAATTTCGGCTGCCACCTGACCGACCTGTTGCTTATCAACACCGGTTACAACTACTTCCGTCTGGGTCGGCGTTTCCGCAGTGACACCTTCTGGCAATTCGTAGTCGATTGGATGTGAGAAGCCCAAAGTCAGGTTCAACGTACGGCCATTGGCTTTAGCGCGGTAACCGACGCCATTCAGCTGCAGACGCTTTTCAAAGCCCTGGCTGACACCAATAACCATGTTGTTTACCAGAGAACGGGTAGTTCCGGCCATGGCGCGAGACTGCTTCGCGCCATCATTGGCGGAAACAGACAAAATTCCAGCGTCTTCTTTAACGCTGACAGTAGGATGCAAATTCAGCGTGAGCTGACCTTTGCCGCCTTTTACAGTAACAATGCCGTTGGCAATTTTAACGTCAACGCCGCCAGGCACTACTACTGGTTGATTAGCTATTCGAGACATCGTAAAACCCCCTTAGAATACTTCGCAGATGATCTCACCACCGATACCGGCCTTACGGGCGGCGCGATCGGTCATAATACCCTGCGAGGTGGAGACGATGGATACACCCAAACCGGCAGACACCTTAGTCAGCTCTTCAGTAGCACGGTACTGACGCAGACCAGGACGACTAACACGTTTGATGCTCTCGATAACAGGCTGACCCTTGTAATATTTCAAGGCCACTGTCAATTCAGGCTTCACGTCTGCTGTCACTTCAGCAGAGGCTAAATAGCCTTCTGCGATCAGTACATCAGCAACCGCTTTTTTCAGCTTGGAAGCAGGCATGGAAACAGTTTGTTTGCCAGCTTGCTGCCCGTTGCGAATACGCGTAAACATATCCGCCAACGTATCTTGCATACTCATTGGTTTTACCTCACTCATGTGCAGCAGGGCTTAAACCCTGTTCTCTGGCCGTTATAAACCAGAAAACAGGGCGTTCAGCCCTGCTTATCGATTCGCTGTTTTACCAGCTTGCTTTTTTCAGGCCGGGTACATTACCACGCATTGTGTGCGCGCGCAGCATGTTTCGGCTCAAACCGAACTTACGATAGACGCCGTGAGGACGACCGGTCAGCTGGCAGCGACGCTGCTGGCGGACTGGACTCGCATCGCGTGGCAATTTCTGCAACGCAATTTGAGCTTCCCAACGTTCTTCGTCAGAACTGTTTGGACTATTAATTACTGCTTTAAGGGCAGCACGTTTCTCAGCAAACTTAGCAACCAGTTTGGCGCGTTTCGCTTCGCGTGCTTTCATGCTCTCTTTTGCCATATCAGCTCTCCAGCTCCGTAGCTTAGTTGCGGAATGGGAAGGACAGGGCTTTCAGCAAAGCGCGGCCTTCGTCATTAGTACGGGCAGTAGTTGTGATGGTGATATCCAATCCACGCAACTTATCTACTTTGTCGTACTCAATTTCCGGGAAGATGATCTGCTCACGAACACCCATACTGTAGTTACCACGGCCATCAAACGACTTAGGGTTGATACCGCGGAAGTCACGTACACGTGGCAGTGAGATGTCGACCAGGCGATCCAGAAATTCCCACATACGCTCAGCGCGCAGGGTCACTTTGGCACCAATAGGCCAGCCTTCACGAATTTTAAAGCCTGCAATAGACTTACGTGCTTTCGTTACAACAGCCTTCTGACCAGAAATCGCTTCCAGGTCAGCGATCGCATTTTCGATCTGCTTCTTATCACCAATCGCTTCACCCACACCCATGTTCAGAGTGATCTTAGTGACGCGAGGTACTTCCATGACGTTTTTGTAGCCAAACTCTTTAGTCAGAGCAGGCATAACGTCAGATTTGTACAATGCTTTTAATCTTGACATATCCGTTCCGCCCCTACTCTTCAATCTGCTGGCTAGTGGACTTGAAGAAACGAACCTTACGACCGTCTTCCAGCGTCTTGAAACCAACACGGTCACCTTTATTGGTTTCCGGGTTGAAAATAGCTACGTTGGAAGCTGCGATCGGCAGTTCTTTCTCGACAATGCCGCCCTGAACGTTGGCTTG
This sequence comes from Natronospirillum sp., assembly GCA_049115955.1. Lineage (GTDB taxonomy): Bacteria > Pseudomonadota > Gammaproteobacteria > Pseudomonadales > Natronospirillaceae > Salinispirillum. The sequence goes on from JAGDZJ010000036.1 coordinate 44,422, forward strand.
CGGGTTTGGCTTCTGGTGCTTCTTCACCTTGTTGATGCCAGACACCACGAACTTATCGCCTTTGCGCTCAGTCTTTACAACTTTGGTGATTTTGCCACGCTTGCCTTTGTCTTTACCGGCAATAACGATGACTTCGTCACCTGTCTTAAGCTTTCTCATCTTTCCTCCACTTCCTGCTACCGTCTAGTACTGCGAATTACAGTACTTCCGGCGCCAGGGAAATGATCTTCATGAATTTTTCAGTTCGTAGTTCACGCGTTACCGGTCCGAAAATACGGGTGCCGATAGGCGCTTGGTTAGCGTTCAGCAATACTGCTGAGTTGGTGTCGAAACGGATCACAGATCCATCAGGACGACGCACGCCTTTTCTGGTACGAACTACCACAGCATTCATGACCTGACCTTTCTTGACCTTGCCGCGGGGAATTGCTTCCTTCACGGAGACCTTAATCAGATCACCAATTCTTGCATACCGACGGTGAGAACCACCCAGTACCTTGATGCATTGAACACGTTTGGCACCGCTGTTGTCCGCTACGTCGAGTATCGTTTGTGTTTGAATCATCTTACAAACTCCCCAGACACTGAGTCACAACCAGCCTTACAGGCTGGTTGCGCGCTCAACGATGTTTACCAAAGTCCAAGTCTTCTGCTTGGAATACGGACGCGACTCCCGAATCGTGACAACGTCGCCAGACTGGCATTCATTGTTTTCATCGTGCGCATGTAACTTAGTAGAACGCTTCATGATCTTCCCGTACACAGGGTGTTTCACGCTGCGCTCAACCAGGACAGTAATGGTCTTGTCAGCTTTGTTGCTGACAACCTGACCGGTTACTGTACGAGCATTAGTTTCTGACATTTTACGCTCCCACCTTCTCGTGCAGTACGGTCTTGACACGAGCAATATCTTTACGCACGACGTTCAGAAGGTGATTCTGAGTCAGCTGACCAGTGGCCTTCTGCATACGATACTTGAATTGGTCGTGAAGCAAGTCCAGCAGCTGCTGGTTCAGTTCTTCAACTGACTTCTCACGGATTTCTTTAGCTTTCATCACATCACCGTCCGTTTGATAAATACGGTTGGCACAGGCAACTTAGCAGCGGCAAGCGAAAATGCTTCACGCGCCAGTTCTTCTGATACGCCTTCCATTTCATACAGGACCTTGCCAGGTTTAATCTGAGCAACCCAGTATTCAACGTTACCCTTACCTTTACCCATCCGCACCTCAAGAGGCTTTTTGGAGATCGGCTTGTCAGGGAAAACACGAATCCAGATTTTACCGCCCCGCTTAACCTTACGAGTCATCGCACGACGCGCTGCCTCGATTTGGCGAGAGGTGATCCGGCCACGGCCCGTTGACTTCAGAGCGTACTCGCCGAAACTGACCTTGCTACCGCGCAAAGCCAGACCGCGGTTACGGCCCTTCTGCATCTTTCTAAATTTGGTACGTTTTGGCTGTAACATGACCTACTCCTTACCGAGCTGCTTTCTTCTTAGGTGCTTTTTCCTGTGCGCGCACTTCTTCAATGCCGCCCAGAACTTCACCTTTGAAGATCCACACTTTGATACCCAGGATACCGTAGGTGGTCTGTGCTTCGATGTTTGCGTAGTCGATATCGGCACGCAAAGTATGCAAAGGCACACGACCCTCGCGGTACCATTCGGTACGCGCGATTTCAGCTCCGCCCAAACGCCCACCAACCTGGATCTTCACGCCCTTGGCACCGGCACGCATAGCGTTCTGTACCGCACGCTTCATAGCGCGACGAAACATTACACGACGTTCCAACTGACTGGCTACGTTCTGACCTACCAGGACAGCGTCCAGGTCTGGCTTGCGAATTTCTTCAATGTTGATGTGTACAGGAATGCCCATCATTTTGGACACTTCATTACGCAGCACTTCAACATCTTCGCCTTTCTTACCAATCACGATACCCGGACGGGCAGTGTGAATGGTGATCTTGGCGTTCTGTGCAGGGCGCTCGATGATAATCTTGCTCACTGACGCTTTCGCCAGCTTCCGCTCGAGATACTCACGCACCTGAATGTCATTTACCAATTTGTCGGCATAATCTTTGGATTCCGCGAACCACACAGAGCGGTGATCTTTGGTGATCCCAAGGCGAATACCGGTTGGGTGAACTTTCTGACCCATCTGACCTTCTCCTGTTAATCCGCGACCTTGACGGTGATATGGCACGAACGCTTCAGGACGCGATCTGCGCGACCCTTGGCCCGTGGACGAATACGCTTCATCGTCATGCCTTCATCAACAAAGATCGTTGATACCTTCAGCTCGTCGATGTCAGCGCCATCATTGTGCTCGGCGTTCGCCACTGCACTCTCCAGCACCTTCTTAATGATCGCAGCACCTTTCTTAGGGCTGAAAGTGAGGATGTCTAATGCTTCCTCAACTTTCTTACCCCGGATGAGGTCTGCTACCAAACGGCCTTTCTGAGCAGACAGACGGGCACCACGCAATACAGCTTTAGTTTCCATTTTATCTACCTCTACCGTTTGGCTTTCTTGTCCGCTGCATGACCTTTGTACGTGCGGGTCAGCGCGAATTCACCTAACTTATGACCGACCATGTCTTCTGTAACGAATACAGGAACATGTTGACGGCCATTATGGACTGCTATGGTCAACCCAATGAATTCAGGGAAGATGGTGCTACGACGAGACCACGTCTTAATTGGACGTTTCTCGCCTTTCTCAATAGCAGCCTCTACCTTTTTCATTAAATGCAGGTCTACAAATGGACCTTTCTTTAAAGAACGTGGCACGGCCTAATCCTCTTATTACTTAGTACGACGACGAACAATGTATTTGTCCGTACGCTTGTTTTTACGGGTTTTGTAACCTTTAGTAGGCACGCCCCAAGGTGTCACAGGGTGACGACCACCAGAGGTTTTACCTTCACCACCACCGTGTGGGTGGTCAACCGGGTTCATGACTACACCACGAACGGTCGGACGAACGCCGCGCCACCGTGATGCACCCGCTTTACCCAACTGCCGCAGGCTGTGTTCTGAGTTGCTGACTTCGCCCAATGTGGCGCGGCAGTCAACCAATACCTTACGCATTTCACCGGAGCGCAGACGCAAAGTGGCATAACCACTGTCACGTGCGACCAGCTGTACCGAAGTACCTGCAGAACGAGCGATCTGACCACCTTTACCAGGCTTCAGCTCAACGTTGTGCACGACACTACCTACTGGAATGTTACGCAATGGCATAGCATTACCTGGCTTAATCGGTGCGTGCTCACCGGACAGTACAGGACTGCCAGCAGCTACGTTACGCGGAGCCAGGATGTAACGACGCTCGCCGTCCTTGTATAAAACAAGAGCGATGTGCGCGCTACGGTTAGGATCGTATTCAAGACGCTCTACAACGCCAGGAATGCCATCTTTGTTACGCTTGAAGTCAACCAAACGATAGTGCTGCTTGTGCCCACCACCGATGTGACGTGTTGTGATCCGGCCCTGGTTGTTACGACCACCAGTGCGAGATTTCTTTTCCACCAACGCGGCAAAAGGGGCGCCTTTATGCAGATCAGGTGTTTTAACCTGAACGACGTGACGACGACCGGCGGATGATGGTTTCGCTTTTACAATAGCCATTCTTGCCTACCCCTTTACACGCTCAGAAAGTCAATTTCCTGACCTTCAGCCAGACGCACATACGCTTTTTTCACGTTGTTACGCTTGCCGAGACCACGCGCGGTGCGCTTGACTTTGCCTTTTTGGACCAAAGTACGTACGTTTAGTACCTTCACTTCGAACAATTTTTCAACCGCCTGCTTGATCTCAGGCTTGGTTGCATCGGGAGCAACACGAAATACGTATTGACCGTTACCGTCAGCGACGATGGTGGCTTTCTCAGAAATATGAGGGCCCATCAACACTTTCAGAAGACGTTCCTGGTGACTACTCATGACAACACCTCCTCAACTTTCTTCAGAGCTGCTACGGTCATAACCACCTTGTCGAAGGCTACCAGCGATACAGGGTCGACACCGGCCACGTCCAGTACGTCAACGTGTGGTACGTTGCGTGCAGACAGGAACAGGTTTTCCGTCACTTCGTCGGCTACGAACAGGGCATTAATCAGGCCCAGCTCTTTCATTTTGCTCAAAAACAACTTGGTTTTCGGCTCAGCGATGTTCAGGTCATCAACCACGATCAGACGCTCCTGACGAACCAGCTCAGACAAAATTGACTGAATGGCGCCGCGGTACATCTTGCGGTTAACTTTCTGTGAGTAGTCGCGTGGCGTAGCAGCGAATGTCACACCACCTGAACGCCAGATTGGGCTACGCGTAGTACCCGCACGGGCACGACCTGTACCCTTTTGACGCCAAGGCTTAGCACCGCCACCAGAAACCTGGCTACGCGTCTTCTGTGCTTTGCTGCCCTGACGGCCAGCAGCCATATACGCGGTTACAACCTGGTGCACCAACGCTTCGTTGAAGTCTTTGCCGAAGGTAGCGTCAGATACTTCAACAGTAGAATTTTTGCTTCCTACTACATTAAGATTCATGACAATTCCCTCAAGCCTTCACGGCTGGTTTGACAATGACGTGGCCAGATGTTGCTCCGGGCACGGCACCTTTAACCAACAGCAGATTACGTTCGGCATCAACACGCACAACTTCCAGAGTCTGGACAGTCACTTGCTCAGCACCCATGTGGCCGGACATTTTTTTGCCCTTCCATACACGACCTGGTGTCTGGCACTGACCGATAGAACCCGGAGCGCGGTGAGACAGGGAGTTACCGTGAGTGGCATCCTGCATGCTGAAATTGTGGCGCTTGATAGCACCTTGGAAGCCTTTACCTTTCGAAGTACCGGTCACATCAATCTTCTGACCTGCCTCAAAAATAGAGACTCCCACTGTGTCGCCGATCTTTAACTCGCCCAGATCGTCGGCACGGAATTCGCGAACCAGCTCACCCGCTTCGATACCCGCTTTCGCGTAGTGACCGGCTTGTGATTTGTTTACACGTGATGCTTTCTTCTGACCAAAAGTCAGCTGAACAGCCGTGTAACCATCTGAATCGACAGATTTAACTTGTGAAACCCGGTTGGGCGTCACTTCAATTACCGTAACCGGCACTGACACACCTTCAGCAGTGAAGACACGTGTCATACCAGCCTTACGGCCAATAACACCTATAGACATCTTTATTACTCCAATGTACGGGGCTAAATCCCACACTCTACGCAATGTATTAGAGGGGGTACCCGCTATGGCCGTTCCCGAAGGAACTGTTACACAGGAGGCGTTTGGCACTTTTCAGTGGTCTACCGCAGTGGCAGACAATACAAACGCTTAACCCAGACTAATTTGAACGTCAACGCCCGCAGCCAGATCCAGCTTCATCAAGGCATCTACCGTTTTTTCGGTAGGCTCAACGATATCCAGCATACGTTTGTGAGTTCTTAACTCATACTGATCGCGTGCATCTTTATTCACGTGAGGAGAAACCAGTACAGTAAAGCGCTCGCGCTTAGTAGGCAGCGGGATAGGACCCCGAACCTGTGCGCCAGTACGCTTAGCAGTATCGACAATCTCCTGCGTGGATGCATCGATCAAGCGATGATCAAACGCCTTCAGGCGAATTCTGATCTTTTGGTTCTGCATGTGACCAAAACTCCGAAATTGTTAAACAGCATTACGCCCCCTCAGGCCTACTGAGGGACGCGCATTATATTGACGTGCCATTGCGGTGTCAATGACGACGCCAAATTAAAACGCCAGGAGCGCTTCAGCGCACCTGCCAAGCGGGTTAGTTCTTTTGAAGTAACTAACAAAAAGGGGGAGTCAACCGACTCCCCCTTTTTTTGTATCCGCTTAACGCGGCGCAATCATCACTCGATGATTTTCGCTACAACGCCCGCACCAACAGTACGGCCACCTTCACGAATGGCGAAACGCAGGTTGTCTTCCATCGCGATCGGCGCGATCAGAGTGACTTCCATCTTGATGTTGTCGCCTGGCATTACCATCTCAACGCCTTCTGGCAGCTCACAGCTTCCAGTTACGTCGGTCGTACGGAAGTAGAACTGTGGACGGTAGCCTTTGAAGAATGGCGTGTGACGGCCACCTTCTTCTTTGCTCAACACATATACTTCCGCTTCGAACTTGGTGTGCGGCGTAATAGTACCTGGCTTAGCCAATACCTGACCACGCTCTACGTCGTCACGCTTAGTACCACGCAACAAAGCACCTACGTTCTCACCCGCACGACCTTCGTCGAGCAGCTTACGGAACATTTCTACACCGGTTACGATGGTCTTAGTGGTATCACGGATACCAACGATTTCCACTTCGTCGCCAGTCTTAACAATACCGCGCTCGATACGGCCAGTTACTACCGTACCACGACCCGCGATTGAGAAAACGTCTTCCACAGGCATCAGGAACGGCTGATCGATTGCACGCTCTGGCTCAGGGATGTAAACGTCCAGAGTCTCTACCAGCTTCTTAACCGCTGTAGTACCCATTTCGTTGTCATCACGGCCTTCCAGCGCCATCAGCGCAGAACCGATGATGATCGGCGTGTCGTCGCCTGGGAAATCGTACTGTGACAGCAAGTCACGGATTTCCATTTCTACCAGCTCCAACAACTCAGCGTCGTCTACCATGTCCGCTTTGTTCATGAATACAACGATGTACGGTACACCCACCTGACGAGACAACAGGATGTGTTCACGCGTCTGAGGCATTGGGCCGTCAGCTGCAGAACAAACCAGGATCGCGCCGTCCATCTGCGCCGCACCGGTGATCATGTTTTTAACATAGTCAGCGTGGCCTGGGCAGTCTACGTGGGCGTAGTGACGTGCTGGTGAATCGTATTCAACGTGTGAAGTGGCGATCGTGATACCACGAGCGCGTTCTTCAGGGGCGTTATCGATCTGATCGAATGCACGCTGCTCACCTGTGCCCCACACGTCGAAACAAACGCGCGTCAACGCGGCTGTCAGGGTGGTTTTACCGTGGTCTACGTGACCGATCGTGCCCACGTTCAGGTGGGGCTTGCTACGCTCAAAGGTTGCCTTTGACATGTCTAATACCTCAATTTACTTAAAGGGGCCTGACGGATCAGGCCTTTTTAATGATTGCTTCAGCAATGTTGTTTGGTGCTTCAGAGTACTGTGAGAATTCCATGGTGTAGGATGCACGACCCTGAGACATGGAACGCAAATCCGTTGCATATCCGAACATCTCGGACAACGGCACTTCAGCATTAATGATCTTACCTGACGGACTGTCGTCCATACCCTGTACGAGACCGCGGCGACGGTTAAGGTCACCCATGACATCACCCATGTAGTCTTCAGGCGTTACCGCCTCAACCTTCATCATAGGCTCCATCAACGCAGGATTACCTTTCTCGGCCAGTTTTTTAACCGCCATAGAAGCAGCGACTTTAAACGCCATTTCGTTGGAGTCAACGTCGTGGTACGAACCGTCGATCAGCGTGGCTTTCAGACCCAGCAGAGGATAGCCGGCCAAAATACCGTTTTTCATCTGCTCAGCGATGCCTTTTTCTACCGCAGGAATGTATTCCTTAGGCACAACACCACCAACGATTTCGTTGACGAATTCCAAGCCGTCGCCTTCCGCAGGCTCAAAACGTACCACTACGTGACCGTATTGACCGCGACCACCAGACTGACGTACGAACTTGCTTTCAACTTCACAAGCTGAGCGGATTTTTTCACGGTAAGCAACCTGAGGCGCACCGATGTTGGCTTCAACCTTAAACTCACGCTTCATACGATCAACGATGATGTCGAGGTGCAACTCACCCATACCACCGATGATGGTCTGACCGGTTTCTTCGTCTGTATGAACACGGAAAGAAGGATCTTCTTGGGCCAACTTACCCAACGCAACGCCCATTTTCTCTTGGTCTGCCTTCGATTTCGGCTCCACGGCAACCTGAATTACCGGCTCAGGGAAGTCCATACGCTCCAAGGTAATGATGTTGTTAGGATCACACAACGTATCACCTGTGGTAACGGTTTTGATACCGACCAGAGCAGCGATGTCACCGGCGCGTACTTCTTTGATCTCTTGGCGGTCGTTCGCGTGCATCTGAACCATACGGCCCACACGCTCTTTCTTGCCTTTAACTGAGTTCACCACGCCGTCACCTGAGTTCAACACCCCAGAATAAACACGAATAAACGTCAGCGTACCAACGAAGGGGTCGGTGGCAATTTTGAACGCCAAAGAGGCAAAGGGCTCGTCATCGCTTGAAATACGACGCGCAACGGTTTCGCCGTCTTCCAATACGCCTTCAATGTCTTTAACTTCTGTGGGACTTGGCATGAACTCAATGACCGCATCCAGCACAGCCTGTACGCCCTTGTTCTTAAAGGCGGAGCCACACAGTGTCAGAATCAAGTCGTTATCCAAGGTACGAGCCCGCAGGCCAGTCTTGATTTCATCTTCAGTCAGCTCTTCGCCTTCCAAATACTTGTTCATCAGCTCGTCGTTCGCTTCAGCCGCAGCCTCAACGATTTCAGTACGCGCTTCTTCCGCTTCTGCCAACATGTCAGCAGGGATATCGCCGTACTCAAACGTCATACCCTGATCTTCTTCATTCCACAGAATGGACTTCATCTTGATCAAGTCGACAACGCCTTTGAAGTCGTCTTCGGCGCCAATGGGCAATTGAATAGGTACTGCTTTAGCACCCAAACGATCTTTCAACTGCTTAACAACGCGCATAAAGTTAGCGCCAGTACGGTCCATCTTGTTGACGAACACCATGCGCGGCACTTCATACTTGTTGGCCTGACGCCATACCGTTTCAGTCTGTGGCTGTACGCCTGAAGAGGCACACAGCACGATCACTGCGCCGTCGAGTACACGCAAAGAACGCTCTACTTCGATGGTAAAGTCAACGTGTCCAGGGGTGTCGATGATGTTGACGCGGTGTTCTTCAAACTGCGCACCCATACCTTTCCAGAAACAGGTTACAGCGGCAGAAGTGATGGTGATACCACGCTCCTGCTCTTGCTCCATCCAGTCGGTAGTGGCGGCGCCGTCGTGTGTTTCACCGATCTTGTGTGACAAGCCGGTGTAGAACAATACACGCTCTGTAGTAGTGGTTTTGCCCGCATCAACGTGCGCACAAATACCGATGTTACGGTAAAGATTAATCGGTGTCTTACGAGCCACGATTCTTTCCCCTGTTTTTTAGAAGCGAAAATGAGAGAAGGCTTTGTTGGCTTCAGCCATGCGGTGAACGTCTTCACGTTTCTTCGCTGCTGCACCCTTACCTTCTACCGCGTCAGCCAGCTCACCGGCCAGACGCAGATCCATCGACTTCTCACCACGCTTACGCGCGCAATCTACCAACCAACGCATAGCGAGGGCTTGACGACGCTCGGGACGCACTTCTACAGGCACCTGATAAGTGGCACCACCCACACGGCGAGATTTAACCTCTACCATAGGGGCTACGGCTTCCAGCGCAGACTCGAACACTTCGATAGGATCTTTATTGGTGCGCTCTTGGATTTTGTCCAAGGCACCATACACGATACGCTCGGCGATGGATTTTTTACCGTCGACCATAACGTGGTTCATGAATTTGGCCAGTGTCTTGTTGTGAAACTTCGGATCTGGCAATACGTCGCGTTTGGCGACAACTCGTCTTCTTGGCATGATAAGCCCTCTGTGTTAGGTCTTCAGGGTAATCCGAAACAATGACAACTTATGTGTCGTGCCCGGCCTTACTCTTATCTAATTACGTCAACTGCAAATAGAAACGACAATTACTGATTTAAATTACTTCTTAGCGCGCTTGGTACCGTACTTAGAACGAGCCTGCAAACGCTTAGCAACGCCTGCGCAGTCCAAAGCACCACGTACTGTGTGGTAACGCACACCTGGCAAGTCTTTTACACGACCGCCACGGATCAAAACTACTGAGTGCTCTTGCAAGTTGTGGCCTTCACCACCGATGTAAGAGGACACTTCATAGCCGTTAGTCAAACGTACACGGCATACTTTACGCAGTGCAGAGTTTGGTTTCTTAGGGGTAGTGGTATACACCCGAGTACAAACACCACGACGCTGAGGACACGCTTGCAACGCACGAACGTCACTAGGAATCACTTTGCGCTTACGTGGCTTGCGAACCAATTGGTTAATGGTTGCCATTCAGCCTTTCTCCAGTTTTTGCTTCTTAACAATAAATTGTCCCGGACACAGGCCCGGGACAATAAAAGGACGCGAATGATAGGGCTCGACCGCTTTTTAGTCAAGCCGTACTATTAGCGCTTATTTATTCAACGCTTCACTCAACGCGGCTTCGACATCACTGGCACTGACCGTTGGTCGGCCATTGCTGTTCAGACGCTCTTCGCGCTTACGTTTGCGCTCGGCGTGGTACGCCAAACCGGTACCCGCGGGTATCAGTCGGCCTACCACCACGTTCTCTTTTAAGCCGCGCAGGTAGTCACGTTTACCGGTGACAGCACCTTCAGTGAGTACCCGAGTTGTTTCCTGGAACGAAGCCGCAGAAATGAACGACTCGGTTGCCAAAGACGCCTTGGTGATACCCAGCAACACGCGCTCGTAGGTTGCGGGCATCTTGCCTTCCGCTTCCATTTCAGCGTTTGTTTGCTGCACCGCAGTGAACTCGACTTGATCACCTTTAATGAAGTGCGTGTCATTCGGCTCAACAATGATGACCTTACGCAACATCTGGCGCACGATGGTCTCAATGTGTTTGTCGTTAATGACAACACCCTGCAGACGGTACACTTCCTGAATTTCTTCAGTGATGTACTGCGACAGCGCTTCAACACCCAACAGGCGCAAGATGTCGTGCGGGTTCAACGGACCTTCAGAGATCAATTCACCCTTCTCGACCGTTTCACCTTCAAACACACTCAGCTGACGCCACTTAGGAATAAGCTCTTCGTACGCTTCACCGTTAGGGCCAGTGATCATCAGGCGCTTCTTGCCTTTGGTTTCTTTACCGAAACCAACGGTGCCGCTGATCTCTGCCAAGATGGCTGGCTCTTTCGGCTTACGCGCTTCGAACAAGTCGGCCACACGTGGCAGACCACCCGTGATGTCTTTGTTACCAGACGTTGCCTGCGGAATACGTGCCAGTACGTCACCGACCTTAACGTCTTGACCATCGGTCAGGCTCAACAACGAACCATCCGGCAAGAAATACTGCACCGGCTGATCGGAATCACCGAACTTGATCTCTTTACCTTTCGCGTCGAGCAGCTTCAGCATCGGACGAATGTCTTTACCGGCACTGTTACGATCTTTCTGCGGAATCACTTCGATGCTAGACACACCGGTCAACTCGTCCAGCTTGGCGTTGATGGTGACACCATCTTCCAAACCGATGAACTGTACCTTGCCCTTGAACTCGGAGATGATCGGGTGCGTGTGGGGATCCCACTTCGCCACGATCTGTCCGGCGTCCACAGCATCGCCTTCGCGTACCAATACGGTCGCACCGTAAGGCAGCTTATAGCGCTCACGCTCACGACCCGCAGAGTCCGTGATGGCCAGTACAGAAGAACGCGACACCGTCACCAGCTCGCCGTTTTCACGCTCCGCTGTTTTGGTGTTGTGCATCCGCACCTTGCCACCGTGCTTAACTTGCACGTTGTCGATCGCTGAAGAACTGGATGCCGCACCACCGATGTGGAACGTACGCATCGTCAACTGAGTACCTGGCTCACCGATGGACTGTGCGGCAATGATACCCACTGCTTCACCGATGTTAACCAAGTGGCCACGAGCCAAATCACGGCCATAACACTTCGCACAAATACCGTGCAGCGTGTCACAGGTGATGGTAGAGCGAGCAATGATCTGATCAATACCCCACTCATCAATCTTTTCAACCCAAGCTTCGTCCAGCAGCGTACCGGCAGGCAATGCTACATCGTCGGTACCTGGCATCATCACGTCTTGCGCCACTACTCGACCCAATACCTGCTGACCCAGAGCTACAACCACGTCGCCGCCTTCGATGACCGGCTCAACAACCACACCATTGGTGGTGCCACAATCGGTTTCGGTGACTACAACGTCCTGCGCTACGTCGACCAAACGACGGGTCAAGTAACCGGAGTTCGCCGTCTTCAATGCCGTATCGGCCAGACCCTTACGAGCACCGTGCGTAGAGATAAAGTACTCACCTACTGACAGACCTTCGCGGAAGTTAGATTTGATCGGGTTTTCAATGATCGAGCCATCCGGCTTCGCCATCAGACCACGCATACCCGCCAACTGACGAATCTGTGCTGGGGAACCACGAGCACCCGAGTCGGCATAGATATACACAGAGTTGAACGACTCTTGGTCGACTTCATCACCGTTTTTATCAATGGTCTTCTCAGTACCAATGGACTCCATCATAGAGCGCGCAATGTTTTCATTCGCACGCGACCAGATGTCGACCACTTTGTTGTACTTCTCGCCCTGGGTTACCAGACCGCCTTCGTACTGTTCTTGAATTTCCTGAACTTCGGCTTCCGCCTTGCCCAGAATCTCACCCTTGTTCTCGGGGATCTCAAAGTCATTCACGCCAATAGACGCACCGCTACGCGTGGCGTAGAAGAAGCCCATGTACATGATTTGGTCAGCAAAGATAACCGTGTCTTTCAGGCCCGCACGACGATAGCTTTCGTTCAGCAGGTTAGAAATGGCTTTCTTCTTCATCGCCTTGTTAACCAGCTCAAACGGCAGGCCTTCAGGTACGATGGTATACAAAATTACGCGGCCGACGGTGGTGTCTTGGATAGAGGTACGCTCTTCCACTTCACCGTTCAGCTTGATGATCTCACGCACACGCACCTTGATGCGAGCTTGCAGACCTACCGCGCCAGTGCCATAGGCACGCTGCACTTCGGCGACGTCGGCAAAGACCATGCCTTCGCCTTTGTCGTTGATGCGATCACGGGTCATGTAATACAAACCCAGTACTACGTCTTGCGACGGTACGATGATCGGCTCACCGTTGGCAGGCGACAGAATGTTATTGGTCGACATCATCAGCGCACGCGCTTCCAACTGAGCTTCCAGGGTCAGCGGTACGTGTACCGCCATCTGGTCACCGTCGAAGTCGGCGTTGTAAGCCGCACACACCAAGGGGTGCAGTTGGATTGCCTTACCTTCGATCAACGTCGGCTCAAACGCCTGAATACCCAAGCGGTGCAGCGTCGGCGCGCGGTTCAGCAATACCGGGTGTTCACGAATCACTTCGTCCAGGATATCCCAAACGACCGCTTCTTCACGCTCAACCATTTTCTTCGCAGCTTTGATCGTCGTGGCCAAACCACGCAATTCCAGCTTGCTGTAGATGAACGGCTTGAACAGCTCCAAAGCCATCTTCTTCGGCAGACCGCACTGGTGCAAACGCAGGGTCGGACCTACCACGATGACCGAACGGCCAGAGTAGTCGACGCGCTTACCCAACAGGTTCTGACGGAAACGACCCTGCTTACCTTTGATCATGTCAGCCAGTGACTTCAAAGGACGACGGTTAGAACCAGTAATGGCACGACCACGACGGCCGTTATCCAACAACGCATCGACCGACTCTTGCAGCATACGCTTTTCGTTACGCACGATGATGTCAGGTGCGTTCAGTTCCAACAGACGCTTCAAGCGGTTGTTGCGGTTAATGACGCGACGATACAGATCGTTCAGGTCAGAGGTCGCGAAACGGCCGCCATCCAAAGGCACCAACGGACGCAAGTCAGGTGGCAATACCGGCAATACGGTCATTACCATCCACTCAGGGTCGTTGCCTGACTTGTGGAAGGCTTCCAAAATTTTCAGACGCTTCGACAGCTTCTTGATTTTGGTTTCGCTGTTGGTGGCCGGAATCTCTTCCCGCAACTGACCAATTTCCTGTTCGACATTGATGTCTTTCAACAGTTGCTTGATCGCTTCAGCGCCCATACGTGCGTCGAAGTCATCACCAAATTCTTCAATGGCTTGGTAGTAGTCTTCATCAGACAACAACTGGCCTTTTTCCAACGTGGTCATGCCGGGCTCGATCACAACGAATGATTCGTAATACAGAATCCGTTCGATGTCGCGCAGGGTCATGTCCAGCATCAAGCCGATACGTGACGGCAATGATTTCAGGAACCAGATGTGTGCAACCGGGGCAGCCAATTCAATGTGGCCCATACGCTCACGGCGTACTTTGGACTGTGTGACTTCAACGCCACACTTCTCACAGATAACACCACGGTGCTTAAGGCGCTTGTACTTACCGCACAGGCACTCATAATCCTTGATAGGCCCGAAAATACGGGCGCAAAACAGACCATCACGCTCAGGCTTGAACGTGCGGTAGTTGATGGTTTCTGGCTTTTTGACTTCACCAAAAGACCACGAACGAATCATTTCTGGCGAGGCCAAGCCAATTCGAATCGAGTCGAATTCTTCTTCGTGGCTTTGCGCCTTCAACAGGCCTAATAAGTCTTTCATATAACTGCCTCAGAGCTAGTTAATGATCAGGGCGTCGTCGCGCGACGCCCGAATTACATGTTGTTGCCTAACGCCACAGCGTTTGGTCCGACCCCATCCATGGGGACTTACGGATAGCCTTCGCTATCAGTCGTGCTCCAGCTCGATATCGATACCCAGCGAACGGATTTCTTTGATCAGTACGTTGAAGGACTCAGGCATGCCTGGCTCCATACGGTGATCACCGTCGACGATGTTTTTGTACATCTTCGTCCGGCCGTTCACGTCATCCGACTTAACGGTGAGCATTTCTTGCAGGGTATGGGCAGCGCCATAGGCTTCCAGCGCCCACACTTCCATCTCCCCGAAACGCTGACCACCGAACTGTGCCTTACCACCCAGCGGCTGCTGCGTGACCAGACTGTACGAACCAGTCGAGCGGGCGTGCATCTTGTCGTCAACCAAGTGGTTCAACTTCAACATGTACATATAGCCAACCGTCGTTTCACGTTCAAACGGCTCACCAGTACGACCATCCCATAACTGAATCTGACCAGAGCTCGGCAATTCAGCCAGCTCAAGAAGCGCTTTCACTTCGTGCTCTTTAGCACCGTCAAAGACAGGCGTACTGACCGGCAGTCCGCCGCGCAGGTTGCCGGCCAATTCCATCACTTCGCCATCGGTTAATTCATCGATGTTTTCGTGACGGTAGGTCTCGCCCACGGTATTGTAGATCCGATCCAGATACTGACGTACTTCGCTCACCGCACGCTGCTCACGCAACATGTCGTTGATCCGCTCACCAATACCCATTGCAGCCGCACCCAAGTGCGTCTCAAGGATCTGACCAACGTTCATCCGCGACGGTACACCCAATGGGTTCAGTACCAGATCAACCGGGTTACCTTTTTCGTCGTACGGCATGTCTTCAATCGGCACGATGTTAGAGATAACACCCTTGTTACCGTGACGACCAGCCATCTTGTCACCCGGCTGAATGCGACGCTTAACGGCAAGATAAACCTTAACGATTTTCAACACACCCGGTGCCAAATCATCGCCAGAAGTCACTTTACGACGCTTGATTTCAAAGCGACGCTCTTGATCTTCTTTGGTTTCCTTCAGCTGCTGCTCAGCATTCTCCAGAGCTTCGGCTTTCGCTTCTTCCGCCAGACGCAGAGTAAACCAATCAGCGTGTGGCAATTCTGCCAATGCTTCTTTGGTCAGCTTGGTGCCTTTAGCAATACCAGCACCGCCATTAACCGTTGCGCCTTCCAGCACGTTAGCCAGACGCTCAAAGGTTGCTTGTTCAATAATCTTGTACTCGGCTTTCAAGTCCTTACGGAACTCGTCCAGCTGCTGCTTTTCAATGGCTTTCGCACGGGCGTCTTTTTCTACGCCATCACGTGTGAATACCTGAACGTCAACGACCGTACCGCGCATGCCGCCTTTAACACGCTGAGAAGTGTCTTTAACATCTGACGCTTTCTCACCGAAAATGGCGCGCAACAGCTTCTCTTCTGGCGTCAGCTGAGTTTCGCTTTTCGGCGTTACCTTACCTACCAGAATGTCACCAGGACCTACTTCAGCCCCAACATATACGATACCGCTTTCGTCCAACTTACTCAGCGCAGACTCACCCACATTCGGGATGTCGCCGGTAATTTCTTCAGGCCCTAACTTGGTATCACGCGCAATACAGGTCAATTCCTGAATATGCACCGTGGTCAGGCGGTCTTCCTTCACAACACGTTCTGAAATCAGAATCGAGTCTTCGAAGTTGTAACCGTTCCAAGGCATGAACGCGATGCGCATGTTCTGACCCAAAGCCAGCTCACCCAGATCGGTCGATGGACCATCGGCCAGAATGTCACCGCGCTCAACCTGATCACCCTGATTCACGATCGGGCGCTGGTTAATGCACGTATTTTGGTTAGAACGCGTGTACTTGGTGAGGTTATAAATATCCACACCGGCTTCCGCACCTTCTACTTCGCTGTCATTAACACGCACAACCACACGTGTCGCATCGACGGTTTCAATCACACCACCACGACGAGCCACGGCACAGACGCCGGAGTCACGCGCTACGGTGCGCTCGATACCGGTACCCACTACAGGCTTCTGCGCCCGCAGCGTAGGCACCGCCTGACGTTGCATGTTTGACCCCATGAGGGCCCGGTTGGCGTCATCGTGCTCCAGGAAGGGAATCAGCGCCGCAGAAATCGACACTACCTGACGCGGTGATACGTCCATCAGATCAACGGAATCGACCGGTGCCAGAGTGAATTCACCCTTGTGCCGTACCTGTACGAATTCGCCCTGGATCTTCTGCTTGTCATCCATCGGCACGTTGGCCTGGGCGATGACATGCTTGCCTTCGTCAATGGCCGACAGATACACGATTTCCGGAGTTGCCACACCATTCTTGACCACGCGATAAGCGGTTTCAAGGAAGCCATAGTGGTTAGTACGGGCATAGGTCGCCAGCGTATTGATCAGACCGATGTTCGGGCCTTCCGGCGTTTCAATCGGACAAACACGACCGTAATGCGTTTGGTGTACGTCACGTACTTCAAAACCAGCACGTTCACGCGTCAAACCGCCCGGCCCCAAGGCAGAAACACGACGCTTGTGCGTCACTTCTGACAATGGGTTGTTTTGGTCCATAAACTGCGACAGCTGGCTCGAGCCAAAGAACTCTTTAACGGCAGCCGCAACCGGCTTCGCGTTGATCAAGTCTTGTGGCATCAGGCCTTCGCTTTCCGCCAGCGACAAGCGCTCACGAACTGCACGCTCAACACGCACCAAACCAACACGGAACTGGTTTTCGGCCATCTCGCCAACAGAACGTACACGACGGTTACCCAAGTGGTCGATGTCGTCCACTTCACCTTGGCCGTTACGGATATCAATCAGCGTCTTCAATACTGCTGTGATGTCTTCCTTGCTCAAGATGCCGCCGCCTTCGTCGTCTTCACGACCCAATCGACGGTTGAACTTCATGCGGCCTACTTTGCTCAGATCATAACGCTCTGTGGCAAAGAACAGATTTTCAAACAGCGCTTCTGCGGATTCTTTTGTTGGTGGCTCGCCAGGACGCATCATGCGATAGATTTCAACCAACGCTTCTAAGCGTGTAGACGAGGGATCAATACGCAATGTCTCAGACACGTACGGGCCGCAATCCAGCTCGTTGGTGTAGAGAACATAAATAGTGTCAGCACCGGACTCGCGCAGTTTCTGCAACAGGTCAGGAGTGATTTCAGTATTACAAGCAGCAATGATTTCGCCAGTTTTGGCTTCTACGAAATCTTTGGCCAACGTTTTACCGACGATATACTCGTCAGGTACATTGATTTGCTTGATACCCGCTTTTTCAATTTGACGCACATGACGCGCAGTGATGCGACGACCGGCTTCAATGATGACATTGCCGTCATTGTCGATGATGTCGAAGCTGGCGTTCTCGCCTTTCAACTGATCGGCATTAAACGTCATTTGATACAAGTCGTCGCCTTTGCGAAACTCGACGGTATCAAAAAACATATCCAGCATTTGCTGGTTTTCATAACCCAGTGCACGCAACAATATGGTTGCTGGCAACTTGCGGCGACGGTCGATACGGACAAACACGTTGTCCTTCGGATCGAACTCAAAGTCTAGCCAAGAGCCACGATATGGGATCACCCGAGCAGAGAACAACAGCTTACCGGATGAGTGAGTTTTACCGCGATCGTGGTCAAAAAATACGCCCGGTGAACGGTGCAACTGGGACACGATAACGCGCTCAGTACCGTTAACAACAAAGGTACCGTTTTCAGTCATCAGGGGAATTTCACCCATGTAGACTTCTTGTTCTTTAATATCTTTAATGGCTTTAGATGAAGATTCTTTGTCATAAATGACCAAACGAACCTTGACCCGCAGCGGAGCTGAATAGGTAACACCACGCAACTGGCACTCTTTGACATCGAATGCTGGCTCGCCGAGCCGGTAGCTTACGTATTCGAGTGATGCGTTACCGGAATAACTGGTGATAGGAAAAATGGACTGAAAAGCCGCGTGCAAACCAATTTCCTGAGCGCCATCGGCCTCAGGATCAGACTGCAAAAATTTGCGGTAAGAGTCCATCTGAATCGCAAGCAGGTAAGGCAATTCCATCACGGGTGGAATTTTTCCAAAATCCTTGCGAATACGTTTTTTCTCGGTATAAGAGTAAGCCATTTAGCGTTCCCCAGCTCACATTAGTGGACGGTTCGTTGGGACTTGCGTCCGGCCTTCAAAATGAAGGAAAAAGCGTTTATCCCAGAACGGCAAAAAGGCTGGCGTCGAAACGACGCCAGCCAATGCGTTCTGATCATTCCTGTTCAGGGGAATGATTACTTCAGCTCTACAGTCGCGCCAGCTTCTTCCAGCTTCGCTTTCAGAGCGTCTGCGTCGGCTTTAGAAACGCCTTCTTTGATAGTGGCAGGAGCGCCGTCTACCATAGCTTTAGCTTCTTTCAGGCCTTCGCCAGTGATTTCACGAACCACTTTGATTACGTTTACTTTCTTCTCACCAGCAGAAGCCAGAACTACGTCGAATTCTGTTTGCTCTTCAGCGGCAGCAGCGCCAGCAGCAGGAGCAGCAGCAACCGCTACAGCAGCCTGAGCAGAAACGCCGAACTTCTCTTCCATTGCTTCAACAAGAGCAACAACGTCCATTACAGACATGTCAGCAATTGCATTCAAGATATCGTCTTTAGACAAAGCCATTTCAAAAATCTCCAATAAGTCTATTCAAGCAGCAAGTAAAATCAGGCTGCTTTCTTCTGTTCTGCAACAGCATTGACAACGCGAGTAACCTTGGTAGGTACTTCGTTGAAAGTGCGAACCAGTTTGGTAATTGGTGCCAGCATGACGTTGGCCAACAGACCCAGCGCTTGGTCGCGCGTAGGCAGGTTTGCCAGACGATCAATTTGATCAGCACCCAGTAACTCACCACCAACCGACAACGCTCTGACTTCAAATTTGTCATTCGCTTTCGCGAAATCCTTGAACAGGCGTGCCGCAGCACCGGGATCTTCCATTGAGAAAGCCAACAGAGTAGGACCGGTGAAGGAGTCGGTTGCGCTCTCAAACTCAGTGCCAGCAACGGCACGACGAGCCAAGGTGTTACGCGTTACACGCATATACACATTGTTGGCCCGCGCTTCAGCACGCAATTTGGTCATGTCTGCAACAGACACACCGCGCGCATCAGCGACAACGAGTGAGTGAGCAATGGCAGCTACCTTATTAACTTCGGCGACAACAACTTTCTTGTCTTCGAGTCTAAGTGCCACGTTACTTCTCCCATTATTCGATCCGAAGATCGAGTTAGCGTTTAACGGCCAGTAACCAGCTCAAATAAAATGAGTGGGCTTTACCGTCTGCGTAGGACATTAAGGTTCCGCCGAAGCATTGCCACCTACGGTCTTTGACAGCCCCGACTGAACCAAGGTTCAGTCCGAGCCCCAAAGTTCGTTTTAAACGACCAGTGAACTCTGATCCACGGTCACACCAGGACCCATGGTAGAGGACAACGTGATCTTCTTCAGATAAACGCCTTTCGCATTGGCTGGCTTCAATTTCTTCAGCTCAGCGATCAGTGCTTCGGCATTCTCTTTAATAGCGTTTGCTTCAAATGCTACCTTGCCAATGCTGGCATGGATGATACCGTTTTTGTCAGTACGGAAACGCGCCTGACCGGCTTTAGCATTCTTAACCGCAGTAGCAACGTCTGGCGTTACCGTGCCAACTTTAGGGTTAGGCATCAGACCACGTGGGCCCAATACTTGACCCAACTGACCAACGACACGCATAGCGTCTGGCGCGGCGATAACAACGCCGAAATCCAAATCACCGCCTTTCATCGTTTCAGCCAGGTCTTCCATACCCACTGCATCAGCGCCAGCGGCTTTAGCAGCTTCGGCGGCAGCACCTTGAGCAAATACGGCGATACGCACGTCTTTACCTGTACCGTGTGGCAATACAGTTGCGCCACGTACGTTCTGGTCTGATTTACGCGCATCAACACCCAGGTTGATGGAGATATCAACAGACTCAGCAAATTTTACGGTAGACAGTTCTTTCAACAACGCCACTGCTTCTTCAACAGGGTACGCTTTCATTGAATCAACTTTCTCAGCGATCAGGCGAGCGCGTTTAGTCAACTTAGCCATTATTCCACACCCTCCACATTGATACCCATGCTACGCGCCGTACCAGCGATGGTGCGCACTGCGGCATCCATGCTACCTGCCGTCAGGTCAGGCTCTTTGGTCGTAGCGATTTCTTCCAGCTGCGCACGTGACAACGTGGCCACTTTGTCGGTGTTTGGACGAGCAGAACCGCTCTTCAAACCCGCTGCTTTTTTCAGCAGTACAGACGCTGGAGGTGTCTTGGTGATGAATGTGAAGCTGCGGTCGCTGTACACTGTGATCACAACAGGGATTGGCAAGCCAGGTTCCATGCTCTGAGTTTCAGCGTTGAACGCCTTACAGAATTCCATAATGTTCACACCGTGCTGACCCAATGCAGGACCAACTGGTGGTGAAGGGTTCGCCTTACCGGCGGCTACTTGCAGCTTAATATAAGCATTAATTTTCTTAGCCATAACTTCCTCTCAAGGGTGCAAACGCCTTTCGGCTCCCCATTTAACAACCAATACCCGCTAACCGATGGCTAGCAGGTACTCATTAAGCTTTTTCGACTTGCGTAAACTCGAGCTCGACCGGGGTTGAACGCCCGAAAATCGTGACCGATACGTGCAAACGACTTTTCTCGTAATTCACTTTCTCAACCGTACCGTTAAAGTCAGCAAACGGACCATCGATAACACGAATGGCTTGCCCTGGCTCGTAAACGGTTTTCTGGGTTGGTTTCTCAGCGCCGTCTTTAACGCGCTGCAAAATAGCGTCGGCTTCACGTGACGTGAGCGGCGCAGGCTTATCGGAAGTACCACCAATGAAGCCCAATACACGTGGCGTACCCTTTACGAGGTGCCAGCTTGCTTCATTCATGTCCATCTCTACCAGCACATAGCCAGGGTAGAATTTCCGCTCGCTCTTGCGCTTTTTGCCGTCTTTAACTTCAACGACACTCTCCGTTGGCACGAGAATTTCACCAAAGGCGTCCTGCATACCATGCAGTTCCACGCGCTCTTGGAGCGTGCTTGCCACACGTTTTTCGTAGCCTGAATAGGCATGTACCACGTACCAACGCATCAACGCCTTCCTTTCTTAACCGATAAACAAGCCGATCACGTAGCTGATCAGCATAT
This sequence comes from Natronospirillum sp., assembly GCA_049115955.1. Lineage (GTDB taxonomy): Bacteria > Pseudomonadota > Gammaproteobacteria > Pseudomonadales > Natronospirillaceae > Salinispirillum. The sequence continues at coordinate 66,219 of JAGDZJ010000036.1, forward strand.
CAAATAACCAAAGCATCAAGGCAACCAACAACACAACAGCCAACACCAACAGGGTGGTCTGCGTTGTTTCTGTACGATTAGGCCAAATCACCTTACGCAATTCAGTCCAAGCTTCTTTTCTGAACTGATTAAACTTTCGCCCGCGCAGTGTTGTCATTGCAATCACTGTCGCTACCAACACAACCACAATCACGCCCATGGCGCGATACAGCAATCCGATGTCGGTAAAATAACCATTGCCGAGCACTGCAACCACGAGAAGTGCAATGACGACTAGCCACTTTAGGGCATCTAAAGCTCCGCCTTTGTTCGCAGCTTGACTAGCCATGTAGATTCCTTGAGATAAAAATGTTGCAAAAAAATGGCAGGCCAGGAGGGACTCGAACCCCCAACCCTCGGTTTTGGAGACCGATGCTCTACCAATTGAGCCACTGGCCTGCACCACTCGATCGGGCGGCGGATAGTACCCCGACCCGATCGATTTTGCAAATGGTAAGGAAGGATTACTCGATAATTTTCGCTACAACGCCCGCACCAA
>JAGDZJ010000037.1:0-51954 GCA_049115955.1 Natronospirillum sp.
GGAGTAACTTTGAGTACCTGAGCCAGCATCAATATTGCTGTTAACATTCAGTACAGTCCCAGACAACGTGATGTTTCCGCCATTACTGTTCAGCCCACTACCCGAGACTGTCACTGTACCTGTACCGGTTGCATGACCCGGCGAGTTAGCCTCCAGATTGATATCACCATCGTTTGTGGTAATACCGGCTTGTAAATCTATACTTCCCCCAGCCTGCAGTGTGATACCCGTGCCCAGATTAGTGATATTGATGGCAGCGTCTGCGTTCTGAACAATATCCTGTGTGGCCTGCAGCAGTACATTGGCAGTCTGTGCACTGATGGTGTCGGCGCCAATTACAAAGTCGCTGCTACCCCCGTCATCAAACTCCACTTCACCATCATCGGTCAGCTCTGTATCCTGCGCTCCTCCTGCGCCGGCGACAATATTGATGTCTCTTGGATCTAATAACAGCGTTCCCGTTTGTCCTAGTGGTGCGCGCAAATCAGCAATACCAGAATAAGCAAGCTGCTGCTTGCCCGACACCTCAGCGAATCCACCATCGCCGCCTTCAATACCGCCGCGCGCCGATAAGCTGCCAGCAAACCGCGTCCAATCGTCCGCCCAAACGATGATACGGCCACCGTCACCTTGTTCCGTGGCGTCCGCATGCAATTCCACCTGTTGCGTTACGATGACCTTCTGCGCATTGGGAATATCCGGGTTCAACCCCTGATAATCACCACCGATAAGAATCTCACCGCCACCCTGAGCACCGCTGGCATTCACCGAAGCATTATCCGTCAGCGCAATTTGGTCGCCCAGTAAATGAACCTGCCCACCCTGCTGTGCGGCTGAGTCCGCCCGTATCTGGCTGTCTTCTTGTACTAAAAGGGTTGAGTCTTCGGCGTGCAATGTAATCTGCCCGCCGTCGCTGTGTGCGTCCTGCGCGGACGCATCAATCACCCCTGTATTGACCACAGAGCTACTACTGCCGCCACTGCCGACCAAACGAATAACGCCACCGTTGTTGTCGATCCTTCCGGCTTGAATCACACCTTCGTTGTTCACGACCTTGGCAAAAACATCCTGTGCGACCCGGCCTTCCAAAACGATGGTACCGCCATTTGCCAACAACTCACCGCGGTTCACAATGGCGCTTTCGTCGTCGCCCTGATTATTCAGCAGCGCTTCGTCGATGGTAAACCGCATCAAGCCGTCACCATCAAAATCCACCGCTATGCGCTCACCCACCACAAGGTTAATACGACCCGCATGCGCGACAATGTAACCCGTATTTTCGACCCGGCTGCCTAACAGTGTGACGCTGCCGCCTGTTGCGGCGTTAATAATACCGTGATTGATGACGCTGCCATCGGCGCCGTCCGCGCGCTCAAAGTCCAGATTTCCGTCTAAGAAGTCTTGCGACGATAAAAGATGCCCAGAAGCAATCAAAGAACCGACACTGAGCTGCGCTGTGTCGCTGAAATATATCCCGTTAGCATTTACCAGAATAACGGTTCCATTCGCATTAATCTGTCCACGAATAACACTGGCATCGCCATCCAGTATTTCATTGAGAACCAAAGCGTCTGATGAGGGTTGGTAGAAATTGACGGCTTCGTCGCTGGATAGGTCAAAACTCTGCCACTCAATGACAAGCTTATGCGAGTCTTGCTGAACGTTAGTGGTTTGACCGTCTGGCTGTTGTATAGAGCCCTGACCACTCACAATTTCGCCACCTGTTGGGGCGGCGCGCACAGTTGAAGCGCCGAGTGCCAACATGGCAGCGGCTAGGGCCGTGGGTGCGAACCTCGACAGATCAGAAATGCCAGGCAAGGTCGAACCACACCCGTGGTGGCGCCTTTTCTTCTTCGTCATTTCCGCTCTCATCCATTAACGGCAAAGCAACTTGCAGCCGAGACGTCAGTTGGTTAGGAATGCCAAATCGCATACCGGCCCCTGTACTGGACATCTGAAACCAGCCATCTACTTCGCTGAGCAAAGGGTCATTTTTCTCTCCCGTGGTATGATCGTAGAATAATGAAAATTGCAGCAAGTCGCGCCACCGCCAACCACCGAAGGCTTCTCGGTCGCCGATAAAGGGCGCTTGCACGATGTATTCCAGCGACAGCAGACCGCCAGTGTCGTACAAAGCATAAGATGACGCAAAGCCTCGAACATGATCGGCTCCGCCAATAGCATATTGCTCCATGGGTACCAAGAGATCAGGCGAGTACTGAAACTCTGTGCGTGCCAAAATGGATGAGTTGGCGGTAATGTTCTGTAAGCGCGAATAAAAGGCTAGGAACTTCAAGAAGCTGCCTTCTGCGTAATCGCGATTGCCACCGCGACGACTGGGTCGTTGCTCATTAGGTAATTCTTCGGCGCTGTCAGAATCACCCATCGCCCACAGAAAATCGTTAAACCCTTTAGACACTTCTAACCCGGCGTAGTTAAGGCCACTGAAGCGCGTATCCACCGAATCGTAATTTATTGCTAAGGTTAAAACCGTGAGCCTGTCTTCGTTCGCTTGACTGCCAAAACGCTCTGTCTCGGCATGCTTTGATGCCAGCTCTACACGGGTGGACAAGTTCTGTTCGCGACTGCGTAACCATATACGTTCCGTAGCAAGACCTAACTGGTGTGACACGCCGGCAATCTCTAACTCTTCGAATTCACCACCCACGGAGAAGCTGTTACGGCGCGCGTAGGCGCTGGCTTGCCAGTAGCGGTTTACGATAATGTGATAGTCGAGGGCGGCAAAGAAGCTGTTGGCAGGCAATATAGTGTGTTGCAAAGTCAGGCCAAGCTGATCAGCATTACCGGTTACGTTGTTCCATTGCGCCGCAGCTCTGCCACGCCACAAGCCGGTAGTGTCTGAACCATGATTGTCGGTGCGCACCGTGCCGTTAAAACGTTGTTCGTTAGGCACCCGAACAAGTAAGTCGGTTTCTCCCACTCGCTGACCGGGCTGGAACATTCCAAAGGCGACTAAGCCTGGAAAATCGGTTAGCACCAACAACGACGATTCAGCCTCTTGTTGACTGACCGGCTCGCCCACTAAACGCCGAAACGGACGCGCAAGCGTACGCTGGGAATAAACCCGGTTTCCTTCAGTCAAAACTCGACCTAATCGTCCTTCGATTACTTGAAGCTCCACGGTACCCTCCGTGACCGTCTGCACAGGTAACACTGCTTTCGCCAGTATCAGTCCACGTGCTCGATAATAATTGGTGATGTGATCCGTCACCGCCGCCAATTGCCCAATGGTAAAGCCCTCTGGCCTCTCCAAACGAACCGCCTCGACCAAGCGTTCTAGATCCACCAGCGCAATATCATGCTCGGGCAAGTCCCTCGCATCCACCAGTACGAAGCGTTCCACAATGATGCGTTCGCCTTCATCGGCCGACAATGGCCGTTCCACCATGGGAGGTATCTCCATCAGAGAATCTACCGATGCAGGGGGCTGGCGCGATGTTGCGTCGGGGCGCATGCCTCCGGGCTGCAAACTATCGGGCAGCGGGTCTGGCGCTGTTTGACCCTGCGCATACGCCGACATGCACAACCAAACACAAAGTTGCGTGCACGCAAAAAACCGGACTGGCCGGAAAGAGCTTCCTAATACACGCCAACTCATCAACAATCCAACTCCTCTGAGGCGTGCGGATTTCCTTTCATTTTCCGCTACCAGTTGGCATTTTTAACGCAAGATAGTTTTGACTTCTAATTAAAAAAAGGTTAACACGCCGCCAACACCTACAGCAACGAGAAATATCGACATTTGGGTATTTATTGAGCGAAAAAATACGAAGAGATCGGCCACTGAGAAGGGCCTAGACTGTTTGACTACTCAACATTAGGCGCGCGCTAGCGCGCCAATTGTTTAATAGTGGCATATGAGCGAACCCAAGGATCAGCCGAACGCAATGCCGCGGGTAACGCCGCCATGGCTTCTTGTGCTTCGCCGTAGGTACGATAGTGACCGTAAATCAGTGAGTACCAAGGCGCGCCCTGATACTGGCTAGCAAAGTAATTAACCTGCCCCGCCAAATTGTTTTGCGCAATGTAGTTCAACACCGTGCCTTCAGTCCGAGCCGCCATTAATTGGATGGTGAAGTAATTGTCTGGCTGACTTTGCAGTAGCACACCCGTTAGATACGTTTCCGGGAGTCCATCAGCTAGAGCTGTCGACGATGTCGACGGCACTTCGGGCTGAGGATCTTCTATAGCAGGTGCAGATAGAGGCTGTGACTCGGGCACAGCATCACGCACTGGCTCGTATTCGCCACTGAACAACATGATGTCCATGCCGCTGATAAAATCACCGCCTTCTGGCACGCTGACGCTTCGGCGCGCCGCATAACGCCAACCCAAGCCTTCCAATTGTTCAGGATTTATCCGTAACTCGTATTCTCCCGCAGGGATCGCTTCCAGGATGTAAAAGCCGTCCCATGCGGTTCGGCCGCGCGCCACAACCCCGCCGTTAGTATTGACCAGCTCGACTTGCAAGTTGCTTGCGCCACGCTCTGCTTCTTCACTCAACAGAAATACCGTGCCGTCAATTTCGCTGGTCAGACGCACAGGGAACCACAGCGACTGCCCCATACCAGGCCGCAGAAGAATGCGCTTGCCTGGAATCACTGGTTGCCAAAGCAAGTCTTCCAACGTACCCACATTCAGTTCGATGTCGAGATAACGATGTGCCGGGAGCTGCTCTAAGTTCACTGCACCTTGCTCATTGGTCAATGAACGGTTACGTACTCCATTGACCAAGAATCCGACATTGGGCAGTAACGGCTCGTTTTCATCCCAAACACCATTATTGTTTTCGTCTAAAAATACTGTTGCTGTAACCATGCCGCTGCGCGCTGCGGGCCGGGCATCAACGTGCCAGTCACCCGCCTGCGGAGTTTGCCGCGCTGACGCAAACAAACGTGCACTCAGGGTGTAGTCCTCTAGGCTGGCATAACTGGCCGACAAGCCAAGCCCAAACATCCCCAAACTTTTATTGAAGCCCACCCCGTAACGTGTGGCGTCTGTTTGCAACGAATGGTTAACATTGGCCGTGCCGCGATACCCATTCCCGAAGTTCTGCGCCACACTGGCGCTGACATCCAGGGGCTCTTGGCTCGGCTCAACGTTGTAAGTGAATTGTCCGCGTACGCTGGTATTGGACCAACGCCGTGAAGCCTGCAAACGGCCGGTTACGGTTTCAGATTCAGCGCTGCGCCGCCAAGTCAGTGTGTTGGACAACGAAACACGCTGAACCAAGGTCGAGACACGCAGAGAAGCTTCATCGATATACTCCCCAGACGCCAACTCATCACGTTTGAAGGTAGTCGTCCAAGGCAGTCTTACCCGAGGAAGGAGAGGTAACGCACTCGACGCCCTAACTTCAGTGCGCGCTACCAGTGGATCAGCCCGTCGTGAAAATGTCGCACTCTCGAAGTCATAAAGCTGAGATCGATAGGCATCAAGGTTGATGCCTGCAAAGCGCGTTTGACCGCCATACCCGACTAGGTAACCACCTTCAAATTGATCAACCCAGTCAGCCCGCAGGCTCAGATCTTGCCAATACGTACGCGCACCAAAACCGGTATATTGCCCGGTGCCACCATTCACTGGCGCCTCGCTGAAACTGGAAGTCAGGGTTAGCTGTTCGCTGATACCAGCATCAAGCTGAAGCGATGTGCGGGTACGACCACTCAGATCCTCTACCCATGATAGATCGTACTGTGTTTCTCCAGGGGCGAGCATGGATTGCGATAAATTAAAACGACGATTCTCAACGCGACGCTCACCAAACGGACCATTAAACACCAGCTTGAATTCATTGCGCCCATAGCTCAATGGCTGGTTCTCGAACACGTAGCGCTCGCCGTTGGGTGGCTGATAGTCCACCAGCACATCATTGTAATAGAGTTCGACATCCCACCCCGGAGGCACTTCACCAGTAAAGGTGTGCTGTGAAAACTCTGAAGGGCGTGACTGGGGTCGATTATTGATATTGATGCCACGTCCGAACACGCCGGGCGTAACATTGGGTACAGGCGTCGCCGAAATATCACCGCCAATAAACGACCGTGCACGCAGTGGGCCCAGTAGCTCCGGCTCTGGGCTTTTACGACCCAGCGTTAAGCGGAGATCCGTCGTCCAATCAGGCTCACGCACGCTTACAGCAGCTGTTGCCTCCAGCCCCATCAGGTCGCTGGTGATCAGCGCCGTATAGTCCATGGACGTAGACTCACCCGTTGGGCTGTTCTGATAGCGCCAACCCACGGCTTGGTCTATCGCTGGAGAGCTTATGATCCGATGCCGCACCGCCTCGTACTCAAACTGTGTCCGCTCACCATTACCATTTTGGCCGTTACGCGCCGCGCGTTGCTCGCGCAGCAATTGCGCTTGCAAGGGCAGTATCTCGCGCGGATTTACCAATAAAGACAACCGCGAGCGCTGAAAGTCTAAGTTTACTGGCAACCAAGATTCGACAAGTGACTTCGTGACGTATATGTCGTCCAAGTCGATGTAAATATCGTCGGGGTTGATCGATGAACGCGTGCCGGCTTGATTCACCAAAAGCCGGTTGGCATCCAACTCAAAGGTGCGGCGACTGCTCAACACAGATCCACTGGCGATGCCCGATACCGGATCAGACGTGATGGCGATGGTTAATAACTGGGACAGTTCACCCAGAGGCAATAGGATGTTTGTTCCATCATCATAGGCCGGTAGACCGCCGGACAGCACGGTCTGACCAAGTCGTACTTCTAGAATCAGTAACTCAGGCTCGTCATCAAGCGCTTGCCCCAGTGCGCTTACGGTTACGGTTAGGAAAACAACCAACAGCAATGTACTCTTCGCAAAGAGCAGGCTACCTCTGAAGGTCATTGAACATTTCACAGGTCGTCAACGCAGACTGGCCGCAGCTTCTGCCAGCAACCTGCCGCCTTCTGCTTGTGGTAAGCTATAGGTAACGCGAAGCATCCCCCCAGACAATTGTTCTGCACTCAAAGAAAGACCGACATTTACTTGGCGCTGTGCATTTGGCACATATACCGACATACCAGCAATCCGACCAATCAACTGTTCATTACGTCCGGGCGCTGCAAAATAGACGGCTAGATCACCAAACAGTGAACGGTTACCTTCACGGTGCAACTGCACAGAGAGCAGCGCTTCACCATTCTCATTTGCCTGTACGGCTATATCAGAAATAGATGCACTGGCATCTGTCTGGCCATGCCGTACGATCACAGGAATAGAAACACTCAACAACGTTGTGATGGAAATCGACAATTGTCGAGGCGTATCTGGCGCTCCACTGGATGTTTCCGTCGTAGGCTCTGGCTGCCGCGAAAAGAGCAAGTGCGACCGGTACTCACCCGCTTCCAGATCCACTGGCTTACGCACCATTAGGCGTACAGTCTGGCTTTCTCCAGGCTCCAGGGTCACTTGGCGAGGAGAAAAGCGTATCATACGATCCGCAAAACGCTCACCCGGCAAAGGGGGTTCTGTCATATCAACGTCAGTGAAACCGCCCGCACTCCCCATACGACGGTTAACAACGGATATACGATAAGTCCCTGTGCTGCTGCCTCGATTGATGAGCTCCACTTGCGCCGCTCGTTGGTTCGGTTCAATCACCACACGCGTAGGGGCAACCAATAGGTCGGCATGAGCCATCGGACTCCACAACAGCAAAGCAAGCAGGACGCTGCCTGTTACAACAAGGCATTTTTGTGCACTTCGCACCTGAAAACATGTTGTCAAATCGACCATGAACATTCCTAAATTGTGCGCAAACCGACGTTACTCGTTTTCAACAATAACGGATAAAACCCCTACATAGTCACCCGGCAATTGACCACTGTTGACGGTCAATGTCGCGCCTACCGTCAGGGTTTGTGAACCTACAGCACTCAACTGGCCGACGGTCGCGGGCGAACTGATGAAATCAGACAAAGGCATATCAGCACCGGGCCCCGTTAGGTTAACGGCACCGTTGGCAGGAAGTTGAATGGTATAGGTAGCGTCGGCGTCACCTGTTACTAAGAATTGTGCAGCCAAGCCAGCACTGGAGGGAATTAGAAACACGTCGCCCGTTGATGAACGAGCACCGGTCACACTCACGCTAACGGTACCGCCATTGCCTGCGACAAAGCGCCCAAAGGCGAGATCTTGCTGATTCGTAATGGCAATTTGTGCCTGAGCAGCAACGGATACCGACAAATACAACAATGCGCCAATGAAAATTTGAACAAATGAGCTATCTCTTCTCATGGCAACCTTGTTTGCATTTCAAGTTTGAGAAAAGGGGTCCTCAACTTTCAGAATAGTCGCAAACCCCGTTTCAGACTATTTACTCATATTCAAAAGCTGCGTTTACTGTACCCTCATAGTCACCAGCCAATTGATTCTGAGCAACTGCCAGCTCTCCACCAATGTAGATAGACGCCTCTCCAGCTACGTCCAGAGCACTACTTGCGGGGTCATCGCCCGTAGCCCCGTCGTCATCCCACGACGTCGTTAACTCCATTGTCTCAACGCCACCAACTATTTCTGTGAGCGTAACTGTTGCCGCAATGGTTATCGAAAAGGCCTGCGATGCCAGTCCACTGATATCAAACCGGGCGGCGGCGGCGGCGGTATCATCAATTACCACAACCCCAGCCCCTGGAGCAAGCCCCCCATTAGTTCCTAATGTTATGGTGCTCGCTGCTCCTGTTGGTGCAGAAAACGAGCCAAAATTCATATCCACCACGTTGTCAATTGTGATTGGCACCACCACAGTCGCAGATATATCCGCATTATCATCCGCCGCCATACCATTTACGGCCATCAAGCCGCCAGCCACTATTGCAGACGCTAAGGCCGCACGGCGAAACAAGGTTTTCTGAGTCATTAAGTTTTTCATAAACATGTCGTCCTGTAGTATGCAATTGGCCCCAATGGCCTAAGGCAAGTCAGTGCATCAGCACCTGTCAGGAAGATCCAAAGACAGAACCAGAGTCTGAACAACGAATGGCTCAGATGGTCTAGGAGGTGCCAGTGGTCCCGCTGCCATAGAAGTAGTCAAATGACCCCACTTCAACAGACCGGTGACTTTGCGTCCTCGCCTTTCAGCGAGTTTGCCTTTTCTAACATCTTTAGCGTAGGCCTCCACGCACGAACTGTCAAGAAATTGCCAAAACACTGGTTATAGAAAACAATACCAATGCCTAGATTATTTCAACGCGATTTCTGCCCCGACCTTTCGCACGGTACAGTGCGCTGTCGGCGGCATCCAGCAATAAGGCGCTGTCGGGGTAATCCGCCAGTGTTGCGACACCTGCACTCAAAGTCACTGAAAAATGGGTATTAGCGCCTGCAAATACAATAGCAGCAAAGGCTTCTCGAATATCATTGAGAATAATTTGTGCATGCTCCGGCGTGCAGTCGGTCAACACCACAGCAAACTCTTCCCCGCCGTAGCGCCCTATGCTGTCACTCCGCCGCAGCCTCTGATGCAACAGGTGCGCTAAGGTTTTAATTACCTGATCGCCTTTACCGTGCCCATAGGTATCATTCACTTTTTTGAAATGATCAATGTCCAACATAACAAAACACAGAGGCGTCCGGGTGCGCAGTGCACGTTTGACTTCGATACTGAGCTGCTCTTTAATCACCGAGTGCTTAAGCAGGCCGGTCAGGCTATCCTGTGACATCAATTCGCTGAGCTGGCGGGCTCGGGTAACACGAGAAGTCACTGCAGCAATCAAATGGGCCTCTCCAACGGGTTTAACAAGGAAATCATCACCTCCGCTGTTGATGGCCTCCGTCTGAATGTCCATATCACGCTCACCGGATAGGTAGATAATGGGCATGGTTAACCATTCCACTTGCAGTCGGATCATGCGTGCCAAGTCAATGCCCGAACCGCCCGGCATATGAATATCCATTACGATCAGCTCTGGCCGAAATTGCTGCACGTGATCCATCAGCAGGTGAGGCTCGGAGAGCGTTGTGACCTTCATGCCGACGGCGCGCAATACAGTCGCATAATGCTCGGCCAAGGTTTCATCGTCGTCGACCACCAAAATACGATACGGATTGGCATTGCGCCAGTGCAATACTGATTCGATGCGATCAACCAAGCGAGGTATATCAACCGGCTTAAGGAAGTGGCCAGCACCTCGCAACTGAGCAATTTTCAATCGCACATCAAAGTCCATGGTGTCAGTCAGAAACACCAACGGTGCCGCTGAGTCGCGACTCAACTTACATTGTTCTAGAAACCGTTCATAGGCGTCATGATCGTCGTCAGCAGGCACATCAACCACGATCAAGTCAGGACTGGTGTCGTTGATATAGGACGACGTCGTGGCATCCACTTTGGTATTAGTGAGTTCATAACCAAAGTTACCGAGGGCATCCAACAATTCTTCGCTTACGGAGAAATCATCCGCCAGCAACATGATGCGCGCGGGCCGATCCTGGTCGCCTTTTTGCTCTACCGATTTCTGATAAACACTCGCTTGCACCTGATGCTCATCCGACCCAGGCGCTTTTATCGAAGACGTCAATGCTTGATACAACTCAGCAATGCGTTGCGGCAAATCTACCCATGGCGTTACGTCAGATTGATCTAAACGCTGCTTTGCTGTGTGCTCAAGCGCGCGAGCCAGCACCCCCAACTGCTCGAAGCCAAAGGTGCCGGACGACCCCGCCAATTTATGCAACTGATTATGCAACGTACTGAGCTGTCCAGTGTCCAATTCAGCATTCGCCATTGCTTGCGCATCACGCCCCAACTGGCTTAGGTCTGAAGCCAGTCGGGTCTCGTATTGCTGCCGTAACTGTTCAAGCCGGGCGGCAAAATCAGCGCTCTGTTGTCCGTTCATTGTGTCGCGTCCACAGGTCTGTTATCTGCTGTGCAAGTGTCATTGGATCAAACGGTTTGGCAATGACGCCAATTGCACCTTGATTGAGGTAGGCTTCCACTTCTGCCCCCTGTACTTTTGCGGTCATAAAGACCACAGGTATCGTAGCCGCATCCGTGTGGCGCTTAATGTGTTCTAACACCGTAGGGCCATCCATGGAGGGCATCATGACGTCGAGCAGGATAAGGTCTGGGGTGAAATCGTTCAGTGCGGCGAGTACCGCATGACCGTTATCGCACACCCGAAGTTCGAACCCCCCTAACATTTCTAGAGCAATGCGGGCGACCGCTTGAATATCTGGCTCGTCTTCAGCGTACAGTATTTTCTTGAGTGTTGTCATGCTGGTCTCTGTTCCGCTATCCATTTGCTACCTAGACTCTTTTCGAACGAGCCGACAGCTTAGCGACTTAACACCCATGTTAGCTTAAAATCTCTCAACGTGCTGCCCGACTATCCTGCACCTCTATCTGGCGGAAGCAGTAGGTAAATCCAAATAGAACGTTGCACCCTCGCCTGGCGTGCTTTCGAAAGACAAGCTACCGCCCATCTTTTCGGCCAGCTCTCGACTGATCGCCAGACCAAGCCCGGTACCACCTTGCGGCCGAGCATCCGAACCATCGACCTGAAAGAACCGGGAGAATATTTGGCCCTTGGCGGCTTCAGGTATACCCGGGCCTTGGTCCTTCACAGCGATTCTTACCAAGCCGTCAGTGACCGACACGGCGACGTCAATCTGCGTGTCAGCCCCTGAGAATTTAGCTGCGTTGGAGAGCAGATTCGCCATGATTTGCTCAAAGCGTTGACGATCGGCAAGGACATTAATGCCCGCCTCTATTGGTTGGCAGCGGATTTCAACACCATGCTGACGCGCATACTGATGGATATTTTCGACACTGGCCTGCAATAACTTATGCAGCGGTATAGCCTCGACTTCAAACGCCAACTTGCCAGCTACTAATTTATCGATGTCTAACAGATCATTGATCAAGTGCAGCAGGCGACGGCTATTTTGTTGCGCAATGGCGAGCATGGTTGCTTGCTGGTCCGGATGATCTTTAAGACTGCCGCTGACCAGCAAACTCAACGCGCCAGAAATGGACGTTAACGGTGTGCGGAGTTCGTGACTGACCGTAGACACGAAATCGCGCTGCAGTTGATCCAGCCTTTTACGTTCTGTGATGTCTTGCGTTGTACCGATCATGCGTACAGGAACATTGTGTGCATCAAGATTGAAGCGAGCGAATTCGTGTACCCAGCGCACGGTACCGTCCGGCAACACGATACGATGCTCAATGTCAAAATCCCTGCCCGCCTCAGCCTCCTTGCCATGCTGTTTCACCGCTTCGACATCATCTGGATGCAAACTCGCCGCATAAGTACCTAACGATGGTTTGAAAGTTTGTTTGTCTCGGCCATAGATTTCATACATAACATCCGACCATACGGTGTGGCCCGTTTTCAGGTCCAACTCCCAATGCCCCAAATGAGCCAAGCGCTGCACGGCCGTCATCTCGTGCTCATGCACTTGCTGCTGAGCGAAGGCAAGGCGATACGTTAGCCACAGCACAAGGCCAAGTAAAAAAGACGTGGCTACATAAATAGCTACCCATCGACCGAAGACTTTGAACAACCCGACTTGGTAGCTCCGGTAACCGGACGTGATCTCTTGCAGAGCAAGATAAGTAGCATAAGGTACGGCCACTCCGGCCCCACGGTAATCGTAAGCAGGAACGGTGGTGAGTAGCCACGCGTGTGAATCCTCTTCGAATACCTTTTGCTGGCCTTCTACATCTGGCGACTGGCGACGCTCATCTAACCATTCTTGCACTGACGCTGGCCAAGAGTCGGCAGCACCCAAGCTCGAAGTCGCCCCATGATAGAGGGTTGCAAAATGCACTTTGTCAAAGTCAGAACCGCGTTCTGTACCCAACGCAGGATGCCCTACTTCCAGTACCGCAACGATTGGGCTGCTCGGGTTATCATCGGCGGAAACAGGCAAAGCACTGCGATAATTCAAACTGGCGGATCCTTCTTCGAGTCCCGTTTGCGTCAAACCGGTTGTAAAGGCCGCAGAGATCATTGGCCGCACTGCTGTGACATCGTCGCCAAACGAGTAGGGGCGGTGCATACGCAAGAACGCCGTAGCCCGCGGCGAAACATAGAGATACAGCATATTTACGCCACTGGCCTGCAGCACATCCCAGTACGACGCCAGTTCCAAGCGGATCTGTTCACGCAATTGAGAGGAATACGGGTTATCACTACCATCCGCCTCAGCGGCAACGATGGCCGAAGCGATGCGCAGAGAATCGACCACGTCTGGATTGGCCGCTAACAGGCGTACGGCCGTTTCTGTCAGCGTTTTAACGTCCTGCACAGAACCGCTAATGGACGATTGATGCAGACCACTTAACGTATCTAATTCTCGCTGCCACCCGGTCTCCCGCTCACGCCAGTCCAGCATCGCTAATGTGACACAGGCCAGCGCTAATAAAGAGTGCACCGGCCAATAGTACCCGGTACAAAGGGTGACGTGACAAAACCATAGATCGCGTTCTTATAATGAGAAATCCATCAAAGTGTAGCTGTTTTGAGCGGCTTTCAAACGCAAAACAGCAACGCTACTCTTGTCTCGCCACCGTGCCTGCAAAGTACCCCCGCTAAATTAGCGTTGCACACTGCCTTCGATTTGCGACCACAGAATAACCGTCCGGTAGAGAATCCAACCGCCCCAGCACGTAATGAGAAGGGCAGCCAATAAGAGCATTGCAGCCCCAAACGGCAATACCAGAAAGGCACCAAGCCAGAATAACCAGCTATAAAGAAACATTTGCCGCCCGGCGCGGGCTACGGGGTGGCCAGTGGTCCACGCCAGCCACAAAGCGAGTAGCCCAGCAGGTATCCATAACACCAACGTAAAGACGCCTAAGAAAAACAGAGCGAGCATCACTTGCAGTTGCCGTTCTAATGTCATGATGCTCACCTTCGAGTGGGGGAATTGATCAATCTGCGCGCTGAATATTTTGTTGTACCGGTGCCCACCAGCCAAAACCAGACGGAACCGTCACATTGTCATCGTTCCACGACAACTCCGCCCGCAGTTCGGTGCAATCACCGTGATGATCTGCCAGTTGCCAAAGCATATCCCACTGCGTACCGGCTCGATCAACCACGCGCTGCTCGATTTGTGCAGTACGACGCAAACTGACCATTTCCGTCACCACCTCACCTGCCTCTGCGTCCAACCACTCAATGTCCACCCATACACCACGCCCGGCAATGCGATCACGCACTACTTGCCAATCTTCAACAATGGTTTGAAACAGTGTCACTGTGTTGCCTTGTACCGAGCCAACTGGCGCAGTGGTGCTGCATTCGTGAGCGACCACTGGTGCGCTCAACCCAACGACGGACGCCCACAACGCCATGGTGCCTAACCGACTAAAAGTCACATCAACTCCTTAACAGACCAATAAAAACGCGAAGCATAACGATCCCTCCACACGGGAGCAAGAATACCCGACCCATGCATCACACTAAAATGTAATGATTAAACTCAACGTTGCGAACGCAGTATCGCCGGTTCAGTCAGCGTGAAGTCTACCGTAAGCCCGGCCGCAAGACGCGCCTCACTACAACCATTCGCGTTGCGGCGCGCGCACTCAAAAGGCACTGCAGCGACACCATTCACAGTAGCGAAACCGGACAAAACACTTTCGAGTACTTGCTGTTGATCCGTCACGCACAAAATATTGCGCGGCGAAAGCAACAGCAAGGTGCCATTCAAAGCTGCATCGGCAGCGAGCAAGCAGTAGTCTGGAAGCACTGACTCAACATCACCGGAGAGCAGTGTCTGAGGGTCGAACAACAGGTTAACCGTCTCATTCAACGTCACACTGGCGTCGTTGATCAGCGTGGCATTAAGGCGGTCATCTTGGCGTACTTCTATTGCGTCGCTCGCGAAAGCGGGTAAGCTGAACAATATAAAAACAATCACAAAGTGCTTACACATCAAAAATAGTCCAATAAAAGATTAGTCGTTAAGATAATAACAAAGAGCACACAGTGCCACCATCATGCGGACATGCGGGAGTCTATACGCGTCGCATTCAGTCGAGTCACTAGGGAGCAAGTACTATGCGCAATCCAATCGTTAAATTGGTGATCTTTCTAATTATCATGGCGGTGATCCTTGTCACCTTGGTGGTGATGGAGCAACGCCGACGTCAACCAGAATTCTCGCCCGTCTTTTTCAGTCAGGCACCAACGAACTGGCAGTACGTTGCGGAAGTGGCAAACTCCGCATGGCGACCAGCGGAAAATACGGCGCCGATTGCTTAAGATCANNTGACAAACGCCAAGCTTGGGTTTACTGTTTAAACAATAACAAGAAAGACTATTCAGCGTGATCGGTTTCGCACGCCCACATCATCTACAAGAGAGGCAGCTATGTCCGGCATTTTATCCATGATTCTGGCGGGTGGAGAAGGCACTCGACTGGCACCGCTTACCGGCATTCGCGCCAAGCCCGCAGTGCCCTTTGGCGGGAACTACCGCATCATCGACTTCGTTTTGAACAACTTCGTCAACTCTGACCTGTTGCAAATTTTTGTATTGACCCAGTTCAAGTCGCACAGCCTGCTCAAACACATGAGTCGTCGCTGGCGCGTGACCGGTTTGACCAATCGTTTTATCGACCCCATTCCTGCGCAGATGCAAACCGGCAAGCACTGGTACCAAGGTACCGCAGACGCCATTTACCAGAATTTGGATGTGATCGAAGGCGTCGACCCCGAGTTAGTTTGCGTCTTTG
Organism: Natronospirillum sp.; assembly: GCA_049115955.1. Taxonomy (GTDB): domain Bacteria; phylum Pseudomonadota; class Gammaproteobacteria; order Pseudomonadales; family Natronospirillaceae; genus Salinispirillum. Next base: position 15,715 of record JAGDZJ010000037.1, read on the forward strand.
GCGGCGACCATATCTATAAGATGGATGTGCGTCAGATGATTCAATTCCATCAGGATACGGGAGCCAAGCTAACCGTGGCTGCTATTCCTGTACCGGTGGAGCAGGCGCATCAGTTTGGCGTGATCGAAGTGGATGCCACCGGCAAAATGATCGGCTTCCAAGAAAAACCCAAGGCGGACCCGAAGACCATTCCCGGCAACCCCAACATGGTATTGGCGTCGATGGGTAACTACGTGTTTGATGCCAAGACACTGACCGAGTCCTTGCGCTATGACGCCGAACAAGCGGAATCCGTACACGACTTCGGCCACAACATCATTCCGCTGCTGTATGCACAGGGCGACGTCTATGTTTACGACTTCTCAACCAATATCATTCGTGGCGAACCCGAACAATCACGTGGCTACTGGCGCGACGTAGGCACCATCGACTCGTACTATGAGGCCAATATGGACCTCATTTCAGTCATTCCCCCCATAGACCTCTACAACCGTTATTGGCCTCTGCGCAGCTACCACCCAGCGGTGCCTCCGGCAAAGTTCGTGCACGATGAAACAAACCGTACGGGCCAAGCCATCAGCTCGATGATATCCGGCGGCTGCATCGTCAGCGGTTCCATCGTGTATCAGTCCATTCTGGGCTACAACGTGCACGTACACAGCCACGCATATGTGGATCGTTGCGTCATCATGGGCGGCAATGACATCGGTCGGGGCAGTCGTATTCGCCGCGCCATCATTGATAAAGACGTGGTGATCGCACCCAATACCGTAATTGGCGAAGACCCAGAGCAAGATCGTCAGCGTTTCCACGTATCGAAAGAAGGCGTGGTGGTGATTCCAAAAGGAGCGCGCGTTGGCTTCTGACTTGAATGTTCTGCTGGTCGCTTCGGAATACGAGGGACTGGTGAAAACCGGTGGTTTAGCAGATGTGGCGCGAGCATTACCGGCCGCGCTAAGCGCCGCTGGTACCAACACCAAAGTACTCATGCCGTATTATCGGGCGCTGTTTCAGCGGCAGCCCGAAGTACTGATCAGCAGTATGGACGTTGAACTCAACTCGCGTGATCACTACGGTTGCGCGGTGCGACACTTCAACGACAACGGAGTGGATGTGTACCTGCTGGAGCACCACCAGTTTTACGATCGCGACGGCATCTACGACGATGGCCGCTGGCCGTATGAAGACAACCCGCTGCGCTTCGGCTTACTCAGCAAAGCTGCTTTCGCACTTTGCAAAGCATTAAACTTTGTTCCCGATATTCTGCACGCGCACGACTGGCAATCCGCATTAGTGCCCTACTATTTGCGTCAGCAGCGTGCCACCGACACTCATTTCAGCGGCACTCACAGTGTATTCAATGTCCACAACGGGGCTTATCAGGGTAAGTGTCACGCCAAATGGCTGGGCGCACTCGGCATTGACCCCAGTGATTTTATTCCCGAGCACTTTGAAGACTACGGCGAAATCAATTTGCTTAAGGGCGCCGTGGTGTTTGCCGATCACACGGTTGCAGTGAGCCCTGGCTATCGCGACGAGTTGATGCACGAAAGTACGTCGCACGGCCTGTGGCAGACGTTTCAGGCGCACGAACACAAGGTGACAGGCATTTTGAATGGCTGTGATTACGGCTTGTGGAACCCGGAGCACGACGAACTGATCACCGCACGTTTCAGTGCAAAAGACCTTTCTGGCAAGCAGCAATGCAAAGCCGCTTTGCAAGCACAGGCGCAATTGAAAGCAGCACCTGAGCGTCCGTTGTTTGGTCTAGTGACTCGCCTAACCGACCAGAAAGGCCTGCACTATTTAATTCCGGCGCTGCACGAATTTCTAGCCCAGCAAGCTCAAGTGGTCCTTCTGGGCAGTGGCGATGCGCATTTTGCGTCCTTGTTACGCCATTTGGCGGCGTCGCACCCCGGCCAGGTGCACTTCACCGAAGGGTACAGCGAAGCGTTAGCGCATCAGATAGAGGCAGGCAGTGACTTCTTCATGATGCCGAGTCTGTTTGAGCCGTGCGGCTTAAACCAAATCTACAGCATGCGCTATGGCACGCTGCCCGTCGTGCGCAGCACCGGTGGCTTGCGCGATACAGTCGTGCCCTTAGCGGTCGACAATCACAACGCCGATGTGGCGACTGGCCTGAGCTTTGACGCGCCCAGCATTGAAGCCACCAGCATGGCGTTAGCGCATGCATTTGAGCTTTATACGCAGCACCCGAAGGTTTTCAAACAAGTACAGCAAAACGCCATGGCGCAACGCTTTGAGTGGGAGCCTGCGGCGGCGGCGTATATACAGACTTATCGCACCCTACTTGCGTAATCAGGCGCTGGTTTTCAACGCCAACATGCGTTTGCGTTGCAGCGCCACCGCGACCAATAACCCGGCCACTAACGCAATGACCGCATTCAGCGTAAACACCCATTGCGAACCCTGTGGGAAAGCCCACAACTGACCGGCCAGTAAGTTACCACTCACCAACCCTAGGCCCGTACTGAAAGCAATATAGGTCGCTTGCGCGCGGGCTTGTTGGTTGTCCGGGAACATACGCGACAACAAATAAATTGCCGTGCCGTGTACCGCACCAAAACTCAGCGCGTGCAGACACTGCGCTAATGCCAACCAGACCCAACTGTCGGCCAACCAAGCGGTCATCAACCACCGGCCTGATGTTGCTAACAAAGCCATCACCAATACCGACTTAGCACCCCAGCGCTGCAGCAGTCGACTCAACACCAAGAACAACAACACTTCCGCCAAAGGGGCCAGCGCTAAATAACGCCCAATCGCTGCACCTGAATAACCGTATTCTTGCAAGTACAGATCAAAAAAGGTGTTGTACGCCGCCATGGTGACGCTCCACAGGAACAGCGCCAAAAACAGACCCCACACCGGAAACTGACCCATGCGTTGCAAAAATGCCGACCACGGCGCTTGTTCGCTGACATGACCCGCCACTCGCGGCACGTCCTTGATCAGCATCTGGGTGACCAAGGTTGCCACAGCAATCAGCGCCAGACACCACGGCAGCACACTGGCTCCGAAGTAATCCAACAACGCACCCAATGCCAGCACCACGACACCAAAACCCAGCGTACCCCAGAGACGAATGTTGCCGTAACGTGTCGACGCCGGACCAAGATACTGCAAGGTGACCGCTTCCATCTGCGGCAAAATGGCCGACAACGCGATACCGATCAAACCGACCATGGCCACCACGACGACAGGCACGGACAGCAAGCCCAGCAACAGCAGACTGATCAACAACGCCAATGAGCTTAGCCGCGCCCACACCATGCGCTTACCGGTACGATCGCTGACAGACGCCCACACGAATGGGCCCAGCGACATGGATAACGTCAGCACAGCTGCCGTTTGGCTGATCTCCGTGAACGCAAAACCTTGGTCGCGCAGAAACCGCGCCAGAAAAGGCAACAAGCCACCGTAGATGGCAAAATAGAAAAAATAACCAGCGGATAGCCGCACGGTAGGAATGGAGGTCTGAGTCATTTAATCCTTTGTGCTGCGACCAGCGTGTTCTTGAATTGATTGTTTAGCGGCTTGCCGTGCGGCACGTCGTTGCTTGAAGAAAAGACTCATCAGCGCACTGGCTTCGTCGGCCAGAACCCCGCCCGTGACGGCAGGCTGATGATTCAGCCAATGCTTGTCGGCCAACTGCTCTTGGCTTACCACAGCACCCGCTTTCGGTTCGGCAGCACCAAACACCAACCGGCCCACGCGCGCATGCACAATGGCACCCACGCACATGGCACAGGGTTCAATGGTGACGTACAGCGTCGTATTGACCAAACGGTAATTTTGCAAGGCTTGCCCCGCCGCCCGCAACACCGCTATTTCCGCGTGCGCCGAGGGGTCGTGTAGATCTATCGGGTGATTGAACCCGCGCGCCACACACTCGCCTGCGGCATCCACCAGCACCGCCCCGACCGGCACCTCACCCATCTCGGCGGCTTTCGCCGCTTCGATTAAGGCTTGGGCCATCCAATAGCGATCAAGATCATTGCCTTGATTACCAGAACTGCCGTCGTCAGCGCTCAGATCGTCGACCATTTATTCCCATTCAATGGTAGCAGGCGGTTTACTGGACACATCGTACGCGACACGTGAAATGCCTTCGATGCTGTTGATGATGCGATTCGACACACGCTCAATCAGTTCGTAGGGCAAATGCGCCCAACGGGCGGTCATGAAATCGATGGTTTCAACAGCACGCAGTGCCACCACCCATTCATAGCGGCGTCCGTCACCGACCACACCGACCGACTTAACCGGCAGGAACACCACAAAAGCCTGATTGACCTTGTGATACCAACCCGATTTATGCAGCTCTTCCATGAAGATCGCGTCTGCTTCACGCAGAATGTCCGCGTATTCTTTCTTCACTTCACCCAGAATACGTACACCCAAGCCCGGTCCGGGGAATGGATGACGGTAAACCATGTCGTGCGGCAAACCGAGTGCGACACCGATGCGGCGCACTTCATCTTTAAACAACTCACGCAGCGGCTCCACCAACTCCATGGCCATTTCTTCTGGCAAACCACCCACGTTGTGGTGACTCTTGATCACATGCGCCTTACCGGTTTTCGCTGCCGCAGACTCAATGACGTCAGGGTAAATCGTACCCTGCGCCAAGAAGTGCACGTCTTTCAATTTGGTGGCTTCGGCATCAAACACTTCAATGAAGGTGTGACCGATGACCTTACGTTTCTCTTCCGGATCAGCAATGCCTTTCAGCTTGCCTAAAAACAAATCTTCAGCGTCGGCACGAATCACTTTAACGCCCATGTTCTGCGCGAAGGTCGCCATTACTTGGTCGCCCTCGTTCTTGCGCAGCAAGCCGTTGTCGACGAACACACAGGTCAGTTGGTCGCCAATGGCCTTGTGCAACAGCGCAGCCACCACCGACGAATCCACACCGCCCGACAAACCCAACAACACCTTGCCGCTGCCGACCTGAGCCCGCACGCGGACCACCAAGTCATCAATGATGTTTTCCGCCGTCCACAACGCATCACAACCACTGAGCGTGCGAATGAAACGCTCAAGAATCTCTTGGCCTTTGAGTGTATGCGTCACCTCTGGGTGAAACTGCACACCGTAAAACTGGCGCTCGTCATCGGCCATCGCGGCAATCGGGCACGTTTCCGTCTGCGCCATCAGCTTAAAGCCTTCCGGCATCGCAGACACCTGATCGCCGTGGCTCATCCAGACATCCAACCAACGGCCCGTGGTGTCGTCGCGGTCGACAATACCGTCGAGCAACTGTCCGCTACCCACCAACTGCACTTCGGCGTAACCGAATTCACGGTGATTCGACGTCGCCACCTTGCCGCCCAACTGCTCCGCCATCGTCTGCATGCCGTAGCAAATACCCAGCACCGGCACACCCATTTCGAACACCAGTTGCGGCGCGCGCGGCGTATCCGAACCCGTCACCGACTCTGGCCCACCGGCTAAAATAATGCCCTGTGGCGCAAATTCCCGAATGTCTTCAGGACTCATATCAAAGGCGTGAATTTCGCTGTAAACACCGATTTCACGCACGCGACGCGCGATCAACTGGGTGTACTGAGAACCGAAATCCAGAATCAGGATTTTCTGAGCGTGGATGTTTTGACGCATGGGCCCTTCCTATAGGTAAACTTTTAATCAGATCCGAGATAAACACTCATCGTGGGCTGTCGACGCATGGGCGCTGGTCTAGGGTGTGAACCGGGCGTATGCCGCCAGGACGGCGGCATCCGAGCTCACAGGGAAGTGCTCGCAGCGTCCCGGTGAAGACCCTAGACCAAGGCCTAATGCGTGTCGGTTAGCCTACTCGGTAGTTAGGCGCTTCCCGCGTAATCTGCACATCGTGCACGTGTGACTCTTTGATGCCCGCATTACTGATGCGCACAAACTGCGGCTTAGTGCGCAGCTCTTCGATGGTCTGGCAACCGGTGTAACCCATCGCCGCCCGCACACCACCGATCAACTGGTGCACTACATTCGACAACGGGCCTTTTACCGCAACACGGCCTTCAATACCTTCAGGTACCAATTTGTCAGACCCGTTGCCGCTCTGGAAATACCGGTCACTCGAACCTTGCGACTGGCCCATGGCACCTATTGACCCCATGCCCCGGTAAGACTTATACGCCCGACCTTGGAACAGCTCAACCTCACCCGGCGCCTCATCAGTACCCGCGAACAAACCGCCCGCCATAACACAATAAGCACCGGCAGCCAGTGCTTTCGCCAAATCGCCAGAGAAACGCACACCGCCGTCAGCAATGACGGGAATACCGTGCTCTTTCAGCGCAGCGGCCACATTCGACACCGCCGTCACCTGCGGCACACCGACGCCGGCAACAATACGCGTCGTACAAATGGAACCAGGACCAATACCGACTTTCACCCCGTCAGCACCAGCTTTCATGAGGTCCAATGCGGCCTCAGCGGTGGCAATGTTGCCGCCCACCACATCGACTTGCGGGAAATTTTGTTTCACCCAACGCACGCGATCGATAACACCGAACTCGTGGCTTGAATGACCGTGCGCCGTATCAACGATGATTACGTCCACACCCGCTTCCACTAGCGCTTTCACACGCTCATCGGTGCCTTTACCGGTACCAACCGCCGCGCCGACACGTAAGCGCCCTTGTGAGTCTTTACAGGCGTTCGGGTACGACTGTGCTTTAGTGATGTCTTTGACCGTCACCAAGCCCACCAAGTCGCCTTGGTCGTTCGTCACCAAGACTTTTTCAATACGGTATTGGTGCAGCAGACTCATGATNNGTCTTTACCGGTCATGATACTGGACACCTTGGCATCCAGACTGCGCTCAAAGCGCACATCGCGCGCCGTCACGATACCGACTAGGTCAGTGTCGTCTAAAACAGGTACACCGGAAATGTTGTTGGAGAGCGTCAGATCGATGAGTTCACGAATGGACGCGTCGTGTTGGATGGTGATGGGATCACGCACCACGCCGCTTTCGTATTTCTTCACGCGGCGCACTTCTTGCGCCTGCTGCTCAATCGACATATTTTTGTGCATGATGCCGATGCCGCCTTCCTGAGCCATAGCAATGGCCAACCGACTTTCGGTCACTGTGTCCATAGCAGCAGACACCAAAGGAATGTTCAGGAAGATGTTGCGCGAGAGTTGAGTTTTCAGGGAAACCTGATTTGGCAGAACCTCGGAGTACCCCGGTACTAGCAGGACGTCGTCAAAGGTTAAAGCTTCTTCTGCGATTCGTAACATGAGGTGCCTACCCTTCTGCGTGATGGTTAAGGTGGCGCGGCATTATAAACACATACTATGAAAAAGCAAAAATAATAACGTGCTACCGAGCCCTTTTAGCGTTTGTACACTGGGCGAATGGTGCTGGTTGAACTACAGTACAAGTATACACCACGGACAGTGATAAAAATGGAGCGCTGCACCCATGTCGGACGAGTTATTGTTTGCCGGAGATGAGACGCCTGCGGCGGGAGACGAAGGGACCAAGCCTTGGACGATTTTGATCGTCGACGACGACGAGTCCATCCACCAAGTGACGATCTTAGCGCTCAAGCAATATCAAGTTGAAGGACGTGACATCCGCTTCCTCAGTGCTTATTCAGCAGCCGAGGCCTTAGAAATATTGCAGCAAGAGCCCGACACCGCTTTGGCGTTGGTCGACGTGGTTATGGAAACCGAATCCGCCGGTCTGGATTTGGTGCACAACATACGGCGCCAACTCCAAATGACTGACATACGTCTGGTGCTGCGCACTGGCCAGCCGGGCCAGGCACCCGAGCATCATGTCATTGAAGCCTACGACATTAACGACTATAAAGAAAAAACCGACCTGACCCGGCAGAAACTGCGCACGCTGTGCTACAGCACGCTACGTGCTTACCGGGACTTGCGTTTGGTGCGTCAGCAACAGGAAGGGCTGCGCGACATTCTGACCGCCACTCAACGCACCTTAGCGGCGGCTAACCTATCCTCCTTTGGCAGCATTGTGCTGCAACAAATTCGCTCGATCTTCAACGTCGAGGCGCCAGAGTTTTGGGGCATCAGTATGGTACCTGACGACGGCAGCGGTTACCCGTACTTGCATGTCTTGCAGGCGGCAAATAACACAGTGATGCACGACTATCGCGATAAAATAACCAGCCTACCGGGCTCCCTGCGTAATCTGGTCGCACAGGCCATGAAAACCGACACGCCTCAGCACAGTGAAGACTACTTCATGGTGTACCAACACAGCGAGCCAGCGCTGCACATTTTCTTGCTGGTTCGCATGCCACACCCAGATGGCTTTCAACGCGAGTTGCTCAGCCTGTTCGGTGCCAATCTACTGCTGATTTACCAAAGTTTGCTGTTACGGGAGGAGATCGTCGACACCCAGAAAGAGCTGGTGAATCGCCTTGGCAATGCAGTGGAAATGCGCAGCAAGGAAACCGGTGCTCACGTGCAACGTGTCGGTATGATCGCCGAGCGCTTAGGGCATTATTACGGTCTGAGCAGCTATCAATGCGAGCTATTGCGCCATGCAGCACCCCTGCATGACCTCGGCAAAGTTGCCATTCCGGACGCCGTGTTGCACAAACCCGCCAAGCTGGAACCACACGAGTGGAGTGTGATGCAAAGCCATGCTCAACTTGGACACGACCTCCTAGCAGAATCGAAGCGCCCTATTCTGCGCATGGCATCTCAAATAGCGCTAACACACCACGAACGGTGGGATGGCAAAGGCTATCCGCGAGCTTTGAAGAAAGACGAAACGCCCGCCGAGGGTCGCATTACTGCCCTCGCCGACGTATTCGACGCACTCGGGTCCGTGCGCTGCTATAAAACGCCGTGGGCTGAGGACGATATTAAACACTACCTGGAGAGTCAGTCAGGCGCGCAGTTCGAGCCTCGACTGGTGGATCTGTTGCTAGCACACTGGGACGAGTTTACGGCCATTCGCCGGGAATTCCCTGACGCTGACGATGAATTCTAAGCCGGGCAAACCAGGCAGCGGACTGGCATCCGCTGCCTGTAGCACTGTCTAAACGACTGCGTCGCTTAGATCGTAGATCAGTTCAAGTAACCGGCGAGCCACTGAATGTCGCTGTCCTGCAGATCACCCGCGGCTTCTTTCAATTTGAAGTAGTTGCTGATCAAGTCGTAGCGCGCTACCGACAAATTCGTTTGTGCCGTCAATAAAGCGCGCTGAGCGTTCAACACTTCCACCACATTGCGTGACCCGACTTCATAACCCAACTCAGTGGCTTCTGCAGCACTTTCGCGGCTAGAAACGACTTGCCGTAAGGCGTTGAGGTTGGATAGGTCCGCTTTAAGCTGTTGGTGATACTGCCTTACCGCGAGCTCAATTTGGCGTTGATTGCCCTCATAGTTCGCTTCTGATGCCTCCAACTGATAACTCTGGCGACTCAACCCAGCACTGCGATTACCGGCATCGAATAACGGAATGCTGACGGAGGCCGTCACAGCCATGGTGAACTGTGTACCATCCATAAAGTCATCAGCGGGCGCGCCCTGCGCTATGCGATCAACATCATAGGAAGCATCATAACCGTAGCGCGCCACACCATTGATTTGTGGCAAACGGTCGGCTTTTTCTGCCCGCAATTGATCACGCGACGCCTGAATACCCAAGCGCCCGGCTACCAAAGAAGGGTTCTGGCGCGATCTAGCGATCCAATCTTGTACGTCGCCGAGATCAATATTTTCAGCGTTGAATCGCTGACTCAGACCCGACAACTCAGTAATGTTCACACCGGCCAACTGAGCCAGTTGCTGCCGTGCAAGTTCCGCCTGATTCTGCGCCCGAATCAAGTCGGCACGGGTTTGATCAAGCACCGCTTGCGCTTCCAGCACATCGGTAATGGCGACAAGGCCGACGTCATAGCGCTCTTGTGTTTGTTCCAACTGACGCTCTACGGTGGTAATCACTCGCTCGGTCAGCACCACGTTCTCTTCACTGCGCAATACTGCGAANNACCCGCTTGTGCAGCAACCACTTGTGACTCACTCTGGGCGGCCAGATTCCGTACAGCATCGTAGGCAGCAAAAGCTTGTTGATTGTAGATTGATTGCGTGAGTTGCAATGCCGTACCAGCGGAGTAGACGGTATTGCCGTCTAGAATCTCATCCTGCTGGCTGTATTGCGCCCCCGCTTCCCCTTCCAACGTAAGGCGAGGTAACAGTCTGCTGAGTCCCTGGGTTACCTGTGTTTCGCTTGCACGTGCATTAGCAATGGCAGCACTCAACTGAGTGTCATTACGCAGAGCACTGTTATAGAGTGACTCTATACTTTGCGCTGAGCTGCCTATACTGAGCACCATCAAAGCGACGGCGATCGGCCATTTTTTACTCACCATATCTCAATTTTCCTTCGGGTTATTGACCGGAGAGCGGCATTTTCCGGCATCCGGGCGGGCCGCGCAACGACCAGCGACTCTTGTTTACGTTCGCTTTCCAGTTTCAGTGCTCTTGCTCGGACATATTCGCTGAATAAGGCGTAAGATTGCCGAGTTTTCGCGCACAGATACGCAATTAAACGCACAGTACCATTTTCCTCTGTCGTTGACCTGTTACCTTTGTCACAATGTTGATGTCACTTTGTTGTCCGGAGAGAGCATGCCCGTTTCTAATCCCAAGCTCCAGCGCTTCACCCACGCCGACGTATCAGTGACTTCCGAGCGTACGCTGTACAAGGGCTTTTATGAGATGCGCGAGTTGCGCGTCCGTCATGCTTGCTATGAACGCCCGCCCATCGAAATCAAGCGAGAACTCATGGTGCGCCCCGATGCGGTGGTCGTACTCTTGTTCGACCCTGCACTGCAAAGCGTACTGTTGATAGAGCAATTCCGCGTGGGTGCGCGCAAAGCGCCTACGCCATGGCTGATTGAATGCGTTGCGGGACTCATAGACTCCGGTGAAGCCCCCGAAGATGTAGCACGACGGGAGGCCGTAGAGGAAGCAGGCACAACCATTCGCCGCATCAAGAAGATTTGCGAATATTTTCCCAGCCCCGGTGGTACCGACGAAAAAATAACGCTGTATATTGGTGAGGTAGATGCCAGCAGCGCGGGCGGCGTGCACGGCCTAGACCATGAGGGCGAAGACATACTGGTGCATCACGTAAGCGTGGATCAAGCCATGCAATGGCTCGAAGAAGGCATTATCAACAACGCCGCCAGCATTATCGGTTTGCAGTGGCTACAATTACACCTCAACGCCCTTAATCAGGAATGGAGTTGAATGTGAAGTCAAATTACGTCCCAGATTTGAAAGCACAGGCCGCGCAGTGCGAGGGTAATTTTGCTCGCCTACAGCGGTTTTTGCCCGGCTTCAAGGCGGGCGATGACGCCGCATTTCTGATCGAGACACCACAACACAGCAGTGCCGACTTTACACTCAATGTGGTTGAGCGCTTTCGCTATACGGCCAGCGTGGAGGTAACCGTCCATCAACACCAGGTGCCTGAGTATTTCGCCCGCCAGACTTTTATGGTACGCGTGTACTTAGACGCGCGCTCTTCCGAAGTAGTGACCTTTGCAAGGCGCGGAAGTTTCAAGGGAGTCTACCCCTATCCGAACCCCGAAATGTTTCAAGCCAATGAGAAAGAACAACTCAACCGTTGGTTAGCAGAATGGTTACAATTGTTAATGGCGCATGGGCGCAGTGGCGAAAAAATGGCGTTTTGAACGGTAAAATGCGTGAAGTGTGATCTTAACACTGTACAAAATATTCTCTAAAACTGTCAATTTAGTGTTTTTTTTGTAAGACTCAGACTATAAATTCTATTGGTAGTCAAAGAACCACACCAAGAGACCGACGCAGTGATGGAACAGCAGCCTCCGTGGCGTATTGTCCAGTTAACGGACAGTCACCTTTACAAAGACCCCAGCAGCCGTCTAATGGGGATGAATACAGCAGCCAGTTTTGCGGCCGTTGTGGATCTTGTGCGTGCGGAGCGAAGTCATATTGACTACATCCTGGGCACCGGCGACATCACCCAAGATGCGTCAATGGAAGGCTACAGCCGCTTCCGTGATGCCGCCCTAGAACTGTGCCCGAATATGGCATGGATTCCCGGCAACCACGATGAAGCCGAGCTGATGCAAAATCTGCCTTTTGAGACGTCGCACTACACCAAAATCATCGACAACGATCATTGGCGTATTGTGCTGCTTGATTCATCCATCCTAAAAACCGTATATGGCCGTCTGGATGCGCCGGAATTGAAGTTTTTAGATGACGCGATAGCCTCTGCCGGTGATCGTCACGTTTTGGTGACGCTGCATCACAACCCTATTCCGTCAGGCAGCGTTTGGCTGGACAATCATTGCCTTAAGAACAGCGATGACTTTCACGCCGTTATCAACCGGCACCCGAATGTGAAAGTGATTCTCTGGGGCCATATCCATCAGTTCGTTGATAAGCAAATTGATGGTCGTCGCTACCTCGCTACACCATCCACCTGTGTGCAATTCGCCCCACAACAGGTAGACTTCAAGGCTGATGATGCACCACCGGGTTATCGCTGGCTGGATCTGTATCCTAACGGTCATATCGAAACCGCCGTATCACGGGTCACCGTGCAGTTGGACGTCGATTTGCAGAGTGCAGGATACTAGCCATTTTTTATTGCCACCCAAGTGCCTGCTAACCTGAACCAGACTCAACCATAAGATACCAATGTATGAGTAAGACCGATTATTCCGCCCAGTCCATTGAGGTACTCAGTGGACTTGAGCCGGTGCGCAAGCGTCCCGGCATGTACACCGAAACCACACGCCCCAACCACTTAGCTCAAGAAGTCATCGACAACTCGGTTGACGAAGCCTTGTCAGGTCATGCCACGCGTATTGATGTGACGCTGCATAAAGACGGCTCCCTGTCGGTGATCGACGACGGACGAGGTATGCCGGTTGATATACACCCCGAAGAAGGCGTCAGTGGCGTCGAGCTGATTTTGACCCGCCTGCACGCGGGCGGTAAGTTTTCCGGTGACAACTACCAATATTCAGGTGGTTTGCACGGGGTTGGTGTATCCGTTGTTAACGCGCTTTCAACGTGGCTTGAAGTTACCGTGTGGCGTGACGGACAAGTGCATCAAATTCGTTTTAAAAACAGCGAAAAAGCCTCCGAACTGACCGTCATTGATACCTGCGCTAAGCGCAAGACTGGCACGCGCGTGCACTTCATGGCCGACGGCAGTTTTTTTGACAGCCCACGTATTCTGGCCAGCCGCTTAAAGCATGTGCTGCGCGCGAAAGCAGTCCTGTGTCCCGGCTTGAAAGTCACACTGGTCGACGAAGAACATGCAACGACCGACGAATGGTATTACGAGGACGGCCTGCGTGATTACCTGCTCGGCGCCACTCGAGTTTACGATACGATCCCAGCAGAGCCATTTACGGGCCAGTTCGCTGGTGAAAAAGAAGCCGCAGACTGGGCCGTACAATGGCTGCCTGAGGGCGGTGAAGGCATTACCGAGAGCTACGTTAACTTGATTCCCACGGCACTCGGCGGGACACACGTCAACGGTTTACGCACTGGGCTGTTAGAGGCCATGCGGGAGTTCTGCGAATTCCGTAATTTATTGCCGCGTGGCCTGCGCCTGACACCAGAAGACATTTGGGACCGTTGCAACTACGTGCTGTCGGCCAAGATGCGCGACCCTCAGTTCTCTGGCCAGACGAAAGAACGACTGTCATCACGTGAAATGTCGTCTTTCGTATCGGGAGTAGTGAAAGACTCGTTCAGCCTGTGGCTAAACCAGCACCCCGACGCCGGTGAGCAACTGGCCGAGATGGTCATCAACTCAGCACAGAGCCGCATGAAAGCGGCGAAAAAAGTGACGCGCAAGAAGGTAACCCAAGGCCCTGCCCTGCCCGGCAAACTGGCCGACTGCTCTGGCATTGACGCCATGCGCGGCGAACTGTTTTTGGTTGAAGGTGACTCGGCTGGAGGCTCTGCCAAACAAGCCCGTGATCGTGTTTATCAGGCCATTTTGCCGCTGCGCGGTAAGATTTTGAACACGTGGGAAGTGGATAGCCAGGAGTTGCTGGCTTCGCAAGAAGTGCACGACATTGCCGTTGCACTGGGCGTAGACCCGGACACCGACGACATCAGCGGCTTACGCTATGGCAAGATTTGCATTCTGGCCGATGCCGACAGCGACGGCCTGCACATCGCCACTCTGCTCTGCGCGCTACTGGTCCGGCACTTCCCGAAACTGGTTGAAAACGGCCACGTGTATGTAGCCATGCCACCGCTGTATCGCATCGATATAGGGAAAGAAGTGCATTACGCGCTGGATGACGCCGAACGTGAAGGGGTGCTGGAACGCCTGAAAGCCGAAAATCGTAAAGGTAAGGTGCAGGTCACACGCTTTAAAGGACTGGGTGAGATGAACCCATTGCAACTGCGCGAGACCACCATGGACCCGGATACGCGCCGCCTTGTCCAGCTCACCATTGAAGACCCTGTGGGTACGCACCAGATCATGGATATGCTGTTGGCGAAGAAGCGCAGCGGTGACCGTAGGACTTGGCTAGAGAGCAAGGGTAATCTGGCGGACGTGGTCGCGTAAGAGCGCCGCCCCTGCGGCCACAGCGTCTATTGTATTTTGACGCGGTAGCCGCCGGTAAGGCGGCTTGTCAAAAACCAGACGTGCCTCAGTAAGCCGCATCCGGTTCGTAGAACGCATCAGCATTATCAGCCGTGATCGGGTCAGCAGCCAGAACTATGCGCGACGGTACACCATGGTACATGTCGCCCATTTTCTCACCACGTACGCCGTGTACAGCGAGTGCGATACCCGAGGCGATCATGTTTGGCGGGTAGGTCACAGTCGCTTTCACGATCGGATGGTCGTCGCGAATCATGCCGATTACATCCTTGGAACCGCCACCACCGACCAGAATTTCGATGTCACTACGACCGGATTCTTCGATTGCGGCCAATACACCTTTAAGCGCATCGTCGTCACCAGCCCAAACCGCATCGATGTGAGGGTGACGTGCCAACATGTCTTCCATTACATTCAGGGACGTCTGAGGATTCCACTCACCGGACTGAGAATCCAGGATTGTGATGCCCGGATGACGCGCCATTTCCGCATTAAAAGCATCGACGCGCTGACTGTTGATCGGGATAGATGGTCCCTCTATGACCACGACATTGCCTCGGCCATTCATGGCGTCTGCCAGGTATACAGCAGCCTGCTCACCCATGCCTGGGTTGTCCCCGGCCAAAAATACATCCTGAGTCGGCGTTTCTAACTCGCGATCAACAACTACGGTATAGATGCCATCCTGATAAGTCTCAGCAATTACCTGCTGCAGCGTAGCCGGGTTGTGCGGCAAAATGACCAGCGCGTCGATCTGACGAACACGCAAATCTTCCACATCGCCAACCTGAGCGGTGCCCGAATTTGCGGCAAGAATAGTAAACTTGATATCTGGGTACTTCGCAGATAAATCTTCCGATGCTTGACGCGCCCACCACAATAACCCTGCGGTCCAGCCGTGGTCGGCTGAAGGCACACTGACGCCGATGTGGTAACTTTCTTGCGCACTTGCAGCAAAAGGGGTTACCGCTAAGGCCGTGGAAACCACGGCCGTTTTTAGCCATTTTTTCAGTTTCATGATTTCATTCCTATTCCTAATTGTTGTTATCCCATCCATCTATTGCAGCTGGATGCCTACCTGGCTTACGCCAAACAAAGCCGATAAAAAACCGACCATGATTTCCACAAAACCCCGATCTATCTCTGGCGTTTGTACTGCACCAGCACTGCGATCAGGATTACCGAACCTTTGACCAACCCTTGCATATAGGGCGACACCCCGAGCAAGTTCAGCATGTTGTTGATGATGCCCAATATCAGCGCACCGATGACCGTACCCCAAATCGACCCCTTACCACCCGACAAGGCCGTACCACCAATCACAACCGCCGCGATGGCATCCAGTTCATAGAGCACTCCGGCATCGCTAGGGCTGATAGAATTCAGGCGGGACGCCAGCATGATTGCCGACAACCCCACGCATGCGCCGGCAATGGTGAAGCTGCCGAGGATGACCGTTCTGACCCGGATACCTGAGTAACGCGCCACCTGTGCACTGGCACCAACCGCGCATAAATGCCGCCCAAAGCGGGTGTAGAACAACAGTATATGAGCCACAATCGCCAACACCAGAAACGCCCATACCGGTATTGGGACACCCAGCCAATAGCCGCCACCCAGCTTGGGAAACAATGGATTGCGTGAGACCACCTCACCAGCATCAGTCAGATAAAGTGACACGGAGCGAAAGATTGACATGGTCGCCAAGGTGGCAATGAACGCCGTTATCTTTCCCCGAGTTACCAGTAGACCGTTAAATACGCCGAACAATGCACCACTACCCAACGCCACTAGAATGCCCACCACAATGGCCATGACCGGGTCGGTCACCGCATTCAATGCAAACAGCAACAAGACGCCGACCAGTGCGACCATCGACCCTACCGACAAATCAATGCCACCACCGATGATCACAAAGGTGACCCCAATGGCGATGATTCCGGTATAAGAAACCTGACGCATGACGTTAGTCAGGTTTCTGGCATTGAGAAAATATTCGCTGGCCAAGGACGACGCGATCAGCAACACAACCAGAGCAATCAAAGGCGCAAGGATCGTGAGATCAAGCCCCAGTCGATTGACCGTACTGGAAAAACGATCCGTCAGGTTTCTTGCCTGTATCATGACAAAGCCACTCCTGCGTCATTTAAAACCGTTGCGCCTCGCGCGCCCGCTGCATACAACATGATGTCTTCCTCATTGATCTGTTCATCGTGCAAATCGGCGACAATACGGCCTTCCCGTACCACCAATACCTGATCACACAAGCCAATAATTTCTTCCAACTCCGACGAGATCACCAATATCGCCTTGCCTTCGCTGGCGAGCGTTCGGATCAGCCGGTAGAACTCGTGTTTGGTACCCACATCAATGCCGCGCGTGGGTTCATCGAGCATCAGAATCTCCGGCTCAATATCCATCAATTTGGCCAGATACACCTTTTGCTGGTTACCGCCACTCAACAGGCCTACTTCCGTTTGCAAACTCGCGGTACGAATACTTAATGCCTGCTGATAATGCTCGGCCCGGCGACGCTCGGCCCGGTGGTTTATCAAGNNTAGTTCTTCAGACTCAGCAGAGTGATGTTCTCGATCAAATTGAAACTCAGCACCAAGCCTTTGCCTTGCCGGTCTTCCGACAGATAGGCTAGGCTATGACGATGCGCGTCTTCTGGAGATGCTATGGTGCAGGGCTCGCCGTTGATCAGCACCTGACCAGAGGTTTTGTCGCGTAGCCCCATGATGGTTTCCGCGATCTCGGTCCGACCGGATCCAACCAACCCTGATAGCCCAAGGATCTGCCCACGGTGCAGGGTAAAATTCACATCAGTCAGCACTGAACCCAAAGACAACTTCCGGACTTCCAGTGCTACCTCCCCGGTATGGCCTCGCTTCTCGGGAAACACCTGAGACAATTCCCGACCCACCATTTTGCGCGCCATGTCTTCTTCATTTAGGTCTGCCGTCGCGCACTGCTCCACCACTTGACCGTCTCGCAAGATCAACACGCTGTGGCAAAGATCTTTAATCTCTTTGAGCTTGTGAGAAATGAATAGCACCGCAACACCGGTAGCCTGCAGACGACGTACAACGTCAAACAGCACCCTGACTTCCCGGTCGGTGAGCACCGTGGTCGGCTCATCCAGAATGACGACACGGGCGTCGTCTACCAACACGCGCGCCACTTCGACCATCTGTTTTTCAGCAACACTGAGACCGCTGATCGGCGCTTCAGGATTGAGATCGGCCTGCAAGCTCTGCATCAACTCGCGGGTTCTTTTGCGCATAGTGGTGCGATCCAGAAAACCCCGTTTTCGAATTTCCTGCCCGAGAAACACGTTTTCATAAACGCGCAATGTGGGCACCAGATTGAACTCCTGCGGAATCATCGCTATGCCCAAACGACGTGACGTCACTGGGTCCAACTCGGAATAGCGATGCCCACCTATTTCCAGCGAACCGACACTGGGCTGGTACACTCCGCTGATCAGTTTCAGCAGTGTCGATTTGCCAGCGCCGTTCTCACCCAAAATGCCGATAATCTCACCCGGATGAATGTCGAGGTTGACGCCTTGTAAAACGACATTAGGTCCGAACGACTTGCCTAAGCTGTGCATTCGAATCAACGGCTCGGTCATGATGCGTCTCCACCGTCAAATGCTGTCCAAACGCCGTTGTTCTGGTCAGAACGCAAGGTAGCGGCGATAAACTTCAGGCCATTCACTCCTGTTGAGACATCGGGCAGCCAGCCGCCCTGCGAGGCCGTGGTTACGTCGGCTGCCAACGCCTGATAAAGATTGGCAAAGCCCTCCAAATACCCCTCCGGATGCCCCGGCGGCAAGCGCACACTCGCGCCGGTCGCGTCACTGAACCAGTCCTCCCGCCGGGTAATACGTTGACGGGGCTGATTCAATGGCGACAGCCAGAGTTCGTTCGGATTTTCCTGCGCCCACTCAAGCGATGCTTTTTCGCCGACAACGCGAATGCGCAACGCATTTTCAAAGCCCGGCGCGGTTTGGCTGGCCCACAACATCCCGGTCGCCCCGCCTTCGAAACGCAGCAGCGCTTGTACATTGTCATCCAGCACCCTACCTGGCACCTGACACGTCAGCTCCGCGCTGACGGCATCAGGAGTCAACCCGGAGATGAAACAAGCCAGTTGAAAGGCGTGTGTACCGATGTCGCCCAGCGCACCGGCAGACCCAGCTCGTTTTGGGTCAAGTCGCCAGTCAGCCTGCTTGTTATCAGTAGAGGGCACTTCACTCAGCCATTCCTGCAGGTACTCAACGTGGAGACTGCGAATACGGCCTAGCTCACCACGCTGGACTATTTCTCGCGCGTGTTGAACCAAGGGATAACCGCAATAATTATGCATCAGTAAAAAACGCACCTTATGGACAGCAACGCGCTCAGCCAAATGCTCGGCCTCGGCCAAAGTAACCGTCATAGGTTTTTCGCAAATCACGTCCAGCCCCGCCTCAATGCAGGCCAACGCAATCGGATAATGCAAATAGTTGGGCGTTGTGATGGCCACCACTCGAGCACCGTCGTCGCGTGTGGTTTCGGATTTGATCAGGTCGCCGTAACTGTCGTAGCAGCGACCGGGGTCGAGTCTGAGTTGCGCGGCGGTTTCTTGATTGCTGTCAGGCCGGGTACTGAAAACACCGGCGACCAGCTCGAACTGGTTGTCCATCCGGGCCGCAAACCGGTGTACAGCACCGATCATCGAACCAGGACCACCGCCGATCATTGCCAGGCGCAAGGGAGTCGATTGGGTCATCATAAACATCCTTTATCAGCTGTATCGCTCAGAGACCGAGCAATGACCGGTTGGTGGCTTTATCCGTTCCGGCGGCGGCAAAGTCGTCAAACGCCTTATCGGTCACGCGAATGATGTGGTCTTCCACAAAGCGTGCACCTTCGGCTGCCCCCTGTTCCGGATGCTTGAGTGCACATTCCCACTCAATCACTGCCCAGCCATCAAAATCGTACTGCGCCAACCGCGAAAAAATACCGTTGAAATCGACTTGTCCATCGCCCAGTGAGCGGAAACGACCGGCCCTGTCGACCCAGCTTTCATAACCGCCATACACGCCCTGCAACGCCGTCGGATTAAACTCCGCGTCTTTAACATGAAACATTTTTATGCGATCACGAAAGTGATCGAGGAAGCCAAGATAGTCGAGTTGTTGCAACACAAAGTGTGACGGGTCAAACAAGATGCAACAGCGCGGGTGATGATCAACGGCTTTCAAAAAGCGCTCAAAAGTCGCACCATCGTGTAGGTCTTCACCCGGGTGAATCTCATAACACAGGTCGACACCAGCCGCATCAAACGCATCAAGAATGGGCTTCCAGCGCAGTGCCAGCTCTTCAAATCCGGTATCCACCAGCCCTGGCGGACGCTGCGGCCATGAGTAAAGGAAAGGCCACAATAAAGCACCGGAAAAAGTAGCATGAGCGGTTAGCCCAAGGTTTGTACTGGCCTTCGCGGCTAACAACAGTTGATCAACCGCCCAAGCCTGACGCGCCGGCGGATTCTTGCGCACCGATTCAGGCGCAAAGCCATCGAACAAATCATCGTACACCGGATGCACGGCAACCAACTGTCCTTGCAGGTGGGTAGACAGCTCGGTAATTTCCAACCCATACCCGGCCAGCAAGGCGGTTACTTCACGGCAATAAGCTAGGTCTTCGGCCGCACGTTCCAGATCGAAGAGGCGCTTGTCACCACTCGGAATCTGTACCCCTTTAAATCCTAGGCTGGACGCCCAGCGAGCTATGCTGTCGAGGCTGTTAAACGGGGCTTCATCACTGGCGTACTGAGCCAGAAAGAGCGCTGGCCCTTTGATGGTCTTCATAAACAGACACCTTGTATTTTTATTTTTATATAATGTAATGGATTACATTCAAGCAGAGTAACCAAGGGACGTCAACCCAACAATCGGAAATTAATTTCTATTTACGCACCAATATTGCCTGATTTATGAACAAATACGGCATTTATTGGAGGCTTTTGTCATAGGAAAACCTTGGATCAAAATGTAATCCATTACATAATGGATAAAACTATTACAAACAGTCATCAGATAGCGTGCCGATTTATCCCGCGGTGACTCACTGTGATACCATCACTCATATTGACATTGCAGATACGCACCATGCCCACCATAAAAGACGTTGCTCAGGCTGCCGGATGCTCTACTGCTACGGTATCCCGGGCACTTGCCAACCCTGAAAAAGTGACCGAAGCCACGCGCAAGAGAGTGGCCAGCGCCATCGCGAAGGTGGGTTATTCACCCAACCTAGCAGCGCGCAATCTCCGCCGCAGCGAGTCGCGTACCATCGTCGTTTTGTTGCCGGACATCGCCAACCCCTTCTTCTCGGAAATCATCGCTGGCCTCGAAGACGTTGCTCATCGTGAAGGTTACCGAGTACTGCTGGGCGACTGCGAACATGACTCAGGCCGGGCCCAAGCCTACTTCGATTTGCTACCCACCAATCAGGCCGATGGCATCATCCTACTGACCGCTGAAATTCCGCTGACACTGGTTACGCAACAGGCCCGCGGTCGCCAAATACCGCTGGTCATGGCTTGTGAGTATTTTGATCAGTTAGCGTTGCCCACGGTGCGCATTAATAACCCTCTTGCGGCCGCTCGGGCGGTGGAATACTTATCTTCACTCGGCCACCGGCGCATCGCCACCATCACGGGTCCGATACAAAACCCTATCTGCATTGATCGGGTAAAGGGGTATCAGTCTGAAATGGCACGTCAAAATCTGCCAGTGAATCCTCGCTGGATTGTCGAAGGTGACTTTGGGTTTCTTTCAGGGTACCAGCAGGGTCAGGTGTTACTCTCTATTCCGCCCGATCAGCGTCCCAGCGCGATTTTTTGCCACAGCGACGAAATGGCGATTGGAGTAATGAAGGCGGCTAGGGATGCTGCCATTGAGGTACCTAAAGACTTGTCAGTCATTGGCTTTGACAACATTGGGTTCAGTGAATATTGCCAGCCGGAACTGACAACGATCAGCCAACCTAGGGATGAAATAGGCCGGTGCGCTATGCGCTTGCTGCTGGATTTGTTGCGCAAAAAACAAGTATCCCGGCAACAGGTATTGAATACTCAATTGATTGTGCGAGCCAGTACAGCGGTAGCTCCTACAGCAACCGCTGGGCGATCAACGCCGCTTGACGCTTAGTCGCACCCTGATTCTCAGCCAATACACGTCGCCCTGCTTCGCCTGCTTGTTGGCGAGCAGCGTCATCCTTCAACCATAACAGCAAGGCTTTGCTCAACCCCGTCTTAGATACGCGCTGTAACGCGCCCGCGTTGAGCAACGCATCATTAATCGCCGCGAAATTAAACACCGATTCTCCGGTGATCACTGGCACACCAAACAACACCGGCTCCAATGGATTGTGGCTGCCACGCGGGTTCCAACTGCCGCCCACCAAGGCAATGTCTGCAAGCCCGTAAAACATACTCAGCTCACCTAACGTATCCAGTAACCAAACCGCTTGTTTGCGCTGTGGCGTTTGCCCGGCTGAACGCCGACAGTAATCAATACCGCGCAGCTCCAGCTTCTTACTCACTTCATTAAAACGATCAGGGTGACGTGGCGCGAGAACCAACAGCAATTCGGGATACACCTGCCGTAACTGCGTCACCACATCAAGAATTAAGTCTTCTTCGCCGCTGTGCGTGCTACCTGCCACAATCACCCGACGCTTGGTGACCCATTGTTTTAGGTCCTCGAGCCGAGCCTGGGTTTGTCCATCCACCGCGATGTCATACTTGATCGACCCGACCACCTCAACGCTGGGCGCTCCTAGAGCCTCGAAACGCGCCGCATCAGCCGGTGCCTGCGCCAGTACGTGTGACAAGCCAGCAAACGCCGGGCGGGTTAACGCCGGGAAACGATTGTAACCACGGGCTGATTTTTCAGACAAACGCCCATTGGCCAGTACCACAGGCACATTACGAGACTGGGCAATGGCAACCAAGTTGGGCCACACCTCTGTTTCCATCAACACCAATACCCTTGGGCGATAGGCGTCAAATAACGGGGTCAGCATAGGCGATAGGTCTACCGGCATGTATTGATGCAGCACCGGCCGGGACCATTTTTGTACCAGCTCAGAACCGGTTGGCGTGGTGGTGGTCACCAACACTTGGATATCTGGACACTGCTGGCGCAAGGCATTGGTTAACGCTTCCGCGGCCATGGACTCACCCACCGATACAGCATGGATCCAGAGCAGCGGCTGATCCGGCTCAATTTTGCATACCGGACGCCCTAAACGCTCTGACCAACGCTTTCGGTAAGCAGGCACCTTGGCGGCACGACGCCAAAGACGGGCGAACACCAAAGGCAACAGTAAGTAGTACAGTGCGGAATAGAGCAATCGGGCCATGAAAACGGGCTTACCTGTGTGAGCGGGTGGGCATTATGACGGCTTAGCCGAGCGCTGACCAGTCTGTGCCATCAGCGTGTTCGGTTCTTCTCGGTGATCCAGCGCGACATATATTCCGTCGCGCGATATTGCTGCTGCTGAAGGATGCGTCCCCACAGGTTATGCTCACGATGCGCCGCCAAATCCTGTTGCAACTCCATCAAGCGGCCCGACAACGCCACAGTTTCTAACAGGGTGTCGTGGCACTGACTGGCAATGGCACGGCCCTGTATGACCGCTTGTTGCCATGCTTCGGGTTTTTGATAGAGATCGGCGGCGGCTTGAAAAAAGGCTTCTGCATCAGCCGTAATAGGGCTACCCCACGGCAGATCACCGTGCATGCCTTCGGCCGCAATGGGCGATGCGACAGTGGGCGTGCCAGCCAGCCAAGCATCAGCCACCTTGCCTTTGATGCCCGCTCCGTAGCGCAAATAAGCCAAATTGACGCGATACAGTGCCAGCGTCGCAATGGCGTCGTCGGCACGCCCTTTAATATGGAAGCCCTGCGCTGGACTGTGTAATTGCAGCACCTTGTCGCTGGCGTAACCACCGTACACATGAACCTCGGTGTCCGCCGGGAACACTTGGCGCCACTGTGGCCATTGGTCGCGCAACCACAGCGTTGCATCCCAATTGGGCGCGTGCAGAAAATTACCAATCATCACCACATGCTGGCGCGCGCTGTAGGGCACTAAGGTGGTTTCATCAGGCAATGGCGTCAGCATAAAGGGAGTGTGGTGCAGCAAAAATTCAGGCACCTGAAAGCGCTCAACCAACAGCTCAAGCTCTACCGGCGAGATCATCAGCGTTAAATCGCAACGTGCGATAGAAGCGATCTCGCGCAACGCTGTCTCGTTAAACAACGAAAGAGTACCACCTTGTTTAACTTGCGCCGCACGGGCCTCGCGTAGGCAATGCAGGTCGCTGGTGTCGAGTACGCGCACAGCGTCCGGACACACGGTGCTGACGCGCCAACCAAATTGCTCTTCCATCACGTAGCGATCAAACACCACGAAGTCTGGCGCTAGTTCAGAGAGCCAGCCATCGAACGCATCATCATTGACGGCAATATCATGCTCTTGGAAACCAGCAGCCGTGAGGTCCATGCTGAACACAGTACGCTGGGCTGGCGAGGCCACATGTACGTCACCCAGCATCGCCAGCACTTGCAGAATGTCGTGCGTGCGCCGCCCTGCCGCTGTAGAGGCCGGTTCCGGCCAAGTTTTACCGATGAGAAGGCTACGCATGAGCCGGAAGCCGCCTTAACCGGCCAGCGGGCCTATACCGACGGCGCGACGCACTTGACTCAACAGCATACTGGCTTCGTGACGTGCTTTTTCAGCACCTCGCGCCAGAATGCGATCGATTTCCGCCGGATCTTGCACCAATTGGTGGTAAGTCTCACGCTTGTCTTTCAACAGTTCGTTGAGGTGCTCAAACACCTGCTTCTTAGCGTCGCCCCAGCCAATCCCTGCCTCATACTGCTTACGCATATTGGCGATATCGGTGGGACTCGCAAACGCCGAATAAATACCAAACAGGGTACAACTGTCGGCATCTTTTGGCTCACCGGGCTCTAATGAGTTGGTGACGATCTTGTTGATCAACTTGCGGAATTTCTTTTCGTCTTCGAACAACGGAATAGTGTTGTTGTAGCTCTTGGACATTTTACGGCCATCGAGTCCTTTCAAAATCATTCCAGCGTCGTCCACCACGGCCTCTGGCAACACAAAGGTTTCACCAAAGATATGGTTGAAGCGCTGGGCAATGTCGCGCGCCATTTCAATGTGCTGAATTTGGTCTTTACCCACCGGTACGTGCGTGGCTTTGAACATCAAGATGTCGGCAGCCATCAAGATGGGATAGCTGAACAATCCCATGGTGATGCCCTTGTCCGGGTCTGCTGCGTTGGCTTCGACGTTCTCTTGCACCACACCTTTATAAGCGTGCGCACGATTCATCAGGCCTTTTGCGGTGACGCAGGTCAAAGCCCACGTCAGCTCCATGATCTCAGGCACGTCCGACTGGCGATAAAACACCACCTTCTCCGGGTCCAAACCGCCCGCCAGCCACGTTGCCGCGATAGCCAACGCGCTCTCTTTCACGCGTGCCGGTTCGTGGCACTTGATCAAGGCGTGATAGTCGGCCAAGAAGAAAAAGGAGCGGGCATCGGTGGTTAAACTGGACTCAATCGCAGGACGAATCGCCCCCGCGTAATTGCCCAAGTGAGGAATGCCTGTGGTGGTGATACCGGTCAGTACTGTCTGCTTGCTCATGAAGGTTCGCCAAGGCTGTCTATAAAGAGGTGGAACCATAGCGAAAACCGACGTAAAAATCGAGTGCCTAGCGGCACACGGGCATCACTCAACCTATCGCTCAGGTGTTTTTCCGTCACATGGATGCTCAGGAAGAAGAGGTTCGCTATACTGTCGCTCTGTCAAATCAGTAAGGAACCTGATGCATGACCGCGCTGCGCCGTACTTGGCGACTGTTCAGAATGTTCGTTGTTTTAATGCTCGGCATCCTCATTGCGCTGCTGATGCTGCCTATGCGCCGCAGTCAAAAAGTGTCTGAACACTTCTTTATGGCGGTAGCCAGTTGGTGGCATCGCCGAATGCTAGGTGCAATGGGCATTGCGGTGCGTGTCGAAGGGGAAATAACCCCGCAAGCCGGCATTTGGATCAGCAACCATATTTCGTGGCTCGACATTTTGGTGATCGGCAGTCAAGCGCCGGTACATTTTGTGTCTAAATCGGAAGTCCGACGTTGGCCTATCATTGGGTTCCTTGCCGCCCAAACCGGTACTATTTTTCTGCAACGCGGGGCGAATCAGACCGGGCAAATCGTCAGCGCCATGCAGGAGAAGCTAAAGGACGGTTATGCCGTACTGTTCTTTCCTGAGGGTACCACCGGCCATGGGCACTATGTACGCCGCTTTCACAGTCGACTGTTTGACGCCGCCATTGATTTACACGCACCCATTGTGCCGTTGGCCTTGCGTTACGAGCACGACCCCCAACCACACCCGGTCGTCCCCTACATCAACCAACAATCATTGTTGCATAATCTCTGGGGCGTCTTGGCGTTGCCGCGCCTGCAGATCACGCTGATCGCACGCCCAGCGTTGTCGGCGGAAGGGGCTGAGCGCCGCCGCTTGTCGGAACAAAGCAGAGAAGTTATTCGCGAAGCGTTAGAGTTACCTGCACCCGCACTGCCACCAGCAGAGGTACGCGCCAAGCGCCGAGAAAAGAAGAAAGCCTAACGGATGTGTCAGCGATTGAACCACCATCGGAGGTCGTTGGTGGCCTAGCCATGGAAAAGTCCTTCTGGTACCCGCATTGCAGCGATTAAAGCGCGAAAGGCACGACGTTCAAAGCAACCGACCAGAACCGCCACAATCACGTCATTAGGCGGGCCCAGTCCGGTTACCCTTAAAGCAGGTGAGTCAATGTTTGCTCTACCAGTTGATGGGCCTTCTTCTCATCGATGTCCGAATTCTGCACTTTGAACAGCAAGCCATTCACTAGGCCGAGATAGCCTTCAGCGCGCAGTGAATCGCCATTCAGAGCTGATTCGATGGCACTTTCTATCTGGCTGTACTTCGGATGATTGAATATTGACTGCTGCCCCCAGTGGCCAGGCAAGAACAACAAGGACATTTGGCGTCGATGCAGCAACCAAAAATCGGCGTATGACAACAACAGTGACTTAGCGTCAGCGTTGTTACCCGACTCAAGCGCCAAGCGATCGATTAACTCAGTCAGCGGCGCGTCGACCATAGCATCCAGTATTTCTTCTTTGTTCTTGAAGTAATAATAGATTGATGGCGGAGCACAAGGAATGAGGCTCGCTATCTTCCGAATAGACACGCCTTGCGCACCATTCTCCTGCAAGAGATGTGAGGCCGTATCAAGAATTTGTAAGCGCGAAATGCGCGAACGTCGTCTTTCAGGAGCTAATTGATTCATAATATTTTCATGCACTTCTTATTCAAAGGGATGGCATAATCAATGCTGCATTGTACCTACTATTCTACACCGACCAGTGTAAAAACATCGGTAGAACAGTGTTTCAATATGAAATAGGCACTCATCAATACGCCAAAAATTAGTCTAACAGTGGAAAAAACCCGACAAAATACCGTCACATGTGAGAAAAATAACATATAGCTAGAGCCTCGCCAAACCGCTTTGCTACAATCCGACATACTAAATGCCTCACATTCAAGGAAATCAACCATGGCTCTCGTATTAATTGTCGAAGATTCGCCCAGCACATTGGAGGCGTTTCGAGCTGCCTTGGTGAAAGGTGGCCATGAGGTCATTACTGCAGAAGATGGCAACATTGCCATTGCACGGGCGCGGGCGGAGAAGCCCGATGTCATCCTGATGGACATCGTAATGCCTGAGATGAACGGTTTTCAGGCCACACGGCGAATCACCAGTGACCCTGAAACAGCGCAAATTCCAGTCATCATCGTGACAACGAAAGATCAAGAGACCGACAAAGTGTGGGGTAAGCGTCAAGGCGCTGTTGGGTATTTAACAAAACCTGTTACGGATGCAGAGTTGCTGGCTGAAATCGCCCGCGTATTAGCGTAGACAACTAACGGGACTTTACTGAGCCACCCTATCCTGTACCGCAGATAGGTTTTGCACCATGGTCAACACAGGCGCAAGCTCCTTCCGCAGCTGACCGTCTCCGGCCGACATGGCGTTGTTGATGACTTCGTCGGCCTGATAGCGCAGACGATCCGACAACCCTTTACTGATGTCGGTGATGGCCTTAGCTTGAGCTGGAGTGATCCAACCGCGCTCAAACAGAATTTGCCGCAGCTCCGCCATCTCCTGATAGCCAATCTCACGCAAACGCACCCGCTCTGCCAGCGCATGCAATTCGTACAGACGATCACTCCAGAATACCTGGTCATGCAACCAATCGGCGCTTTCATCACCCGCACTGGTAGCGGCCGACAGCTTATCACTGCCTTGCAGAGCCTGGAGGTTGTTCCCCAGCGTCTGATTCTGAACGTAGTGTGTGACCCCTACTTGCACGATCTATACCTCGGTGATTGCATAGCGGAAAACCGCCGTCACAGAGGAAATTGCAAATAGCTTGCCAAATACGCTCAAGGCCCGTCATACAAGGCCTGGAGGATGATTGGGAGGTATTGAGAATTGGAGGAACGGCAATAGACTGCCGCCAAAGAAGCGCTGCGGCAGACAGGCGTCTGCCGCAGGCAAGAAATCACACGAAGGATTACACGTCGCGGAAGTTTTGTTCCTGACGTTCTTGACGCATTTTTTCTTCCGCACATAACGTTGCTGTTGGTCTCGCCAACAAGCGACGTACGCCAATCGGCTCGCCTGTTACGGCGCAATAACCGAATTCGCCACTGTCTATGCGCTTGATGGCTTCGCCCACCTTCGGCAACAACTTGCTCTGGCGATCCAGAAAACGTAACTGCAAGCGACGCTCTTCTTCAAGTGCAGCCTTATCGAGCTCGTCGGCTTCATACTGCATGTTTTGCAGCTCTTTCTTCGAGGACTCAATCTGCTCACGAATCTCGCTGCCCATTGTCGTCAACAAATCACGAAAGAACTCTAACTGCTCTTCATTCATGTAGTCTTCGTCGGGTGCCGCAACCAATTGTTCTTGTGTCAGCATCTCTATCTTCCTAACCGTCCAAAACATGAGACCGATCCGACGCGGACCNNCTTATAAAGCGGGGCAGCATGATATATCATAACAAGTTGCTTTAACATAGCTGCAGAAGTCGGTTCTTCGCCGACCTTTTCCCCGGAGGATATCATCTGCATGGAACCCGTATACAGACTGACACTTTCCTGCCCTGATAGAGTAGGCATTGTCGCCCGTGTCAGCAACTTCCTAGCGCAATACAATGGCACCATCACCGAGGCGAATCAACACGCCGACATGGCCGAAGGTTGGTTTTTTTTGCGCAATGAGATCCGAGCCAACTCGCTACCGTTCGGCATTGAGACCTTTCGTGAAGTTTTTGCGCCCATTGCCGCCGACATGAACATGGACTGGCGAGTTAACGAGTCGTCGCAAAAGAGACGCGTGGTTCTGATGGCCAGCCACGACAGCCACTGCATAGCGGATCTGCTCAATCGCTGGCATTTCGGGGATCTCGACTGCGACATCCCCTGCGTGATTGCCAACCATGAAGACTTGCGCAGTCTGGTCGAGTGGCACGGCATTCCATTCCATTACGTACCCGTAGACCGCAACAATAAAGAAGAACACTTTAAGCAAGTGAACGAACTGATCACCGCGGCGCGCGCCGACACCGTGGTACTGGCGCGCTACATGCAAATTCTGCCGCAGTGGTTTTGCACCGAATGGTCTGGCCGCATCATCAATATACACCACAGCTTTTTACCGTCGTTTATCGGCGCAAAACCCTATCACCAAGCCTTCGAGCGAGGGGTTAAGCTGATCGGTGCGACCTGTCACTATGTGACGCAAGACCTCGACGCGGGTCCTATCATTGATCAAGATGTAATGCGCGTCAGCCATCGCGATACCATTGAAGAAATGGTGCGCCGAGGCAAAGATGTTGAAAAGGCTGTTCTCGCGCGCGGACTGCGCTGGCATATAGAAGACAGAGTGTTGATCCATGGTAATAAGACCGTCGTCTTCGAATAAACAACGATGCAATAATGACTAGACATTAGTGTACTCTAATGTATATTTGTGGCATACCATTTTGACCAAACGTCTTAATCAGTGAGGCAATCATGAATTATCAAGCGCTCAGCCCTAGCTACGCTGTTTCACCACAAATTCAACTGAGCGATATCGTCGACATAAAAGCTGACGGCTTCAAGGTCGTGATATCCAATCGTCCGGACGGTGAAGAAGCAGGCCAGCCCAGTGCCGCCGCAGTACAAGCCGCTTGTGAAGAAGCCGGCTTGGAATTCCATCATTGCCCGATGAACGGCCCCAATGTGGATCCCGCAGATGTTGAAAAGTTGAAACAGCTGCTGGCCGGAGAACAGAAGATCTTCGCCTTCTGCCGCACCGGTAATCGGAGTTCAATTTTCTATCAATACGCGAACGCCTAATGTCTATCGATAACTCAGCTCGTAACGATATTGGATTATTGCTGTCTGATCTGCGCACGGAAATGCACCGACTAGGCCTGTGGTCGGAGCAATATCCGACGGCAGACGCTATGGCCAGTGTCGAGCCCTTCGCGGTAGACACCATGGATTTGGAGCAATGGCTGCAATTCATTTTCGTAGCCCGCTTGCAGGCCATTTTGGATGCACAGGCACCCTTGCCTGCGAGTTGCGAAATAGCGCCTTACGCCGAGCAACGGTTTCAAGACCGCGCAGATACTGCCGAGCTCATTCGTATTATCGCCAAAATTGATGCAGTGGTAACACGGACCAAATGAACGTTGTCTAGACCAAAAAAAGCGGCTCAAGGGCCGCTTTTTTTACATCACACTGAAAAATTAACCAGCGAAATTTTTCGCTGCGAAATCCCAGTTAACCAATTTCCAGAATGCTTCCAAGTACTTAGGACGCGCATTGCGGTAATCAATGTAGTAGGCGTGTTCCCACAGGTCAACGGTCAACAGAGGGGTTACACCCGCTTCGGTGATCGGCGTGCCGGCGTTGCTGGTGTTCACGATATCCAGTGAGCCGTCAGCCAGTTTCACCAACCAGGTCCAAGATGAACCGAAGTTGTTCACTGCTTTGTCATCCAAAGCGGCCTGGAACTTATCGAAAGAGCCCCATTTTGCATTGATGGCATCAGCCAAAGCACCAGTAGGTGCGCCGCCACCGTTAGGGCTCAAGCAGTTCCAGTAAAACGTGTGATTCCAGATCTGCGCTGCGTTGTTGAATACGCCACCCTTTGACGTCTTGATGATGTCTTCCAGTGACTTACCTTCAAACTCGGTACCAGGAACCAGCCCATTGAGCTTGGTTACATACGTAGCGTGGTGCTTACCGTGGTGGTATTCCAGAGTTTCAGCAGAAATATGGGGTTCCAGAGCGTCCTGAGCGTAGGGCAGTGCTGGTAATTCAAAAGCCATGTCGAATGTCCTCATTGCTGTCGTGATTGATTTGCGTTTGACGTGCGCAGTGACAAAAAGGCACTGCGCCATCAAGTGGGGGGCATTATAGAACGATGAATAATAACTTACAAAATTACTTGGTCTTTCGGATTCATTAATGGATATACATTGCAAAACCTTGACCGTTATGGAACCCGCTACCCGCCTCGCTATAAAACTTGGTATTTTTCACATCGTCAAATTGAGAAAAATCGGATTTTAGAGGTCTCCCGCTTGCTGCGAACAAACAGCTCCTTATAATGCTGGCACACTTCGATTAAAAGTAGCGCAATGGTCAACACGCCTTCCAACGACATAAACGATCTGCCAAGAATGGTTCCAGATCGCGATGACATCGCACGGCGCAAGCGCACAACACCGCCACCGCCCCCGCCTTCACCCAAACGTGACAGCAATGGAGGTGATGACGACGGCGGCAGTTCGTGGCTGGTCTATGTATTACTGTTCGTGCTCGCCGGCGGAATTGGCTACTTAGGTTACGATGGCTGGCAGATGCGTGCCAGCCTGCAAGAGGCGCAACGCCAACTTGTAACTACCAATACTCGCTTGATTGAACTCGAGAGTCAGTTGTCGGCCACCGACGAGAGCCTGTCACTGAACGAAAGTGCCATACAGTCCAAACTGAACAACATCCTGTCTGAAATTCGCAAACTGTGGGATGTCGCGGACGCCCGCAATAGAGACTGGATCCGGGAGAACCAAGCCGCCATTGCCGAACTGCAAAGCACGACAGGTACCTTGCGTACACAGGCTACCAGTACCCAAAACCAAACGGGTGAGCTGAGTACTTCTGTTACGCGCTTAATTGATCAATTCGAAGACGAACTAATAATACGAAACGAACTGTCTGCGTTGTTAGCAGAGCTTGATGCCCAGCAAAACAGTCTTGCGAGCACAGTGGCACGCTTAGATGAGGAAGATTCCTCGCTGCGGGCGCGGGTTGATGTGATTGGCTTGCGGGCGGAGGGTGCCGTGGAGCAAGGTACGGAGCTGAACCAGTTGGTCAATCGCTTACGCACCGACACTGACGCTCTGGCCAGTCAGTTGAATCGTGAAGCACAAACCCGCTCAGCGCTGGCAGATTCAGTGGTTCAATTACGCAGCCGCATTAATGCCCTGGATGCCGGAGACGAAAATTCGTTGTTGGCCCGCCTGGATACCATCGATGCCGCGCGTGCAGACACCACACAAAGGCTTGGAGCATTGCAGGCGCAGATAAGTCGTATTCGTAGTGAATTAGATGATTTTACGCGTGAAGTCGACGATTTCAGCACCGATGTGACGCCCTAAACAGGCATGAGTTAGGCCGTAAACAGCGTCTGCACTTGTTGCGGCAAAAACGGCCGACCTCGCTCATTGATGGCTGCGCCAATGATCTTGGCACGGACGCAAAGCGCCTCATCACGACGACGAACGATATCTTGCATGAAGTCAAACCGCAGCCGTCCGTTTGGCACTAGGTTCAAGCCGATCCAGAACTCATCGCCGCTGGTCAACGAAGCCTTGTAATCAAGTTCAGCGCGCACCACAACCAAGTTTGTTCCAGCGCGCGATAGCGCCGCAAAGTCCAAACCTTTATGCAGCAGAAATTCGTGACGGGCGTGCTCCAGGTAATTCTGGTACACCGCATTATTGACGATACCTTGCAAGTCGCACTCATAGTCACGCACTTTAAAATCGAGTCGGAATGAGTAGGTCATGAGCGGATCCTTCACTGTTTAGTTACCCCTAGGCAGGGGCTGGCAGTGTAAAGCGGGGCATAACAAGACTCAAGAGGCGCATCGGGTGCACCTCAGCGGGCAAGCAGCGCTGCTTAAGCTGCTTCCTGTGGACGAAACTGATTCTGCTCCTCATCATACTGATAGCCTGCTTGCTTCAGTCGATAGACTAAGGTCACCTCTTCAAGATCATTAGCCCGCATCAATGCTTCTAATGATTCAAATCCAGCACGCAGCTTGCTGTTGAGTATGCTCATCAGCATATGAGGGTCCATCTGTTCAAGCTGTGTTCTATTCATCACCTATCCTCCAAATTTGGGCCATGTATCTAGCCCGGTCAGGTCGCACCATAACCTAACAGTGTACGGCTATTATGCCTTGTTCGTTGCTTACGGCCAAAGTTTTCCCACGCTTTTTCATGAAAGAAATACGCGACGGTGTTTATCGCGGGCTCTATTAAAGCGACCGCGCCACCGATGGCCATGCTGCCCGTCAGCGCCCAAGTCACTAAAAACGCTACCGACATGTGTATCAGCCCAAAGCTCAGTGTCTTGATCATTTTTGCCCCTCTCCTACCGCTTCAATGTGTAACATAGACGCTATGATACGCTGCAAAGCCGATAGCAAAAGACAAACTAAATTATTATTTTGATAGCTAAATAACATGATCACAAAAGTCATTGTCCTTAACACAAAAGGCGCGGTAGTCTACGCGCAATCGTCGCCATTTCAAGTACAAGGAAGCTCCAATCTATGAATGCTCATTCTGAATCAGACAGTTCTGGACTGCGTTGGTTGCTCGGCCTAGCGGCCATTGTCATTATCATTGCGGGTTTAAAGACGGCTGAGGCCATTGTCATTCCCATGATGCTGGCGTTGTTTCTCGGTATTATCAGCTTGCCGCCATTGCATTTAATGACGCGCAAGGGTGTGCCACCCATCATCGCAATCATTGTCGTATTCGCTACCATCATCCTATTTGGCGGTGTGCTTGCCATCATCATCAGCGCATCCATCGACAGTTTCATGAGTCGACTGCCCGAGTATCAAGCCCGTTTAGAAATGATGACGGGCGAGCTGATCCCACAGCTGGAAGTGTTTGGGATGCCTGTCGATTTGGACGGCGCCATGGAGCAATTCAACCCCAGCCAGGCCATGAACCTCATCGGCCGAGCCATGTCCGGTCTCGGCTCCGTCCTAACCAACGTTTTCTTAGTGGTGTTTATCCTGCTGTTCCTGCTGCTGGAACAAGCAACGTTTTCAGCAAAATTCAAGCGGGCTATGCCTCCCACCAGCCAGTCCAGCTCTCATGCCACTGGCTTTATCCGTCAAGTGAACAAGTACTTGGCTTTTAAATCGCTGATCAGCTTGGTCACCGGTATATTCATCACCGTATTCCTGTGGGTGGTGGGTGTCGACTTCCCGTTACTGTGGGGCTTGATCGCCTTGTTGATGAACTTCATCCCTAACGTGGGTTCTATTCTGGCCGCCATACCAGCCGTTCTGCTCGCCGTTGTGCAGTTGGGTGTAGGTGATGCTGTGATCGTAGCTTTGGGTTATCTGGCCGTTAACGTGGTCATGGGTAATTTGATTGAACCCCGTGTGATGGGTAGCGGCCTAGGTCTCTCTCCTTTAGTAGTTTTTCTCTCGTTAATCCTTTGGGGTTGGTTGTTTGGCCCGGTCGGTATGTTCCTGTCCATCCCTCTCACCATGATCGTAAAAATCGCTTTGGAACAGACACCCAGCACGAAGTGGATTGCCGTCATGCTGGGCAACATATCCATCAACGATGAACGTGACAGAACACCGGCTGATGACACCCAATAAGATTTTCAGCATTTTTTATTTTCTCGAATAAAAAATAGGAGAAAAATAACGTCTTCTCTATGAACACAGCATAATTTGCTACCGTGGCGCGCATACAATAGACCAATCAACGGTAACAATAACTAGAGGTTGGTCGTCATGCGCATTGTTGTTTTGGGTAGCGGTATCATTGGTGTCACCAGCGCTTGGTATCTGGCAAAAGCCGGTCATGAAGTCACTGTTGTAGACCGGCAGGACGCCCCGGCGCTCGAAACCAGCTTCGCGAATGCGGGACAGATCTCACCCGGGTATTCTGCACCTTGGGCCGCGCCCGGCGTACCGCTCAAAGCGGTGAAATGGCTATTACAAGACCTCGCGCCGCTGCGTGTCACGCCTCAACTGGATACGTTTCAGTGGCAGTGGATGATGCAAATGCTCAGCAACTGCACCAGCAAAGCCTACGCCATTAACAAGTCGCGCATGCTCCGCGTTGCCGAATACAGCCGCGACTGCTTCATTCAACTCCGCCAAGACACCGGCTTCGCTTACGATAATGAAGCCAAAGGCCTGATCCAATTGTTTCGCACGCAAAAACAACTCGACGCTTCAGCCAAAGACATCAAGGTATTGGAAGCGTGCAATGTGCGCTATGAACGCTTGAACGTGCTCGACATACTGCGTCAGGAGCCGGGGTTGGTCGCCGCACGCGACAAGCTGGTTGGCGGCCTGCGTTTACCCGGCGACGAAACTGGCGATTGCTTCAAGTTCACTCAAACGCTCGCCAACGCCTGTAAGACGCTGGGGGTGAAATTTCAATTTAATACCACGGTCGACGGCTTGGTGCAGGATGGAGACGCCGTGGTCGGCGTGCGCACGGGCACGGAGACCATTGCGGCGGACCGCGTACTGATTGCGCTGGGCAGCTTTAGTCGTCATCTGTTGAAGCCGCTCGGGTTCAACCTGCCTATCTATCCCGTTAAAGGTTATTCGCTGACCATGCCGGTTGCGAATGC
Organism: Natronospirillum sp.; assembly: GCA_049115955.1. Classification (GTDB taxonomy): domain Bacteria; phylum Pseudomonadota; class Gammaproteobacteria; order Pseudomonadales; family Natronospirillaceae; genus Salinispirillum. Next base: position 51,471 of record JAGDZJ010000037.1, read on the forward strand.
GGCGCACGCGCCAACGTCGACAGTGATGGACGAAACTTACAAGATTGCCCTGACTCGACTCGGCGACCGCATTCGTGTGGGTGGCACGGCCGAACTGAGCGGCTACAATCTCGACCTACCCGAGAACCGAAAGAAGAATTTGAACCATGTGGTGGAAGACCTGTTCCCCGGTGGCGGCGACTTAACGCAAGCCGAGTATTGGACCGGGTTACGCCCTATGACCCCTGATGGTACGCCCATTATTGGGCCAACCCGCTTACGCAACCTGTTTTTGAACACCGGGCACGGTACGCTGGGCTGGACGATGTCGCTGGGCTCCGCCAAACTGGTAACCGACTTGATGACCGGACGGCGACCAGAAATAGACCCGTCCGGGCTCGATGTATCGCGCTATCAGCGCGGGCACAAAGAGGCAGTCCTGCGCTGGTCGCATGAGGTAGAATAACCTCGTCTTGCCGAGCTGAGCGAGGTCGGTATTGGTGTA
>JAGDZJ010000038.1:0-2428 GCA_049115955.1 Natronospirillum sp.
GTAAGCGCTCCATAAACCACATCTAATAATGCACCATCCGGTCGGCTATCGTTGGCATCGAACAACCAACGGAGCTCATCATGACCCAAACCACACTGACCACCAAACAAGCTTATTTTCTTAAACGTATTCAAGAAGCTGAAGCTGCAGGCCAGTCCATCACCGCGCTGGCCGAGCAAGAACAGGTTACCCCCGCGTTGTTGTACAACTATCGTTATCTGTTGCGCGCTAAAGGCGCGCTTAACCCGACTCGATCGTCGCGCCAGAACACCACGGCAGCGAGTAACGTCAAAAAGGACACCTCGTTCGTACCGATCGCCGCGCCTCAGACTGTCGCATCGCCTGATCGCATGGAACTGAAAACCCAATTGCCCAACGGCCAACCGGTCTGGTTGAGTCTGTCCACTCATCAGTTAGCCATGGCGTTGGCGGCCTTGTCGTCATGAGAACCCGGCAGTGGCCCGTGGCACAGATGTTTGTCTATCGCCAACCCTGTGACATGCGCAAAAGCATTGATGGGTTAGCGGCCTTGGTGGAGTTGGAGATGCAGTTATCCCCGTTCCAGTCCGCCTTGTTCGTGTTTTGCAATCGACAACGCGACAAAGTGAAGTTGCTGTACTGGGAGCGTAATGGCTTTGTGCTTTGGTACAAACGCTTGGAAAAGCAACGCTTTAAATGGCCGAAACAGCTCAGTGAACTCACCGAGCAGCAACTGAGTTGGTTGTTGGACGGCATCGACATCGAACGCCTGCAGCCGCATTCTCCACTGTACTTCGAAACTGTTATGAGCCCGAATTAACGGGCTCTCTGGTACACTGGGCACCATGAAACTGTTCGATGCCCAGACCCTAGAATCCATGCCCAAAAGCCTGCTGGTACAAACCGTACTGGCGATGCAGGAGCAGATCCGTCTGGCCACCACGCAACAGTATGGACGTCGTTCTGAAAAGCATACGGATGATCCTACCGCGGATCTGTTCAACGAAGCCGAAGAACTGGCGGCGTTAGCGCAGGATGCCGACGCAGGCGTGGAAGGTGAGTCCGATGCTGACGATGCTATCAGCAGTGACAACACCCAAACCATCACCTACACACGTAATACCAGCAAAGCCGGACGTAAGCCGTTGCCGGAACACCTGCCACGTGAAGTGATCGAACACGACCTACCGGAAGCGGATAAAGTCTGTGTATGCGGTGAAGCCAAAACTCGCATTGGCGCAGAAACCAGCGAACGCTTGGAATACATCCCTGCCAAGCTGTATGTGGAACAGCATGTGCGTCATCAGTACGCTTGCCCGTGTTGCGAAGAGCACGGCGTACAGATCGCCGACAAACCTGCCTCGATGTTGCCAAAATCCAACACAGGTCCCGGCTTATTGGCCTACACCCTCGTCAGTAAGTTCCAAGACAGCGTACCGCTGCATCGGCAATCCAACATCTTAGCGCGCCACGACATCGACATCCCACGCAACACCTTAGCGCGCTGGCACATCCAAACCAGTGACCGGGTAACACCGCTGCTTGAACGGTTCGAATCTGCCCTAAAAGCCTCACCCGTGATCCTGATGGATGAAACGAGGTTACAGGTCAACAAAGAACCGGACAAAGACGCCAGCAGCCAATCATACATGTGGGTAAGGCGTGGGATATCGCCGCCAACCACACAAACACAAGAAACGGGGCGCAGCCCCGATGTGACGCTGTACCATTACAGCCCTAGCCGATCCGGTTCCGTGGCCGAAGCGCTGCTGTCTGACTATCGGGGTGCGCTCATGACCGACGGGTATGCGGGCTACACCGCCGTGGCTAAGAAACAAGGGCTTCAACACGCGCACTGCTGGGCGCATGCGCGGCGTAAGTTCGTAGAGGCAGAAAAAGCCTTACCCAAAGGCAAGAAAAGCCCAGCGATCACCGCCATCCTCAGCGACATCGGCAAACTGTATGGCATTGAAAAACGTCTGAATGGATCAGCCCCGGAAGACAAACGGCGCGAACGCCAAACACACGCCGCCCCCCTACTGGAAAAACTGAAGCAAAGCCTGGAGAAAAAACAGCTCACCGTTACCCCAAAAAGCTTACTGGGGAAAGCCATCCATTACACCCTAGAGCGCTGGGAAGGCTTAACGCAATACATCACCAATGGCCATCTGCCGATCGACAACAACGGTGCCGAAAACGCCATCCGCCCGTTCGTGGTGGGCCGAAAGAACTGGCTGTTCAGTGATACTGTCCATGGCGCAAAGGCCAGCGCCATATGGTACTCGATCATGGAAACCGCGAAAGCCAATGGGTTAGAGCCGTATCATTATCTGAAGAAGGTGTTTGAGTTGCTGCCCTTGGCGCAAACCGAAGAAGACATCGATGCACTGTTGCCGTGGAATATCGACCTAACGGAAAAGTGATCAGGTGGGGTTAATGGATCGCTTAC
>JAGDZJ010000039.1:0-31756 GCA_049115955.1 Natronospirillum sp.
ATAGGGCGGAAGAGCGAAGCGTCATCCGCCGTCTAGCTGTTTAATAGAATATCCGGGTTACAACTCCCCTTTCGAAAATTCTCGAGCTTCGCCGGTAAACGGACACTCGAAGCTCAGCGCCACGGCTTCCAGCATCAAACCGGAACGCTGCTTGTTGCCCTCACCATAGGCCGGGTCACCCATCACTGGGTGGCCAATGGCGGCAAAATGCCGACGAATCTGGTGCTTACGACCGGTTTCAATCCACACGTTCAGCGTTGACGTGTTCGTCGGCTCGTTATACTTCTCCAATTTATAGCGTGTCTTAGAGGCCTTCTCATCCAAAGGCAAGTCAATGGTGCCTTCGGGTTCGGTACGCAGATCGCCCAGCACTTCAATGCGATACTCTTTTTTGATCTTACCTTCGCGAAACAATTCACTGAGCGCCGCCGCAGCGCGCTTCTGATGAGCGATAACCATCAGGCCCTTGGCTTCACGGTCAAGACGGTGCACTAAGAAGACTTCGCGTTTGTTCTTGAAGTGCAATTCTACTTGGCGCATCACCGAATTCTGGTCACCCCAGTCAGTACCTTGCGACAACATACCGGCTTGTTTGTACCACACGGAATACCATTCAAAATCCGCCACTTCCACCATGGGGCGAATGTGTTGATCCAGAATGGTTTCGTCGTAATAGATTTGCAGCACGTCGCCGACTTTAAGGTCCGTCATCGCGCGGCGTAAGCGGCGTCTGCCCTCGCCTTCACGTACCAGCCATACGGCTCCGGCGTTCATGGTTTTCTTTAGCCGAGACTTGGAGAGATTCACGTTATCAACGAGAAAATCAATTGCAACTAATGAGTCAACGGACTCGACTTGTAAGGCAACATCTATTTTCATGAACCGAGGACCTATGTACAGCGTACGAATTAGAACGGACGCCGATTATCCGTGTAGTGCGGTGCTGTTACAAGTATGCGCGACCGAAGAGATGAGTAAGGGACCCTTTCGCGCCCGACCAATCGGTATTACCAGATGGTAACGCCGACGATACTGCCTCGCAGAGCACATTTAACCGCTATTGGTTTAAGATAGCCGCAATCATTTGGGAAGTTTGATAATCGTATGAAGCGTTCGACTCTGATCATCGTTTTGTCTGCAGCATTCTTGTCGGTCGGTGCACTCGGCTACTACGGCCTGACCAAGGAGCCTGCACAAAGTGCGCAGCCGCAAGGTCGTGGCGGCGCCGGCGCGCTCATGGGACGCGGTGGCCCGGCAGGCGCTGGCACATTGAATACCACAGCCCCTACGGTCAGAACCATCAAAGCCAGTTACGATTCATTGCAACCCGCTATTACTTTATTCGGGCAAACGCAGTTCGCACGTACATTTCAAGTCGCCAGCCCGCTCAGCACCACCGTGGAAAACATCTTGGTAAGCTCGGGTGAACCGGTTGTAGCTGGTCAGCCTTTATTGCAACTCGACACTCGTACGGTACGCCGCAGTTTGGCTCAGCAGAACAGCCAAATCGCCGAAATGCAGGCACGCATTCGCCAGCAAGTATTGCAAGGCGAAGCCGATCTGGCTGCCTTGGCGTTGGAACAAGAGTCCTGGCAACTGTCGCAGGATAACCTACGCCGCATTCAAGACCTCCAAGCACGCAACCTGGCCTCTGCCGTCGATGTAGAATCTGCTCGTCGCACGCTGATCACACAGCAACAAAGCCTGCAAAACCGCGAGTTAGCCGTGGCAAGGCAAGAAGACACCCTGCTGCAACTGAATGCGCAATTAGACAGCCTGTTGCGCCAACAAGAAGCATTGCAAGAAGACCTAGACGCCGCGACCATTCGTGCCCAAACGGATGGCCTAGTTGACGACATTCTGGTGCAACCCGGCCAAACCGTTTCATCTGGCACTCAATTGCTGACGCTGCAGAGCACAGAAGCCTTTCAAATTCGCGCTACGCTGCCCAGCCAACACCTTGCCTTGCTGGATCGCAACAACCCGTTGCAAGGGCGCATAGTCTGGCAAGGTGAGCCGACTGCATTAGCGTTAGACAGTTGGGGGCTGAATGCTTCTCAGGGCGGCGTGGCGGTCGTCTTAAATTTAATTGACCCCAAACCGCCGCTGATTGCGGGCACCTTCACCAACTTGAATCTACTCTTACCAGCCGTCGACAACGTGCTCTCTGTACCCACCAATGCCCTGTATGGCAACAACCGCATTTATGAAGTGGCTGAGGGGCGGCTGGTGGAACATACGGCAGAGATTGTCGGACAGGACCCTGAGCGCCCAAGCGATGCCTACTTGGTACGGTCTTCCGTTGCCGCCGAGGCAGACATTCTGGTCACACGACTGGATCGACCAGAAGCCGGATTTCGTGTGCAGATGCTGGAAGCCGCGCAGTCTGCTGCAGAGCGTCAGCGTATTGCGGCTGAGCGCCCTACCATCACGGTAGAGGACTAACGCTCATGAACGGCATCATTCATTATTTCACCGGACACCGCGTGGCGGGCAACATCCTGATGTTCTTGACCATTTTGGCCGGGGCTTGGGGTTTGCAACAGGTCAACTTCCAGTTGCTGCCAACGTTTCAGTTTCAAAGCATCAACGTTAATGCGCGCTGGCAAGGTGCCAGTGCAGAAGACGTGCAAAATGCTGTGTCTATTCCTTTGGAGGCGGCATTGATGGCCCTGCCTGAGGTCAGCCGCATTACCAGCACTAGCACCGAAGGCAGCAGCTCTATTCGGGTATCTGTCACTGAAGGCATAGACACCGACCAAGCGATCATGGCGTTGGAAGACGCCATTGCCGGGGTATCGTTGCCGGACAATGTAGACACACCGACCGTTCGCCAATTCGCCTTCCGCGAAACCGTCGGCTCGGTATTGGTGTATGGCGATGCTCCACCGGCTCAACTGAGTGACCTCGCCCGCCAGTACGCTACTGAACTGCGTGGCCGTGGCATAGCCGAGGTGACCATCAGTGGTACGACCAACGAATTCATGACCATCGAAGTACCCAGCGAGCGCCTACTGGAGCTGGACTTAACTTTGAATCAACTGGCGCAGATCATCCGCCAACAAAATGTGAATACCCCTGCTGGTAACCTCACCACTGACGGCATGACGCTGCAATTGCGGGCGCAAGGTGAGTCACGCTTAATTACAGATCTCGCCCGCATCCCGATACGCACCACCAATACAGGCGGCGTGACCACGCTGGGCGACGTTGCCACGTTCTCGTCCACCATTGAGCGTGGTCAAGAGATCTATTACCAGGGCTACCCGGCCGTCACGCTGAATTTGTCGCGGCAAGAGAACGATAACTCGCTGGCCGTGGCCGACATCATGAACGAGTGGATCGCCGATACTCAACCGAACTTACCGGCCGGTGTGGCGCTGCATACCTATCGAGAAAGTTGGAAGACACTGATGTCGCGGCTCAACATGGTGCTTGAGAGCGGCTTGATGGGTATGTTTTTGGTGGTTGCCGTTCTATTTATTTTCTTGAATACCCGACTTGCGTTGTGGGTGGCCGTTGGTATCCCGATCTCTTTCCTCGCTACCTTTCTCGTGATGGGTGTGAACAACATAACCGTCAATATCATCTCCCTGTTCGGTTTCATGATGGCGCTGGGCATTATTGTCGACGACGCCATTGTGGTGGCAGAAGACACCCAAGCGCAACGCGATCAAGGCGCGACCAGTCATAACGCGGCCTACAACGCAGCGCGACGGATGTTTGCGCCGGTATTGGCGTCGTCTCTGACCACTATCGCTGCCTTCCTACCGCTGACCATGATCGGCGGTCGATTCGGCAGCCTAATGGCCGATATTCCCTTGGTCGTTATCTGCGCCATTGTGGCCTCCCTGGTCGAGTGTTTCTTGATTCTGCCCGCCCATTTGCACCACGCGCTAAAAAACAGCGATCAGAAAAAGCCCAGCAACTTTCGGCGTCGCATCGACGGTGGTGTGGCGCATTTCCGCGAGAAGATTTTTCGGCCCTTGGTTACGTTGTCGGTAAACAACGGGGCTGTGACCATCTGCGCCATGCTGGCGGCTGGCATGATCAGCTTTGGTTTGGTCAAAGGTGGCCAAGTCCCTTGGACTCCCTTCCCTGCCTTGGAGGGTAGCAACCTCAGTGCCAGTGTGAACTTCACCCCGGACTCCGACCCGCAGCAAGTCATTGATTACCTGAACAGCATGGAGCGCGCGCTGCAAACGGCCGAAGAGAACCTGAACTATTCATTCGTTGAAACGGCGGTAGTCACCGTGCGACGCAATAATCTCAGTGGCAGCATCTCGGTAGAAATGGTGAACGACGTTGATCGACCCTACACCGGGCTGCAGATCATGAACGAATGGAAAGACCAGTTGGAAATGGTGCCGGGGCTGCAAAGCGTGTTATTTACCCGTGCTCGCCAAGGGCTTGGCAGCTCCGATGTCGAGATCAACCTGACCGGTAACGACATCGAGCTGTTAAAAGCAGCCTCGTTAGAATTGCAAAACCGGTTGGTGACACAGGCGGCCATGGCCGACCCGCAAGATGACCTGCCGTTGGGCAGTGAGCAACTGCGTTTCTCGCTGTCACAGCAAGCGCAGTCTTTAGGGCTTACCCTCAGCCAGGTGAGCGGCTATCTGAGTGATCAGTTGCAGGGCATCACCATTCAGAATTTTATCGTTGCCGGTGAGACCATTCCGTTAACCCTGCAACTGCCAGAATACGAAACGCGTAACCTAAGCGCATGGCAGTCACTGCCCTACCCATTGCCAAATGGCGGCTGGGCCAACATGGGCGACTTGTTGACCAGCGAATACCGGCTCGGCATAGACCGCCTGCAACGCACCAATGGCCGCATGGGCATCACGGTAATGGCCGACGCCCAGAACGCCGACGAACTACCACAGATCATCAACCTATTAGAGAACCAACTGCTGCCTGAATTGGCGGCAGACTTCGGTATCAGTGCGAGCATGGCGGGAGACCAAGAAGAAGCGCAAGAGACCGCCCAGCAGTTCCTGATTGCTCTAGTGATCGCCTTGGCCATGATGTACATGATTCTGGCGTGGGTTTTCAGCTCCTGGAGTTGGCCGCTGGTGGTACTGATCACCATACCCTTTGGCCTCACCGGGGCCATCGTTGGGCATTGGATCATGGACATGCAATTGTCGTTCTTGTCGCTGTTTGGCTTGTTTGCGCTGTCGGGCATTGTGGTGAACGATTCGATCGTGCTGGTTACCTTCTACCGTCGCTTGCGGGAAGAAGGCATGGAGATTAGCGACGCAGTGGTGGAAGCCGCTTGCCAACGTTTGCGCGCCGTATTGCTGACGTCTATTACCACCATTGCGGGTCTGACACCACTCCTGTTCGCTAAGTCACTTGATGCTCAGTTCTTGCAGCCGATGGCCGCAGGGATTGTTTTCGGGTTGCTGTTCAGTACGTTGCTGATTCTGATCCTAGTGCCTTCATTGCTGCTGTGGATGGAACGCTTCAATGGCTGGTTGAATGCTCAGTGGGTGCGACGCCATCGGGTATCGGAAGAATCGTTCTAACGGTCTGGCAACCGCTTGACCAAGCGAACCTCAACGCGTTCACCGGCGGCCAGTGCACTGAGGCTGACTTCGTTGTCGTCCGTCACGATGCGATGGTTCACCGTGAGTGCGCCTACCCTTAGCCAGTAAGCATTGCCCGGTACAGACTCATTGATGTCGAGAATGCGATAGCCGCCTTCTCCGTCGGACTCCATACGGCCGCGCCCTTCAATGTGGCCCAGCCCGGCGGCAAAGTCCGGTTGATGGCTGCTTTCCAGTCGTAGCGTACCGTCGGCTACACCGTAACAATCGCTAACCGGGAAGCCCGCCACAGAGTGATTCCATCCCATGCACCACACGCCATCGGCAGGCAAAACAACCGCTGCTACCAACGATTGATCGGCGCGGCGAACCTCCAGTTGCCAAGGCGATATAGATTCCGTGTCAGGGCTTCCCGCAAGGCTGCCACAGCCGACGGTGAAAACCAGACAGGCCAGAAAACCCTTACCAGTGTGCACTGAACGCCACTCGGTACTCGCGCGCCACATGCTCTTCTGCTGACACTGTAACATCCCAACGTCGGCCACTACCAAAGCGACTGCGCAAGGCCAATACAGGCTCTGCGTCGACCATATCGTCCACATAGTAACGGTAGCCGAGATCCAAATGCGCTTTCCACCATGGGTGCAACCCCAAGACTGCGCCGGTGCGGGCCGTACCAGAAAATACGCCTTTGTCGCCGGACGCTAAACGGCCTTCAAACAAACCAAACAGTGCATTGTCGTTGCCGACCTTCCATGCTTTGCCGGTACCGGCTTCAAAAAAGAACTGATTACAGTCGGTACAGCTCAGGTCGGCTGCCTCGGCACCTAAGCGTACTTTCCAAGCAAAGCCACCATCGCCTGGCAGACCGGTTTGCGATACGTTCAGGGCTTCGATGTGAATGAGATCAAAGCGACGCAGCCATACATCGTCTTCCGTCGCGGCCACGTTCACATCCACCATCGCCATGTGCATAAATGGCAACCGTCCTCGCGACGGTGCCAGATGATCAAAATAGGACAAGCGGAATCGCCCTACTGCACCCACACCCAAGGTTTCATTGTAAAACGGTGCAAGCTGCAACAAGCTTGGATACTGTCCCGCCGTTGGCGGTTGTTGCGTGGTCAACCATTGGCGTTCAGGTGACGCATCCAATGGTAGGCGTTGTACCAACAGATCACGGCGTACACGACGTTCTTCATCTTTCGAGCCGTTCAACGCATAATAAAAGCCGTAATATTCCAACAGCGCGTCGATCACATCTATCTGTTCCGAGCTGGACCCTTCGGTTAATGGCGGTTTGTCATTCACCGGCGCGGCAATATGACGCCCAATCAAACGGCGTTGTTCACGCGAAAGCTGATCAAACAACGTAGTAAAGCGGGATTGTCCTGACGGAATGTAACGCACGCTTTCAACCAAGGGCTCATCATCGATTTCTTGCGCCATGAGGTTATTGAAGATGTCATGCGGCAGCATCCACGGCTTGATCTTATTACCGAGCGCCTCGTCCAACACGAGATCCAACACCTGTGCGGTGCGGAAGGCGCAGTTCTGTCGAGAGAAATAGTAAACAAACTCCTGGCCCAACAACTCCCACGTATGCGCTACGATGAAGTCCACTTTATCCTGCGGTAAATTCAACCGGTATTCCCATAGATCGCGCTGCTGAAATTCGCCGTACAACAAACTGTTTTGGTAAAAGCGTGAATATGAGAATACGGCGTTATAGCTACCGACCAAGCCTTTAAAAACAAAAAGGGCTGGCGTTTCATCGTTCGGCAAATCAACGCCAAAATTGACCGTCGTGCCCAGAATACTGTCAGGATCCGACGTCGCGTAATTCAGTTTCAGCAATACGTGGCCGTAAAACGATGACGGGTTACCTAAATAACCGTTGGCCCAAATAAGACTGACCGAGTCGATGCTTTCATTGACCCGCCACGCTTGGTAGTTCAGGCACTCCGGTGCAGGTAAATCAATGTCGGAGAAATCAAGTTGCTGTTGTACCCAAGTGAAACGCGCTGGAAAACGGCACTGAGCATGTTGTTCTGGTTGCAGGGGATCAATCGGCGCCGTTACGCCACGAATCAGCGTATGCAGTTCCGATTGCGGACTGAACTCGCCGTCTTCGGCCAGGAAAAAACCGGCGGAATTAATGTCGCTGCTGTAACCACGACCTATACCGCCGGATTTGTAGTAAACCAACTTATGCCACGTTGGGTGCTCATGTAGGGCGTTCTCATCAGCTGCTAGCAGTAAGTCTGCCACTGCATTATTGGCCTGTGCGAAGGTTCCCAAAGACAGGCCTGTTGCCAATATCAACATCAAGCCTGCTCGTCCCAATACCGAAGGGCAAGAGCGCCTCTCACTCATAACGCACATTGCTCGGCTTGGTCTGTGGTTACCTGATCCTGCACCGCTGCAAACAGCAAACCCGCTTTCGTCGCGGTGAGCTGTTCTTCATAGAGAGGGTTCAATATGAACGGCGCAATCGTTTGGCGGATACCGCTCAGCACTGAACGGTGAGAAGACGGTGGGCACCCATATAGATTCAGTAAATCTGCGCTGTAACGGCCGTGCCCTATCGCCAGCTCCACTTCTAAAGCGTCATAGGCTTCATGGATCAAGCGAGAAGCAGAAATATCAGCGGCGTTACAATCTATCTGCACCGGCACCACGTTCGCAGTATCGATGCTCATGAAATCCCAATTGACCCGCGACACTGCAGAATTCAGTGCTGTGTATTTAAACAATTCAGCGCCCACACGGCATTCTGTAGAGGTCGTATCATCGGGTTCTGTTGCCGCGCCATGGCTGGCAAGCAACAACCCAAACATCAGTATTAAAAGTGGTTTAAATACATGCATTGGCAATCCGCGCTGCCTCATCGGGTTACATTAGGCTGCATACTAGCAGACTGAAGCTAATGCAGAAACACAAGCTACTTGCGCGCGAGCCGAAAACCCTACTCCAAACACTACTTTAGTACCTAAGCGCCATGGTTCCGTTGCCATATGCTTCGCCGAGTCCTTAACGATTCGGAGTTACCTTATGATATCTGTTATTTCACGCGTGTTTTTGGCTGTCCCAATCATCATTGCGGTTTCGTTTCAGGAGAGCAACGCTTCTGATTTCGATATTTCTGCTTTTGGTACCTTAAGCGAATTGTCAGTGCGTGCCGAAAATGAGCGTATCCTGTCCAGCAACGTACTCTTCATTGGTGCCGGCATCACCACCATTGCGGCCATTGGCCTGCACATTGAAGGAGAATACAAAACGGCATCCGTACTGTCAGTTACCAGTGCTGTAGCGTTGGGCGGTGGCGTACTTGCACGGCACTATGAAACCTCCACCGAACGCGCGTTGGCCCGCGTTTTAATGATTGAAGACCCGTCCGAACGGGAGCAACGTTCGCGCGATGCGCTGTTTCAACTGGCCAGCGAGAACCGCAGAAGCCGTTTAACCGCAGGGGTTTTTAACCTCGGCGTCGCCTCTTACTATTTACTACTGGATGACAGCGACGAAGACACTGCCGTTTTCAACGGCGTGGTATCGCTTGCCACCAGCGTCGCGAGCTTTGTCATTCAAAGCCCAGCCGAGCGCGCAGTAAAACAACTGCAAAACCGCAATAACCAACATGCCTGGCTCAATGACCTAGACTGGCAAGTCGCATTTAACGGCGGAGTGAATCAGCAATTGGCCTTTGGCGTCCGGTTTTAAAGCAATAGACGTCTTAATTTAGTCAAAAGGCATCTTCTTACGGATGACTCATTTGTTGTACGATGGCGTCATGCCTACGCCATTGCTCGCCACCAAGTTATACGCTCCGCCGGTACGGTCGACGGTCATTCGTCGTCCGCGCCTGCTGAATCGTATTCGTGCCGGTCAGGAAGGCAAACTGACACTGATCTCAGCCCCTGCGGGCTTTGGCAAAACGACCTTAGTCAGCAGTTGGTTAGCCGATCATGCAGACTCGGTGGCATGGTTATCCTTGGATGACAATGACAAAGACCCCTATCGCTTTCTTACCTACCTCATAGCGGCGGTTCAATCCATCCAAGCGCAATTTGGTCAAGGCATAATGTCTGCCCTGTTGGGGCCACAACCTCCTGCTCTTGACATCGTGACCACCGAACTCATTAACGAGTTACATAGCCTGCCGAGTGCTATTACGTTGGTGCTCGATGACTTGCACAGCGCGCAGTCGGAAGCGACCAATCCGCTGTTCAAAGCCCTCTTGGACTACCTGCCGGACACCGTCCGATTGATCATCACCACACGCGAAGAACCCAGCCTAGCAATTGCCAAACTGCGCGCAAAAGGCGATTTAACGGAATTTCGAGTGGCTGATCTGCGTTTCAATACCGATGAAATCACGCAGTTCTTGAATCACATCATGCATCTAAACCTGCCGTCGCAAGGTATTGCTGCACTGGAGAAAAGTACCGAAGGCTGGATTACCGGGCTACAGCTTGCTGCTCTGTCGCTCCAAGGTCAGGTATCACTCGACGACATGCTCACCCAAATTGAGCACGGACATCAATTCATTATTGAGTACTTACTGGAAGACGTACTGTTAAAACAACCGCCTGCCATCCAGAATTTCCTGCTGCAAACAGCGGTACTGAAACGGTTCTGCGCTCCGTTGTGCGAAGCCGTAATCGATGCTGACAGTGCGAATTCAGTGAACATGACCTGCCAAGACGCCTTGGAATTCATAGAACGCGCCAACCTCTTTATCATTCCGCTCGACGGCGAAAAACGCTGGTTCAGATACCACCATTTGTTCGCCGAACTACTGCACAAACGCCTACACCAACAGTCACCAGACAGCGTGCGCCAGCTTAACTTGCGGGCAAGCCACTGGTTTGCAGCCGAAGGACTGGAGATCGAAGCCTTTGAGCACGCCGCCGCCGCCGAAGACTACGAGTTGGCCTTGCGCATCATCGGCGGGGGCATTATGCCCTTGCAGTTTCGCGGTGGCGTCTTTCCGATCATGGCGTGGCTAAGCACCCTATCGCCCGACATCATGAATCGCCACCCCGAACTTTGGGTTAACTGGGCCTCGTCATTGTTAGTGATAGGCCAAGTGAACGGCGTAGCAGAAAAAGCCGACGCCGCCGAACGCGCCCTGCAGCAATTCGACCCAGCCGACATTGAGCCCGAAATACTCGGCCGCATTGCTTCTATTCGCGCCTCCGTTGCCGTTACCCGGCACGACCACGAAGCCATTTTGACCCAAGCAAAAATAGCCCTTAAGCATTTGAAGCCGAGCAACCTGTCGGTACGTGCCTCCATTACTTGGGCTACCGGCTATGCCCATTCGTTGCGCCAAGAACCGACGTTGGCAGAACAGGCCTATACCGAAAGCCTTGCCGTTTGTGATCAAATCGGCCACGTTACCATTGGCAATATGTGCCGTTTAGGGCTGGCAAAAATCTGGCTGGACAATCTACAGCTTTATCAGGTCGCAAAAATCTGCCAAGAAGCCATCGATCGCGCCGGCGATACACCACCCGCGCCCATTTGCGATGCCTATCTTGCGCTCGCCATGGTGCATTATCAGTGGAATGAGTTAGATGAGGCATGGCAGTACGCCAACACAAGCTTGCCGTTGGCACAGAAAATTCTGCATACGGATCGCGCCACTTACTGCCAATTGTTTATGGCGCAAATTGCCTTAGCGCAGCGCGACTTATCGAAAACCGATGAACTGCTGACGCAGATTGAAAAAGCCATTCAACAGAACGGCTACGAATTGCAACGCCCGCACTTGGCCAGTTTGCGCACTCGGCTGGCCCTACAGCAACAAGACTTTGTGCAAGCGGAGCACTGGACTAGCGAGCAACCGCAGGTGTATTATCGCGCCATCGTTTGCTTGGCTAAAGGAGACGTCGCCACAGCACAGGCACTGTTGAACACCAACACTGCGCCGTGCATCACTCAGCACGACCAACTGCTACAGCATCTGTGTGGGGCACGGGTGAGCCATGCGCAGCATGACACGCCCACCGCATTGCACTGTCTCGCACAGGCCATAGAGCTGGCCGAACCCCACAATGCCTTGCGTGTGTTCTTGGACGAAGGCGCTGCCATGGAAGCCCTGTTAAAAGAGGCTCAATCGCAAGGACTGGAACAAAATAAAAGCTCCGCCTTCGTAGAAAATCTATTGCGCCTGTTCTGCCCACCCAACATCACCATTCAGCCAATAGAGCTACCCGAGCCCATCAGCAAACGTGAGCGAGAAGTATTGCAACTCATTGCCGAAGGGTTATCGAACCAAGAAATCAGCGAACGCCTGCACCGCGCCTTGAGCACCATCAAAGGCCATAACAAATCCATCTTCGAAAAACTCAATGTGCAGCGCCGCACTGAAGCCATAGCGAAAGCCCGCGAACTGGGCTTGCTTTAAAACAGTACTTTAGTATCTGGCGTTAGTACTGTAGAGCGGGTATTTATACCCGCTAATATCTGCATAGATACAAGCAGCAAGAACAGTGGCAGGAACAACATGAAAGCGATCATCTTCCCGGCTTACGGCTCGCCCGATGTGCTGGAACTGCAAGATATTGAACAACCCGTACCCAAGGACAATGAAGTGCTGATCAAGATTCAATCGGCTGCCTGCAACGCCGCCGACTGGCACCGCATGCGTGCAGACCCTTTCCTAGTGCGCCTTTCCGATGGTCTGCGGCGGCCGAAAAACCCCATGCTGGGGGCAGACGTATTGGGAACGATTGAAGCAGTCGGTGACCGTGTGACCCAATTCCAATCCGGTGATCTGGTCTATGGCGAAATAGGCAACGGCGCCTTTGCAGAGTACGCCACCGCAGCAGAACACCTCTTGGCCCGAGCCCCTAACAATCTGGGTACCGACGCAGCCGCCATCCCGTTATCGGGCATGACCGCCTTACAAGGCATCCGCGATAGCGGCCAAGTTATCGCCGGAGAAAGAGTATTAATCAATGGCGCCTCTGGCGGCGTTGGCACCTTCGCCGTGCAAATCGCCAAGGCATTCGGTGCCGAAGTCACCGCCGTCTGCAGCGGCAGTAACGCGGACATGGTACGTCGAATCGGTGCGGATCACGTCATCGACTATACCCAGGAAGACTTCACGCACAGCACGCAGCGATACGACTTAGTGTTCGACATTGCAGCCAACCGGCGTGTCAGCGACATCAAACGCATTCTGACTCCGCGAGGGCGCGCCCTGCTATGCGGTTTTTCAACCCTGCCCCACATGATCGGCTTTGCCTTAAAGGGCGCGCTGGCGTCTAAAAAGAACGGCCAACGTATCGGCGTAATGCCCATGGCGCAAGCCAAGCAGGCCGACTTGGTGACCCTGTGTGAAATGGCCGAGGCAGGCAGCATCAAACCGGAAATCGACCGCTGCTACCCAATGGAAGAAACCGCTGATGCCATACGCTATTTAGAAACCAAACGGGTGCGAGGAAAGCTTGTCATTAAAATTAGCGAGTAGCGCCCATGCTATCGGCTAAGGCCCATCGAACGGCCTGAGCTGCATGAATTTCAGTTGTGTCATACAGTTTGGTAGCGGTATCCGCCTGCTGAACCAACAGGCCAATCTCCGTGCAGCCGAGAATCACCCCTTGCGCACCACGACCGACTAGAGAGGCCACAACATCCATATAAGCGGCTTTTGACTCCGACTTAATCACACCCATGCAAAGCTCTTCATAGATTATGCTATGCACTACGTCACGCTGTTTCTCGTCCGGCACAATCACCTCGACACCCTGAGCTTCTAAGCGTTCACGGTAGAACGCCTGTTCCATGGTGAAACGTGTGCCCAATAACCCGACCTGGGTGATGCCGTCCGCCAATAGTGCTTTGGCTGTTGCATCAGCAATGTGCAGCAAGGGAATGGATACAGCTTTCTCAATATCTGGCGCGACCTTGTGCATGGTGTTGGTGCAGATCACCACACAGTCCGCCCCTCCCCGCTCCAACGCCTGCGCAGCCGTGCTTAATATCACACTGGTCGCCGCCCAATCACCTTGATGCTGCAACACTTCAATTTCGGCAAAATCAACGCTGTAAAGTACTAACTTTGCTGAATGAAGCCCACCCAACTGCGCCCTAACGTACTCGTTAATAAGGCGATAATAGACCTGAGTGGACTCCCAGCTCATGCCTCCGATCAATCCAATAGTCAGCATAATTAATCCCTCCCTTTGATGTTATTGTCCAGAATACACTGCCAATAACCCACATCTACCCAGCGCTCAAACTTGCGCCCTACTTCTTTAAAGTGCGCGACCTTTTCCATACCAAACTTTTCATGCAACGCAACGCTAGACGCATTGGGCAGCGCGATACCACAAATGACCGCATGGATGTTCAAGCTCGACAGTTGCGCCAACAGCTCTGTGTATAGCCGTGTACCCCAACCCCTCGACGTGGCCGACAGATCCAGATACACGGTTGCCTCGACAGAGTGCTGATAAGCGCAGCGCCCCTTCCATTTGCTGGCGTAACAATAACCGATTACATGCCGGTCCTCTTCAGCCACCAACCAAGGCAAACCAATCCTGCTGCATTCCGCAATGCGCTGTGCCATTTCTGCCGCGGGCACCGGGTCCACTTCGAAGGTAACGCACGTGTTCTCAATGTAGTGATTGTAGATTTCCGAAATCCTTGCTGCATCGCCATGGTTGGCTGATCGAATCATGCTATCCCTCGTTTAATGCCCAATAATTGTAAAGTGATCCGGCAAGCCATCACCCTGATTTTTTCCACGTTTCTTGGCCTTATAGAACGAGCTGACGTCACCAAATCCCAACAGCTCATATACCTCCATGGCCTTCATACCACGGTGTTGATTCATTAATTCGTTACGGACAGCATCGCGGATCGTACTAAAACTGGTACCTTCCTGATGCAGCTTCCAATACAGCGTGGCCCGACTCATGTGCAGTGCCGATGCAACGTGGTCACTACTGCTGTAATGCCCCATATCTTCCCACAGCAAGGTAGTCACTCTGTTGGTGAGCGTTGGCGTAAGTAAGGTGTCGACGCCCTCATTGAGTTTCTTTTGCAAGCTCATTTTTAACAAGCTAGTTAAATAGGATTTTCCTTGTGAAAGAGAAGGCTGCAATAAGGTCGCAGGCGTTTTCAGTGGCCACGCCAAGACCTGTGCAGGGATTTCCAGCACATTTTGCGATGCCGAAAACACCACATCACACCCAAAATGATCCTCAAGCAATGCAGTATAAGAAGGAGGTTCACGCTGAAATTGGATCTGACGTACAGGGATTTTCTTACCGCTTAAATAACACCCCATCGCGTGCATCGCGGTTACGCTGCGTTCAATGGCGCAAGCCGGATAGGATTTATGCTTAGGGTAACTGAAGTCCAACGTTACCCAGTCGCCATTCACCGTAACATGCCATTGTTCTGAGGCGTTCACGTATTGGATGTTATTAAAATACGTTGTCAACGCCTGCCCTAGGGTATCACTGAATCGAATCAAACCAGACAGCATGCCATAGGCTTCATTGACGATCGTTTTTCCCACTAAAAATCCCACGGGGCGATGAGGATAGTTAAGCTCTCCCTCATTCCAAAGCGCAATAATCCAAGACTCGGGAAAGAAGGCATCGTAGGTATCGGAGATATCACCTTGACTCTCCAAGGTATCAACAAGATCCAACAGGGTGCTGTCGATGCCCCTGATAGCATCATCACCGATAAAGCCATGCGCCCGCAGCCGACGGGCCAGCTCTATGGTTCCAATGGCGGATACTTGCTGAACTTTATTCACTCATCACCGTCCTGATAATACGTATATCTGATGGTCGAGCTGTATTAAACACAGCACACTGAACTTGAAACTGACCGCCCCTTTCGACACTGATTCAAAAAATGTAACGGTTTTCCACAAAACTGCAACCGCATTCCACGAATTACTCATGACTTAACTTTAAGATCAGTCAACATTTTCCCCAAATTGTGTCCCGAATTTTTATGATCAGAACAAGAGGAACAGTCCATGAAGAACAAGGCACGCCGATTTCTGTTATTCAGTACGGTTATTTCACTACTGACTGCTACTTGCTGGGCGGAGCAACAAGTCAGTGCCGGTATCGCCTTGCAAGACGTAGATGGGCATGAAGACCCCGGCGGGAGCCTGATTGTCAACTACGCCGCGTACATCACACCGTCGCTAGCCATACAGGGTGAAATCACAAATACGGTGATGTACGCCGAACAAGAAATCTTCAATAACTCCGGCAATTCGGTCGGGTTCAGTGAGTTTTATGCATTAACGACAGGCGCCTATGCACTCTATCGCCACCGAATCGGTGATCGGTTGTTCTTCCTGGGTCGAGGTGGTGTCCTTGTGCTCTTCAGTGAATCTGAAGACTGCATCGTCGGTGAATGCGAAGTGGCGGAGAATGACCCCGAAGTGAGTCTAAGTTATGGCGCTGGTGTGGGGTTCCAATTGTCGCAAGCGTTTGATGTACAAGTTCAAGCCACCCAACTGCACGCCGATGTGCTTCATGCCGGCATGACAGTAGGCTGGTCTTTTTAATAAGCGCACCGGTCAGCTATTATCTAACACCCTGTGCAAGGCTGACCAAAGATGCTGTGGCTCCACGCGCGTCAGGTACACTGAATCACAATGTTGAAAAAGGCGGAACTGCGTTACCGCCTCAACAAACGCAGCAACGACCAAGTCCTCGTCAAAGCGGTGTGGTTCAAAATGCAGTGACTTAATCTCTAATTGACGGGTTTTCCGGTGTGCCTTGCAGTCCATCCGCCCGATGAATTCGTCGCGGAATAACAATGGCAAAGAAAAATAGCCATACTTGCGCTTGTCGGCTGGCACATAGCATTCAATTTGATAGTCGAACTGAAACAGCGCCTTGAGTCGATCGCGCTGAATGACGCTGTTATCGAAGGGCGACAGAATCAGCATTCGGTCCCTCAGGCGCGGAAGCTTGCGCTCAAGTGCATCAGGCTCCACCAAAAACACCTCACCACTGTCCACTCGCACCTGTTCTAGCGCCCGTTGTGCCAACCGTTCGCTCACCAACGCATTCACCGCCTTACGCAGCTCAGTCTGGCGGCGCTGATACGTCAGCCCCTTGAGCAAAACGATTCCATGGCAGCGCAATTGCTGGTCGACCATCTGCACTGCGCACTCTTCCGCACTGGGCATTTGGGCATTCACCCTTGCAGGCAGTACCCGCTCGGTCAGATCATAAGTCTTCTGGAAACCTTCACGGTCGCTGACCATGAGGTCGCCTTCCATGTACAGTTGTTCAAGCGCCTTCTTGGCCGGCTTCCAATCCCACCAACCGGCGCGTTTCGTAGCATTACTTTCAACGTCACGGGAACGCAATGGGCCTTCCGCCTGAATGCGTGCCAGCAATTCGTTCATAAGCTTTCGGTCGGTGTTTTTAAACCAGTGGGTCTGACCGCTTTTGATGGCGTGCTTATAGGGCAAAGAATACCGAAAATCGTCCATCGGCAAGAACGCGGCCGCGTGGGACCAGTACTCAAAAATGTCTCTATTGAGTAACAGTTTGTGCGTCATTTCAGGCTGGAACCCCGGCACACGGGAGTGTAAAACATGATTATGCGCCCGCTCCACCACTGAAATGGTATCGATCTGCACATAGCCTAAATGGTTAACCGCCTTACGCGCCCCCGCCAAACCACGGCCGAAGGGCTGAGCGTGCAGCAAACCTTGTGCGGCTAAGGCGAGGCGGCGTAGGCGGGTTAGGTCGCGAGGGGATTTCAGGTCAATCATGTGTTTTCATATATATTATCCCTTCTTGACCACCAGTGAACTTTTTCATATCTCCTGAAATCACAGCCACTACCCCCCACTCAACGCCTGAAAGATAAACACCGTGCTGCCTTCTGGCACGCGGTCTGTGAGGGTTCTTCTGTCAATCACTATATTGTCATTGATGCTGAGACGCACATGCCGCCGCACCGCCCCCCGTTCATCGAGTATGTAATCGGTGAACCCAGGGGCCAGCTCGTTAACGGTCCGCAGCACCTCGGCCACCGAACCCGGTGGCACGGCGATAGTCTGGCCCTCTAGCTGTGGAAAGAACCGATAGAGGTGCGACGTCATTTGAACTGTTGGCATAGCATTCAACCAAAACGTACAGAATAAATGGGTGGAAAGTTGTTGCCCAAGCACAGCCACGTTTCGCCTCGGTCTTCCGACAGATAGGCATTACCTGTGGTGCTACCAAAGCAAACGCAGTCGCCAGAAGCATCCAACCCGTGCCGGAACACAATGTCATGGGCTTTCTGCTGTGGCAAGCCTTCACGCAGCGCCTGCCATGTCTCACCACCGTCCGTTGTGCGCGCCACAAACAGCCCGCCGTCTATCGCCATGCGCTCGGCGTCTGCCCGTGCGGGAACCACCCAAGCGGTACGGCCATCTTGGTCGTCTGCGGCGATTGGGAAGCCAAAATGCACGCCGACTTCAGGCACGCTGACTTTCTTCCAGTTTTTGGCACCGTCAGCGCTGTAGAACACACCACAATGGTTTTGCTGCCAGAGGTGATCCGGCTGGCTCGGGCAATGGGTGATGAAATGCGGATCATGCCCCCACTCAGCCGCTGGGTTGGGCAGATAATCCATCAACATGCCAGTATTGCGCCCGGACCATGTTTTGCCGCCATCGGTGGTTTCCAGTACACCGGCAGACGATACCGCCACATGAATATGATTGGGGTCACGCGGATCGACCACAATGGAATGAATACCGGGCTCGAATACGCCATAGTCAATACTGGCCGGCGTACCACCCCATTGCGTCTCGCTAGTAGCCTCTCCAGCAAAGAGGTCGCCACCACGGCTTTCATGGTTCCACAATGGCCTGTTGAGCGTCCAACTGTCACCACCATCGTCGCTGATAAACAGGCCACCGGGGATGGTTCCAGCGTAGAGTCGGCCCGGCTGGTCCGGCCCACCAAACGCGATATGCCAAATTTTGTACACAGCGGCATCGGCATAATCAGGTTGTCCGGTCGGAGCGTCCGGGTCGAAGTCTGGCGTCGGCAGATACTGGACGATATGACGCGCCCCTTCAGGGTATTTCAGCGAACTCAAGTCTTCCCACGTAACACCACCGTCACGCGAGCGCGACAGCTTCGGCCCCCAGTGCCCGTGGTCCAGAGAGGCCCACAGAGTGCCATCACGCGGGTCGCGAGTGGCGTAGCAGACCGGCGAACCGGCGTGCGCAATGTCGCGTGCTTGCCAGCCTGAAGCAGTTCGATCAATGATGACGGTACCCTTACGGGTGCCCAGCAAGATGGTGTCAGCCATTGGTTTACCCTCGTGCAGTTTTATTATTGTATGCGTTTAGATGAGTGTAGTTGTTCACATCATAGTCGAATGAGGTAACAGGAAATCGACAATCTTTAAAATTGTTATTGCGTTAACAGAGTGGTGAGGTTGCGTAAGGACTTCAGGTCAATCATATGTTTTTATATACGCGTGAGCGATGCCCTACCTTGATAACGCTCACTACTAGCTCAGCGTCCCTGATTTCATAAACAATGCGATACAAGCCTTGGCGTACCCTGTACTTGTCATCGCCCGTTAACTTGATACAACCATCAGCTCTTGGGTCGAGCGCCAGTGCATCAATTCTCGCTAGGATCTTCAACACATCATTTTTCGGAAGGCTTCTGAGGTCTTTCGCCACAGATTTTTTGAACACAATTTTATAATTTGCCATGCGCCTTCATATCATTAATCAGTGCTTCATAGCTCATTTCAGGTTCTTTGACGCGCTCGGCCAACGCCGCCAAATCTTGCTGATCCTCAGCAATTAACAAGCGAACCGCCTCATCAATGATCTCAGACACCGAGCTGTCCGATGAAGCCGCTTTCATCTTCAGCGCCTGATGAATCGCTGGCTCAAAATAAACGGTCGATCTTTTGGACAATGAACTCATTCCCAATACTCCTGTGAACCATGTACAACATTATAGCACTATAACGTTAAAGCATCAGTTACTGTTGTTTAGCGACGATAGCTTGGCTACCTGTCCACCAAAAGACCCTGCGTTATTTCCTTTTTATGCTGACGTAAGTGCTCGATATCCCGCAGATAGCTGACATGGTGCCCTTGCTCTATATTAGCAACGAACTTCTGGTTACCAGAAGCGGCTGCACTCTGCATAAAATCAACCAATGACGTTAAACGTCTCATCATCATTTGTACCAGTGCTTCACGATGCGCTGTCGTTGCGCCATACGCATCACAAAATAGCCTTGCACGTACTATTTGTTCTGACAGCGTGCCCAAAGCATCACCTGGGTCTGTCTTAAAGGGTGCCCAACAATAAACTGAGTAAGCTAGATCCCAGACTCTCGACGCTGGATGTGCAGCATCAAAATCAAAGACACCAACCACATGATCACCATGCAGTGCCACGTTGTATGGTGTGAAATCTCCATGGCAGATGACTTCATGTGGCGTTTCAGCCGACAGCATCCAATGGAAATCATGTTCCGGATAAGAGCGTAGAAAATCAGCAGAAGCGTCGTGCAATGACTTCAAAAGCCGGGCGGCTGAAGCCAATGCTGTTGGGCTAGCGATTGAACCCGACAATGGGTAATTGTACGTTTCACCTTCAACGTAGCTGAGAAGTTCGTTGCCATCCTCCTTCCCCATGAATTCGGGGCAACCCACAATACCCTTTTTTCGCAGATGTGTGAGCAGTAGGTGGATGGTTGAAGACCACGTATTCAGTGGCCTAACCATTGTAGTCCCGTCCTTGTAAATCACGCCGTCTCGACCACCAATGAGTTCATTCATATTTTGACTACACGTTTTGTGTATGCGGAGACTCAGTTTCCGTACCTTTCACGGCTATAAAACTCCGATTTGAAGTGTTCGATCACCGTCGCCTTTCCAGATTCGAAACCGGCAGAAAAATCGATTCCCCAACTTATTTTTGCACGACCAGAGCCATCTCCCGAACAGAGCCACGCCGTACATCCTGCAGAGCCAATCCGACCATCACTTGAAGTGATAGCGGTAGCTACATTCACCTTCAGCGCACTTGGTAGCGTGCCAAAAACAGAGCCACCGTTTGTTGCAACACGTAACGCTGCTGGTCTGCATCTGGAACATCAACACCATACAGGCGCGGGAAAAAAATAAAATACTTAATCTGGCTGACGAACTGCTTGGCCGCTAAATCAATATCCTCAACGTCTAACACCTTGGCAGCAACGGCCTTATCCAAGAAGTGGCCCAGATAAGACATACACCCGAACTTAGCAGTATTAAATTGTTTGACCAGTTCCGGTTTTTGCAGCATGTGCAAAAAAGCGACCCGAGCCAACCGCAGGAAGTCCTCCGAATTGAGCAACTGAGCCTCTTGCTCGGCGATGGTCAGCAACTGTGATTCTATATCCTGTTGCGGATCAAACAGCACTTCCAACGTGTCACTCAATGAATCCTGCATCTGTACCAAAATAGAATGGAAAAGCTCTTCTTTGGTAGAAAAGTGATTGTACACAGTGCGTTTGGATACTTTGGCGTCACCGGCCACCTCATCCATACTGGTCTGTTCAAGCCCATGGCGACAAAACAGGCGTTCTGCTGCCCGCATAATACTCAAACGTTTTTGTTCCGAAAGTTTCATGGCCACCTCTACTGCTCTCGTCCAAGTATAAACTTTCTCGAAAAAACATGCACTGATCAGTTTACTTTTTAAAGGCAATATGTAAACTGCACGGTGTAGTTTATTTTTTAGGAATGAATCAATGAGATCAGCGACTGTTCTTCTGCTTGGATCGGCATTGCTTCTAGGAGGGTTTATGGCACGTAATCAACTGATAGCTCGCACAACCGGGTTCAGTAACAATTGGGATCATTTCCGTGATGGCCGATACCACAACGAAGATGCAATACCACCGAACACCCTAGCATCGTTCTTTGGCATTCTTAAACGCTTTATGACAGAACGCAAAGTCGACGCCTCCCCGAATGCGCCCTTGCCGGTTAAGGCACTAACACAAGAGCAACTGCTGCAACTGCCTAACGATGGCTTATTCACCATCCGACTCGGACATTCTTCCATACTGTTGAAGGTTTACGGCGAATTCTGGCTAATCGACCCGGTGTTTTCTGAGCGCGCCTCCCCTTTCTCCTTCATGGGGCCACGCCGCTTTCACCGCCCGCCCATTGCACTGGCCGATTTACCGCCCATCGACAAAGTGCTTATTTCACACAATCACTACGATCACCTCGACAAAAAAACGATCCGCAGGCTGCGTAATCGAGTCGGCCAGTTCTTGGTACCCTTGGGTGTAGAACAAGACTTAATACAATGGGGTGTCGATCGTGACCAGATAGTCACCTTCAACTGGTGGCAGGAATTGACGGTTGAACAAGGCCTCATTGCCTTTACACCGACACGCCATTTTTCCGGCCGAGGCCTAACCGACGGCAACCGCAGTCTGTGGGGCAGTTGGGTGATCAAGACGCCGCAGGAAAGCCTGTTTTTCAGTGGTGATTCGGGCTATTTCTCGGGCTTCAGACAAATTGGTCAGAAATACGGCCCCTTCAATTTCACCCTGATAGAGACCGGTGCCTACGACCGCGATTGGCCCGCAGTGCACATGACGCCGGAACAAAGCGTGCAAGCACACATCGATCTCAAAGGGCACCACATGATGCCCATTCACAACGGAACATTCGACCTTGCCTTTCATGCTTGGTACGAGCCGTTGGAACGCGTGACGCAAGCCGCTGACCTGCGTGGCGTCCGGTTGTTGACGCCAATACCCGGCGACATTCTGAACGTTCGCGAGCCGGGTATGAGCTTGCGTTGGTGGCAGGCGCTGATGCCACAGCCCGCGTTGGCTTAAAGCACTCGTTGACGAGCGGAGCAAGGATGTCCGCTCGCAACTGCAATGCCTAAAAGAGCATTTTAGCGTTACCCTTTCAAAACCAGATACAAACCCACAACAAAACTCGCAGCGCCAGCAATGTAATACGTCATCACTCGGTCTGTCTCCGAGCCCGTCACCGTTTGTGTTATTTGCGAGCCAACGGAGCCAGATAAATCGTAACCCCAGTATCCCAAGCCAGCACCAACAACAACGAGCGCAAGCCCTATTACTTTCATTAAACTTCCTGATTTTTTTGCCACATGAGACTCCTGATAATCAATACAAACCCATGCCCAACGTAAGCTCAAAGTTAGGACTGGTCAATATTTCATTGGCGAATGTGCGTTCTGCAACGCGAGCTCAATGACTTCTTCTAGCTCCCAATGGTCATACGCGTGGGTGCCGTACTTCACGGCCAAAACCTTGCCCGAGGCATCAATGAGAAAATCAGCGGGCAGCCCGGTTATCGACTCACCCAGTGCTGGCAGCCCCGCGCCACGCACAAACAAGCCCTTCATACCTGCCATCCAGGCCTTTGGATGGAGCAACGCAGCAACCGAGGCCTCTACGCCAAACTTTTTATAAAGAGACTTGTCCGGGTCCGCAATCAGAGGAAATGGCGCGTCGGAGTGATGGAGCAGCATATCTGATTTTGTTGAATGGAAAACCGCTACTTCTTGGATACCATGGTCAACGAGTGCCTGATGATTCCGTATAAAAGACCGGATGTGCAGGTTGCACATAGGACAACCGGCGAA
Source organism: Natronospirillum sp. (assembly GCA_049115955.1). GTDB lineage: Bacteria > Pseudomonadota > Gammaproteobacteria > Pseudomonadales > Natronospirillaceae > Salinispirillum. Next base: position 23,222 of record JAGDZJ010000039.1, read on the forward strand.
GCGACGAAATTGCAAATGCGTGAGATTACTGTTACTGGGTATCTGTACTGCCTGCCCTTGGATAGACTCAATGTTCAGTTCATCAATTACTGTGCCAACACTGACTTTACTCATTTATGTGTTCCTTTGTAGTGAAAACAACCAGTCGTTCAGACGACTCACTTCTGTTCTGATGAATTTTTCATCTTGGAAAGTGCTGGCTAACGTCGCCACGCCCTGACTGGATGCAAGCAGGTGCATGGCTAATTCATCAGCATCCTTGAGACGGCCAAGCTGTTCGAACTGCCGTCGCAACCAGTCTCTGAATAAAGTAAACAACTCAGCAGCATTGCCTCTACTAGGGTGGTCCAGCTTAGTCAGTTCGGTACAGAGCGTACCCACAGGACAACCAAACTGTTTAAGCTCGGCTCGGTTCATGATCAGCATATTGGTAAAACAGAGAATCCGATCGACAGGCGTTTCTCCCTCAATTTCCCAGCCGTCTAGCATCCCGTTCGTGCGAGACACGCGGAGACTGATCACCGCCTCAAGAATTTCGTCTTTAGATTTGAAGTGGTAGTAAAAGTTTCCTCGGGAAATACCCACCGCTTCGGCAATTTGTGCGAAAGACGTATGCTCAAAACCCTGCTCATAAAACAGTTGATCAGCGGCCTCTACGATCTGTTCTCTTGTCTGCTTGGTACCCATTACGCCTTTCCTAGTATCTTTCACGAACCAAATAGGACGATCGTCCTAAAAGACAAATTAGGACGGCCGACCTAATTTGTCAAGAAGCATAGCAATGGAGGCCCATAACGGACTTCAAAAAGAGTCTGAGATTTCTGAATCGAAGTTTCTTGAGACGTTAGAAACAAGGTGACTATTACTCGTAATGGCTCCAAAGACGAAGGACTTTAACCACTCGCTCCGCATCAAGGACTTGGTACACCAAACGATGTTGAATATTGATCCTGCGTGAATAAGCCCCCGCAAGATCACCAATAAGCTTCTCGAATGGGGGCGGCTTACGATAAGGATCTTCTGAAATCAGCACCAGCAGCTCTTGAGCTTTTGGTTTGAGGCCGCTGGAGGCCAGTTTCTTTGCGTCTTTCTGGGCTTGCTTCGTGTAAACCAACTTCCATGTCACCAGTCTAGATCCTCTTCACACTCATCAGCAGGTGTATCCAGCCCCTCACGAATAGACTCGCGCATACCCGGCACAGAAAGCAGGAAGAGCGTTTCTTGAATTGCCGACCAGTCTTCCTCGGCCACGAGCACAGCTTTATTCCGTTTTCCCATGATGACAATCGGCTGGTGCGACTCAGCGGTTTCGTCAATCAACCTGTAGAGGTTGCTGCGCGCTTCAGTAGCTGTTATTCCGGTCATAATGTGCCTCTAAGATGTTCAACGACTTACAGATTGTACGCTTTATCGTACGTGCGTCAACGCGAACGCTTTTCAGCTCGCGCCTCTTCTGCCCTATCCAATATCACCGCAACGCTTAGCTACCGCACCGGCTCCCCAGTTAGCCTCAGCCATCAATGCAAGGAGGCCACTATGTACTTAGAATGCCTGAATATGTTCGTAGCAGACATTGAATGACTGAGGCCGCTTTCACGGAAAAGAGCAAAGAACGCTGTAGGTGTTTTCCGGGTCAACACTGGACGCAGCACCGTACTGCCTAAGAGATCAACCATGCGCTCATCGCCCCGCAAAACAGCTATATCCATCGGTGTATGCCCGCGGTTCTCTTGCGCATCCATATCGGCACCTCGTTCAATTAGAAGCTGAATCTTCTCGAAACTACCACTGTTCACCGCACGATGGAGCGGCGTACAACCATTGGCATCTCTCGGGTTAATCTCAATACCCGGTTTATTCAGAAGGTGCGCATAGGCTTGATTATTCAGGTCATGCTGTTCCTGGCTATTACCGCTGATATTGACGGAAGCCGCCACATGCAAAGGCGTAGCATCCGTCATGGTGCGTGCATTAATATCGCCACCCTGACGAATCACAAGTTCAAGAATCTGCGGCGAATGTGCAGCCGCTTGGTGAATGGCAGAGCGCCCTAATGAATCCCGTTGCGAGACATCTGCCCCGTGAGTAATCACTAAAGAAAGCACCTCATCTCGAAAATAAGCATTACTCAAAGCTGCCTGCACCAAGGTTTTTCCACCCACTCCCGTACTCTTAACTTCAAACCCACGGCTTAGATAAACGGAAACCGCATCTGCGGGACAATGCTCCAGTACAAAGAACAAAGGGGTCTCGCCCTCTTCATCCGGCTCATTCGCCGGCGCATTTTTATCCAAAAGCGTAGTGATATAGTCGGGATGACAAACATTGTGCAGCAGAGTTCGACCTCGGCGATTTTTCACATGAAAGTCCTGATCAATAGTGACCAGATATTCAAAAGTCGTGGATCTGTATGGATCGCGATCAGGCAAACCCACGCCATAAACAAAATAGGGGCTATCCAAACTGACAAAAAGCGCGTTTTCACCGTCGCTGTTCAAGGCGTTAATATCCGCACCGTGCTGGATGAACAACCTAGCAGCGGCTTCCAGATCATGTTCAGCCGCAAGGTGTAGAGCGCTCTCCTGCCAGCGATTGACAGCATTCACATCAGCTCCTCGCTGAATCAAAGCCTCAGCGGTTTCAAACGCTTTCAAAGGCGTGTCTGCCAAAGTATCTAAAGCAATCAACAGTGCCGTGTTACTGCTGTCATCCACGGCAAAGCGCTCAGCACCATAGGACAACAAAAGATCAAACACCGCCATATTTCCAGCCTTGGCACTCAAGAGTAGAGGGGTTTCACCCGAACTGCTCTTTGCTTCAACATCCGCGCCTTGGTTGATCAGATACCGAACGGCATCAGGCTGGTTTCCCTCCACGGCCAGATGAAGAGGCGTTTTACCACCGTAGTGGTAGAGCCCCGAGACCCAGTTCTTATCTGCTTTTTCCTCTAGGTCACCACCCCCTTCAACGTACGCTTGGAGCTTGTCCATATCCCCTATTGAAGCAGCTTCATGAATGGCACTGGTGGCACAGCCGGAAAGTATAAGAGCAGAGCCAAACAAGGTTGTTAACAGAAAACGCCATTGCGTCATTTTGTCCTCCTCACCAGCAACGAGACAATAGAGTTCTTAGGGAAGTATGCGCTCAGCATGAATCGACCGGACTGATACACCCACACACGCCATCGCCACAGCACTGCTTCTATGCCAACGTCTTAGCCAGATTTTCCAATTGCTCAATCGTTGTGCCCCAGCCCTCTTCAAAACCCATTTCCAGATGCTTACTGCTGTCTTCCGGATTCTTATGCAAAGCCTGAGCAGTGTATTTAGTGCCGCTGCCAGCATCTTCCAAGGTGATGATCGCCGTCATTGACAGCCAAGTATCATGCGGTTTCCACCCCTCCGTCAAAACGGTCGTAAAAACAATACGCTCTTGAGGAATGACATCCAAAAAACACCCCTCTACATGAGGCTTAAAATCTTTGCCATTGTCGCTCATGAGCGTTTCGAAACCACCGCCCGGCACCAAATCCATCTTAACGACTTTGCATTGCATAGGCTTCGGAATCCACCACTTCTCGAAATGTTCCTTTTCCGCCCACGCCTGCCAAACAATAGAACGTGGAGCCTGAATAATGCGGGATATCGTCAGTTTGGAGTTCTTGCTATTCATTTGAATGCCCCTTAGTTGCCAGCGATTCCGCGTACTCGGCGAGCCGATCCGTTCGGCCCTCCCAGAGCGCTCGCTGTTCTGATAGCCACTTTTCTGCGGCGGTTAGTTGGTTTTGCTCTATCCGGCACGTTCGAACACGACCTATCTTTTGCGTACTGATGAGACCGCCGTCTTCAAGCACTTTAAGGTGCTTCATGAAAGAAGGAAGACCCATAGCAAACGGCTCGGACAGCTCTTTTACCGTCGCCGAGCCACTCATAAGGCGTTGTATCACTGACCGTCTTGTCGGGTCAGACAGGGCATGAAATGCTTGATCAAGAGAAGTATAGTTTTCCATGTGGTGAACTATAGTCAATAGTATTCCACCTGGCAAACTATTTATAAGATAGAAGCGGTGCAGTGGTACTCCGACAAAGCCGGGAGGATTCAGTACGTCAGCGCGATCACTTTTCAGTCAGCACCTCGTCCTCTGCCCTATCCAATATCACCGCCCCACTGCCCGATGAACCCAGCTTGTCATCCGGGTTGTACAGCGGGCACTTCGTCATGCTCAAACAGCCGCAGCCAATGCAACCCGTCAAGTTGTCGCGCAACGACTGCAAATAAGCGATGCGCCCATCAAGCATGCGTTGCCAGTTTTTTGAAAGCTTCTCCCAGTCCGCCACCGTTGGGGTACGATTGTCCGGCAAGGATAAGAAGGCCTCTTTGACTTCTTCCAGCGTCACACCGACCCTCTGCGCCGCCTTAATCACCGAAATGCGCCTCAGCACATCCGCCTTATAGCGCCGCTGATTACCGTTGTTGCGCCAGCTTTTAATCAACCCCTGCTGCTCGTAAAAGTGCAACGTACTCACTTTCACACCACAGCGCTTAGCTACCGCACCGACTCCCCAGTTAGCCTCCGCCATTACGTACTCCTAAATTTTTTCAAATTTTGGTGAAAAAATACTTTACCTCAACCTTTGTTGAGGTTTTACCCTGCCCGTACAACCAATGCAAGGAGACTGTTATGTACTTAGAACACTTAAACCTGTTTGTAGCCAACATTGAAGCAATGCTGAAATTCTACAGCGCTGCTTTTCCGCACTGGCGGGGACGAGACGAAGGTGATGGCGAGTGGTACGGCACGCCGCGCAAATGGGTGCACTTTGGTGACGACCATCATTATCTGGCGCTAAGTGAGCCCGGCGAAGGTACTAATCGCAACTTGGAAGGCAACAGTGTTGGCCTGGCGCATTTTGCTTACGTCACCAACAACATAGAAGCGGTAACCGCTCGCCTAACCAGCGCAGGCTATGCCATTGCCAGCCATGGCGCTGACGAGCCGTTTCGCAAAAACGTCTACTTTATCGACCCCGCAGGTTTCGAAGTGGAGTTTGTAGAATACCTGAGCGACATCCCCGCCGAACGCAACCTAAACCAAGACGCCCAGTAGCGCGAAGCAACACAATTGAAGTAACACAACAGAAGGAAAATACTGAATGAAAATCGCCGTAATATTTCACTCACCGTCAGGCAGTACCCGACAACTGGCGCAGGCTGTTGCTGAGGGAGCAGCACAGCCCGGTGTAGAGGTGATTCAAGCAGAGATTGTGGGAGCGGACATTGTGGAGGGACGTTTTCGAAACACTGAAATGCTGCAGCGATTGACCGGTGCCGATGCACTGGTCTTTGGCTCACCCACCTACATGGGCGGCGTTACCGCACAGTTTAAAGCCTTTGCCGATGCCACCGGAGAACTGTGGGAAGAGCAACGTTGGGCCGACAAAATTGCGGCCGGCTTCACCATTGGTGGCAACATCAGTGGTGACCAACAATGCACCCTGCAATACCTGCAAGTGTTCGCCAACCAGCACGGTATGCTGTGGGCCGGTGTAGACATACCCGGTGGTTATGACACAGAACAACGTAACCGCTTGGGCGCGCAATCCGGCCTGATTGCTCATTCAGCCGATGGCGACCTGCACGAAATGGACTTGGTCACTGCACGTTATCTGGGTGAGCGCATTGCACAATTGGTGCGACGGCTGTCCTGACAGACAGAGCAACAATACTCGCTTAAAAATGAACCAATACGCCAGCGATTCCAATGCACTCGCTCTATTGCGAGTGCTCATAGTAAATGTCCCACTCCGCTTCATGCGTCTGCACGAAACCATGGGACTTATAAAACTGGTTCGACCGACTGCCACGCAGCGCCCCCAATCGCAAGGGAAGACCACGCTCCTTAGCTTCCGCCATGATGCGTTTAAGGATCAAGCTGCCTAAACCATTGCCCTGTAGCTCGGGGCGAATGTACATGTGATCGAGGTAAAGATGATCGCCGTTGTCTTTAACGACATAAAACCCGGCAAGGACACCGTCGACTTCAATCTTTCGCGTAGCATCACGATCAAAGGTATCCAAGAAACGAGCGCGCGCCCTCTCGGGATCAAAACGACCTACGGCTTCTAAACTCGGCTTCATTGCGGCTATCCGAAGCTCCGCCAAGGCGTCTTGTTCACCTTCATTAACGTTACAAATGTGGTATTTCATAGACATCTTAATGAGCGCCGCACAGAGAATTATCAAACGCGTGAATGATCAGGCACAAGCCTCACCCACTGAGACCGCCATTCTTGAGGGGGCATTTCGTCAGGCCAAAACTCCGTCTGCTTGTAAATGACACCACTATCAACGGTGTGAAATGTGATGGCCCTTGCCTTTTGCACACCATCGGTAACCGATACATCAGTCACCACAGTGTCGCCTTCACATACCACGGAATGGACATCGAACAACCAACGACCATTCGCCGGATAAAACGAGTTTATGGCTACGAAATTGTATCGACCGATGGCTCTGGGCTCACACGAAAAGCTCTACCGCGATATCAAAGGGAAGCCTCAACGTCCGGCTCACGCGCCGGATTAGAGCTACGAAGCACTGGAAGTCAGTCTCTGTACAGCCGATTGTTAAATCCATAAACGTACGGTATCCTGTACAGGATCAACATCTTGTACAGGAGCGCCCTTATGGATGCCATCAGCTACACAGCGGCAAGAACCAACCTAGCAAAAACTATGGAACAAGTCTGTGAAGACCATTCTCCGGTGATCATCACCCGGAACAAGTCGCAGTCCGTGGTAATGATCTCTCTTGACGATTATGAGGCGTTGCAAGAGACCGCATATCTCCTGCGTGCACCAAAGAACGCCCGTCGTTTGCTAGAATCCGTTACCGAGTTAGAGCAAGGCGGTGGCCAAGAAAAGGAACTTCTTGAATGAAACTCATCTTCTCCGAAAACGCCTGGGAAGATTATCTGTACTGGCAAAAAACCGACAAAAAGCTCCTGAACCGAATCAACAAACTGATCAAGGAGACGAAACGAGAACCGTTCGAGGGCGTCGGCAAACCGGAACCCCTCAAACACAGTTTCGCTGGTTACTGGTCCCGCCGAATTAACGACGAGCACCGCATGGTCTACAAAGTTACGGATGACGCATTACTCCTTGCCCAGCTCCGGTACCACTACTGATTGTCTTGGTAGAGCGGCCAGTACCGGACTGATCACGCCCGCATTTGCGGCTGGTTTGGAGCGCAGTGGAAAACTGGACTTCCCCCGGTACCGGGGGAAGTCCATTCAGCTCAAAGAAGAGTCCGTATTAATGGGGCAAGTTCACTGTCGCCGTGATTGGCCTTGTTAATTGGAGAATGCTGCATGCACACCTGCAACGACAAAGAGTATTGATAGAACCATAATCAGCGCGCCTGCGCTGTGCTTACTCCATGAGTAACTACTCATCTCCACCAATTTGTACCACCCGCTAAATGCAACCCAAGCCAACAGTCCAAAAGAGACGAGAAGTAAGCTTAACCCCATGAATCCAGCGAAACTTGGAGCTTCAGGAAGCACCACTTCTCTATACCTGACTAGAGCACCAGAGCCCGCCATCACCCCAATCACAACAGCCAATCTACTAAAATGTGTGAGAATAGCTTCTAGGCAGTCATCACGGTGCTTTCCGACCATCTTGTCAATGCGAGACTTCAATTCTTGCATGGCAATGTAGAATCCTAAGATTTCCAATTAACGCCGCCAACACGCGCGGCCTTGTAGTGAAGGCGAAGCCGCAACGGAAAGGCCGTCGCTGTGATTGGCTTGGTTAGGATGCTTAATTTTCTTAAAGATATCCTTTTCCCTCAAGCTCACGCCTAAGGCCATTAAGTATCCCCCGCAGCCTGATCTCATCAGAAAATTGCTTTCTCGAAAACTCGCAACTGAAAATCGTTGTATCTTCGCTGGTGATGACTTCCATTACGATCTTATCCCCATAGTCATCTTCTTTAGGCAAGCAAACCAAGGGTGCGAGTGAGGCCTTCATAATGGCCATGGCCTGCTCATTCGTAAGCTTTGGCATGAGTTGCTCCTACTTCACAACACATCTGAACAGAATTTCCTGGTTTTGATTTCGTAACCCTGATCCAGAACCATATGCTGTAGTATTCGCTGTTCCGTATGTGCTATTACCTATGGTAGTAGCGTTGAAAGTGGTATTTGCCTGGCCTTGTCCTAGGGCGACCGTTCCCAAGTCTCGTTTCTGGAGATCAATCACAATAGGACTCCCTCCATTTCTTTCTTTGCAGGCAGCCAACATCATCTCATCTGCTTTCTTCATCTGATGAGAGAAATTAGCCCTTCCTTCATAGCGATAAACTTCTCCAATTCCCTCTATATAAACAGGAACAGAGGAGATGTTGGCATGTGTGCATCCCGAAAGGGCAATCACAACCGCGACGGTAGCTAATAGTAATAGTTTATTCATTAGTTTACTCCTTCGTAAAAAAGGTGCTTAAGTCCTAACGAGGCTGTAGAAAAACCTG
>JAGDZJ010000040.1:0-30083 GCA_049115955.1 Natronospirillum sp.
TCGGTGCGGAGAGATGGTATCTACCTCCTGAACATCCGGAGAACCATTACACGCCCGGCTTCCAACCATTGGTGATCGGGTAACGCCGGTCACGCCCAAACCCACGCGGCGTAATGCGCACGCCTTCTGGCGCTTGACGCCGCTTGTATTCGTTACGGTCTATCAAGGTCACTACCCGATATACGGTGTCGTGTTCGAAACCCGCTTTAACGATGGCGTCTGCACTCTCATCACGCTCTACATAGCGCTCGATAATCTGATCCAATATCTCATACGGCGGTAAGCTGTCTTCGTCTTTCTGATTCGGTGCCAGTTCGGCACTCGGTGGACGGGTAATCACGCGGTCCGGAATGGCCGGGCTGATGCTGTTGCGGTAGCGCGCCAAACGAAATACCAGCTGTTTGGGCACGTCTTTCAATGCATTGTAGCCGCCGCACATGTCCCCGTACAGCGTCGCGTAACCCACCGCTAACTCACTCTTGTTACCGGTCGTTAACACCATCAGGCCGAGCTTATTCGACAACGCCATCAACAGCATACCGCGAATGCGGGCCTGCATGTTTTGTTCGGTAACGTCCGCCGCCTGTCCTTCAAACAACGGATTCAGCAGTTCAAGACCGGCGTCAAACATGCTGTGAATGGGCAATACATGGTAGGTCACGCCCAACAATTCGGCTTCCGCTTTTGCGTCCTCCTGACTGATGGCCGAGGTATATTCGAACGGCATCATCACGGCTTGTACACGGTCAGCGCCCAGCGCATCCACCGCGATAGCCAAGCTCAGCGCCGAATCGATACCGCCCGACAGGCCTAGTATGACGCCCTTAAAGCCGTTCCGGTTCACATAGCTGGCCAAGCCCATGCACAACGCCTCATACACACTGGCTTCCGTTCCCATCAACTCGGCTACTGAATAGTCACCCTGCAGCACCACGCCTTGTTCTTTGGTCTGTACATAGGTGATGGTCTCCGCCAAGGCCTTGTAGGCAGGCAAGGCAGCGCGTAAGACGCCGTCGGCATCCACCACCATAGAGCCACCGTCAAACACCAATTCATCTTGCGCATGCGCCGCATTGACATAGACCAGATGCAAACCGAAACGCTGGGCGTGCTGCATTAACAGGGCGCGGCGCTGCGCGATTCGATCAATGTGAAACGGCGACGCGTTGAGCGTCAAAACAATTTCGGCACCCGCCGCTTTGCTTTCTTCCAAGACATCGTCGAACCAGACGTCTTCACAAATGCTCAACCCCAACGTAATGCCTTTGCACTCAAACGTGGTGGTCAGCAAACCCGGCGTAAAATAACGATGTTCGTCGAAGACCTGATAATTCGGCAAATGGCGCTTGTAGTAACGCGCTTTCAGTTCGCCATTGTCCATCACCACGGCGGCGTTGTGCAGCCGACCATTGTCTTCCCACGGCAGACCGAACACCAAGGTGATCGGCAATTTGGCTTGCGCAATGTCATCTAAAGCCGCTTGAATGCGCAGCGCCAAACTGGGGCGCAATAGCAAGTCTTCAGGCGGATAGCCGCACAGGGTCAATTCCGGAAACACCACCACGTCAATGCCTGCCGCTACCGCCGTCTGGCCGAATTCGATGATGCGTTGCGCGTTACCGGGAATGTCACCGACGGGAAAATCGGCCTGAATCATTTGAATTTTTAGGGCGTTAGTCATAGTCGTGAGGCAGGCCTGTTCGAGACTTTAATGCGCCATATTGTCCGTGAAAGTCAGTAGAAATGCCATGCGAATAGGGAAGAGCTCCCTAGAACGACCTGCAGGAACAAAACTGAACCTTGGGTGAGTACCACTTCAACAGCGTTCCGCTGACAATAGGCGGTAACCAATACCACACTTAAATGGAGCACTAACTCAAAGGAGAACACATGCAAAGGACACGCGGATTTAATCTTCTGGAACTGATGACCACCATTACTGTGCTAGGCGTTTTGACCACCGTGGCCGTTGGGCCTGTACGCAATGGCCTAGAACGCGCGCAAACACGGTCTGCCATGGCGCAGGTACATCTGGCTTTAAAGCTCGGCCGCCAGTCTGCCGTTTACCACCAGCAGTTGGTGACTATTTGCCCGCTGGACACCAAACAGCAATGCAGCAACGATTGGAACGGTGAGCTGACAGTCTTTCTTGATCCCTTTAATTCACGCGAGGTAACGCAAGATGAACAGGTGATAGAACGCTTTCCCGGCGTAGCGCACGGGAAGCTGCAAGCCGCTCCGGCATGGAAGAGCTATTTCCAGTTTACCACCAGAGGTTCCTCACACGGGACACTGGGGCATGTACGCTACTGCCCCGACCGCCAAACCGCAGCCGCACTCATCGTAGTTAGCATGAGCGGGCGGTCACGCAGCGAGTGGCTGGACAATACCAAGCCGCCTCTCAGTTGCTAGTACCGACCATCAACGCCAACAATCGTTGATCAGGGCGCCTAATGAATTGTCGGCATTCACTACACGGGCTGTCCGGTTGCCGCGCTGGTCTAACAACAACGCACCACAGCGGTCGTTGGCTTGAATGGTAGTGGGTCGCGCTAATACTGTATAAGTCGTCGCCGTAGGCGCATTGGGTGCGGGTAAATATTCAAAGTTATAGCCAGTAATAGCCGCTGGTAGATCTTGTACCACGCCGCCGGGCCGCAGATACGAATTATTCACCGAAAAATTGCGCTCTAGTCGTTGGGCGAAATCCATCAGTACCGCTTGCGCATCTGCGCGCCGGGCGTCTTGCTGATAACGTTGATAATTGGGAATGGCGACGGCCGCCAATACGGCAATCACTGCCACCACAATCATCAATTCGATCAGGTTCACACCGCGCATGCGCGACGCAAAACCACCGGAAAACTTACTGCTCATTTCACTCAATCTCCTACTAGAAAAAAACAGGCGCTAGAATCGGGTTTGAAGCGCCTGAATGCGGTTTTGCCCAGCAACAAATTCGGCTTCAATACGCACCGTCATACCGGCACGCAACTGAGGCAGAACCGCATTACCCGGTAACATATTCCCGTTGTAGTTCACACGAGGTTCCAAATAGTACAGGGTGTCGTCCATCACCACATAGCCGTCGGACAAGTCAACGCGATACACGGTAACAGTCGAGAAAGAGTCGGAGGAATCCTGTGCCAAACTCAAAGCGCTCAGGGCTAATACACCACACACAATAACGCCTTGGATCAATCTGTTCATCGGATCTGCTCCCATGCCTGACGCCCTGTCGTTCTCTCACCACCCAGTAAACCAGGGTTATTGGTGCCGTCGTCGTTGATGTCGGGAACGATGTTATCGATACCATCCTCATCGGTTACGACACGCAACTCCTCGCCTTGTGTGATATTACCCACGCCGCTGACCGGAACTTCAATTTCATTGCCATCTTCATCGACAATGGTCACCGTATCGCCACCTGCTGCTACATTGCCGTCACCGTCTAGGTCAAACACCGGATAAGAGTGACGTCCACCCGTGAACATATCCAAATCCATCAGGAACCCGGCTCTACCGGTTGAACAGGGGTCTTCGTTTGGCACCAGGGTCGTAAAACGCACTGAATTGCGGCCATCACCCGAGGGCCGCGTAGGTCGGCTGATCACGCGTTCACCGGTGAAGTCGTCATCTGCGTTGATTAAGTCTAATACCCATCCACGGTGCGGATTAATAGGGTCTAATGGGTTTGGGTCATGATCGGACACTACCCGAATAGCATCGAATGTCGTTTCATTGCCTTCGGCGTCAGTAAAGGTAAATTCGGCCTCTATCTCTATCTCCTGCTGCAACAAATTACTGCGGTTGAAGCCGGGCTCACCCAAGCCTTCGTACACGCCATACAGCGATTGAATTTGCGTACTGTTCTCGGCGGAGTCCTGCGCTCGAAAGTAACTACCCGTGCCGAAGGATACGATCAGCCCCGCCATGGGGTGCACAGCGGCGACAGGTCGCGTGGTAATGGGTTGCGGTAGATCGTCTTCAGGGTCAGTGACGTTGATTACCTTTACAGCCGTCCAGTCTGAAGAGTCCAATTCGAAGCGCCAGAGGTTGCCCAATAAGTCACCGGCGTAGGCCCGACTGGCACGACGATCAGTATTGGGGTAGTTCAACAATAGAGGCGAGGCTAACCCATTAGGCGATGCCTCAGAACCTGCTTCGGTATCAATGATTACATAGTCTTCCGGATCATTCAGATTGACCACAAACAATTGAGCGGTATTACTGGCCGAATTGTAGCCGTTGCCAAACACTGCGCGCCACTTGCCGTCTCGTGTTTGTACAATGGTGGGCTGGCCTACGTTGTCACCAAGCTCCTCATGCGTAAACTCCCACAACACATGCTCTGCAGGGTCAAAGTCTTGCGGGTCGGTGACGTCTAACGCAAACACCGTACGTCCGCCCAAGCCTTGCGTGCCCACCAATACTGTTGCCCATTCACTATTGCCAAACTCATCCAGTAAAAGAGCGTCACTGATCGCAGGCGTACCATCCATAAAATAGCGATGCTGATAGTCCGGGTCCATCAGCGACGCGATGGGTGCCGGTTGGCTCTCTTCCGTACCCAGCAAGGTAGAAGGCATATAGGCAAAATGCTCTTCGCCGCTTTCTGCATCAAAGGCGTGTAAGAAGCCACTGTTGGCCCCTACGTAGATAACGTCGGGCCGAGTGAGTCCAGCACGAAAATTGTTATAGCCCGCTTGATTACCATACCCGAACGATTGGCGACCCACATACTGTGGATTGGAGTAAATTACGTCACCCAGCAACCGCGCTGTCCCCGTGCCAGTGCGCGAACGAAAACCTTCAACCTCCGCACCTCTCAGCCAACTTAAACGGTCTGCGCCGCGCGCATCAACGTTGCCTTCAAGGTTTCTGTTGAGCGCCGCTTGATGCATGGGTGACAAAGAAGAGAGCTGCAAAAGTACACCCTCTTCGAGCACAGGATTGTAAGTGACTAAGTTGCGCGGATTACCCGCCGGCCGGTTACGCAGTCTCTCTTCAACGTCCCACACCAATTCCCCGCGCACACCACCGGGTTCAATCCTATGCGCTTGCAGCAAGCCACTCCAATCGGTACTGCGGAAACCGGCCGAATAGGCCACTGTATCACTGCGCAGTACACTGGAACTTGTGGCTGCAGCCGTCGCCGAGCCTTCGACTTGGCTCACGATGTCGCGCAGCACTAAACCCAACTCGCTGGCGAACACATCCGGTTCCGCCGCACTGAAAAACCCGCCGCGACTGTTGATGCCGGCGTGCAGCAAATCGTCAATTTTACCCGTATTAGTATTGATTGCTGGCCAGTCTATCGCCTCTTGATCATCAAACTTCTGCCAAGCGTCGTCCGGATCTATGTCTCCGGTTACTCCCAAACCTATGCCATAGGTCACCATGTGCTGCCAAAACGCCGGATTGCGGTCAGTGACTGGCACTCGGTTAGGCAGAAGCGGGCGCAAATCAGTCTTCCAGTACTTCATGGCAACGTCGGCCAGAGTATCTTCATGATCGGATTTAAATGGGCGGTTTTCATCCGCACTAGCAATGTACTGGTACGACATGTCGCCCGGCCCGGTGATCACCGAACCATCTCGGCCATCCTGATTACCGATACCGGAAGGCGTGTCACCGCTCCAATAGCCATCCGTCATCAGAATGGTAAAACTCTGGCGACACTGTAAATGGTCGGTACTGACGTTACTGCCGGGCACTGCACCCCACGGCCCCGAATCTTGCGTTTTGCTGAAGTATTTTCCGGCATCATCGAGTGCGCGGCGCAAAGGCGTACCTGCTGCAGGTGCATCGCTTTCATACAACAGCCGGAAAAACTCTTCACGATCAGCGCCGGAAAACGGACGAACCCCTCTCACAATGGTCTCTGTAGAGCCGAGCTGATCAATGTTCTCGCTGCCTTTGTTAATTGCACCGTAGCCCACACGCATTCCTTCACCTTGGTCGGCAAAGGCGCGCCCTATGCCAGCGCGGGCGGCAAGCGTGCGTGATCGGTAATAGGTATACCAGTTCGCAAAATTCTGAATCTCTTGTGCATAAGTGCAGACACCAGCAATACAATCCGTTCTATTCTCCCGGCCTTCTTTGTCGTAGGTATTGCCAGATTCTATCTCCGTTTTCGTATAGCTACTCCAGTCCCAAACGTCGGTTCCTACAAGAGTAAAATACGTCGCCGGCCAATATGTTTTATTGGCGTCAGTAGCGGAGCAGTCGGTGCCTTGGTTCACACACGATATCCAGCGCACATTGTTGTAGTTCCCGTTGTTTACGGTCAGGTTGATGCACAAAGCTCGGTCAAACGAATTAGTAGTATTGATCGGGTTGTGCAGTGCACACTCAGAGTCTGCATTAGGATAAAGGCTACCGTCGTGCTTCACCCATGGGGTGTAGGTAATACTCGGGTCATAGTAAACGGTGTTTGTTTGACTGGATCGGGAAAACGCATTGTACGGATCGTTGTCATCAACCGTTGGCACCCGGTTGTTGTACGTACCCGCGCCATAAACACCATTGGCACGCGGAAAGATAAAGCGCGCCGTGTTATAGATAATATCGTCTGGCATTAACTCAAACTGCATTGACCCGGAGTCATCGATAATGAACATGATATTCGGATCTACATTGCTGGTCAGAAACAGTGGCGTGTTGGCAATGTTAATTGGCGCCGCACTGAGTTGACTCCACAGCATCAGGAGTATGCCTACCCAACCGGTAAACCGGTTGCGCAATAGGCGCCATGAGCTGGTGCTGTGCTGATTCATGTGGATTCTCCGAAAGTGCACTAAAGGTTAAAACTAGGGCAATACATAAACAGACTGTAAAATACTCACGGCAGCCTGACCTCGTTGTGACGCGCCGCTGCCGTGGGCACCAACGACAAAAATATCATCACAGGGTTCGTCCAGGGACGCGCCCGGCTTGCAATACTCGCCGCGCCAACTGACATGGTAGAGGGACTCTTGTACCGGACTCAAAGGGTGATCTTCAAAGTCCTCAGAAATGGCAACAGCACCCGTTACATTATCTTGCTCACCCCATTCCTCACCGGCGCCGCGCTGCGGCGCCCAAGTACGAATGTTCGCGAGGCGGTCAGTACCCAAGGCAACCAATTCGTTCCCCGGCACTTCTAACCAATTCTCACCCGCCCGCAAAGCCGATTCGGCGCCATTGAACGCGATTTCCACATCACGCTGGTTGACTGACATACGCTCTTGCATGATGGTGCCCTGCATGGCGCTGATGCCGAGTAAACTTAATGCTACCAACAATACCAAACTGACCAATAACGCAGCACCGCTAGCGTTGTTACGGCGCACTAACAGGCCCACGTTTCGTTTAGCTGAATATTGCATAGTCAGTACCTGTTTCATTCCAGTCTATTTCGCAAGCCGATAGTGGTGGTCGCCATCAAACGAATATGGCGGTCGCCAGCAATATCGTCCCAATTCGCCCCACTCGGATTAATTTGTGTACCGAGCAAATTAAAGATACGGAAATTAGTATCCGGGTTAACGGGCTCCGTCGTGCGCAGCAACAAGGCAATGCGAACACTGAGCACATCATCCCAGTCGGCGACATCGTTAGCGGGTACATACTGATTCACACGGTTGCGCAAACCGCCCGTGGAAACGCCGTACAACACCTGCATATTCTCGACGCCTTGCACGACGGTTTCGATCGCAGCTCCACCGGTACCTGGACCAATTTGGCGGCGCGCCAGCTCGGGGCCCGCAGCCGTTGAGCGCACAAAATAAACCCAACTGCGGTATTCAATAAGGGTCGCATTGTTTAGATAGTCAGAACTGAACGGGTCCGCACCATTGTTTAAATCGCCTGGGCCTCCGTCACCTTTCACCACAAAGCTATCGTCGGCATCATTGGTGCGTTGAAAGCGGTCAGCAACCGTGCAATCACCTGACGCTACTACCACAACTCGGTTATTGATCACTGGCAACTGAGTACCCGCGGTCAGATTGATTCGGGCGTTAGGCGGGTTTGTTACACCAATGACTTGGACATTGTGTACCTCGCCCAAATTGACCACAAAGACATCGCTGCCTGGCTGGAAATTGTCGTCAAAATTGGCGGGCAACGTATTATTGGCCAAAGGTCCGGGTGCCGCAGCAACCCAGTTGCTACCGGCAGATGTCATCTCGAGCAACGCATGTTGGCTACCGGCCCCTGACAACGTACCGTTAAATGCATAGTCCCAGCCGAAGACGGGCGTACTGCCCAACAGAAACTGGTTAAATTCAGCCCCTGCAGGGTTCAAATGGTCGGTCACATCGCGTGCACACCCTTGGAAACCCGCCATGCGCATGTCGCGTTGAAACTGGTCCATAGCAAAGCGGACGTCTTCCTGCATACGAGAGACGCTTTCCTTAACAATGAAATTCTGGTTTGAGCCGATGAACAATTGAGTAACCCCAGCAATCAGCAACAACCCGATGCCCATGGCTACCATGACTTCAATAAGCGACAGGCCGCGCTGTCGAATGTAGGTCGATGTGCTGTAGCTGCGACGGCGGGTCATAATTGGAAACTCATAACAAACAGCTCCTGGGCTTCAGTATTCTCGTCCACTGCGTTGGCACCAGTGGTGTCGGTCCAACCGACCGCGACACCCAACATATCCCCATCCACTTGAATTTCACCTACACCACCGGGCAAATTACAGCCAATGTTGTTAAGCCACTCGCTGATGTCATTCTGTGCCACCGTGTTACCTGCAACTGGCGTCCAAGCAGGATTGCATGCCAATGGATTCCCCGCAAAAACAGCATACTGCACCCGATTAGGGCGGTTCGCGCGCACTCGCTCGACCATATCATTGGCCAATAAGACCGCCTGCGTACGCGCTTGTGCGCCTTGGTTATACTGCATGGCATTACCCAACAGTGCCGCCATACCCAGCAAACCAATGGCGAGCACCGTCATGGCAACCAAGACTTCTAGTAGAGACACGCCTCTTTGGCGCTGACGCCCGCTAAGCAAGCTCAATGACTTTTTTCCGCCTCTGCGATGGTTAAACACAGTTATTCCTTCCTACCGTTGCGCGACCAGTACGGCCCAAACTCACTGTTCGTGCACGTTCAGCTGTCTCCGGCACGGCACAGTTGTCGTGTTGCAAAGAAAATATCGGTGTAACAGCGCCAGGAGCCAACACCAACGCCCCCCGACCGTCGAATCGGATTTGGGTTTCCCCTCCTGGTACCGTGATAGCAACACCATTGCTCGGCTCGTATACACGAACAGGCGCACCCGCTTCACAATTCGAGCCCACTGCAACCACACACCAACCATTATTAAACGATAAATTACCGCCTACGACTCTGGCTCTGAGCAACATGCCACCTTGCGTCAGCGCTTCACTGCGTGCCATGGCTAATGCGCCGGCCAAATCGTTGGTGGTGCCGCGCACTTGGCTGTTCTCAACCACAACCCGCATATTGGGCGCAGCGATCAGACTTAATATGCCCACAATGGCAACCACCACCATCAACTCTATGATATTCATACCCGACTGCCTCACCCTGCTTTGGCGCGGCCGCTGAGAACTGGAACGAATGCGTGGGTTGGTCATAAAGCCGGTATCCGATAAAGGAAGCTGTTGTTCGATAAAAAGTGCAGGGTGCACCGATGCCAACATAATAATGCCTCGCCGCTGAATGTCTGTGAGCTTGCGCATGAACGGTCACAATTGCTGCATGAACGAACGCTCAACGCGCGGATTTGTGATGCAGAACACAATTATGATGCGGTTTGCCGCTCGGCGTCCGAGAAGGTGCACGGCCAAAACGAGAATGCAGGAGCAATTCTCAGTCCGCCCATCCATGGGCATGCACTGGCAACTGCTCCTGCGTTGCCAGTATACCGCCCATCCATGGGCATAAAAAAAGGAGCCGTAGCTCCTCAGTTCGTTACTCTACTTGTCGGACGTCAATCCTGAGTTCTTTGGGTAAACTGAACACCACGTTTTCCGGAATGCCCTGTATGTTCTGGGGCGCAGCAGCCCCACGATCGCGCAGCGCCTCTATGACCTGTTCAACCAGTATTTCCGGCGCCGACGCCCCTGCGGTAATACCAATGTTCTGCTTGCCCGCTAACCATGTGTCTTGAATTTCATCGGCCGAGTCGATCAAGTACGCCGGGCATCCCATGCGCTCTGATAGTTCGCGCAGTCGGTTCGAATTAGAGCTGTTCGGCGAACCCACCACCAGCACCACATCACACTCATAGGCTAATGTCTTAACCGCATCCTGGCGGTTCTGCGTCGCATAGCAAATGTCGTTTTTACGCGGCCCTTCAATGTGCGGAAAACGCTGGCGCAGCGCATCAATGATTTGCGCCGTGTCGTCCATCGACAACGTGGTTTGCGTCACATAAGCCAGTCGCGCCGAATCACGTACCGTCAACGACTGCACATCATCAACGCTTTCTACCAAATAAATGCTTCCACCTTGGCTGGCATCGAACTGCCCCATTGTGCCTTCTACTTCCGGGTGGCCTTTGTGGCCGATCAGAATACATTCCATACCGTCGCGGCTGAACTTAGTGACTTCAAGATGCACCTTGGTGACCAGCGGACAGGTTGCATCGTACACGCGCAGACCGCGCCGACGGGCTTCTTCTTGCACCGCCTTGGATACGCCATGCGCAGAGAAAATCACCAATTGGTTGTCCGGCACTTCATCCAACTCATCCACGAATACTGCGCCACGGGCCCGCAGATTGTCGACCACGAACTTGTTGTGTACGACTTCGTGGCGCACATACAGGGGCGCACCGTGAATCTCCAGCGCGCGGTTTACGATGTCAATCGCCCGGTCAACGCCCGCACAAAAGCCGCGCGGGTTCGCCAGTTTGATCGACATTGCTTGTGGGTCTACGGTTGTCGCCGTCATGTGTTATACCTCTTGGGGAGCTTCAGCCACCGCCACCACAGACACCGAAAAGGTGATGTCTTTACCCGCCAGTGGATGATTGAAATCCACCGTCACGTAGTCGCCGTCTAACCGACTGACGACACCGGGCAGTTCCGCACCAGCGGCATCCGCAAAGGATACGACTACACCCGGCTCTAACACCATATCAGCGCCGAACTGATGCCGTTTGAAGTTCTGCACATTGTCTTCCAGGTGCGGCCCAAAGGCTTCTTGCGCTGCGATCTGCACCGTTTTCTTATCGCCCGCGGTTAACCCCAACAAACAGGCTTCGAAACCTTCAAGCAAGCTACCATCACCCATCTGAAACGTTGCTGCGCCGCCGTCAAAGTTACTGTCGATGACTTCACCGTCGGGCAACGCCAAAGAAAAGTGTAAGGTGACCAACGAGTTGTTCGTAATCTGCATGAATCGTTATCCATTATCCATTGCGTAAATCAAGAACTGGTCAGACGGCAGAACGCCGCTTCTCCAACCAGAATGCATCCACCAGCAACATGACAGCCCCGACAGAGATCGCGGCATCGGCCACATTAAACGCGGGAAAATACCAGTTTTGCCAATACGCCAGAATGAAGTCTTCCACGTAGCCAAACCGCACACGGTCAATCGCATTACCAATGGCCCCGCCCATGATGAGCGTCAATGTTACCGGCATCCATTTAGCGGTACGCGGCAACACCAAGGTCCAGACCATCAAAACAATGCTCATAAGGGCAGCAATTGCAGTAAAGAAGACGATTTGCCAGCCGCCAGCGTCCGCCAAAAAGCTGAACGCCGCGCCAGGGTTGTGCACATAGGTAAGGTCTAGAAACGGCAGCACATTGATGCGCTGACCGTACACCAGCGCACTGGACACCAGATACTTGGTCCACTGATCCAGTACGACAATCGCCACCGCAATCAGTAGCCAAACAGCTTGTTTGGCCTGCAGGTGATACCCTCTAATTTGTATGGACATTAAGCGTACAGCCTCTCTTCACCGTCACCGGTCACGTTGGTGATGCACCGACCACACAACTCAGGGTGTTCAGCATGGCTGCCCACATCTTCACGGTGATGCCAGCAACGTACACACTTGGTGCCAGAGGCCGCTTTAACCAACACCTTCAGGCCTTCCACATCGCTGTCTTGCGCTTCGGCAGGCGCTTCTTGCAAGGGTTTCACCGTAGCACCCGAGGTGATGAGGACAAACCGCAGCTCGTCGCCCAGTTTAAGTAAAACGTTCGCCATGTCATTGGTGCAATACAGGGTCACTTCGGCGCCCAAACTACCACCTTTCATGCCTTCGCTGCGCGCCAATTCCAGCACTTTGTTCGTGCCCTCTTTGGCTTCCATCAAGGTTTCCCAGAACTCGTCGCCCCATTCAGCGTCGTCTGGCAGTTCGGCTAAGCCGTCGTACCAGGTGTTCAAGAACACGGACTCGGCCTTTTCACCCGGCATATAGGCCCACAACTCCTCAGCGGTGAAGCTGAGAATGGGCGCTATCCAGCGCACCATGGCCTGCAACGTGTGATAAAGAGCGGTCTGTGCACTGCGGCGCGCCAACGAATTGGTCGGCGTGGTGTACTGACGATCCTTGATGATGTCGAGGTAGAAACCACCCAACTCCAATACGCAGAAGTTGTGCACCTGCTGGTAAACATTCAGGAACTGGTAGTTGTCGTAGTGATCGTGAATCTCGGCCTGCAAACGCGCCGTGCGGTGCACCATCCAACGATCCAGCGCCAGCATGTCATCCATAGGCACCAAATCGGTCGCCGGGTCAAAGCCCGCCATGTTCGACAACAAGAAACGACAGGTGTTACGAATACGACGATAGGCGTCTGACGAACGCTTCAAGATGTCTTCCGAACAGCTCATGTCGCCGCTGTAATCAGTAGACGCAATCCATAAGCGCAATACATCCGCGCCCAGCGTATTGTTGATCTTCTGTGGCTCAACGATGTTACCGATGGACTTGGACATCTTGCGGCCGTTTTCATCCACGGTGAAACCGTGCGTCAACACTTGCTTATACGGCGCCGTACCGTTGATGGCGATACCGGTTTTCAGCGATGACTGGAACCAGCCACGGTGTTGGTCCGACCCTTCCAAGTACATGTCGGCTGGGTACTGACCCAACTCAGGACGCTTGCGCAATACGCTGGCGTGCGTCACGCCTGAATCGAACCACACGTCCAAGGTGTCGG
This sequence comes from Natronospirillum sp., assembly GCA_049115955.1. GTDB lineage: Bacteria > Pseudomonadota > Gammaproteobacteria > Pseudomonadales > Natronospirillaceae > Salinispirillum. Next base: position 13,154 of record JAGDZJ010000040.1, read on the forward strand.
TGACTTTTTCATAGTCGTCCACATCGGCACCCAGCAGTTCGGCGGAATCGTACTCCCACCACGCATCCATACCCTCTTCTTCAACCCGCCGTGCAACCTGCTCGATGATGTCTTGGGTGCGCGGGTGCAATTCGCCCGTGGTTTTATGCACGAACAAACAGATCGGCACGCCCCAGGTACGCTGGCGCGAAATACACCAATCAGGGCTCTGCTCGATCATGGCTTCAATACGGTTTTGACCCCACGCAGGCACCCAGCGCACGCCTTTGATGGCGTCCAACGCTTGATCGCGCAAGTTGTTTTTGGTCATCGAAATGAACCACTGCGGCGTGGCGCGATAGATCAATGGGGTCTTGGTGCGCCAGCAATGGGCGTACTGGTGCTTAATCGTCTCGTGCGCCACCAAGTTGCCAGCCGCTTGCAAGCGCTCGATAACCGGCGCATCGACTTTATAGACATGCTGACCTGCAAAGCCTTCGATGTGGTCGCGGTACAGACCACCATCGTCAATGGGGTTGATCGTCTCAATGCCGTATTTGCGGCACACCACAAAGTCATCCACACCGTGGTCGGGCGCGGTATGAACAAAGCCCGTACCGGCTTCGGTGGTCACGTGCTCACCCAACAGCATGGGCACTTCACGCTCGTAGAACGGATGGCGCATCAGCAAGCCTTCCAAATCAGCACCGCGAGTCAGGGCTTCCACCTTGGTGTCATGCCATTCGTAACGCTTGGCTGCTTCATCCACCAAGTCACGCGCCAGCACATAGTGCTTACCATTGGCTTTCACCAAAGCGTATTCCACCGTGGGGTGGGCGCTTACGGCCAAGCTGGAAGGAATAGTCCATGGCGTGGTGGTCCAGATCACCACACTGGCATCAGACAACTTACCTACTTCACCAAAGGCAGCGGCCAATTTCGCGGCATCAACAACGGGATAGCCCACGTCGATGGCTTGCGATGTCTTTTCCTGATACTCAACTTCCGCTTCCGCTAAAGCCGAACCGCCCACCACACTCCAATACACCGGCTTAAAGCCTTTGTGCAGGTGGCCATTCTTGGCGATGTCGCCCAAGGCACGGATGATGTCGGCTTCGACTTTTTTATCGAGCGTCAGATACGGATTGTCCCAGTCGCCAAAGATACCCAAGCGTTTAAAGGCTTCTCGCTGACCATCGACCTGCTTCAACGCGTATTCGCGGCATTTAGCCCGAAAAGTTTTGTGGTCGACTTTGTCGCCCGCGCGGCCAATCATGGTTTCTACTTTGTGTTCGATGGGCAGGCCGTGGCAGTCCCAACCGGGCACATAGGGAGCATCAAAGCCCATGAAGCCGCGCGATTTCACGATCATGTCTTTTAAGACTTTATTTACCGCATGGCCGATGTGAATGTCGCCGTTGGCGTACGGAGGGCCGTCGTGCAGTATGAATTTAGGACGACCAGCCGCATACGCACGAATCTTCTGATAAATGTCCTGCTCGGCCCACTGCTGCAGGCGCTCAGGCTCGCGCTGTGGCAAGTTGCCACGCATGGGAAATTCGGTATCGGGCAGGTTCAGTGTGGCTTTATAGTCAGTCATGGCCTTCTATTCATTCCTCTGTCGCGCCAGTTGAGCGCGAGCGGTTTCGGTATCTTTCTGAATGTTTGCTTGCAAGTCTGCCAGTGTATCGAACTTGCGAGCATCGCGAATTTTTTCTACAAACTCTACGTTAAGTACCTGACCATAGAGGTCAATACTCTGATCCAACAAATGCACTTCTAACAGAGGCGCGAGATGGGAAAAGCTGGGCTTTACCCCCACGTTTGCCACACCGGACAAACGTTCTACGGCATCGCCCACTTGCACCCTCACGCTGTACACGCCATTGACCGCACGGCGATAGCGTCCCAAGCCTATGTTGGCGGTGGGGAAACCGAGCTTTCGCCCCAGTTGCTGACCATGAATCACGCGTCCGGCCAAGCTGTAAGGCCGCCCCAATAAGGATTCCGCCAACGCCATATCACCGGCCACCAAAGCATCCCGAATGGCGGTACTGCTGACCCGCTGATCGGCGGCCACAAAAGAACCCGTGCCTTCTGCAGTGAACTTGTGCGCTCGCCCCACGGCTTGCAACAACGCTAAGTCGCCGCGCCGCTGACTGCCAAAACGGAAGTCGTCACCCACCACCACATGCTGGGCGTTTAACCCTTCGACCAAATAACGGTCAATAAAGGCTTCTGGTGTTTGCGCGGCGAACGCCTGATTGAACCGCACCACCCACACCCAATCAATGCCAAAGGCTTTCAAAAGGGATAATTTTTCACGTAAAGACGATAATCGAGGTGGCGCCTCAGCGCCGAGAAAATATTCCTTGGGCTGTGGTTCAAACAACACCACGGCCGTGGCTAACTGGTGTTTAAGTCCGTAGTCGCGCAGCGCACTCAGCAATTGCTGATGCCCAAGATGCACACCATCGAAGTTACCAACGGTAACCACTGTGGACTGTTGCGGACGGACGTCCGACTGGCTGCCTCGCAGTAACTTCACAAGTCTACTTTCTATTTAAAGGTGCGCCATTATAGCGAGCATAAAGTCGTGCGGCTACCGGTGTTAAGGCTTATAGGTTCGGCTATAGGGCGGAAGAGCGCAGCGTTATCCGCCGCCCTTTACACGACGGAGAGCATTGGCTGAGGCAGGGGCGCAGGGCGTATGCCGCAAAGCGCGCATTCCCGGCCTGCCGTTGAGCGCTGGCGGCATACCCCGAAAGCCCGTGCCGTTTCAGATAAAATTACCACAACGGCGGATGACGCTACGCTTTTCCGCCCTACGAACTGAAGGTCAGCACGCCGTCCTGCACATCCACCTGTATGGTCTCACCCGGCGTGAACTCACCCTTCAACAAGGCCGTTGCCAACGGGTTCTCGACTTCGCGCTGAATGCTGCGTTTCAAAGGCCGTGCGCCGTATACGGGGTCATAACCCGCTTCACACAGCAAGCTCATGGCGGCGTCCGTCAAACTCAAGCCCAACTGCTGCTCACCCAACCGCTTGCGCAACAAGCCCAGTTGAATCTCCGCAATGCCCCGAATCTGCGTTTCTTCCAGCGGATGAAAGACCACAATTTCGTCCACACGGTTAATGAACTCGGGGCGGAAATGCGTGCCCACTACATCCATTACCGCGCCCTTCATGGCGGCGTAATTAGCCTCACCTGCCAGCGTCTGAATCACATCGCTGCCCAAGTTCGAGGTCATCACAATCACCGTATTGCGGAAGTCCACGGTGCGGCCTTGCCCATCGGTCAGACGACCGTCATCCAACACCTGCAAGAGGATGTTAAATACATCCGGGTGCGCTTTTTCCACTTCGTCGAGCAGAATCACACTGTACGGGCGACGACGCACGGCTTCGGTCAAATAACCGCCCTCTTCGTAGCCAACGTAGCCCGGAGGCGCCCCAACCAAGCGCGCGACCGAATGCTTCTCCATGAATTCCGACATATCGATGCGCACCATGGCTTCTTGCGTATCAAACAAGAATTCCGCCAAGGCTTTGCACAGCTCGGTTTTACCCACCCCGGTTGGCCCCAAGAACAAGAACGAGCCGTTGGGACGATTCGGGTCAGACAAGCCCGAACGCGAACGCCGTACCGCGTTGGACACCGACACTACGGCTTCGTGCTGGCCGATTACTTTGGCGTGCAGAGCGTCTTCCATGCGTACTAACTTGTCGCGCTCGCCTTCGAGCATTTTTTCCACCGGTATTCCGGTCCAACGCGCGATGACCTGTGCAATAGACTCTTCCGTTACCTTATTGTGCAGCAACTGCATGTCCATCATTTCGGCTTGGCTGGCCATATCCAACTGGCGTTCCAAGTCTGGAATGCGGCCGTATTGCAGTTCCGACATCAGCGCCAAATCACCCTTACGGCGCGCCGCTTCGATCTGTTTGCGCGCTTCTTCTAATTGCTCTTTGATCTTCTGTGAACCTTGCAAAGACGCCTTTTCGGTATTCCAAATTTCGTCTAAGTCGGCGTATTCGCGCTCCACTTGGGTAATGGTTTTACGCAGTTGCTCCAGCCGTTTGCGTGCTGCCGCATCCTCTTCTTTCTTCAAGGCTTCGGCTTCGATCTTGAGCTGAATCAAACGGCGCTCCAAACGATCCATCGACTCCGGCTTGGAGTCAATTTCCATCCGAATGCGACTGGCCGCTTCGTCGATCAAATCAATCGCTTTATCCGGCAATTGGCGGTCGGTGATGTAACGCTGCGACAGGGTTACGGCAGAGATCAACGCCGAGTCCGTGATGTTCACGCCGTGGTGCACTTCATAGGCTTCTTTCAGCCCGCGCATAATGGCGATGGCGGCTTCTTCGCCCGGCTCTTCCACCAATACCTTTTGGAAGCGGCGTTCCAGCGCGCCGTCTTTCTCAATGTATTGGCGGTATTCGTTCAGCGTCGTCGCGCCCACACAGTGCAGTTCACCGCGCGCCAACGCTGGTTTAAGCATGTTACCGGCGTCTAACGCCCCTTCACCTTTACCCGCACCCACCATGGTGTGCAGTTCGTCGATGAACAGGATGATCTGGCCGTCTTGCTTCGACAGTTCGTTGAGCACCGCTTTCAGACGTTCTTCAAATTCACCGCGATACTTCGCCCCGGCCAACAAAGAACCCAAGTCGAGCGACAATACCTGCTTGTTTTTGAGGCTTTCTGGCACTTCACCGTTCACAATGCGCTGGGCCAAGCCTTCAACGATGGCCGTTTTACCCACGCCGGGTTCGCCAATTAATACCGGGTTGTTCTTACGGCGGCGCTGCAAAACCTGAATGGTACGGCGAATTTCGTCGTCGCGACCGATCACCGGGTCCAACTTGCCCTGCAAAGCGCGGTCGGTCAGGTTCACGGTGTATTTGTCGAGCGCCTGGCGCGAGTCTTCAGATTCCTGCGAATCCACCTTGTCGCCGTTGCGCACGGTTTCAATCGCCGACTCCAACGCGGCGGCGGTTAAACCACTTTCGGCTAACAAGCGGGCAATACTGCCTTTGTCTTGCGTCATGGCAAGCAATACGAGCTCACTCGACAAGAACTGGTCCTGCTTTTTCTGCGCCAGCTTATCGGCCATGTTCATCACGCGGCCTAGGTCGTTTGACATGTGCACATCGCCATCGTGGTTGTCGATGGTTGGCATTTGTTGCAGGTGTTCTTCCGTCGCGGCCCGCAGCTTCGCCGGATTAACGCTCGCATGGCGCAACATGGGCAAAATGCTCGACCCCTGCTGGTCGAGCAGGGCGAGCAGCAAATGCGCGGGCTCAATAAAATTATGGTCTCGGCCGACGGCAATTGACTGCGCGTCAGACAGTGCCAGCTGAAGTTTGCTGGTCAGGCGATCTATACGCATGGCGCTCCTCCTGTAGGAACAAATTCTTGAATTGCTCTAGGGTCTGTTGCCGTTTCGGCGCGAGCCACGTTGCTACACCCAATGGCGCTAGGCTAGGCGTGGGACGCAGGGAATGGCGTGCCCTTGCCAAGTCCCACAACGAAGCATAGCGCCATTGGGGGTGCAACCCGAAGGGACGGGCCCGTTTTTTCACGGTTCGTTGTTGCTCGTCATTCATTTGGAATAACCAAACTACATTCCTCGCGCCTAGCTCCGTGCAAAAACTGGCTCCGTCGTGGCCGCGAACGAAACGGCAACAGACCCTATTTATGGGGGAGTAGAGCGTTCTTTTCAACTACCGAGCGCCGTCAAACCATTGAGCCAAGTCAATATTAGAAGAGTAATTCACCTCAATGCCTGCGCTTGAATCAGACCCGGTTAGAGCGCATGATCATGACTCGGGCAGCACGTTGCTTATCGTTATCAGTTTAGAGCACTTAGCACGCCCACGGATTTTCAATTGAAGGGAGCATGTCATCATGCACATTGTCATCGTAGGTGGAGGGGCCGGCGGCCTCGGGCTGGCTACGCGCCTCGGGCGCAAGCTGGGCAAACGCAAGCGCGCTCAAATCACTCTGGTGGATCGCAACCAAACACACATCTGGAAACCACTGCTGCACGAAGTCGCCACTGGCTCGCTCGACGCCGGGGTCGATGAAGTCAGCTACCGCGCACACGCGCACAATCACCACTTTCGCTTTGTACTCGGCACCATGAGCCAATTGGACCGCACGGCCAAAACCATTACGCTGTCGCCTTTACGGTCGCCGGAAGGCAAAGACGTTTTGCCCGAGCGGACGCTCAACTACGACCATCTGGTGCTCGCCATTGGCTCGGTGTCAAACGACTTCGGCGTAGAAGGCATTGCCGAGCACTGCATCTTTCTCGATACACCGCAGCAGGCCGAACGATTTCGGCAGCGCTTGGTGCACGGCTTTTTGCGCTTGGACCAACAGCTGGAAACGTTCCCCGAAGCCCAACTGAACATCGCCATCGTGGGCGGTGGTGCGACGGGTGTCGAGCTGGCGGCAGAACTCTACAATGCGGCAGAATTGTTCAAGGTGTATGGGCTCGACCGCGTTTCACTCAAGCACTTAAAAGTCACCCTATTGGAAGCGGGCGAACGCATTTTGCCGGCGCTGCCGGATCGCATTGCCTTATCTGCGCAACACGAACTGCGCGCGTTGGGTGTGGATGTGCGGACGCAAACCAAGGTCGTTAAAGCCGATGACCTTGGGCTGCACACCGCCGACGGCGAACTGATTGCCAGTGATTTAATGGTGTGGGCGGCAGGCATTAAAGCCCCCGACTTCATGCACCAAATAGGGGGTTTGGAAACGAATCGCGCCAATCAGATCGTCGTTAATTCCCATCTGAACCCCGCCGACGATGCACACATTCATGTGATTGGCGACTGCGCCGCCTGCCCGCTACCCAATGGCAAATGGGTTCCGCCGCGCGCGCAATCAGCGCACCAGATGGCGTCTTTGGTGTACCGCAATATATTAGCGGCTTTGGCTGACAAGCCGTTGAAAGATTTTAAGTACAAAGATCACGGCTCGCTGATTTCGCTCAGCCACTACAGCACGGTCGGCAGCTTAATGGGCAACCTGACCAAGGGCAGCATGATGATTGAAGGGCGCTTGGCGCGGGTGATGTACATCTCGCTGTATCGCCTGCACCAGCTCGCTTTGCACGGCTGGCTGCGGATGATTCTGATGGCCATTGTGAAGCGGGTGAATCACATTTTGAAACCGCGTTTGAAGTTGCATTAGAGTGTTGGCGGCTGATGCAGCCGCCAACATCCAATTACGTGATGAGTTGCTATTGGCGCGTCAGATGCCGCACTCGCCATCCAGTGGCGAGTAACGCCACCGCATAAACCAAAATGCCTACAGCCACCAGAGCCGTTAACGCGCGGATTCGTTCCCACAGCTCGGCATCTAACCACCACTGCGTGTCCGGAATCAGCGCCCACAACGCCACTGCCATGACGCCCGAGGCCATTAACACACCCAAGGTACGCGGATGGCGCAACAAGGCGATGGGGTGAAACAAACCCACCTTGGTTAAACCGGCGGCCAAGAGTCCGGCGTTCAACCAAGCGGACATCGTGGTCGCCAGTGCCAACCCGACGTGCGCCAACGGCCAGATCAGTATCAGGTTAAACACCATGTTCGCCACCAAGGCGATGATGGCAATGCGTACCGGCGTACGCATGTCCTGTCGGCTGAAAAATCCGGGAGCCAATATTTTCACTAGCATAAACGCTACCAAGCCACCGCTGTACGCCATCAAACTGTGCGCACTGCGTGTGACGTCATTCGCCGTCATCGCGCCATAGAAGAACAAGGTACTGAGAATGGGCACCGCCAACACCGCCAACGCCACGGCGGCGGGCACACCCAGCAGCAGCACCGTACGTGTGGCCCAATGCAGGCTGTCACGAAAGGCGGTGTCGTCTTTCTTGGCTACCTCCGCCGACAGCGACGGCAGCACCACAGTGGCAATGGCGATACCGATGACACCCAACGGCAACTCAACCAAACGATCCGAGTAATACAGCCATGCCACGCTGCCCGCTTCCAACCAAGACGCCAACACAGTGTCGAGCAACAGGTTGATCTGCGCCACGCTCACTCCCAGCATCGCCGGCGCCATTAACTTCAAAATGCGCGAAACACCGGGGTGGCGCCAGTCCCAAACCGGTTTCGGCAGCAAAGACAACTGCACCAAGAACGGAGCCTGAAACAGCAACTGCGCCACCCCGGCAATAAATACGCCCCATGCAAAGGCGTGCGCAGGTGTAGGCACATAGGGCGTTAGCCAAAAAGCCGCACCGATTAAGCTTAGGTTAAGCAATACAGGCGTTAACGCTGGAATGGCGTAGCGCCCATACGTATTCAAAATGCCGCCCGCAAAGGCGGTCAGTGAGATAAAGCCTAAATAAGGAAAGGTGATGCGAATAAGCTCGGTGGTCAGAGCCAACTTGTCGGGGTATTGATGGAAACCCGAGGCAAACAACCAAGTGATGCCTGGCGCGGCGATTAAGGCCAGTGTGCAGACTACAAACAGCGATACACCCAACACCACGAAGACGCGATTCACCAGCGCCTGCACCGCCGCCAAGCCGCCTTCTTCTTTATACTCTGCCAGCACCGGCACGAAAGCTTGGGCAAACGCGCCTTCGGCGAACAAACGACGGAAGAAATTGGGGATCTTGAACGCGACGTAAAATGCATCGGCTGCGTTGGTAGCACCCAATACGGCGGCCATAACGACATCACGTACCAGCCCGAGCAGGCGCGACGTCATGGTACCGGCACTCACAATCGCGGAACTTTTTAATAGGCGGGAACCGGCCATGTATAATTTTCCCTTACTGGGCAACAGTGTCGCCGCAGTGTAATGTAATTTTACTCGCCTGCGTAGTGACTCTACATACGCTTATATCGGGCAATCATCATGCGTTTTGGTTGACAACACTGGGGAGTCGCTCTAGAATCGCGCGCTCTCTTTGGTGGGGTTTGTTAATTAAACACCTATCATGAGCTTAATTTTGTAATAGGAGCGCACACACTGTGGCAAACAACCCTGGTTCTCGTAAACGTGCACGTCAGTCGGTAGTCCGCCGTGCACACAATGCTAGCCTGCGCTCTATGGTCCGCACATATGTGAAGAAAGTAGTTGCTCAGATTGAAACTGGCGATTACGAGGCAGCCAAAACCGCTTTGTCTGCCGCACAGCCTAAATTGGACGGTATGGCTCGTAAGGGCATTATCTCCAAGAACAAAGCTTCGCGCACCATGAGCCGTTTGTCTGGTCACGTTAAAGCGCTGAAAGCGTAATAACGACCGACAAGGTCCTAGCGTCTCTTTGGAGACATAAAAAAAGCCAGCTTACGCTGGCTTTTTTGTGTCTAGCGGTTTTAGTCCGTAGGGCTCTGTTAGTCCGTAGGGCTATCGGGGTATGCCTCCGGCGCTCCACGGCAGGCCGGGAGTCGCGCCTTGAGGCATACGCCCTGCGCCCTACTTGATCCCGACTCCAAGGCAGAGGCCAAAAAGCAGATTGAGTATCAGTCAATCTGCTTTCAGATAGTTCCATGATGCTGAACTGCAATGGGCGCAGGGTGTGTGCCATAAAGCGCGCCTTTCGGCCTGCCGTGAAGCGCTGATGGCACACCCCGAGAGCCCATGGTGCTGCGATGCAGGAGTCCATGGTGCTGCAATGCAGGAGTCCATGGTGCTAAGGTGCGTATGGCTAAGAAACCAACCGGCCTGACTGAAAATCACGAATAGCCTGCTCGATTTCTTGCGGCGTATTCATCACGAATGGCCCGTACTGCGCCACTGGCTCTTTCAGAGGCTGACCGGCGATCAACAACGCGCCGCTGTCGGCTTGAGCTTGGATCACCACGCTCTCGCCTTCGCTCAGCACCGCCACCTCACCTTCACGGATAACCTGACCCGCTACGTTCAACTCACCCTTGTAGGCGTAAATGAAACCGGTGTGCTCAACAGGCAACTCGTGTTCAAAGTCACCCGCTTGCTGCCAACGCACATCAAAGAAGCGCGGCTGCGTTGCCACACCGCTGACCGGCCCGGTTACGCCATTCAGCGAGCCCGCCAACACGCGTACTTTACCAACAGGCACATCTACCTCAGGCACGTCGCTCGCAGGAATATCCTGATAACGCGGGTCAATCATCTTGTCTTTAGCAGGCAAGTTTACCCACAGTTGAAAACCCCACAGCAAACCATTTTCTTGCTGCGGCATTTCTTCGTGAATAATGCCACGCCCTGCCGTCATCCACTGAATGGAGCCAGGCCCTAAGTAGCCTTCACTGCCCATGTGGTCGCGGTGGCGCACACTGCCTTCGATCAAGTAGGTCACTGTTTCAAAGCCACGGTGCGGGTGCGATGGAAAACCCGCAATGTAGTCGTTCGGGTCGTCCGACTTGAATTCGTCCAGCATCAGGAAGGGGTCCAAACGCTGCAAATACGGATTACCGATGATGCGCGACAAGCTCACGCCTGCGCCGTCTTGTGTCGGCATACCCTTGGCTAAACGGGTTACTGTTCTGGTACTCATGATCATTTCCTCGCTATTTGAGTGATGCTGGTAGCTTAGACCCGGCAGCAACACTTGAATAACGGAATAATCTGGCGGATGATTTCAAAAAGTTTGAATGAGTGCCAACCATGGCCCACAACCCCATAACCATTGATTTGATCAAGACGCTCGACGCCATTGACCGCCACGGCAGTTTCGCCGCTGCCGCCGAGCATTTGCATAAGGTCCCTTCGGCACTGACCTACACCCTGCAAAAATGCGAGAAAGACCTCGACATTATCTTATTTGACCGCTCCGGACACCGTGCAGAATGGACAGAAAGCGCACGGCACATCTTGAAAGAGGGTCGGCACATTCTGACCTCACTCGATAATTTGGCCCACAGCTCACAACGGCTGGCGGATGGTTGGACGACGCAATACAGTTTGGCGCTCGACCATGTACTGGACTTCAGCCAGATCGTCCCCATGCTCAGCCAAGCCCAACAAGACATCCCTTGGGTGCCCATTCACATTCAACAAGGCACGCTCTCCGGCACTTGGGAGCTGCTGATCAACCATCAGGTCGACTTGGTGTTGGCTCCTAATTTATCGAAACCTAACGCCGCAGGCATTCAAACGCAGGTCATTGGCAACATGCAAATGGTGCTGGCGGTAGCCAGAAACCACCCGCTCGCCGCCTGTGAACACGCCCTAACCGAAGACGACATGGCCGATTATCCAGTGGTCACGGTAAAAGACACCGCAAGACAAATCGCGCCCTTAACCGCCGGTATACGCAATCGCAAACGCGAAGTAATGGTGCCCGATATGGGCACCAAGATCACCGCGCAAAAACAGGGTCTGGGTATCGGCTTCGTCCCCCTGCACCGTATTCAGAAAGAGGTGTTCAGAGGCGACTTGGTAATTAAGGAGCTGGTCGACCAACCGGATGTCTCCGATATTCAAATCGTTGCGGGCTGGCGTCAGGGCGACAGCGATAAAACCCATCAATGGGTCATGCAGCATCTGCATCTAGTACAAATAAGCGGTCTGCCAGTGTGAAATGGCGGCACTGGCTGTCGCGGCTGAGCGAAGAATACCTGCTTTTGGTTTTGCTGTTAGCGCTCATGCCGCTGTGGTTGGCGCATCCCCTATCTGCCAACAGCCTCTTGTCGCTGGTTGATTGGCGCACCATTGCGGCCTTAACCGGCTTGCTCATCCTCAGCCGTGGGCTGGAAGACAGCGGATATTTAGCCCGCGGCGGACATTGGCTGTTGCACCGGGTACACAATACACGCAGCCTAGCCATGCTATTAATAGTATTCTCTGCAGCTCTGGCAGCCGTGGTGACCAACGACGTTGCGCTGTTTATTGTCATCCCCCTAACACTCAGCCTCAGTCGTGTTACGCCCTTACCCGTTGGCCGCTTGATCATCTTCGAGGCACTAGCGGTTAACGCAGGCTCCACCATCAGCCCCATCGGCAACCCGCAGAATTTGTTCTTGTGGCAAACATCCAATGCCAGCTTTATCGATTTTGTGGTGGGCATGTCGCCGCTGGCAGCCTTATTGATGGCACTGCTTCTTTTGTATGCCTGCGTGGGCTTCGAAACAAAGAAACTGACACTGTCTGAGCAGTCAACTGAAACGCCTGTGCGCAGCCCGTTGTTCTGGTGGTCGCTGGCACTCTACCCTGTCTTTCTGATACTCACCGAACAAGGCTGGGCCATACCAGCCACCATGGCGGTATTGATACTGTTTGCGCTGCGCTTTCGTTTTGTTCTAGCCGGTGTCGACTGGCTGCTCTTACTGGTCTTTGCACTGATGTTCATAGACTTAGGGTTGCTGGCCCGCGTCGACAGGGTTCGTGAGTTGGCGCTGTTCAGCGCCGAGTTACCGGGCGGGTGGTTCACCAGCGCCGCACTATTGTCGCAAGGCATATCAAACGTACCGGCCACAATACTGCTGGCGGAATTCACCGACGACTGGCGCCTGTTGGCGTGGGGTGTCAGTATTGGTGGCTTCGGCTTTGCGCTGGGTTCATTAGCGAACCTAATCGCACTGCGGTTGGCCCGACAACCAGGACTGTGGCGTGAATTCCATGCTTGGAGCGTCCCTTTATTTCTGGTTTCGCTCGCCTTAGGAGGCTGGCTTAACATGGTTTTGAATTGACCATTTTCACCGAGTAGAACGCATGCACAAAAACTTACGACCCACCGACTCCGTCGTCAGCGACTGGAACAGCAACCCGTTGTACGGCGGGGTGTATTCTTTTCTGCGTCCGCAAGGCACCCCCGAAGATCGCCAACGGCTGGCACAAGAAGTATTGCCCAACTTATGGCTGGCTGGCGAGTACAACTGGGCCGAAGGACCGGGCACACTGCACGGCGCTATTTTCAGTGGCGAACGTGCTGCGCAAAATGTGTTAGCTCAGGGAAATACCGCGCAACAGGTCATCGTGATTGGCGCTGGCCTAGCCGGACTATCCGCCGCACAGTTTTTAAGGCAAGAAGGCTACGCCGTTACGGTATTGGAAGCCTCTCCCTATGTGGGTGGGCGCGCACGCTCCGACAGCAGCATGGGCATCAGTGTTCCCTTGGGCGGCGCGTGGCTGCACGGACATCAGTCGCATCCTTTAGCCTCAGACGTCAGCCATGTTGCCTGGCCTAATTGGCAGCAGGCCAACACCTTTGTGTTGGATAAAGGACAAATCGCCAACGATTGCGTTGAACGAGTATCAGCGCTCTTAGGTCGGCTGGAGAACCATTGGGATACCCAGCATGGCCGTGCCATGAGTTTGGCGGAAGCACTGCAGCAAAGCGCAAAGGACAACGCATTAAAACCGGAAAGCACAACAGACCAGCACGTACTAGACGGCTGGATACGCTTTGCCTACAGCAGCCTGATATCCGCCCCGCTGCACGAACTCAACGTTGAATACCGCGAAGAGCCTTATTTTTTGACGGGGCAAAATCATCTTATTACACAGGGTTTGCCAGAAGCGATTGAGCGGCGAGCTAAAGGCTTGGACATAAAACTGAACCAGCCCGTCATCTCATTAGAAAAATCAGCGTCACAGTGGGCCATACGCACCCGCGACGGACAAACCCTGCATGCCTATCACGTGATCTGCGCGACACCGGTAACCGCATTAAGAGATGCACGCATACAGGTGTCACCGTCGTTGCCACCCGATGTGCAACGCAGCCTGAACAATATTGGCTTTGGCAAAGTGGCTAAAACGTTCTTCCGTTTTCCGGAACGGTGCTGGGGTGACCGTCTGGGATTCTTAATTACCGGCCCCAGCGCCCCGGCCTACGAGTTTTTTGTGGATATGACTCAAGCCACAGGCGGCCCCACGCTTTGTGCGTTCTCGACCGGTGAAAACGCGCTGCAAGCAGAACAACGCAGCCCGGAAGAGCGCATCAACGTGGTCTCTGAATTGTTAACAAGAGCTCAGGTTCGATAAACACAGTCATCAGCGCACAATACGTAACTCACTGAGCATTAAATTACTTTCTGCATAAGCGATACAAGGCAAGATATAGCATGCACCACGCGCGGTTTCATCCAAGCCGTAAGGCTGCCGCCCGCGATAATCGACGTCCCCCGCCACCAAACGGCAACGACACACCCCACACGCGCCATTCACACAGGCTTTGCGCACTGTAAGGCCAAGGCGGGAGAGCGCTTCGTACAGCGTCTCGTCAGCTTGTAGGGCGTAACGTTGCCCTTCCACCTGCAGGTAAGCCGTCATCCGAATGGTTCCAATTTAATTCTCATCAGTTTAAAGCGCTTCCCGCAATGTGGTCTACACTCTAAAGGTGCTCCGGCCAGACGTATGAATTGAACCTGAACACCGACGAGTTCACGGGTGACAGCCTGTTCATCTTCGTCAACTACGGTAGCCAGGTCCGCTCGGGCCAAAACCCGCTTATTGTCGGTGGTGTGGGCATGAACATGGACCAATTAACGGCCATGTTGCAGGACTATCGTATCGGCGAGACCGGTCGGGTCATGCTCGCCAATCGACAGGGCGACATTGAAGTGCGTTCTTCCACGGGTATGCTCCCCAGTCTGAGTGCACTACCCGAGGCGCAAGATATCTTAGCCACCGAAAGTCGCTTTCAAGTTCGGGAGATCACCATTGATGGCGAAGAATTATTGATCGGCTCACTCTGGCTGCCGTCCATACAGCGCTTTATAGTCGCAGAGATTGAACGCAGTGAAATCATGGCACCCATCCGGCAACTGCTGCACATCAGTCTGATCATTGGGGCCGTGTTGTTGCTGGTGTGTACGGCGGTGCTCTGGCCTGTAGTGCACAACCTCAGCCAGCCCATTGCGCAGTTGCAGCGTCAGGTGCGCCATATCACCGCTAACTTGGATTTGGGTGAGCGTGTTGTACTGCGCGATCGTGCTGAGCTGGGCGACTTGGCCAATCACATCAATGCACTGATCGACCGCATTTCCGGAGCCATCAGTGACGTGAAGCAGACCGCCATACAGGCATCGGCCGCCTCCACTCAACTGGCTGGCTACACCGCCGAAGTCAGTCAATCGGCGCAAGAGCAACAAAGTTCTTTGGAAAGCGTTTCGGCGTCGATGGAGGAAATCACCGGGCAAGTGCGAGAGGTGGCAGACGAAGTGCGCACGCTGTCTACGCGCACCCACGACTCCACCAACGACATTCAAGCCATGATCTTACAACTGACCACGGCGGTGGATGAGGTGTATGCTCGCATGCAAGAAAGCGCACGCCATGGTGAGAAAGGCTTGAGCAGCGTGACTGAAACGCAGACGTTACTGCAGCAGCTCGCCAGCGGGCTGGCCAGTATTTTTGACTTGAACCGACAGATCGCCTCAGGTACACAGGAGCAAAGCACCGCGGTCGGCGAAGTCAGCCATCACATGACGCTGCTCAACGATCACGGTAAGCGCACACGTGATCTGTGCGGGCAGACCGACGAGGCGACACGAGACATCAGCAAGCAGGTGGAAAAACTGCGTGCTAACGTGGGCGTGTTTCAAGGTATTTGAAGCCTGTAGAGCAGAGCGGCAGGTATAAGTACCTGCCCTACCCGCGATTGTCAGAACGGCACGAGCGACACCGCGACCACCAATAGCAGTGTTGCCATACCGGCATCAAACGCCCGCCACCGTGCGGGCGAACTTAACCAACGGGCTAAGCGTGGTGCAAAGCCCGTCAAGGCGCTGAACCACGCAAATGACGCCAAACAGGCCCCCACAGTGAACCAAAGCGGCATAGTCTGTTGCGCGCCTACACTGCCAATCAGCACTACGGTGTCTAAATACACATGCGGATTAAGCAACGTAATGCCCATCGCTGTACCTGCCGTCTTCCATCGACTACCCGCGTCGGCAGTGATAACTGCCTGCAAGCCCGAAGTGCCCAGCCAGGCGCGCCGTGCCGCTTGCCACGCCAACCACAACAACAAGGCAACGCCTAAGGCTGTCAACACAGGTACCAAGGACGGCAACCACGCCTGCACCTGATGAATGCCGTATACCCCCAACACAATCAACACGGCATCACACAGAATACACACCGCAGCAATCACACCACGATGGCCGCCGCGCATACTTTGGCTCAATACCCACGCATTCTGCGCCCCAATCGCCACGATCAAGCCCAAAGCCACCACAAAGCCGGTCAACAACGACAACAGCATAAACACCCCCCTATTCAATACTCGGCAATCTTAGCGGTGTGCGCTAGTATTAATCCAACGAATATTACTACTGCATCATTAGATGCAATTATGGTGGGCATATGCTGGATTATCGGCTACTTGGCGCCTTGGCGGCCGTTGTAGAACAAGGCGGATTTGAACGAGCGGCTTCTCAACTGCACCTGACGCAGTCGGCGGTCAGCCAGCGCATCAAGCAGCTTGAACATCAGTTGGGTCAGCCTGTTCTGATCCGCAGCAACCCGCCTCAAACGACGCCGCTGGGGCAGCGTTTGCATAACCACTGGCAGCAAGTGCGTTTATTAGAGTCAGGACTGGCGCTCGCAGGTGACGACACACCACTCACCCTTCGTATCGCCGTCAATGCCGACTCGCTCGCAACCTGGTTTCCGGCGGCGCTGGTCATGGCGGATTACGATTCGGTCCGTTTCGACATCGTAGTGGAAGACCAAGCGGTGGGGCTGCGTCGCATGCGCCAAGGTGATGTAATGGCGTGTTTGTGTGGCGCTGCTGAACCCGTAAACGGCGGACGTGTGGTGCCAGTAGGCAATTTCCGCTATCGAGCAGTGGCCAGCCCAGACTTCATTGATCGCTACCGGTTAAGGCACAATGTGGCGAATCTGGCGCACGCGCCTTGTTTGGTGTTTAACCGAGATGATCCCTTACAACACCGCTTCATGGCCGACATAGGTGCTGGAGAGCCGCAGCGTGTTCACCTTTTACCCTCGTCTGAGGGTTTTGTGCAAGCC
>JAGDZJ010000040.1:30204-30344 GCA_049115955.1 Natronospirillum sp.
CAGGTGTTGCAGGTAGCTCGGGACAAGTTGGTCATCTAGTGTTCAGGTGTAGTTGGCGGATGACGCTACGCTCTTCCGCCCTATGCCCCTCCTGCCATGGTCACCAGCTTTTTCAATAGGGCGGAAAAGCGCAGCGTCAT
>JAGDZJ010000041.1:0-308 GCA_049115955.1 Natronospirillum sp.
TCGCAATGCGAGGCGACGCGCAACGCTGGGTACATCAGTTCGTCGGCTGGTACAACACTGTACACCGGCATAGTGCCTTGAACTATGTGACACCTGAAGAACGACACAACGGTGAAGCAGAGGGCATACTGGCCCAGCGTCAGCAGGTCATTGAAGCGGCACGTAACAAGCATCCTGAGAGATGGAAAAACGGTATTCGGACACTCGCGCTGTCAGACGAAGTACACTTAAACCGGGAACGAAAAGTTACAGAGCATTGTTAAAGAACGAAATCACCCATCAGGTGACAACTAGGTTGACAGATACCG
>JAGDZJ010000042.1:0-9036 GCA_049115955.1 Natronospirillum sp.
CCCTAGAATGAACGGTTACGCCTTAAGGACATTTTGCCGGAATGCGACTATAACTAAGTGCCAGTAGCGCTTTAGTCTTCCCAATGAATAAAGGAAATAACCATGTCCTGAATGATCTTCGTTAATCTACCTGTCGCTGATCTCAGTGCTTCGATGTCGTTTTATCAGTCTCTGGGTTTTGAAAACAATCCTCAATTCACCGATGAGACCGCTGCCTGTATGGTCTGGAGTGATACCATCAACGTTATGTTGTTGACCCACGATAAGTGGCGAACATTTACTACTCGCCCGATTCCTCCCACCTCATCCAGCGAAGTCTTGCTTGCGTTGTCATGCGATTCACGTGAGCACGTAGAGAACATGGCGAATTCCGCTGCCGCAAATGGTGGTATCGCCGATATCAACCCCGCTCAAGACCATGGTTTTATGTTCAGTCGTAGCCTGGCTGACCCAGATGGCCATGTATGGGAGCCTGTGTGGATGGATATGGGGGCTATGACAACCGACGCCTGAACGCCGAATTTTGATAGACTGTCTAAGGACGACTACGCTGCACGAGTGGCCTTGGAGAATTAACTGCAAAGGTCAGGGTGCACAACGTTTATGGAGTAAGTGGTATGGACCAGAAGGATATTGCCGATCGCAATAATGTGCGGTGGATCGGTGACGGCGATAGGGTCCTGATGCTCGCACATGGGTTTGGTTGCGACCAAAACGTATGGCGCTTTATGACGCCTTCATTCACTTCAGTTTACAAGGTGTTGTTGTTCGATTATGTCGGTAGCGGGCGCTCTCAACTGAGTGCTTTCAGTACGGAGCGCTACAGTCGGCTCGAAGGCTACGCGCAGGACGTGCTCGATATCTGCGCGGCCTATGACCTCGCCGATGTCAGTTTCGTTGGCCACTCGGTCAGCGGTGTGATTGGCTTACTGGCCGCGCAAGCACAGCCGGATCGATTCCGGGATTTGGCGTTACTGGGTCCGTCGCCGTGCTACTTGAACGAGCCGCCGGACTATCAAGGTGGTTTTGCGCGCGAGGATCTGGAACAACTGATGGATTTGATGGATAAGAACTACATCGGTTGGGCGGATTATTTGGCGCCTATAGCCATGGGCAGTGAAGCCTCCGCAGAATTGACCGGTGAGTTGTCGGGTAGTTTTTGTTCTACGGATCCTCTGGTTGCCAAAACGTTTGCCAACGCGACGTTCTTTTCAGACTATCGTCATATCCTCCCTCACACCCGCCATCCGACCTTACTGCTTCAGGGGCAGACAGATGCTTTGGCCAATCCGTCGGTGGGCGAATACATGCATCGGCATATGCCGGGCAGTCAGTTGGTGAGACTGAATACAGATGGCCATTGTTTTCATATGAGCTATCCTGAGAAGGTGAGCGCCGAGGTGCTTGCATTCCTTTCACGGTAGGATCTGTAATGTTGCGAGAGAAACAATGGTTGCCGGATGATTTTCCCTGCGCCTGTCTGGTAACGGCCAGCCCGGATCGCAAGGGCGGGCGAGAATTGCAGTACGTCAATGCATACGCCGAAAAGCTGCTTGGATTACCCCGCGATGTATTGGTGGGCCGAAACTTAGCGGAACTGCTGACGCCGGCTTCCAATATCATGCTCGACACCTATTTGCTCCCTTTGCTGCTGCATGAAGGCAAGTGTGAAGAAATCATGCTTGATCTGCGCGGTGCGGACGGAAAGGTCATTCCTGTGGTGATTAATGCGGAGTTGAATGGCGGCAAAGAAGGGCATATTTGTTGGAGTCTGTTCAGCGCGACCCGTCGCAATCAATTGGACCAAGAGCTTGTTCGGGCGCGCCGACAGCTAGAAGCCCACAGTGAGAAGCTTTATCAGCTTTCCATTACTGATGAACTGACCGGGCTGGTCAATCGCCGACAACTTAAACGCAGAGCCGAGCAGTTGCTGGCCCAGGCACGGCGCAGTAACAGCCCCGTGTCGGTTGTCGTGCTTGATATCGACAACTTCAAGCAGGTGAACGATACCGAAGGGCATCTGGCGGGCGACGAAATTCTGAAACGTTTGGCTGATGTTTTGCGCGACCACGCCCGAGAATCCGATGTTGTTGGCCGTTACGGCGGTGAAGAATTCTCCATGGTGCTACCAGACTCCACGGAGTCGGACGCTTTGATATTCGCCCAGCGACTGCATGAGTTGGTAGGCAGTATACTGGTGGGTGGGAAGCCCCTAACCGTTAGCATCGGTGTGGTGTCATCAGACCGCCTGAAGCAAGATGTGAATTCCTATGATACGCTTTTTGAACTGGCTGATCGCGCAATGTACGAAGCAAAAGCAGCGGGCCGCAATCGCACCTTATTAGCCCAGATTTGATCCATGACGCGGTAGTTTCCGCTAAGAGGTATTGATCATGTCGAGTAGCACTGCAGTAGTGCATGATGAATGTCTAAGTAAACGCACCTGGCGTTTATCATGTTCTCCCAAGCATCCGTTGACGAAGATTTTGTCGCGTGCTTTGATGAAGCCTACAGCACGATCGTTGAAAACGGGGAGCTGCAGTCGATTGTGGACGCACATACTATCGATTTCGAAAGGTCTGATTGAATGAGCATTGGCCGAGATATGGAGGGTATATGACGGGTTTTAGCGTCAGTTTTGTAGGCGTGGACGATAAGCACGAATGGCGGTCGTTATTCAAAGGTTATGCAGCGTTTTACAATACACCGTTAACCGACGAGATTATTGATCAGGTTTGGAGTTGGCTACTAGACCCTGATCATGTTTTTGAAGGGATGTTGGTACGAGACGAACAAAACAAACCACTGGGATTTGTGCATGTACGTGCCTGTCCGCGTCCACTAAGTGGCGGCGAAATTGGGTTTGTAGATGATATGTTTATTGACCCAGACGCGAGAGGCTCGGGCGCTTCAGATGCGTTGGTCAATCGCTTACAAGAGCTTGCTAAAGAACGTGGCTGGCCCTTTTTGCGCTGGATAACTCAGCACTTTAATGAGCGCGGCCGTGCGTTTTATGACCGATATACGGGTGGCCCAAGCGACTTCATTGTCTATCAGTTGAAGAACACTTGAGTTGCACCCGTGTTTGACGGCTAAACGAGGGTTAGTAAGACGTCAATGTTGCCACGTGTGGCGTTAGAGTACGGGCACACTTTGTGGGCCTTTTCTACGAGGGCTTCAGCGGCCTCACGCTCCATACCCGGCAAAGAGATCTTCAGTTCAACTTCAATACCAAACCCGTCGGGGATGGCACCAATGCCTACGATGCCTTCAATGGCGGTGTCAGCGGGTAAGGCGACTTTTTGTTGCGCTGCAACGAACTTCATCGCACCAATAAAGCAGGCGCTGTAGCCCGCAGCAAACAACTGCTCAGGGTTGGTGCCTTCGCCACCCGCTCCACCTAATTCTTTTGGCGTAGTCAGCTTTAAATCAAGATTGCTTGCCGGGACAACGGCACGGCCATCACGGCCACCGGTAGATTTGGCTTGTGCGCGGTATAAAACTTGTTCGATTGACATGGTGGTGCTCCTGTTAAGATTTTAAACGTTGGCGATTTGATGACTCTGTCACTACGCCACGGCGACAGAGATAGTAAGCTATTAAATAGCGCGCTATATATAATACAAAAAATGGGCGCACATTGGTTCGGTGTCCAAAGCATCATGCATTCTTGAATAACCTTTTGCGCAGCAACAGCAAGTTATCCCGGATAGAGCCTAATTCAGTGGGGGTGCATTCCGTGGCGCAAAAAACGCCGTCGGCAACAGTTTGCGCTTGTATCTTAAGGTCACGGCCTTTTTCAGTAAGGCTGATAACGACGTGACGTTCATCTTCTTTGGCGCGCACGCGCTGCAACAACTCCAGCTTCTCCATGCGCTTCAGCATAGGCGTTAGCGTCGCAGAGTCTAGAAACAGACGTTCACCAATCTCAGAAACGGTCATCGCATCGTGTTCCCACAAAACCAACAGTACGAGGTACTGGGGGTAGGTGATACCCAGGGCGCGCAGCATTTTGCGATAGACCTTGTTGATCCCCAGCATTGTAGAGTACACAGCAAAGCAAAGCTGGTCGCTCAGTAGAAGGGATGCGGAAGGCTCGTTTGTCTGTGGTGTATTTTTTGAAGTCATGTGCGGATAATAAGTAGCGCGCTATTTAATAGCAAGTATTTTCTTATCAAAATGGCGGTAAGCAACAAACCGGAGGGGCGGGATCAAAAGGGGCGCAATCGCTGGCCCCCAATGCATGCATTTTGCGACGTATTAACTTGGTCGGTTCTCTTTTAGGTGCTCCCTTTAGCCCTTCACGGCACCTTGAAGTAAGGCGGCTACAAATTGACGTTGGAATATCAAGAAAATGATGACGGTAGGTGCCATTATGATCAGTGAACCAGCGCTAAGAAGTGGTACATCGGTTCCCCACTGACCTTGAAACGCCCCGAGTGCCCCCGCCATGGTGCGCTTCGTTGGATCCTGCACCAATACAATGGGCAGTAAGAACTGATTCCACGTCCACAAGAACAACAGTATCGAAAGTGACATGATTGATGATCTGGCCAGCGGTACTTGTATTAGCCAAAACTCACGCCAGTATCCCGCTCCGTCTAGGTGCGCCGCTTCGCTGAGATCTTTCGGAACATTGAGAAAGTGTGCTCGCATCCAGTAGACGGAGAACGGCATGTAGAGCCCAAGTAATGGCAAAATAATTGCGAACCGAGTGTTCAATAAACCCAAGGCTCGTATCTCATAGTAAAGTGGTGTGATGATTGACTCAAACGGCAAGGTTAAGCCCAGAACAAACACTAAGTAGAGCCATTTGCGGCCACCGGGAACCAGTTTGGCTAAAGCGAAGCCAGCCATGCTGGCTATCAAAACAGCCAAGGGAACAACGCCGAGAACGATAATGACGCTCGAGATCATCATTTGGCCAATATCCGCTACCTCAAAGGCTCTAACAAAGTTGCTCCATTGCGGGTCCTTTGGCCATTCTAGGCCGGACGGGTAGGTGCCTGCTGGTGCTAGCGCCGCAGTGAACAAGCTAAGAAAAGGAAGCAGGGTGAGGACCATAAGCAGGACAACCAGTCCTCTGCTTAACCACTCTCGGGTAGTAATCTGAATCATTGTTTGTCTCTTGTGAGCCATTGAACCGGAATAACAACAAAAAGGACGAGTAGCATCAGTACAACGCCTAATGCTGATGCAAGTCCCACTTGCCGGTGCGCGAAAGCCAGACGGTAAATTTCCAGGCCGGGTACCATGGTTTCAATTCCTGGCCCGCCGGACGTAGCGACATAAACAATGTCGAAGCTCGATAGGGCTTGGATGATGGTGACGGTAACGCACACGCCGATTTCTTGGCGAAGACCCGGTAACGTAATGTGCCGAAACTCATGCCATGGATTCGCGCCGTCAATTCTCGCGGCTTCGTACAGACTGGGGTCAATACGTGAAATACCTGTTACTAACAGCAGCATGCACAAACCTAACAATACCCAGCTGCCTATCAAACCAACTGCGGGCAAGGCAAAGTCGAAGTCTCCGAGCCAGCCACGGGTCCAGTCCTCAAGTCCGATAAGAATTAAAAACTGATTCACGACACCGCTTGAGTCATACATCCAACTCCACACGATACCCGCCGCTATCAGAGGGATTACCTGAGGGATAAAAAGCACGGTACGAGTCACTGTGCCGAATCGGCCAGACATCTGGTTTCGGATTACTGAAGCAACGGTTAACCCAAGCAGAACAGGAATAACGGTGAAATACAGTACAAGTCGAAAGGCATTCGCAATGATGTGCAGCAGGTCATCGTCGGTAACAACGGTAAGGTAATTTGCTAAGCCAACAAAGCGAGCCTGCCCAATCCCATCCCAGCTCAGCAGGGAGTAGTAAGCCGACATCGCCATGGGTAATAAAACAAATGCGCCGTAGAAGAAGAAAGCGGGAGCCATAAACAGCCAGGCCGCGCGGTCCGCACTGAGGCCTCCCCGAAACGGGGAGAGCCTCCGGACCTTCTTCACAGTCTGATAGACAGTCATTAGAGGTACCATAGATTAAAGAAGTGGATCAGCGCGCCAGCTGCTTTTCATACTCAGCCTGAACGGCATTCAGCAGCCCTTCGGCGTCTTGACGACCACCTACCATTTTCTGTAATTCAGGTGTCCACGCAGCGGCGAAAATTGCGCCGGTGGCGTTGGCGATGAAATCCATTGCTCCGTTGTCTTCGGCAATTGTCTGGCTGGCCGCTAGAGTCACTGAAATCAGGGAGTCAGAGTCTACTTCGGGGAGGGGTAGAGTCGCTGGACCGCCCGGATTTGACCCGCCGATTTCAACGTTTATCTGACGGGCCATCTCGTCGGTGGCTACCCAGTTCATGAAATACGCAGCGCAATCGGGGTTAGCCGCTTTCGCAGAGATACCGAACGTCAGCGGTGACGACATCGTTGCATACGAATCGCCCGCATTCAGTGGCGGCATTAAGAAAAATCCTACCTTGTCGCCCATTTGCGTTTGCAAGTTGGCCGACTCCCAATCGCCATTGAACATCACTAAACCTTGCCCACCTGTGAAGCGGCTCATCATGTTGAAGTAGTCAACCGAGTTAACATCACGAGCGAAGTAGCCTGCCTCTATCCACGTTTGTAAGTGACGGGCTGCATTCAGGTTTTCGGGTGTATTAATCGTGGCGTTCTCTTGCTGAAAGATCCATGCGTTGATTGCTTCAGGGTCGCTGTACGAGCCCATCAGATTCTGCAATGGGAAGTTCAAACCACCGGTTCCTCTGTTCCATTGCTGGATTGGCTGTATGCCAGCCTCTTTGGCTTTTGCGAGCAATTCATCCAGCTCTTCGAGAGATTGAGGAGGACGTTCCATACCGATGCTAGCCGCGAGTTCGGTATTGTAGAAAACACCGGTGGTGCTGTAGTTCAGTCCCAAAGCATATAGCGAACCCACTCCACGCGGACGGCCACTGCTATGGACTCTCGTTTGTACCAGCTGCGAGGCAGGGAAGGCGTCCCAACCAAACGCGTCGAAATAGGAATCGAGGTTCAATAGAAGCCCGTTGGCTACTAGGTCGCTGATGCTGGGCAGGCGAATCAGATCAGGCGCATCGTTTTGTGAGAGCAGCCGGGGGCTGTTTTCCATGAGGTTGGCGAACTGATCCTGACGGATGTCAAAGCTGACATTAGGATACTGGTTGCTGAACTCCTCAGCGAGCTGCGTCGGTAACGGAAAACCCGTCTCGAAGTACGCTTTGAGTGTTACGGGGTCACTGCCACAACTTATTTCCGCGACAGAATGGCCTGCCAATGCTACTGCGGAAAAGGTGAGGGCCAGTTGCAAGGTCTTAGATGATGTTTTTATCATTTTTATATCCTCTTCACATGCCCATTTAGCTACATTGCTAAATGGTTTTAGCATAAGTTAGATTATTATTTTCGACTTGTAAAGCCATGCGGTTATGCGTTTGTTGGGTGCCGACTGTACCGCCGTGTTTGTCGAGCGTGGTCCATTCAGGCAGAGGCTATTGCTCCGCCTGCTGGTCAAAATGGTCCTCGCTCCGTGCTTTAGAGAGCTTGTCTGAGGGCGTCGATGATCCTAGTCGCTCTCAGGTCGTCAGCGCCTTGCATCCAATTGGTGACGTAGGCGAAGCCCAGGCGTGCGTCCTTGTCGGCAAAAACAACCTGACCCCCTGCGCCGTCGTGCCCAAAACTGTCTTGACTGAGATACCGTCGAGCAGGCGAATCGAGTTGAAAACCTCTCCCGTAGCGAGGGTAGGGGCCTGCCACCGGAAAAACGGGAGCCCCTTCGCTGGTCAGCTTTATGGCTTCCTGCAGGGTGTCGTCATCAAGTAAGCGGATTCCGTTCGTTTCCGTGACGGTCGCCGACCAGATAGATGCCAGCGCTCGTGCACTTGCGATACCGCCAGCACCGGGTACTTCAGCACGCTGTAACTGAGGGTTATTGAAACCACCGTTTTCTGTAATTAAGGCTGCGGGTAGCGCATTGCCGAGGGTCATTGCTCTGTAGAACCAGTTGGGCTCTTCATCAGAGTCCTTCTCTTTCTCTTCTCGCCATAAGTCGTACAGCGTCTGACTGCATCGGATATGGGCAACTCGGTCTGCTTGTTCGCTGGGTAAGCCAATCCATGCGCCGGCATTTAATGGTTTAGCAATGTGTTGCTGAAAAAGTGCGCCAACCGTTTGGCCGGTGACTCGTCGTAGAATTTCGCCCACCAGCCAGCCGTGTGTGAGTGCGTGGTAAGCGTAGCCAGTGCCATGCGGCCACAGCGGTGATTGTGCCGCAAGACGCCCTACAATGGGTTGCCAAGCGATAACATCCTCTAGTTCGGCAGATTCGCGAAGTGCGGACAGGCCGGCTCGATGTGCCAAAGTGTCTGCAACGGTGATGCGGTCCTTCCCGGCAGCAGCGAATTCCGGCCAATAGTCGGCAACGGGGCGGTCGTAGTCGAGCCGACCTTGCTGTACCAGTTGTGCGGCTAGGATCGACATGAGCCCTTTGGTGCAAGAAAAAATCACGGTGGCCGTGTCTTCATTCCACGGTTTGCCTTGGCGTAAGTCTGCGTAACCAGCGCTCAGATTGACTAATTCAACACCGTCACGCCAAATGCTCAGCGCCCCCCCCATCTCATTGTCTTCTTTAAACGCCGCATTAAAGGCTTCTTCAACGGCCTCGAATCCTGCCGCTGTGTGACCTTTTGTATTGATGCCCATTATTGCTCCTTAGAATTATTAATCTGTAGTGACTTCACCAACGATCAGCGGCGTTTCTAGGAAGCAGTGCCTCCTCTTAGGCTCACAGAATGACGTTTGAACGACTCATTGTCGGATGCATTCATTCGTCTCAGCGGTATGAAGCATTCATTCTAAAATCATTGAATCAAGATGATAAAACGTTTTAGCAGATAGTCAAGACTATCCCGAGTGCACAGTAAGAGGTATTCTTTGAGCACTGAATTTGTACATTGGAAGACTAAGTTTTGAGTAAGAAGCGTGTCACGCTCGCAGATGTCGCTCG
>JAGDZJ010000043.1:0-2108 GCA_049115955.1 Natronospirillum sp.
ACGGCAAAAGTGGCTATGCTGAAACAAGAACCAAGAAACGGCAAAATCAACAGAGGTGCGCGTTGATGGGCCACAAATTTAAGGGTGTAGGGAAGCTGGCGTGTGTCTGGCAAGTTTTTCTACAGCCTCGTTAGGTAAAGCGAGGGAGATATGTACTCAGCAAGATGTACCGAGGATGGGGTTACCTATGCAGCCGTCGATTTTGCAAGGCTGCCCCCTGAGGAGTTAGCTCGGAAGCGTCGGTTCCTTCAATGTTCAGAATGTGGTGGGCCTGCTTTCTTCAGAAAAGCGTCTCGGGGCGGTAGGGCGGCTTGCTTTGGAGCTCGCCCTCATGCACCTGACTGCGAGTTGGCTGCGCCCGAGTACGATCCTAATGCAGACGGGCGAGGAGAAGATCAGGATGAGCTTTTAAATCCAGGCAATAGAATTGTAGTTGATCTGAATTATGGCGCGGCTCGCCAGCCAATCGTTCGTGAAGAGGAGGGACTACCTCGCAATAGGGAAAGGCGCGGAAGATACGGTGGTGAAGGAGGCAGGCCCCAAGCAAGAATGCAGCGCCGACTTAGTACCTTGCTTCGTAGCCTGATTGAGATCCCGGCATTTCGGCAGTCAGATCAAATATTGGAGATTGAGGGGCATCCAGAAGTTACGGTAAGAGATTTCTTTGTGCCGCTACTGGAGGTAACCACCGAGCATGAAGGTCAGTTTCGCGGTTACTGGGGGATGTTATCCGATGCAAGGCGAGCGCCAGACGGGACGTTATGGCTAAATAGCGGTGGTCGAGATGCGATCAGTTTTTGTTTAGATGAGCATCTAATCACTCCACTATTTGAACGGTACGGCATCGAAGATGAAGAGGGTCTCGCTGGTGCCTACATCCTTGTTTTAGGCTCTCCATCTGTATCTCAAAGAAACAAAGTGTACTGCGATCTGGCTATTCATGAGCACATGACCATGCGGGTAGCTCGGTGATCTATTACCTAACCAAGGGCTGCAACCGACCGATTTTCCGCTGTCGCTCCAAACCGGCGGCTGAGCCCAGGCGTTAGCAGCCACTCCTTTCTAGCTATCTTGCCAAATGAGTAAAAAAGGAATAATTTATAC
Organism: Natronospirillum sp.; assembly: GCA_049115955.1. Taxonomy (GTDB): domain Bacteria; phylum Pseudomonadota; class Gammaproteobacteria; order Pseudomonadales; family Natronospirillaceae; genus Salinispirillum. The sequence goes on from JAGDZJ010000043.1 coordinate 1,105, forward strand.
TCATGAACACTTTCGAGTTTGATGACGAGAAAAGCCAGGCGAATCTCCATAAGCACGGCATTGACTTCCATGACGCTCAAGCGCTATGGGCGGACCAGGATCTACTGGAAGTTCGGGCGAAATCATCTGATGAACCTCGTTACTTGGTTATTGGTCTTATAGGAATGAAGCACTGGTCTGCTGTTATCACTTACCGAGGTGAAAAGATTCGTCTTATTTCGGTACGACGCTCGCGCAAGAGAGAGGTAGAGTTGTATGAAAGCTAAAGATTTTGACGCCAAGTTTGATGAAGGCGCAGATGACATCATTGATGATCTGGACGTCACGAGCGCACGGCGTGTAAACCAGGAAGCGAAACGCATTAATGTAGACTTTCCCGCTTGGGTAGTTGAGTCGCTTGACCGCGAAGCTGCTCGAGTTGGAGTTACTCGACAATCAATTATTAAAGTTTGGCTGGTGGAGCGTTTGCGAGCAGAAGCTGCTAACAAACCGCTAAAAGATGACGCCGCAAGCGACGCACGTTAGCGGGGCGTTAAATAAAAAGGAAACACTCCAGCAATGGAACTGAGTCGAGCTGAGGACCTCTTTGGGGAGCTTTCGAAAATTGTGGATTACCCACTGTTTGAGGAATCACCGCGCATCGTGCTTAGTGCAACACTATCGGGGAGTTCTATGCATTTTGCGGCATCAGTTCGGGTTCTGTGCGCGCAAGGTCTTCTGCTCGGAGCTAGCGCTACTCTTCGTTCTCAATTCGAATCCGTTGTTCGGAGCATTTGGGCACTGCATCGTGCAACCGACGGTCAGGTTGAAAAGCTCTCTGCTGAGTTAAACCAAGAGTCTCAACAGGCGAGCAAGAATATTCCCCAGATAAATGTCATGATGACTGAGTTGGAAAAAATTCCGCAACTCGCCAATCTCGTTGTCGCGTTAAAAGAATTCAAGGAAAGCTCTTGGTTACCTCTGAATTCATTTGTGCATTCCGGTATCTGTCAACCTAGTTGTCA
>JAGDZJ010000044.1:0-3995 GCA_049115955.1 Natronospirillum sp.
CACGCCGTAGAATGAACGGTTACCTTAAGGCTGTAATGGCATCCAGCACCTTCGTGAAGCAGCTACACACCCAGCAAAGGCAAGTGCTTAAGACTGTGGTATTTAAGCGCCAAACCAAGGCAATGCGCCAGTGGCAATTGCTCTACGGGGGCGTCTAGGGGAATCACAATAGCTCGATTACCCTCATACGAAAATTCTTGCGGGTATAGCTCCTTGAACGTTTCAACCAAACGCGTTTGGCAATGGAAAAATACCTTAATAGCATCCGGATCTTTAGGCTTCCAATCGATACGAACAGGGCTGCCACCCGGAACAAAGTAGCTTGCTTCGCCCCACTTGAGAGATTCATCAACCTCCCCCAGCGCGCCTTCTGCAGCAACCGCCAAAATGAGATTTCGTACACTCTCCAATTGACGTCGAGCGGCCACCGGGTAGCTATTAAACCGATCCTGTATGTCTGAACTCACTCTGTCTGTCCCAAGTTATTGCCTACCTTACACGGTGGACATGACGTCAGCTTACCGATGCTGATCGAACAAAATCGGATTCCCATCCGGATCTTCAATTAAAATGCTGCCGGGGCCAGACTCTTGTTTGGCGTCGTCACTGATGACCGTTATACCCTGCCGCATCAAATCGTCGCGCAACGCCCTAACGTCGGTAAACTCGTCAACTTCCTGAGCAGACTGATTCCAGCCCGGATTAAACGTAAGCATGTTTTTCTCGAACATACCCTGAAACAAGCCGATCACGTGATCACCATTTTTCAAAATCAACCATCCCTGCTCAGGGTCTCCCGCGAAGGACTCGAAGCCCAGCTTCTCATAGAAACTCTTTGAAAGATGGATATCTTTAACGGTCAAACTGATGGAAAAAGCACCTACGTTCATCGTTGTCCCCTATGCATTATCTAATTGAGCATGTGCAACGCAATCACATGGAGCCATCAACCAAGTTTTCCTCGGTGCAGAATAACGCTAGGAGCGTGATCTTGCCCACCAAGTGAGCGCCAGTTTCTCATGTTTTTCAACAAAATCTGCTTTCCCATTACAATACACACCGATGTCGTCATTGCATGAAGCCGCGACTTCCATTTTCAATGCACCGTAATCTTGCGCGACCGATGGATGTGCTTTCAGATATTCCTTGAAAGCGAGGTGGCGAATGGCATTGTCTGACCCAAACCCGAATGCGTGTATGTGATGAGTTCTATTACTACCACCCTTCTGGTAATAACGTCGGCCAGCAATGCCATACTCTCCTTTGCACTCGTAACCAAGCGACTCAAAGTAGGCATCTTGATTATCTAGAGTCTGAATGTCAGCCACTTCAATCAGGATGTCGATGACCGGTTTCGCTTCAAGCCCTTCAACGGCGGTGCTCCCTATGTGGTGTATGCCCAGAACCTCTATCGAAAGCCGATCGAGTATCTTCTCTCGTTCCTCATCGAAGATTCGAGGCCATGCTGCATCATAGGGTACAACTTCGATTCGACGACCTGTCATTTCCAAATACTCCTAACGTCGCAGCCATAAAGAAAGACCACCGCAATTCATAGAGCTGTGTTTACAGCTCAAAGTTCGCCGTGTCATCGGCCTCAAGCATCTCTTTTAAGTATTTTTCTGCGACTACTAGCTCTTCTGTAAGCTCACTTATTTTTGTCTCCTACTAACGACGGCATTATCCTGCGGCTAATCAAGGCAAGCCGCCAATTGCGATCACGACTGCACCGATGCGTTTCTCGGTCTCGATCCGGTCGTGCGCTTCTACTGCCTGTTCCATTGTATACACCCGATCAACAATCGATCGGATTTTTCCTTCCTCAATCATCAGCTTGAGCGCTAAAAGCTCTTCTTTGGTCTCGGCAGCAAAGGCAAATATGGCCGTCTTGTCAGTAAATCGGTTCGTCAACACCGAGCGAAGCATCACCGACAAGCTGGGGTTGCCCGACAAATAGCGTCCTATAGGATTGAGAGCGTTAATGGCCGCAGAATAAGAACTCTCAGGAACCATATTGAATATGACGTCATACTTTTGGTCGTTAGAGAAGCAATCTTCCTTGGTGTAGTCGATGAAGTGGTCAGCGCCCATGCGGTACAAAAAGTCCTCTTTGATGGCGCTATCAACAGCGGTGACCTCCGCGCCCATCGACTTGGCAATCTGTACGGCATGTGCCCCGATGCTCCCACCGGCACCGTTGATCAACACTTTTTCTCCCGCCTGAATTTTCGCCCGTCTCATAAAATGCAAAGCGTTCAAACCTCCGAGAGGAACGGCAGCAGCTTCGGCGAAGCTCATATTCTTGGGCTTAGTGACGATGGTGTAGCTCTGTGGCAAAGCGACGTATTCGCCGTAGGCTCCTAGTCGGAACTGAGTGGCTCCAAAAACCTGATCACCCGCCGAGAACTTGCTGACGTTTTTCCCTATCGACTCAATCTCTCCAGAGAAGTAGCCGCCGAGGACCTGTTGCCGCGGTTTCCATATCCCGAGTGCGAGCCGCAGAGGCAACCAGAACCACTTGACCGCATAGGTGAAGCTGCGCATTTCACAGTCGGACTTGGTCACTTCAACAGCATGAATTTTAATGAGGACTTCATTGTCTTTCGGCTCAGGCATATCCACATCCTTGAGCTGAAGAACCTCAGGTGGCCCATAGCGTGAATACGTGATGGCTTTCATGGGCATTAACCTCTGAACGGAGCAGAGCGCCGGTAATGCATAGCGACCGCACCGTTGCGAAGTGGCGTCGACGAAACCAGCTCGAGCTTTCGCGTAGCAGGTAGCCCACTCTAGTAAAGGGTCGGGCCGTGACCAGCGATTCTAGGATGAACAAGGAACTTGTACTCGTCGATCAAATCCAGCCGGTCCAGCTCGGTCGCGAGCTTGCCACTACCAAGGAGCACGCCATCAGGGGTCGCATCCTTGAGTTTCTGCACGCTCGTGCGCAAATCACCAGCGATGTGATGGCTGTTAGTCCACGAGAAGTCTGTTCGTGTCGACGACACCACGTACTTCGGCTTGGCTTCCAGCTTGACCGCCCACTCACGTATCGCTGGCGGCGCCTCCTCCTCACCGCGAGCAACCGCCGGCCAATAGCCCTCCATCATCTCGTAAGTGACGCGGCCCCAAAGCATCGCCCCGCCATCGTCCATAAGGCGCGTGAAGAAAGCGTGAGTTTCGTCGTCGGCTATGCCTTCTTGATGGTCGACGCAACCGTCTAGGGTGAGGTTAAGACTGAAGGTTAAAAGTCCCATGCGAGTTTACTCCGAGTTGAGTGTGCCGCTGAATTGCTTCTTGTCAACGAGTACCTCGAAACAATGGCTACCGCCGCCAACACGCGCGGCTTTGTAGTGAAGGCAAAGCCGAAACGAAAAAGGCGTCGCCGTACTTGGCCTTGTTAGGGCTTTATCGTACACTTGTACGGAAACTCCGTACATCAAGGTGCCGTTATGGATACAATCAGTGTAAACAAATTTAGAGACAACCTTAAGAGCGTTGTAGAACAAGTAGTTAGCAGGCATGAACCGCAGAAGGTAACTCGTCGAGCCGGTGAGGCTTTTGTTGTTATGAGCGCCGACGACTGGGAGCAAGAACAGGAAACACTTCATGTTCTCCAAAGCAGGAGCCTCATGCAGCAGATTGCCTACTCTCTTGAAACCCACAACCGCAGTGAAGGCTATATACCAACTGAAGAGCAGATGAATGAGATCACTGGTATTTGAAGGCAACACCTGGGAAACGTATGAAACTATGCGCGAAAAGGACAAACGATTGCACAAGGCTTTGTGCAAATTGCTCAAGGAAATGCTGCGTTCAAACGACCCTGCTTCAGGTTTAGGAAAGCCTGAACCACTAAAGCACAACCTATCTGGCCTATGGTCTAAGCGAATATCACAGAAAGACCGTTTAATATATCGATTCGATGACAAGTTCATTTATATTTTTGCTATTGGTGGTCACTACGACCAGCCCTAACGAGGCTGTAGAAAAACCTG
>JAGDZJ010000045.1:0-3274 GCA_049115955.1 Natronospirillum sp.
GACGGTTATCTAAAACGTTAGGCAACAAGGGGAATTTAGTGGACGCATTTACAATCCTATTGATCGCCGTGGCTGTAGCAGTCATTTGGGGCTGGATGAAAAGATCTCAAAAAAACTCTCGCCAACAGATAGCAAATGCGTCTGAGCCGAAGCTAGACCAATACCACCAGGAGATCTCAGACTCGGCACAGCGCTTGGTTGAGATCATTAATGAATCTTTGAAAATTGCCAACGAATCAAAGAATGCTGACACAAAATTATCGAGGCTAGATGTAGCCAAGAAGCGCCTGAAAGAACTCAAAAAGCTTTCTAATGAGCACCCATTTATTAAGCTTACTCAGCTCGAAAAAGTTGAGCTGTCCATAGTTGAATTGGAACAAGAGTTCATCCAAGCGCAATATCGCGAGGCAGCTGAAGGAAATATGCGTGGCCAAGAGCTGGAAAAAGAAGGCAATGTAGATGCTGCAATTCTCGAATATGAGCGACTGCTGGAAGATGGGGTTGATACGCCGTTCACATATCGTCGGCTGGCCATAATATATTCAAAGAGAAAAGAAACAGATGAAGAGCTGCGGGTCCTGAGGGCCGCAATCAAGAATGTACCAGTGGGTAATAGCACTCACTACCAATGGTTCGCTGAACGCTTGGCGAAAAAATCATAATCTTTGCTGGCGGAGTTGGCAATTTGTTGCCTAACCAAGCCATTAAATTCGCTCCCTTCGGTCGCCGGACGCTCGTTCCTCGCGCCGTTTATGGCGAGCGTTAGGGCGCCAGAGCACTCAGTCATCAACCTTCCCGTAATTACCTCTTGACACATTAGGTCAGTTGTCCTAAATTTAAAAATAGGACGATTGTCCTATAGGTTTGAATATTTGTTGGGAGGCGCTTTGGTGGCCAATAAGCTAACAAGGGATCGCATTGTCGATAAGGCAGATCAGCTGTTCTATGAGCAGGGATTTGAGCACACCTCTTTCGCGCAGATTGCGGAAGCTCTACGCATTTCCCGAGGAAATTTCTACTACCACTTCAAGACCAAGGACGAAATCCTAGATGCCGTAATCAGTCATCGTCTTGTTCGCACGAATTCAATGCTCGATAACTGGGAGCTAGAAGGCGACACGCCAGCTGATCGTATCCGCAGTTTCATCAATATTCTGGTAATGAATCGCGCCAAAATTAAGCGTTATGGCTGTCCGGTAGGGACGCTCTGTACGGAACTTGCCAAGCTGGATCACCCCGCAAGAAGCCACGCAAACGAGTTGTTTACGTTATTTAGAACTTGGTTGCGCCGACAATTCGAGCAACTTGGCTGTTCTGATGACGCCGATGAGTTGGCAATGCACCTACTCGCTTTCAGTCAAGGAGTAGCGACACTTTCTAGTGCATTCCAGGATGAGAAATTCATTCACAGTGAGGTAAACCGTCTGGACGACTGGTTATCCTCTTTTACAACTGCAACCAACAATCAATCGGAGGTGCTTTAATGTTTGTCGTTCTTTTGCGGTTCTCAGAAAATAAGGATCAGGCCAGTGATTTTATGGAAGGTCATAATCAGTGGATCAGGCGGGGGTTTGAGGATAAGGTTTTCTTGGTAGTTGGTAGTCTTCAACCCGGTCTTGGAGGTTCTGTTCTTGCTCATGGTGAGTCAAGAGAAGCTCTTGAGAGCCGAGTTAATCAAGACCCATTTGTGGCCGAGAATGTCGTTACGGCAGAAATACTTGAAATTGAGCCAAAAAAAGCAGATGAGCGTCTGGGCTTTCTTCTGGCCAAGTGAGGGAGTGAGCGATGAACTCTACTGTTCAAGGCCCTGACGGAGAATTGCGTTGCAGATGGTGTTCGGCTGCTCCTGAGTTCTTTGAATACCACGATAATGAGTGGGGCTATCCAGTTGATGACGATATCAGGCTGTTTGAAAAACTGTGCCTCGAAAGCTTTCAGTCCGGCCTGAGTTGGCGAACAATTCTAGCCAAGCGAGAGAATTTCCGTGCTGCCTTTGCCAACTTCGATTTCAATAGAGTGGCGAACTACAATGATTTTGATATTGAGCAATTATTGAAGAATGAAGGCATTGTCAGGCATCGCGGAAAGATAGAAGCTGTGATCAACAATGCAAAAAAGGCGATAGAGCTTGTGGCGCAGGAAGGGTCGCTGGCCGCTTACTTCTGGCGATTCGAACCAGATGAGGATAGTTTGCCTGAGCCACAGACAGCATCAACTTCAGAGGAGTCCATTGCACTATCGAAGGCTCTGAAAAAGCAGGGTTGGAAATTCGTTGGCCCCACAACCGTCTATGCCTTTATGCAGGCAATGGGCCTTATAAATGATCATTCTGAGGGATGTGTGTTCAGGGCAAAAGTCAAACAGGCACGCAGTCACTTCAGGCGTCCAGGGCGCGTATAATGCCCTAACAAGTGGCTGCTACCGGACGTGCCTACGCTGCGCTCCGGCACGCCGCAGAGCCAAGCGTTGAGGCTGTAGAAAAACCTCCGACCCTGTGGTTTCATGGCTGTAAGGAAACAGGTTACGGGAACCGCCATGCCAAAGTTTGTGCACTACGACTACAATCAGACCTCCATGGTGGTCATCAACTACTTAGAACAGCTCCAACCCGGCACTTTTGAACACGCACTGCACTATCTGATCAGCGACAAGCTCGACCTCTCAGCGTTTTATCCGCACTACAACAATGAACACGAAGGTCGTCCGGCCTATGATCCGGCCATTCTGCTGAAGATCATTCTGTTTGCGTATTCCAAGGGCATCACGTCCAGCCGTGAAATTCAGTGGTGCTGTGAAACCAACATCATTTTCAAAGCCTTGTCGTGCGATACCGTACCGCACTTCACCACCATTGCAGGTTTTGTCAGCAGTCGCAGTACTGAGATTGAATCTCTGTTTGAACAGGTGCTGTTGGTCTGTGATGAACAGGGCTTGTTGGGACACCAACTGTTTGCCATTGATGGCTGCAAGATGTCGTCCAATGCCAGCAAGGAGTGGTCTGGTACTTTTAATGAGCTTGCCGAGAAACGCGACAAGCTGAAACGCCAAATCCAGTATCACCTAAAGGCACATCAAGCGGCTGACCGTCAGAACAAAGAACAAAACGAACAACAGCGCCGCCATCAACAAACTCTGGATACACTGAACAAAGCCCACGACAAGATTGACCGATTTCTCAGGGAGGAACAGCCCCGCTTGGGAAAGGGTAAGCTCCGCAAGGAAGTGAAGAGCAACATTACCGACAACCAGTCCGCCAAGATGACCACAAGCAAAG
>JAGDZJ010000046.1:0-11645 GCA_049115955.1 Natronospirillum sp.
AGCGCAAGGATGCGCTTGACGAGCCTACACGGACGTATTTACGGCGTGTCCAGAACCCATGGTCTGACATCACGGAGTGATAGCCCGAATAGGCTTTAGGAGATTGATTGTGACGACAAAACCGCTCGCTGGAATTCGGGTACTGGATCTATCGCGTATACTGGCGGGGCCTTGGGCTAGTCAGTTGCTGGCGGATATGGGTGCCGAGGTAATCAAGATTGAACAACCCGGCAAGGGTGACGACACCCGCCGCTGGGGGCCACCGTGGGTGGGTGATTCTGGCGAGGCCGCGTATTTTCTGTCGGCCAATCGGGGCAAGCAGTCCGTCACCATTGATATTGCTCAGCCGGCTGGACAAGCGCTGATTCGAGAACTGGCACTTAAAAGCGATGTCTTGATTGAGAACTTTAAAGTCGGTGGCCTCAAAAAATACGGCCTCGACTACGCCAGCCTGCACGCCTTAAACCCGCGCTTAGTGTATTGCTCTATTACCGGCTTCGGCCAAGAAGGGCCTTATGCCCAACGGGCGGGTTATGACTTCATGATTCAAGGCATGGGCGGCCTGATGAGCCTCACCGGCCAGCCCGACGACGTATCCGGTGGCGGACCGGTAAAAGTCGGCGTCGCCCTGACCGATATTTTTACCGGCATGTACGCCAGTAATGCCATCACCGCCGCACTGTGGCAACGCCCAACCACCGGCACTGGCACACACATCGATCTTGGGTTGCTTGATGTACAGGTCGGCGTCCTTGCCAATCAAGCGCTGAACTACCTCACCTCGGGGCAGGTTCCCCAGCGCTTGGGCAATGCACACCCGAACATTGTGCCCTATCAAGCGTTCAGCACACGTGACGGCCACCTCATTCTCGCGGTCGGTAACGATACCCAATTTCAGCGTTTTTGCACGGTGGCAGGCGCACCCGAATTAGCGACCGACGAACGCTTCACCACCAATGCCTTGCGCGTGGCGAATCGGCAGGCCTTGATTCCCTTGCTAGAACCTTTGCTCACGCAGTTTAGTACCGACGAATGGCTGGCGAAATTGGAAGTTGAAGGTGTGCCCTGCGGCCCGATCAACACGCTAGACCGCGTGTTCGCCGACCCACAGGTGCAGCATCGTGAAATGGCTATCGAACGCGAACACGCTACCGCCGGTGAGGTGAAATTGGTCAGCAACCCCATTCGTTTTGACGGCGTCGCGTTAAACGCTGAAACGGCCCCGCCGGTATTGGGACAGCACACCGAGACTGTGTTGCAATCGGTGCTGGGAATGGACCAAAGCGCCATCGCTCAATTACGAGACGATGGCGTGGTGTAGGCCCGCGGGAAAGTAAGCACCTCGCCCTATTTCACCGCACCGGCCGTTAAGCCCCGAATCAACTGCTGCGAGAAGAACACATAGAGCACCAACACCGGCAGCACCGCCAAGGTCAGCGCACTCAATACCGCGTTCCAATCGGTTGCGTACTGGCCAATAAACTGCTGCACGCCCAACTGAATGGTTTGTGTTTTTTCACCGGGAGCCAGAATGAGCGGAAACCAGAGGTCGTTCCACATCGGCACCATGGTGAACACCGCCACCGTAGCGATGGCAGGCCGGATCAGCGGCAAGGCAATCTGAAAGAATATCCGATACTCGCTCGCGCCATCGCAGCGCGCCGCTTCTTTCAAGTCGCGCGGAATCTGCTTCATAAATTCAGTCAGAATAAAGATCGCCAACGGCAAGCCTTGCGCGGTGTACACCAAAATCAGCGCCATGTGGGTGTTGACCAAGTTTAAGGCCACCATGATCTCCAGAATACTCACCGTACCCAGCCGAATCGGCACCATGATGCCAATCGCCATGTACAACGCCAACAAACGGCTGCCGCGAAAGCGATATTCCGCCAGCGCCCACGCGCACATGGCCCCGAACAACAACACCAGAAACAGCGGAATTACGGTAACCAGTATGCTGTTGCCGAAGTACAGCCCGAAATCGGAGCGTTCTAACACACGTTGGTAGCCGACTAACGAAAAGCTGTCGATGGTCGGAAACGCCAAAGGATCGTTAAAGATGGCCCGCCGCGATTTGAACGAATTCATGATCACCAACAAAATAGGCGCCAAGGCCAGCAAGGTATAACCCAGTAACACCGCGTGCACCGCCAGCGCATTGAGGGGCTTTGCGTCCGGCCCGCCACTCCACATAGTGCGCATCCTCTGTGGCAACGAAAGGCGATTGCGTGCGGTAATACCCAGTGAGTGTTTCATCGTCATCATCCTATTCCTCACATCTCATAGCGCTGCAAGCGCCGCTGTATTACAAAGAAATACGCCGCCACACCGCAGAGAATGACAAAAAACATCATCGACGCGACCGTCGCGCCCATTGTTGCGCTGCCGATCTGCGACTGGTATCCAAAGAAGGTGCGATAAAAGAACGTACCCAGAATATCGGTAGAGAAATTAGGCCCCGCCAACGCGCCTTTAACGGCATAGATCAACTCGAACGCATTGAAATTGCCGACGAAGGTCAAAATAGTCACCAAGCCCATCGTTGGTAGGATCAAAGGCAACTTGATCTGCCAGAATATGCGCCATGCCGACGCGCCCTCGACCACTGCAGCCTCAATCAATTCATCGGGCACCGCGATCAGACTGGCATAAATCAGCATCAGTGGAATACCCACAAACTGCCAAACCGAAATCAACGCCAAGGTAATCAACGCAGAGCTTTCGTTGCCGAGCCATGCATCAAATAGATGCCCTAGGCCAATGGACTCCAGTAAGCTCTCACTCACGCCCCACAGCGGACTGAGGATGAGCTGCCAGATAAAACCGATGATCACCACCGACAACAACGTCGGCAGAAAAATGAGCGTGCGATACACTTTTGCGCCGCGTAGACCACGCAAGCTGATCAACGCCGCCAGCAGCAAACCAATCGGGTTTTGCACCAGCATATGTATCAAGAAGAATTTTGTGTTGTTCCACAGAGCATTCCAGAATGGCACAGACCAATTAGGGTCGGTCAGTAACGTCACAAAGTTACTCATACCGGTGAACGCGCGGCTGCCCGGCCCGGTTTCTGTAAACAGGCTTAGCCGTAGCGTATCGAGCAGTGGCCAGGCGCTGAAGACGGTGTAAAGCGTTACCGCGGGGGCCAGAAAAAAGATGATGTGCCATGGAAAGCGACGCTGCGCATCAGTGACCATAATGCAGTCCTCGTAAAAAAAGGGGTCACTGCAACCTGCACAGGTGACCCCAACGGGTTTATCACGTTCATCACGTGATCACATGAAGGGAACATCTAAAAAAACCTCCTTTTCTCAATCTGGCGTTGTTAAAAATATCCTCAAATGCTCACTTACGTGCAGTAAGCTGCGCGTTTTCGGATATTTTTGCCTAGCCAGATTTTCGCCTCTGAGGTTTTTAGATGCTCCCTGAAGCCTTATCGTGGCTGATACCACGAGGCGAAGCCGGTATGTATGCGACGTGCGGCGTCTTCTGGTGTCATCTGGCCGTTCAACACCTGACTACCCACCACCCACAACTCTTGCTCCATGTTCGGATTGCCCCGATTCATGATCTGCGCATTAAGACGAATGGTTGAGTCACAGTCCTGCCGCCAGCCGATCATCTCAGCCGCTACGGGGTCACGTACGTCTACAGCATGATTGGCCAACGAGAAAAACCCGGTGACTTCGTTAGTGAACAGATCAGCAAACTCCGCACTGGCCAGCCACGTCAAGAACACTTCGGCCTCTGCCTTATTGGGAGACGCGGAATTGATGCCCATACCGATGTCCGTATGGTCGGAGATCACACAACGGTCAGCACCGGTTGGGATTGGCGGCGGGAACGCACCAAACTCGAAATCGGCTTGCTGGTTAAAATAACCAATGTCCCATGAACCGGATGGATAAATCGCCGCACGACCCAAAGCAAACAGGTTCTGCGAATCACCATAGGTTTGCGCTTGGTAACCGCGCCCCATGTATTCGCCCCAGCGCGCCATCTGGCCAAAGGCGTTCACAAACTCATCGTCTAAGAAGCGTGCTTCGCCCGCTAATAGCGCTTGGCGGCCTTCCTCACCACCCCAATACGGCGCGCCAACGCTGGTGAAGACAATCTGATTCGCCTCCCACTGGTCGTTCGTACCCAGCGCCAACGGCGTATAGCGTGAACCGTCTTTAATGCGGTCCAGCACCGCGAAGAACTCAGCTTCCGTCTTCGGTGCGTCTATGCCCAGCTCGGCAAAAATCTCTTTGTTGTACAGAAAGCCATGAATCACCGATGCCATGGGCATGCAAAACTGCCGCTGGCCGTCATCGGTACTCCACGCACTCTTGGCAAAATCGGCAAAATTATCCATCGCCGGTAAACGGGTCACGTCCGTCAATCGGCTCTGCATAAACAAATTCAACGACACATCAAACGGACGGCAAGTGATCAGGTCACCCGCTGTACCCGCTTGCAAACGAGCATTCAAAGAAGAATCGTATTCCGTGGGTGAAGTCGGCACGAAGCGTACATTGATGTCGGGATGTTTCGCTTGAAAAGCAGGGATCAAAATATCTTCCCACAAGTCACGGTCGTCCACGCGCCAGCTTTCTATGGTTAAATTACCGGCGTGTACCGCCGTGCCAGCCGCAACCAGCGCTGTTGCTACCGCCATTCGCATCAGTTTATTCATAAAACCCTCTCACTTGGTTTATTGTGTTTTTTCGTATGAGTTGTTGCTGGAATACCAGTGAGGGCACGCTAACACCGGATTTTATGTGACTGTTAGAATCGGTAATTCAAAGCATGCAAGATGGCTTGCACGTCAGGTATTGCAACGCTTAGCGGCTTCTCCTTCCATGTTTGGGCCATTTCATAACCTAACATCGCAAACGGCGAGAGATGAGCCAGGACCCCACGCTTTTCCATCTTATGGCGATCGACAGGACGTAGGCATGGCCGCAGGGTGTATGCCTCAAGGCGCGCATTTCGGCCTGCCGTTGAGCGCCAGAGGTATACCCCGAGAGGCCGTGCCGGTGCCACATCATGCCGCGCATAACGGATCGAGTGCCGAAAGGCTTTGCAAGACTTTGAAAGAGAACAAGAGAATATAGTGGGTTAAGATAGAATCGTTGAATGAATACGACTCGGTCTTATAAGAACGACACAACGGCTGCCTACCTATGCTAAAAGGTCTACTGGCTATATCGCTCTTGCTCAGCCCCACCGTGCTAGCGCAACCGCTGGAAGTACTCCATTGGTGGACCTCAGAAGGCGAGCACGCCGCCGCTAACGTCCTACGCCAACAGCTTGAATACACCCAAGTTGAATGGCAGGACTACGCCGTACCGGGCGGTGGCGGCGACTCCGCCATGGCCGTACTTAAAGCCAGAGTCATCGCCGGGCAACACCCCGGAGCCGCACAAATCATCGGTCCCAACATCCGACTTTGGGCCCGCTTAGGGTATTTACAGCCCCTCAATGAATGGGCCAACGCATGGCCCGGCGAACGCTACGCTACCCTAGAAACCCTGACTCACGCCGCAGGCGTTCGCACAGCAGTGCCCGTCAGCATTCATCGAATTAACTGGATGTGGCTCAACCCTGTGTTGTTTCAGCAACACAATTTGGCCCTACCCACCAGTTGGAGCCAAGTATTCCAAGCAGCAGAGGTCTTTCAAGCCGCCGGCATAGTACCCCTCGCACACGGCGCACAAGCGTGGCAAACCGCCACCTTGTTTGAAACCTTATTGCTCAGCGTCGGCGGCCCCGAGTTTTATCGCGCCTACTTTGTCGACCTCGCCCCCTCTGCCCTGCATGATGCTCGCGTGGCTGAAGCCCTAAGTCTGCTGCGCCGCCTCAAAGGCATAATGGACCCCCATAATCAGAACCGGGAATGGCAAGAAGCCAGCCAGATGGTGATCAGCGGTGAAGCCGCCATGCAGATCATGGGCGATTGGGTCAAAGGAGAGTTCACCGCACAACAGAAACTACCGGGCAAAGACTACCTGTGTATGCCCGTGCCCGGCACGGCACAAAACCACCTCTACAGTGCCGATACCTTCGTTTTCTTTCAAAGCGGCAGCGCGGAAACACAACAGGCGCAAGCTACCTTTGCTCATACCTTGCTCGACGCCGAAACACAGCGTCAGTTTTCTTTAGCAAAGGGAACCATTCCGGCGCGTTCAGACATTGGCCTTGCAGGGTTTGATGACTGCTCACAAACATCCGCACATGTGTTCCGCGAAGCTGAATCGGCCGGTTTGCTGGCCCCCAGTATGGCGCACAGCATGGCCACATCACCCGGTGTAGAGAGTGCCATTTTCGACACCCTGCATCGCTTCTTCCGCGACGACAGCATGACCGTTGCCACCACCCAGCAGCGTCTGGCCCAGATACTCAGTGCATTGAGCGACCATGAATAAAACACTCTATGTCGTCGACGACGATCAAAAAATCCGCGAACTCCTGAAGACTTACTTGGAGCGCAGTAACTACACCGTTTTGGTCGCGGCCGACGGCGAAACCTTTTTGGACGACTTCCCGCGCTGCGCGCACGACGTTTCCTTAGTCATCCTCGATATTATGCTGCCCGGCCAAGACGGCTTTAGCGTGTGCCGCGCGCTGCGCAGCCAATCCGATGTGCCCATCATCATGCTGACCGCCAACGCAGAAGAAACCGACCGCGTGGTCGGGTTGGAACTGGGGGCCGACGACTATTTAGCCAAGCCTTTTAGCCCGCGCGAATTACTCGCCCGCATCAAAGCCATTCACCGACGCTATGAACCCGCACAAACCGCCGAAAGCTCCGGGCGTTATTACCGCTTTCGCGACTGCTGGCTGGATACGCTCGAACGCAGTCTGCTCACCCCACAAGACGGCTGGCAGAACCTGAACGGTGCAGATTACCAACTGCTGCATTTCTTTGTGCGCCATGCGGGAGAAGTGATAACCCGCACGCGCTTGATGGAGCTGACCCGTGGCCGCGACATGGGCCCGCTGGATCGCTATCTGGATGTACAGATCAGTCGCCTGCGGCAGCGCCTAGGGGATGACGGCAAGTCCGCCCAGCTAATCAAAACCGTGCGCGGCGAAGGCTACGTGTTCAGCGCGGAAGTGACACGCCACAAGGACGCACCCGGATATGACTGATTCTGCCGCCAAATCACCGCTGTGGCGCTTGATGCCGTCATCGCTGATTGCGCGTTTGTTGATCGTTATGGTCGCAGGCGTTAGTACTGCACAAATCGTCACCAGCGTCATATGGGCTGGTCAGGTCAGCAGTGACGCGCGGCAGAGTCTGTCGGAAAGCGTGCGTTTTCTGGCCTTGTCGATGGCATCCACCGTGCAGTATTTTTCGGCATTGCCGGACAATGTGCGCCCCATTGTGTTGGATCAACAGCGTGAAGTCGGTGGTAGCCGCTACTTCCTAAACTTGAATCAGCACCCTATTGAGCTGCTTGATCAGGTTAACCATAGCCTGAGCAAATTGGTCATCAACGATGTCAATGCAGTACTGGCGGACGAATTGGGCGTGCAGGATGTCCAGTCGGCATTGGTGATGCCTGATCAAGCGATTGTATTCCCCAATGGCACGCGTTTGACGGACTTGCCTGACCGGTGGATTCGCCAGAGTCTGGCACTGGAACCGCGCCCGGCCCCTTTGCTAGTCAGTCAGGTTAAATTGCGTGACGGTTCATGGATGTACATAGCAACGCTGTTGCCCGACCCCTATATTCTCGACAAGACCCGCGCCTTAACCGGTGAACGTTGGTTGTCTTTGCTGTTGTCGTTATTGATTGTGGGCGTGCTGTCGGTGTGGTTCGTCCGTTGGCAAACCCAGCCGCTGGCCAATCTGGCCGCCGCGGCGGACGCCTTTGGTCGCGGCATGGACCATGCACCGCTGCAAGACTCCGGCCTGCGTGAACTGGATGCCACGGCCCGCGCTTTCGGTGTGATGGAGTCCCGTATTCAACGTTACATGACCGACCGCGAACGTTTGTTTGGTGCTATCTCCCATGACCTGCGCACCCCCATTACCCGACTCAAATTGCGTACCGAATTGTTGGAAGACACGCTGTTGCAGCAGGAATTTAACGAAGACTTAGACGAACTGGAATTGATGGTAAAGGGCGCACTGCAAAGCGTGCGCGACAGCGACATTCACGAAGACCCACACGTGATAGACCTATCCCGACTTCTACAAAAGCTGGCACGCGACAATACGCTGGCCGGGCACCCCGTCAGCCTGCGCATTACCAGCCAACCCAAATTCATCGGCAAACCTTTGGCCCTGAAGCGCTGCCTGAGCAATTTAATCGACAATGCGGTGTTTTACGGTGAACGGGCCGACATTGTGTTAGAAGCCAACACCAGCCACCTCATCATCCGCATCCTCGACAATGGCCCGGGCATCAGTGACGACGACATGAAGAAGCTCTTTGAGCCTTACACACGACTTGCCCACGGCAGACATTTGAACAAGAACGGCATGGGGTTAGGGTTAGGTATCGCGCGCGCCATCATTCACGGGCATGGCGGCGAGCTTGAGCTCAATAATCGAACAACCGGCGGACTGGAAGTGCGTGTGGTATTGCCGCTGTCCGGCTAACGGGAACAGATGATCGACGGGTTTATGGGCCCCATGCTGGCGTCGCAAACCAGCCTCATGTTGGCCGCTGTTTTGATGACTCTACCGTCGCTTATGATTGTGCTGAGTTTGGTGCTGCCCTACACCGCTAATCGCCGCACCCAGGTTGGCCTAGGCGCGCTGTACACGCTAGTGAATGTCGGTAATGTGATCGGAGAGGGCTGGTTGTATTACCTGTTCTTTGGTGCTGTGGAAGTGGTACTTACCTTGTGTATCATCGTATATGCCGTCCGTTGGCGTGCTGGAAAATTATAGAATGCGCCGAGGACACGTAAGGCCTCCCCGTAGGAGCGCAGCCCTCTGCGCGAAGCTGTGGCTCTACGTTTAACGCCAGATCAGCGTCGCCATGCGACCGGTTTTACCGTCGCGACGATAAGAGAAGAAGTGTTCCTTGTCAGTCACGGTGCAGTATTCGCCACCGCTGACCGAGCTGATACCCAGCCGAGTCAGGCGCTGTTTCACGAGGCCGTAAATGTCCGCAAGGTATTTACCATTATCCTTCGCAGTAAAACACAGCTCCGCTTTCGGATCGACGGCCATAAACGCCGCTCGGACTTCTGCGCCAACTTCAAACGCTTCTGGCCCAATCGCTGGGCCAAGCCATACGGTCAGTTCATCAGGTCGGGCACGAAAGTGTCCTGTCAGCGCTTCAATCACGCCGTCACACAGACCACGCCAACCGGCGTGCGCAGCGCCCAGTTCTTCACCGTCTTTCGACGCGATCAGCACGGGCAGGCAGTCGGCAGTCATAATGGCCAAAGGCACACCCGGCTTATTGGTGTACGAGGCATCGGCTTGCAGCGTAGCGACTTCCGGCTCTAAAAAACGCATCACTTGAATGCCGTGCACTTGGCTCAGCCATTGTGGCACAGCGGGTAGTTCCAACAGGTCGGCTAACCGGGCACGGTTGCGCTTCACCGCAGGCAAATCATCGCCTACATGGTGCGCCAAATTAAAGCTGCTATAAGGCGCTTCGCTGAATCCACCCAAACGAGTAGTGGTGACTGCATGAATGCCGTCGGGAAGGTCATCCCATTCTGGAATTAGCAGGCCATCAGTATTCGTCATTCGGTGACTCCTCGGCTATGACGTGCAACAACTGCTGCATGTCTTCGGGCAAATCGATTTCCCACTCCATCCACTCACCGGTTTCGGGGTGAAACAAACCCAGAGCTTTGGCGTGCAGTGCTTGACGCCGAAACCCTTGTAGAACTTCTTTTAGCCGGTCGGAAATGTCGCGTGGGAATGAGAACTGACCACCATACACGGGATCACCCACCAAAGGATAATGAATGTGGTCCATGTGCACACGAATCTGGTGCGTACGACCGGATTCCAGCTTCAAACGCACGTGGGTGTGGTTAGCGAATTTTTGCAGTACGCGGTAGTGCGTGGTGGCAGGTTTACCCATCGGGCGCACGGCCATCTTGGTTCGCTGCGTGCCGTGGCGACCGATGGGTTCATCAACAATACCCCCGCCGGTCATTACACCTTTGCACACCGCTTCGTACTCACGCGAAATCTCGCGTTCTTGCAAGTCACGCACCAGAGCGGTCTGTGCCTCGATAGTACGGGCCACCACCATCAGGCCCGTGGTGTCTTTATCCAAACGGTGCACAATACCCGCACGCGGCACACTGGCGAGGTTGGGATCATAATGCAGCAGGCCGTTCAGCAAGGTGCCATTAGGTGTACCCGCGCCCGGGTGCACGGTCAGGCCGGCCGGTTTGTTCACCACGATGATGGATTCATCTTCGTAATGAATCGGAAAATCTACTGGTTCTGCGCGCCATTCACTGAATACTTCGAGCTCGGCTTCGACACGCAGCCATTCACCACCCACGAGCTTGTCTTTCGGTTTTGCGGGTTGATCGTCTACCAGCATCTGGCCGCTTTTTAGCCAGCCTTGGAGACGAGAGCGTGAGTACTCGGGAAACAACTGAGCAGCGATTTGGTCGACGCGTTGGCCGCCCATGGAAACCGGTACTTGTGCTTCCATTTCTATCAATTCTTGCATGGGTGTTGTGGCCATAATTGTGTTTTAATAGTGCGGCGTTCGGGCAAGCCCGAACAATTTAATCTCTATTGTATTTGATTTAGCGGACTCAGGGAAAAACATGTTCCAACGATTTTCAATCTACGCTCTGTTGGTCGGACTTTTGGTGCTTGCAGGGTGCAGCAGTAACCAGACACGCATCACCACGGAAGCAGACAGCTACGAACGCGCCTCAGAGCTGCTAGAAAGCGAACGCTACGTGATGGCCATTGAACAGTTAGAAGCCATGGAGAACCGTTTTCCCTTCGGCGTTTATGCTTCTCAGGTTCAGTTAGACCTGATTTACGCCACCTACAGTGACCGCCAATACGACGCGTCTCTGAGGCGCGCCAACCGCTTCATTCGCTTACAGCCGGCACACCCTGAAATTGACTATGTCTATTACCTGCGCGGTTTGACCAGCTTTGGCATGGCAGAACAGTCAGCTGGCCTACTGAGTACACGCAACCCTGTTGACCGTGACATCAGTGGTTACGAGCGCACCTTCGCACAAATGCGCGAATTTATCACGCTCTACCCGAACAGCGACTATGTGGATCCCGCAAAAGGCATTATGCAGGTGTCTCGCACGCGTTTGGCGGAATACAACCTGAACGTCGCCACCTATTACTACCAAGTGAAAAAGCCGGACGCATCCCTCGCGCGCTTGAATCGGCTATTTGAAGATTTTGCTGGGGAAGATGTACAGGCTGATGGTTTAGCCTTGGCAGCGCGAGCCTATGAGATGCAAGGCGACGACGCACGCGCGGCGCAAATGGTCAATATTTTGCGCACAGAGCACCCTGACTCTGAACTGCTCAGCGGCGGCGATACGTTAGTGGCAGATTTTCGCTTCCGTCGCCCGTGGTATTTCTGGCTGACGCTTGGGGTGGTGGGTTAGATACCCACCACCTTAGGACGAACCCGCCAATCCTCCGGCAGGTGTAAACACCTGCCCTTGTATCTCTCCAG
>JAGDZJ010000047.1:0-639 GCA_049115955.1 Natronospirillum sp.
TGCCGTATTTAAGAGCTTGACGATGACCTACTCTCACATGGGGAGACCCCACACTACCATCGGCGATACCTCGTTTCACTGCTGAGTTCGGGATGGGATCAGGTGGTTCCAAGGCTCTATGATCGTCAAGCAAACTGGTCGAGTGGTGCCGGTGCGTCGTTACGCTACCCACACGCTCTCTGTTCGTTTGCCGTCACCGATAAAGCTTACGCTCTATCCGCAATCATGCGTTCTGAATATGCGATTAACACGTCTTGCATAAGTTCAATCATTCAAGCACCGGTCTGTCTCGGTCTTGCTTAGCTTGTTGTGCAGGCCCAAACGCCTTAGGCGTTATATGGTCAAGCCTCACGGGCAATTAGTATTGGTTAGCTCAACGCCTTACAACGCTTACACACCCAACCTATCAACCTGGTAGTCTTCCAGGGCCCTTTAGGGACTTGCGTCCAGTGAGACCTCATCTTGAAGGGGGCTTCCCGCTTAGATGCTTTCAGCGGTTATCCTGTCCGAACTTAGCTACCCGGCAATGCCACTGGCGTGACAACCGGAACACCAGAGGTTCGTCCACTCCGGTCCTCTCGTACTAGGAGCAGCTCTTCTCAAGTCTCATACGTCCACGGCAGATAGGGACCGAACTGT
>JAGDZJ010000048.1:0-3647 GCA_049115955.1 Natronospirillum sp.
TGACAACTAGCTTGACCTATAGGGGGCCGTCGCGGCATTGGTTTCCATTCCGTTGGTGCTGGGCGTTAAATGGCTTAGGAGATGATCATGGAATCACTTGAAGATTTAAGAAAAAGTATCGACAACATCGACAACGCAATTGTGGCAATGCTCGCTGAACGCTTTAAGGTCACGAATCGGGTTGGGTACTTCAAAGCCAGCCATGGTCTTCCTGCCAAGGATGCGGATCGTGAGGCGCTACAGCATGCCCGAATTGAAGAGTTGTCGCAGCAGTATGGCCTCGATCCAGAGCTGGCATCTTCCATTCTTGATCAGGTTATAGCGAAGGTTGTTGTAAACCATGAGCAAATCGCCAAGGTCAATTAGCAAGCAGTGACAACTGTCTTTGCCGGTTGATCTGACGGTACGGCTACCAAGTGTTTGGTGTTCTGGAGGACCGACCCATAGGTTCTGTTCTTTACCATATGAAGAAGCGATTGGACTGAAATTTTTTAAATTCCAACGACCGCGAGATCCAGCGCTGCAACAATCTGATCCCTGAAATGAGAAAGGGAACCGACGGGATTTCTGAGATGTTTTTCTGGCACAGCGGAAATTTGAGGAGTCATTAGCAGCAACTGCTGATCGTCAAACGATATTTCAGGGGTGAGGCCGCGCATCGACTGCCCCCCAAAAGCGGAATGCTTACCTAAAGGAATAACGATACGAGTTGCCAAGTCCGTCAGGAGGCCATGTTGAATATCGACGAGGTAAGGATACTGAGTCTTACTGGTCTTGCTTGGGTTGGGGTAAACATCGAACTGCGCCATTAAAACTCCCTGAATTCGTCACCGAAGCATCCATGTTGTTCAATGAACTCGTTGTAACTTTTGATCGCAGCGCGATTTTCTTCGACCCATTGAGCAGCTTCGCGCTTGGAAAGCTCTTCTTTCAAAGCTCGTTCCAAGGTTGCCGACAGGTTAATGTTCAGGTCCCGGGATTTGCGTAGCAGATCACTGTTAACAGACAAGTTTGCTGCTTTTTTGGGTGCGGCAGTGTTGTAAAGTTCAGCCATCATAGCCTCAAATGGGGCGTTACATATCTGAGCAGTGTATGCGCATCCTGGTGCGCATACAAGAGCGTTTGACTCGCGGTTGCTGCTACGAGTGGCTACCGAGTGAGAGTGAAAGATGGGCGATCAAGGTTCCCTAGTAGGGGGTATGTCCAGTTCAGAGCCGACATCACAAACATAAATTGACGGCCTTTATGCAGCGCACTATTGTAGTGTTTGCCTGTCATTGTGTTGCAGGTACGATTCCATAATCCGATACCGAAGGTCTGGTACGGCAAAAATACAGGAGTTTCATTATGACAAGTCTCTCATCCAATACCTCCATACAGTACGCTTCGTTCGGTGCGCGCTTTTGGGCTGCTATTTTGGACGGCATTCTATATTTTGTGATCACCGCTCCGCTTATCTTCTTGATTTACGGCAAAGAGTATTGGCTTGATGAACGATTCGTGATGGGTACTGCGGACGTTTTGATAAATTGGGTAGCACCATTTTTCATAGTCATGCTGTTCTGGGTTTATAAGCAAGCCACGCCCGGAAAAATGGCCGTGAGCGCGCGAATCGTATGTGCCAGAACCGGTGGCAGACCCACCGTGCAGCAGTTTGTCATTCGCTACGTTGGCTACGTTATCTCGGCCATCCCACTGCTTCTTGGGTATTTTTGGATGCTATGGGACGACCGTAATCAAACGTGGCACGACAAAATGTCAGCTACCGTGGTTATCCAGAACAAACGCTAGCCAAGGCACTGTAGGAAGGCCAGCCCCCTAGCCAAACTCTCGGCCGAAGCACCGAAAATGGACTTACTCAT
Source organism: Natronospirillum sp. (assembly GCA_049115955.1). GTDB lineage: Bacteria > Pseudomonadota > Gammaproteobacteria > Pseudomonadales > Natronospirillaceae > Salinispirillum. Next base: position 1,863 of record JAGDZJ010000048.1, read on the forward strand.
GACCACCAAAACACTCACCTCGCTCGCTTTGCGCGTATTCGCCCTCTGGCTGCTCGCCCAGCTTATTGTCAACAGCGCCCAATTTTTTGCTGTTATCACCGCACTGACGGGCCTAGCGGAACACAGCCTGTATCCTGTGTACTTCTTAGCCTTCTTTGGTCTGGGCATACTGGCCGTATGGCTGCTCTGGCGCTTGTCGGGCAGTGTATTGAACCGCGTCGGCGAAGACGACCAGCAACCGCTGCCACAAGGAACACAAGCCTTTGTGTTGCAAATCCTCGGGGTGTACTTTCTGGTGACGGCGCTTGCTTATCTTCCGCGCCATGTTGTCATTTCAGTTGACTGGTGGAAGAGTGTATTGCCAGCGTTGGGGCTGTTGCTAAAAGGCGCGTTAGGGTTGGCTTTGGTCGTACGGGCACCCGCTTGGGCTAATCTGCTAACAAAGTTACGCGGTTAACCGTCGGCTCCCTTTTGGTTTATGCAACTATGCGCCTTTAAACAGTATGAGCAGGCTTTTCGCCGTGCGCGTGCGGGCTTGTCTGCTACGATGTTTTGAAGTATTGCGCGTTTTTCCGAGGGTGGCTGTGGTCAAAATCCGGAAGTTATCAATGAAATCAAATGCTTGTGAGTGTTTTTCAAAAACTGGCGTTCCAGAAAAACACGCATGCGCAGTAATAAACTGTTGGGCACCAATATGAAATGGTTCCGCTGGCTAGCAGTAATACCGTCATCCATCATCGCATGGTATGCGATGTTCATTTTGGGGATGTTTGTCCTATTTGGCATCAATTACCTTTGCCCTCCTGAGGATATTGTCTCGGGCCAATGCATGGCATGGTGGTATTCCTACGCAGAACAATCCACTATTTATCTCTTTGTTGCTCTGTCGGCCTTCTTCGTTGTTGTCTGCGCAGCTATCGTTGCTCCGTCACATCGTATGTATGTTGCGTGGGTTGCCTATCTTTCGGGTTTTCTAGTGGCGGTTTATTTTGTGTCGCAAACGTCAACTGTTGGTGAGTTCGTGTCAGCTATTCTTGCTGGTTTGCTAGGTGTGTTTAGTGTCGCGAAGTTTCTGGGCCGCCAAATATCGCCCGACAAGGCACTCCAGTCGACGCACTAAACAGCGGCGCGCGGCTAATCTGGTTCGTTATCTATCTGTGGAGAGTCATGCGTAATACCGAAAGAGTAAAAGCCAAGGCAGACACCGATGCATTTGTTGGGCAGGTGGTGTGGAGCCCGAGCAAGTCAACATGGTTCATTTCCCACTCGCTCGCTGTGATCTTGGTGGCTCCTTTTGTTGCCACATTTTCTTCTGTTGCCATATTTATCGTGCTGACTGGCATCACATTATGCTTTGGCCACTCGCTTGGAATGCATAGACTTTTGATTCACAGGTCATACGAATGTCCGAAATGGATGGAGTATCTATTCGTATATCTTGGAACGCTGGTTGGCATGGCTGGGCCAATCGGAATGATGAAGCAGCATGACTTGAGGGATTGGGCTCAGCGGCAAAGCCGCTGCCATGATTACTTGTTGCATGGTTCCAGTATCGTCAAAGATGGATGGTGGCAGCTCAACTGTGACCTAAAGCTGGAAAATGAGCCTGATTTCAATATCGAAGAGGATGTTTTGTCCGATCCATTTTATCGGTTTATTGAAAGCACATGGATGTGGCAACAGCTAGTGCTTGCTGTACCGCTTTATTGGGTTGGTGGCCTGAGCTGGTTGGTTTGGGGAATTTCCGTACGCATAGTTGTTTCGTAAGCGCTCCATAAACCACAT
>JAGDZJ010000049.1:0-2498 GCA_049115955.1 Natronospirillum sp.
AGCCAATTCAGGGACGGTCATGTTGTGTGGCGGCGCCATTTGTTTCAGGATGGCTTCTCGCCGCTCAGGGGAATGATGTTTCATGTTGTCTTCTCATTAAATGGAGGCGACAACTAGCTTGAACTATAGGGATCAGGATAAGTGATCTTCCCAATAAAACAGGCGCCTAGACCTACTCCGTTGCAGCGAACCACAAGAACGGCAGCGCCCCCCAACCATCCTTCATTTTGAACAAGGTAAAAGGTTCGCAGTACACCGACTGAATGCAGACCAAATAAGAGAAAAATATTATGGATACTCAGATGGTGATAAGTTTTTTCATGTGGTGCACAATCATAAACGGATCCCTGTTAGTCCTCTGGACCACAATGTTCATATTGGCTCCAGATTGGGTCTACCGAACGCAGAGCAAATGGTTTCCCATTCCCCGAGAAGCGTTCAATGAGATCATGTACTCATTCCTCGGTTTGTTCAAAATCGTCTTTCTGGTCTTCAATGTCGTTCCGTATGTGGCACTTTTGATCATCGGATGAGAAACAGCCGCAGGTGCAGGAATCAAGGAACTCGACCACCATGCTAATTGTCGCATTAGACGTGTTTACTTTTGAAGAAGCCAAAAGAATTGTTGAAGCTACGAGGAGTGAGGTTTCTATCTATAAAGTTGGTTTGCAATTGCTTACATCGGAAGGCCCAAAAGTCATCCACTACCTTAGAGATCAAGGTAAGGATGTATTTCTGGATCTAAAGCTTCACGAGATACCGAATTCAGTTGCCTCAGCTGTAAAGGCCGCAGGTGCTCATGGCGTTAGCATGCTGACTGTTCATGCTTCCGGTGGTAAAAATATGATGGAGGCTGCGGTTAGGGCCGCTTCAGTTTTTCCAAATCTAAAAATATTGGCCTTAACAGTTGTCACTGGTCTGACGAGCGATGACTTAAAGGAAATCGGATTTAGCCTAGAGAGTGAAAATCTAGTTTTACGCCTCGCTAAACTTGCGGAGTCCAGTGGTTGTCATGGTGTGGTCGCTTCATCACAAGAAGCTAAACTAATAAAAGATAATCTACATTCTGAGTTTTTAATTGTTACCCCTGGAATACGACCAAACGGCATAGAAGCCTATGACCAAAGCCGAATAGGCACGCCATCATTTGCGTTAAAAAACGGGGCGACACACATAATTGTAGGAAGACCCGTTGTGCAAGCACAAGACCCCGAAAGTGCAGCAAAGGCCATCAACCTCGAACTGCAAAGTGCTCTGAAAGCTTAAGAAACCGGTGTTGGTTCTGTTCGTTTAAACTGCTAACGTGGCTGCCATTGGATTCACTCCGCTGGCGGCTCTGGCATCATTTACCTAAACGTTAGAGAGAAAGAGGCATGAAGCGATTGGGATTTATTACAAACAGAAGTGGTCTATTAATAGCAGCAGCGACCGCAGTGTGTGTGCTCGCTGGGCCTGTCATGGCAGACACTATATTGGATCAGTGGCGACAACGGGCCGCCATCGCCCAGGAAAGACTTAATAATGCCGATTTTGATGCATGTGATGTGGCATACGAATACGGATTCTCATCTGCCAGGCAAGTAAGGGGCGGAGACCGTCAAACATTCGAGGTTACATTCCAGTCTGACGGGCAGTCGATGAGAGTCTCATATATCTATGAAGGTGCGCTTCTCGATAGCTTTGTTATCTCAGCATTGTCTCCTCAATGGATCGCATACCAAAAGGTAAACAACAAAACGTTAACTGTCATTATTCCAGAAGAAAGGTGCGCATTCGACATCTGTACAAACGACCCATTCGCGATCGGGTTTTGTTCAGGTGAGTCGCTAGAATGACAAAGCTCGTACGTACAGAGCCGATTGTTTTCTCGAAGAGGACTGACAATATCTAACAAGGTGGTGTTAGTCGTCCCAAAAACTCATTATGTGTACACGTCGATACTCGGCGTGTTCCGAGCGACCTGAATTTTCTCTAAAAAAGAATAAGCATCTTCAAGTAAGTTTGTTGAAATATTCATACTTTTATTAAATTTAATTCTGTCTGTAAGTGTTTCTAACATATTGAATTTATTGTTCATTCTAGCGTCACCTTCCGGCGTTCCAGCCATGTTTGTTACACTTCCATCACTGTTAATCTTTAAAAGTGGCGGTGGTAAAAATGCAGAGCTTAAATCACCTTCTCCTGCTTTCATTAAGGCATTAGCAAGATCCAGAGACTCTTTGTAGCTCATATTCTTTGGGTCAAGTGATTCAGCGATTTCACGAATGAGCGGCTGTTTCGGCTGTGTGGTGCCGTTAGTCGTTGTTTCAGGCGGCAACTTATTACCGCTTTGCTGTGTTGGTAATATAGCGGTAGTAGCTATTGCGCCTCCAATTTGCATGCTTAACCCCCAATATCATTGTTTAAAAACCTACGATAGCAAGGTGTGTGCCACTAAACTCGTGAAACCAAACACATACGCAAGTTACTGGATGCGTAACCGTTCATTCTAGGGCGTC
>JAGDZJ010000050.1:0-3160 GCA_049115955.1 Natronospirillum sp.
ATCGTGGGGGTTTTTAGATGCTCCCTAATGACTACAGGCTAGCTTGAATGTCCTTAATGCGAGCCATCAGTGTGCGTGAACTGAGCGGCGAAGGCGTAAAGCCGAACTTGGTATAAAACGATACCGCGGCATCGTCGATTGCATGCACTAACAGCCCTGCTCCACCCACTGCGGCCATAGAAGCAGCAGAGCGAATCACGCAATCTTTAAGGAGTCCAGCACCGATACCTCGCCCATGATACCTATTGTCAACTGCCAGTCTACCAAGCACCACCATAGGTATTGCTTCTGGGCTGTTGCGCCGTAGTGATGCCATCGCTTCACTACGCTGGATTGATCCCATTGCCACCGCATAATAACCAACAACTGAGTGAGCATTTCCCTCGGTGACAACATACACACGTGAAAATCCACGATCCTGATTTTTTTGTGCTTGTTTTACCAGCCAATCATCGAGCGATGGATTTCCGCTTTTGAAATTCGTGAGGTCGTGTCCACTGGACAATAAGCTGGGTGCTGTTATTCCCACGGTGTCTTCCGGCTTAAAAGCTCCTTAAGACCTTCAACCGCGACAGCTGGCGCGCTCATGGCACGCTCGAATGAATCAAAAGCCTCTTGATCAAGGACATAGTGTTTCTGGTCAGCAATGACGTTTTGCGCTTCACGCAATGCGGCTTGTTGAATAAATACGGAACGATCCAAGCTTAGAATACCGGCTGCAGCATCAATAACTGCACGTACCTGGGGGTCGACTCGCATGTTAATAGGTGCTGTTTTAGTCGCCATGCTGAACACTCTTTGTATATCTGTTAGGTATACAATGCTACGCCAACTAGTAAACGTTCGCAAGTATCATAGGCTTGTCTATCCAAACAGACGAATCACTTGCATTAGAGCTCCACAGATGAACCGATTATTTCAGTCAATCGGCGGCGTGTTTGTCGGTTTCCAAGTCATGCACTTCATACCCTACAATTTTGCAGCTGAACACCTACATGATGAGGTGCAGATAGAGCCAAGAGCCGCGTACTGGGCCCGGAAGCTACGTAATGTCCCAACACCACAGTTGATTTGGCGAAAACCTAGTTGCAAACAACAAGAAAACAGATCAACACGACAAAATTTAGCATCTTATCTATGTGTGCCGTACAAGTGATGAATTTTGATCCACCATTCGGTGGTCATTACAGAAAATTTACCATATAATAAGGCAACATAAATGTAACGACTAAAATTTAATCTTCTGAAAATATTTATTTTATATGAATTATTTATTATCTGATTTCTATAATATTTAAAATTCAAGAGATATAAACCACCACAAAAGGACAGCACATTGAAAGCTACTCCAAAAAAAGCCTCGGCAAAAAGATCATTTATAAAGATAAATCGAACAGCAGCAACTACAGTTACATTCGCAGCAGTAGTTTCTGATGTACTGAATCCAATTGCTCCATTTGGATTATATATATTCTTTGCTCTGGCAATTGCTGCAATTTCATTCGCTTTAATTAAGCCGTTATCTAAAGCAATCACACCATATCTAAATCTAGATACAGTTCAAAATTTTAACGAAGTGGTATTTCCTCGCCTAAAAAAATGGAGTATAGGCTTTGGCGCCTCATCATTGGTGTTCCTAGGCCTTTGGTTCTATTCAGATAAGATAAGTAATGTAAATGGGCAAAATATAGGAATAATTGCTTACAACATTAGTGAAGTTGCCTTGCTTCAAAACAGCCTAGGCATTATAGATGACCGGCTACTAAGCATATCACACGGAATTGATAACATAAGCGAAGGAATAAAATCTATTGATTCCAATACCGAAATATTAGCCAGCCAAGCAACCTTAGAGCCAAACAGAGTAATATCTGCGATTCACTCTGGCGACATGAATTTTTTAAATCAAGCCAGACAAAGAGGCTTTAATTTTTCGTACGTGAATAACAATATTGGGGGATCCAACAGTAATATAACAAAAACTCATCTAGTTATTGCCTTTGAAAGCAACCAGCACAATATAAATGAAGTATTGGATTTCTTATCTGACGAAGGCGTTGTTGATGTCAACCAAAGCATAGTAGCTTTTGGGGGTTACCCACCCGTACTGAATGAAAGAGCTTTAAGTCATATTATGGATAGCAATACTGGCACAAAAAGCTTGGAGCAATTTAATGCTGTCAGCAATAGATTTAATCAGAAAAATCAAGAGTTAATTACACTTCGCTCCGAAATAAATAACTGCAAGAATTTTGGCAGTGGAAGTCAAATTGCTATTCAGACTAGAGCCTTACAAATACAGACTGAAGACACACAACGCGTACGAGAAGAAAACAATCAGCTACAAGAGCGCCTATTAGTTCAGTACAATTCAGAGCGTAGAGACGCTCATCGAAAATCGATAATTGACTGGGAAGAAAAAAACCAAAGAGCACTCGAGCAGCTTGACTCTATGGAAAGGGCTACTACGCCTGAAGAGCAGATTCGTAGGCTAAATATGCGTAGTAACATAACGCTAGGAATCGCAGTACCTGAAATGAATGTACCTGAGCGTCCTTTCGATATATTAAATGAAGCATTCACATTACCTACAGACTACTTTACCCCAAAAAAACCAATCTCCTTTGAAGAAGCAATAGAGATGGCAACTAGTGAAAACTCCCAATCAGGTACAAGTTGCCCATCAGATACAGTACTTGCAGCTGAAGTTGAAAAACTTCGGGATGAAATGAATGTTTTACAGACTGCAATGACGGCTCCTGCAAGACAAATAGCACCAGCCACATATACAAGCAATATACTACTCGAAGCACTATTATCTAGAAATAGAGATGCAGTAAATTGGTTAATTTCTAATGGAGCTAGAATAGATGTTCCGGGCATTCTGACATTCACTGACGGAAGCACAATTGAATTAAACCCTAAAGACTATCTATGAAATCTCATATATTAATAATTCAGTTAGTTGTAATTTAGTCCTTGCCTTTCGGGTTTTGGTGGATTTTACACCAAAACCCTACTCACCAAAGGGAGCATCTAAAAACCCCCGTGATCTGGTAAAATCTCAGCCATCCTATTCAGTCTGAAGCCATGAACATGCAACCCAGCTTTTTCGACCAAGACCGTGTGCTGTCAAAACTCGACAAATTGAACGACCCCT
>JAGDZJ010000050.1:3243-20976 GCA_049115955.1 Natronospirillum sp.
GTCTGGTCGAAAGCAAACTGATCAAGCCCTTGTTTGAAGACCTGATGCTGCAAATCGAGAACGCCGGTTACCTCCCTAGGGGTGGCCAGATCATCGACGCCACCATTGTAGAAGCGCCGGTTCGTAAAAAGCGTGACGATGACGACAATGACAACGGCCCCAGTGGCAGTGTGCTCACACCGGCGCAGAAGCGTCAGCGCAACAAAGATGCCCACTGGACCAAGAAGCACGGTAAGTCCTACTTTGGTTACAAAGATCACATCAACGTGGACAACAAGCACAAGCTGATCCGCTGTTGGGAAGTCACACCGGCTAACCGGCACGACGGCCACTTGCTGAACGACTTATTGGATGCCCACAACAGCTCCGCGGATGTGTATGCCGACTCAGCTTACCGCAGTGTCGAGAACGAACAGAAGCTCCTTGATAGAGAGTTCCGCAGCCAAATTAACCGCACAAAACCACGACACAAACCAATGCCCAAGCACATTGAGCGAGGCAACTTGAGAAAGTCGACAGTCCGAGCCCGTGTTGAGCATGTGTGCGGGGGTATTAAACAGGGTGCGGCGAAGCAGTTCATCAAGTCCATCGGCCTGCCAAGAGCGACGTTACGGGTCGGCCTGAAAAACATGGCCTACAACATAAAACGCTTCAAGCACTTGTTGAGGCATGTGACCCCAATGCATCGCACCGCTTAGCGGTGCTTGAACGCGGGATATTGGTGGAAAAACCACCAAAGCCCGCCACCAAACTGGGCGAAAGTCTGGTTACCAACAGCCGAAAGGCGGAGCGATACCACTAAGAACGAGCGGGATATCTGAGCGTGCTGGTCAAATGGTGGTTTTTAGATCCTCCCTGTAGATTCAGAACTTTTAATTTCAATTGAAATTACTCGATGATCTGAAACTTGATTTTCTTTTTTTGGCAAAGTCATGTAGTCGCCATATACACTAGTAAGATAGGCATCAGCATTCTCTGGCCCCCAAAATAACTCACCATTAAATTCATATTGTGCGCCCTTACCAAACACCGGCTTTGGTACTATTTCACCTGCACCCCAGCGGCCATATAAATTGCCCACCATTTCTGATTTTTCATATGTTTTCAGCGTGGCTACACGTCTCATCAGCCCACATGGCCAGCTTTTCGGCATAAAGAAGGTGCACCAACGCACTAGGGTTTTCACTGCACGGTTAAGCCAATGCAAATCAGCAGAATAGCGACCATGACGCATATACAAAACGCCCTTTAAGCGTGTCATTAAGAAAATATGCGCGGCATTTAAACGCTTGTTGTTGAAAGTACCATCTAAAGGAAAGACATCGAGCCATAAGTATTCGGAAAAAGAATCTACAGCCTCAAATGTCACTTTTACATTTTTATTATAGAGACGTGCAAACGGTCTTACACTTTGATCACTGATATCAAAGTCCACCAGCTCAAAGCTAGATAGCTTGTCATTAAATAGTTTTTTAAAGCGCTCAAAATCTTCTCGCGGCATTCCCACATCTGCATCGTCATCCCATGGAATAAAGCCTTTATGCCTTACTGCACCAAGCAGGGTTCCACCGAGAAGAAAGTATTTTAAATCATTTTCACGGCAAAACTGATCGAAATGACACATGATGTCAAAGATATGTTTTTGTGTTAATTCTATATTCATTTACTTACCAATTATTTATTTTCGAAATATGCATCACACCAGTTATAGCGACTAGTAAGGTATGGGTCTCTATTACTATCTTCTTTATTAAACACGCTAACATAAGGTGTGATGCGTCCGCCTCGACATGTTTCCATATAGTCAGTACTACCTTGCAAAATAGAGTTATTAAAATTATAAAGGCTTATCAATAACAGCATGTAGGCTAGCGTTCGAAAGGGTAGAAACCTATTTTTAAGCAATATCAAAAACGCCAAAAAAAAAGCATAAAAAAAGACATATTTTAAACGACCAAATATATGTATTTGTGCAGCAGCTATTTGAATAACAACGGCTATAGCGATTGAAATATAAACAACTTTAAAATAATGACTACTTTCATCTTTCAGAGCAAGCAAGCTAACCAACAAAAAAACAGTATAAAAAACAACGCCAAAACCCGTACCAAGCTCCGTATCTTGAGCATACCAACTAGTTGCATAAGATGCGTAACCTAAGGCATTCGCCACGGAACCTGAAAGTAAAGCTCTAAATACATCTTGACCATATAAAAACAAAATTATTGCCAAACAAAGTAAAAAAATATTTAAGAGTTTTTTATACTCCTTTAGCACTTTAAAATTAACAAACGGTAAAGCAAGAACTACAAGTAGTAAAGAACTTTTATGAAACAGTGCAGATATCAAAATTAACACAAGGTACTTAATTAATGATTTATCTGTAGCAAACCTCGCTACCCCATACCAAGCAATGGATAATGCCATCCAGTTTCTGATTAAATTATTTGCCGTAAAATAAAGCAAAGAGATCAATATAAAGTGTATTAAGTATTTATTCTTTAATGGGTAGGATTTAAAGAAAAACAAAAAGATAATGAATGAGCACAGCGCAACTAAAGCCTCATATGGAAGCCCAATGCTGGCCACTATCCAGTTTAAGAAATAGTAACCAGGCTCCATTTTGCTTTGCCAGAATGGGTCTAAGCCATCACGGATATTTTCAAATATAATCTTGTAGGAAAAATAATCTATACCTATTTCATAGCGCAAAGCAGCAGGCAGAAAAACAATTAAGAAAGCAATTAAAGTGCAGACCTTTCTCTGCATTGGTGTGCTGGCTTTTTCTGATAACCAAACAAATAGTGTACTAAGCAGCAAAATAGCGTTGTAAAAAACAAGCGAAAAAGCCATTAGCTTAGCCCAACTAATGTTTTGATTTCTAATATCAAATCTTTTTTATCCTCGGGCTTACCCCAAAACTTTTCATACAGCGCTTTATTTTTCTGAATATCTATATTTTTATAGCTCTCTGTTTTTAGACTATCTAAAAGCTCATCAAAAGTATTAACTCTTATGCCATTGATATTTTCATCATAATCATATGCTATTGAGTAATCGTGGTTTTTATATTCATCCATATCAAATGGAAAGAATATCGTGTAAGCATCTTTGACATTCATAAAATCAAAATATATTGAAGAGTAATCAGTAATCAGTACATGAAGCATAGACAGTATGGGATAAACATCTATCTTAGGATTTATTGTTAGAATATTGCTAAATCCTTTAACTTCGCTTAAGACAGATTCTGGCGTAAGTGGGTGAAGTTTAAAAACCATTACAGCGTCAAGTTTTACCAGAGCCTGATTCAAAGCTTCATAGTTAAAAGCAGCCTTTTTTAGATAATCTAAACTATAACTTCTCCATGTCGGCATGTAGAAAAAAATCTTTCTGTACTTCTTTAATTGGTTTAGAAACTCAACTGTTTCTAACATTTCATATTTACATATAAACTTTTCACTTTCCTGACTCTGCAAAGACAAAATCTCACAACGAGGATATTCAGCTTCAAACAATATTGTCTCTTTCAAATTGAAGCTTTCAATATAGTTTAATCCCGATATCTTTGATGTTTTTAAAAACAGGTCTGGTTTTTTATATCTAGTAAGCTTAAATGGATAGTAAACCCACTTTAATAACCAGTGATTAAATTGAGCATAATCTCTACCTGCAGCAATCTTAAACTGCATGTTTTTTAAGGGAACACCATGCCAAAGCTGTATAAATTTAGCTGTTCCTAATGTCCATAAAAATAATGAATTAGAAAATGTATGGCTACTAATATAAACACGGGAAGTCAGCAAATAATAAAAACCTTTCAAACTCCATAAATAATACGCCTCAAATCCTAACGCCCGAATAGTTACTGGACTTTCTCTATCCCTACTTATCCATATAGCACGGATTTCTTTATGACTTTCATTCACTTCAATAAAAAGATATTTAGAGTTATCAGAAAATCCATGAGCACTTCCAAAAATCCATCTATTCTTCTTTCTCGGTGTTAAAAACGAAAAGAAATAAATTGGGTAATAAACCAAAAAATAAGTTAAAACAGTTTTTGCTTTTTTGAGTATTTTAAAAATCATAGTTTATATATCGTTCTTAATACTGAACACTTGTCCTGTATGCTCAAAGCTCATCGCTGATAATGTAAACTCCGCTACTTCTTTAGAGCTGAGCAATGTATTAGCAGGCTCGTTACCAAAATTTGCTGTGCGCATAGGAGTAGCTGTGCGCTCGGGATTAATTACATTCACTTTTATTCCATGAGGTTGCCACTCTTCAGCTAGAGCCTGTGTGAAGTTAACCACCGCTGCTTTAGTTGATGAATAAATGCTGTAATTACCACGGCCGCGTGTATAAGAACTGGAAGTAAAGTTAATAAGCATTCCACGTGATTGCTTTAAAAACTCAAAACTTGCACGGGCAATATTTAATACGCCCACGTAGTTCACCATATAACTATCCACTACTTCTTGCTCTGTCATGGTCACTAAGGGTTTACGGTTTAGTAGGCCAGTAGTGTTGATTACATAATCAATACGCCCTTCTTTAACTTGTATATCTGCTAAGGTGCTCCTCAAGCTTTTTTCACTGGTAATATCTACACCATTGATACTACGGCTACAGCGGTAAACTTTGGCGCTTAAATTCTTGCAAAGCTTAACAATATCTTCGCCAATACCGCTGCTAGCTCCTATGACAACGATTACTTTTCCTTTTAATGCACTTTCAATATTGGCTGTATCATGTGACATACGCCCAATAAGACCATCTTTTATTAAGTTGTCTGCAAGGTAGATATCTTGTTGGTGAGTGATTTTAAAGTTAGCCTCTTCCCCTTGCACGGTTACTACGGGTTCATCTGGAAGATATTTAAGCACTATTCCACAGTCATCCGAGGCTATTTTTTCATCATCTTTCATAAATAAATCATACGCTTTCTGTAGCGTTGTTTTTTTGAATGCCTGAGGAGTTTGTCCGCGTTTTAAAAAACGGCGATCAGGAATCTCTTGAATTACCTGCTCTTTAACACGAACTATCGTATCTGTAGCATCCACTACCACATCCACAGCGTTATATTTTTTTAATGCTTCAACACAGCGATTAATAATATTTTCAGAAACAAACGGGCGAACGGCATCGTGAATGATTACATTAGCTTCTTCATCAGTAATTGCCTGCAAAGCTGATAAAGTTGAATCATAACGCTCAGCCCCACCCACAATAACTTTGGTGACTTTTTTGAATGTTTGCGCGTTAACAATCTCATACACATAATCGACAAACTCTTCTTTGGTAACGATCATAATCTCATCAATTAGAGCCGCCGCCTCAAAAGCTTCAATAGTGTATTGGATGACGGGCTTACCTGCCAAACGCACAAACTGCTTAGGAAGTTTTGCTCCAAATCGTGAACCGCTACCTGAAGCTAAAATCACCGCAATATTTTTCATCATTTTATGCCACTTTCACCTGAGATTTTTGTATATTTAACTGCTGGATAAACCAAATAAAGCGTATTGTTAATGTTAGACTTTCTGTGAGTAGAATCGAGTAAGCTACATTGGTGATATTTATACTTCCAGTTAACAGCAAGGTTGTTAAAAAACCTATTTGGCAACAACCACTAATAATTACGCTTTTATTGGCTAAGTCTACTCGTTTAACTGCTGAGAATGCTGGATAGCCAAAGCAAATAGAAAAAAACGCAACATACCCTGTAACAATAAATATTCTCAGGATATCGCTAGACTGGCCAAACTCGGAGCCAAATATCAACTCTATAATTGGCTCTGCAAATATAAAGCCTATTGTTGCTGGAACACTCATAACCAAAGCAAGAACGACAACAAGCTTAAATAAGAGTTTTGTATTCCCAGTATTAGCCATATAGGGATATAACGCTTGGCTAAAAGGGTTAATTAATTGCTTAAAAGCACCATATAGTTTTTGACTCGCACCAAACAACCCAACTTGCGTAGCACTCACCGTACTATTTAAAACCAAGATACTTATGGAAGAAGAAGCTTGTAATACCACACGCGATGCAAAAAACTGGCTGCTATGCGCAAGCGTAAGTTTTAATAACCGCTTAGAAGGTTTTGCCAAGTAAAATCCTTCTCGCTTGATTAGCCAATTGGCTAAAAAACACGCCAACATAGTGGCAATAGCATTACACATTAGCGCTAAATCATAATCTCCTTTATTTTTTACGAGCAAGAAAATAATCACCACATACACCATGCGCGAAGCAATGGTCGAGTAGGTAATAAGTTTCATTTTCTCTATACCCTGGAACAACCAAGGCGACATAAAAGCTTGAAAAAACACCGTCATGTAGATGGCAGCTATAGCCAAAGGGGTATAACTAACAGCAAAAACTAAATATAGTGCGATCCCAAAAGACACCAACACGAGCAACATGAGCTTCAGTGCATAAATGGCAGTAATGATTTTGGAGATATAACGCGTTTGGCTTTGTTTACGCGAGATTAAATAGGTTGCCGACAGATTAAAACCAAAGTCTGTACATACGTTAGCAATCACAGTAAGGCTTAGTGCGGCCACCATTAAACCGAACCCGTCTGCCCCCAAAATGCGCGACAAATAAGGCAGTACAATAAAGGGCGCAACGTAGGTAAACAGCTGCATGATGATTAATGCAGAGGTGTTTTTGAATAAGCGGTGGGAGGTGAGTTTTTTTAGCATGATGTGTTATTTATTTGCTCTTATCTGAGCGTGCTCAGTGATTCGCGTGTAATTACGATTTGCAAATTTCTCATTTATACCCTTCAACGCCTGCTTCGCCTTCTCACTCGAATACTGCTCTAACGCCACAGCCGGTAACAAGGTACTAAACACTTCTAAGCACTGAGTAATCTTAAACAGGTAGGCTATCGACTTTTGCGCTGGGCGGTTATTGCGTATTTTAAAGCGGTGCCAAGCACCAAGCTTGCGCCTTGGGCCTGTGCCTGCGATATAGCGCTGCACCATCTCTTCGACGATTTGTTCGGTCTGTGAGCAGTTAATCAAACAACGCTCAATACCCGTATGCACTGTTGCTTCCATAACCTTGGCTGAGCGGTTGGCATACATACGCGCCACTAGCATATAGCCCGCAAAAATGACACCGAGCGCGGCCACACCTACACCCGTAAGCACGGGAAAGGTGAACTTGTATGGAATAACACCCATGCCTTTATCAGCAAGAAACACCACCAAACCCCAAAACACCATCACCACTGAGAATAAAAACATCAGCATCTGTACGATGACGTTGGTATTGGAGTCGAAGTCTTCACGTAGCTGGAGGCTGTTCAAAATTCTGTGTCAGCGAGTTACAGATCAATATGAGCGTCTAAGCGCCCAGCAAAATGAATCGACAACTGCGACAGTGTCAGGTTCCAGTTTTGCACCGGGTGCGTCCAGCGCTCAGACGCTTTTAACATACCGGCGTACAGCAGCTTGAGCAAGCTGTTCTCATTCGGAAAGCCGCCCTTTCATTTACAGAGGAGCGTCTGCCCTACGGGTTCCGGGTTCGCGCAGAGAGCTGCGCACCTACGTCCGAGGTCGTAAGTCTTCTTGTAAGTTCTCGATTTCTACCTTGAGAGCGTCGAATTCTTCGGTTTTGCGCTTCAAGAACCGAGCGGTTACTTTGGCTTTTTCTTCTATACCGGCCGGTGTCAGCAGATACAGATAACCGCTTTTGTTCGGGTTGTTTTTGAAGTTGCTGGCTTTCACCATGCCCACGTCGATCAGTGCTTTGAGGCAGAAATTCACCTTGCCTAGGCTGATGTCCAATTCACGCGCAAGCTCGCGCTGACTGATGGACGGATTAGCCTCAATCTGCTTCATGATCTTGTAGCGGTATTCGTCGGTAAGCATGGGGAGAAGTGTAAAGCGCGTTAGATTGGCTACCGCCCTACCGTATAGTGGGGGCATACCCAAGGGAGTGTTCAGTTGTTGAACGCAATAGTAGGCGCAATGAATTGGGTGCGCAAGTTCTTTTTGTTAGTGGCATGGTTGGATGCTCTGGCGCAGAGGGCTGCGCTCCTACGGTGTCGTTATACGTTCTCACAGAAAGGTAACCTTATCTGCTAAAGCTCTAAAGTAGTCCTTTGACCAAATATCCAGCTGCTGAGCGTCGTTGATGAACGGCACAACATCATGCTTGGCGGATTGAACGTCCAATGTATCAATTCGGTGATACAACCACTCTTTACATGTACTGGCTGTGAGTGATGTGCCCAGCCAGTCTCCGCTTTGCTTGGCTCGTTCAGACAAGTGGGTAAGGTTCAACGGTATACCTTGACGTATGTACCATTCAAAGTCGAACCAGTCTCGGCCTTTAACACGATTCTTCCATTGCCTGAATAACAGTGCATGCACCTTTCCGGCGTATAAATCGGATGGGGAATAGCACTTCACACAAGCAGCATCTGCTCAACGATCTGCATTACATGGACTCCAACGTGCGCAGCAATGCGTTCAACTGCCGTGGTTTGTGGCCCGATGCTGCATAGGCTTCTACTACACTGAGGTCAAATTCGGCTAAGGCGTCAGGGTCTATTCGTAGGTCATCAAACAGAAACGTCTGCATTGACGATCGACCGGCTATGCTGAGGTTGCGCGTGAGCAGAACTTTGTCGCACAACGCTTTTTCTGGACCGGCCATTAAGAACGAAACGCCATCCGTGTTGTGTTCTATATTCATTCCAACGGCATAGAGTTCTGTCGGCACCTTGGTATAAGAAAATCGACCTATTGGCGTTTCAAGTAGTCTGCTGCGGCGTGTTGTAACCGATGTAATTTCAAACACCCGTTCTGGGATCAATCCGTGCTTGGCCAGGGCGTAGTCCAAAGACACACAAGATGGCCCATACAAATGATTGGCAACCAATGACAATTCTAAACGCCCTTTTCGCCACTCAGGCCCCACCACATACAGGCCTCGCCGCACAGGAATTAACACGCCTTTGGCTAACCATTCTGCAATTTTGTCGTTGGGCCGACGGTACTCTGTAAGCAATGAGGTAATTACTCCGTGCTGGAGAGGTACAGCGGCAAATGACGACAAGGTGGTTTCGAGCACTTTTATACCTATTTTTGATTGCTTAATCGGATAATAACCGATTAAGCAATCAAAAACATGAATTTTTAACTGTTCGATGTTAGGCAGGTGTTTCTTCTACAGAAGAGCATCTGCCCTACGGGTTCGCGCAGAGGGCTGCGCTCCTACGGGGTGTGGTAGTAGTTTTTGTACCATTCCACGGTATTGTTTACGCCGGTGACGATGTCGGTATCCGGTTGGTACCCGGTGGCCTGTTGCAGCAAGGTGGTGTCTGCGTAGGTAATGGGTACGTCGCCGGGTTGCATGTCCATGTATATTTTTTCGGCGGGCTTGCCTGAAGCGCTTTCAATAGCGGCAATGAAATCCATGAGTTTTACGGGTTTGGAGTTGCCGATGTTAAACACTTGGTACGGTGCGGCGCTGCTGGCGGGGGTGTTTTCTTTGCTGTCTGATTTTACCGGCGGTACGTCGGCGCATTGCAGTACACCGGTGACGATGTCGTCTATGTAGGTGAAGTCCCGTTGCATGTTGCCGTGGTTAAACACTTTGATGGGTTCGCCAGCCAGTATGGCTTTGGTAAACAGAAAGGGGGCCATGTCGGGACGCCCCCAGGGGCCATACACGGTGAAGAAGCGCAAGCCTGTGGTGGGCACGTTGTACAAATGGCTGTATGAGTGCGCCATGACTTCGTTGGCTTTTTTGGTGGCGGCGTAGAGCGATACGGGGTGGTCTACGGGATCGTGTTCGGAGAACGGCTGTTTCTCATTTTCGCCGTATACCGAGCTGGATGAGGCGTACACCAGGTGTTCTACCTGCTGCTGGCGGGCCAGTTCGAGGATGTTGCCGAAGCCGACGAGGTTGGCGTCTATGTAGGCGCTGGGGTTTTCGATGGAGTAGCGCACGCCTGCCTGGGCGGCCATGTGCAGTATGCGGTTGAACTGGTGGTTTTTTGCCAGTTCTGCCATGGCTTGGCGGTCTTCCACACCCATTTTAATAAAGGTGAAGTTGCTGCGGCCGTTTAGGCGCGCTAGGCGGTCTTCTTTCAGTTGGACGTCGTAGTAGTCGTTGAGGTTGTCTATGCCTACTACGGTGTGCCCTTCGCTGGTTAGGCGTAAGGCGAGTTCGTT
Organism: Natronospirillum sp.; assembly: GCA_049115955.1. Lineage (GTDB taxonomy): Bacteria > Pseudomonadota > Gammaproteobacteria > Pseudomonadales > Natronospirillaceae > Salinispirillum. The sequence goes on from JAGDZJ010000050.1 coordinate 13,450, forward strand.
GCCGATGAAGCCGGCGGCGCCGGTGACGAGTATTTTCATAGTTAATTCGTTGGTTTGTGTGTGGTTCATGTAGGGCGGGTATTCATTCCCACGGTGTCGTGTAGGGCGGGTATTCATACCCGCGAGTTCGCGCAGTCGTGTAGGGCGGGTATTCATACCCGCGAGTTCGCGCAGAGGGCTGCGCTCCTACGGCAATTCTAAGTGGTTAGGTATTCAATGGCTTTGTCGCTGAATTCATCCAGGCGTTGGTAATGTGCTTCTTTGATGATCTGTTCGAGTATCAGAAGGTCAATCTTTAAATAGTCGTGTACCAGTCCGTTGCGCAGGCCGATGATTTTCTTCCATTCGAGCAGTTCGTCGCTTGAAATGACTCCCTGTTCTTTTAGTGCGCTGAACGTCTGATACGCATCTGATGCTGAGTGACCTTGCCGTTTTTTAAGGCAATGTTTTGCCAAGCCTATGCAGAGTTCAGTAAAGACTTGTAATAGTCTCTCTGTTGCGAGGTAATCTCTGCTGTTGAAATTACCCGCTAGCAAATCAACTCTCAGTTCGTCCAGTTCCCGTAGATATTTTTGCTTGTGCTTGGCTATTTCAGCAAGGTATTGCTGCAGGCCAATTGCATCACGTGGCTCAGGCATGTCGTCGTTGCTCAATGTGTTGATGTTCGAACTGGCTGTAAATTCTATCCTGCTCTCGGCACACTCTTGAAGTGCCTTCGCTGTATAGCACAGCGCCTGTTTCAATGATGTTGTAGGCCAGGTACGTTGGCGCCAGGTTAATGTCGACTATGCTTAATGCGTCACTGGGCAAGCCTAGACTTGCGCTCCAATCTATGGCCAGCTCGTTGGGCCTCAGGAATTTGTCGAGTGAGTTGAGCTGAAAGTTTTTAAAGGCTACGGCTATGTCGTAGTCGCTATGCGGTTGCGCGTTGCCTTTGCTGCGCGAGCCATAAAGCCACACTGCGGCTATGTCCTCGTTGTGCGCAGCGAGTTCGCGTATTTGCTCAATGATGTCGGTTTGATTTTTCATAAGTTGAACATTCGCTCAGAGAGCTGCGCTCCTACGGTGACCTTGGGCGTGAATAGATTTCTATGCCTACACGGTCTATATGTGCTTTCAAGTCTGGCTCTTGCAGAGTGTCGTAATGCAATACATCGAAAAAATACGGCATGGCTGATGTTTCATTAAGTTCAACGGCAAGTTGGATAACGCTTTCGTAGGTGACTGAAGGGCCCTTTATTGCTAGGTCTACATCAGAGCCTTTTCGGTAGTTACCTTTGGCTCGAGAGCCAAACAAGACCAATGATTCAAGGTTTTCAATGCGTGCTGCGGCTCGGGCAATGTCAATTTGGTCTTGTAGGGTTAAGCCGGTATCTTGCCTGCTGTTCATGCTTGTATTTTCTCGGCAAACACTTTTTGTAGTGTTTGAAGCAAGGGGAAATATTGCAGACGGATTTTTTGTTCAACCAACTGTGCCGTCACTTCATTGTAAGTATGTGTGGTCAAGTTGCGGTCTTCTAACGCCTGTATCCACAGATGACCTTCTTCCAACAACCCTGATTGAAAGGCTTGCTTGATGGCTGCCCGAGGGCTATTGATCTCAAAACCTTCTGCCTGTTGATAATCTTTTAACAGCTTCCATGCCAATTCAAACGCCATTTCAAAAAACTGAATTAATCCGGCTCGCTCCACCACAGAAGGCTGCTGGATCGCAATGCCTTGGGTTAACAAAGCAAAGGCATTGTTGAACTGGTCGAAGCGCTGTTTCCAGCGGATGTCTTGTTCTGACATTTTTGTGCCTTGAGTTATTGGTGGTCTATGTGGCTTTGGTTAGGCGGGTGTGAACACCCGGCCCTACGGATTCAATGTCGGACGGGTAATCATTCCCACGGTGTCGTGTAGGGCGGGTACTCATACCTGCGGGTTCGCGCAGAGGGCTGCGCTCCTACGTTCGAGTGCGCAAATCTTCTTGAAGATTTTCGATTTCTGTTCTGAGGGCGTCGTACTCTTCAGTTTTGCGCTTTAAAAAGCGCGCGGTCACTTTGGTTTTCTCTTCAATACCGGCGGGCGTAAGCAGGTACAGTTAACCGCTTTTGTTGGGATTATTTTTGAAATTTCCGGCTTTCACCATGCCAACGTCAATCAGTGCTTTTAGGCAAAAGTTCACCCTGCCTAAGCTGATGCCCAACGCACGCGCAAGCTCTCGCTGACTAATAGACGGATTAGCCTCGTTCTGCTTCATAATTTTATAGCGGTATTCGTCGGTAAGCATGGGGAGAAGTGTAAAGCGCGTTAGATTGGCTACCGCCCTACCGTATAGTGGGGGCATACCCAAAGGAGTGTTCAGTTGTTGAACGCAATAGTATGCGGATGTGTGTGTGAAGGCAAGTGTTTTGTGACAGTTGTCATTTTTGAGTACTGAGCGTGATGCCTTGTGGGACCTTGTACCCGCAATATCCGCATGCAGTCAATAAATTGGCAGCCAATCAATTCGTAGTCAATCTCTTACGTTCACAATAGTACATTTTTCATACACATCGTAATGGAAAAGTTGGACACTGAGGTTAATACTGGCTTATAGCCGTTACGTTAACGTTTTTCGTTCGAGCACGCCGCATATGAATCTGTTACGGATATTACACACTGCAGTGGTCTTCATTCTGGTTCTGCTATTGGTGGGGTGTAACCCGCAGAATCGCAATAGTGGATCTTCTGATACAAGTACCGATGAGCCTCTTTCGGCAACGGAGCGGCTGGCTGCAGGTAAGGAATTTGCTCAGGATTTCCAAAGTTTTATGGAAGACATGGCCATTGTTGACGCGGGCTTTGCGTTTGATTTTGACCCTGAAAGCTCGGCAGAAGACTTCGATGTAGAAGAGTTTAGCAAGCTAATTGATTCAATGAATGCGGTGTTCTCGTTCTTGGGTGATGAGATATTTGCAGCGGCGGTGAATGAACAGGAAGAAACCATTGAGCTCTGGCCGACGATTGATCAACCTATCACACAAGGAGAAATATCGTTCGAATTTCTTGGCTTAGACATCACGGAAATAGAATATTCATTGTCGAGTGGTCGTGTTTTAGTTGCTACTGGTGAGATAGAGCAGCACAACCAACAAACAGCGCAACTGATTGAGTTTGACCTCGAAGTCACGCTTCCAGAGCTGAGCGATGAAACAGCACCCTACTCCTACAACGTGTTTGTCACCAAGCTGGACTTCCGCTTTCAGGATGGTCGCCATTCGATCAGCACCACCGGCAGTTCTGCGACTCTGACCATGGGCGTGCCTCTTGAGTCACTGATGGCGATGATGGCGGAGGAGTCAGAAGATCAACAAGGCGGTGGCGGGCTGGAAGCGTTCAATGAGGTTTTAGACGGGTTTTTAGTCAACCTGGCGTTAACAAATGTGTACGTTAAGCTTGGTGAACTCGTTCTGTCTGACGCGGCTCTGACGTTGAATGTATCTGATGTCGTTATGTCGGAAGAAGGCCCAACAGCCGCATCGGTATTCTTTGAAACGTCTGGTACGGCAACGCTTTACGATGGCAGCGCGCTTGAGGCCAGCATTTTGCTAAATGTTGCCTATGAAATATCCGAGGGCAGTTTCGAACCTCCAGGTACCGCTCAGGTAGGCTTAATCTATCAATTAAGTCTCGGTACTGATACAGGCGACAATAGCCTTTGGATATTGCTGGCGGGTTCGTTGGATATGCTCAACGTAATCTATTCAGAAAACGATGACGAGTGGTGTGTGGAGCCAGTGGGGGAGAATGTAGAGTTTAGCTTGGCGTTGACCAGCACGCTGCATCCGCATGCTGTGTTAGCGCTTGATCCTTCTCCTATCACGGAAACAGCCCCGCGCCAGGTATTGATTGATGACGGTGACCAGGTGATGGATGTCTACTCAGTGCAGATTGGACGGCTGACCGTTCAAGACGTGGAGGAAGCCAGGTTATTTTTAATTGAAACCTCGGATGAAGCTTCGCTAGTTTTGATTTTCAATAGCGACGATGAAGAGGTTACGTTGATTTCCAGTAGCCAACTTTTTGGGGAGCCACAATGACTATGTAGGGCGGAGAACGCAGCGTAATCCGCCGTTACTGGCGGGTGTTTTTTCACAAAAGAGCACCCGCCGTCATGTGAAATTGAAATCAATCGCTGCCGAATAAGTCTCGTGTATATACCTTGTGCTCGACGTCTCGAATGGCGTCGGACATACGGTTAGCCACGATCACATCCGATATCTGCTTGAATTCGTCCAAGTTGCGAATAACACGCGAGTTGTAGAAAGTGTCTTCTTGCAACACCGGTTCGTAAACCACCACTTCTACACCTTTGGCTTTCAGTCGCTTCATTACACCTTGCATGGCGGAGGCACGGAAGTTGTCTGAACCCGTCTTCATGATTAGTCGGTAGACGCCAACGATTTTCGGCTTGCGCTTTAGGATGCTGTCTGCAACGAAGTCCTTGCGTGTGGTGTTGGCGTCGACAATCGCTCTGATTATGTTACTGGGCACATCTTGGTAGTTTGCCAACAATTGCTTGGTGTCTTTCGGCAGGCAGTAACCGCCATAGCCGAACGAGGGGTTGTTGTAGTGGCTGCCAATACGAGGGTCTAACCCGACCCCTTCGATGATCTGTTTAGAGCTGAGGCCGTGCGTTTCGGCGTAAGAATCCAGCTCGTTGAAGTAGGCAACGCGCATGGCCAAGAAGGTGTTGGAGAACAGCTTGATAGCTTCGGCTTCGGTGCTGTCGGTAAACAAGATGGTCATGTCTTGTTTGATGGCGCCCTGCTTCAGCAGATTGGCAAACTGCGCGGCACGTTCGGTGCGCTCACCAACGATGATACGCGACGGATACAGGTTGTCGTACAGTGCTTTGCCTTCGCGCAAGAATTCCGGCGAGAACATCAGGTTCGTGGTGTTAAGACGTTGTTGGGCGTCTTGTATGAACCCGACCGGCACGGTGGATTTCACGACCATTATTGCGTTGGGATTGATGGCGGTTACATCGCGAATAACGGCCTCGACACTCTTGGTGTTGAAGTAGTTGGTTTCAGGATCGTAGTCAGTCGGAGTGGCAACAATGACGAAGTCGGCGTTACCGTAGGCTTCTTCTTTCGACAGCGTTGCACGGAAATTAAGTGATTTGTTTTGCAGGAAGTCTTCAATTTCGGTATCGACTATGGGGGAGCGCTTGTTATTCAGCGCTTCAATTTTTTCGGGCACGATGTCGAGTGCTACCACTTCATTGTGTTGGGCAAGCAACATGGCGTTTGAAAGGCCAACATAGCCTGTTCCTGCGACTGCGATCTTCATATCTGGTTCCATAGTCAAATTGTTGTACGTCGAGCAAGTGTACTCGCTGATTGTTTCAGAAAACACGTAGGAGAGACGTAAACACCTCTCGATGACTTGCGGGTGTGAACACCCGCCCTACAAAGGTACCCGGATGATGTCGTCTTCACCCAAATAGCTGCCAGTTTGTATTTCAATCAATTCTAACGGCATCTTGCCGGGGTTTTCCAGCGAATGAATTTGCCCGACCGGAATGAACGCAGATTCATTCTCGGTGATCAACTTGGTGTCGTGCTCGCCAATCAGCTTCGCGGTGCCCCGCACCACTACCCAGTGTTCGGCGCGGTGCATGTGCTTCTGCGCACCGATACGATGCCCCGGCTTCACCATGATTTTGTTCACAATGTGACGGTCGCCTTGCGTGATGCGTTTGAACCAGCCCCATGGGCGATACAGTGTGAGGTGTTTTTCGTATTCAGTGCGGTGCTGTTTCTTTAACGTTTCAACGATGTGTTTGACGTCCTGCGTGTCGTCGGTGTGCGAGACCAAAATGGCATCGTCGGTTTGCACCACGACAACATCATCCATACCGACCACTGCGGTCAATACGGTTTCGGCGTGTACGTACGAGTTGCGCGTGTTGCGCAGCAATACGTCGCCATGGGTGACGTTGTTGTTGGCATCGTGTGGCAGGACTTCTTTCAGCGAGGCCCAGCTACCCACATCGCTCCAACCTGCCCCTAAGGGCTGCACGTAGCCGTTGTCGATGCGTTCCATGACGGCGTAGTCGATGCTATCGGCGGGGCATTGGGCCCAGGACTCTACGTTGATACGGATAAAATCCAAGTCAGTGGTTCGTCCGGCAAAGGCTTGTGCTGTTGTTTGATGGATGGCTTCGGCGTGTTGCACCAAGGCACTTAGGTAAGCTTTGGGGGATACGACAAACAGCCCGGCGTTCCAGAGGTACTGACCGCTGTCTAAATAGGCTTGAGCGGTGGCTGCGTCGGGCTTTTCTTTGAATTCGTCAATGGACATACAGCCTTGAGTGTCGGCGTCATCACGTACTTTGATGTAGCCGTAGCCGGTTTCAGGTCGGTCCGGTTTTACGCCCAGAGTAACGATACCGCCCTGCTCTGCACGCTTTACAGCGGATGTGACGGCGCGCAATAAGCCGGAAGGGTCGGTAAATACGTGGTCTGCTGGGGCGACCAGCATGATGGCGTCTGGCCCGAATTCTTCCGCCACCCAGTGCGCGGCCAACGCAATGGCCGGCGCGGTGTTTTTACCACTGGGTTCGAGGATGATGCGCCCGGCCACGCCGATGTCGTGCAGTTGTTGCGCCATGAGGAAGCGGTGTTCTTCCCCGCAAACGATGACGGGCGACGTAACATCCGGCAAGCTGGCGAAGCGGTTTACGGTGTCCTGAAACAGGCTATGTTCAGGTGATACAAGCTGAATGCACTGTTTGGGGAACTGCTCGCGCGACAGCGGCCAGAGCCGACTGCCGACGCCGCCCGCCAGTATTACCGGTACGATCATGTATTTCCCTACTGACCCAATGCGTCGTTCAAACGATTGATGGCGTTTTGGCTCATGTACATTTCACGCATTTGCGATGCAGTGAATACGTCTGGCTCAACGTTGCTGGCCGCTGCAGAAGCCGCCAAGATGCTGTCAATTGACGATTCGGTAACGGCAACCATTGAGCAGAAGTGCTGACGATCGGCCAAATCAACGTAATCAGCGGTTACGCGACGTGAACCGACCAAACGCTCGTCGACGATTTCACGCACGATCTGTTCGAAGTTACCGCCGGTAGCTACGCCGTCTTCGGTGGTTTCAACGCGGCGTTGGAAGTCTTCGGCCATGGCCTGAACTTGGGTGCCTAATGAACTGGCCAGTTGCTGGCGTGCCAATAGGTCGGCGCGGTTGCTGTCCAGGCTGACGTTGCCTGAGGCGGGTGTGCAACCTGTTGCGGCTAAGCCGCCGTCTACGCTGGGGTTAAACACCCACATAGGTGCGCCGCTGCGCGTAGTAGCTTCTGTGTCTGGTTGTTTGCTTGAGCAGCCGACCAATACGGTGGCGGCTACGATGGATGCGGTGATGAGTTTCATGTTCATGCAATATCCCTCTACGTGTTTTTGTACCGTTAAGTTTAAACCATGATGTGCGTTAAAGCCCATTCAAATGTGGGGGCGGGTGTGAACACCTGCCCTTGTATCTCTCCAG
>JAGDZJ010000051.1:0-7177 GCA_049115955.1 Natronospirillum sp.
GATTCCTGAGGGTGTCAACGCCTATTGTGAAAATAATCGTATCTTACTAGGGGCGTGGTAATGGACGTGCGACGAATGCAGCCAGAGCGATCATACAGGCAGAGATCAACAAGCAGGCTTCCAAACCCCAGACTTGGTACACCCAGCCCGACAACACGGTACCCAGCAAACGCCCGGCGGCATTTGCCATATAATAGAAGCCGACATCCATGGAGACGCCGTCTTCTTTGGCGTAGGCGACGATCAGATAACTGTGCAAAGACGAGTTCACCGCAAACAACACACCGAACACCATCAAGCCCAACACCAAGCCGATTACGACTTCATCGGATACGTAGAGACTCAACGCCAACATGGCGGGCACAAACGCCAATATCAAGCCCCAGCCCAGCGCAACTCTGCCGTCCGGCACAGCACCGCTGTTGCCAACGGCAGTAATACGTGGCGCAAACCCTTGCACCACACCGTAACCAATCACCCAACATGCCATAAAGCCACCGACCAACCAAGATGACCATCCCAGTTGAGAAGACATATAGACCGGCAAGGCCACCACGAACCAAATGTCGCGCGCACCGAACAAGAACACTCGTGCCGCAGACAGTCGGTTTACGCGCTCATCCTTGGAGAATATCTCAGTGAACTTGGGCTTGCCCTTCGCCTTGCCCAAGTCGGCCTGCAACAAGAACAAACTCAGCACCGCTACACCAGAGAGTGCACCGGCCATTGTCAACACCGCACCTTTGAACCCGAGTAACGCCAGCAAGCCTGCGCCCAGAAAGAAACCCACACCTTTCAAGGTGTTCTTGGAGCCGGTCAATATGGCGATCCACTTATACAAGCTGCCTTGCGCATCCTTCGGCACCAGCATCTTGATGCTGCTTTTGGCACTCATCTTATTGAGGTCTTTGGCAATGCCTGACAAGGCTTGGGCCACCATCACCCATAGCACGGTCAGCCATTCAGCAGGCACCGCCAACATAAGCAACGCCGCCACTTGGACAGCAAGCCCGATGTTCATGGTGCGGTTCAAGCCAATCCGCGCGCCCAACCAGCCGCCAACCAAGTTGGTCACCACACCAAAGAACTCATAAAACAGAAAGAGCATGGCGATCGCCAACGGGCTATAACCCAGGGCATAGAAGTGCAACACCACCAGCATGCGCAGCGCGCCGTCGGTCAGCGTAAAGGCCCAATAATTACCAGTAATGATGGCGTATTGCCGAATGGCAGGGGTCATAGTTCCAGTTCTCTATGTCTACAGGGCAAGGTTGACGTGTCGAGCCAAGATTGACAGTATTCTATCGCTGGGCTGTGGTTCTGGTTGGCTTGGCGGGGCGTGTGCTGCCAGGACGGCAGCAACGAGCCCCCATGGATGGGTTTACGGCGTCCCCGCAAAAGCCAACCAGAACCAAAGCGCAGCTTTGAGTACTATGACTAGGACAAGCCAACCTTCAACGCCAACTCGGCCGTCCGGTTAGCGTAACCCCACTCGTTGTCGTACCACGCGTAAATTTTAACTTGGGTTTCGTTGATCACCATGGTCGACAAGGCATCAATGATTGAAGAACGCGGGTCGGTTTTGTAGTCGATGCTCACCAATGGCCGCTCTTCGTAACCCAGAATACCTTTCAGTTCGCCTTCCGCCGCCGCTTTCAACAAGGCATTTACTTCTTCTGCGGACGTCGCGCGATTTACCTCGAACACACAGTCCGTGATGGATGCATTGGTCAACGGCACGCGAACCGCATGGCCGTTCAAGCGGCCTTTCAATTCGGGGAATATCTCTGTAATGGCAGTAGCAGAACCGGTCGTGGTTGGAATCAAACTGGTACCGCACGAACGGGCGCGACGCAAATCTTTATGCGGTGCGTCAATGATCGTCTGAGTATTAGTGATGTTATGGATGGTCGTCATGCTGCCATGGCGAATGCCGATCTGCTCATGAATCACCTTTACCACCGGCGCCAAACAATTGGTGGTGCATGACGCTGCGGTAACGATGCGGTGCTCGGCAGGGTTATAGAGGTGATCGTTCACACCCACCACCACGTTCAACACGCCCGGCTCTTTCACTGGCGCACTGACCACCACGCGCTTAACGCCTTGGTCGAGATAAGCCTGTAACAGAGCTGTCTTCTTCATCACACCGGAGCACTCCAGCACCACATCACAACCGGACCAGTCTGTGTCCGCTATGGCTTTGTTATGGGAAACAGCAATGACCTGATTGCCGACTTGGATCTGCTCGCCTTCAGCCACTGCATCGTGTATCCAACGACCGTGCACCGAGTCAAAATTCAAGAGATGCGCCAACGTCGCTGCGTCACCCGCCGGGTCATTGATTTGGATCACATCAACCTCTGGCCAATCCCATGCAGCACGAAGCGCTAATCGACCTATGCGTCCAAATCCATTAATACCTATTTTGACAGTCATGAGTTCATCTCTTCTAAACAGATTTTGTTGAAGTGGCGAGAAGGGCTTACCCAGTGCGGGCAGAAACATCACGCAGGCCGACGAAGCGTAACGAGGNNGATATGACAACTGGATGACAAAACGGTCAGCGGCAGAGTTGCCTAACCGAAAAACAGCCGCCCCACCTCATAAGGCAAAGCGACTACTCTACGATCATCCGCTATTTTTTACCGCGCAGAGTTTCTTCCATGACATCCGGGTCGGTGTGGCGCATATCCTTACCTTTCACCATATACATGATGTACTCAAGCAAGTTCTGGCAACGATCACCAATACGCTCCAATGAACGTATTGCCCACATGACGTTCAGAATCTTCGGGATAGACCGCGAATCTTCCATCATATAGGTCATCAACAAGCGCAGCAGTGCTTCGTATTCACGATCTATTTTCTTATCTTCCTGGTGAATACGTAACGCCGCTTCCATGTCCATACGAGCCAGGGCATCCAGCGTATCCGCCAGAACACTCAGCACGTGCTTGCCAAGGTTGTCCACGTTACCCAACAGATCTTGCTGCTGCGTATTGTTAAACGACTCCAACGCGACGCGCGCAATACGTTGCGCCTCATCACCAATACGCTCCAAATCACCAATGGCTTTCATGGCCACCAGCATCAACCGGAGGTCGCCTGCCGTTGGCTGGCGCTTAGCAATGATGCGCGTCACTTCTGCATCAATGGTCATCTCAAGGTTATTGATCTTCACATCAGACGACAAAACCTTACTGGCCAAGGCAGAGTCTGAGTTGATGGCGGCGTGCAAGGCGTCACGCACTTGTTGCTCAACCAAGCCGCCCATTTCCATCAATTGGCTACGCACGCTTTCCAGTTCATCGTTAAACTGCGATGAAATATGACGATCTAAATTCATTTTATCCATTACGCTTCTCCTCATGGCGTTCAAAGTCATTCATGCAGATACGCCCTTTGATTAACCGTAACGACCTGAAATGTAGTCTTCGGTGCGCTTTTGCTGCGGGTTGGTGAACAAGTCATCCGTCACCGCAAACTCAATCAATTCACCCAGGTGAAAGAAGGCGGTGCGATCAGACACCCGTGCCGCCTGCTGCATATTGTGCGTCACCATAACGATCGTGAAGTTGTTCTTCAGCTCGGCGATCAGTTCTTCTACGATATAGGTCGCAATGGGATCCAACGCCGAGCACGGCTCATCCATCAGAATAACTTCTGGGCTTACTGCGATGGTACGAGCAATACACAAGCGTTGTTGCTGGCCGCCCGACAACCCAGTGCCTGGTTGATCCAAGCGGTCTTTCACTTCGTCCCACAAACCGGCACGACGCAAGCTGGATTCAACAATCTGATCCAACTCAGCCTTACGTGTCGCCAAACCATGCAGGCGCGGGCCGTAAGCAATGTTTTCATAGATCGACTTAGGGAAGGGGTTTGGTTTCTGGAAAACCATGCCAACCTGAGCACGCAACTGAACGACATCCAACGAGGAGTCATGAATATCTTTGCCATCCAACGCGATGCGCCCGGTGACACGACAACCGTCAATGGTGTCGTTCATACGATTAAAGCAACGCAGGAAGGTCGACTTACCGCAACCCGACGGACCGATAAACGCAACGACTTCGTTCTTATAGACGTCCATATCGATGCCCTTAACGGCTTCAGTGTCACCGTAGAAAACTTTGACGTCTTCAGCTCTGAGCGTCAGCTCCCGCTCAGCCGTTTTTGCCTTTTGGCTCGACATGGTTGCACCTACTCCGCTTTGCGTGGTCATTTTTGTACCGCTATTGTCCAGATCAAACATAGTAATTACCACCGTGTTTCGAATTTTTTGCGCAACCAAATGGCAGTGCCGTTCAGCGAAATCATCAAACACAGCAATACGATGATGGCCGCTGAGGTTCTGGCCTCGAAGAAGTTACGCAACTCATTGCCTTGCCACAGAAAGATCTGAACGGGCAGAGCAGTTGATTGTTCAAAGGGTGACGATGGCACCGTCGCTACGAACGACTTCATACCAATCAGCAGTAATGGGGCGGCTTCACCCAAGGCTTGCGCCACACCGAGTATAGACGCGGTAAGAATACCGGGGATCGCCAAGGGCAGCACATGGTGAAATACCGTTTGTACTTTCGAGGCACCTAAACCCAAAGCGGCTTGGCGAATCGAAGGAGGAATGGCTTTCAATGTGGAACGCGTCGCGATGATCACTGTCGGCAGAGTCATCAGCGACAACACCAAGCCACCGACAACGGGGGCGGAAATAGGCAGATTGAACCACCCAATAAACACCGCCGCACCCAGCAAACCAAACACGATGGAAGGTACCGCAGCTAGGTTATTGATGTTGACTTCAATAAGATCGGTTATGCGATTTCGCGGTGCAAACTCTTCCAGGTAGATCGCTGCTGAAACGCCTATGGGAACCGCCAGCACAATGACAATGAGCATCATGTATAGCGAGCCCATGAACGCGCCCGCCAAACCGGCAGAGGCTAACGAACTGCGCGAGTCAGCATTCATGAACAGCGCCCAACTGAAGCGGTTCTTAATCACACCGCTGGCATAAAGCTCATCAGCCCAGTTCCGCACTACAGGGTGCAACTGCTGTTGCGCATCGGGCAAGGAACGGTCTATATTGCCCTTGATCCACACATCAATATTGGCATCGGTTAACAGATTAAGCCGTTTGGTCTGACCAATAATGCTTGGATCATCAATGACCATCTGGCGCAACGCGAAGCGCTCACCGGATGTAACCATACGCAACACATGACGTTGATTGGAACCCTGCTCTGAGCCGGGCAGCACGGGCACTAAAGCATTGGTTAAGATGCGGCTAAAGTTCGCTCTACCAACTTCCGTTTCCCAGTCCAGCATTCGCTCGCGTAAATCCGCCGTTGCTTCGCCGTCTTGCCTTGTCGGCTTCGGGCTGACATCAATGATTTCAGGATCAAAATACACATCAACAGTGATACTGGTTTGCCAAAATGCCGGTAAACCCTTGGAGAAAATATTGATGAACAACAACGCCACTAACGCCAAACTTATCAACACCGCGATCAAACCAACCGACTTAAACACTTTTTCTTGTCGATGACGACGCTGCAGTGATGCCGCAACCCGCTCACGCACGAGTTCTTGATCTTGAGGCTCAATCCGTGGCCCGTCATTATCTATAAATGAATTGGTCATAAATTACTCGTATTGTTCCCGGTATTTGCGAACGATCATCAACGCCACTACGTTAAGCAACAAAGTGATCACAAAGAGGGTCAAGCCCAGCGCGAACGCCACCAAAGACTGCGGACTGGAGAAGTCATTGTCACCCGTCAATTGGTTCACGATGGTTACCGTAACAGTGGACACAGCCTCAAACGGGTTAGCAGTAAGTACCGGGCTGTTCCCCGCTGCCAGCACCACAATCATGGTTTCACCAATGGCGCGACTGCCGGCCAACAAGATGGCACCCACAATGCCTGGCAGGGCTGCGGGCAATACCACTTTACAAATAGTCTCTGACTTAGTTGACCCCAAGCCCAGCGAGCCATCCCGCAGAGCCTTCGGTACCTGAGTAATGATGTCGTCGGATAGCGAGGAAATGAACGGAATGATCATGATGCCCATCACCACGCCGGCGGTAAGCGCCGAGGTCGCCCGAATGTCTAACCCCAGCACCTCGCCAAACTCCGAAAGGAACGGACCCACAGTTACCAGAGCAAAGAAGCCATAAACGATGGTCGGGATACCCGCTAAGATTTCGATAATCGGTTTGGCGGTGCTGCGCAAGCGCGGCGAGGCGTACTCCGCCAAGTAGATGGCAGCGAGCAACCCCAAAGGAATAGCGACCAGTAATGCAATTCCCGCAATCATCATGGTACCGCCCAACAGCGGCAGTAGACCAAAAGAGCCTTGATCCGTCGAGCCTGTGGTACTGAAGCGCGGGTTCCACGTGGTACCGAAGAAGAAATCTACCGGCCGAATAAAGGAGAAGAAATTCAGCGTCTCTCCGACCATGGACATGACAATGCCGATAGTGGTGAGAATAGCCACTGCAGAACTGAGTGCCAGCATCACCTGCACAAACCGCTCAATCTTGTTACGCGCGCGCTGCAACGGCGAAATGGAACGATAGCTGTAGGTAATACCTAATGCGGCCAATGTCGCCATCAGGGCGACCATCAGTGTGCTACTAAGTTGTTGCAAGCTATTTTGGTAGGCGGCGGCTTGAATTTCCCAAGCTTCAGCCGTAGCGGCGGAACTGAATTCAGACGCCAAATTACTTATACGGCGCAGTACAGCGTTGACTTGTACATCCGGTGCCAAATAATCCTGAATTTCCGCCAACACCATCTGCTCGATTAATGCAGGTGTAAACCAACGCCATAGAACGAAAACCAAAAAGGCTGGCACTACAGCCCACAGGCCCACATACATTCCGTAATGATGCGAGCGCGAATGCATACGAACGGACGCAGCTTGGCCTACCTTACGACTTCGCACCATACCGGCTTGATAGGCTATTGCCATCACCACCAGCAACAGCACCATTAAAGAAATATTACTCATGCAAGCTCCATTAACGCTCAGTCGGCTAGGACAACCGTACAGATTGCGCTAGATTATCAAGGCAATATGACAATATTGTTACAACCCTACCGGCAACTGCTCCTGCGTTGCCGGCATACCGCCCATCCCTGGATCGAGTAGGAGGAGGCCTCAC
>JAGDZJ010000052.1:0-5085 GCA_049115955.1 Natronospirillum sp.
CGGCAACGAGGCCGGAAGTGTTTGAACCGGCACTGTTCACGCCTTTGCAGGTACAAGGTGAAGATTACAAGCCGAACTTACCGAGTTTTTCTGATTAACACAGCAGGAATGGCTGCCGACTGGATAAAAAGGATCACCTTTTATGAGCGATACACAGAATACGGTTCAACAATGGCGTGCCCCCTTTACTGCATCGGGAACCGCTGCTAAACATCCCCTGTCGTTGATGAAGGCTTTGGGAAACGCTTCCGGGGGTTTTTACCCAGTGGGTAAAAACGGTTTGTTGCACGCCGGTGTGCATTTTGATCAAGAAACAGCGAACCACCTTAACCAGCATGACGTGCGAGCCATTGCTGATGGTGAAGTGATCGCCTGGCGTCAGGATACGCAGGATGTAATCACACATTTTGAAGCGCAGGAAAAAACCTTTTCCAGAAATTTTGTGTTGCTGCGCCACAAGCTTCAGGCACCGGCCATTGACGGTGCACCGCCTGAACTGACCTTCTACAGCCTTTATATGCATCTAAAGAGCTGGGAATCCTGCCAGAATGGCAGAGACCCTTTACCACACTGGCAAATCCGATCGAGCTATCAAGTTAAGCCCGATGATTCCGTTTTAGGCCTACGCGTGCGTGCAGAAGCCCGTGGAGGCATTATTGGATTATTACCACAAGGTTGTATAGTTGAGTTGCACCCCCTACAAGGCAGTGAAACAGCCAATGGCTGGCGTCGGCTCAAAGCGGTGAATGACGGGCAGATTTTAGCCTACACACCGCCTGGCAATACGCTGCCGGAAGGTACTCTGGGCTGGGTGTTTGCTGGTGAACTGGATCATGATAATGATAATATCTACCGAGTAGGAACAAAAGCCAAAGACAAGGAAGATGCCCTACTAGGCGGCAAGGGGCTGAACCTGAGAACAACAAATAATACCAATAACATCATTGGCCAGATACCCAAGGGTGTTCGTTTTACCTTGGGCGAAGCGGCAGGCTCGTACCGACCTGTTACTGGGTTTGAAACCGGTGATGACCAGCCGCGCCTGCCCCGCAGCTACTTGGAAGGCTCCGTGCATAAGGACTACGTGAACGCACTGGACCCAAAACCGCTGGCATTGGATCAAATCCATGTGCCAAAACAACCGATCTCCATTCGAGCGGGAGAGCTCATTGGTTACGTGGGTCAAAACCAGAACCTGAATGACCCCACCTCAACACCTTTGATGCACTTGGAGGTCTTTACACAAGATGACCTGCCGGATTTTATTGAACAAAGCCGTAGCTGGGCGGATCAACTCCCGGAAGCGCATCAAACCCTGCTGAAAATCACTCATGACAGCAAACTCAGACCTTTTAAGCGCTTTCACGCTCCGGCACAGCTTACTGAAACAGAAATCCCCGCGAGCATTGAACTGTTGCTGAATCGCCACCAGCTCAACCAACTGCCTGCCAGTCATCAGCATCAGGATGCAGCCGGGCAACAGTGGTGGCTATTGGAAGACTGCCTACCAGAACCCGATACCAACCGAACAGGCTCAACCTTCAACCCCTCGCATGATGGGGTCACCGGCCACTGGAAAATCAGCCGCAATCGCAACATGCGTACAGCACTGCCGCCTGAACCACCGGAAAAGTATGATGACGCAGCAAAGTTGTTGCTCAAAACAGAGGTACTACTGGGTAGGTTGAGTGACCCAGCACAGCCCGGTAAATTGGGTGATGATTCTTATACCTTCCACAAATATCGCATTTTGAATGGGCCTGAGAACCAGATCGGAAAAGAAGGGTGGATGGCATTTGATTCACGCTATTTTAGCCAGATCGAGCCAGCCATGGACTTTGATGCCAACGGCTACTGGGTGTGTGAAGGCGAACTGACCCCGCTCAGCCCTTGGCACTGGGACGGTTATACCTGCTTGGAAGAAACCCGCCCACCCTTGGAACACCTGCTGTCACAACTGCATGTTCACCGGGAAACCCCGTTGAGCCAACTGCAACACCTGTTGCAAAGCAGCAGCTGGTTAGGTATTACTCTGAGTAACGCGCAAAGGATGTTACCGGTCGGTTTAGGCGTGAATACCCTTCACCAACTCTTTGAGCACAGTCACCAGCTCAAACACTACCTGCCAAAGCTGGACAGTGCAGAACCCGGTGAACTGCAAAGTCATCTGCTGGCACTGCTGGATAAAAATGAAGATGGGTTGCTCAACCCTGAAGAAATCCAGCAAACTCGGCAAAAACTGTGGCGGCAACAACAGTTGGCCAGTATTGCCGTCAAAATGGAAAGTGAATGGAAATGGAGTGCCAACAAATGGAATGCCTTGGATGGACTGGCGAACCACACCCGCAACAGCCCCAATCCCAACTGGTCGGCACAGAAAGAGCGTATAGAACAGCTGTGCTGGTGGGATGCTGTGGCGGCAAAGACGGAATTAAAAACCGATGGGTTGATGTGGTATTTGCATCCGATCAATTTATATCGCTCGTTTGGCAGCCGCGCACCGGATATTGCGGTCGCAAGAGTAAGAGCCTACATGAGAATGATTCGTGTAGGTGAGGGGACAGTTGGAGAAGAGGGATATGAGCGGCTGTTTGGGGGGGCATCGTTTATTCGTGATCATGGCAAAACTTTTGATAACCATCCACAGATTGTAATTGAAACTCCTCGCATTGCTTCAAGTGCTGCTGGTGCTTATCAGATTATGGGTTATACATGGAACGATGATCGTATGGAGCGGTACCGAACGAGATATGGTATCACTACTTTTACGCCGTATGACCAAGATGTTTTTTGCTTGATCTTATTGAAATACAAACAGTCACGTCGTGATCCTAGAGGATATCCAATTAAAAGGATTGCTGAAGGTGAGGTGGAGTGGGTTACAGAGCATGTTTACAGCTGGGAGTGGGCTAGCTTACCTCCAGGTAAATATGGGCAACCGAACAAATCTATGGAAGAGGTTCTAAGAATTTTCGATGATTATCTAGAGCAGGAAATAAGAGGCGTAACGGACTTGCACATAGAAAACCATGTCATAAAATCGTTTATTGGGGGCTGACATGAAATACGGTATTTTTTTGTTAATTTTTGTTTCATTTTTATCATATGCAGATAATAGATGGGCTGATATCGAATGTGAGTGGACATTTTTTTATCTAGATAATGCGGGTCATGGTTATTGGGTTGTTAATAGCAATCAGATAGTTATATCTATAACCTCTAAAGATGTATCCGATGGGTTTGATATCCTTTATCAGGGCCCAAGAGATTTGGGCAGAGGAGGCATGAATTTAAACTGGGAGAATTACTCCAAGGCGATTCCTATAGCTGAAGTGAGAGAGAGAGATGATCACTATGTTGTTGTGTGGAAAGGTTTTTTCGATATGGTTAAAGGGAGTTATATTTGGGTTGATGAGGCCGATTTGGTTTGGGATGGTAATAATGTTGAGACAAAAATCTGTGATTGATACATTATATTAATTGGTCTCGGCAAACTCGTATGAACGAACAAAGTTTCTATGATCATGGTGACTCGGCTTGTCATTTCAGGGGATGGGTTAAATGTTGCGTATATTACTCCGAATGATATGGTGATAGCTTTGGAGAGGTCAAGAAATGAAATTTAAAGTAAATTTTATGTTGTTAGTCGTCTTGTGTTTTGTCGGTCATTTATGGGCAATTACAGGAAATAACTCTGAAAGTGAAAGAGAAAAAACTCTGTTCTTGACTGTGACGGAACAGCAGCTCCGGGCTGCCGCGAATGACGGAAGTTTTGCTATAGAGTCGGAAGGGATTATTTATACTTTTGGGGACTCTAATTACAATATAGATACTTCGCAAGTAAAAAATATGTCATTTCTTTTCCAGTCTAGTACAGCATCGGTGACTTTTAACGAAGATATAGGGTATTGGAATGTTTCGAACGTTAATGATATGGCAGGGATGTTCGGGCAATCGATGTTTAATTCGCCTGTCGATCAGTGGGATGTTTCGAATGTGACGAACATGGCTGGCATGTTTAGTGGTGCTTCCCTTTTCAATCAGCCCATTGGTCAGTGGGATGTTTCGAATGTGACGAATATGGCTAACATGTTTAATGGAGCCCGAGCGTTCAATCAGCATATCGGCCAATGGACAGTATCCAAAGTCAAGGATATGAGCGGTATGTTTGAAGATGCTAGTGATTTTGACAGTCCCATTGGCGACTGGGAGGTAACAGCAGTAATAGATATGAGCTCGATATTTCAAGGAGCACATTCTTTCAATCAGGAGATTGGGCAATGGGACTTGTCCAATTTGAAGCGTATGGAGAACATGTTTGCGGGCGCGAAAGCTTTTAATCAGCCTGTTGACCAATGGGACGTATCCAATGTTATGGATATGAGAAGGGTGTTTGAAGATGCGTATATGTTTAATAAATCCATTGGACAATGGGATGTGTCGAATGTTACGAATATGAGCGGGATGTTTAGGGGTGCAAATTCTTTTAATCAACGCATCGATCATTGGGATGTGTCAAATGTTACGGATATGAGCGGTATGTTCTGGTCAGCAGATAACTTTAACAATGATTTAAGTGTCTGGTCAGTGCCGAGCATATCTGAGCGCCCGCCCGCCTTTATACGTAGGGATTATCCAACAGAGTGGCTGCCACGGTGGGGGCAGTAGAGTCGGCGGTTGAATTAAAAAGCAGCATCTGACAAGGACGTGAGTGCAGTATGCATTGTTCGATTTCCAGACATCTTTGGAACTACTGGTTTGAAGATCAGGGCAAGGATCACGAATGTCTGGTCATCAGTGACCAAGAGCATCATCTGCCCCTGAACCTGCCCGGCATGCAACTCCCCCCCATGAACGGCAGCACTGGCGTTTCCGACATCAACCGTCTGGTGCGTATCGGTTTTAACGCCGAACTGCAAAATCAGGGTGCCGTGCACAGCAACGTTTTGCAGGGCAATCACTACCAAGCCACCGGACGCGGCCACTGGCAGACCTTTGCGCCGCCGCTGTCACCCGATGCCGCCCAGCGGCGCGTTAAACAACAGAACCAGACGTTTGAACGTAACCGTTCATTCTAGGGCGTCC
>JAGDZJ010000053.1:0-200 GCA_049115955.1 Natronospirillum sp.
TACGCTCAAAGGTTGCCTTTGACATAAAACCTGCCTCTCTTAATGTATTTTCTAGCCTACATAATAAAAGACAGGCCAAATGCCTGTCGTTTAAACTGGTGCTCACGACGCGATTTGAACGCGTGACCTCTCCATTACCAATGGAGTGCTCTACCACTGAGCTACGCAAGCATAACAAATTGGAGCGGGTAGCGGGAATC
>JAGDZJ010000053.1:215-3591 GCA_049115955.1 Natronospirillum sp.
GATTCGAACCACCGAAGCTTGCGCGGCAGATTTACAGTCTGCTCCCTTTAGCCACTCGGGAACCCCTCCGAACGGTTGCGCATTTTCCACATAGTGCTAGTGCCTGTCAAGAAAAATTTCTTTCTTAACAACTACTTAGGCATTACTGCCAAGCCGCCACTGCATGGTGCCACGTCAAACCGGCCGCCATAGTACCAGCTGTCAGGAATTTTGCAACCAACCACACTCCGCCTGGCGTAATCCGACGTCCGGCCAGCTCTGTGCCACGGCCCGCACGGTGTTTTCGCTGACCAGACCAGCCTGCTCCGGTGCCGCTTGCAGCCACCAAGTTGCAGTCGTGCGCTGAATCTCTCGTACCGAGGCACTCTGACCGTCAGAGACCAGACGATCACGCAGCCCCTGAGCGTTGTCACGACTGCGGAAATAGCCCAAAGAGATAGCGTTACGGAACTCGCCCTCGGACACTAAAAAGCTCTCCATATTGGCCTGCGCCAACACGCGCAACGCACGCTCGGCCTCAGCGGTTGTTGAAAACGGCGGGATATAGACCCACCACAAAGGCGCATCAGGTATCGCCGCCTCTATAACAGTCGTAGCGATCTCTAGACCATTGAGACGATCTCTAACGGCCACCGCGTTATCGCGAGCCACAAAGCGGCCAATAAACGCACACAACTGCTCTGGCGCGTCCGCACTGGCACGCGGCGCTACTAAATTAGTAGACGCAATACTTTCCGCCAACTGAATATTGTCATGCACTAAGGTCGGCCCGCGATCAGCCGTTATCACGCTGGACTCGTCACGCGGCATAACAAGAAACCACGCCGCCAACAGCACATTGAAACCCAGTAACGTAATTGCTATCCACCGCATGCTGTATCCGACTCCACTTGTTCAAACCAAAACCCTAATCCCTTGAACATCAGATCCGGGATCCACATAACATTCTCCAGTGCACTTGCAAGGCGGGATGCATCACCGCCGGTGACCACAATAACAAGATTCGGAATTCGATTCCGGTGACGCTCGACAATTCCTACAACGCTTTCCAACCATGCGTTAGCGACGGCATCCGCCGTACGCTTCCCGTATTGCAACATTGGCTGCTCTGGCCGATCCATACGCATTTGCGTGTTACTCAATAGGCTGTCAAACCAGGCTCTGTAACCTGGCATGATCCAGCCGCCGCAATGATGATTGCCATCCAACAGCTCGATGTTAACGGCGGTACCCGCGTCCACCAACAAGACCGACTGCTCACGACCGAGCTCAGACAGCACACCCAGCATGCCGACCCAGCGGTCGCACCCGAGCGCAGTTGTATCGTATTCGCTCGTCAGCACACTCAAAGGAAATGACTGGGCGCGATGCCATACAACTTTGGAATCCGCAGANNCTGACTAACAAAGCACATTGACAAGACTGCAGCACAGCTAGAAATTCTTCAGGCAACACAAGCGGTACTGATCGAGACGAAAACTGGCCCGACACATCGCCACACCGCCAGTGGACAAAGCTATTGCCGACATCGATCAGCATACGTTTAGCGCGCTCGGACACTAACCTCTCCCCCGCTCACAGTAATCACGCCCGTCGGGCCACGCACCAACAGACTACCGTCGCTGGCCACGCCTTCTGCAATGCCTATCAAGTTATCATTACCCGACTGCACTGTGACCTCTCTTCCATACAACACGTCATGCGCTTCCCAGTCCGCCATCCAAGCATCCTCAAAGCCGTGATCGATCAACGATGTGAGCGCCGAGATAACGGTTTGCAAGACTTCGGTACGATCGACACCGACTCTGCGTAATAAGCATAATGAAGTTGCTTGTTGATCGATATTGGCGAAGTCGCGCCGATTGACGTTCAACCCAAGCCCTATGACTACATAGGCCTGCCCTTGAGGTAGCGTATGCAATTCGGTCAGGATGCCCCCCAACTTAGCGCCATTGACATATAAGTCATTAGGCCATTTGACGCCAACATAGGGCATGCCAGCTAACGCACTCAAACCCTTAGCCACAGCCACGCCCGCGATGACGCTGTAAGGCTTAAGACCCTCCACGCCTGCGATAGGGAACCCCACACTGACGGCGAGGTCTTGGCCAAACGCATTATTCCATTGTCGCCCTCGGCGCCCTTTACCCGTGCTTTGATATTCCGTGGTGACAATCAACCGGCGAGGAGACAGACGAGCCATGCTCAACACGTCGTCATTGGTTGAGCCGGTAATGAGGTGACGGACGAAATGATAAGATGCAGGCAGTTCAATACGCTCGGGCTGCAGCAAGCTGGCCTGCGTATCTAAGTGATAGCCTTTTCCAGTAACAGCATGAATGCGCAGGCCCATGTCTCCGAGCTCATGTAGCCGCCGGTTAACGACGGTACGCGACACCTTGAGATTATCACCCAGGGTACTACCAGACACATAACGCGAGGACTGCAAGGCTCGGAGTATGACTTCGTACTGGTTAATTTTGTCCATAAATTTGATACAAGATACCGTTAAACGAGACCCGCATCTTATCCTATTTCTATCAGCGCAGACTAATTTGCTATTTCAACGCCGCCAAAAACGCAGGTTCCTTTAATATTCAGTCGTGGTGCATCCACGGCCTCTGGCTTTATCGTCTTGTCCTCCAAGCCACCAAAGATCGGGATGCCGGACACATGGACTTGCCACTCACGCGGCACTTTAAGCTCAACGCCGCCAAAAGCAATGAACAACTCGATGGTGGCCTCGCCTTCCAACTTACTTTGCCGTAAGTCGATGTCGGCACCACCAAACACCGCAGACACAGTCCCACCTTGAAAATGCGTAGCAACGTTATTGATTTCAACGCCCGAAAATACGGCGACCGTGTCCAACTCATCTTTGGAGACTTTGTTTACGTTGAAGCCGGTACGCTTAACTAATAATGACAAACCGAAGCCGATGAACAAGATAGGTAGAATCAAGCTGCCTACGCTGACTTGAATCAGGCCAATGGAGCCCAGCAGCAGAAGCGCGCCAAAACCGATGATGGCCGTTGGGAATATGAAGGCTTTCGGATTGTTCATCAAGCTGATAACACCGACCGCAATGACCAACACTGGCCCCCAGTGTTTGATCAGGCCCCAGACGTTAATAACGCCTAAGGCATTAAGTAGAAACAAACCGCCCAAACCAAGCAGTAAGGCACCGAATAATTGACGAGACATATTGCTCTCCTTGGCACGAGAATTAGAAGACCCACCAATAGCGCAAAAGGTCTTTGGCTGCAAGGATTCGTGTTTTTTGAAGCTTTGAATGAGCACTGGGGATGGCGGGTGTAAACACACCGCCCTACGGCGGGCTTGCGGTGGTATTAATGGCGGATGACGCTGCGCTCTT
>JAGDZJ010000054.1:0-1205 GCA_049115955.1 Natronospirillum sp.
GCCCTTGTATCTCTCCAGGTGAGGTGATTAGCTATCACTATAACCGTGAAGTGAGTGAGGACGTACCTGCCCTGAGTGCAGTGACGACTGAAACGTAGATTGTCCCCTCACTTCGTTTATCTCTTAAACTGAATGGTATCCAAGCGCCTTTCCAGTGGAAAGTGATGCTGTATGTACAAGGGGAGTGGAGCGAGATGGTTGCTTACGTTGGGATTGATGTCAGCAAAAGCAAAATTGATCTGTGCTGGTTGCGCGATGCAACGGGCAAAAAAGTAAAAACGAAAGTGTTTAAAAACGGTGACTTTCATTTGATCAGTCAATGGCTAGCGAAGTCGATTGATATGAGCCCAGAGTCCGTTCATATCACACTGGAAGCCACCGGTGTTTATCACGAAGGCCTCGTGTATCACTTGCATGAACAAGGCTATCGGGTGTTTGTAGCCAACCCCGGAAAGGCAAATCTGTTTGCCAAGTCTCATGGTATGACGCACAAGACCGATAAGTCTGATGCAAAACTGCTGGCAAAGTACGGTGCCAGTGAGCCTGCCAACTTACATCGCTGGCAGCCTGATCCGCCAGAAGTGCGAGAGTTGAAAGCTATTTCACGGCGCTTGCATGCACTAGAAAAAGACCGTCAGCGTGAGACTAATCGACTGGAAAGCAGCCAAATCTCGGGAGCCTCACACCGTGTGACTGACTCTATCCAAGGAATGATCGGCACATTGGATGACGAGATTGAGCGTCTGAAACAAGACATTGATGACCGGATTAAAAAAGACCCGGTACTGGCAAAGAATCATGAGCTACTAGGGAGCATCAAAGGTATTGGCGGCGTCATGCAGCGCGAGCTGGTCTGCCTTTTTGCGCGCAAGCGCTTCTGTACGGCGAAACAAGTAGCGGCTTATCTCGGGCTAATCCCTCGGCTGTGGGAGTCTGGAGTGCTCAAGGGCAAAACGACACTCAGTAAAACAGGCCCGTCCTACTTGCGAGCCAAACTGTACATGGCGGCGGTGGCGGCAAGTCAGCACAACCCGGACATTAAGAAACAGAAAAATCGCCTGCTCGCACAAGGAAAGAGCAGGATGGCCGCCTTAGGAGCGGCTATGCGTAAGCTGGTTCAGATCTGCTTTGGAGTGATCAAAAACCAGCAACCTTATCAACCTCAGGCGGTTTAGTAACCGCTTGAGGTCGGTGCGGAGAGATGG
>JAGDZJ010000055.1:0-357 GCA_049115955.1 Natronospirillum sp.
AACGATCTGGGCACTGTCTCAGCCACGAGCTCGGTGAAATTGTAGTAGCGGTGAAGATGCCGCTTACCCGCAACGGGACGAAAAGACCCCATGAACCTTTACTATAGCTTCACATTGGTATTGGGTAAATGATGTGTAGGATAGGCGGGAGACTTTGAACCTGCGTCGCTAGGCGTGGGGGAGTCGTTGGTGAAATACCGCCCTTTATTTATCTGATGCCTAATCCAGCAATGGAGACAGTGTGTGGTGGGTAGTTTGACTGGGGTGGTCGCCTCCAAAAGAGTAACGGAGGCTTTCAAAGGTACCCTCAGTACGCTTGGTAACCGTACGTAGAGCGCAATAGCATAAGGGTGCTTG
>JAGDZJ010000056.1:0-843 GCA_049115955.1 Natronospirillum sp.
TAACAACGGTCTGATCCGCTTCGCCGTTTGCCGGGTTGCTGGTGTCTTGTTGCGCAACCACTACTTCACCGATGGTTGGTGCAGTAGCGTCATCACCTGCATAGGTGACATCTGACGGTACTGTGCCGGACACTGCGCCGCTGGTGTTGCCAGCGGTGTCAGTACCAACGATGCTCACTTCTGAACCGGCTGTCAGTGCAGGACTAAAGGTCGCCGTGTAGGTACCGTCGCCATTCGCTGTCACGGTTGGCGTTTCACCGTTCGAACCAGTGACTACGTAGGTTGCATTCGCGTCATCGCCGCTGAATGTAACAACGGTTTGATCCGCTTCGCCATTAGCAGGATTGCTGGTGTCTTGTTGCGCGACCACCACTTCGCTGATGGTTGGTGCTGTAGCGTCATCACCGGCATAGGTGACTTCTGCAGGCACACTGCTCGTTACCGCGTCGCTGGTGTTGCCAGCGGTGTCAGTACCAACAATGCTTACTTCTGAGCCGGCTGTCAGTGCAGGACTGAAAGTGGCGGTGTAGGTGCCATCTTCGTTATCAATGACCGTCGGCGTTTCGCCGTTCGAGCCAGTGACTACATACGTCGCGTTCGCGTCATCGCCATTGAACGTCACAACCGTTTGATCCGCTTCGCCATTGGCAGGGTTGCTGATGTCTTGTTGCGCAACCACCACTTCGCTGATGGTTGGTGCTGTAGCGTCATCACCGGCGTAAGTCACTTCAGCAGGCACGGTGCCGCTGGTGTTGGTGCTGACATTGCCCGCAGGATCGGTAGCCGTTACGGTCACTTCTGTACCGGCGGTCAGCGCAGGGCTGAAAGTCGCGGTGTAGGTGC
>JAGDZJ010000057.1:0-978 GCA_049115955.1 Natronospirillum sp.
CAACCATCAGTGAAGTAGTGGTTGCACAGCAAGACACCAGCAACCCCGCCAATGGCGAAGCGGATCAGACCGTGGTCACGTTCAACGCTGACGACGCGAACGCAACCTACGTAGTCACGGGCGCGAACGGCGAAACACCAACCGTTACAGCGAATGGCGACGGTACTTACACAGCGACTTTCAGTCCGGCACTGTCTGCCGGTTCAGAAGTAAGCATTGTTGGTACTGACACCGCAGGTAACACCAGCGACGCGGTAACGAGCAGTGTGCCTGCTGACGTCACGTACGCTGGTGATGACGCTACTGCACCAACCATCAGTGAAGTGATTGTCGCGCAACAAGACACCAGCAATCCAGCCAATGGCGAAGCGGATCAAACCGTCGTCACGTTCAACGGCGACGACGCCAATGCAACCTACGTAGTCACGGGCGCGAACGGTGAAACGCCGACGGTCGTTGATAACGAAGATGGCACCTACACCGCTACTTTCAGTCCTGCACTGGCTGCGGGCACAGAAGTGAGCATCACTGGTACCGACACCGCTGGCAACACCAGCGACGCGGTAACGAGCAATGTGCCTGCAGAAGTCACCTATGCCGGTGATGACGCTACAGCACCAACCATCAGCGAAGTCGTGGTTGCGCAACAAGACACCAGCAACCCTGCCAATGGCGAAGCGGATCAGACCGTTGTCACGTTCAGCGGCGACGACGCCAATGCGACCTACGTCGTGACTGGCTCGAACGGTGAGACCCCGATGGTCTTTGATAACGAAGACGGCACGTATACCGCTACTTTCAGTCCTGCGCTGATCGCCGGTACGGAAGTGACCGTAACGGCCACCGATCCTGCCGGAAACGTCAGCACTGACACCAGCGGCACTGTACCTGCTGAAGTGACTTACGCCGGTGAAGACACCACGGCACCCGCCATCAGTGAAGTGGTTGTCGCACAACAAGACACCAGCAATCCAGCCA
>JAGDZJ010000058.1:0-1924 GCA_049115955.1 Natronospirillum sp.
GTGCGCCAGGCATGGCGCGTAGCGCCTTGACGGGCGCTGTTCCGGTTCGGGTGGTGCTGGCCGGATGACTTGGGGGTGCAAGTCCCCTGTGGGCCCGGTAAGGGGAACCACTAGCTGACGGCAAGGGTGTTCATCGTGAGGTGAAATCTGAAGGAAGCCGAAGGCAAACCACTGACCTGACGAACAGAAATCGCATATGAGGCGGTCATGGTGGGTGAAGCAGCGCACACTGTTAAAGCCCGATACTTACACAGAAGCCATGGACGTAGATGCGGCGGGTATAAGTGGGAAGGTCACGCGCATTACCCTGGGAGGTCTGTTGCTCTGCCTAAGGCTACGGATGCCGTGAGGTATCCGGATGGGGCAGCAGAAGTCAGCAGAGGCCGTAGTAGACGGGTTACCGCCAGTTGAAGGGCTGAACACAGGTTATGAATCGGAGCCGGTTGATTCGATGAGGCAACACACCACAGCAAGAGCAAGACGTTCACCTGACCTAGAACGCGAAGCCGGTAGCTTACGCGCCAAGATCAGGTTGTGCAGTGCATCACGGCATCAGCAGGAACAACTTCGAGCGGAGCTGATATGAGCTTAATGTCAGCGATAACCGAACGGTCGAATATGCTCCAGGCCTATCACCGAGTGTGCCGGAACAAGGGTGCGCCGGGAGTGGACGGTGTGACCACAGGCGAGCTGAAAGTCTACCTGCAACAGCACTGGCAGCGTATCAAACAACAACTGCTGGACGGCAGTTACCAACCGCAACCCGTGCGTAAGGTAGAGATACCCAAGCCCGGTGGTGGCGTGCGGATGCTGGGCATTCCCTGTGTGATAGACCGCCTTGTCCAGCAGGCGATGCATCAGGTACTGAGCGGGCAGTTTGAGCCGATCTTCTCACCGCACAGCTACGGCTTCAGACCGGGCAAGAGTGCTGCACAAGCGGTGCATCAGGCTCGGGACTACATGGAGTCAGGCAAACGTTGGGTGGTGGACATTGATATGGAAAAGTTCTTTGACCGGGTGAACCACGACATCCTGATGTCGCGCATTGCCCGAACGATCAAGGACAAAACCGCTCTCAAGCTGATACGCCGGTATCTTCAGGCGGGCATCATGGCGCATGGCATAACGACGGCACGCACAGAAGGTACGCCACAAGGTGGGCCGCTGTCACCCCTGCTGTCGAACATCCTGCTGCATGAACTGGACATGGAACTGACCCGACGAGGTCACAGCTTCTGCCGCTACGCGGACGACTGCAACATATATGTCAGCAGCGAACGTGCAGCGCACAGAGTATTAGCCTCAACGACCCAGTTCCTTGAACAGCGCCTGAAGCTCAAGGTCAATCGTGAGAAGAGTGCCGCCGATAGGCCATGGAGGCGCAGCTTTCTAGGTTATACGGTGTGCAGTCGGAAATATAACATCCGGCTCAGAGTTGCTGACAAAAGCGTGAAACGCTTCCAAGGTAACATCAAAGGGCTTCTTCGCATGGCCAGAGGCTGGAACATCCGCAAAACGATAAACGCACTGACGCCTAAGCTGCGTGGCTGGATAAATTACTTCCGTCACGCGGGCGTCAAAGGCATCTTCAACGAACTCGATGGCTGGCTCCGTCGCCATCTTCGGAAGATACTCTGGCGGCAGTGGAAAAGGTGGGAGACCCGTGCGCGGATGCTGATGCGTCTCGGTATCGCCGAGGAGCGTGCAAGGCTGAGTAGCACCAACGGGCGTGGTCCATGGTGGAACTCGGGCGCATCGCACATGAATCAGGCAGTGCCCAAGAAGTTGTTTGACAGACTAGGGTTAATATCACTGATGGACAGTTACCATCAGCTTAAATATAGCTTGTGAACCGCCGTGGTACGGAACCGTATGCCCGGTGGTGTGAGAGGACGGAGGCTGTGAGGCCTCCTCCTACTCGATC
>JAGDZJ010000059.1:0-3005 GCA_049115955.1 Natronospirillum sp.
CTTTGCTTGTGGTCATCTTGGCGGATTGGTTGTCGGTAATGTTGCTCTTCACTTCCTTGCGGAGCTTACCCTTTCCCAGGCGGGGCTGTTCCTCCCTGAGAAATCGGTCAATTTTGTCGTGGGCTTTGTTCAGTGTATCCAGCGTTTGTTGATGGCGGCGCTGTTGTTCGTTTTGTTCTTCATTCTGACGGTCAGCCGACAGATGGGCTTTTAAGTGATACTGAATTTGGCGTTTCAGTTTATCGCGTTTTTCAGTTAGTTCCTTAAAGGTGCCAGACCACTCCTTGGCGGCATTGGATGACATTTTGCAGCCGTCGATGGCAAACAACTGATGACCCAACAAGCCCTGTTCATCACAGACCAACAGCTCCTGTTCAAACAGCGATTCAATCTCAGTACTGCGACTGCTGACAAAACCTGCAATGGTGGTGAAGTGCGGCACGGTATCGCACGACAAGGCTTTGAAAATGATGTTGGTTTCACAGCACCACTGAATTTCTCGGCTGGACGTGATGCCCTTGGAATACGCAAAGAGAATGATCTTCAGCAGAATGGCCGGATCATAGGCCGGACGGCCTTCGTGTTCATTATTGTAGCGCGGATAAAACGCCGAAAGGTCGAGCTTGGCGCTGATCAGGTAGTGCAGTGCGTGTTCAAAAGTGCCGGGTTGGAGCTGCTCTAGATAATTAATGACCACCATGGACGACTGATTGTAATCATAGTGCACAAACTTTGGCATGGCGGTTCCCGTAACCTGTTTCCTTACGTTCATGAGACCACAGCACTGGAGGTTTTTCTACAGCCTCAACGCTTCAATAACCGGCGCAGCTCAGCTGCGTCCGGCGCCGCAGGCGCGTAGTTAATTGACTTGTTAGGTTTTCCGACCAAGCACTTATTTATATATAAAATATTGTCAAAAATCATCATCAACATGTTTAATCATGCAACTGGCCACGTCGAGATAATGACCGCCGCCAAGGTCAATCTCATACTCTTCTTGGTTTCCTGAAAAATAATTAGAACTATTTAGGGTGTTCGGTTGAGGTACCGGATGAATTGGTTGGCACCTTGAGTCATCGTAATAGCGGCAGATATCAGATCGACACTCATAGCGACTCATGCCTCCATGCAAACCATTTTCGTAAGTAACACATGAACCATAATTATTACAAATAAAGTCTTCAACTAAGTAAGCCATTTGTGCTGGATTCAACCGAAAACACTCACTTAGATTACCGGTGCTAAAATGAATTAACCTCTCTAAACCCGGTTGAACATCAAGATACCTTAGTAAGTTAGATTCGATTTCGTGAACATTGCCTCGGATTATATTAAAAGCAGTAAAAATGAAATACCCAGGATTCTGAGAAGATCTATGACGTGTATCCAAGCCATTTGTTGTCTTGCCAACTTTTGACCATGTCCGATTGTAGATGTCCCCTCCAATGTATATCCAGTCATTGGTTTCGGGATTACTATAAAACTCTTCGGAACCTCTCAATTTACTTCTCCTTGTTTGAACTCACATCATGATGCTAGAAACCTAACGCCCGGCTCACGCGCCGGTTTGGAGCCGCAAAGCGGCGGAAAATCGGTCGCTGTGCAGCCGATTGTTATGCCAAAAGTTCCGCGAAATCAACGACAAACTCCTGTTCCAAAAACTTTACAGTTTCTGGCTGGCCATCCAGCGAGGCTCGAATGAGCTGCGAGGTAAACAAGCCACTCTTTGATTTCCATTTTGCCTCGTTTCGCGGAACCGCCCTGATCCACTCTACGAGTGCGACATACTCTGACTTATCGAGATCGTTTGAGTTTTCCGCAATATTTGGGCATACCAGCTCTTTCTGCAAAAGTGGGATACCATCTACCAGAACCTCACGCACAGGCCTGGCGCTTTGAGTAATTTGGCCAACCCCAACAAAGCCGTGGCGCTTAAGGTATGCTGCGACAAAATCCCCTGTCTGCAAGCCTAGCATTGCATCCCGGAACCTTGGTGCTTGGCCTGCGGAGATAAAACCATGGGCAACGTAGTCATCCCAGTTTCGGTGCGGGCCTTCCCCTACGTTGTAGTAATACAGCCCATTTTGAAAATCGAACCCCGAAAGATATTTATGCAGGGAGTCGTGCGGACGAAAATTGTCTGCATAATGGCCGGAGGAGATATTCGTTAACTGCTTACCCAACTTCCAGAGTAGCGTCTTCTCAACCAGCAGCGCATCGTGTTCAGATAGATTGCGAGCAATAACCCTGATGATTGGCTCCAATCCTTCTTTCTTGATGGCCTTTATCCGCCGGGATTTTTCGCTATCTGAGTCGTCATTCAGGTGCGCATGTTTCCGGGAGCCTTTACCTTTTCCATAGTAAAACTCCTCGAAATTCCTAGGATCAATGTACACGTAGACGTAATAGTTACTCATAGCACCTTAGGGCATAACGCCCAAATAAGCCGCGCGAGCTTGCGAGCGTCGGGCGACCGAAGGGAGCGTACTTAATTTGCTGGTTATAAGGCATAGCGGACGACCGCATGGCCGAAACCGCCTTTTGAATCGTAGCCAGCCCAGACTTCACCCCATGAATATTTGCCTGTTTGATAGCCAATACTAGACAGCCATTTCTCAGTATCTTTTGCACGTAGCTTTTCCTTTGCTTCACTGAAGTCATTCCAACAGCTACCGTATTTCTGGGTGTTAGCGATGGAAATACTCAGGCTTTGAATTCTTGAACTAAAAAAGCAAAGACTAAAAACGACTAACTCTCCATTTATATCTACAGTCGGTAGCGTATACCAAACATAGCCATTCTTCATGTCACGCTGATGCACATCAGGCAATGACGAAACACTCGACTCCAGCAGCTCAGGGCAAAGAATAATGCCATTTCTTAAATCAAGTTTAAATTCGCGCACAATGCTCACTTGCCTTATAACGCCTTGCTCTGCCGCATTTTTGGAGTGGAGAATTTTGTGCTATTTGAGCACAAAAGGGAGGATCTAAAAACCACCATTT
>JAGDZJ010000060.1:0-4221 GCA_049115955.1 Natronospirillum sp.
GTTTGAGCGACAGATCGTAGTAATGGCGCAGGAAGATCATTTTGAACATCAGCACCACATCCAACGGTGGACGCCCACCTTTTTGCTTATCATACTGGGGGCGTATCTCTTCCAGCGTCAGCCGAAAGCCTTCCCAGTTGACGATCTCATCGATCTTGAGCAAGGGGTCGTTCAATTTGTCGAGTTTGGACAGCACACGGTCTTGGTCGAAAAAGCTGGGTTGCATGTTCATGGCTTCAGGCTGAATAGGATGACTGGGATTTTACCAGATCACGAGGGTTTTTAGATGCTCCCATAAGGGCAGGTTATTTAAACGCATGATTATTCCTTATCGGTTACGGTGGGTGATATGCCTAGCGCCGCTCTGCTGCCAATTCCTGTAGTGCTTGATTTCGTTCCAAACTGAAGCGATTGATCACGCCTTCTTGTACCTCTGGGCTGGAACGCTGAAAACGCGCCGCTGGGCGGCATCGGGTGACAGCGATGGCGCAAAGGTCTGCCAGTGGCCTCGCCCGGTGGCTTGGTAGCGGGCACTGCGCAGCGTGCGTGGTAAGTTAAACGGTTTCAGCACGCTACCGCCCCAGAGAGTTGAGTCTTGACTCTTCCTGTCTGCACTGTCCTTTTTGATCAACTACGTCAGTAATCCCGCATACCTATCAACAACCAAAACACCTCAATCACCCATGCGATCAAACACGCGCTGGGGAATGCGTTGTTCACGATTGCTTTCACGCATCAGGCGGATGTAGGTTTGGTAGGCTTGGCGGGCTTCGGTGTGTTTTTCCAGCCCCCAGTAGGCATCACCCAGATTGATGTAGGCCACGGTGCGGTTTGGAAAATGCTGCAATACTTCATTTAAAACATAAATAGCTCCCTCATGATAACCTGCCTCACTCAGATAGAAGCCTATATTGTTGTAATGAACAACGTTTGAAAGACTGACAGGTTCCAGAAGAAGCAGTCCTTCAAGATATTCTGGACTAGAGTAGCTTGCGTCATTTGAGAGTTGGTCTCTGGCATGTCGTGGATTTCGGATTACCGTTATAAATGAATCAGATCCAGCATAGTAATGATCATAACTATCACACATGCGATAACTGGAAACTCGATGCTGATACAGCTTTCCCGAGGCATCAATTATAACAAGATAAGAAAACCAGTCCTTTTCTTCTTCAATTAACAATGACTTATCAAATGTAGAGTTATATTCATGTCTATAATAAACACACAGAGAACCTCTTCTCTTGAACTTCTCTGGAAAATCCATCTGAAAAACAAAGGAGTTATTACCAAGGGGCTTACCATCGCCCATACTGGAAAAATTTAGATGCTCAATCAAGCGCGCATCAACCACTTCCCGCTGTTCATTGACCGTTACCAGCCAATCAAAGTAAACCATCCGCAAGGGACGATCATCCGACCACTGCTCGGCACTGACCACAAAACAACGAAAAGCCGGACAATCGATTGTTCTATAATCTATATCCGTGGTTCGAGAGACATCCTGAACATCAGCCCAGTAGGCAGAGTTACGATAAAGCGGTGACTGCTCTTCTGAAGTCAAAGAGGACAGATAGTCCACCAAGTCACCTAAGTCGGCTTTTGAGGCAGAGGGCTCCGTGATCATACTTTCAGGCACAACAAAGATCTGTGCCTGTGCAGGTAATGCAATCAACAAAAAAATAAGATAAAAAAATCTCATGCTACCCTCTCCTCAATAACCATCTGGAAATACACGACTCGATACATTGCCAGGTATTGGCAAACCCTGCTCTAAAAACCAGATGCGCTCGGCAGCTCTTTCTCTAGGTACTTGCCAGAACTCTGATTTTTTCCATAGATCCTTAAACTCCCTGAAATGCCCCGCCAGTCTTTCTGGATTATTACTTCTCACTGCCGCACCAAAATTTTCCGCCAGTTCACGATCCCAGAAATATTCTCTATCTTCGTTGATATTCAGCCTTCTAAAGTCCCCCCGGTAGTTCATATCAATCAGCACTGTCTGAGTTATTTCAGACAAAGCATCATATGAATCAGTAGGTAGTACAAGATTGAAGCGCCGCTTAGCTATGACTTTGTAAGCAGAATAAATTCGGTTATATAAATCATATTGTTGTTTGCGGGTAATGACATGCTCCTGAAGCAGCTCTCGGTTATGTCTGTAAAAAGCACGTGCAGGATCGCCTTGTAAGGTAACCGCTGACCTTAACAGCTCAATCAGCTCCTGAGAAATGCCTGCTGCAGTCAGATCTTCAACCACCTTGTCGGAGTTTCGGCTGTGCCTTAAATATTGCTGGTAAAGATCATAGCCACGCCCGATGGTGATACCCGATGCTCCGATTGTTGCATGGGCAACCCGACTGAAATAATCTGAGCGAGGATTGTCGTCCCCTTCCACATTAAAAGTAAACTGCCCTTCAGGTACAATCAGCCAGTTTGTGCTATCTTCATCTTCGGCAAGGCTTTGTAGCTGTGCCATCATAGTCAGCGGATGCAGATGCCACACGTCCTTGGTCAGGCCTAGCCTACCTTGAGCTGCATCCAGCCATTTCAGTTGGGTGAGGCGTTCTTTTTCATGTCCCAGGTTGTCTTGCAGCCTGTCGTAAAACGCTTTTCTTTCATCCTGCCCTTTGATCCATGCGCGCACCTGCCCGAGATAAATCTCCCACTTTTTGTATCGTGAACGATTGGCATCATCATGCCATTCATTGGTGTGCAGGCTGATCATGTGCTCCAAGGGTTTTGCAGTGCCTTCCTTTTGGTACGCTTTCTGAACTTCTTCATAGCTCAGGTGCTGGTCATCATTGTCATCCAGACTGGTCAGTAAGTCTTTAAAAAAAGTGTTGTCTTCTTCTGGGTTGCCTTGGTGGTCGGTGATCTCGCCGTCTTTCATCCAGCGCCAGTGTTCCGTATTGAACAGGGCTTGTGGCGGTGGTTCTGCGGCGAAGGTTTCCAAGTGAATCTGGTGGCAGTGTTCAGTGCTGCCATCACCTTTCCGGCATAGGCGTTCATGTAATCCCAGATACCCCAAGGCATCTCCGGCACGGATGGATATTGGGTTATCCAGTATCACCAATTGGTCGGTGCGGATCTCGGGCTGTTCTTCGGCCGCTGGTAGCGGAATAGTTGAGCTTGTTATTTGCTGGAAGTAGCGTTCATCAAAGGCCATCCAGCCTTCTTTGTTTTTATGCTCGCCGGTCAGGATGCGGTAACGCTTGAAGGTGTATTGAGTCTTGTCATCTCCCAGTTGTGCTGTGACTTCAGAGTCGTTGAGCAACAATAGCTCAGTCCCTGCAGGCAGCGTAGCATCAGCAGTCCTGCTCGCGTAAGGCGGTGCTGTCCAACGGATATTTCTACCGCCAGTTAATTGGAAGCGTTCGAGGTCGTCACCTTTGGGTGGCGTAATTCTCGGCTGGGGGTACCAGCGGGGAATGCTGCTCTGGGCTTCAAAACCCTCGGTGTAAAAAGCGGGTTTATTCTTTTCGTGCAGGGCAATCCAGAACGGGTCACTTACATCACCGTTATCCGGGTTGTAGGTTCGTGCCTTGATGAACAGGTATTCACTCTCACCCAGCGGATGTTGTT
The DNA here is from genome assembly GCA_049115955.1 of Natronospirillum sp. GTDB lineage: Bacteria > Pseudomonadota > Gammaproteobacteria > Pseudomonadales > Natronospirillaceae > Salinispirillum. The sequence continues at coordinate 3,586 of JAGDZJ010000060.1, forward strand.
CTGCGGGTTCAGTCAGGCATTCAATCAAAGATCCTGCAGGCAGTGCATCAGGATTACCGGAATGGTCTGCTGGGTTGGCGACACTGCGGGTGTTGCGGTTTTTCTTAACTCGGTATAGCGGCCCCGGCTGGTAACTCAGCGGACGCAGGTGCATGTAGAGGCTGTAAAAGGTGAAGCTGTTCTCACTGTCTGGCATCGGGCATTGATGACGAAGCAGGCAAAAGCTGTTGCTGTAGTGCAGTGTTTTATCCTGAAAGGTACTTTGCAGGTAGTCTTCGGTGATGCGGTAGGCCACCAGTTCGCCATCGGCCAATGCCCGTACCGGCTCAAATGCATGGTTGGGGTGGCTTTTTTCGGTGATGTGAATACCGCCGTGCCAACTGCCGCCTTCACTCAGTAGGTAATGGCCGGTCGGTTCTACACGAATCTTGTTCAACAACTCCAGTAAGGCTGCGTCACTGCGTTCATTGGCCGTTGTATGAATGGGGTATCTAACGTGCATGGGTTGCTCCTGAATTCCTTGTGGTTAGTGTCAGTCCGATGCTCTGAGAAACTGGGGATTCAGGTGTAGGACGGCGTCCTCTGAAACCAGTTTTTCAAACAGAGCGAACTCAAACACTTCCGGCCTCGTTGCCG
>JAGDZJ010000061.1:0-7758 GCA_049115955.1 Natronospirillum sp.
GACCTGGACGGTCGCATCCGAGCCCCCATGGATGGGTTTACGGCGTCCCCGTAGAGGACACCCCTAAGAGGCCTCACAGAATACGCCACCAATCGATTAAGCAGCGACCTCACGTGTCGCGCAAAACGAAAGTATCAAGGAGCAAGAATGACCAGTTGGACCCCGAGTAGTTGGAGAGAGAAACCGGTTAAGCAGATGCCGACGTACCCGGATGCCGCTGCCCTAGCAGCCGTGGAAGAACGCCTGCGCACCCGCCCACCTATGGTATTTGCTGGCGAAGCCCGGCAACTGCGTGCAGACCTTTCCGAAGTCGCCCAAGGCCGCGCCTTCCTACTGCAAGGCGGCGACTGCGCCGAAAGCTTCCAAGAGTTTCGCGCCGATAATATTCGCGACACCTTCAAAGTGCTACTGCAAATGGCCGTAGTACTCACCTTTGGTGGCCAAAAGAAAGTCGTCAAAATCGGCCGCATGGGCGGACAGTTCGCCAAACCACGCTCCGGCGACATGGAAACCATCGACGGCGTCAGCTTACCGTCCTACCGTGGTGACATTATTAACGGCATCGGCTTCAACGCCGAAGAACGCACGCCCGACCCGGAACGCATGTACAAAGCGTACGAACAGTCAGTCGCCACCGTCAACCTACTGCGCGCCTTCGCCCAAGGCGGCCTTGCCGACTTGCACCAAGTGCACCAATGGAACCTCGGCTTCGTCGACAAAACGCCGAACTCCGAACGCTACCAATCACTCGCCAATCGCATCGACGACACCCTATCGTTCATGAGCGCCTGTGGGATTAGCCCGGACAACACACCGCAAATCCGCGAGACATCATTTTATACCTCGCACGAAAGCCTCTTGTTGCCCTACGAAGAAGCCTTCACCCGCCAAGACTCACTGAGCGGCAACTGGTACGACACCTCCGCCCACATGCTGTGGATTGGCGACCGTACACGCCAGCCAGACGGCGCCCACGTTGAATTCGCGCGAGGCATTCACAACCCTATTGGCCTAAAAGTCGGCCCCACCACCAGCGACGAAGACCTGATCAAACTGGTTCAGATACTGAACCCACGCAACGAACCGGGTCGTTTGAACCTCATCGTGCGCATGGGCGCCAGCCAGATAGCCGGGCAGCTCCCACGCCTGCTGCGCTTGGTGCAGAAAGAAGGCTTCAACGTCGTGTGGTCATCCGACCCCATGCACGGTAACACCATCAAAGCCAGCAACGGTTACAAAACCCGTCGGGCCGAAGACGTACTGTCGGAAGTAAAGCAATTCTTCCAGATACACCACGCCGAAGGTACCTATGCAGGGGGTGTACACTTTGAAATGACCGGCCGGAACGTGACAGAATGTACCGGTGGTGCTTTCGATATCACCGAAAGCGACCTTGCCAGCCGCTACCATACGCACTGTGATCCACGGCTGAATGCCGACCAAGCGTTGGAGCTGGCGTTCTTGATCGCCGACGAACTGAAGACCCTGCGTCGTTAGATCTTCGTCGGTAAAAGAAACCTGACCGTCCCTCAGCCCATTTAGTTTGGGCAACGGTCAGGCTTCATCAACCCATACGGATAGGTTTCAATGCAACATTACGCCGAACACCTCGCTACTCTTACCAAACGCTACCAAACCGCATTGGCCGCCACTGGCTTTGACTCGGTGGTACTCAGCTCTGGCAGCCAGACCTATTATTTTGAAGACGACCACGCTCACCCGTACCACCCCTATCCGTTTGTGCAACAGTGGCTGCCCTATCGCCCTGCTCCGGATACCTTTTTAGTCATCAGTGCCACAGAAAAGCCTCGTTTGATCTGGCCTGCCAAACAAGACTTCTGGCACATCACACCATCTGAACCCTCTGGGGAGTGGACACGCCACTGGCGCATCGACGGCGCTACCCAGTTAAAAGACTGGCTACCCGAACTGACAGGTAATGTTGCGTGGATAGGTGCCGTGCATCCGGCACTGGATACTGAAAGCAAAACCATCACGGTGAACCCCACTGGGCTGAAGCGTGCACTGGAATACGACCGCGCTTATAAAACACAGCATGAAATCGATTGGATGGTTGAGGCCACCGAACGTGCAGTACAGGGCCACCGCGCCGCCGAGCAGGCGTTCTTAGACGGCCTGTCTGAATTGGATATCTATCGTGCTTTTTTAGCCGCGAGTGGCCAACGTGAAATAGACGAACCGTATCCCGGCATCGTGGGTTTAAACGAATCAGCGGCTATTCTGCACTATGAAAATAAGCTCGCCAGACAAGCAGAGAACAATCGTACGTTATTGATTGATGCCGGCGCGCAATCCAATGGCTATGCCAGCGACATTACGCGCACCTATACCCGAGACGAAGGGTTGTTCGCGGACTTGCTGGCTGACGTCAACACTCTGCAACTGGAAATCACCAGCAAAGCCATACCGGGCGTCGCCTTCCCTGCGTTGCACGACGAGACCTTACGAGGTATTGCTGCCATTTTAGCGCGCCATAAACTCTGCTCTTTGTCAGTCGACGAGCAAATGGCGAAGCGTATTCCACAGGTATTCTTCCCACATGGCTTAGGTCATTTGCTGGGTTTGCAAGTGCATGACGCAGGCGGTCACCAAATCGACGCCACAGGCACGCTGCAAAAACCGACCGCCGAAGCGCCGTTTCTGCGCCTGACACGCACGCTGGACGTAGGCATGGTAATCACCATAGAGCCGGGGTTGTACTTTATTCCGATGCTGTTAAAACAAATGACAGATACCATCGACCAGCATGGCTGTGATATGGCACGCATTGAGACATTAATGCCGTACGGCGGTATTCGCATTGAAGACAATGTGTTGGTGACGCAGCAGGGAAATCGTAATTTCACGCGTGAGGGTTTCGGCGTTTAGAACCTTTATTTATAGGGCGGAAAAGCGCAGCGTAATCCGCCGCGCTTTTGTTTCATCAGAATGCCAACTTTCTACAAAAACGAATCACCGTACGCCAAGGGCGCGAGATTCAAATGCCGCGCAATGCTCTGACCAATATCCGCAAAGGTCAAACGCTCCCCGATGTTTCCGCCTTCCAAACCGGGCCCAAAGCAGATCACAGGAACGTGTTCGCGCGTATGGTCCGTACCCGGCCACGTCGGGTCGCACCCGTGATCGGCGGTAATAAAGACTCGGTCACCGGGTTTCAGCTCCGCTTCCAAACGCGGCAGCATCGCATCGAACTGTTCCAAGGCGGTCGCATAGCCCACAACGTCACGACGATGCCCGTAATAGCTGTCAAAATCGACAAAATTGGGAAAGATGATCGAGCGGTCCGGCGCCGTGCGAACGGCGTCTAACGTTGCTTCGAACAAAGCTTCGTTGCCCGTCGCTTTAATCGCCTGCGTGATGCCATCGTGGGCGTATATATCGGCAATTTTACCAATGGAAATGACTTCACCGCCCTCTTCCTGCAAAAGCTTTAAGACGGTTTTCGCGGGTGGCATGACCGCCAAATCACGTCGATTGCCCGTGCGCTTGAACGTCTCAGGCGTATCACCCAAAAACGGCCGGGCAATCACGCGACCGACGTTCATATAACGCTCGTCTAAAAGCTCGCGCGCCGTCTGACAAACATCCAACAAGCGTTGCAATCCGAAGTGCTCTTCGTGCGCCGCAATCTGGAACACGCTGTCGGCCGAGGTATAGACAATAGGCTTGCCAGTGCGAATATGTTCTTCGCCTAGCTTCACCAATATCTCGGTACCTGAGGCATGGCACTCACCCAGCACACCCGGAATACCTGTGCGCTTAACCAGCTCTTTGATAAATTCTTCGGGAAAACTTTTCTCTGGTGCAGTGAAATAATCCCAGTCAAACAACACCGGCACGCCGGCCATTTCCCAGTGCCCGCTTGGCGTGTCTTTACCGCTACTCAGTTCACGTGCGTAACCGTAGAGTGCATCGACCGGGCCGTTGTAGTTCAATCCCGCAGGGCGCTGTCCAGCGCTGTCTTCTGCTAACAAGCCCAGCCCTTTGCGTTCAAGGTTGGGCACGTTTAACGCCCCTGACCGACCCTTATCCGCGCCACCGGCAGCGCACACACGCGCGATACTGCCGAGGGTATTTGCCCCCACATCACCAAATTTCTCCGCATCGGCGGTATGGCCAACGCCGAAGGAATCCATCATCAAGATGATTGCACGACCCATCACACACCTCTTAATTGCGACTTAACTCGAATACGACGTCGCTTCGATACAACGATAGATCACTGGATCTGCCGTTGCGACATCGTTACTCACAGTAATACTGTTCAATAACAGCGCCTTGGCTTCTGCTGCCTCAGCGTCCGAACGCGCATGAATCATGGCTAATGGCCGGTCCGCATTGACTGCATCGCCCAAACGAACCAACTCACTCAAGCCTACGGCATGATCAATACGGTCTTCCGCGCGCGTACGACCACCGCCCAGACCCACTACTGCCAAACCCACGTCGCGCGTTTGCATGGCAGATACTACGCCTGCCTCGCGCGCGAATACAGGGACCACGACCGGCGCCTGAGGTAAATATTTCGTCGGCTGCTCCATAAAGTCTGCTGGCCCGCCTAAACCGGTCACCATCTGAGCAAATTTTTCCGCCGCAGCACCGCTGTCTAAAGCCTTATTGAGCGCTTGCTGAGCAGCTTGCTCGTTATCAGCCAGCCCACTGAGCATCAACATCTGGGCGCACAGACCCATGGTGACTTCATGCAAGCGTTCATTACGATGCTTACCGGTCAGATAGTCTACCGCTTCTAACATTTCAACCGCGTTACCGGCCGTTGAACCCAATACCTGATTCATGTCGGTGATCAACGCTGACGTGCGCACACCCGCCTCATTGGCCACGGTCACAATACTTTCGGCCAGCTCGGTTGCTTGCGCGAGGTCGGACATAAAGGCGCCGTTACCACACTTAACATCCATCGACAGCGCTTGCAGACCGGCGGCCAGTTTCTTCGCCAGGATCGACGCCGTAATCAACGGAATGGATTCTACTGTCGCCGTCACATCACGCGTGGCGTAAAAGCGCTTATCTGCGGGGGCCAAATCACCGGTCTGACCGATGATCGCCACACCCACATCTTTCACCACTCGGCGTAAGGTGCTTAGGCTGGGCGCACTGTTGTAACCGGGAATACTCTCAAACTTGTCCAACGTGCCACCAGTGTGGCCTAGGCCACGGCCAGAAATCATGGGAACATAACCGCCACAAGCAGCCACCATAGGGCCGAGCATTAAGCTCACCATGTCGCCCACGCCACCGGTTGAATGCTTATCGACCACCGGCCCGGGTAACTTCAAATCATCCCACTGCAAGACCGACCCGGAATGCTGCATGGCTTGTGTCAACGCCACGCGCTCATCCATATTCATACCATTAAAGAACACGGCCATCGCAAACGCGGCAATCTGACCTTCGGTAACCGTACCGGAGGTGATCCCTTGCACGAAGAAGTCGATCTGTTGTTTCGACAACGCCTTACCATCGCGCTTGGCGCGAATAATTTCCTGCGGCAACATCAGTAAGCTCCAGAGGTGACCTGATCGGTCGAAATGTTTAATTCATCCAATAAAGCGCGCAACAAAGAACTGGTTCCGAAGCGGAAGTACTCGGGAATTAACCGCTCCGAGCCCACAATCTCTTCCACCAAGTTCATGTACACCACCGCATCATCTAACACCTTCACACCACCCGCCGGTTTGAAACCCACCGGGCGAGGCTGGCCTGCAATGGCCTGCAACATAACGCGTGCCGCTTCGGGTGTCGCATTCACAGGTACTTTGCCGGTCGAAGTTTTGATGAAATCGGCACCAGCCGCCATAGCGATTTCACTGGCCTGCATAATGGCTAGGCTGTCTTTCAGCTCGCCAGTCTCCAAAATCACTTTAAGTTTCACCCTCGTACCGCATTCGGCTTTGCACGCCGAGACCAAGTCATGGCCAATCTGCTTATTACCCGCCAAATATGCTTGGTACGGAAACACTACATCCACTTCGTCGGCACCGTAGGCCACACAGGCCGCAGTTTCAGCAACCGCAGCGCTGAGGTCGGCACGCCCGTGCGGAAAGTTACTGACCGTGGCAATACGTACCTGCGGGCGGCCCAGCCGCCGCAATTCGGCGCGCGCGAACGGAATAAAACGCGGATAAATACAGATCGCCGCTACCGACAGCTCGCGGCCATCGGCGTCTTTATGCACAGTCTGCGCGCACAGTTCGGCAATGCTTTGCTCGGAGTCGTTGTCGTTCAAGCTCGTGAGGTCGAGAAGACTCAAGGCTTTGCGTGCCGCCGCTTGACGTTTTTTAATGTCTTCAAAATTCTGTGTCATCTTATTGCGCCTCCAGCCAACGCACGATCAGCTGGCTCATTTTCTGGGCTGCTTTGGCGCCTTCGCGCAGGGTCTCTTCATGGCTCAGCGCATTGCCGGTCATGCCTGCACAGAGGTTCGTGATTGACGATACCGCCACCACTTCCATGCCGCAGTGCCGCGCAATAATGGTTTCCGGCACCGTACTCATACCCACAGCGTCTGCCCCCCATTGACGATACAAGCGAATTTCTGCCGGCGTTTCAAAACTCGGTCCAATGGTCCACAAATAAGTACCGCTGAACAGCTCAATCCCTAGCTCGCCTGCCGCCGTTTGCATAACCACACCTTGGTGCTTGTTATACGCCTCGGTTAAGTCCGGGAAGCGCGGCCCTATTTCGTCGTCGTTACCGCCCACCAAGGGATTAACACCAGAGAAGTTGATGTGGTCTTCAATCAGCATCAGGCTGCCAGGGCCCATGGCTTCGTGAATGCTGCCCGCGGCATTGGTCAATACTAACAATTCGCAACCGATCAAGCGCAATGCCCGAATAGGGATTTGCAACGCAGTCGGCTCGTGGCCTTCATAGAGGTGAAACCGCCCCTGCATGCAGGCCACGAATTGGCCTCCCAGCGTGCCGAACACTAATTGGCCCTTGTGCCCATGAACCGTAGACACCGGAAATCCTGGAATATCTGTATAGGGCACCACGATGGCGTCTTGAATGTCGTCCGCCAAGGCCCCGAGGCCACTGCCTAAGGTAATAGCAATGCGCGGTACACGCCCGTCCAGTCTATCTCGCAAATACGCAGCAGCACGATGATACGCTTTCATAGCTTCACCTTAAATTTCATTATCGTTCCTAGTCTATTTTAGCGGCTTTCCAGATGGCCGGGGCCGAATGAATGCGGTAATAATTCATCCAACGTCAATGTGGCGCGAATGGCTTCCGGGCTACAGATATGAATGGGTGTGCCGGGTGCCGCGAACTCACGGATCTTCTGTCGACAACCACCACAGGGAGTAACCAAGGCATCGCCTTCTCCCATCACGTAGACCTCTGAGATCTCTCGCTCTCCAGCCAACACCATCGCAGCGATTGCTCCGGCCTCGGCACAGGTTCCCTCAGGATAAGCCGCGTTCTCGACATTACAGCCTGAGTACATGCGCCCCGAAGCGCTGACGATCACCGCACCGACAGAAAAATCGGAGTACGGCACATAGGCCTGTTGCATCGCGGCTCGTGCTACCTCTAACGGGCCAACCAGCTGCTTCACAATGGCAGGTTTTTGTTTCATAACACCTCAAGAGCCAATAACGTCGGGATGATAAGTATCAAGGTAAAGACTCCCAAAAGTTGATCATACGGTCAACATAAATCTTCTTCGGCAGATGTTTGCGTCGACGTCGGCGGATGACGCTGCGCTCTTCC
>JAGDZJ010000062.1:0-1134 GCA_049115955.1 Natronospirillum sp.
TCACGCCAAAACGTTTTCTCGATCAAGTCGGCGGCGTGTTCGCCAGTTTCAGCGTCATGCACTTCATACCCCACAATTTTGCGGCTGAACACGTCCATGATGAGGTACAGGTAGAACCAAGAGCCGCGTACTGGGCCCGGCAACCACGTGATGTCCCAACACCATAGTTGATTAGGGGCCGTGGCTGTGTGCGTGGTGGCCGCCTTCTTTGGTTGCGGGGCCTGCTCTCGACCTCGCTTATTCATTTGCCCATGCGCTCTTAAGACACGATACAGGGTGGATTCCGAACCCAGGTACTGCCCTTGATCCGCCAAGTCAGCGACGATGAATGCAGGTGCGGCACTGCGGTAGGGCTCGCTATTGCACACTGCCAAAATCGCTTGCCGCTCTTCTTTCGAGAGTTTGTTATGCGGTTCAGGGCGCACCGCCATTGGCCGCTTATCCGCCACAATGCCGCCGGTTTGAACCCAGCGTTGATACGTGCGCAACGTCAGACCAAGCAGCCCGCACGCGGGTTTTAGTCGAGCACCGTGGCTATGCGCCTCTTGGATCAAAGCCACTGCGGTACGGCGATCTGAGAGGCTCGTCATTCGTCCTCGTTTTGGGTTCCCCAGATCGCCTCGGCTTTTTTTGACAGCACCAATAAGGCAGCGGTTTCGGCCAATGCTTTTTCTTTGCGTTTTAACTCTTTCTCAAGCTGTTTCACACGCTGGCGCTCTTTCTTACTCGCCTGATGGGTGTGCCGTTCACGCTCTGCGGCATCGGCGTTGGCCGACAAGCAGGCTTCACGCCACTGCTCCACTTGTTCAGGGTACAGGCTTTTCTCCCGGCAATACGCGCTGAGTTCGGCCTCCGACATGGGCGCGGTCTCAAGCACGACGCGAAACTTTTCTTGGCTGGTCCACTGATCTGGACGGGCAGAACGTGATGGCAAAATATGGCCCTTCTCTCTGGCTAGCTTACGCCAATGGTACAACGTTGCGGGCGAAATGCCTTCTTGTTGAGCCAATTCAGGGACGGTCATGTTGTGTGGCGGCGCCATTTGTTTCAGGATGGCTTCTCGCCGCTCAGGGGGGTGATGTTTCATGTTGTCTTCTCATCAAATGGAGGTGACAACTAGCTTGACCTATAGGG
>JAGDZJ010000063.1:0-657 GCA_049115955.1 Natronospirillum sp.
GGGAGCATCTAAAAACCCCCACGATCTGGTAAAATCTCGGCCATCCTTTTCAGCCCGAAGCGATAAACATGCAACCCAGCTTTTTCGACCAAGACCGTGTGCTGTCCAAACTCGATAAATTGAACGATCCTCTGCTCAAGATCGATGAGATCGTAAACTGGGAGGGCTTTCGGCTGACACTGGAATCGATACGACCCCAGTACGACAAGCAAAAAGGCGGGCGTCCGCCGTTGGACGTGGTGCTGATGTTCAAGATGATCTTCCTGCGCCATTACTACGATCTGTCCCTCAAACAAGCCGAATATCAAGTGTTAGACCGGTTGTCCTTTCGTCGCTTTCTCGGCCTGCAACTGGAGGATTCCGTACCCGACACCAACACCGTCTGGGTGTATGAGGAACGTCTTGTTGAAGCCAAACTCATCAAACCTTTGTTCGAAGACCTGATGCTGCAGATCGAGAAAGCTGGCTACCTCCCCAGAGGCGGTCAGATCATCGACGCCACCATCGTGGAAGCGCCGGTTCGTAAGAAGCGGGACGATGACGACCATGACAGCGGCCCTAGTGGCAGCGTGCTGTCCCCGGCTCAGAAGCGTCAGCGCAACAAAGATGCGCACTGGACCAAGAAGCACGGTAAGTCCTACTTTGGTTACAAAGATC
>JAGDZJ010000064.1:0-2846 GCA_049115955.1 Natronospirillum sp.
TCGCAGATGTCGCTCGTCTGGCTGGTTTATCAACGTCGGCAGCGTCGATGATTTTAACGGGGCGGCCGGATACCCGTCTTTCACCTGAAGCACATGCGCGGGTTCATGAGGCCGCAGCAGCATTGGGATATCGCCCAAACATGTCCGCTCGTGCACTGCGCACGGACAAGACGCGTACGTTGGCGTTTATTTCAGATCACATTGCGACCACTCGATATGGCAATGGCTTAATAAGAGGTGCGTTGGCAGCATCGGAAGAAGCCGGGCACGTCATGATGATGTTCGAAACGCATGGTGAGCCAGCGTTAGAGACTCGGGCAATAGATGCCGCGGTCGATAGACAAGTTGACGGAATCATCTTCGCATTTGTGCGTTCGCGTGAGGTGTTTCTTCCCTCAGTAACGAGCAGCGTAAGAATGGTTATGTTGAACGGCACCAATAGGCAATGTCCTATTGCGGTTTTGCCCGATGAATACCATGGAGGGCGTCAAGCTGTCTCACTGCTTGCGGAGGCCAATTTGCATCAGGGCCTTGTTTTGGTGGGTCATAACGCCGACGTAGAAGAAGGTCTGTTCCGTTCGAGTACCATCCAGAGCCGGCTTAATGGCATACGCTCTGAAATGGCGAGTCGTGGTCTTGAGTTCGAAGATGAGCTCAGTTCTTGGAACTGGGAGCCTGATAATGGATATAAGCTGGTTAAGAAATACTTGAAGAAAGGCCACCCTAAGGCATTGATCTGTATGAATGACCGTCTGGCATTTGGTGCTTATCAAGCCTTGGCCGAGTCAGACTTACAAGTGCCGAAAGATGTGTCTATCGTTTCATTCGACAACGATGAAATTTCCACCTACCTGCGCCCTGGCTTGACCACGATAGGGCTGCCTCATGAAGCTATGGGGAGAGAAGCCGTGCGCATTTTGTTGGACGAAAAAGTGATGGCGTCAGAAACCTTGATTGCTATGGAACCGACAATTCGAGGTTCAATAGCGGTGCCAAAGCAATAGCGGAGGAAACCATGAAGGAAACGGGCAAGATAAATTACATTGAGATCCCAGCACGGAATCTTGCAGCGACAAAGGCGTTCTTTGCTGCAGCGTTTGGGTGGTCGTTCGTGGACTACGGCCCAGACTATGCGGCAATTGAAAACGCGGGCATTGATGGCGGCTTCTTCAAATCTGATCAAGTGGTGTCCACCAAGAACGGCAGTGTATTGGTGGTGCTGTTCAGCGCTGAATTGGAAGCAACGGTAGAGAAAGTCAAAGCGTCAGGCGGGCAGATCGTTCAAGACATATTTTCCTTTCCAGGCGGCCGTCGGTTCCATTTTTCTGACCCGAGCGGAAACGAGTACGCTGTTTGGGCTGAGCCTGTCGAGTAGGGGATACTCAGATGAACGCGATGAATGAAGACCCATTTCACGTAACAGATTTGGCAGCGCTAGAAGCGCTCTACGGTACTCCCGGAGTTGCTTCACTGCGTAAGGAAGTCGATTACATCCATCCGCATTATCGGGCTTTCATTGCAGCATCGCCCTTTATGGTGCTGGCGTCGAGTGGCCCAGGCGGGTTGGATGCGTCGCCTAGGGGCGATCAGCCAGGTTTTGTCGAAGTAAAAGACGACAAAACCCTGCTGATACCAGACCGACGCGGCAATAACCGCATCGACACATTACGTAATATCGTTACCGACCCTCGGGTAGCACTGATTTTTCTCATACCCGGCGTCGGGGAAACACTCCGCGTCATCGGGCGTGCACATATCACCACCAACCCTGAGCTACTTGGTCGCTTTGCGGTTGATGAGAAATTACCGAAATCTGTGATTGTTGTGCATGTTGAATCGGTTTATTTTCAGTGCGCTCGCGCCGTTTTAAGGTCGGGACTGTGGGACTCTAGCCAACAAGTAGATCGTAAGAGCCTACCCAGCACGGGAGCGATTCTTGAGGCACTGAGTCGGTCTGAAATTGATGGAGTCAAATACGATCAGGAGCTTCCTGGTCGGTTGAAGGATTCTCTATACTGAATGGCATCTAACGATCTTTTTTAAGAAGGAAATGACTGATGGACATACGAATCGACAACCTTGAAGGCGAGGACATCGCTGAATTCCTACAGCAGCATATCGATGATATGAGGTCTGTTTCGCCACCGGAAAGCAAGCATGCACTGGATTTAGAGGGCTTGCGGGCGCCTGACATCACCTTTTGGAGCCTGTACGACGGTGATCAACTGGTGGGTTGTGCTGCGCTTAAGGAGCTGGGCGCGAATCATGGCGAAGTGAAGTCTATGCGGGTGGGCGCCGAGGTAAGAGGCAAGGGTATTGGCTCAAAGCTGGTCAGCCATGTTGTGCAGGAAGCGAAAAATAGGCAATACCGCTTGTTAGCCCTTGAGACGGGTTCCATGCCGTTTTTTGAACCCGCCAGAGCACTGTATTTAAAACACGGTTTTACCTTTTGCGGGCCTTTCGGGTCGTATAAGGAAGATCCATACAGTGTCTTCATGGAACTGCATTTGGATGCCTGAGCCGTAAATCCGGACTAAAAGAAGGTAGAAAACATGAAACCGATGGGCCTGATGCATTCATTGTTGTTTTTTTGTATTCCTGGTTTCGTTATTTTTGCTCTATTTTATGGCGTTTATCCGAAGTTGATAGATGCTGGCGTGTCAGTGCATTGGGCGACCTATTTATGTCTTTGGACCCCGTTGATATTGATGGTGCTTTTTGTTGCCGTTGGTTTTTTCAGAAGTCGAATGAGGGTTTCTGAATATTTTTGGATGGGAAAGATAAATTTAAAGCAGTTGATGTTGATATTGCTTAGCCTGTTGGGAGCATCTAAAAACCCCCACGAT
>JAGDZJ010000065.1:0-2848 GCA_049115955.1 Natronospirillum sp.
GTATTGAAGGATACCGTTGGCGTAGCATCATTATCGTTGATCGTATAAGTATGTTGTGTATTGGTGCCCAAGCCAGCATTGGTCGGGTTGGATAGGGTCACTATCACTGTCTCATCATTCTCATCAAGGGCATCATCGATAATACTGGCGATCGTGATGTTCTTAGTGACATCTCCAGGATTAAAGGTCAGTGTACCATCGGCAAGTGTATAGTCTGTACCTCCACCAGTGGCTGTACCTACTACGGCATAGTTAACCGTAACTGTCGCCCCACTGGCCGAATTCAAGCTTACCGCAAGATTGGCACTCGAAGTAGACTCTGCTGCACTGGATGTGGTACTACTAAAGGCTACCGAAGTATTGATTGTGGTAAAATTCAAAGTTGTATTATCAGTAATGCCCGCAAAACTATTGCCAGCCGTATCATCAATAGCCGTGGCAGCAATCTGAACTGAATAATTGTTATTCAATTCCAGGTTTGCTGTAGGGTTTATTGTGAGTACAGCCCCACTGATAGAAGCCTGCGATCCCGGGATGGCTGCATCAATGACAATGGTATTGGTACCAGCACCGGTAATATCAACCAGCGTAATATTGCCTGTTCCGAAAGCAATGTCTTCATTGAAAGTGATCGTAATATCTCCTGTAATGCCTACATCAGTAGCGTTATCTAATGGAGAGGTGGAACTGATGGTCGGGTTGGAGGTATCAATCACCAACGCCTTGTTGGCACCCAATGAATTGGGCGCTGCCGGGGACGGTAGGGTTAATGTAGCTGCATTGCCTGCCCCATCAGTAATAGTTCCTGAGTTTAGTGCCAAAGAGTTATTGGTCTCATAATCCAGATCAGCACTTACATCACCTGCCTGTACCGTGTAGTTAAAGGTCAGCGTAGTACCTGGTGAGCCTGAAGTGTAGTTCACCGTTCTGTCGGTAGTACCAGTTTCCAAGGTAAGTTGTGGTGTGCCAGTAACCGTTACCGACTCACTGAAAGTGACCGTGACTGCAATTACATTTCCTGCAATAAAGCTGCCATCAGCTGTTGATGAACTTACGCCCGTTACCGTTGGAGCTGATGCATCAACAGTTACCGTACTAGCATTGGTGGTGGCCGTAACCTGAGTACCGGAAATACCCGCATCGTCTACAAAATCAACTGTAAAGGTAACTGCACCGTCTGCATCCTTGTCGGTTCCTGGGGTAGAGCCCACACCATCTACAGCGTAAGTCACGTTGAAGTTCTGGAAATCCGGGGCTCCAGGGTTGTCATGAGCAACTGTTATCGGCCCTTGAACATCGGTTCCGCCACTCTTTATCGCAACTGTTGGCAATGCGCTTAATACATCTGATGAGGCAAGGTCCAGTAGTACCGTATTACCGTCTTTAGCTCTTTGATTATCTGTTCCATTATCAGTTATCAAAGTAACCGTTGATAAAGTTGGCGCATTGAAGTCGGCCTCTACACTGCTTGCATCGGTTGTGGTGGTAACCTGTGTACCGGAAATACCCGCATCATCTACAAAGTCTATCGTAAAGGTAACTGCACCCTCATTCTCTGTGCCTAACAAAGTATAAGTCGCACTGTAGTTATTACTTCCAAGATCGTTTACCGTTGCGGTGACACCCGTACCACCAATGGACATACCCACTGTTGGGTTAGCACTGAGTACATCAGTCGAAGTAAAACTCAAGGTGACTACATCACCGGTTGTGCCATGTTGATTGTCAGTACTGTTATTGGTTGATAAAGTCACCGTAGTTAATGTAGGTGCATTAAAGTCTGCTTCTATCGAGCTTGCATTCGTAGTTGCCGTCACCTGAGTTCCAGAATTGCCTGCATCATCTACAAAATCAATTGTGAAGGTTATCGCACCCTCATTCTCCGTACCCAGTAAGGTATAAGTAGCGGTATAGTTAGGAGCCGAACCTGCATTCACTGTAGGGGTAACACCAGTACCTCCTATGGACATGTTGACCGTTGGGTTAGCACTCAGATCATCATCTGCTGTAAAGGAAAGGGTAATCAAATTGCCCGTAGTAGCATGGTTGGCATCTGCAAAATCTTCAGATGCGGTCTGACTACTGGCTAGGGTTACAGATGATAAAGTGGGGGCAATAAAATCTGCTTCTACTGAACTAGCATCCGTGGTTGCCGTCACTTGAGTTCCGGCATTACCGGCATCATCTGTAAAATCAATCGTGAAGGTGATGGCTCCATTATTCTCTGTACCTAATAAGGTATAGGTAGCTGTATAATTAGGGGCTGAGCCGGTATTCACTGTAGCAGTGACCGCAGTACCACCAATAGACAACCCTACAGTGGGATTGGCACTCAAGTCATCATCTGCGGTAAAGGACAGTGTAATTGTATTACCTGTAGTACCATGACTGGCGTTTACAAATGTTTCTGATGCTGTCTGACTACTCGCTAATGAAACAGTAGTGAGTGTAGGTTCACTAGCGTCTACCTCTACAGAAGTAACATCTGTGGTTGCCGTTATCTGGGTTCCTGAAATACCTGCATCATCTACAAAGTCTATGGTAAAGGTAATGGTGCCATCTCCATCTTTGTCGGTTCCGGCTGTGGTGCCTGTACCATCTACTGCATAGGTTACATTAAAGTTCTGGAAATCTGGTGCTCCAGGGTTATCGTGGGCTACAGTTACCGATCCCTGAACATCAAAACCTCCACTTTTGATACCAACGGTTGGCAAGGCACTCAAAACATCTGAAGAGGTAATGTCTATGGTTACTGTATTACCATCTGAGGCATGACTTGCATCTGCAAATGTCTCAGAGGCAGTCTGACTACTTGCAATTGAAACCGTAGTTAATGTAGGTGCATTAA
>JAGDZJ010000066.1:0-971 GCA_049115955.1 Natronospirillum sp.
TCAAACACTTCCGGCCTCGTTGCCGTTTCTGGCTGGTTGCTGCCCGCCGGGTCGTAGTCGATGCTGCCATTAAGCGTCACATTGCTGCCGTTCAAATTAATGGTTTTGCCATACAGCTTGATCTTGCCCTGCTTGTCGATCTTGATTCCGGCGGTGTCATTGCCGAACACCACGTCACCCTTGCCTTGGCCTTCTATGGTGATATCACCGTTCACTTTTTTGATCAAACTACCCAGAGGCACTTTAATATGGTGGCCGTTTTGGGTTTTAACGGTCAGGTTCTTTTGTGCTGTGAGTTGGATGTCCTGGCCGCTTTGCAGTTGCAGGGTGTCTCCGGCGGTCTGGCTGACGGTTTGCTTGGCGTGCAGGCTGATGTGTTGGCCGGACTGCCAATGGATGTGTGCTTCCGTTTGGGTCCGGTGGTTGTTTTTAACCTGAACTGTGCGGTCTTCTTTGATTTTCTGCCGGGTGTTTTGGGTGGCTTTGATATACAGGTCCACCGCAGCGTTTAAGCTGATGGCGCCGTGATGAGCGGCCATGCGCAGAAAGGGTTCACCTTCTTGGGCATTGAGCTCCAGATGCAAGTCACTGCTGAGACTTTGCAAGCGAATGCACGGGGCTTTCGGGTCGTCATCCAAGGTCAGTTCGTTCTGTGCAGGGGTCACCATACGATGTTGCCGGGCGTTGGCTTGGGTAACGGGGCCGGGTGCGTTGCTGTGGGGTAATACACCTAGGATCAACGGGTGGTTGGGGTCACCGTTTAAAAAGGTGATCAAAACCCGACTGCCACCGACCAGCGGAAAATGCCAGCCGGCTTTTTTACCGGCGTAGGGTCTGAGCAGTAATCCGGGGTAACGGCTGCGCACGTCCGTTTGGTTAAAGCCGTTGAAATTGTATTGCCCGTCCCGATCCGGCTGGGGTTGTCCGGCGGCACCGGTGATTTCAGCGGGAAAGACCAACGGGTGGTCTTC
>JAGDZJ010000067.1:0-461 GCA_049115955.1 Natronospirillum sp.
ACACTCATAGAAGCGACGGTTGAAGCAACAGCGCTTCCAGTCACCCTGAAAATGCGTCTTGGATGGGATCACAATTCCCTCAATGCGGCTGAACTTGCCTCGCGGGCAGAAGCTGCGGGCATCAAACTTGTGACAGTTCATGGGCGTACACGGTGTCAGTTTTACAAAGGGCAGGCGGACTGGGAGGCAATTCGCCCAGTTGTCGAGGCTGTCGATATCCCTGTGATCGCCAATGGTGATGTCCTCTCTACGGAAGACGCAAAAGCCTGTCTGAAAGCATCTGGGGCTGATGGTGTCATGGTCGGTCGCGGCGCCAATGGCCGACCATGGCTCCTTCGGCAGATTGACGACGTATTGTCGAACCGCGACGTGACGCAAGCACCTGATGCTGAAGGTAGGTGGGAGATTGTCAGATCTCACTACATGGATGCGCTGGCGCTTTATGGCGAACGGTTGGGAAG
>JAGDZJ010000068.1:0-639 GCA_049115955.1 Natronospirillum sp.
GATATGGAATACATGAGGGAGCTCTGTGACTATTGGGTGAACTCATTCGATTGGCGCACTGCCGAAGCAAAGCTCAACGCCTTTCCTCAATTCAAGACAACCATTGAGACCCAAGAAATCCACTTCTACCACGTGAAAGGCTCAGGCAGCGCGCCACAGCCCATGATCCTCACCCATGGCTGGCCCGGCTCCGTTTTTGAATTCCTGGACGTGATCGACCTTCTCGCCCATCCGGAAAACCATGGTGGCGATGCAGAAGACGGTCTTACTCTGGTGATCCCTTCGCTCCCTGGCTACGGATTTTCAGGTAAGCCCAAAAAACCACTGGGACCCAAACGGACAGCCGAACTGTGGGACAAGCTCATGCGCGAGACGCTCGGTTATGACACCTATATCGCCCAGGGCGGTGACTGGGGATCTGTGGTCTCCGGCTCCCTTGCCTATAATCATGGGACTAACAAAGGCGGCGGCTGCAAAGCCGTCCACCTCAACATGTGGGGCATCCGGCCGGACACCGCCCCCGAGACAGAAGAAGAGAAGGCTTGGGCCGCCGCGGCAGCATTCGATTTTGAGATGGAGGGCGCTTATCTCCGCCTTCAAATGACGAAGCCCCAGTCCCTCTCCTACGCCATGATGGAC
>JAGDZJ010000069.1:0-449 GCA_049115955.1 Natronospirillum sp.
ATAGTTCAGGCTATGGACGCGGATGATCGCTTGAATTTGGATCTGGCCGCTGGCGCTCCTGGGCTGCCAGCGATTTTTGATGCCTGGTTCAGGGGACGAGGCTGGGAGCCGAGGCCTCATCAGCTTGAGTTGATGCAGCTCGGTCTCCAAGGACGCTCCTCTCTGCTTGTCGCGCCAACGGGAGGCGGTAAGACGCTTGGTGGCTTCTTAGCCTCTCTTGTGGAACTGGAGGAGCGTGGCACGCATAAGCCCGGTGCTGCCGGAAAAGGGCTCCACACCCTCTATATATCGCCCCTCAAAGCGCTCGCAGTGGATGTGAAACGCAATCTTGAAATGCCGATTGCGGAAATGGGTCTGCCTGTAACGCTCGAAACTCGGACCGGCGACACGCCGCAAAACCGACGCCTGCGTCAACGCCACGAGCCGCCGGACATTCTCATGACCACGCC